>NZ_JACVWU010000001.1 GCF_014596915.1 Streptomyces sp. TRM68416
GGCGGCCGGTCGGTGGAGCCGTGGCCCCCCCCCCCCCCCCCCCCCCCCCCGCAGCGCCCCCCGCAGCGCCGCCTAGTGCGCCGGGATCCGGAGGGTGGCCAGGACCGGGAGGTGGTCCGTGGCTGTTCTCAGGTCTGTGTCGGTGATGCCGGGGAGGCCGAGGGGCACCCCGCAGCCGAGTACCTCGATGCCCTTGGTGGCGAAGATCGCGTCGATGCGCTGGTGGGGGTCGGCGGGGGTCGAGGTGTACTCGCCGCCGGAGGGGGCGGTGGCCCAGCAGTCCTGGAGGTTCTCGGCGAGGCGGGTGAAGGTGCGGCCGCCGGGGCGCTCGTTGAGGTCGCCGCCGGCAACGGCGTGCTCCACGCCCATCCCGGCCAGCCGGTCCAGGAGCATGCCGCCCTGGTCGTAGCGCTCGTCCTTGTGGAGGCTGAGGTGGCAGCTCAGTACGCCCAGGCGGGCGCCGCCGAAACGGACCACGGCGGTGGAGAAGCCGCGGCGGTGGTGGCCGGGGACGAGCGGGAGGAGGACGTCCTCCGTGCGCTCCACGGTGGCTCTGAGCGAGCAGAGGATCGCCGGGCCCGCGGCCGTGGCACCGCCCGCGAGGATCACGAGGCCCGACGCGCGGGCCAGGCGGGCCAGCTTCTTGCGCCAGCGGAAGAACCGGGGGGCCTCCTGGACCAGGACCAGGTCGGGGGCGCACGCGCCGATCACCCTGGCCAGGGCGTGGGTGTCGTCGCGCATCGAGCGGATGTTGTAGCTCAGGACCCGGACGAGGGCCGAACCGTCAGACGCCATGTCGATCAATTTACGCGCAACGACGAGGGGCGCCAGGTGCAGTACACCCTCGCGCCCCTCCTCGATGACGTGTCCTACATGATCGGGTCGGGCTCCCGGGCCAGGTCGGCCGCCCCGACCATGCCCGCTTTGTTGCCGAGCTGGGCCGCGATCACGTCGGCGACCGGGCGCCAGTTGCCGCCCACCAGCCAGCGCTTGTACGACTTGCGGATCGGGTCGAGAACCAGCTCGCCCTCGTCGGAGAGCCCGCCGCCGACGATGAACGCGGAGGGGTCGAAGAGCGAGGCGAGGTCGGCGAGGCCGGCGCCCGCCCAGCGGGCCAGCTCGCGGTAGGAGTCGACGGCGACCGGGTCGCCCTGCCGGGCGGCCATGGAGATGTGCTTGCCCTCGATGCCGTCGGGGGTGCCGTCGCCCAGGCCGAGCAGGACCTCGGCGTTCTCGGGGGTGGCGTTGGCGCGCTGCTTGGCGTACCTCACCAGCGCGCGCCCCGAGGCGTACTGCTCCCAGCAGCCCTGCGAGCCGCAGCCGCACAGCAGGCCGTCGGGGACCATGCGGATGTGGCCGAACTCGGCGGCGACGCCGAAGTGGCCGCGGCGCAGCTTGTTGCCGATGATGATGCCGCCGCCGAGGCCGGTGCCGAGCGTGATGCAGATGACGTTGCGGTGGCCCTTGCCGCCGCCGAACTTGTATTCGCCCCAGGCCGCGGCGTTGGCGTCGTTCTCGACGACGACCGGGAGGCCCACGCGGGCCTCGACCTTCTCCTTCAGCGGCTCCTGACGCCAGTCGATGTTCGGCGCGAAGTAGACGGTGGAGCGCTGCCGGTTGACGTAACCGGCCGCTCCGATGCCCACGCCGACGATCTCGTGACCGGTGCTCGCGCCCTCGACGGCGGAGGCGATGGCGTCCACGATGCCCTCGGGCGTACCCGGGGTCGGCACCTTGTGGGTCGAGAGGATGTTGCCTTCCTCATCGACCACGCCGGCCGCGATCTTCGTGCCGCCGATGTCGACGCCGATGGTGAGTCCCATGAATCCCTCAGTTTCGGTCGAGCCCCGCTACGGCCAACCGTACCCGAGCAGACTTCAGTCCAAGTCGATGCGTTCGCCGGGGCCCGCGTCGTCGCCCCGGTCCCGGCGCTCTTCCAGGTCGTGGTCGTCGCGGGTCGTCCAGCGGTGTTCCTGGGCCTGGACGGCGGAGCGGTAGGCGGCGAGCAGTTCGTTGCCCGCGGCCGCCAGGTGGTCGAAGACGTCCGGGTTTCGCTCGATCACGGGTTCGACGGCCGCCTTCGCCTGCTGCACGACCTGCCTGACCACCTGCTGGGCGGCGGGTCCGGCGACCGCGCCGAGCAGCGGGGACTGCAGGGAGGACAGTTTGTCGGCGACGGCGTCGGCGAGCTTGCGCAGTTCCTCGGCGGCCGAGCCCGGGGGCGGGCCGTACGCGGCGCGGCGGCGGGCCTTCTCGGCCTCCAGGTCCTCGGCGCACGCCGTCGCCCACGCGTCGGCGTCGGTCGCCCGCACCTCGTCGAGCGCCTCCGTGTCGGTGGCGTCGGACGGGGGGAGCTCTTCGCTCATGACGGACTCCTGACTACGGTTCGTCCCTACGACGTTACCCGAACGGGCGTAGCCGGTTCACCGGGTCGTCGGCCACAGCTCCGGGTCGGGTGCGAACCGGATGCGCAGTTCCCCCTCGCGCAGCGCCGCGCCGTCGACGGTGCACCGGCGCAGGGCGGACGGCAGGGGCACGATCCTTCGGAAGGGGCCGGCCGTGAGGACGAGTTCGTCGCCGCGGCGGACGAGGTCGAGTTCGTCGCGTATCGCGCCGGGCAGGGGGATGTGCCACACCAGCACGCCGTCCTCGGTGAGGCGGTCGACGACGGGCCACTCGACGGCGGAGGGCGCCTCGCCCGCGTCCGGGACGGCGAGCGCGGCGAGGTCGTCGGCGCCGCGGGGGTCGTGGCCGAGGTGCGCGACGGTCCGTACGTCGTACGTCTCCCCCCACTCCTCCAGGATCTTGCGCTGCTGGGCGACGAGGCCGGGGGACCATGCCTCCGGTACGACGCGGTTGGCGACCAGCATGTCGGGGCGCAGGCCGCGCAGGGCGAGGGCGAGGGTCGCGGTGCGTACGGCGTCGTCGCCGGCCGGGCCGGGTTCAGCGACCAGGCGTACGGCGGTGTCGCGGTCGGCGACGACGGCCTCCACGGCGGCGAGCTCGACGTCCCAGCGGGCTGCGGTCTCGTAGAGCCACTCGGCGGGCATGGGGACGCCGGCGAGCCGGCCGAGGACGGGGCGCAGGGCGCGGGCGGCCTGTCGCTCGGGCGGGAGCAGTCGGCGCAGGTAGCGGCGCAGCTCCTCCGGGAGGGCGAGGAGGGCGAGGGCCTGCGGGGTGGCCGGGAGGTCTACGACGAGCAGGTCGTGCCGCTCGGAGAGGGCGGCGTCGCGCAGGGCGCGCAGGAGGGTGAGTTCCTCGGCGCCGGGCAGGGGGGTGAGCTCCTCGGGGTCCAGGCGGGAGGCGCCGAGGAGTTCGAGGGCGGAGGTCGCGCGTTCCTGGAAGGCGGCGAGGTCGTCGCGGAAGCCGGCGGTGGGGTCGGGGCGGCAGGCGGTGAGGTGCGGGGTGACTGCCGTCGGGGTGGGGCCGGTTTCCGTGGCCAGGGCGGCGCCGAGGGTGTCGGTGCGGTCGGCGCTGAGCACCAGGGTGCGGCGTCCGGTGCGCGCGGCGGCGAGGGCGGTGGCTGCGGCGACGGCCGTGCGGCCGCCGCCGCCGGGGCCCGTGATCAGGATGGTGCGCATGAGGGTGAACGGTAACGGACGTCTGCGTTCAGCCCTGTTGCATCGGTGCGCGAGGGGGGCGTGGGGGGTGGGTCGCGCGGCCCGGCGCTTACGGGGTGCCGCCTGCGCCCACCCGTGCCGCCCCAGCGGCACGACTGCCCGCAGGATGGCGCCAGAGGCCCCCGACGCCCGCGTGCTACTTGGCCGCGCCCGATTCCACCCGCTTCTTCAGGCCGGCCAGGGCGCGGTCGATGATGACCTTCTCCGCCTTGCGCTTGATCATGCCGAGCATGGGGATCTTGACGTCGACGGTGAGCTGGTAGGTGACCTCGGTGGAGCCGGCGCCGGCCGGCTTGAGGATGTAGGAGCCGTCGAGGGACCGGAGCATCTGGGACTTCACCAGGGTCCAGGAGACCTCGTGGTCGCCGGTCCAGGTGTAGCCCAGGACCTGGTCGTCCTTGATGGCACCCGCGTCCATCACGAGCCGTACCTGCTCGGCGCGCCCCTGGGCGTCCGTCGCCAGGACCTCCGCCTCCTTCACCTCGCCGGTCCAGTCCGGGTAGCGGGCGAAGTCGGCGATCACCGCCATGACATCAGTGGGTGCCGCCTCGATCGTGATGCTCGAACTGGTGTGTTCCGCCATCGCCGTGGCTCCTCCAGATGCGGGCCGGTTGGGTCGTCCGTGCGCACGTGTGTGCAGCGTGAAGGCTACCGCGCACCCGACCGGCCGACTTCACCGCCCGTCCACGGACGGTCACCACTCCAGCGCCCACGGCTTCCCGGTGCCCGCGAAGTGCCCCACGTTCACGCACTCCGTCGCCCCGACCCGCATCCGCCGGGCCAGCGGCTGGTGGACGTGGCCGAAGAGCGAGTACCGCGGCCGGGTCCGGCGGATCGCGTCCAGCAGCGCCCGGCTCCCCCGCTCGAAGCGGCGCGCGACGGTGTCGTAGACGAGTTCCGGCACCTCCGGCGGGATGTGGGTGCACAGCACGTCCACCTCGCCCACCGCCTCGATCTTCGCCGCGTACTCCTCGTCGCTGATCTCGTACGGGGTGCGCATGGGTGTGCGCAGACCGCCGCCGACGAAGCCGAAGACCCAGCCGCCGATCTCCACCCGCTCCCCGTCCAGCACCGTCGTGCCCGGTCCGGCGTACTCGGGCCACAGGGGCGGCATGTCGACATTGCCGTAGGTGGCGTACGTCGGTGTCGGGAACGCCGCGAACAGCTCGGCGTACTGTTTGCGTACCGCTTTCTCGATCACCGCGCCCCGGTCCGCGCCGATGCCGGCCCACAGGCGGGCCCCGAACTCGCGCGCCTCCTCGTAGCGGCGGGCGGTGCGCAGCGCGACGATGCGGTCGGCGTTCTCCGCGCCGAAGAGGTCGGGGAAGATGCCGCGCGAGTGGTCGGCGTAGTCGAGGAAGAGGACCAGGTCACCCAGGCAGATCAGGGCGTCCGCGCCGTCACCGGCTCTGGCCAGGTCGCGGACGTTTCCGTGTACGTCGCTGACCACGTGCACGCGGGTCCTGCCGTTGCCGGCTGGTGTGGATGCCATGGCGATCAAGCGTAGGCCCGTGCGGCATGCGTGAACAGTGGCGGCCGGACCTGCGGTTACTGGCTAGTCATGAAAGGGGTCGACTACTGTGCGCAAGGAAGCATCAGAAGAAGTCCCCATCGTGTGACGCAGCGAACATCTCGCCGGGACCCCCTGTCGTAGAAGCCATACCGGCGGGTAACGTCCGGGCAGTCCAGTCGTGCTCAGCATTTCAACCACCGGATGCCTGAGTACCTGCCCGAGCCTTGGACCGCACCGTCGCATCACACAACGTCGTGGCGCCGGCGCCCTATGAGGAGCAGCAGTCTTGCGCGAGTTCAGCCTTCCGGCTTTGTACGAGGTCCCCGCGGACGGAAACCTGACCGACATCGTCCGCCGAAACGCCGCGCAGCATCCCGATGTCGCCGTCATCGCCCGCAAGGTCGGCGGCGCCTGGCAGGACGTCACCGCGACGGCCTTCCTCGCCGAGGTGCGGGCCGCCGCGAAGGGGCTCGTCGCGGCCGGTATCCAGCCGGGCGACCGGGTGGGCCTGATGTCCCGCACCCGCTACGAGTGGACCCTGCTGGACTTCGCGATCTGGTCGGCGGGCGCGATCACCGTGCCGGTGTACGAGACCAGCTCGGCGGAGCAGGTGCAGTGGATCCTCGGCGACTCGGGCGCGACCGCCTGCATCGTCGAGCTGGACAACCACACGGCCGCCGTGGAGTCGGTGCGCGACTCGCTGCCCGCCCTCAAGCACGTCTGGCAGATCGAGGCCGGCGCGATCGAGGAGCTGGGGCGCCTCGGGCAGGGCGTCAGCGACGAGACGGTCGAGGAGCGCAGCTCGCTGGCGAAGGCCGACGACCCCGCGACGATCGTCTACACCTCCGGCACGACCGGGCGGCCCAAGGGCTGTGTGCTCACCCACCGCAACTTCTTCGCGGACTGCGGGAACGTCGTCGAGCGGCTGCGCCCCCTGTTCCGTACGGGCGAGTGCTCGGTGCTGCTCTTCCTGCCGCTCGCGCACGTCTTCGGCCGGCTGGTGCAGATCGCCCCGATGATGGCGCCGATCAAGCTGGGCTGTCTGCCGGACATCAAGAACCTCACCGACGAGCTGGCCGAGTTCCGGCCGACGCTGATCCTCGGTGTGCCGCGCGTCTTCGAGAAGGTCTACAACTCGGCGCGCGCCAAGGCGCAGGCGGACGGCAAGGGCAAGATCTTCGACAAGGCGGCGGACACGGCCATCGCCTACAGCCGGGCGCTGGACAACCCCTCGGGCCCGTCCCTCGGCCTGAAGATCAAGCACAAGGTGTTCGACAAGCTCGTCTACAGCAAGCTGCGCGCGGTCCTCGGCGGCCGTGGCGAGTACGCCATCTCCGGCGGCGCCCCGCTGGGCGAGCGCCTGGGGCACTTCTTCCGCGGCATCGGCTTCACGGTCCTGGAGGGCTACGGTCTGACCGAGACCTGTGCCCCGACCGCGTTCAACCCGTGGGACCGGCAGAAGATCGGCACGGTCGGCCAGCCGCTGCCCGGCTCGGTGGTGCGGATCGCCGACGACGGCGAGGTGCTGCTGCACGGCGAGCACATCTTCAAGGAGTACTGGAACAACCCGGGCGCGACCGCGGAGGCGCTGGCCGACGGCTGGTTCCACTCCGGTGACATCGGCACCCTCGACGAGGACGGCTATCTCAGGATCACCGGCCGCAAGAAGGAGATCCTGGTCACCGCGGGCGGCAAGAACGTCGCCCCGGCCGTGATCGAGGACCGTATCCGGGCGCACGCGCTGGTCGCGGAGTGCATGGTGGTGGGCGACGGGCGGCCGTTCGTGGGCGCGCTGGTCACCATCGACGAGGAGTTCCTGGGCCGTTGGGCCGCCGAGCACGGCAAGCCGTCGGGGGTCACCGCGGCGTCGCTGCGCGAGGACGCCGATCTGCTGGCCGCGATCCAGTCGGCGATCGACGACGGCAACGCCGCGGTGTCCAAGGCGGAATCGGTGCGGAAGTTCCGCATTCTGCCCTCCCAGTTCACGGAGGAGTCGGGCCACCTGACGCCGTCGCTGAAGCTCAAGCGGAACGTGGTGGCGAAGGACTTCGCGGACGAGATCGAGGCGATCTACGCGAAGTGACCGGCCGGTTCGCTCATGGCGCGGTGTCCTCGGCGAGGACCCGCGCCATCGTGCGTTCGGCGAGCGCGGTGATCGTCACGAACGGGTTCACCCCGATCGACCCGGGCACGAGCGAGCCGTCGGTGACGTAGAGCCTGGTGTATCCCTTCACCCGGCCGTACGTGTCTGTCGCCTTCCCCAGCACGCAGCCGCCCAGCGGGTGGTAGGTGAAGTCGTCGGCGAAGGCCTTGTTGGACGAGCCGAACAGGTCGTAGCGGTAGATCGTGGCGTTCGCCGCGTTGATCCGGTCGAACAGCTTCTTGGCCATGGCGACGGAGACCGCGCTCTGGGCGGCGGTCCAGCCGAGCCGCATCGTCCCGTTCGCGTACGTCAGCGCCGCCCGCTCCGGGTTCTTGGTGATCGCCAGGTAGAGGCTGACCCAGTGCTCCAGGCCCGTGGGCAGGGGCGCGATCTCGGCGAAGACGGGGTTGGCGGCGTTGGCCCAGTCGTCGATCCCGAGCACCGGCATGGTCGACTGGTTCGCCCCGACCGTGTCCCACAGGTGGTTGGCGCGGGCCAGCATCACGTTGCCGTTGGTGCCCCAGCCGGTGCCGACGCTCCCGTCGAGGGCGGGCAGGGTGCCCGTCTCCCGTGCGCGCAGCAGGAGTTCGGTGGTGCCGAGGCTGCCGCCGCCGAGGAAGAGGTAGCGGCAGCTGTACTCCTTGGTCCGGACGACCGTTCCGGTGTGGTCGATCCGCTCGGCGGACAGCAGGTAACTGCCGTCGGCGGCCCTGCTGATGGCGGTCACCCGCTCCAGGGTGTGGAGGGTGACGTTCCCGGTGCCGAGGGCCGAGGCGAGGTAGGTCTTGTCCAGGGTGCGCTTGCCGTGGTTGTTGCCGTAGACCACCTCTCCGGCGAGCGCCGACTTCGTCGCCGTACCGGCGGCCTCGCGCTGCATGTACCCGAAGTCGTAGACGTTGGGCACGAAGGTGGTCCGCAGGCCGGTGTTGGCCGCGTGCTTGCGGGAGATCCGGCTGTAGCGGTACCACTCCGTGGACTCGAACCACCTCGGGTCGACGGTGTTGACGCCGAGCATGGAGCGGGCGCGCGGGAAGTAGGTGCCGTACATCTCGTCGGCGTCGACGGTCGGGAACTGCTCGGCGAAGTACGACCGCGGGGGCGTGACCGCCATGCCGCCGTTGACCAGGGAGCCGCCGCCGACGCCGCGGCCGACGTAGACGGACATGTTGGCGAAGTGCACGCGGTCCAGGACGCCGGGGTAGGGGCTGATGTTCCTGTTGACGACGTCCAGCCACAGGAAGGTGGCGAGCGGGGCCTCGGTGCGGGTGCGGAACCACATGGAGCGGTGGTCCGGGGTGGCGGTGGAGCAGAAGATCTTGCCGTCCGGGCCGGGGGTGTTCCAGAGGCGGCCCATCTCGATGACGATCGTGCGGATGCCGGCCTGGCCGAGGCGGAGGGCGGCCACGGAGGCGCCGTAGCCGGAGCCGACGACGATGGCGGGGGCGGATTCGACTGCGTCGGGCTCAGCAGCGTGGGCGGACTGGAGACCTACGCGGGTGAAGCCGAGGGTGGCGGCCGTCTGGAGGGCGGCCATTCCTAGGATTTGACGTCTCGTCAGGTGACGTTGTATCAGTTTTGCGTTCATGCTGCGCAGCATGGGCGGATTATTGGGTTCCGCGAAGGGGGTGCGCAGGCGCCAACCGGGGTACCACGAATCGCCGTTGGCGGGTGCGGGTGCTTCGTGGCTTGTCGCGCCCACGCGGCGGAGCCGCATATCGACACAGCCCCGCGCCCCTGAAGGGCGCTTCTACAGAAGCGTCTTCAAACGTTCCGCCAGCAGGTCCCACCGCCACCTCTCCTCGACCCACGCCCTGCCCCGCTCCCCCATCCTGCGGCGCAGTTCAGCGTCCCCGAGGAGGGCCGTGATCCGGCCGGCCGCCTGTTCCGGGGAGCCGCCGCGCACCACCCACCCCGTCTCGCCGTCGAGGACCGCGTCCGGCGCCCCGCCCGAGTCGCCGGCGACGACCGGGAGCCCGGTCGCCGAAGCCTCCAGGTAGACGATGCCGAGCCCTTCCACGTCCAGGCCCCGGCGCCGCGTCCGGCACGGCATCGCGAAGACGTCGCCGGCGCCGTAGTGGGCGGGGAGTTCGGACCAGGGGACCGCGCCGGTGAAGCGGACCGAGTCGGCGACGCGGGTGTCGTGGGCGAGGCGGCGCAGTTCCTTCTCGTAGGGGCCGCCGCCGACGATCAGGAGGACGGCGTCGGGCTCCTCGGCCAGGATGCGGGGCATGGCCAGGATCAGCGTGTCCTGGCCCTTGCGCGGCACGAGCCGCGAGACGCACACGACCACGGGCCGGTCGGTCAGCCCGAGGCGGGCCCGGACCTGGTCGCCCCCCGACCCCGGGTGGAAGGTCTTCTCGTCCACGCCCGGCGGCAGTTGCGCCATCCGCGCGGCCGCGTCCGGCGTGAGGGCGGCGGCGATCCGGGAGCGCGTGTACTCGCCGAGGTAGGTGATCGTGTCGGTGGCGTCCCCGATCCGGCGCAGGAGCTGCCGCGAGGCGGGGAGCTGCGCCCATCCGGCCTCGTGCCCGTGGGTGGTGGCCACCAGCCGCTCGGCCCCGGCCTTCCGCAGCGCGGGCGCCATCAGCCCGAGCGGCGCCGCCGCCCCGAACCACACCGACGTGCACCCGTGCTCACGCAGCAGCCCGACCGCCCGCCGGGTGGCCTGGGGCGTCGGCAGCAGCATGGTCGTGGAGTCGCGTACGACGGTGAAGGGCTGTTCGGCGTCGAAGGCGGCGGTGGCCGCGGCGCCCTCCCGGCCGCGCTTCCAGGTCGAGGCGTAGACGACCAGTCGCTCCGGGTCGAGCCGCAGGGCCATGTTGTGCAGGAACGCCTGGATGCCGCCGGGACGCGGCGGGAAGTCGTTCGTCACGATCAGCGTCTTGTGCATCGCCGCCGACCCTACCGAAGGCGTCGGCCGCAGCGCGTCACGGCCGCGCCTGTGGCCCGCGCACAGCTTCCCGGGACATCATGTTCCCCTCATGGCGATGCGAACGGCAGGGAACCAGGTGGAGACGAGCGGCACACGGCGGTCCCTGGCGGGACTTCTGGGGGTCTGGTCCCTGACCAGGCTGTTCCTGCTGCTCTTCGTGTTCAAGGTGTACGTCTTCCCCGGCCCGGACGTCACCACCGACGTGTCGGTGATCTACCAGGGCTGGTACGAGGTGCTGCGCGCCGGAACGTTCCCGCAGGACGACGTGACCTGGCAGTACCCGCCCGCCGCCGCCCTCGCGATCCTCTCCCCCGGGCTACTGTTCCACCTGGACTACGCCTCCGCCTTCTTCGTCCTCGCCTTCACCGCCGACCTGGCCGTCCTCGGCCTGCTGCTGTACACCGGCGCGCGCCCCGGGCGAACCCTGCGCGGCGCCTGGGTGTGGGCGGTGGGCGTACCGCTGCTCGGCCCGACCGTCTACGCCCGCTACGACGTGATGGTGACCGCGGTGGCGGTGGCGGCGCTGCTCGCCGGTGCCGGGCGCCCGCGTGTGATGGGCGCGCTGACGGCCGTGGCCGCGATGCTGAAGGTGTGGCCGGTGCTGCTGCTGGTCGCGGCGCGGCGCCGGTCGGCGTGGGTGTCGGCGGCGGTGACGGCCGCGGTGCTGGCCGGGGTGTTCGCGATGGCCATGCCGGGCGCGTTCGCCTTCCTGACCTTCCAGCGCGACCGCGGCACCGAGGTGGAGTCGCTCGGCTCGCTGGTCTTCCACGTGGCCCGGCACTTCGGCTGGGACGGGCAGGTGCTGCTGAACTACGGCTCGGTGGAGTTCCTCGGCCCGCACGTGGGGCTGGTGAGCAAGGCCGCGCTGGCCCTGTCCGTCGTGGCCTTCGGGTGGCTGCTGCTGTGGCGGCTGAGGGCCACCCGGTTCCTGCCGCACACGCTCGCGGACGCGGCGTTCGTCGCGGTGCTGATGTTCACCACCACCAGCCGGGTGATCAGCCCGCAGTACATGCTGTGGCTGGTCGGTCTGGCGGCGGTCTGCCTGTGCTTCCGCGGCAGCCGGATGGGGCGGCCCGTGGGCGTGGTCCTGGTGGCGTGCCTGGTGACGGTGCTGGAGTTCCCGGTCTGGTTCGGTCATGTCGTCGCGAGCGATCCGCTCGGCATCACCCTGCTGTTCGTCCGCAACGGCCTGCTGGTCCTGGCCACCGTCCTCGCCGCCCGCGCACTGTGGCGCTCCACGGTGCCCGACTCGGCCCCGACCCCGTTCCCGACTCAGCCCACCCGTGCCAAGGAGACCTCGCTACCCTCCTGACGCGGAACGCGCCGGAACATCACCAGCACCGCCGAAGAAGCCAGCACAAGCCGGACCGCCGGGAGCAGGCCGCGGTGCTGCGGCGGCGCCTGGACTTCCTGGAGACCCCGGCGAGCTTCTTCTACCGGGACGGGGAGCCGGTGCGGGTGGAGGAGGCCGGTGATTTGTTTCGGCAGGGGATGTTGCGGGTGGCGCGGGCGACCGGGCGGGCGGAGCGGGCCTGGTTCAGGGAGGCCGTGGAGCTGCTTGATCAGGCGAACTGAAGCCGCAGGTAGGCGCGCCACTGCTCGGTGAAGTCGGCAAGGTTCGTGGCGAGCACCCGCTCCAGCGCGTCCTCGACCGCGCCCTCCCGTTCGTCGTGGGCTCCGACGGCCCGGTAGAACTCCCGGAGCTTCTCCTCGCCCCACCGGTCGGCGATGAGCCGGCAGGCCATCCAGCCGCTCTCGTAGGCCTGCGCCAGCTCGGCCGCGCTGCCGGTGAACCCGAAGTCCTGGTCGGTGGGCAGCGTCGCCGGCACCCGCCCGTGGCTCACCGCCCGCCACAGCTCCGGCGCGGCCTGGGGCGGCGTGCGCCCGGCGGCGAGATAGCCGACCCAGTCGGCGAACCCCTCCGACAGCCACAGCGGGGTGGCGGCGGAGGTGTGGGCGCGGGTGGCGACATGCGTGGTCTCGTGGGTGAGGACGACCTGCTTGCCGGTGCTGCCGAGGACGCCGTACGCGACGGGGTTGACGATGATCCGGTCCGCGGGCGCCCGGGCCGGGTCACCCGTCTCGCCCGTGGTGACGGCGGCGATCCCCCGGTAGGAGGAGGCGGGCGAGCCGAGCAGTCCCGCCATCCCCTCCAGCGACTGCGGGACGAGGACGACCGTGCGCCGCGGCCACTCGGTGCCCCAGGCCCGCGTCACCTCCGGCACCGCCCGGTCCGCCAGCTCGGCGTAGGAGGCCAGTTTCTCGGCGGACTGCCCGACGCCCAGCACCAGGCTGCGCTCGCCCCGGGCCAGCAGTACCTCACCCTGGTCCCACAGCTGCTCGGCGGCCTTCTCCGCGGGCCGCTCGGCGTCGACGTACCACCCGCCCCCGGCGTCCACGCTGAGCCGCAGGGTGCGGCCGACGACGACCGGCGCCCGGTCGTGGCCCTCGATGCGGTAGCGCAGGTCGGCCTCGGCGGTGGCCGTGTCCCCGATGCGCCGCAGGCCGGTCACGCGGTAGGACCACTCGGCGAAGGGCACCGCGCGCAGCCGGTCGTAGCCCGCTCCCGTCCGGGCGAAGGCCGCCGCGTCCCGGTCGACGACCGCGGCCGCCCGCCGGTCGAGCACCCGCTGCACCGCGTCCGTGGCCGCGTCCGACGCGGGCCGGCCGCCGCACGCCACCAGCGAGACGAGCAGCAGACACAGTGCCACCACCGAGCACCCCGACGCACCCCGTCGACCAGCCATGCGGCGATCGTACGGCGGCCGCGCCGCGGAGGTCAGACCCCCGTCAGACCCTGGTGACCGTCGCGCCCGGCATCATGCCCACCGGGTCGTAGCGCACGGGCGCGCCGGGATAGGGCGCGTGGACCACCTGGCCGTTGCCCATGTACATCCCGACATGGCTGGCGTCGCCCCGGTAGGTGACCAGGTCACCGGGTTGCGCCTGGGCGAGCGGCACCTGCCGGCCGGCGTACCGCTGGCCCTGCGAGGTGCGCGGCAGGGAGACCCCGGCCTGCGCGTACGACCACTGCATCAGGCCCGAGCAGTCGAAGCCGTTGGGCCCGTTGGCGCCCCAGACGTACGGCTTGCCCACGGCGGAACGGGCGGCGGCGACCGCGGCGGCGGCACGGCCCGAGGACGGGGCGGCGCTCCCGAGGTCGGGCAGGTCGGAGCGGCCGGAGCGGGAGGCGCGGTCGTAGGCGTCCCGCTCGGTGGACGGCAGGGAGTTGAGCAGTTGCCGGGCCCTGGCGAGCTTGCTCTCCACGGTCCGCTTGTGGGAGGCGACGGCCTTGCGGCTCTTCTCCAGCTCGCCGAGCTTGCGGGTGGCCTCCGCGCGCTCCTGGGCGAGTTCGCGCATGGCGCCCTGGAGGTCCTTCAGCTCACCGGCCTGGTGGGCGGTGAGCCGGTCCAGGGCGGCGGCCTTGTCGAGGTAGTCGTCCGGGTCGTCGGAGAACAGCAGGGCCAGCGACGGGTCGAGGCCGCCGGAGCGGTACTGGGCGCCGGCCAGCGAACCGAGCGCCTCCCGCATGGTGTTGATGCGCTCCTGCTGCCGGGCGATCCGGTCCTGCGCCCCGCCGACCTGCTTGCGCAGCGCGTCGGCACGTTCGTCGGCCTTGTTGTACGCCTCGGTGGCCTTCTCCGCCTCCTCGTAGAGGCGGTCCACCTCGGCCCGGGTGTCGTCGGCCGGAGCGGCGACCGCGGTGGTGGCCGGTACGGCCCCGAGAGCGGCGGCCGCCGCTGACATGACGCAGAGCGCTGCGCTGGCGCCCCGGTCGAACCCGGACGGTACAAGGCGACGATGTGACCCCACGAGAAGCCGCACCCCATCTCACTGGCGGACAGGAAACGCGGCAGACAGTAACCCCGGGACGGGTCACCGGCCAACGACCGCCGTGGGCACACAACGTGACGCCCCGCCTATGACGCAGGTCATGGGCGGGGCGCGGGGTCAGTTCAGGTCGGCGCGATTCGCCCGAACGGGCGGTGCCGTGTCCTGATCTTGAAGGGGTCCCCCGAGGGGGTGGTCAGATCCGGACGCCGAACTGGAACGGCATGTTGTTGATCGACTCGTAGCGGACGACCGTGCCGGTGCGCGGGGCGTGCAGGATCTGGCCGTTGCCCGCGTAGAAGCCGACGTGGTGCAGGTCGCCGTAGAAGATGACCAGGTCGCCGACCTTGAGGTCGGACTGGCTGTAGATGCGCGTGCCGGCGTTGGCCTGGGCCTGCGAGGTGCGCGGGATGGAGACGCCGGCCTGGGCGAAGGCCCAGGAGGTCAGGCCCGAGCAGTCGAAGGAGGAGGGGCCGGAGGCGCCGTAGACGTAGGGCGAGCCGAGCTTGCTCTGGGCGGCCTGGTAGGCGGACATCACGCGGCCGGAGCCGGCGGGGGCGTCGCCGAGCTGGACGCGGTCGGCGGAGGACCGGCTGGCCCGCTCCTCCTTGGCGGCGAGGGCGGCCTTCTCGGCGGCGGTCAGCGTGTTGAGCAGCCGCTGCGCCTCGGCCAGCTTCGCCTGGACTTCCTTCTTGTTCTTGCCCAGCTCGGTCCGGGTGGAGGCGAGGTCCTTGAGCTTCTCGGTGGCCTCGGCCCGGTCCTGGGCGAGTTCGCGCTGCTTGTCCTGGATCTTCTTCAGCGCCTCGACCTGCTGGCCGCTCAACTGGTCGAGTGTGGAGGCCTTGTCGAGGTAGTCGTCCGGATCGGAGGACAGGAAGAGCTGGAGGGAGGAGTCGATCGACCCGGTGCGGTACTGGGCGGCGGCGGCCAGGCCTATGGAGTCACGCAGCTCGTTGAGGTCTTCCTGACCGCGCGCGACGTTGTCCTGGATGGTGGAGATCTCCTTCTGGAGCTTCTCCTGCTTCTCCTTGGCGCCGTTGTACTTCTCGGTCGCGTGCTCGGCCTCTTCGTAGAGCTTGTCGACCTTGGCCTTGACCTCGTCCTTGCTCGGCTTCTCACTGGGAGCGGCGTTGGCTGCCTGCGAGCTGATGGCCACGGCGGCTGCGGCGGCGGTGGTCAGCACGGTCACACGTGCACGGCTCGGCTGCTTGGGTCGACGGTGGGACGCCACGGAGGCGAACTCCTTCTTCTGAGTGATCTCGCGATCGAAGGTTCGAAGGCAGACCCTAGTGACACAGCTGTGATCAGTTCAAACCCGTGGGCGATTTACCCCGGTTACGGTCCGCATTTTTTGCCATCAACCCACGTGCAGTGATCTCGGATTGACGCTACGTCGCGTGACACTTCCGCCAATTCGGGCAATGCGTTTGTACGTTGACCTTCAGGACAGTCGCCTGAGAAGCACCGCAGAAGCGACCGGCCGGGCGCCCGCCCGGGCGACCCCGTCCGCCACCTCGCGGTCGGTCGAGACGACGATGACCGGCCGGCCGGGCGGCTCGGCGCGCACCAGCTGGCGAATCAGCTCGTCCGCCGTGACACCGGGCTTGGAGAACAGCACCCGGACCCCGCGCGGCGGCGCGAGCAGCACCGGCGCGGCCAGTTCGGCGCCGTCGAAGACGCACGTCACCTCGGCGCCGGTCTGCGCGGCGAGCTGCGAGAGCTGCCCGAGCAGCCTCAGCCGCTGCTTCTCCAGCGGCATCTGGGGATAGCCGGTCTTGGTGACGTTGTAGCCGTCGACGACCAGATGCGCCTGGGGCAGGGCGAGCAACTGGTCGAGGATCGCGGGGTCGTTCTCGGACAGCGCCCGCGCGGCGATGTCCTTCGGTGTCATACGTCCCGGTTCGACCGCGTCCACGGTCTGCGCCGGACGCACCGACACCGGTGGCAACGCCAGCTCCCGGCGCAGCCCTTGGGTGGCGTCGAGCAGGGTGTCGAGCAGCAGCCGGACCCGCATGTCCTCCACGCTGCGCCCCTCGCGGGCGGCCCTGCGGGTGGCCTCCAGCGCCGCCTCGGCCTCACCGAGCCGCCCCTTGAGCCGCCGGGCCTCGCTCTCGGCGGCGGACACCTGTGCGTGCGCCTCGGCGCGCATGGCCTCGATCTCGCCGTGCACCTTGCGCAGCGCGGCCTCGCCGCGCTTGACGTCGCTGAGGGCGGCGCGCAGCTTGCGGTGAAGCGATTCCGCTTCCTTCTTGGCGGCCTCCAGCTCGCCGCGCAGCCGCTCGGTCTCCGTCCGGGTCTGTTCCCTGGCCTGGGCGAGTTCCTCGCGCAGCCGCTCCAGCTCGGCCCGGCTCTCCTCGTCGGCCCGCTCGGCGTCGGCCCGCTGGGCCTCCTCGCCGGCCGCGGTCACGAGCTTCACCCAACCGGTGGGCCGCAGTACATAGGCCGCGGCCGCGACGTCGAGCGGATCCGCGGCCGGGGGTGGTGCGCCGGAGTCGAGTGCGCCGGAGAGTTCCGGCTGGGCCTCTCTCAGCTTCTCCCCGATGCGCTGCCGGAACAGTGGATCGGTCTCCAGTGCGGCGGCCATCGCGTTGCCCGCGAACTTGGCCCGCCGGTTCGGTGCGAACCGGGCGTACTGCCGTAGCTGGGCGGGCAGTTCACCGACGGTCAGCCCGCCGAAGCCGTCGGAGACGATCTGTACGACTCTTCTGCGCACTCCGTCGGGCAGCGGACGGTCGAGCACCTCGGCGGCGCCGTCGCCCGGCCCCCCGCCTGTGGTCTCCACCATCCGTTGTCACCCCAATGCCTGTGCGGATCCCCCGGCGAGGGGGATCGCCCGTGCGGGGCCCGCTCCGCTCAGGAGCCGGCGCCCGGCCTGTCCACGAGTTCCACCTGGTCCACGGCGTTGCACCAGCGGCAGCGGACCGACTCGATGGTCTCACTGACCACCTCGCGCTCCTCCACCTTCGGTTCGCCGGCCAGGTCCAGGTGGACGTACTCGACGACCTTCGACGAACGCGTCACGTCGAAGCGGGTGAGGTTGCCGCAGAGGGTGCAGCGCCACCGCGTGGTGGCGGTCGGCAGGGGAACCGTCATCGCGACTGTTCTTTCCTTCCAGTGTCGGTGACTCACCGGTGTCCCCGGTGCGTGTGGCTCGTAACCCTACGGCCTGGCGGGTACTCGCCGCTCGGGCGTCCACGGCGGCGAGGCAGTCTGTTCTATTCCATCCTGTTACGTCATGCTCTGTGTTCATGATCAGCACCTGGGGTACGACGGTCCGCCGAGCGATCCGGACGCCCGCGCCGGTGACATACGGACTGATCGCCCTGTGCACGCTGATCTTCCTGATCGGCCCCGCCTCGGGCCTCAATCCGGTCTACGGCGGCGGCGAGGAACTGCTCGCCGCGCAGCGCGCCCACTTCCGCCGCTGGGGCGTCGTCCCGGCCGAGCTGTTCGAAGGCTCGGCCCGCGCCGCCCTGACCCCGGCCACCGCCCTCTTCGTCCACGGCAGCTGGGTCCACCTGCTCGGCAACATGCTCTTTCTCTACGTCTTCGGCGTACTGACCGAGGAACGGATGGGCCGCGTCCAGTTCACCCTCTTCTACCTGGGCTGCGGCTACCTGGCCCTGCTGGGCTACGCGGCCGCCAACGCAGCGTCCCAGCAGTCCCTGGTCGGCGCGTCCGGCGCGATCTCCGCGGTCCTCGGCGCCTTCCTGGCGCTGTTCCCGCGGGCCCGGGTGACCAGCCTGCTGCCCTTCCTCTTCTTCCTGCCGCTGCGCTTCCCGGCGTGGGTCGTGCTGCCGTTCTGGGCGGCCCTGCAGTGGCTGGCGGCGGGGCGGGCGGCGAGCGGGCCCGGGGTGGCGTATCTGGCGCACCTGGTGGGCTTCGGCCTCGGCCTCTGCTTCGCCTGGGTGCGGTTCGGCCGTGGGACTAGAGTGAAGGCCACCCCAGCGACGCCGGCCCCCGAGGGAGAGAACCAGCCGTGATCACCGCGATCGTCCTCATCAAGACCAGCGTGGACCGGATCCCCGAGATCGCGGAGCAGATCGCCTCACTGGACAGCGTGAGCGAGGTCTTCTCCGTCACCGGCACCTACGACCTGATCGCGATGGTCCGCGTCAAGCAGCACGAGGACCTCGCCGAGGTCATCCCCGGCCGCATCAGCAAGATCCCCGGCGTGGAGGGCACGGACACCCACGTGGCGTTCCGCACGTACTCCCAGCACGACCTGGAGGCGGCGTTCGCGCTCGGCCTGGACTCCTGACCCGGATCCGCCGCACACCCCGTCAGACGGCCGGGACGCACCGCCCGTCCTCGGTCCGGTAGGTCCACTTCGCGCCCTCGGTGACGAGTTCGCGCACCGCGGTCACGAAGCGCTCCACGTGCTCGTCCGGGGTGCCCGCGCCGAAGCTGACCCGGATCGCGTTGAGGGACTTCTCGCCGGGCGCCGCCTCGGGGGCACCGCACTCGCCCTGGGTCTGCGGGTCGCTGCCGAGCAGGGTGCGCACCAAGGGGTGGGCGCAGAACAGGCCGTCGCGGACGCCGATGCCGTACTCGGCGGAGAGCGCGGCCGCGAAGTGGGAGCTGTTCCAGCCCTCGACGACGAAGGAGATCACGCCGACCCGGGGTGCGTCGTCGCCGAAGAGGGAGAGGATCTTCGCCTCGGGGACCTCGGCGAGGCCCGCGCGGACCTTCTCGATCAGGTACTGCTCGCGGGCGACGAGGGTGTCGAAACCGGCCTCCGTCAGCGCCTTGCAGGCCGACGCGATGGAGTAGGCGCCGATGACGTTCGGGGAGCCGGCCTCGTGGCGGGCGGCGCTGTCGTGCCACTCCACGTCCACTCCCCCGTCCGCGCGCCGGGTGACCCTGCGGCTGGCGCCGCCGCCCGCGAGGTACGGCTCGGCCGCGCGCAGCCAGTCGGCGCGGCCGGCCAGCACACCGGAGCCGAAGGGCGCGTAGAGCTTGTGGCCGGAGAAGGCGACCCAGTCGACGTCGAGGTCGCGCACGGACACCGGGTGGTGCGGGGCGAGCTGGGCGGCGTCGAGGACGATCCGCGCGCCGTGCGCGTGGGCGGCGGCGGCGAGTTCCCGTACGGGCCACAGCTCGCCGGTGACGTTGGAGGCGCCGGTGACGCAGACCAGGGCCGGGCCGTAGGGGTCGCGGTCGGCGAGGGCGTGTTCCAAGGTGGCCACGGCCTGTCGCGGGCTGCGCGGGGCGTCGAGGTAGGTGACCTTCGCGTCCTGCCAGGGCAGCAGCGAGGCGTGGTGCTCGGTCTCGAAGACGAAGACCTGGCAGTCGGCGGGCAGCGCGGCGGCGAGCAGATTGAGCGAGTCGGTGGTGGACCGGGTGAAGACCAGCTGGTCGTCCGCGCGGCAGTCGAGGAACTCGGCGACGGTCCGGCGGGCGTTCTCGAAGAGGTCCGTGGAGAGCTGGGAGAGGTACCCGGCGCCCCGGTGGACGCTGCCGTAGTAGGGCGCGTAGGCGGCCACGTCGTCCCAGACCCGCTGGAGGGCGGGGGCGCTGGCGGCGTAGTCGAGGGCCGCGTAGGTCACTTCGCCACCTGTGACGAGCGGGACGGTGACATCTCGCCCCAGAACGGGCAGCGGGGCACAAACGGTCAGATCGGCGGCAGCGGTGAGCGAAGACATGGGGGAACTCCCGTGAAAGAAGGTGGAAGAGGGTGCGCGGAGGTGGGGCTCAGCGGCCCTATCGCATTCGCTTGCTCACGGGAATCTCCTGGTCACGTGCTTGCCGTAAGCCTTCTGGCTACGGCCTGGTCCTCACCCGGGGCACCCCGCCACGGACGGAGGGTTGCCGGACAGTCGGCCGGGGCCTCATGACTGTCACTCATGACCTGGTTCAGGAACGTACGTGAAGTGATCGATGTCCCGCAACCCGTGTCCGGATCGCGGGACATCCCGGCGCGGACCCTACGCGTTGCTGGCCGCCACCCAGCGCTCCAGCGTCCGCTTGGCCGCGCCCGAGTCGATGGACTCGGCGGCCTGCGCCATCCCGGCGCGGATCTGCTCCGTCAGCGGGGCCCCGGTCGGGTGCAGGGCGACCAGCGCGGCCGCCGAGTTCAGCAGCACCGCCTCGCGCACGGGCCCCGGCTCGCCGTCGAGGAGCCGCCGGGCGACCTCGGCGTTGTACGCCGCGTCCGCGCCCCGCAGCGCCTCCACCGGGACCAGCTCGACGCCGACGTCCCGCGGGTCGAAGGGCTCCTCGGTGACCTTGCCGTCGCGCACGACCCACACCCGGGAGGTGGCCGTGGTGGTCAGCTCGTCGAGGCCGTCGTCGCCGCGGAACACCAGCGCGGACGAGCCGCGTTCGGCCAGCACGCCGGCCATGAGCCCGGCCATGCGGGTGTCGAAGCAGCCGATCGCCGAGGAGGTGACCCGGGCCGGGTTGGTCAGCGGGCCGAGCAGGTTGAACGAGGTCGGGATCCCGAGGTCCCGGCGGACCGCGCCGACGAACCGCATCGAGGGGTGGAACTTGGCCGCGAAGCAGAAGGTGATCCCGGCCTGGTCCACCACCTGCGCCACCCGTTCGGGTGACAGGTCCAGGTTGATGCCGAGCTTCTCCAGTACGTCCGAGGAGCCGCTCGCCGAGGACGAGGCCCGGTTGCCGTGCTTGACGACCTTCGCGCCGGTGCCCGCGATCACGATGGCGGACATCGTCGAGATGTTGACCGTCCTGGCCCGGTCGCCGCCCGTGCCGACGATGTCGACGGCCGGTCCCGGGATGTCGAGCGGCTGCGCGTGCGCGTACATCGCCTCGACGAGACCGGTGATCTCCTCCACGGTCTCGCCCTTGGCCCGCAGCGCCACCATGAAGCCGGCGATCTGGGCGTCCGTCGCCTCGCCGCTCATGAAGCGGTTCATGGCCCACGCCGTGTCGTCGGCGCTCAGATCACGTCCGGCGAGCAGGACACTCAGGACGTCGGGCCAGGAACGGCCCGCCGCGGTGTCGCCTCCAGCGGGGGTCACAGCGCTCATAAGGCCGCTCCTGGGTGTCGTAGACAGGTGTGGGACGGAGAAGTGTGCCCCCACCCTATCCAGCCGGGGGGCATGCCAAAGGGCCCCGTCCGAAGACCGGACGGGGCCCTTTGGGTGGCGTGGCGACGCCGGAGTGATCAGTGGTGGCCGTGGCCGCTCGTGATCTCCTTGTACTCCTCGACGGTCGGCTTCGGAATCTGCGACTCCTCGCCGTAGTACGCCTGGCTGAGCTTGGCGCGCAGCTTCTCGGAGCCCTTCACCTTGCGCTCGACGCCGTTCTCGTCGACCGTCGGGCCGATCTCGGCCGGCTTGTACTGCTCGTGCGCGGTGAGCGTGTGCAGCTGCTCCTGGCTGAGCGGCTCGTGCACCTCGATGAACTCACCGTGCGGCAGGCGCTTGATGATGCCCGACTCGCGGCCGTGCAGCACCTTGTCCTTGTCACGGCGCTGGAGGCCGAGGCAGATCCGCTTGGTGGCGATGAACACCACGACCGGCACGACGAAGAAGCCGATGCGGACGAACCAGGTGATCGCGTTGATCGACAGGTGGAAGTGGGTGGCCCAGAGGTCGTTTCCACCACCGACGAGCAGCACGAAGTACCAGGAGATCCACGCGGCGCCGAAGGCGGTGCGCGTCGGCGCGTTGCGCGGGCGGTCCAGGATGTGGTGCTCGCGCTTGTCGCCGGTGACCCAGGCCTCGATGAACGGGTAGACCGCGATCGAGACCAGGACCAGCGGGAAGATCATCAGCGGGATGAACACACCCAGGACGAGCGTGTGACCCCAGAAGTTGATCTCCCAGCCCGGCATGACACGGATCAGGCCCTCGGAGAAGCCCATGTACCAGTCCGGCTGGGCGCCGGTCGACACCATGTCCGGACGGTAGGGGCCGATGGACCAGACGGGGTTGATCGTGGCGATCGCCGAGATGGCCGCGATGACACCGAAGACCAGGAAGAAGAAGCCTCCGGCCTTGGCCATGTAGACCGGCAGCAGCGGCATGCCGACGACGTTGTTGTTCGTCTTGCCGGGGCCCGCGAACTGCGTGTGCTTGTGGTAGAAGACCAGGATCAGGTGGGCGACCACCAGGCCGAGCATGATGCCCGGCAGCAGCAGGATGTGGATCGAGTAGAAGCGGGCCACGAAGTCGCCGCCCGGGAACTCGCCGCCGAAGAGGAAGAACGAGATGTACGTGCCGACGATCGGCACGGACAGGATCGCGCCCTCCATGAAGCGGACACCGGTGCCGGAGAGCAGGTCGTCCGGGAGCGAGTAACCGGTGAAGCCGGTGAACATGCCGAGGACGAACAGCAGGAAGCCGAACAGCCAGTTGACCTCACGCGGCTTGCGGAACGCGCCCGTGAAGAACACGCGCATCATGTGCACGAACATGCCCGCGAGGAAGATCAGCGCGGCCCAGTGGTGGATCTGCCGGATGAGCAGACCACCGCGCACGTCGAAGGAGATGTGCAGCGTGGAGCTGAACGCCTCCGACATGAGCTGTCCCTGCATCGGGATGTAGCTGCCGTGGTACTCCACCTCGTTCATCGACGGGTGGAAGAACAGCGTCAGGTACACACCCGTGAGGATGATGATGATGAAGCTGTAGAGGCAGACCTCGCCCAGCATGAACGACCAGTGGTCGGGGAAGATCTTGCGCATGTTGGCCTTGGCCAGGGAGTAGATCCCCAGCCGACCGTCGGCCCAGTCGGCGACGCGCTCGCCGGCCGGCGCTTTGCCGCGCCGGGTCTCGTTGGTCTCGTTGGTGCTCATCCGCGCTCCCAGAAGGCAGGACCGACCGGCTCGTCGAAGTCGCCGAGCGCCTGGAGGTAGCCCTCGTCGTTCACGCCGATGCGCAGCTGCGGCAGGGCGTGGCCGGCCGGGCCGAAGATCACTCGGGCGCCGTCGGCGAGGTCGAAGGTGGACTGGTGGCAGGGGCAGAGCGCGTGGTGCGTCTGCTGCTCGTACAGGGAGATCGGGCAACCGACGTGGGTGCAGATCTTCGAGTACGCCACGATGCCCTCGTGGGACCACTCGAGCTCGCGCTTGTCCTTGATGTTGTCCGGCTGGATCCGGACGATCATCACGGCCGCCTTGGCGATCTCCTTCTGGAAGTCGTGGTCGTGCTCCTCCAGACCCTCGGGCTTGACGAAGGTCAGGGAGCCGACCGCGATGTCCGACGGACGCAGCGGCTCGTTGGTGTTCATGTTGACCAGCAGCTTGCCCTTGCCCCACAGGGTGTGGCGCAGGGACGTGCCCGGCAGCGGGCCGAGGTCACGCAGCAGCACGACACCGGAGAGCGGGAACAGCGCCAGCGCACCGAACATCGAGTTGCGGATCAGCTTGCGGCGGCCGAGCGCGGACTCCTTGGCACCGGCCGCGAAGTCGGCCATGACCTTGGCCTTGACCTCGGGGGGCGCCTCGATCGGGTGACGCTCGTCGGCGATCTCCACGTCCGACATCAGGGTGCGGGCCCAGTGGACCGCGCCCGCGCCGATGCAGAACAGCGAGATGCCGAGCGTCATACCGAGCGCGAAGTTCAGCGCGCTGATGTGACCCAGCGGGAAGATGTAGACCGACTTGTCGACGTCGATCGCCACGTAGGAGGCGATGAAGCCGATGGTCGCCAGCATCGACACCGTGAACAGGAAGGCGACCGTGCGCTCGGACCGCTTGGCGGCCCGCTCGTCGATGTCCTGGATCCGGTGCTCGTGGGGCGGCAGGCCGGGGTCCGCGAACGGGTCCTTCTCGTCCGCGACGCTCACCGCGCCGTGTGCGTCCTGCTCAGCGGGCAGGTTCTCTTCTGGAATGTCTTGGCTACTCATGACTTCTTGGCCTTTGCGGTCCGAGCGGCGACCCACACGGCGACCGAGATCAGCGCGCCGAGTCCGAAGATCCAGGCGAACAGGCCCTCGCTGACCGGACCGAGTCCGCCCAGCGCAAGACCGCCCGGGTTCTCGGTCTCGTCACCGTTGACCGCGTTCAGGTACGCGATGATGTCCTTCTTGTTCTGCTCCGACAGCGTGGTGTCGGGGAAGGAAGGCATGTTCTGCGGGCCGGTCTGCATGGCCTCGTAGATGTGCTTCGGGTCCACGCCCTCAAGGTTGGGCGCGTACTTGCCGTGGGTCAGCGCACCGCCCTTGCCGGTGAAGTTGTGGCACTGCGCGCAGTTGTTGCGGAACAGCTCGCCACCCTTGGCGATGTCGGCGCCCTGGGGGCCGTACTCCGCCTCGGTCGGGATGGACGGGCCGGCGCCCAGCGAGGCGATGTACGCCGCGAGCTGGTCGATCTGGGCCTGCGTGTAGACGACCTTCTTCCGCGGCGCCTGGGCGCTCTGGGAGGTCGCGGCCGGCATGCGGCCGGTGCCGACCTGGAAGTCGACGGCAGCGGCGCCGACGCCCACCAGGCTCGGGCCGTCGGAGGTGCCCTGACCGCCGGTTCCGTGGCAGCTGGCGCAGCCTACGGCGTAGAGCTTCTTACCCTCGTCGATGGCGAGAGACTGGGCGGTTTCGTCTGCCTGCGCCTTGCCCGTGGGCGCGACAAAGGCGTACAGCCCCCCAGTGGCCGCCAGCGCGAGGAGTAGGACGACGACCGCCGCCAGCGGATGGCGTCGTCGTGCGGAGAGCTTTTTCACGGATTACCCCGGTGTCAGGATCTTCTGCGTCGATGCATCTGGGATGTGCGCCTGCTTGCCTGTGCGCTCGCAGGGCGCGGGAGCGGGCCCGGCTACTTGATCATGTAGATCGTGGCGAAGAGGCCGATCCAGACGACATCGACGAAGTGCCAGTAGTAGGACACGACGATCGCGGCGGTCGCCTGCTCGTGGGTGAACCTCTTGGCCGCGTACGTACGACCGAGGACCAGCAGGAAGGCGATGAGACCGCCCGTCACGTGCAGTCCGTGGAAGCCGGTGGTCAGGTAGAAGACCGAGCCGTACGCATCGGAGGAGAGCGAGAGGCCCTCGTGCTTCACCAGCTCGGTGTACTCGTAGACCTGGCCGCCGATGAAGATCGCACCCATCACGAAGGTGACGATGAACCACATCCGGAGCTTCTTCACATCACCTCGCTCGGCGGCGAACACGCCGAGCTGGCAGGTGAGGGAGGAGAGCACCAGGATCGTGGTGTTGGTCAGCGCGAAGGGGAAGTTCAGGAAGTCTGCCTTCTCCTTCCAGAAGTCGGGACCGGTCACCGATCGGAGGGTGAAGTACATCGCGAAGAGGGCCGCGAAGAACATCAGCTCGGAACTCAGCCAGATGATGGTTCCGACGCTGGTGAGGTTCGGTCGATTGACCGACGGGTGCGCGTGCCCGGTTTCTACTGTCGTTGCTGTCGCCACGACCGACATTATGTCGGTCGCTTATCCCGCCCTCACTCCGGGGGGTGCCGTTCGGAGTGTCTCCCTGCTCCATACCGGTGTTGACGTGGTGTTCATGGGAGTAGCATCCGCCTCAACGGGCCTGTCCTTACGACGCTGACGTCACGGAGGAACAATGCAGCCGACCGCCACGGTGCTGGTCTACAGCGACGATTCCAACACCCGCGAGCAAGTGCGGCTTGCCTCCGGCAGGCGGCCGGCCCCTGATGCCCCGTTGGTCGAGTTCCTGGAGTGTGCGACCCCCGCGGCCGTGCTGAAGGAGCTGGACAAGGGCGGGATCGACGTCTGTGTGCTGGACGGCGAGGCCGTGCCCATGGGGGGCATGGGGGTGTGCCGGCAGATCAAGGACGAGGTGTTCAACTGCCCGCCGGTGCTGCTGCTGATCGGGCGGCCGCAGGATGCGTGGCTGGCCACCTGGAGTCGGGCCGAGGCGGCGGTGACGCTGCCGGTGGATCCGGTGGAGTTCGCGGGGGCGCTGGCCGCGTTGTTGCGGGAGCGGAAGGTTTTGAGCGCGTAGGCGCTCCGCTGGAAGTGCGGCGATGGGCCGTCAGTCGTCTGCGGCACCGCCGTGGCTGGTCGCGCAGTTCCCCGCGCCCCTTTGGGGCGCGCCGGCCCTGACGTGCCTCAGACACTTTCCGGGCGTAGCCTTGCCCTCTCCTCGGCGCTCGGGCCCTCCGGGGTGCCGCTGAGCAGGGCGCTGCCCTTGCGCCAGTTCTTCCAGGTGAGGTTCCAGTCGCCGTAGCCGTTGCCGAACGGGGCCATCGTGTTGCCCTGGGAGTTGACGACCTTGACGACGTCGCCCTCGCGGACGTTGTCGAAGAACCACTCGGCGTTGCCGGTGCTCATGCCGGTGCAGCCGTGGCTGACGTTGGCGTACCCCTGGGAGCCCACGGACCAGGGGGCGGCGTGCACGTACTCGCCGCTCCAGGTGACCCGGGTGGCGTAGTGCACGCGCAGGTCGTACGACTCCGACGAGCCGCGCGGGATGCCGATGCTGGTGCCGCGCATCCGTACGAGGCGTTCCTTGCCCAGCACCACCTTGACGCCGTTGCGGGTCTCGAAGCCGGGCTTGCCGGTGGTGACCGGCATGGACCTGATCTCCTTGCCGTTGCGGTAGACCGTCATCCAGTG
Organism: Streptomyces sp. TRM68416; assembly: GCF_014596915.1. Taxonomy (GTDB): domain Bacteria; phylum Actinomycetota; class Actinomycetes; order Streptomycetales; family Streptomycetaceae; genus Streptomyces. Next base: position 26,539 of record NZ_JACVWU010000001.1, read on the forward strand.
GGACGAGGCGTCCGTCACCGCGATGACGCGGTCACCCGTCGTGATCCGTAGGGGCTTGGCCCGGCCGCCCCACAGCCGGTCGCTGATCCTGACGCCGTGCAGGTTGCTGCGGACCCGGATGGTGGCCTTGGCGGGCCAGTACTCCTTGGGGCGGTAGTGGAGCTTCTTGTCGTCCACCCAGTGCCAGGCGCCTTCCGCGGCGGGCATGGAGTCGACCTTGAGGGCGCGCTCCACGACGGCCCGCTGCGCCTTGTCCTTGACGGGCCTGCTCAGTTCGGCGGTGAGGGGCTGGCCGACGCCGTACGTGCCCGCTCGGGGGCCGAAGGTGACGTTCAGTCGCTTCTTGGTGAGCGGCTTGCCGGTGTCGAAGGTGAGGACTCGGCGGCCGGGGGCGCCGTCCCGGTTCTCGGTGGACACACGGACCGTGTAGCGGGCGTTGGCGGCCAGCGGAGAGGTGCTGTGCCAGCGACCTCCGCCGGCGTCGAGTTCGCCCGCCACGTAGCGCCCTGTGGCGTCCACGGCCGTGACGTCCGTGATGCGCCCGGAGCCGTCGGCGGTGACCTCCAGGGGCTTGTCCGGGTCGGCCTTCTTCCCGTCGCCCGTGGGGCCGTTGAAGGAGATCTGGTCCGCCGCGTCGTACGGCGCGGCGGACAGCGGGTGGCCGTCGCTGCCGCATGCGGTGACGCTCGCGCTGAGGGCGATCACCAGCAGCGTGCAGCTGACGACGGTGCGGGTGGGCGGAGAGGGGTTCATGTCGCTCACGCTAGGGAGCTTCGTCAGCACCGGCGCGGCGGGTAGTCCCTCCGGGGGACGATCGTTGCGGCAAAAGAAGGAGCCCGGACGCTCCTGACGGAGTGTCCGGGCTCCAGAACGCGCGAGGCGTGTTACTGGGTGCGGTTCTCACCGCGGTAGTACTCGAAGACCCAGCCCCAGATGCCGATCAGGAGCAGCGGGGCGGAGAAGTACATCAGCCACCATCCGATGGCGACCGCGAGGAACGCGAACGCACCGCCGACGGCCAGCGACAGCGGCTGCCAGCTGTGCGGGCTGAAGAAGCCCACCTCGCCGGCGTCGTCCGCCACGTCGGCGTTCTTGTCGTCCTGCGCGCCCACGTCGACCCGCTTGGCGGTGAAGCCCAGGTAGAAGCCGACCATGATGCACAGACCGAACGACAGGAAGAGCGCCGTGGTACCGGCCGGCTCCTTCGACCAGACGCCATAGACGACCGCCATGGCGAGGACGAAGACGCTCAGCCACATGAACATCTTGCCTTGGACCTTCACTTGCCGGCCTCCTTGCCACCAGCCAGGGCCTTGTCACCGTGAGGGGCGTTCTCGAGCTGGTCGAGAGCCGCGATCTCAGGGTGGTGCAGGTCGAACGCCGGCGATTCGCTGCGGATGCGCGGCAGGGTGAGGAAGTTGTGCCGGGGCGGCGGGCAGGACGTGGCCCACTCCAGCGAGCGGCCGTAGCCCCACGGGTCGTCGACCTCGATCTTCTTGCCGTACTTGGCCGTCTTCCAGATGTTGTAGAAGAACGGCAGGATCGACGCGCCAAGCACGAACGAGCTGATCGTGGAGACCGTGTTCAGGGCGGTGAAGCCGTCGGCCGCGAGGTAGTCGGCGTACCGGCGCGGCATGCCCTCGGCGCCCAGCCAGTGCTGGACGAGGAAGGTGCCGTGGAAGCCGACGAACAGCGTCCAGAAGGTGATCTTGCCCAGCCGCTCGTCGAGCATCTTGCCGGTGAACTTCGGCCACCAGAAGTGGAAGCCGGCGAACATCGCGAACACCACGGTGCCGAACACCACGTAGTGGAAGTGGGCCACCACGAAGTACGAGTCCGAGACGTGGAAGTCCATCGGCGGCGAGGCCAGGATGACACCGGTCAGACCGCCGAAGGTGAAGGTCACCAGGAAGCCGGTCACCCAGAGCATCGGTGTCTCGAACGACAGGCTGCCCTTCCACATCGTGCCGATCCAGTTGAAGAACTTCACACCGGTCGGTACGGCGATGAGGAACGTCATGAAGGAGAAGAACGGCAGCAGCACACCGCCGGTGACGTACATGTGGTGGGCCCACACCGTCACGGACAGGCCCGCGATCGCGATGGTCGCGCCGATCAGACCCATGTAGCCGAACATCGGCTTGCGCGAGAAGACCGGGATGATCTCACTGACGATGCCGAAGAACGGCAGGGCGATGATGTACACCTCTGGGTGGCCGAAGAACCAGAAGAGGTGTTGCCACAGCAGCGCTCCGCCGTTGGCCGAGTCGAAGATGTGCGCGCCGAACTTGCGGTCCGCCTCCAGCGCGAACAGCGCCGCCGCCAGCACCGGGAAGGCGAGCAGGACCAGCACACCGGTCAGCAGCACGTTCCAGGTGAAGATCGGCATACGGAACATCGTCATGCCGGGTGCGCGCATGCAGATGATCGTGGTGATGAAGTTGACCGAGCCGAGGATGGTGCCGAAGCCGGAGAAGGCCAGACCCATGATCCACATGTCGGCGCCGACGCCCGGGGAGCGGACCGCGTCCGAGAGCGGGCTGTAGGCGAACCAGCCGAAGTTGGCCGCGCCGTCCGGGGTCAGGAAGCCGCCGACCGCGATGAGCGAGCCGAACAGGTACAGCCAGTAGGCGAACATGTTCAGACGCGGGAAGGCGACGTCCGGGGCGCCGATCTGCAGCGGCATGATCCAGTTCGCGAAGCCGGCGAACAGCGGCGTCGCGAACATCAGCAGCATGATCGTGCCGTGCATCGTGAACGCCTGGTTGAACTGCTCGTTCGACATCATCTGCAGGCCCGGACGGGCCAGCTCCGCGCGCATCAGCAGGGCCATCAGGCCACCGATGCAGAAGAACGCGAACGACGTGACGAGGTACAGCGTTCCGATCGTCTTGTGGTCGGTGGTCGTCAGCCACTTCACCACGACGTTGCCGGGCTGCTTGCGCCTGACCGGCAGCTCGTTCTCGTACGAGTCCTCAGCTGCCGCGGCACCCTGGGGTTCGTTGAGGATGCTCACAGGTTGTTCGTCTCCCGGTTCTTCTCGTGGCTCGTCTGCGCGATGCCGGCGGGAACGTAACCGGTCTGCCCCTTCTTCACGAGGTCCTGCAGGTGCTGCTCGTAGCGCTCCTGGGAGACGACCTTCACGTTGAACAGCATCCGGGAGTGGTCGACGCCGCAGAGCTCGGCGCACTTGCCCAGGAAGGTGCCTTCCTGGTTGGGGGTCACCTCGAAGGCGTTGGTGTGGCCGGGGATGACGTCCTGCTTCATCAGGAACGGCACCACCCAGAAGGAGTGGATCACGTCACGCGAGGTGAGGACGAAGCGGACCCGCTTGCCCTCCGGCAGCCACAGGGTGGGGCCCGGGTTGCCGGTCTGTTCGTTGACGGTGCCGGGGATACCGCAGTCGTAGACGCCGCCGGCGTTGGCCGGGAAGTCTTCCTTGAAGCGGTCCGGAATCGCGTCCAGTTCCTTGGCCTTGGTGGCGTCACCGGTGGAACCGTCGACGCCCTCGACGTAGTTGAAGCACCAGCTCCACTGGAAGCCGACGACGTTGATGGTCACGTCGGGCTTGTCCTTGAGCTCAAGGAGCTTCGACTCGTCGCGAGCCGTGAAGTAGAAGAGCACCGAGACGATGATCAGCGGGACCACGGTGTACAGCGCCTCGATGGGCATGTTGTACCGGGTCTGCGGAGGAACTTCGACCTTGGTGCGGCTGCGCCGGTGGAAGATGGCACTCCACAGGATCAGGCCCCACACCAGCACGCCGACGGCGAGCGCGGCAGCCCAGGAGCCCTGCCACAGGGAGAGGATCCGCGGAGCCTCTTCCGTGGTCGGGGTGGGCATACCAAGGCGGGGGAAGTCCTTGTATGTGCAACCGGTGGCGGTCGCCAGGACCAGGCCCGCGGTCATTGCCTGCAGCAGCTTCCGCCGCATCGGGCGCCGCGGCGAGCGGTCGGAGCCGTTGGGACTCACGTAGCGCCTTCCCGAGAGTCTCGCCCGCGCGGATCGGCTGCGGCCTGGCCTTCTCGCTGGTCGGTCGCCGCCCTGCGTCGGGCAGGGGTTTGGATGTTTATGCGGACCAAACCCTAGCCGACGCGATTTCGCGTCGCGCGAGGAGGGGGGCCTAGTAACTCGGGTGGTTCGCTTGTTTGGCGGGTGCGGGTGCATCGTGGCTCGTCGCGCAGTTCCCCGCGCCCCTGACGTCCGCCGCGCTGCCGGACGTCTTAGCGTTGGGGTGTGTCCTACTTTGACGCCGCCTCCGCTGCCCCTCTTCATCCCGTCGCCCGTCAGGCGCTGTTGGCGTCCCTGGATGAAGGGTGGGCCGATCCCGCGCGCCTTTATCGGGAGGGGCGGCGGGCTCGGATGCTGCTGGATGCGGCGCGGGAGGCCGCTGCCGAGGCCGTCGGTTGCCGTCCCGACGAGCTGACCTTCACCTCCTCCGGCACCACGGCCGTGCACGCCGGTGTCGCTGGGGTGTTGGCGGGGCGGCGGCGCGTCGGACGTCACCTGATCGTGTCAGCGGTGGAACATTCCTCCGTGCTCCATTCGGCGGACGTGCACGAGCGGGAGGGCGGCTCGGTCACCCAGGTCGCCGTCGGCCGGACGGGGGCGGTGGAGCCCTCCGCCTACGCGGACGCGCTGCGGCCGGACACCGCGCTGGCCTGTCTTCAGTCGGCCAACCATGAGGTGGGGACCGTGCAGCCGGTCGTGGAGGTGGCCGAGGTGTGCCGGGAGGCGGGTGTGCCGTTGCTGGTGGATGCCGCGCAGTCGCTGGGGTGGGGGCCCGTCGAAGGGGACTGGTCGGTGTTGACCGCGAGTGCACATAAATGGGGTGGTCCGTCCGGAGTAGGCCTGCTCGTGGTGCGCAAGGGGGTGCGGTTCGCGCCCCAAGGGCCCGCGGACGAGCGGGAGTCGGGGCGGGCGGCCGGGTTCGAGAACATTCCGGCGGTCGTGGCCGCGGCGGCCTCGCTGCGGGCGGTGCGGGTCGAGGCGGACCGGGAGGCGGTACGGCTGCGGGAGCTGACGGAGCGGATCCGGGCGCGGGTGCCGCGGCTGGTGCCGGATGTGGAGGTGGTCGGCGATCCGGAGCGGCGGCTGCCCGGGATCGTCACCTTCTCCTGTCTCTATGTCGACGGGGAGACACTGCTGCACGAGCTGGACCGCGCCGGTTTCTCCGTGTCGTCCGGATCGTCCTGTACGAGCAGCACGCTGACGCCCAGCCATGTGCTGAAGGCGATGGGGGTGCTGAGCGAGGGGAACGTGCGGGTGTCGTTGCCGTTCGGGGCGGCGGCGGAGGACGTGGAGCGGTTCCTGGAGGTGCTGCCGGGGGCGGTGGCGGGGGTCCGGGAGAAGCTGGGGGCGCCGGTCGCCGAGACCGTCGTACGCGAGGACGTCCTGGTGGTGGACTCCCTCGGCAAGCGCTGCCCGATCCCGGTCATCGAGCTGGCGAAGGTCATCGGGGACGTCCCGGTGGGCGGCCTGGTCCGGGTCCTGTCGGACGACGAGGCGGCCCGGCTGGACATCCCGGCGTGGTGCGAGATGCGGGGTCAGGAGTACGTGGGCGAGGAACCGGCGGAGCAGGGCGCGGCGTACCTGGTCCGCCGGGTCTCGTAGGCGTCGGTTACACCAGGTGCTTCTGGACCTCGGCGGCGGCCTCGTCGCCGTAGGCCTTGGTGAAGCGCTCCATGAAATGGGCGCGGCGCAGCTGGTACTCCTGGGTGCCGACCGTCTCGATGACGAGCGTGGCCAGCATGCAGCCGACCTGCGCGGCGCGCTCCAGCGAGACCCCCCAGGCCAGTCCCGACAGGAACCCGGCGCGGAAGGCGTCGCCGACGCCCGTGGGGTCGGCCTTGCGCTCCTCCTCGGGGCAGCCGACCTCGATCGGGTCCTCGCCGACGCGCTCGATGCGGACGCCGCGCGAGCCGAGGGTGGTGACGCGGTGGCCGACCTTGGCGAGGATCTCCTCGTCGCTCCAGCCGGTCTTGGTCTCGATCAGGCCCTTCTCGTACTCGTTGGAGAAGAGGTACGTCGAGCCGTCCAGCAGGATCCGGATCTCGTCGCCGTTCATCCGGGCGATCTGCTGGGAGAAGTCGGCGGCGAAGGGGATGGACCGGGAGCGGCACTCCTCGGTGTGTCGCAGCATCGCCTCGGGGTCGTCGGCGCCGATCAGGACGAGGTCGAGGCCGCCGACGCGGTCCGCGACGGTCTTCAGCTCGATCAGCCGGGCCTCGCTCATCGCGCCGGTGTAGAAGGAGCCGATCTGGTTGTGGTCGGCGTCCGTGGTGCACACGAAGCGGGCGGTGTGCAGGGTCTCGGAGATGCGGACCGAGCCGGTGTCGACGCCGTGCCGGTCCAGCCAGGCGCGGTACTCGTCGAAGTCGAAGCCCGCGGCGCCGACCAGCAGCGGCCTGGTGCCCAGCTGGCCCATGCCGAAGGCGATGTTCGCGCCGACGCCGCCCCGGCGTACGTCCAGGTTGTCGACCAGGAAGGAGAGCGAGACCGTGTGCAGCTGGTCCGCGACGAACTGGTCGGCGAAGCGGCCGGGGAAGGTCATGAGGTGGTCGGTGGCGATGGAGCCGGTGACTGCGATGCGCACGGCGTGGACTCTCCTGTGGGGAGAAAACTGGATTGACAGTTCACGCTACCTGCTCAACCGGGGCTCTGAAATGGCCAAAACTACCCGATAGTAGATCTTTCTTCGCCCGCTTCTTCGTGCATACGGTGCCGTCATGACGAACCTTGAGGTCCACAAGCCGTTCGAGCTCGACGGCGACCTGGCGGCGCTGCGCGGCGACTGCGCCCGAATGGCTCCCCATTGGGCGGCCCCCGAGCGGGTCACTCCCCTTCCGGTCTCCCCGTCACTCATCCACGGGGTGAGGGTCCCGGCCGCGTCCGCCCGCCTGCTCGACGCGATGTCGGACTACGGCGACTGAAACAGCGCCTTTCCGGGAACCGTGCGCTCCCCCGCCGCGTCTCATCGGCGTCCCCCGTAGAGGGGATGCGGGATACGACCCTAGGAGCGATGCGGTGAACACCGAGCGACCCGACAACGACGATTCCGTCGGGACGGACGCCGTCGGGACGGACGAGAAGAGCGCCGGGGGCGGCCGGCGCCGCTCCCCCGCGGTCGTCGCGTCCGTGGCGGCCGCCGTGCTGCTGGCCGGGGGCGGCGGGGCCTACCTCGCCGCCACGGCCTCCGGCGGCCCGGACGGCGGTACGACGTCCGGGGCGAGCGGCCGGGACACGCCCCCGCCGCTCGCGCTCGACGGTTACTCCGAGGGCGGCACCGGCGGCACGGGCGGTATCGCGCCCGGTGAGCCCAATCCGTACGGCGCCACGTTCCGGGCCGACGGCGAGCTTCCGAAGGGGCCCGGCTCGGCCGCCGTGTACCGGGCGCGGGGCAAGGTCACCGAGGAGGAGGTGGCCCGGCTGGCCGACGCGCTCGGTGTCGCCGGGACGCCGGTGCTCCAGGGGCAGGCCTGGCGGCTCGGGGCGAAGGACGGCTCGGGGCCGAGCCTCCAGGTGAACCAGAAGGCACCGGGCACCTGGACCTTCTACCGCTACGCCCCCGGCCCCGACGCCTGCCTGAGCACCACCGCCTGCCCGGGCAAGCCGGCCGGGGCGACCGACGACCCGGTGAGCGAGGCCGCCGCGAAGAAGGCCGCCGCGCCGGTGCTGAAGGCGGTGGGCCAGGACGACGCGAAGCTCGACGCGCGTCAGGTCATGGGAGCCCAGCGGGTGGTAAACGCCGATCCGGTGGTCGGCGGGCTGCCCACCTACGGCTGGACGACCGGGGTCACCGTGAACGCGCAGGGCGAGGTCGTGGGCGGCAGCGGCCAGCTGAAGGCGCCGGTGAAGGGTGACACGTATCCCGTGCTGAGCGCGGAGAAGACGCTGGGGCTGATGAACGCGGCGTCGGCGGACGCCCCGGGCTCGGGGATCGGCGGCTGCGCCAGCCCCGTACCGCTGGAGGAGCGGGATCCGTGCGGGGAGCCGGACAAGCCGGGGAAGAAGGAGGTCATCACGGTCGACAAAGCCGTGTTCGGGCTGGCCGCGCACCATGTGGACGGCCGGCAGGCGCTGGTGCCGTCCTGGCTGTTCGAGGTGCGCGCGCCGGGCGCGGAGGACTCCTTCACGGTGACGCATCCGGCGGTCGCACCGAAGTACCTGACCTCCCCCGCCCCGTCCGGCACACCGACCGAGCGGCCCAGCCCGCGGCCGACCGGTCCGGGCGACAAGCCCACCTCGGCTCCCAGCACGCGGGACGTCCAGGTGGAGGGCTACACCGCCGAGGGCCGTGAGCTGACCGTGAGCTTCACCGGCGGGGTGTGCGCCGACTACGACGTGAAGGCGAGCGAGAGCGACGACAAGGTGACGGTGGTCGTGACCGAGAAGCCGTGGCCGGACAAGGTCTGCGTCTTGATCGCCAAGGTGTACCACCGCACGGTGCCGCTGGACGAGCCGCTCGGCGACCGGAAGGTCGTGGGCTCGGACGGCCGGGCGATCCCGCTGGAGAAGGCGGGGGCGCGGCTGCCGGAGACGTCCGGGGCCCGGTAGGACCGTAGAACCCGTCCGCGGGGCCCGGTAGGACCGGAGGACCCGTCCGGGGCCCGGTAGGACCGGAGGACCCGGAGAACCCGCGGACAGCGGAAGGCGGCGGCCCCGTCGGAGGGGGCCGCCGCCTTCCGTTCGCTCGCGCCGAGCCGCGGCTCAGCTGAAGGAGTCGCCGCAGGCGCAGGAGCCCGTCGCGTTCGGGTTGTCGATCGTGAAGCCCTGCTTCTCGATGGTGTCGACGAAGTCGATGGTGGCACCGCCCAGGTAGGGGGCGCTCATGCGGTCGGTGACGACCTTGACGCCGTCGAAGTCCTTCTCCACGTCACCGTCGAGGGAACGCTCGTCGAAGAAGAGCTGGTAGCGCAGGCCGGAGCAGCCGCCGGGCTGGACGGCGACGCGCAGGGCGAGGTCGTCACGGCCTTCCTGGTCGAGCAGGGCCTTGACCTTGGCCGCTGCGGCCTCGGTCAGGACGATGCCGTCGGTGACGGTGCTGGTCTCGTCCGATACGGACATCTACATCTCTCCCGGGTTGTACGGAGACTGCTTGCCGACGGTTCCAACCGGCGGGGCCGCGGATTCATTCCGGGCCGGGCGCTTGTCTTACCGGTGCGTGCGGTTCTCTCCTCATGCTCGCACACGGCGCGGGAAGCGGAAAACGGCCCTTTCGGGAATGAACGACCGCCCGCAGGGATTCACGTCACACAGACGCTATCGCCATCGTCAAACTGACGTGAATCGCTTATGATAGATAGCGTCATTTCGACGAAAAGCCAGATGGTGACCCCGCCGACCCGGTGCCGCCGGGCCGGCGAGCCGCAGAACAGAAAGGGTGCGTGTCGTGACCACCGCCCAGACCCAGGAGCTCGACGTACAGCCGACGCCCCTCGCCCTGCTGCTCCTCGGCCGTGAGGCCGACCCCAAGAGCGAGCGCGGTGTGGAGTGCCCCGGCGACCTGCCCTCGCCGTCCGACCCGGACCTGGTCGAGCGCGCCCGCGCGGCCAAGGAGAAGCTCGGCGACAAGGTGTTCGTGCTCGGCCACCACTACCAGCGCGACGAGGTCATCCAGTTCGCGGACGTCACCGGTGACTCCTTCAAGCTGGCCCGGGACGCGGCCGCGCGCCCCGAGGCCGAGTACATCGTGTTCTGCGGCGTGCACTTCATGGCGGAGTCCGCGGACATCCTGACCTCCGACGACCAGAAGGTGGTCCTGCCCGACCTCGCCGCCGGGTGCTCCATGGCCGACATGGCCACGGCCGAGCAGGTCGCGGAGTGCTGGGACGTGCTGACCGAGGCCGGCATAGCCGAGCAGGTCGTGCCCGTCTCGTACATGAACTCCTCCGCCGACATCAAGGCGTTCACCGGCAAGCACGGCGGCCTGATCTGTACGTCGTCCAACGCCAAGCGGGCCCTGGACTGGGCGTTCGAGCAGGGGGAGCCCGATTCGACAAAGGTGCTCTTCCTGCCGGACCAGCACCTCGGCCGCAACACCGCCGTCCGCGACATGGACATGTCGCTCGACGACTGCGTCGTCTACAACCCGCACAAGCCGAACGGCGGGCTGACGGCGGACGAGCTGCGCAACGCCAAGATGATCCTGTGGCGCGGCCACTGCTCGGTGCACGGCCGTTTCTCGCTGGACTCGGTGAACGACGTGCGCGAGCGCATCCCGGGCGTCAACGTCCTGGTCCACCCCGAGTGCAAGCACGAGGTCGTGGCCGCGGCGGACTACGTCGGCTCGACCGAGTACATCATCAAGGCGCTGGAGGCCGCCCCGGCCGGCTCCAAGTGGGCCATCGGCACGGAGCTGAACCTGGTCCGCCGCCTGGCGAACCGTTTCGCGCCGGAGGGCAAGGAGATCGTCTTCCTCGACAAGACGGTCTGCTTCTGCTCGACCATGAACCGCATCGACCTCCCCCACCTGGTCTGGACCCTGGAGTCCCTGGCCGAGGGCAACCTCGTCAACCGCATCGAGGTCGACAAGGAGACGGAGTCCTTCGCGAAGCTGGCCCTGGAACGGATGCTGGCCCTGCCGTAGCCGTAGCCGTACGGCTGCCGCTCACCCCGAGACGGGCTTCCGGTCGGGGTGGGCGGGGTCGAGGGTGAAGATGTCGCCCTCGGGGGTGGCGACCACCAGGGCACCCTGGTGGAGCAGCACCTGCGTCTGGGACCCGCCCGTCACCCGCTCGGCTCGCGGCAAGGTCTCCCAGAGCAGGGTCCCCCGGCGGGCGTCGAGAGCCGCCACGCGGCCGCCGGCACTCGACAGGTAGACGACTCGGGCGCGTGGATCGTACGTGGCGGTGCCCGGCTGCTCCAGGCTCGTCGCGGTCCGCCACAGCTGCTTGCCCGTGCGGACCGACACGGCGGTCACCTGGCCGGAGGAGGTCGCGCACCACAGCGTGCCGTCCGCCAGGGCCACCGGCTTCTCGCACTTCTGCGCCAGCTCCGTCGAGTCGGCCTCACCGCTGTCCGGATCGACCAGCCGTATCCGGGAGTACAGGCCGTCGTGGTCGTTCCTGTCGACGTCGAGGAAGAGCAGGCGGCCGTCGTCGGTCCCGACCAGGGTGTCGAGACGGGGCACTGTCAGGGACCGGGAGGAGCCGTCGGACCGGTCCAGCCGCAGGAGCCGCATGGTCGGGGTGGACGTCATGCCAGGGGCACACATGAGGCGGATGTCCCTGCCCACGTCCGCCGGCGTGCAGTAGTCGCCCACCGGGAGCGGTGCCGTCCAGCGCGCGGCGCCGGTGCGCGGCGAGCGGGCGGTCACCGACCGGCCGCTCTCGTCCGGAGCGAGCACGGTGTCGCCGAAGAGGTGGGGGCGGACCTGGTCGGGTTTCACCACGCGGTGCCACAGCCGCTCCCCGGTCCGGGCGTCCAGGGCGGCGATCGTCCACGTCACCTTGTCGCCCCCCACTTCGGTCCGGTGCTCCTGCTCGACCAGCATCAGACCGTCCGTGACGCCGAGGAGCGTGAAGTCGTACGCGCCCTGACCGGTGGCGGGTGGCAGCGCCTCGGCGCGCCAGAGAGTCCGTCCGGTGAGCGCGTCGATGCGTACCGGAAGGGTCGGGCCGCCCGTGCAGTAGACCGAACGCCCGTCCGCCGTGCACTGCGTGCTCTCGAAGCCGACGTAGTTGACGGCCTCTCCCTTCTTCACTCCCTGCTCCGCTGTCGCGTACACCGAGGTCTGCCACGGCTGCCAGCCGTCCGGCACGTCGGACCACCGGGAAACAGGCGCTGCCTTGCGGCCGGCGTCGTTCTCGCCGCCGGACTGCCCCGGGCCGCTGAGCAGATGGGCCGTCAGCCCGAGGGCCAGCGCGCCTATCACGCCGGTCGCGGCCCACAGGGGGCGCAGGCGGCGCCGGCGGGCGGGTGGTGGGGGCGGTGCCGGTGGTACGGGCCGGAGGGCAGGGGCCGGTACGGTCTCGTCGAGGGCCGCCACCGTCGGCAGGTCGTCCGCCGACGCCTCCGGCAGGGCCGTCGCGAGTTCCCGGGCCAGCTCTGCCAGGGCGGGACGGTCCGCCGGGGCCTTGGCCAGGCAGCGCTCCACCATCGCGCGCAGCGGCTGCCGTACGCCGCCCAGGGCGGGTTCGGTGTGCACCACGCGGTAGGCGGTCAGGTAGGGGTTGTCCGCGTCGAACGGGCCCCGGCCGGTGAGCATGAACACCAGCAGCGAACCCAGCGAGAAGACATCGGAGGCCGGGCCCACCGAGCGGGCGTCGGTGAGCTGTTCCGGGGACATGAAGGGCGGGGTGCCGATCATCTGTCCGGTCTCGGTCAGCGCGTTGTTCTCCGCCGCGCGGGAGATGCCGAAGTCGATGACGCGGGGGCCGTCGTCGGCGATCAGGACGTTGGCCGGTTTCAGGTCACGGTGGACGACCCCCGCCCGGTGGATGTCCCGCAGGGCCTCCACCAGCCCCAGGGCCAGCCGCCGCGCCTCGTCCTCCGGCAGCGGACCGCGCTCGCGCACGCGTGCGGCGAGGGAGCTGCCGGGCACGTACTGGGTCGCCATCCACGGCCGCCCCGCCTCCGGGTCGGCGTCCACCACAGAAGCCGTGAAGGCGCCGCTGACCTTGCGGACGGCTGCGATCTCCTGGCGGAAGCGGGTGCGGAAGACGGGGTCCTCCGCGTACTGGGCGTGCACCACCTTGACGGCGACCTCGCGCCCGGAGCGGGATCTGCCCCGGTAGACGACGCCCATGCCGCCGGCTCCCAGCCGGTCCACCAGCCGGTACCCGCCGACCGACTTCGGATCGTCCTTGTGCAGCGGCACGCCCCGATCCCTCCCCCGTTACATCTGTCGAGGGCACAGGATACGGCCGGGTCCCGCACCCCGGAGGTGCGGGACCCGGCCGTCGGTCCGGTGCGTCAGACGCCGGCCGGTTCCGGCTGCGCCGGTACCTCCGTCTGCACCTTCTTCCCCCGCACCGGCGATGACCTTCGGGTCCACATCGTCCGGAAGCTGGACGCGGGCCCGGTTGACGGCCTGCTGAGCGTCGGCGTCGAACTGCTGGGTGTTGTTGCCGTAGTCGAAGGACACCATGATCAGGGCGTTGCCCTCGCTGGCGGTGGAGGTGACTTGGGTGATGCCGTCGACGCCTTCGAGGCTGTCCTCGATGGGCTCGACGACCTGTTTCTCCACCACCACGTCCGGGGACGCGCCCTGGTACGGCGCCAGCACGGACACCACGGGCAGTTCGATGCACGGCAGCAGCTGCTGCTTGAGCTGGGGTATCGCGATCGCTCCGAAGGCGAGCGCGATGATCGACATGAGCCCGATCAGGGCCCGTTGCGCGAGGCTGAATCTGGACAGCCAGGACATGGGATCAGGGTCTCTCTTCTGTTGAGCAGAGCGGCTTCTACACCCTGAGCCATCCGGAACCGCCGATACGTAGCTCGGGGGTCCCGTTCTTTATCCCGCGCATACTCCGGCTACTCCGGCCGCAATATGCCCGGTAACCACTTGCTCCACCCTTGGACGGACGAAGGCGATCCGCAGTACGTCCTCCAGCGCTTCGGCGAACGGAAAACCTGTTGGCCGGCCGTCGGCGAGCTGCAAGGATGCGTTCGACTCCCAGCCGGAGGGCATTTGTTCGTTTTCGTGTGTGCCGGATGCGGCGCCGAGTTGACCATCCCGCTGTCCCAGGTCTCACTGCCGGTCCACGCCCGCCAGAGATACGGGAACGGGGCCCAGCTTCCCGTGCTCATGCAGTCGGGGACGTTCGCCGTGGACCCGGACCCCTGGGGAGGGCCGTGGCGCAGGTGGGACGAGATCGGTCCGGGCGAGGCGGAGGCGCGCGGCATCTACGCGCCGGTCCACGCCCTGTCCGACAGCACGCCGGGGGCGAGTGTCATCGCCCCCGGCGATATCCGTGGAACCCGGCTGGTGCCTGAGAAGCGCGGCGGTGCCTGTTGCGGCCTCGACGGAGCCGACGGGCCCAACATGGCCTGCGAGGCATGTGGCCTGCTCGTGGCGACCAGGGTCGACGACTGCTCGCTCTGGCAGGCAGTGCGGCTCAGCTCGGATGCCGTGCACCGCGTCCCCGTTGACGATGTGCACGCTGCTCCCCTCTCCTGGGCGGAGCTGGCAGCGAAAGGGGAGAAAACGGCCCCGTTCGAGCCGATCGCCACATGGGGAGGGCGCTTTGGGTCGAACCACTACTGGTCGTGGAGTCCGCAGTGGGAAGCGGCAGCCGGCCAGGCTCTCGCCCACCTGCTGGTTGCCTCCCAGGGACAGTCGGTGAAGGTGCCGGACGGCCTGACCGCGGACGTGTTCCAGCACGCGCTCGACACCCTGCTGCCCGCAGGCCCCCCGCTGCGGCGCGCCGTCCTGGCCGGACCGGGACGGCCCCCCTCCGACGCGGGTGTCGACATCCTCCTTGTACCGCTCCACCCCCAGACGGGTCAGACCTGGACCCCGGCCGGCCCGACTGCGTCGGCATACCTGGTGCCCCTGCCGCTGGGGGTGTGGCTGTGGCTGGTCTCTCCCCAGCCGTACATGCCGGTTCCCGCGTCGGGCCGCATACCCCGGGACGTCCTCCGCGACGACCCGCTCCCGCCGTTGCCCAACTACACGTTCCGGGCCGACCGGGAAACGTTCCAGCACACCTTGGCCCGGCTACCAGCCGTGCGCGACTCGTGGCTGCGCACGATCCTCGAGAACCTCGCATAGGGCAGCTCGCCCGACCTCTTCTAGCCGTCCGACCATCGAACAGCGCCAGACGCCCGCGCCTCCCCCAGTGACCGACATCAGCTGACCGGCCGGCCCGGGAGCCATCGAGCACATACGCAGCCCCTCGATGCCCTCGGCTTGTGGGGGGCTCCGGCGTCCGACTGCGTTGCCGTTGAGGTGGAAGGGCGGGAGGGCAGCGGGCGTTGGGGGCGCGACGCCATCGACACCCTGAGCACCGCCCTCGGCGGACCAGAGATCACCGAGAAAGCCGGCGCCGACAGCAACGAACCGCCTCCTTGCTCCGTCCCCGTCCCCGTCCACTGACGTTGCCGTCAATTACTGCCGTCAAACACCAGGGAAGCCCCGCCAGACTACGCCTGGCGGGGCTTCGATTCGCTAGCGGGAACATCGCCACTCCGCGTTGCTACCTCAGTGCGAAATTGATGCCTGAAGCAGGCTGCACGCGGAGGACCAAGACGGCAAGGCGCCTTGAACCTTTTTCAAGTCCACGCTCAAATAGTCGGGTGGCACGTCGCCGATTCCTTCCACTTCGAGGACGTAAAACTCCGCCAGATCGCCCGCCACTGCAAGGTGCGCCTCCGGGAAGAATTCGAATCTCGCGCGAAGAGAATCGCCCAACCGGTCAGCAACACTGGATACTACCGTCAGTGCCGTGAGAGGAACCTGCTTCGTCGGTGACTTCCAGTCGAACGAGCGCAGACCCCGGATCACAAGCAGCGCAGAATTTCCCACTTCAAACTGCAAGGAGGTGCGCAGTTCGAAGAGAAGAGCCGCCGTAGAGGTCAAGTGACACACCCGAGAGTCGAGCAACTGCGCCTCTTGCAGCGCGTCCGCTTCTCGCAGGGGATCCACTTCAACCGAGCCGAGAAATTCCGGATATGGCCTGGCATGGACGAGATCATTTATCGAGATCATGGGATCGGGATGTGATTGTAGGGGTCAGCCTTGCTGACCGTCTGTCCAGTTAGGGGATTGACTGACTGACCTGCTTTGTTCATGTACACCACATAACCGTTCGGGTACTGATACTTGCCGGTGGTGACAGGGTCCATCACCCGAACTTGCACCACCCGAGGATCGAGGCCCTTAGTTCCGGCCGGAATGTCATAAGCCCAGCCCTTACCCGTGGCAACCGGCGTGCCTGCAGCCCCCTTAGGAAGTGGCAGTACCTCTCCAGCAGGCCCAGTCACCGACCCGATGGAGCAGTTGCTGTTGTGAACCAGGACCGGAGTCTGCCCCGCCAGCACATAGTACGTGTGGAGGCCGTCAACGGTGAGGTTGTGGGTCTCCTGCTCTGCGTGGAACGAGCGGGTGGCTGTGACCGTGACCTCGGTGCCCTCGTCCGTGCGGAGGGTCATGCCGGGCCGGAGGTCTCCGGCGTCGATCCAGGCTTTCCGGTTCGGAGACCAGAAGGGGTGGTGGTCGGTCGCTGTGATGGTGGCGGTGTCTTGCAGCGCCTTCACCGTGAGTTCGGTGAAGGCCTTGTCATCCTTGGTGATGATGGTGGCCAGAACAGCGTGTGCTTCGGTCTTTCCGGTCTCTGGATCGGTAGCAAGGACCTTGTCTCCTGGCTTGACGTCCTTGATGTCCTTGACCGTTCCATCTGCCAAGAGAACATCTTCCTCGGGCAGGAAGCTGTTCTTGCACGCCCTGGACAGTTTCGCCGCTTGGCCTGCGACGGCACGTGCGGATTTGAACGCGAGACCGCCGAGCAGGCCAATCCCGGCCTCTTTGGCCTGGTTAGTGAGAGCCTCGCTCGTCGACTCCTCATCGCCGTCCAGGGCATCTCTCACCGAGGCGCCGGCAGCACCGGATCCTGCCGCACAAGCGCCGCTGGCAAGAAGGCTCGCGCCGCCCGTTACGCCTACTGTGGCCACGGCTGTTCCTTCGCACAGGCTGAAGGTGACCCCAGTGACCACCAAAGCCGCGACGTTGGTCCAGAACCCGCTGTCATCGCTGCTTCCGGAGGCTCCGGGGCTCTCGATGCAGGTTCCGTACTTGATGGAGCAAACCTGGTCGCGGCCTGCGCTGTCGTCAGTGCTCTCTGCGCTGACCGTGGTGGGGGCAGGAGTCGTCGGGGTGCCGGGGCCGCATTCGTTCCAGCCTCCTTCGCAGTCAGCCTTTATCAGTCCGGTGGGGTCGGCGTAGTTGATGGGGTCGTTGTCGCTGTAGCTGTAGGCGGACAGGTTCTGCGGTTGATACGGGGTGGTGAGGGGGTCGGGGCTGAGGAAGCGTCCGAGGTGGGGGTCGTAGGCTCGGGCGCCGAGGAGGGAGAGGCCGGTGCTGGTGTCTTCGGTTTTGCCGAGGAAGCCGTTGTCGGTGCCAGTGGGCAGGGTGCCGTCGCGTTCGTCACCGAAGGGGGTGTAGCGGCGGCGGATTGTGGTGCCGGTGGTGGCGTCGACGGCAAGTTGGGTTGAGGCCTGGGTGTCGGCCATCAGGTAGGTGAGCTTGCCGTTGGTGTCGGTGGTGCCCTGCGTCGTGCGCATGGCGACGACCGAGCCGCCGCTGGTGTAGTAGCGGGTCGCGGTCACCTGGGTGCCGTCGGTGGTGCGCAGTTCCATGCCGCCGATGGACGCGACCGTCTCTTCGGGGGTGGTGCGGACCAGGAGGTTGCCGTCGGCGTCGTAGGTGTAGCGGGTCAGGCGGCTGCCGGTGGACTCGGTGGTGGTGACGGTGGAGAGCTGGCCGAGTTCGGTCCAGTCGTAGTCGGTGGTGGTGCCGGGGACGGCGCGGGTGTCCATCCGGCCGGAGTCGTCGTAGGTGAAGGTCTCCGTGCCGGTGGTGTTGCCGCCAGTGACGGTGTTGATCTTGCGGACGCCGTGCGGCCACTGGGCGTTGGCCGTGGTCCAGGTGCCCGCGTCGTCGTAGCCGGGGTAGAGGTAATCGCGCTTCGTGGCCTGGCCGGTGGCGTCGGTGTCGGTGACCGACTGGAGGTTGCCGAGGCGGTCGTAGGTGTAGCCCGTCTGGTAGGGAGCCGGCCCGGTGAAGTCCGAGCCGCTGTTCGCGGTGCAGGCGCCGGCTTCGGCGCGGGTGTAGGCGCTGCTCAGGCGGGCCTGGTCGTCGTAGCGGAAGCACTGCGACTGGGCGGTCTGGCCGTCGGCCTGTTCACGTAGTTCAGTGATCTTGCCGTCGTAGTCGTAGGTGTAGAGGTCCTCCTGCCTCTCACTGGTGAACCTGCCCACGGTGGTGTTGGTAGTGATGCTCTTCAGCCAGCGGGTGCCGTTGGCGTAGGAGTAGTCGTACGAACGCTGCGCGGCGACACCGCTCAACGGGCCGGTCGGGCCGCCGTAGGAGCGGTCAGTGAGCAGGCCGTAGGCGTCGTAGACCGTTGCGCGTACGTAGGTCTCCTGGTCGGAGGCCAGGCGGGTGGGCTGGCCGTAGCCGTTGTAGGAGGTGGTAACGGTCTCCGCGTCCAGGCCGCCGGCCTGCGGGTACGTCACGGAGGTGACGTGGTTCGCGGCGTCGTAGGTGACCGAGGAGGTGTAGTTGCCTGCAAGTCCGGTCACTGCGGCGGGGATGCTGACGGTGGTGGTCAGCGGGCGGCCCCGCTCGTCGAACGCGCCGGTCTTGACCGTGTAGGCGTTGCCGTCCGCATCCCAGCTGGTCGCCGACGTGATCTGGCCCTTGCCGCCGGTCACCCCGAGGCCGTCCCAGGTCCAGGTGGCGAGCATGTCGGTGCCGCTGCTCACGGACGTCTTGCGGCCCAGGTTGTCGTAGGCGAAGGAAAGGACTGTCCTGCCGCCGTTGCTGGTGGTCTCGCTGATCTGGCCGTTGTCGTCGTAGGCCGTGGTGGAGATGCCCGCGTCCGGGTCCTCGGTCCTGATGCGCTGTCCGGCCCAGTCGTAGGTGTACGTCGTGTCGTTGCCGCGCGCGTCGGTGATCTGCTCCAGCGCGCCACTGGCCGTGTACTCGTACCGGGTGGTGAAGGTGGCGCTGCCGTTGTGCTCCACGACCTTCGACGTCTGCCCGTACACGTCGGTGTACGTATCCACCGCGCCGGAGGCGGCGGGAGTGACGGTCGTGTAGTCGCCGTGGTAGGCGGTCCGGATCCGGCCGTACGGGGTGACCATGGCACTGGTGCCGTCACCGGCCATGATCCGGGACTCGGTGGTGCGTCCGGCCCAGTCCAGGACGAGGTCGGTGTAGGAGGGCAGGTCCTCGACCTTGGGGCTGACCGGTCCGCCCGAGCCGGCCGTTCCCTGGTTGCGGAAGACCGCGGAGGTGCCGGTGACGTTCCCGGCTGTGTCGTAGCGGGTGACGGCGACCTTCCGGTTGGGGACGTCGTCACCCGTGGAGGGGTCAGTGCTGTAGTTGGTCGGCGCCTGTGTCTCGCGTGCGCGGCCCAGGGCGTCGGTGTAGGCGTAGGTGGACAGGTAGGTGCTGCCGGACTGGAGGGTGTGGCTGGCCACGCGGGGGTAGCCGTCGACCGAGTCCGGGACGCCGCCGCTGTTGGTGGAGGTCGGGATGGTGTAGCTGAACTTCATCGACGGCGAGGTGCCGGTCTCGGTCGGCCTCCACACCTCGGTCGTCCGGCCCGCCGCGTCCAGGGTGATCCTGGTGACGTTTCCGTTGGCGTCCGTCGTCTTGTAGGGCACGCCCCAGAACCGGGACTTCCACACGGTGGTGCTCAACGCGCCGCGCAGATCAGCGAGGTCCTTGGACGGCTTGGGGGTTGTGGTGGTGACGCCGTCCAGCGGCCAGGTGTTCTCGGGGCTGTAGGTCGTGGTGGTGCGGTTGCGGTCGGCGTCCTCGGCCCAGCGCATCCGGCCCGCACCGTCGTAGCCGAACCGTGCCGTCTGATAGTCGTCGCCCGAGGTGTAGGTGCGGGTCTGGGTGGGGTTGCCGTCGACCGGGTTGTTGCTCGCCACGTCGGTGGCCCCGTCGAACAGCGTGACGGCGTAGCCGTCCTGGTTGTCCGCGGCACGGTTGGAGCAGCCGGTGGCGTAGTGGCGGGTCTCGTCGACCAGGACCATCCACCGCTGGATGCCGGTGCTGCCGAGCGGGTCGGTGTTGTACGTGCGGCCGAAGGTGGTGCACCGGTTGTCGGCGACGCCCGCCTCGCCCTGGTCGTTGACGCGCAGGGGCAGGCCGTAGGTGGCCGACGTCGCGGTGCTGGCGTCGTACTCGTTCTCGACCACGTGGGTGCGCCAGCCGGACGAGGTGCGGGTCTCGGTGGTGGTCTTCGACTCGCGTACGAAGCGGGCGTCGGGCAGGCCCACGTACTGGGAGGTGTTGTGGGTCCAGTACGAGTGGAAGACCCGCTGCTGCGAGCTGCCGGTGTCGTCCCGCTTGGAGGTCTCGATGGTGCGGCCCTGCAGCCACGGTGAGTCGGTGTACGAGGTGCCCGCGCCGTCCGACACCGTCACGGAACGCTTCTTGGACGGGTCGGACTTGGAGGTGCGGTCGCCGTCCAGGCCGCGGTAGAGCCAGTGGAAGGTGGAGTGCTTGACCGCGCCGCTGCCCGAGGTGACCTCGACCTTCTGGTAGCCGCGCCAGTCCGACCACGTTTCGTCCGCGTCGTCGGTGAGCGGGTCGTTGGTGAAGCGCCAGCCGGCGCCGCCCACGTAGTCGTAGGTGGTGGTCATCTCCGGGGCGCCGTCCTGGTTGGTGGTGACCGTCGGGTCGACGGTCACCTTCTTCACCAGGAACTTCTTGAACCAGCCGGTCTGCGCCTCGGTCTCACCCTCCGGGGTCCACTTCTGCCAGTAGCAGTCCTTGGTGTTCGACGACTGGCTGGGCAGCGCGTCGATGCTGCACGCGTTGGCCACCCCGTAGTCGACGGTCGTGGTCGCGCCCAGGTCGCCGTGGATGGTCTGGATGCGGCGGAAATTGAGCGCGGCCGGGCCGACCTGGTTGTCCAGGTCCACGCCGTTGAAGTTGATGACGGGCAGCACGATGTCCGTGCCGGTGCCGTAGGTCTTGCGCTGGACATAGTCCAGCCACAGCGTCTTGCCGATGGTGCCCTCGGGGTTGGGCAGGCCGTGCTTGGTCTGGTACTGCTGCACCAGGTCCCAGCCGTTCGCCGAGGTGTTCAGCACGAACGTCTTGATGTCCCACAGCATGTCCTTGCCGAAGAACGTGGGGTAGTACGTCTTGCCCGCGCAGTAGTAGTCCGACGACGTGCCGTCGCACATCAGGTCCACCGGCACATCCGGGTAGGACGAGGGGCTGGAGGAGATCGACGGGCAGGCGCCCGGCTCACTGCGCAGCGGGTCCTTGTCCGACATGCGCTCCACGCACCGGCCCACGTGGGACAGGTCCACCTTGCCGGTCGGCTTGGCGCCGGTGATCTGGGTGGGCCAGCCGTACTCGATCCGGCTCAGGTAGCCGCTCGCGGTGTACTTGCGGGCCTTGTCCGCATTCGCGACGGAGCGGTAGTAGTTGCTCTCCTTGTCGTAGAAGTAGACGGACTCGACCTCGTTGGCGTCCACCGTGCGGTCCAGGCTCCACCGCCAGGCCTGCGTGCACGGCTCGGGGAACTGCGCGTGGCACGGCTCCCCGGCGTCATTGCCGACCACCGGGATGGTGAACACCGAGTCGGTCGCCGTACCCGTGCGCTCCGAGCGGCCCCAGCCGAAGTAGTAGCGCCGGCCGTCCTGGGACGAGATCACCCAGTACTCGTCGTCGGCGCCGTGCCCGCCCGTCAGGTGCTGCACCCGCCAGCCCGGGTCGTTCTGCACGTGGTAGGACCCGGTTCCGGTGTTGTCCTGCACCAGCGTCGAGGTCACGCCGTTGAGGTTGATGACGTAGAGCGCCCCGTTCGGCTCGTCGGCCGTGTTGGGCGACTCCCAGCACATGTCGCCGATCGTCTTCAGCCCGTCCTGGCTGCAGTTGACGTACCGGCGCTCGATGAAGCCGACGTTCAGGTCCCAGCCCATGCCCACCCAGGAGGCCTGGTTGTTGGTCGCCGAGGTACGGCCGTCGACGGACTGGGAGTTGTACGACAGCCCGAGCGACGGCGCCGAGCCCATCGCCGGTGCGGGCAGGCTGACCGGGAGGCTGTAGGTGAAGGCTCCGGAGCCGGTCGCGACGTCCCATGAACCGGTCGGGGACAGGGGCGAGGCCCGGTAGTCGCCCTCCTTCGACGACGAACCCGTGGTCAGCGCGTAGACGGAGGCCGAGGAGTTGTCCAACTGCGTCGACAGGCCGTCCGTGTCCGGCTCGGCCACCACCGTCGCGGTCAGCGTGCCCGAGGCGGTGTCGTTCTGCGCGGGCACGACCTCACGTTCGGTGCAGTCTTCGGTCTCCGGCGTCTGCAGCGCGCACGCGGGCAGCTTCACCAGCCGAAGCCGGGCGGCGAAGTCACCGCCGTAGGCGTACTTGAAACCGGAGTAGTCGATGTCCACCTGCACTTGGCCCAGCGCGTCGACGCCGTCGGCGCGCGTGACCTGCAAGCCCAGCCCGACGCCGCCCGCCGGGGCCACCGCCTGCCTGTCCAGCAACCTGACATCGACCTGATCAGGCGATACGAGGTCCGGTGACGGCCCTGAAGTCTCTGACGGCTCCTCCGGGGCAGGGGCCGTCGCCGAAGTCTCCGACGACGGCTGCGAAGGCTGCGCAGTCTCCGCAGGTGCGGAAGCCTCCGCGGACGGCGTCGCCTCGACGGAAGGCCCAGCCGTGGGCTCCGGGGTCTCCGTCGCGGCGCTCGGATCGGCGGACGGGGTTTCCTCGCTCACCAGCCGGGACGCGCCCAACTGCGCCTCGGTGTCGGCGTCCACCGGCGCAGGGGCGACCTCCACCACCTGGCCCACCTGCGTGTCAGCCCCCGCGGCCGTGGTCGGAGACGCCGGCGACACCACACCCGGCTCCCCGGGAACGGCCCGCGACAAGTCCACCGTCGCCTCGGCAGCGCTCGGCCACACCGGCTCGGGCAGAGGCTTGCCCACCTCTTCGGCCTGCTGCTCCGGGACGGTCCCCAGAGACTGCGCCGGCACCGATGGCGTGGTGTCGTCCGACGCCGCAGCGGCCTGCTGCGGCGACACCACCGAAACCGTCGACAACAAACCGGCCAGTACCGCCCCCGCGACGGTGACAGACAGCAAACGCGCACGCCGAGCAAACACTCGAGCCCCACCCCACTTGGTGCCCCAGGCCGAACCGACCGTGCTCCCCAGCACGGTGGAGCCGACTCGACCCAGGAATTGATCAGTGAAGCGGAACGGTACGTTTCGTGAACGCGCCATGAAAAGCGCAGGCAGCGAAAAGGTTCCGGATGTACCACGTGGCCTTTCTCACGTTTGGGTGCGCCTTACATGTACGCAACCCTGCCCGGCCTCACTCCGCCCGCGGCCGCACCAGCCCCGACTCATAAGCGATCACCACGAGTTGGGCCCGGTCGCGGGCGCCCAGCTTGGCCATGGCCCGGTTGACGTGGGTCTTCACCGTCAGCGGGCTGACTTCCAGGCGTTCGGCGATCTCGTCGTTGGAGTGGCCGCCGGCGACCTGGGCGAGCACCTCGCGCTCCCGCACGGTGAGCGCGGCCAGGCGCTGTGCGCGGGCCGGGTCGCTGTCGTCGTCGGCCGTGCCGCCCTGCGCGAGGAAGCGGGCGATCAGGCCCTTGGTGGCGGCCGGGGAGAGCAGCGCGTCGCCGCCGGCGGCGACCCGGATGGCGTTGAGGAGTTCGTCGGGCTCGCTGCCCTTGCCGAGAAAGCCGGCGGCGCCGGCCCGCAGCGACTGCACGACGTAGTCGTCGACCTCGAAGGTGGTCAGGATGACGATCCGGACGTGGGCGAGAGCGGGGTCCTCGCTGATCATGCGGGTGGCGACGAGGCCGTCCGTGCCGGGCATCCGGATGTCCATCAGGACGACGTCGGGCCGGTGCTCCCCGGCCAGCCGTACCGCCTCCGCGCCGTCGGACGCCTCCCCCACCACCTCCATGTCGGGCTCGGAGTCGACAAGCACGCGGAAGGCGCTGCGCAGCAGTGCCTGGTCGTCGGCGAGCAGGACACGGATGGTCATACGGGGTCCTCCGCGGCGCGGGTCCGGGTCTTGACCGGCAGGATCGCATGCACGCGGAAACCGCCGCCGTACCGGGGACCGGTGGTGAGGGTTCCGCCCAGGGCGGTGACGCGCTCGCGCATGCCGAGCAGGCCGTGACCGCCGCCGGAGACGGGGGCGGTGTCGTCCCGGCGGCCGCTGTCGAGGACCGTGACCTCCACATTCGGTCCGACGCGTACGACACTGACCTCGGCCTTCGCGTCCGTACCGGCGTGCTTCTGCACATTGGTGAGGGCTTCCTGGATGACCCGGTAGGCGGCCAGGTCGACGGCGGCGGGGAGCGTGGTGCCCTGGTCGGTGCGGGCGACCTCGACCTGGAGTCCGGCGCTGCGGAAGGTGCCGACGAGTTCGTCGAGGAGGTCCAGGCCGGGGGCGGGCTCGGTGGGGGCCTCGGGGTCGCCGGACTGGCGCAGCAGACCGACGGTGGCGCGCAGTTCGTTGAGCGCGGAGCGGCTCGCCTCCCGTACGTGGGACAGCGCCTCCTTGGCCTGGTCGGGCCGCTTGTCCATGACGTGCGCGGCCACTCCGGCCTGCACGTTGACCAGGGCGATGTGGTGGGCGACGACGTCGTGCAGGTCGCGGGCGATGCGCAGACGCTCCTCGGCGACCCGGCGGCGGGCCTCCTCCTCGCGGGTGCGTTCGGCGCGCTCGGCGCGTTCGCGGATGGCGTCGACGAAGGCGCGGCGGCTGCGCATGGCGTCGCCGGCGGTGGCGGCCATGCCGGTCCAGGCGAAGATCGCGAGATTCTCCTGGGCGTACCAGGGCAGCGGGCCGGCGAGCATGGCGACGCCGGTCAGCAGGGTCATGGTGAGCAGGCCGAGGCGCCAGGTGGTGGAGCGGTCGGTGGCGGAGGCGACGGTGTACAGGGCGACGACCGCGGACATGGCGACGGGGGCGCGGGGGTCGCTGGTGACGCTCTCGATGACGGAGAGGGTGCCGGTGAGGGCGAGGATCGTGCGGGGGGCTCGGCGGCGGAACACCAGGGCCGCGGCGCCGAGGGTGATGAGGAGGAGGCTGGGGGTGTCCGGGGTGCGGACGCCCCAGGTGACGCCGTTCTCGCCGTGCGGGTCCACGAAGGAGCCGGCGACCATGCAGAGCAGGACGCCGGTGGCGAGGGCCGCGTCCAGCGCCATGGGGTGCGCCTTCAGATGCGCTCTGGCGCGGTCGAGGGTGTTCACGGCTGTTTACGGTAGCCGGGGTTCAGGTCCCTGCGAACGGTGCCCGGCGTTGGAGCTGGGCGGGGGTGCCGCAGCCCGGCGCTCACGGGGTGCCGCCTGCGCCCACCCGTGCCGCCCCAGCGGCACGACTGCCCGCAGGACGGACGGCGTGGCCAGGCACCGCCTGCCGGGGTGGGCGCCGCACCAGCGGCACGCATATCTGCAGGACGGACGGCGGGGTAAGGCAGCACCGGCTGCTCGGGCGGGACCCGCCCCGGGCGGCACGCATGCCCGCAGGACGGACGGGTAAGACAGCACCGGCTGCTCGGGTGGGCGCCCGAGTAGTCGGTCGGACAGCGGGAGCCCTTGGCTCAGGCGCTGCCCGGGATGAGGCCGTCGTCGCTCAGGAGGTCTCGGACCTGGTCCAGGGTGGCGTCCGGGGGCGGGAGGATCAGTTCCGACGGTTCCAGGGAGTCGTCCGGCAGTGGTTCGCCCAGGTCGCGGACCTTTGCCAGAAGGGCGTGCAGGGTCTGGCGGAAGCCTGGCCCGTCGCCGTTCTCCATCTCCTGCAGGAGCTCGTCGTCCAGTTTGTTGAGTTCGGTGAGGTGGCTGTCCGCCAGCCTCACCTGACCCTCCCCCATGATCCGTACGATCATGTCGCCCTCCTCGGCGTGGCCCCGGCCTGATTACTGCTTGTCGAAGCGCGGGGTGTCCTGCGGCTGCTGCTGGGACTGCGGCTGACCACTGCCGCCCTCGATGGCCTGCCGGTCGGACGTGCCTCCGGCCAGCTCGGCCTTCATGCGCTGCAGTTCCAGCTCTACATCCGTACCACCCGAGAGCCGGTCCAGCTCGGCCTGGATGTCGTCCTTGTGCATGCCGGACTGGTCGTCGAGCGCGCCGGAGGCGAGCAGTTCGTCGATCGCGCCCGCCCTCGCCTGGAGCTGGGCGGTCTTGTCCTCCGCCCGCTGGATGGCCATGCCGACGTCGCCCATCTCCTCGGAGATGCCGGAGAAGGCCTCGCCGATCCGGGTCTGCGCCTGGGCCGCGGTGTACGTGGCCTTGATGGTCTCCTTCTTCGTGCGGAAGGCGTCGACCTTGGCCTGGAGCCGCTGGGCCGCGAGGGTGAGCTTCTCCTCCTCACCCTGGAGGGTCGCGTGCTGCGTCTCCAGGTCGGTCACCTGCTGCTGGAGGGCGGCGCGGCGGGACAGCGCCTCGCGGGCCAGGTCCTCACGGCCCAGCGCGAGCGCCTTGCGCCCCTGGTCCTCCAGCTTCGACGACTGCGACTGCAGCTGGTTCAGCTGGAGCTCCAGCCGCTTGCGGCTGGTGGCCACGTCGGCGACGCCGCGACGGACCTTCTGGAGCAGCTCCAGCTGCTTCTGGTACGAGTAATCGAGGGTCTCGCGCGGGTCCTCGGCCCGGTCAAGGGCCTTGTTCGCCTTCGCGCGGAAGATCATCCCCATACGCTTCATGACACCGCTCATGGGCTTCGCGCGCCCCCTTCTGACGGACTCCAGCTCACAGGTCTGCGACAGAACCCACAGTACGGGCCCTGCATCCATTACCGCACTGTTCGGGGACGGATGCGCTCATCCCCGAGGACGACTGTGCACCCCCTGTATCCGGCGTAGGGAGTAGGTGCTCCCCGGGGTCCGCACCTGGACCCCCGGAAACCTGCACAACGTCCCCTCTGTACCCCTACAGGACGACTGGTGTTGCCGGATCGTTCCCCATCGGGCTGGGGTCCATGCCGGATGTACACGTACCCTTGGGTTTTGTGTTCCGTAGCCGTGCCAAGGAAGAGAAGGCCGCGGTCGCCGACAAGGCGCCGCTGACCGACTCCAAGCAGCCCCGTGACCCGCAGGCCCCCAAGGGCCGGCCCACGCCCAAGCGCAGCGTGGCCCAGTCCCAGCGCCGCAGCGTCGCCAATACGCCGATGACGCGCAAGGAGGCAGCGAAGCGTCAGCGCGAGGAGCGCCGCCAGGCCCTGGCCCGGCAGCGCGAGGCGCTGGCGAGCGGCGACGAGCGATACCTGCCCGCGCGCGACAAGGGCCCGGTGCGCCGCTTCGCGCGCGACTTCGTCGACTCGCGTTTCAACATCGCGGAGTTCTTCCTCCCGATGGCCATCCTCATCCTGGTGCTGAGCATGGTGCGGGTGGCCGAGCTCCAGAGCCTCGCGCTGCTGATGTGGCTCGTCGTGATCGTGCTGATCGTGCTGGACTCGGTCCTCAGCGGCTTCCGTCTGAAGAAGCGCCTCAACGAGCGCTTCCCCGACGACCGCAAGCGCGGTGCCGTCGCCTACGCACTGATGCGCTCCCTCCAGATGCGCCGGCTCCGGCTGCCCAAGCCGCAGGTCAAGCGCGGGGAACGGCCCTGAGCACGACGCCTTTCACCGGGGGTGCGGCGCAGGCCTGGCTGAACAAGCTGGGCGGTCTGCGTGACGTCGTACGACAGGAGCTGGTGGCCCGGCAGCTCGACGAGCAGATAGCGGGGCGCTACCCGGTCGGGCGGCGCCTGCGGGTCCTCGACGTGGGGATGGGGCAGGGCACCCAGGCCCTGCGGCTGGCCCGGGCCGGTCATCAGGTGACCGGCCTTGAGCAGGACGCCACGATGGTCGCCGCGGCGCGCGAGGCGCTGGCCTCGCAGCCGGACGGGATCCGCGAGCGGATGCGGATCGTCGAGGGCGACGGCCGGGACACCGGTGTGCACTTCCTGCCGGGCAGCTTCGACGTGGTGCTCTGCCACGGCGTGCTCATGTACGTCGAGGAGCCCGACGCCCTGCTGGCGGGGCTCGCGCGGATGCTCGCCCCGGGCGGGCTGCTGTCGCTGCTGGTCCGCAACGCCGACGCGCTCGCCATGCGGCCGGGCCTGTCCGGCGACTGGTCCGGCGCGCTGGCCGCGTTCGACACGACGGCGTACCGGAACCGGCTGGGCATGGATGTCCGGGCGGACCGGCGGGAGACCCTGACGGCGACGCTCGCCGGCATCGGCGCTCCGCTGCACGCCTGGTACGGCGTGCGGGTCTTCACGGACACGGCGGCGGACGACGCCGAGATCGCGGCCGACGTGGAGGCGTTGCTGGCGGCCGAGGAGCGGGCGGGGCGGACGGATCCGTACCGGGGTGTCGCGGCGCTGCTGCACCTGTGCGGGGTGCGGGGCTGAGCGCTCCGCTAAGCGCTCCGCTGGAGTACGGCGATGGACCGTCAGTTGTCTGCGGCACCATCGTGGCTGGTCGCGCCCCGCGGCGGAGCCGCATATCAACACAGCCCCGCGCCCCTTCGGGGCGCTGCCCGAGCGCGGTGAACATTGCCCGGCCCGCTTGGCCAGGGCCCAGACCCGTTCGGGCGTCCACCGCAAGCCGGACGCCCGTCCCGGCACAAGACTCGGGGCATGGATGCTTGCCGTACCCGCGCGCGACGGCGTGCGCTCCGCTGCGCCGTCGCACTGACCGGTTGTTCCGTCGTGCTGCTGGCCGGGTGTTCCGGATCCAGATCCGGTTCCGACTCCGGCTCGGCGAAGGACGAGGAGGGCTCCTCGACCACGCAGGCCGCCCTCCCGGCCGCCGACAGCGACCTTCAGGAGGGCTACCTGAAGGTGATCAAGGACGTACTGCCGTCGGTCGTACAGATCCAGGCCGACGGCGACCTCGGATCGGGGGTCGTCTACGACGGCCGGGGCCATGTCGTCACCAACGCGCACGTCGTCGGGGACGCGAGGACGTTCCGGGTGACGACCGCCAACAGTGAGGACGTGCTGTCCGCGAAGCTCGTCCACTCCTACCCCGAGCAGGACCTCGCCGTGATCAGGCTCGACGAGGTGCCGGACGGGCTGAAGGCCGCCGCGTTCGGGGACTCCTCCAAGGTCGAGGTCGGCCAGATCGTGCTCGCGATGGGCTCGCCGCTCGGCCTCTCCTCCAGCGTGACCCAGGGCATCGTCTCGGCGACCGGACGGACCGTCACCGAGGGCCGCACCGGGGGCGGTACGGGTGCCACCATCGGCAACATGGTGCAGACGTCGGCCGCGATCAACCCCGGCAACAGCGGGGGCGCGCTGGTGAACCTGGACGGCGAGGTGATCGGCATCCCGACGCTCGCCGCGACCGACCCCGGCATCGGGGACAGCGCGGCGCCGGGCATCGGGTTCGCGATCCCGGCGTCGATGGTGAAGACGGTCGCCGACCAGATCATCAAGGACGGCAAGGTCACCGACTCGGGGCGGGCGGCGCTCGGCATCACCGCGCGGACGGTCGTCGACGGCGACTACCGGCCCGCGGGGGTCGCCGTGGTCGAGGTCAGGGACGGCGGCGCGGCCGACGAGGCGGGCATCGAGCCCGGGGACGTCATCACCGGGCTGGGCGACGCGGACATCACCACGATCACGTCCCTCGCCGAGGCGCTCGCCTCCGAGCGGCCGGGGGAGAAGGTGGCCGTGACGTTCACCCGGGACGGCAGTGAGAAGACGGTGGACGTGACGCTGGGCGAGCAGTGAGACGAGGCAGGGGCGGCCGGTGCCGGCCGCCCCTGCCCTCACGCTCACGCGCTCACGCCTCCTCGGCGTGCAGGCTCATCGGCCCGTAGATCTCCGTGGTGTCCTCGAACAGCCGTACCTGGTCCACGCCGCCGGCGAGCAGGTCCTTCCACACCTCGCCGATCCAGGACTCGGCGTCTCCCTGCGTGGTGAACTCCTCCGGCTCCACGGGGGGCGCGGTCTCCGACCCGTCGGCCTTCTCGAAGCGCCAGGTCCATGCTGCCATGCAGGCCTCCTAGGTGAGCTCTCGTCAAGGTCAGCCTATTGGCTGAGGCGGCCGGTGCGAACAAGATCGGTTCGATCCGGCCCGCCCCTCTTTAGGTGGCTCTCCGGTACGCACGTCATGCCGTGACCGGTGAAAATCACTTCTGTGGAACTGACTCTGCTCGGCACCGGCGCCCCCGCGGGACTCCCCCGCCCCGACTGTCCCTGCGCCGCGTGCGCCACCGCGCTCGGGGAGGACGCGCGGGCCGCCACCGCGTTGCTGGTGGACGGGGCGGTACTGATCGATCTGACGCCGGGTGCGGCGTTCGCGGCGGCGCGGGCCGGGCGCTCGCTGGGCGGCGTACGGCAGGTGCTGCTGTCGCATCCGCACGAGGGGCCCGCCGTCGAGGTGCCGGCGGGGCTGCCGACGCCGGGGCGGGTGCCGGACGGGCGGGAGCTGGCGCTGCTGACGGGGCATCGGGTGCGGGCGCTGGCGATGGACGCGGGGGGTACGGGGTACGCGGTGACCGGGCCGGGCGGGCAGCGGCTGCTGTACCTGCCGCCGGGGAGCGCTCCGGCCGGGCTGGAGAACGGTGACGTCGAGGCGTACGACATGGTCGTCGTGGACGTCGTGGGGCGGCCGGACGCGCTGGCGCGGCTGCGGGCGGTGGGGGCGGTGCGGCCGACGACGGATGTCATCGCCGTACATCTGGATCACGATGTGCCGCCGGGGGGCGAGTTGCGGCGGCGGCTGGCCTCGGTGGGGGCGCGGGCCGTGCCGGACGGGACGACGGTGGTGGTGGGGGCGTACGAGGAGGTGCCGGACGTGCCGCGGCGGACGTTGGTGCTGGGTGGGGCCCGGTCGGGGAAGTCGGTGGAGGCGGAGCGGCGGCTGGAGGCGTTCCCGGACGTGCTGTACGTCGCGACGGGCGGGGTGCGGGGCGGGGACGGCGAGTGGGCGGCGCGGGTTGCGTTGCACCGGGAGCGGCGGCCGGGGTCCTGGCGTACGGCGGAGACGTGTGACCTGGTGCCGTTGCTGGCGGAGGACGGGGCGCCGTTGCTGATCGACTGTCTGTCACTGTGGCTGACCGATGCGATGGACTCCGTCGGGGCGTGGGACGACGCGGTGTGGGCGGACGGGGGGGAACGGGCGTTGCGGGCGCGGGTGCGGGAGTTGACGGGGGCGGTGCGGGCGACTCGGCGGACCGTGGTCGCCGTCTCCAACGAGGTCGGGTCCGGGATCGTCCCCGCTACGGCCTCGGGGCGGCGGTACCGGGATGAACTGGGGCGGTTGAACGCGGCGTTCGCCGCGGAGTGCGAGCAGGTGTTGCTGGTGGTGGCTGGGCAGGCGGTGCCGTTGCGGGGGTGACGGGGGCTGAGGCCGGGGGTGGGTCGCGCGGCCCGGCGCTACCGCGGTGCCGCCTGCGCCCACCCGTGCCGGCCCAGCGGCACGACTGCCCGCAGGCTGGACGGCGTGGCCAGGCACCGCCTGCCGGGGTGGGCGCCGGCCCAGGCGGCACGCATGCCCGCAGGCTGAGCGCCCCGAAGGGGCGCGGGGAACTGCGCGATCAGCCCCCGCCGGGCCGCAGCTTGCGGGCGATGATGCGGTAGTGCGGCCGGAAGGCATTGCGGCGGGTGGTGATGATTTCGCAGCCCTGGGACTCCAGTTCCGTGCGGAGGTTGCGCAGGGGCAGGAGGTGGAGGGGGCGGGTTCGGGCGTGTCGGCGGGGGCCGAGGAGGCGGGTGGACGCGGCTTCCGGGTCGGGGAGTTCCAGGAGGACGTGGCCGCCGGGGCGCAGGGCGGTGAGGGCGGCTTGGAGTTGGGCGCGGGGGTCGGGGGTGTGGGCGAGGTGGTACAGGAGGCTGACCACGTCGTAGCGGGCCCGCAGGTGGGCCATGAGGTGGGGGTTCGTCGGGTCGCCCGCGTACGCCTCCTCCACGCGGTCCGCCGCCTGGGCGCGTTCCACCCGGGCCGTGGGGTCCACCCCGTCGAAGGACGTGTAGGGGAAGACCTGTTTCGCCGCGGCCGGGAACGCACCGTCGCCGGTGCCGATGTCCAGCCAGCTCTCCGGTTCGCCGAAGGGCAGCATCGCGCGGGCGGTGGCCGTCAGATGCCGACGGCCGGCGCGGAGTTCGCGCGGGGCCGGGGTGTCCGGGACCGGGTTCTGGAAGGCGTGGGCGCAGTCTGCGCAGGTGTCGAGGGTGAAGCCGTCGGCGACCGGACGGGTGCGCAGGCGTCCGGAGCCGCACCAGGGGCAGGCGTGGCGCCGCGGACCGTGGAAACGGCCTGTGTGCGGGGGGAGTTCGGCGGGCTGGGCGACGGGGGCGGACATGGGCGACTCCGGGCGCGAGGGGCGTACGACAATCCGCTGCAAAACGGAACGTATGGGATAGCGATCTTGGGCGCAACGACGTCGGTCCGATGTGGCGGCGTTCCGTTCGACCGGGGCCGGTACTGTTCGGCGAATGAGCTCGCTTAATCTCGACGACTTCACCGATCTGATCGAGCGCCCCGACGGAGGGGTGCGCCGTGACGCCGAGGCGCGCCGGGAGCGTCAGATCGTGCCCCCCGGGTCGCTGGGCCGCCTCGACGACCTGGGTGAGTGGCTGGCCGCGGCGCAGGGCGTGGTGCCGGTGCGGCCGGTCGAACGGCCGCGAGTGGTGCTGTTCGCCGGTGACCACGGCATCGCGGAGCTGGACGTCTCGGCACGGCCCGCGGGCAGCGCCGGTGAGCTGGTGCGGGACGTCCTGGAGGGCGGCCGCCCGGTGTCGGTGCTCGCGCGGCGGCTCGGCGTGCCCGTGCGGGTGGTCGACATGGCGCTGGACTGCGATCCGGGGACGCTGCCCGAGGACGTCGTACGGCATCGGGTGCGGCGCGGCAGCGGGCGGATCGACCGCGAGGACGCGCTGACCCTTGAGGAGGCGGAGGCCGCCTTCCGGGCGGGTGTCGCGGTGGCCGACGAGGAGGCCGACTCCGGTACGGATCTGGTCGTGCTGGGCGATGTGAGCGTGGGCGGGACGACGGCGGCCGGTGTGCTGGTGGCCGCGCTGTGCGGGACCGACGCGTCGGTGGTGACCGGGCGGGGCGGCGTCGCGATCGACGACCTGGCCTGGATGCGCAAGTGCGCGGCGATCCGGGACGCGCTGCGGCGGGCCCGGCCGGTGCTCGGGGACCAGTTGCAGCTGCTGGCGACGGTGGGCGGCGCCGACCTCGCCGCGATCACCGGGTTCCTGCTGCAGAGCGCGGTGCGCAAGCTGCCGGTGATCCTCGACGGGGTCGTCGTCGCCGCGTGTGCGCTGGTGGGCCAGCGGGTCGCGTTCCGGGCGCCGGACTGGTGGCTGGCGGCGCACGACAGCGGGGAGCCGGGGCAGGCGAAGGCGCTGGACCGGATGGCCCTGGAGCCGCTGCTCACGCAGGGGGTGCGGGTCGGCGAAGGCGCGGGCGCCCTGCTGGCGCTCCCGCTGGTGCAGGCCGCGGCGGCACTGGCGGCGGAGCTGCCGGAGAAGGCCGAGAAGCCGGAGAAGACCGAGGAAGTGAAGGACGAGCAGGACGAGCAGGACGAGAAGGACGCGGAGTAGGTTCCAGAGATTCACCTCACGTAGGTTCCGCTCAACTTCGTCACGGTTCAGGCGGTCTTCGACCGTGTCCCTGTGCACGCTTCCGGAGAACCGCCGATGAGACCGCTCGCCCGCTGGGCCCGCACCGAGTGGGGCCCGCTCCACGCCGCCGTACGCGGTCCGCTGGTACGGCGGCGGCTGCGGGCCGTGCCGATGACCGTCGCGGCGGTGTGCCTGACGGCGCTGCTGCACTTCGCGCAGAACCAGCCGTGGGGCCGGGAACCGGTGGCCCGGCTCGGCGGTGTGCGGGCGGAGGATCCGCTGTGGGAGAGCCTGCTGCGGACCCCGCTGTCGCTGTTCGTGCCCGCCCCCGACCTGCCCGTGTGGGGCGCTCTCGCGCAGATCCTCCTCGTGTTCGGGATCGCCGAGATCTGTCTGGGCCGCGGGCGCACCCTCGCCGTCGCGTACGCCGCCACCCTCACCGGCACGCTCTACGCCCGCCTCGGCATCTGGCTGGGCCCGGACGCACCCCTGGGGCTGCCCGCCTCGGACGCGGCCGTCGTGGACACCGGGCCGTCGGCGGCCGTGGTGGGCCTCGCCGTCCTCCTCGGCCTGCGGTACCGCGCGTACGTCACCGCCGGGGCGGTGGTCCTGGCGATGGTCGTCGAGGTGCTGGTGAAGGAGAACCTCGCGGGCAAGGAGCATCTCGCGGCGATCGCCGGGGTGCTGGTGCTCCACGGAGTGGCGGAGCTGCGTCAGCGGGGTTCGAGGGGCCGGGTCGGCGCGGGGTCGGGCCTGCCGCCGATCCAGTCCTGAAGGCGGCGGGCGGGGCCGGTAGGACATCGGGACAGCGGTGATCAGGTTGACAGGTCCCAGCGGGTCCCGTCTGCCAGGTACCAGGCGTAAGCCGCACCGTCGGCGTTCTGCGCGTAGCCGAACTGGTCTTGTGCCGGTCGGCCCGCAGCGTTCCACCACAGCCATGTCGCTTCGGCCCGCTTCCACAGGTCGCCGTCGCCGCCCCACGTCACTGTGGCCGTCTCCTGACCGTCGAGCGGGACGCGGGCCCACGAGCCGTCCGCGCACTGGAGCTGGATGGACATGTCGCCGGTCGCTTCCGCAACGTGGTAGACGAGTTGGGCACCGGGCAGGTGGAAGGCGAGCAGCAGGCGCAGTGGGTAGTGCGCCCTGATGGCGGCGGCGGTGAGCTGTGTGGGCCGTGTGCCGGTCTCGGCTGTCCGCTGGGGCCGCTGCGGCTGGGGGTAGGTCAGCGCCTCGCCGCGCGCAGGCATGAAACGGCCAGTGGTCGTGGTGAAGTGCCCCTTGATCTGGCGGGTGCCGGTGCCGGTGAGGCGTACGAGACCGCCCTCGATGCCGAGGGCCACGTCGGCGAGCAGGACACCGCCGGCCCGCAACTGGTCGGTCCAGGCGCTGGGGATGGACGGCACCGAGCAGGTCGCGATGATCCGGTCGAACGGGCCGCCCGTAGGGCACCCGTGCGTTCCGTCTGCAGGGAGGAGGCGAGGGGCATACCCGGCGCAGACGAGACGCTGCTCGGCGGCCGTCACCAGGTCGGGGTCGACGTCCACGGAGTGCACGTGGTGGTCACGCAGGCGAGCACAGAGCAGTGCGGCGTTGTATCCGGTGCCGGTGCCGATCTCCAGCACACGGTGCCCGTCGTGGAGGTCGAGGTCTTCGAGCATGCGGGCCATGAGACTGGGCAGCGTGGTGGACGACGTGGGAATGCCCGTCCAGGCCGTTTCGTCGACCTGTTCGACCGTCTCCGGGTCAAGGCCCGTCACCAAGGTCACGTCTCGGTAGACGTCAGGCAGGGCGCCCTCATCGGTGACGCGGCGCTGACGCCACACGGTGATGCCCTTCGCGTTGGCCTCCTGCTCGAACCACCGCGGGACGAACACATGCCGTGGAACCGCCGCGAAGGCCTCGGCCCACGGCTTGGAACGGATCGCACCGGCCTTCGTCAGGTCATCGGCGAGTGCTGCCATGTGAGGGCGAGCCGCGTCGAGGGTCACGTCGGTCATGCCGGGGCTCCTTGCAGTTCGTCGGCGATGGCCTGGGAGACGGGCAGGCCGGTGGCGTGCTCGATCCAGTCCCATTGCCCGCACGGGTTCGCCTCCAGGAACGTCCAGGCTCCGTCGGGGCCGACGACGAAGTCCAGGGCGGCGAAACGCAGGCCCAGCCGGTCCATGTAGCCGCGCACGCCCTCGGCGACGTCGTTCGGGACTTCGGTGACGCGGTAGGTGAGGGAGGCGTAGTCGCTGCGCCAGTCGGTGTGGCCGGTGTCGCTGCCTGCGTGGACCTCGGCAGCCAGCAGCCGCTCCCCCACGACCGTGAGGCGCACTTCGTGATCCTTGTCGACCCAGGCCTGGAAGAGGTGCGCGGTGGTGTCGATGCCACGCAGGTCCCCGAGATCGTCCCGCGTCAGGCGGCGGGTGTAGACGGTCTTGAGCTGGTCGTCCTCGATCAGCACCGGGGACGCGACCGGCTTGCAGACGGCCACGCCGCGCATGTCGCCGACGAACGCGCGGACGGCATCGGGGCTGTTGGTGATGAGAGTGGGCGGAATGGCGAGTCCGCATTCTCGTGCGGTGGCGAGCTGGAGGGGCTTGTACTCAGCGCGGGACATGGCGGCGGGGTGGTTGACCCAGCGGCAGGTGAGCGCCGAGATGATGCCGCCCAGACCGGCGCGGGCCTGGGCGGCGGCGAACCGGCGCTCAGGTCCGGACATGGCGCTGGGCAAGGCGAAGGCGTTCGGTGCGCGGAAGTAGACAGCATCGATGTCGGCGAGGTCGACGGCCCGGTGAGCGGTGGTGAGTCCGCCGGACCACCCGCACCGGGCATCGATATGCCCGGCGAGGGTGAGATCCTGGGGGAACTCGGCGGTGTCCATGCGGAACACCTCCGCTCCACCGTCCGTGAGGGCCTTGACGACGCGGTCGGTTGGCCAGTCGTCGCGGGCTGCGATCACGAGAACGGTGGTCATGGCGGTCAGTCCTTCGGGCCCTCGTCGAGCGGCGGCGGATTGCTCGGGTCGCCGTCCGGGATGGTCGGGTGGTGCGTCTGCATGCATGGCAGGGGCCCGTCGTACAGGCCGACCGACATCTGCAATCCCTCGTCGTAGACCGCGATCGGCTTGACGACGGCCTGCGTGGCGTCGGGTACGCGAGCGAAACGCAGGACCCAGGGCCGCGTGTCCGCGCCGGTCGGAGGTTCCGTGCTGCGGGCGATGCGTCCGCCCTCGGGCGCGAGCGGGAACGCTTCCCGCACATCCACAACTGTCGTCAAGTGTCTGTCCTTTGCTCGATGGACTATCGACCGCACCACACCCCGGCAGAGCGCCGGATGCAGGCGCGGACGGAACCCCGCCCCGGCTGCTCGACCTGTCCAGGGTGAGGCTCAGGGCCGGAGTCTTCCCGCCCCTCCTCCGCGGCGTACGGACCGAGGCAGAAGAGGTGCTCATGGGTGCGGCCCTGTCCCGAAACGGCCGCCGTAGGCCCCGTTGACGCGGGGGAGGCGACGGTCAGCGCACGCGGACCGTGGTGGCGCAGCGGGCGTGGATCCGCCCGGAGGCTGCGGCGCCTCCGGAGGGGCTGACGTTGCCGTACGGCAACGTCTCCTCCGCGTCCGTCAGAGGCTGGTCGCAGGCCAGGCACATGCGTACGCCGGTCAGCGTCTCGTAGTGGTCGCACAGCGCCAGCAGCGACCGTGCGAGCTTGCGGGCGCAGACCGCGGCGTCGTACACCCCCGGCCTGCGGAAGGCCCACAGCTTGCCGCGGGCCTCCCCGATGCAGGCGAGCGCACAGTAGCGCGGCACGTCGTCGGCGGGCAGCCGGGCGGTGGCCTGCTCGATCTCAGGGATGAGCAGCTCCAGGTGACCGCGCAGCAGACCGGTCAGTGTCTCCAGCGTGGCGGGGTCGGCGGGGGTGACCTCGGGAGGCAGTACCTCGGCGACGCTCGCCCGCATCGTCGCAATGTCCAGGGGCGGCGCGTCGGTCGCGGGCCGGCTGGGGGCAGTCTTCATCACCGGTCCTCGCCGTCGTCCGTCGCGTACCGGCAGGCCTCCACGAGGGAGAGCACCTCGTGCGTCTTGCACAGCCACTCCGGCCGGGTCACCGGCACAGCCCAGTACGAGCGCTGCACGGTCAGGCCCGGCTCCGTCAGACCCACGCGCGGCACACCCAGGTAGAAGCCCTCCCCCAGGTACTCCTTCGCCTTCGCCGGGCCTCGCCAGCCCTTGGCCGTGCCCGGCGGAACGAGGGCGTAGTAGCAGCGCCTCTTGGGGTCGTGGATGACCGGGCCGCAGCTCAAGGTGGAACCGAGCCAGCTGTTCACGGCGTCCCGGTCACTGGTCCCGGCCACGTGGTGCACGAGATGCTCGTGCAGGCAGACCACGTCGAAGTGCCGCCCCAGCGGGATGAGGGCCAGCAGATCCTCGCCGTCCCACTCGCGGCGCACCGTGTCGGGCGAGGGGTGCGCGGACGCCAGCCATGCTTCCGCCGCAGTGGCGGGCGGCGGGCCCGCTGATGTGGAAGCCCCCTTCGGGGCCGTACTGTTCGTCATGTCGACGCTCCCTTGAAGCGTTGGCCGTGCCCCGGGGCCGTCGTGAGCGGTCGCCGGGGTCTGCCGATCATCGATCTGCTCACGCCGCGGCTTCCTGCCTGCGGCATCCGCACGTGACAATCCGCCACACCCGGGTGCTGCCGCGGACCATGACGTGACCAGCAGCGCGCAGGGTCTTGTTGACGGCACCGCAGTCGAAGCAGGCCTCACCGTGCAGTCGGGCGATACTCACATGCCTGTCGACGACCGTCGGGGGGAGCGGGAGTGCGTCGGACATCCCCGGCTCCCGTCTGTTGGGTCCTGCGCGTGCAACAGATGGTGGGGGCAGCAGATGCCAACAAGTACCCCACTAAGGGGTAGTTGGGGTTTCCAGTCAGGTGGCGGCGCACCATTCGGCGAAGTTGGTGAGGGTTTCGGAGTCGGCACGCTTCAGGCGGCGCAGGGTCGCGGCATCTTCCCGCACCCAGGGGTGTTCACGGGTGTGTTGCGGGGCGATGTGTCGCGCGACCTTCAGGGACTCGAACGCGTCATCAGCCAGGCCCGTCCACAGTTGGGCGCGGGCCAACTCGATGTAGAAGCCGCTGCGCCGTTCAGCCGGGAGATTCTCGGGGGGCTTCCACTCGCCGGCGACGTAGAGGACGCGGCCGACATGCTCGCCACCGAGGCTGACGGCCACGGACACCTCGTGGGTCTTTACCGAGTCCGGGCCGAACGCGGTTCCGCAGTACACGTCCTCTGCCACCCGTTCGGCGAGCGCGCCAGCTTCGGTGAGGTGTGTGACGGCCGCTGACGCATCGCGGGCCCGGCCCGCGATGACGGCGGCCCGCATGTGCAGCGCACCCTTCGCCGCGCTCTGCTGCACGGTGGCGGGCGCGGGGGCGGAATCCAGGGCCTGTTCCAGGGCACGAAGTCCGGCTGTGTGGGCGCGGGCGGCGAAGAAGGTCTCCGTGCGCACGTAAGCCACAGACGCGGACAGCAGCGGGTCGTCAGCTTCAGGGACAGCCCACCGCATCAGCTCGACAAGCCGCGCGGACAGGTCGTGAGCGCCGAACTTGAACGCGACGGCGTCCGCCGAGCGGTATGCCTGCACCAGGAGGCCGGCTAGTTCCGGCCGCTCTGCGCTGGAGGCCGCATGGTGGGCGCGGGCGAGTTCGCGGAGCAGGTCGGGCAGTTCGCGCGCGATACGTGTGTACTTGGCTGCCAGCCGCCAGAGGGTGGCCTCGTCGACGGCGGCACGAAGATCTCGGAGAGGACGGACGGGGCCGTCGTCGGGGATGTCGTATGTAGCCAGAGCTGCGGAGAGCGCAGGCAGCGCCTCGTGTACACGCGTATGAACCGGGGTGCGGTCAGCGCTGAGGCGGCTCGGGTCCACGCCGAGGGCGTCCGCGATGGCTTCGAGGGTGGCGTCGCTGACACCGCGCTCACCGCGTTCGATCTTGCGGATGGTACCGAGGGCGACGCAGGCCGCGTCGGCGAGTTGTCCCTGCGTCAGTTTGGGGCGCATGACGCTGCGGTAGTAGGCGATCCGGGCGCCTACGCCGCCCTTCCTGGGTGCGGGCATACTGGCTCCAGTTCGATGCATCCACTCCGAACCGTACTCGCGCCGACACGTCGCGTGTACACGAACGACCCCACCGGCTCAGGCTGACGGGGCCGTGTCGTCGCGCTCAGGCCTGCACGATCTCAGTGAGCTGGGCCAGGTTGTCGATCCGCCAGTCGGCTGCGGCCACCACGTCCGGGGCGTCTGCCCACAGGTGTCCCCACGGGCCACGCCGTAGGTGCGCCGCCCGCAGCCCAGCCGCCTTCGCCGGGAACACGTCATTCGCCGGATGGTCGCCGACGTACAGGGTCTGACCCGGCGCAGCCTGCGCCACCTCCAGCACTCGCCGGAAGAACTCCGGCTGAGGCTTCGCCACACCCCACTCCCCCGAGGACACGACGAGATCCGCCGGAAGATCGAGGCCGCGCAGCAACTCAGCAGCACGCACGGTCTGATTGCCTGCGATCACGACGCGCACGCCCGCCTGCCGCAAAGCGGAGAGGGCCGGCCGGACGTCGTCGTACAGATCGCCCTCGTCGAGGTACTCGCCGCAGCCTGCCGCCTCCCGGGTCTCGTACTCGGCAGCGATGTCGATGCCTGGCCGCACGAGACGGAGGGCTTCAGCGTTGTCGTGGCCCTGAGCCACGACGGCACCGACGAGAGCGGAGAGGGTGTGACGAGGGACGTTCAGCCAGTCGGCCCACGAAGTCCAGTAGCGATCGTCCCGGGTGATCGTCTCGCCGATGTCCAACACGATGGTCTCAATCACTCTGGGAGCCTACGTGGCCGCACTGCCTGCGCCGGTGGGCTGATGCCGTCGAAGTAGTCCTCCAGGCCGCCGTCACCGCCTACACCGCACGCGACGACGTCACCCTGCCCCGGCACGAAGTCGGGCGGGCCGCGAAGAAGGCCGTACGGCACGCGCAGGAGGATCCCGCCGATTAGCAGGAAGAGTGGCGACAGGCCATCACAGGATGGTCACCGCTCGTCCAGGAGGCGGACACACCACCTCCCCGGCAGTACCGTCATCCCCTCTAGAAGCGCCAGCAGGGGGACGAGATGAGCAACCCGTACCGGCAGCCGTCCAGACCGCAACAGCCGCCGCGCCCGGCGGACGCCCGCCCGCTTCGACGACGCAAGCGCGTATGGATCGGCGGTGTCGCCCTCTTTGCCCTCGGCGCGATCGGCGGCACCCAGTCCGCACAGGACGAGGCCAACGCGAGCAGGACCGTCGCCGCGCCGCCCACGCCGACCATCACCATGACGGCGACTGCCACACCCAAGCCCGCACCCACGGTCACCATCACCGTCACCAAGACAGCCAAACCCAAGCCGGCGCCGACGGTCACCGTCACCAAGACCGCCCAGGCTGCCGCCGGGTCCAGCACCAGCAGCGGTGGCAGCGACAGCACCGGCACCTGTTCGATCCGCTCGAACTCCGGCAACTGCTACCAGGCGGGCCAGTTCTGCCGGAACAGTGACCACGGAGCCACGACGACCACCGCGGGCGGTGCGAGGATCACGTGCACCTACAGCTCGAACGCCTGGCGCTGGACATACAGCTGACACGACGAAAGGGCCCGCCGCCCGCACGAAGCGGACAGTGGGGCGGGCCGCCTCGTGGGTGAGGCGTCCGGGCTAGTCTGCCGACGTGTCCATGATCCCGCCGCTCGACGGTCTCCGTTTCGCCTTCGGCACGCTCAGCGTCCTGCCCGTCGAGGTGCGCCGCTGGGACCGGGGGGCCGCCCGGGGCGGCATGCTCTGCGCTCCCCTGGTCGGCGTGGTGCTCGGCGGCGTCTCCGCCGCCGTGGGGCTCCTCCTGCTCTTCCTCGGTGCCTCGCCGCTGCTCGCCGCCGTCGCCACCGCGGCCGTGCCCGCCGTACTCACCCGTGGGCTGCATCTGGACGGTCTCGCGGACACCGCGGACGGCCTCGGCAGCGGCAAGCCCGCCGAGGACGCGCTGCGGATCATGAAGCAGTCGGACATCGGCCCGTTCGGTGTGATCACGCTGCTGTTCGTGCTGCTCGGCCAGGTCGCCGCCCTCGCACGGCTCTACGACGACTCCTGGGCCCGGGGTGCGCTCGGTGCCGTCGTGGCCGCCGTGGCGGCGCGGCTCGCGCTCACCCTGGCCGCGCGTGCCGGGGTGCCGGCCGCGCGGCCGGAGGGGCTCGGCGCCGCGGTCGCCGGGGTGGTGCCGGTCCGTGCGGCGGCCGGCACGGCGGCGGCCGTCACCCTCGTGGCCGCCGCCACGGGGGCACTCTTCGGCGCCGACGACATCGCCCGTACCGCCGTCGCCGTCCTCGCCGCCCTCGGCGCCGCCGAACTCCTCCTGCGCCACTGCGTCCGCCGCTTCGGCGGCGTCACCGGCGATGTCTTCGGCGGCCTCGCGGAGACGGCGGCGACGGCGGCGCTGGTGGTGCTGGGGCTCGGGCTCTAACAGGCCCGGCGCCACGCCCCCAGCTCGTACTTCTTCAGCAGGGAACTGAGCTTCAGGCGGCGGGAGTCGGCGCAGAAGCGGGTGGTGGGGAGTTCGTACTCGGCGTGGAAGACGGCCTTGCCCGCCTCGATGAACGGGGTCAGGGTGGCGCACTCCTGGTACTGGGCGCACTGCTCGT
Source organism: Streptomyces sp. TRM68416 (assembly GCF_014596915.1). Classification (GTDB taxonomy): domain Bacteria; phylum Actinomycetota; class Actinomycetes; order Streptomycetales; family Streptomycetaceae; genus Streptomyces. The sequence goes on from NZ_JACVWU010000001.1 coordinate 68,452, forward strand.
TGACCGCGAAGTCGAAGTCGTCGACGAGTTCCGGGATCTGGTCGAGGTCGTTCTTCAGGCCGACGGCGAGGCCGCGGTCGTGGGCGAGTTCGGCGATGAGGCGGTTGTAGCGGAGCTGGTCGCGGGCGGTGAGCGGGAAGCCGGTGCGGTTGCGGTAACCGTCCATGTTGTCCGGTTCGACGGCGTCGAAGCCCTTCTCGCGGCACATGTCGATGCGGGCCGCCATGAGGGGTTCGAGGACGTCCGTGCGGCGGATGTCGAGCCAGCGCTCGCCCTTCCAGCCGTTGCCCCGGCCCAGCACCGACTTGGGGAAGTCGTCGGCGTCCGGGCGGAACTCCTCCCAGGCGCCGGTGGAGAGGTAGCAGATCACCTTGCGGCCGTCCTCGTGCAGGTCGGCGACCGTCTCCGCGGAGTGGTCGAAGCCGTCGATGTCGTAGACGGGCACGTCGACGGAAGTGTCGAGGCGGCCGCTGAGCTGCCACTGCCAGGCGGTGCCGGGGCGGGGCTGCCAGCGCGGGCCGGGCGGCTTGCTGTCGGAGGCGGTCGTGCAGCCGGCGAGCAGCAGCGCGAGCAGGGCGGTCAGGACAGTGGTGGTGCGTCTCACCGGGCGGGCTCCAAGGAATGCGGCAGCGTACCCCACGGATGATCTCCCACTCCGGGCACCGCGCAGTGCACGGCGGCCCCCCGCGCGCGGGCCAGCCGTTCGGGATCGGCGCCGGGCGGGACGCCGTACACGAGGTGGCACAGGCGCGTTCCCGGGCCGACGTCCGGAAGGGGTTGCGGGGGCTCGTCGCGGTACGTGGTCCAGGTGCCCTCGAAGGTGACCAGGACGTCGGCGATGCGGGCGTAGGAGGGGTGCGGTGCGGTGCCGTGGTTGAGGGCGAGCGTGCGGCAGCCGACGCCCCAGGCCGCCACCGCCAGCCGCTGGTAGTGGGCGAACTCCGTACGGCACGAGGCGACCTGGTCTAGGAAGGCGCCGTCGGCCTGGTACCAGTCGCGGTGCCGGGAGAGGTCGCGTACGACGTCGGCGTGCGGTCGGCGGCCGTAGGCGGTGTCGGTGTAGCCGAGGACGCGGACGTCGGCGTCCCGCAGGCGGGCGGCGATCTCGGCGAAGGCCGGGTCGGGGCGGTCGCCGGGGCCGCTGGCCGGGTTGAGGACGACGCCGTAGAGGCGGGGTGCGGCGGTGACGATCGCGTCCCACTCGGCGGGGCGGACGGCGGGGTGTTCGTAGTACGGGACGAGCAGGGTCTTCATCGGTGGGCGGTCGCCCTTCCGAGCAGGGCGCACACGAGGACGCACTGGGCGGTGGCGGCCGTGCCGTAGACGGCCAGGCCGACGGTGGGCGGTGTGCCGGTGCGGGTGGCCAGGGCGAGGGTCTGGGCGAGGGCCGCGAGGACGCAGAGGGTGGCGGCGCCGGTGATCGCGCCGAACGACTGGAGCAGCAGGCCGGTCCACATCACGGTGCCGAGCAGGAGGAGGGCGGTGAGGCGGGTGGGGTCCGTGGCGGGGGCGTGGGGCCACAGGGCGGTGGTGGCGAGGGTGAGGGCGAGCAGGGTGGTGAGGTAGGCGGTGAGGCAGGTGATGAGGGTGCGGGCGGTGGTGCGGCGGAAGGCGGTCGGGGTGGTGGTGGAGCGGAGGCCGGCGAGGCTGCCGCTGCGGAAGCGGTGCAGCAGGTACTCGGCGGGGCCCATGCTGAGGGTGAGGGCGACGGCTGCGGGGGCCGCTACGGCGGTGGTGGCGGCGCCCGTGAGGGCGTCGCCGAGAGCGGCGTGGACGACGAGGACGCCGCTGCCGAGGCCGAACAGGGCGTACGGGAGGGATGCGGTGAGCGCGGGTCCGGGGGTGCCCGGGGTGGGTGTGGGCCGGGGGTGGGTCGCGCGGCCCGGCGCTGTCGGGGTGCCGCCTGCGCCCACCCGTGCCGCCCCAGCGGCACGACTGCCCGCAGGCTGAGCGGCGCGGCTGCCCGCAGGGCGAGGGGCGCGCGTGCCCGCAGGGTGTGCGGCATGACTGCCCGCAGGCTGTGCGGAGGGGGGCGCTGCTGTGTGCCGGGTGGGGTGGCGCCCCGAAGGGGCGCGGGGAACTGCGCGATCAGCCCCCACCGGCCCGCAGCCGCCCGCAGGGCCACGGCTTCGCGGCGGGAGGACTTTCAGGAGCGCCAGGAGCGTCACCCCGGTCAGGGAAGCCAGCAGGAGGGCGAGTCTCAGCACCTCGGGGAGCGGGTGTACCAGGGTCAGGGCCGCGCCCGCTGTCATGGGGGTCAGGGCCGCCAGGAGGGGACGTTCGTGGCCCAGGACCAGGAGGGTAGTGGCGGCAGCCAGGTAGCAGGACTGGCCGGTGGCGAAGAGGGCCGCGGCCGGCGTGGCCGTGCCTGCCACGGCCAGCGCGACCAGGGTGCCCAGGAGGGCGCCGGTCGGGGCGCCGACAAGGAGCGCGCGGCGGGCCGCTGTGCGGTCGCCCAGCCCCAGCCAGGAGTACGCCCGGTGGGCCAGGCCCTGGTTCCAGGTCCAGCCGCACAGCGCACCGGCCAGCAGCGGAACCGTCCCCGCGGGGAGGCCGAAGTCGCCCCTGGGGCCGGTGAGGAAGGGCGCGCCGAGGACGTAGCCGAGGCCGGGGAGGGCGAAGACGATGCCGCGCAGCAGGCAGCCCAGCAGGCCCGCGGACCGCCACCGGTCGTGGGGCGGGCCTTCAGGTTCGGGGTAGCGGCGGGGGACGCGCTCGTAGAGCTCCTCGGCCAGCGCGAAGGAGTTCTTCACGCCGTAGCGTTCGCGTATCTGGTCGTCGGAGAGGCCGTCGGACTCCAGCAGCGCGGCGATCTCGTCGGGGTGGACCGCGGCGGCCACGAAGTCGTCGAGGCGGTCGGCGAGTTCGTCGATCGGGTCCGGCTGGGCCCCGCCGGGTGTGCGCTGCCGGGGGATCGAGGGCAGGGCGTCGGCGCGGGTGCCCGGGGGCATCCAGAGGCCGCCGCTCACCAGTCGGCCCCGGCCGTCGCGACCTTCTCGTACCAGGGGTCGCGCAGTTCGAGGGTCCAGTCGGCGACGGTCTCGACGGCCGGCTCGTACACCTCGGGCAGGCCCGCGAGTTCCTGGTAGATCGTCCGGAAGGCGTTCACGGAGCGGCGCAGGGTGAACCGGTCGATGACCCGCTGGCGGGACAACCGGCCCAGTTCCAGGCGGCGTTCGTCGTCCCGCAAGAGGGTGAGGGCGGCCGCGGCCATCTTCTCGGGCTCGCGCGGCGGGACGACCAGGCCGGTGTCGCCGACGGCCTCGCGCACGCCCCCGACGTCCGTCGAGACCGTCGTACGGCCGCAGGACATGGCCTCGATGATGGAGAACGGGAAGCCCTCGGAGATGGAGGACAGCATGACGACGTGGCCGGCGGCGTAGGCGCGCCAGACCTCGCTGATGCGGCCCTCGAAGGTCAGGCCGTCGGTGACGCCCAGTTCGGCGGCGAGTTTCTCCAGCCGCGTCGCGTAGGCCTCGCCGCCGGGCGGGACCGGGCCGAACAACCGCAGCCGGGTGTCGGGGAGTTCGGCGCGGACCATGGCGTAGGCGTGGAGCAGGGTCTCCAGGTCCTTGATGGGGTCGACGCGGCCGCACCAGGTGAGCGTGGGGACGTCGGGTTCGGGGCCCGCGTGCGGGAAGGCGTGCGGGTCGACGCCGTTGTAGACGGTGCGGATGCGGTCGGCGTCGGCGCCGCCGCGCTCCTCCCAGCGGCGGTTGTACTGGTTGCACGGTGTGATCAGGTCGGCCGCGCGGTAGCCGTGTGAATTGAGTTCACGGTAGAAGCCGAGCATGAACGCCTTGACCGGCCAGCGCTGTTCGGCGCTGCGGTAGCCGAGGTAGCGCTCACGCAGGTAGATGCCGTGCTCGGTGAGCAGGAACGGTACGCCGTCCAGCTTGCGCGCGGCGAGCGCGGGCAGCGTGGCCAGGCCGCTGCTCACGGCGTGCGCGACCGAGTCCTCGGGGATGCGCACGCCCAGCGGGCGCAGGGCGTGTTCCAGCAGGTCGGTCGCGGTCAGCGCGTCATGGACGGTGGGCCGGGCGGCGGCCGTCGGCAGGTGCGGCATCGACCAGATCCACATCAGGGAGCGCAGCGCGGACTCGGTGCGCAGCGCCGCCGACAGCCGTCCGCCGCGGGCGAGTTCGGCCAGCTCGTACAGGGCCTCGCCGAAGTCGGCCCGCGCCCCGGGGTCCAGGAAGGAGAGCAGGAACCGCTCGTAGGAGTCGAGGAAGCGGCGGCGGGCCCGGCCGTAGGGGGCGCGCCCCGAGGGTGTGGGCCCCCAGGTGGGCACCGAGGTGTGCCGGGAGACGTTGGGCGGCAGCTCCCAGGTCACCGGTTCGCGGCCGGTCCCGGTGAGCGAGACGATGTGGAAGTCGACCTCCGGCATGCCCTTGACGAGCTGGTCGCACCAGGTGCTGACGCCGCCGTGGACATGCGGATAGGTGCCTTCGGTGAGCATGGTGACATGACGGCCCGTTCGCCTCATGCGTGAGTTCCCCCCTGCGGAACAGGTACGACGGCCCGACGGCCCGAAGCGCACCCCGGCCGGTCGGTGCGGGGTGCGCGTGCCGGTGCCGCGGTGCTACGACGGCAGCTTCAGCGTGAGAGCGGACTGGAGCGCGGCCGGAGTGGCCCAGGCCGAGCGCGCCCCCGCGTACGGGGTGCCGAACGCGGTGGTGCCGAGCAGCAGTTGCTTCCTGGTGCCCTCCGGCGCGGTCACCGGGATCTGGGTCCTGGAGGGCGCGGTGACGGTGACGGTGGAGCCGATGCGGTAGGCGGTGACCCGGTTGTTGGCGACGGCCGCCCGCCATGCGGCGCGGCGCTGGAGCTCGGTCCCGATGGCCTTCTGCGCGAGGTTCTCCACCGGGGTGTTGTCGGCGAACAGGGCCCGGTAGTCGGCCAGTACCTTCGCCATCACCGGGTACAGGATCCGGTCCTCGGCCAGGTTGGACTGGTGGGCGTAGTGCGGGCGCGGGTCGTTGGCGATCACGTGCCCGAGGGCGATGCGGGCCTCCTGCGGGACGATGTACTCGTCGTAGCCGGTGGCCGGGTCCAGCGGGGCGTCGAGGCAGGTGGAGGCCGGGTTGGTGGTGCAGACGCCGCTGCCGCCGTCCTCCGCCGAGGTGTAGATCCAGTTGTACTCGTCGACCATCTCGGCCTTGGTGCCGGTGTTGTAGTACACGTTCATCGGGTGCCGGGGCACGGTCAGGGCGGCGCCGACCGCCCGCTGTTCGGGCTCGCGGGAGTTGTCGGAGGCGATCCACTTGACGCCGTTGTCGGCGAGGGCGCCGGCCAGGTTCGGGTTGTCGTTCGGCTGCTGGGGCAGCGTCTTCAGACCCGAGTGCTCGCCCGTGACCAGTTCGGTGCGGTCCAGCGGAAGGCCCTTGGCCACACCCCAGTTGTGGTTGTCGCGGATCTGCGCGGCGATCTCGGCGCGGCTCATGTACTTCGTCGAGCCGTCGGCGTTCTTCGCGCAGGTCCACGGCACGGTCGAGGTGTCCTGGACGCAGCCGAGGAAGGGGTGCGTGTACGTGTGGTTGATCCAGCGGTACTGCGAGCGGTCCGCGAGCAGCCGGGCGGTGAGCGCGTCGGTGCCGCCGTGCTCGCTCTTCCACTCCTCGCCGGAGCCGGCGTTGTAGACCATGTCCATGGTGAAGCCGTGCTCGCGCTGCCACTGGGCGGCGTGGACGGCGTCCGCGGCCGTCATGCGGATCGGGTCGATCTCCTCGCCGCCGCCGACGCAGTCGATGTCGCCGGGCGTGCAGTTGCGCTCGGTGTCCCAGCGGGCGTCGGGGGCGAAGACGTCGTCGATGTGCACGGCGAAGTGGTTGCGGTCCCGGCCCAGGTGGACGCCCTGGGTCAGCCATTCGACGATGCCCCGGGCGAGCAGCCGGAACTGCTGCTGGTGCTGGTTGTAGGCGAAGGTCACCACCAGCTCGCGCCGCCCGTCGTGCGCGTACTCGCCGACCAGGCTGCCGTTGCCCGAGCCCTCGGGCACGGGGACGTCCACGTAGCTGGTGAAGCCCTCGCGGGGGCGGGCGACGTAGCCGTAACTCTCCTGGACCGTCGGGGAGTTGTCCTCGAAGGCGAAGGCGCCGTCGAGATAGCCGAACCACTTCGCCCGCCCGGCGGCGGTGACCGTGGCCGCGCGCCCGTCGAGGCTGCCGGCCCAGCCGCCCTCGCTGGTGTAGTCGAGGCCGACGCCCGGGTGCGCCCAGGTGTAGGCGTCGACCTGCGGGATGCCGTAGGTCCGCTCGTAGGCCTCCAGCGCGCTCTGCTCGGCGGAACCGGCGCCGAAGGGGGCCTCGTTCGGCAGGACCACGCCCTGGAACTTCGCCCGCGGCCGGCCGCCGACCGTGTCGCTCAGGAACGCCGCGGTGAGGACCGGGCGGCGGGAGTCGTTCAGGTCGACGGTGGTGTACGGGATGCCGGTGCTCTTCAGCTGGGCGGCGATGGCGCGCACCGCGCTGCCGCCGTCGTCCACCACCAGCACCCTGAGATCGATCCGCGGATCCACCGCGGCACTCGCGCCGGGCGCCCCCGAGCCCAGCGTGAGTACGCCCGCCGTGCTCAGGGCGACGGCCGTGTTTCTCCATCTGCGCGCACTCTGCGCCATGTGCTGTCCCTCCCCCAAGTGGATCCTCCGGTGGCACGTCCGCCTCCGGTGGCACGTCCGGGGGAGGATCCATGGAAATCATGCGAAGCGGTGAGCGAACGGCTCACCGGAACGGGACGAGTGTGGCTCAGGTCACCCGGTGTGAGGGTTGGGAAATGGCGATGACACCACCGACAGGTGAACGGCCGCAGGAATGAGCGAACGACACACACGCGCGTAGGCTCATCCCGAGTGTCAGCCGCACCGGGGAAGGCCCCGCTGCGCCCGCACCCTGTGGTCGGATCTAGGGTCGGTCGTCGGGCCCGGTCGACCCTTATTTTTCGGCCACAGCAACTTCACATCGGAAGCGAGATTTCACCACCGTGACTGCTCTCACTCTCAGCACCGCCGCGGCGGCCGGCCTGCGGGCCGACGCGATCGTGATCGGTGTCGCCAAGGGCGCCAAGGGACCCGTCGTCGCACCGGGCGCGGAAGCCGTGGACAAGGGGTACGACGGCAGGCTCGCCGCCGTCCTGGAGACCCTCGGCGCCTCCGGCGGCGAGGGCGAGGTGACCAAGCTCCCCGCGCCGGCCGGCTTCAAGGCGCCGCTCGTGGTCGCCGTCGGCCTCGGCGCGGAGCCCGAGAAGGACGCCCAGTACGACGCCGAGGCGCTGCGCCGGGCCGCCGGTGCCGCCGCCCGCGCCCTGGCCGGCAGCAAGAAGGCCGCCTTCGCGCTGCCGCTGGCCGACGCCGCCGACGCCGGCGCCGTCGGGGAGGGCGTGCTGCTCGGCGCCTACTCCTTCGACTCCTACAAGGACGCCGGCAAGGACGCCAAGGCCAAGAACGGCAAGGCGCCGCTCGCCGAGGCCGCCCTGCTCGGCGGCAAGCCCCGCGACAAGGCGTACAAGGCGGCGCTGGAGCGCGCGACCGCCGTCTCCGAGGAGCTCAACCGCGCCCGCGACCTGATCAACACCCCGCCCAACGACCTCAACCCCGAGTCCTTCGCCGCGATCGCCCAGGCCGCGGCCAAGGAGCACGGCATCAAGGTGCAGGTCCTCGACGTCAAGGCGTTGGAGAAGGGCGGCTACGGCGGCATCCTCGGCGTCGGCTCCGGCTCGGCGGCCGGCCCGCGCCTGGTGAAGCTGTCGTACACCTCCTCCAAGGCCAAGAAGCACCTCGCGTTCGTCGGCAAGGGCATCACCTACGACTCGGGCGGCATCTCGCTCAAGCCGGCCGGCCACAACGAGACCATGAAGTGCGACATGAGCGGTGCGGCGGCGGTCTTCGCCGCCGTGGTCGCCGCCGCGCGCCTCGGCCTCGAGGTCAACGTCACCGGCTGGCTGGCGCTCGCCGAGAACATGCCGTCGGGCACCGCCACCCGCCCGGGTGACGTGCTGCGCATGTTCAGCGGCAAGACGGTGGAGGTGCTCAACACCGACGCCGAGGGCCGGCTGGTCCTGGCGGACGCGCTGTGGGCGGCGTCCGCGGAGAAGCCGGACGCCATCGTGGACGTGGCCACGCTGACCGGCGCGATGATGCTGGCGCTGGGCAACCGGACGTTCGGGATCATGGCGAACGACGACGCGTTCCGCTCCGCGCTGCACGAGGCCGCGGAGGAGGTGGGCGAGCCGGCGTGGCCGATGCCGCTGCCGGAGCACCTGCGCAAGGGCATGGACTCGCAGGTCGCCGACATCGCGAACATGGGCGAGCGGATGGGCGGCGGTCTGGTCGCCGGTCTGTTCCTGCGGGAGTTCGTGGGCGAGGGCATCACCTGGGCGCACCTGGACATCGCGGGTCCGGCCTTCAACGAGGGCGGGCCGTTCGGGTACACGCCCAAGGGCGGTACGGGGACGGCCGTGCGGACGCTGGTGCGGGTCGCGGAGCTGACCGCGGCCGGCGATCTGGGCTGATGACATCGACGGGGCCTCGCGCGCGGGTAGAGCGAGGCCCCGTCGCCCACGGACTGGGAACGTGCTGTCCGACGGCGGCTGCGGGTCCGTTGTGGCTGGTCGCGCAGTTTCCCGCGCCCCTGAGTACGTCCCCTCACCCCCGTTACAAGTGAGCGTGGTACGTCTCACAGCCTGGCCCGGCGTCTCCTCCGCCCCCGACAAGTGCGAAGATGGGCTCGGCAGGACAGGGCCCCCACCACAGGGCCGAAGAGAAGAGCGGCCGGACACCCAGCCGCCGCCCGGTCACTGGAGACCGGCGTACGGCGCACATGCATGGAGGACGTGACGTGGCGAACGACGCCAGCACCGTTTTCGACCTAGTGATCCTCGGCGGTGGTAGTGGCGGTTACGCCGCGGCCCTGCGCGGGGCGCAGCTGGGCCTGGACGTCGCCCTGATCGAGAAGGACAAGGTCGGCGGCACCTGCCTGCACCGGGGCTGCATCCCCACCAAGGCCCTGCTGCACGCGGGCGAGATCGCCGACCAGGCCCGCGAGAGCGAGCAGTTCGGCGTGAAGGCCACCTTCGAGGGCATCGACATCGCCGGGGTCCACAAGTACAAGGACGGCGTGATCGCCGGCCTGTACAAGGGCCTGCAGGGTCTGGTCGCCTCCCGCAAGGTGACGTACATCGAGGGTGAGGGCCGGCTGTCCTCCCCCACCTCCGTCGACGTGAACGGCCAGCGGATCCAGGGCCGCCACGTCCTGCTGGCGACCGGCTCCGTGCCGAAGTCGCTGCCGGGCCTGGAGATCGACGGCAACCGGATCATCTCCTCGGACCACGCCCTCGTCCTGGACCGCGTGCCGAAGTCCGCGATCATCCTGGGCGGCGGTGTCATCGGCGTCGAGTTCGCCTCGGCGTGGAAGTCCTTCGGCTCCGAGGTCACCGTCATCGAGGGCATGAAGCACCTCGTCCCGGTCGAGGACGAGAACTCCTCCAAGCTTCTTGAGCGCGCGTTCCGCAAGCGCGGCATCAAGTTCAACCTGGGCACCTTCTTCCAGAAGGCCGAGTACACCCAGGACGGTGTGAAGGTCACCCTCGCCGACGGCAAGGAGTTCGAGGCCGAGGTGCTGCTGGTCGCCGTCGGCCGCGGCCCGGTCTCGCAGGGCCTGGGCTACGAGGAGCAGGGCGTCGCGATGGACCGCGGCTACGTCCTGGTCGACGAGTACATGCGCACCAACGTCCCGACCATCTCCGCCGTCGGCGACCTCGTCCCGACGCTCCAGCTCGCGCACGTCGGCTTCGCCGAGGGCATCCTGGTGGCGGAGCGTCTGGCCGGTCTCAAGACCGTCCCGATCGACTACGACGGTGTCCCCCGCGTGACCTACTGCCACCCGGAGGTCGCCTCCGTGGGCATCACCGAGGCCAAGGCCAAGGAGATCTACGGTGCGGACAAGGTCGTCGCTCTGAAGTACAACCTGGCGGGCAACGGCAAGAGCAAGATCCTGAACACCGCGGGCGAGATCAAGCTCGTCCAGGTGAAGGACGGTGCCGTGGTCGGCGTCCACATGGTCGGCGACCGCATGGGTGAGCAGGTCGGCGAGGCCCAGCTGATCTACAACTGGGAGGCGCTGCCGGCCGAGGTCGCCCAGCTCATCCACGCCCACCCGACGCAGAACGAGGCGCTCGGCGAGGCCCACCTGGCCCTGGCCGGCAAGCCGCTGCACGCGCACGACTGATCCCTCGGTCGACGAACGCGACGACACAGACTTCCGCAATCCGTTAGGAGCAACCGAAACCATGGCGGTTTCCGTAACCCTTCCGGCGCTCGGTGAGAGCGTCACCGAGGGCACTGTCACCCGCTGGCTGAAGGCCGAGGGCGAGCGCGTCGAGGCCGACGAGCCGCTGCTGGAGGTGTCGACCGACAAGGTCGACACCGAGATCCCGGCCCCGGCCGCCGGCGTTCTGGCGTCCATCAAGGTCGCCGAGGACGAGACCGTCGAGGTGGGCGCCGAGCTGGCGATCATCGACGACGGCACGGGCGCGCCCGCCGCTGCCCCGGCCCCGGCCGCCGAGGAGGTCGCCCCGCCGGCCCCCGAGCCGGCCCCGGCCGCCCAGCCGTCCACCGAGCAGGCGGCTCCGGCCCCGGCTCCCACCGCCGAGGCCTCCGCCGGTGGCGGTTCCGCCGAGGGCACGGACGTCGTCCTGCCCGCGCTCGGCGAGTCCGTCACCGAGGGCACCGTCACCCGCTGGCTGAAGTCGGTCGGTGACAGCGTCGAGGCCGACGAGCCGCTGCTGGAGGTGTCGACCGACAAGGTCGACACCGAGATCCCCGCCCCGGCCGCCGGTGTGCTGCTGGAGATCGTGGTCGGCGAGGACGAGACCGCCGAGGTCGGCGCCAAGCTCGCCGTCATCGGCGCTCCGGGTGCCGCCCCGGCCGCCGCCGAGCCCGCGGCTCCCGCCGCCCCGGCTCCGGCTCCGGCCGCCCCCGCTGCCCCGGCCGCGCCCGCCGCTCCGGCTCCGGCCGCCCCGGCCGCCGCCGCTCCGGCTCCGGTCCAGCCCGCTGCCCCGGCCGCTCCGGCTCCGGTCACCCCGGCCCCGGCCGCTCCGGCCCCGGCCGCTCCGGCGCCCGCCGCGACCGCCGGTGACGACGGCGCCTACGTCACCCCGCTGGTGCGCAAGCTCGCCGCCGAGAACGGCGTCGACCTGGCCGCCGTCAAGGGCACCGGCGTCGGTGGCCGTATCCGCAAGCAGGACGTCATCGCCGCCGCCGAGGCCGCGAAGGCCGCCGCTTCGGCTCCGGCCGCCGCCGCTGCCGCCCCGGCCGCCAAGAAGGCGCCGGCCCTGGAGGCCTCTCCCCTCCGTGGCCAGACCGTCAAGATGCCGCGCATCCGCAAGGTCATCGGCGACAACATGGTCAAGGCGCTGCACGAGCAGGCGCAGCTGTCCTCGGTCGTCGAGGTCGACGTCACGCGTCTGATGAAGCTGCGCGCCCGTGCCAAGGACGCGTTCGCGGCTCGTGAGGGCGTCAAGCTCTCCCCGATGCCGTTCTTCGTCAAGGCCGCGGCCCAGGCGCTGAAGGCCCACGCGCCGATCAACGCCAAGATCAACGAGGCCGAGGGGACCATCACCTACTTCGACACCGAGAACATCGGTATCGCGGTGGACTCCGAGAAGGGCCTGATGACCCCGGTCATCAAGAACGCCGGTGACCTCAACCTCGCCGGTATCGCCAAGGCCACGGCCGACCTGGCGGGCAAGGTCCGGGCCAGCAAGATCACGCCGGACGAGCTGTCGGGCGCGACCTTCACCATCTCCAACACCGGTTCGCGCGGTGCGCTCTTCGACACGATCATCGTGCCGCCGGGCCAGGTCGCGATCCTCGGCATCGGCGCCACGGTCAAGCGCCCGGCCGTCCTGGAGACGGAGGAGGGCACGGTCATCGCCGTCCGCGACATGACGTACCTGACCCTGTCCTACGACCACCGTCTGGTGGACGGCGCCGACGCGGCCCGTTACCTGACCGCGGTCAAGGCGATCCTGGAGGCGGGCGAGTTCGAGGTCGAGCTCGGCCTCTGACGCCTCCCGGCGTGACGCGTCGGTGCCCCCGTTCGGAGCTGATCCGGGCGGGGGCACCGTCGTATCCCCGTGTAAGTCTCGTCTCACCTGCATGAAAGCGCCCCTGTGCGCCTCTCCGGGGCGGGCCCCCGGCCTTATTGTCTAGGGGTCAAACGCTCGCCGTAAGGAGCCCTCATGACCGCGCCCGTCGTCCACTCGCTGCGCGAACAGATCCGCGAGCACATCCTGGAAGGGATCATCAGCGGACGCTGGCAGCCGGGCGAGCGGATCGTGGAGCGGCGGATCGCGACCGAGCTGGAGGTCTCGCAGACGCCGGTGCGGGAGGCGTTGCGCGAACTGGAGTCGCTGCGGCTGATCGAGTCGGCGCCCAACAAGGGCGTACGGGTGCGGAATCTGACCGCCGCGGACCTGGAGGAGAGCTACCCCGTCCGGGCCGGTCTGGAGGCCATCGCGGCGGAGCTGGCGGCGGGGCGGCTGGCGGAGGACTGCTCGGCGCTGGAGCCGCATGTCGCCGCGCTGTACGAGGCCGACCGGAACGCGGACGGGACGGCTCAGGTGCGGCACACGGTGGGGTTCCACCGGGAGCTGGTGCGGGCGGCCGGGAACTCGGTGCTGCTGCACACCTGGGAGGGGCTGGGGATCGAGGTGTTCACCGCCCTGTCCATCCGGTGGCTGGGGACGGTGCAGCAGTCGTACGCGGAGGAGCACGAGGAGCTGGTGCAGGCGTTCCGGCGACGGGATCCCCGGATCGCCGAGCTGGTGAAGGCCCACGTACTGGGCTGCGCCCCGCGTCACGAAGGGGAGTAGGCGCCGTCGCCGGGGTGGGGTGCGCGGCCCGGCGCCGGCGGGGTGCCGCCTTTCTTTGGCAGCGGGGCCGCCCCAGGCGGCACGCATGCCCGCAGGCCCGTGCGCTCAGCGGCTCATCTGCACCCGACCCACGCTCAGACGTGCCCTCACCTGCAAAAACGGGCCTCTTCAAGGTCACCCGGTGCCACCGTCGGAGGCACCGCGTGCCTACTTTCTCGTGATCAAGAGGTTTTTGTCCTCAACCCTTTGATCGATCATCGATCAGGGAGTTACAGTCGCCGACGGGCTTGCCACCCGAGCCCCACGCCCTGTCCTGCCAAAGACCAAGGGCACCCCGAACCCTTACCGATGAGGGAACCCCCTTCGACTGAGGAAGGCGGCGACATGACCGACCCCAACGCCATCCAGCCGAGCGAGCTCGACCAGCTCCACGACCGTGACCCCGAGGAGACCGCCGAATGGCAGGCCTCCCTGGACGCGGTCGCCAAGGCTGCCGGCCCGCACCGTGCGGCTTATCTGATGCGCCGCACGCTGGAGCGCGCGGAGGGCACTGGCGTCGCGCTGCCCAAGCTCCTGGAGACGGACTACGTCAACACCATCCCGACCGCCGCCGAGCCCGCCGTGCCCGGTGACCCGGAGATGGAAGCCCGCATCACCGCGTGGAACCGCTGGAACGCGGCCGCCATGGTGACCCGCGGCTCGAAGTACGGCGTCGGCGGCCACATCGCCACCTTCGCCTCCGCCGCGTGGCTGTACGAGACCGGCTTCAACCACTTCTTCAAGGGCAAGGAGGCCGACGGGTCCGGCGACCAGCTCTACATCCAGGGCCACGCCTCCCCCGGCATCTACGCCCGCGCCTTCCTCGACGGCCGGCTGAACGAGTCCCACCTGGACAACTTCCGCCAGGAGGCGGGCGGCAACGGCCTCCCGTCGTATCCGCACCCGCGCCGGCTGCCCTGGCTGTGGGAGTTCCCGACCGTGTCCATGGGGCTCGGTCCGCTCTCCGCCATCTACCAGGCGCGCTTCAACCGCTACCTGACCAACCGCGGCATCAAGGACGTCTCCGCCTCGCACGTGTGGGCGTTCCTCGGCGACGGCGAGATGGACGAGCCCGAGTCCACGGCGGCTCTGGCGCTCGCCTCCCGCGAGGGTCTCGACAACCTGACCTTCGTCATCAACTGCAACCTGCAGCGCCTCGACGGCCCGGTCCGCGCGAACTTCAAGATCGTGCAGGAGCTGGAGGCCCAGTTCCGCGGCGCCGGCTGGAACGTCGTCAAGACGCTGTGGGGCTCGGCCTGGGACGAGCTGTTCCGCCTCGACACCACGGGCGCGCTGGTACGCCGCCTGCGCGAGGTACCGGACGCGCAGGTCCAGACGTACCAGACCCGCGACGCCGCCTACATCCGCCAGGACTTCTTCGGCAAGGACCCGGCGCTCGTCGAGATGGCGAAGCTGCTCAGCGACGACAAGATCCTCGAGGTCTTCCACTTCTCCCGCGGCGGTCACGAGGCCCGCAAGGTCTACGCCGCGTACAAGGCGGCCCTGGACCACAAGGGCGCGCCGACCGTGATCCTGGCCCAGACGGTCAAGGGCCACACCCTCGGCGAGGGCTTCGCGTCGAAGAACGCCAACCACCAGATGAAGAAGCTGACGGTGGACGAGTTCAAGACGATGCGTGATCTTCTCGAACTGCCGATCAAGGACAGCGACTTCGTCGACGGCCAGGTCCCCTACGGCCACCCGGGCGCCGACTCCCCCGAGGTGCGCTACCTCCAGGAGCGCCGCGCGGCCCTCGGCGGTCCCGCCCCGGCCCGCCGTACGCACGCGCTGGCCCCGCTGCCGGCCCCCGCCGAGAAGGCCTTCGCCGCCTTCGACAAGGGCTCCGGCTCGCAGAACGTGGCGACCACCATGGCGTTCGTCCGCCTGGTCAAGGACCTGGTCCGCGACAAGGAGAGCGGCAAGCGCTGGGTGCCGATCGTGCCGGACGAGGCCCGCACCTTCGGTATGGAGAGCCTCTTCCCCTCCCTCGGCATCTACTCGCCCAAGGGCCAGACGTACGAGCCGGTCGACCGCGACCAGCTGATGTACTACAAGGAGGCCAAGAACGGCCAGATCCTCAACGAGGGGATCACCGAGGCCGGTTCGATGGCCGACTTCATCGCCGCGTCCACCGCGTACTCCACGCACGGTGAGGCGATGATCCCGTTCTACATCTTCTACTCGATGTTCGGCTGGCAGCGTACGGCCGACCAGATGTGGCAGCTCGGCGACCAGCTCGGCCGCGGCTTCCTCATCGGCGCGACCGCCGGCCGGACGACGCTGACCGGCGAGGGCCTGCAGCACGCCGACGGCCACTCCCCCGTCATCGCCGCGACCAACCCGGCCGCGCTGACGTACGACCCGGCGTTCGCCTACGAGGTCGCCGCCATCGTCAAGGACGGTCTGCGCCGGATGTACGGCGAGGCCGCGCCGGGCGAGGACCCGAACGTCTTCTACTACCTGACGGTCTACAACGAGCCGCTGCCGCAGCCCGCGAAGCCGGCCGGGCTCGGCATCGACGAGGGCATCGTCAAGGGCCTGTACCGCTTCAACACGGCGGAGTCGGCGGGTCTGTCGCCGGTGGCCAACGCGCCGCGGATCCAGCTGCTGGGCTCCGGCACGGCGATCCACTGGGCGCTCAAGGCGCAGCGGATGCTCGCCGAGGAGTGGGGCGTGGCCGCGGACGTGTGGTCGGCGACGTCCTGGACCGAGCTGCGGCGGGACGCCCTGGAGGCGGACGCGGCGCTGCTGCGGGGCGAGGAGCGGGTGCCGTACGTCCGTCAGGCGCTGCAGGGTGCCGACGGGCCGGTGCTGGCGGTCTCCGACTACATGCGTCAGGTCCCGGACCAGATCGCGCAGTGGGTCGAGCAGGACTACTCGTCGCTGGGCGCCGACGGCTTCGGTCTGTCGGACACCCGTGAGGCGGCCCGCCGTCACTTCGGTGTCGACGCCGAGTCGATCGTCGTGGCGGCCCTGGCCCAGCTCGCCAGGCGCGGTGAGGTCAAGGCGACCTCGGTGAAGGAGGCGCGCGAGCGCTACGGCCTGTAGTCAGGACGTGAACGGCGGCCCCCGCGGTGTACAGAGCACCGCGGGGGCCGCCGTTCTGCTTGTCGCGGGGTTCTACTCCGCGTGCGGGATCGCCTCCTCCTCGGGGTCCGGGCCCGGGTCGGGATGGCGGCGGAGCTGGATGATGGCCAGCACCAGACCGCCCCAGACGATGAGAATCGCGATGAGCATCATGATGACGGCGCCTGCGGACATCAGCGGTCCTCCTTTCCGTGCCCGTGCTGCCTGCGGTGGGCCTCGGCCTCCTCGGCGGTCTCCATGTCCAGGTCGATCAGACCGCCGCGGGCGGCCTTCCACGGGATCAGGGAGAGCAGTACGCCGACGGCCAGCGCGCCGATGGCCACGCTCCAGCCGGCGCCCACCAGGAACCCGGTGGAGTAGCCCTCGTAGTTCTCGTCGAACTCGTCGCGCAGGCTGTCGATCATCATCCAGCCCAGGACGACCGGGGTGATGACGCCGAGGCAGATCCGCCACCAGCGGCCGAGCTGTACGGCGGAGGTGGCGTCGGCGTCCCGCTGGAGCTCGGGCAGCTTGCGCATCAGCCAGGCCACCGCGATCACGCCGGCGAGCGCGGCCAGGGCGATGCCGTACTGGTTGATGAAGTGGTCGGAGACGTCGAGGAGATAGACGCCCTCGTTGGTCGGGAACAGCAGGATGGAGGCGAGTGCCACGGCACCGCCGACGCCGAAGACGGCCGGGATGCGGTGCAGGCCGGTGCGGTCCTGCACGGCGGAGACGACCACCTGCACGATGGAGATCAGCGAGGAGAGCCCGGCGATCACCAGCGAGACGAAGAAGATCACGCCGAACAGTCCGCCGAGCCACATCTCGGAGATGATCGTCGGGAAGGCCACGAAGGCCAGTCCCAGGCCGGCGGTGGCCACCTCGTCGACCGGTACGCCCGCGCTCTGCGCCATGAAGCCCAGGGTGGCGAAGACGCCGATGCCGGCGAGGATCTCGAAGGAGCTGTTGGCGAACCCGGCGACCAGCGCGGAGCCGGTGAGGTCGGCACGACGGCGCAGGTAGGACGCGTACGTGACCATGATGCCGAAGCCGATCGACAGCGAGAAGAAGATCTGGCCGTAGGCGGCCACCCAGACGCTGCCGTTGCCGAGTTCGGACCAGTCGGGCCGGAAGAAGGCGTCCAGGCCCTCGGCCGCGCCGTCCAGGGTGAGGGCCCGGACGACCAGGGCGACGAAGAAGACCACCAGCAGCGGGATGAAGACCTTGTTGGCCTTCTCGATGCCGCGCCGGATGCCGAAGGCCAGGATGACCAGCACCACCACCCAGACGGCGATGAGCGGCCACACCACCCCGGAGACGTATCCGGAGACGAAGCCGGGCTTGTCGGCGGCCTTGAGGAAGGTGCCGAACAGGAAGCCCTCCGGGTCGTCGCCCCAGGCCTGGTCGGCGGAGAAGCCGACGTAGCGGACGGCCCAGGCGATGATGACGGCGTAGTAGGTGGCGATCACGAAGGAGATCGCCACCTGCCACCAGCCGAGCACTTCCGCCGGGCGGGCCATCTGCCGCAGTGCGGCGGGGGGCGAGGTCCGGTATCTGCGCCCGATCACGTACTCCATGATCAGCAGTGGGATACCGGCGGTGAGCAGGGCGATGAGGTAGGGGAAGAGGAAGGCGCCGCCGCCGTTGTCGTAGGCGACGGCGGGGAAGCGCCAGATGTTGCCAAGACCGATGGCGGAGCCGATGGCCGCCAGCAGGAATCCGGTGCGTGTGGCCCATTGTTCGCGGGGTTGTTTCGCCATGTGTCTGTCCCGTCGACGGACGTCCCGAGGTGGACTGCTGAACCCGGGGTGAGCTGCCTCGACGCTAACAGCGGTGGCGGGGGGATCACAGGGTGCGCAGGACCAGGCAGGTGACGGGGCGGCAGAATGGGGGCCATGCGCGCCGCCCGGCTCATCAAGATGGTCCTGCTGCTCCAGTCCCGGCCCTCCATGACCGCGGCGGAGCTGGCGCGGGAGCTGGAGGTCTCCGAGCGGACCGTCACCCGGGACGCGCAGGCGCTGTCCGAGGCGGGCGTTCCGGTGTACGCGGACCGGGGGCGGGTCGGCGGGTACCGGCTGATCGGCGGGTACCGGACGCGGCTGACGGGGCTGGCGCGGAGCGAGGCCGAGGCGCTGTTCCTGAGCGGGGTGCCGGGGGCGCTGCGGGAGATGGGGCTTGAGGACGCGGCCTCGGCGGCGCGGCTGAAGGTGTCGGCGGCGCTGCTGCCGTCGCTGCGGGACGCCTCGCGGACGGCGGGGCAGCGGTTCCATCTGGACGCGCCCGACTGGTTCAAGGAGCCGAAGACGCCCGCGCTGCTGTCCGCCGTCGCCGACGCGGTGTGGGACGACCGGCGGATCACGGCGGTGTACCGGCGGGGCGAGGGCGAGGTGCGCCGGGTGCTGGAGCCGTACGGGCTGGTGCTGAAGGCGGGCGTCTGGTACCTGTGCGCGCGGGTCGCCGGGCACGGCGCCTACCGGGTCTACCGGATCGAGCGGTTCACGGCGGTGGAGGCGGGCGAGGACCGGTTCGAGCGGGACGAGGAGTTCTCCCTGCCGGCGTTCTGGGACGAGCGGGCCGAGCAGTTCGCGCGCTCCATCCTCCGTGCCGAGGTCGTCGTACGGCTGTCCGGGGCGGGTGTGCGCCGGCTGCGGTACGTCGTCGATCCGCAGGCCGCCCGTGAGGCGCTGGCGGCGGCGGGTGCGGCGGACGACGACGGGTGGGTGACGGTGACGCTCCCGGTGGAGTCCGAGGACGTCGCGCACAGCCAGCTGGCGGGTCTGGGCCCCGAGGTCGAGGTACTCGCTCCGGCGAGCCTGCGCGCCCGCTTCGCGAGCGACGCCGTGCGGCTCGCCGCCCTGTACGGCGCCTGAGCGGGCGCGCCCGCAACGATCCGCACGGAGCCGGCCCGCCCATAACAATCCGCCCCACTCCACGTGCGCCCCACCCGTGGAGGGCCGATGCTTGACCCGTGATGGACGAGACGGAGTTCTGGGAGCTCGTGGACGCCGCCCGCGAGGCCGCCGAGGGCGACCCCGAGGAGCAGGCCGACCTGCTCGTGGACCGGCTGCTGCAGCTGGACCCGGAGATGGTGCTCGACTTCGCCCGTCACTTCGAGGCCCGCTACAACCGCGCGTACACCTGGGACCTGTGGGGCGCCGCCTGGGTGCTGCTGGACGGGGCCAGCGACGACGCCTTCGACTTCTTCCGTTGCTGGCTGATCGGCCAGGGCCGGGAGGTCTACGAGGGCGGCGTCCACGATCCCGACTCGCTGGCCGAGCTGCTGGGCGAGTTCGACGAGGAGCTGGACGGCGACGGCGAGGAGCTGGGCTACGCGGCCGACGAGGCCTACGAGCAGCTCACCGGCGTGGTGGCGCCCGACCTCGGCATTCCGCCCGCGTCCGCGGAGCCGGCCGGCACGCCGGTCGACTTCGAGAACGAGCGGGCGCTGGCCGAGCGCTATCCCAGGCTCTGGGAGCGCTTCCGGGGCTGATCCGGCAGGTAGGCCTGCGTCTGCTCGGCCTTCGGCCCGTGGTGCAGCGGCGCCCTGTTGGACTGGTCGAGCGCGGACGCCGTGACGGCCGCCGGCCCCAGGACGACGGCCGCGACCGCACAGACCACCGTCCACATCCGCGCACTCCTGCTGCTCATGATCCCCACCTCCGGTCGGCTTGTTTCCCCGAGTCTGGGGTGGCGGGTTCTGAGCGCCCTTCGGATCCGCTGTGGTGTTCCTGTGGGCTCAGGGACGCCCCTGGTAGCGGGCCGCCCGCTCCCGGATCCAGGGCAGGTGGGCGCTGAGGGCGGCGCCGGGGCAGTCGGTCATGTATCCGGCGTCGTGTCCGGCGAGCGCGGGCAGGGTGGCGGTGGTACCGGACGGGTACCGGCTGAGGTTGTTGCTGGAGACCAGGGAGACCTTCGCGCGCGGGTCGGTGCCGGACAGGCCGAGCTTCCAGGCGGCCAGCGCGGCGATCGCGTCGGTCATGGCCCGCGGCACCTCCGCGCCCGCGGTGAACGTGCCGAGGGCGGCGATGCCGGCGGTGCGGTGGTTGAAGCCCTGGGTGTGCGCCCCGGTGACGGGCCGGTCCACGCCGCCCGCGCGGCCCTCGTAGATGGTGCCGCAGCGGTCGACGAGGAAGTTGTAGCCGATGTCGTCCCAGTCCCGGGGTCCCGTCTGGCCCGCGTAGAGGTGGCGGATGATACGGGGGGCGTCGGCGCAGTCGTAGCCGCCCGGCGAGTCGGTGTGGTGGACGAAGACGGCGACGACCTGGTCGTCGTAGCGCGGTGGCGGCTGGTCGCGGCGGGTGGCCTCGTCCAGCCAGACCGAGCGGGGCACGATGTGCGGGCGGGCGGCGGAGTGGGCGGCGGGGCGGGCCGCGAGGGGGCGGGCGGTGGCCCGTTCCACGCCGCTCGCGCACAGTCCCAGCGCGACGACGGCGGCGGCCCCGGGCAGACAGCCCAGCAGGACCCGGGCCGCGCCGGGTATTCGGGAGGCACGGCGGCGTCGTGCCTCCCGCGTTCTTCGCACCACCGTCCGGAAGACACGCATGGTCCCACTGTCGGTCCGTTCCGTTGCGCCCGCGATGTGTGCTGTGCCACCCGGTGGAACCATCGTCCTGGTCCGTGACGTTTCCGGGGTACACGCGCGCGCATGCGTCCGTGTGGTGGCTGATCACCGGGCCCGTCCCGTGCGTACTGGAGGGCCCGAGAGAAAGGCGGCTGGCGTGGACCTGCTCGACATCCTGCTGTTGCTGGCGATCGCGGCGTACGCGGTGTCCGGTTACCGGCGCGGTCTGGTCGCGGGGTGTGTCTCGCTCGCCGGTTTCGTGGGCGGCGCGGCGATCGGCGTGTGGGTCCTGCCGTGGGTGATGGATCTGGTCACGGCGGGGACGACGACGGCGACGGTGACGGCGGTGCTGACGGTGCTGGTGCCGGCGGCGGTGGGGCACGAGCTGGCGGGGCGGCTGGCGCTCAGGCTGCGCCGGGAGCTGGGCCGGGCCAGTCTCGGTCCGCTGCGGGTGGCCGACGGGGTCGGCGGGGCGGTGGCCAACGCGGTGGCCGTGCTGATCGTGGCGTGGGTGGCGGCGAGTGTGCTGGCCGCGTCCTCCTCGCCGCTGCTGACCTCCGCGATCCGGGACTCGCGGCTGCTGGGGACCGTGCAGGACGCGATGCCGGACACCACCCCGGCGTGGTTCTCGCGGGCCACGTCAGCGCTGACCCAGGCGGGCTTCCCGCAGGTCTTCAACCCGTTCGAGAACGAGTCGACCGCCGAGGTCGCCCGGCCCACCGGGGACAGCGTCACCGCGGCGGCCACGAACGCCGCCAAGCTGAGCACGGTGAAGATCGAGGGCTCCTCGGGCACCCAGGGCCGCGAGGGCAGCGGCTTCGTGTACGCGCCGCGGCATGTGATGACCAACGCCCATGTGGTGGCCGGCATCGACGAGCCGAGTGTGCGGGTCGGCGGGGTCGGGCGGGCGTACGCCTCGCGGGTGGTGCTCTTCGACCCGGAGAAGGACGTGGCGGTGCTGTACGTGCCCGAGCTGAGGGCGCCGGTGCTGAGGTGGAACGACAGCGCGGCGCGCGGGGACGCGGCGGTGGTCGCCGGCTATCCGGAGGACGGCGGCCTGAACCTGCAGGCGGCGACCGTGGCGAACCGGGTGCGGGCGACGGGCCAGAACATCTACAACGACGGGAACGTCACCCGCGAGATCTACTCGATCCGCTCCACGGTCCGCCCGGGCAACTCCGGCGGCCCGCTGCTGACCACCGACGGCCGGGTGTACGGCGTGGTCTTCGCCCGGTCCACCACGGACGCCGAGACCGGCTACGTGCTGACCGCGGCCGAGGTCGCCGAGGACGCCGAGCGGGCGGCGAACGCTACGGCGCCGGTGGACACGGGCGAGCTGATCACGTCGTAGAGCGGTGCTCTGCCCGATGATGGGAGGCCCCTCACCTCCGGGAGACGCCCGTGACCGTGTTCTTCGTGATCTCGCTGCTCCTGGCGGGAGCCGCCCTGTTCGTGGCGGCGCGCCGACGCCGTGCGAAGGCCGCCGCCGACCAGGTCAGAGACTGCGCCCCATGACGACGTCGTCGACATAGGCGCCGTCCAGGCGGAACTCCTCCGGCAGCACGCCCTCGACGACGAAGCCCTCGGCCTCGTACAGCTTGCGGGCAGCGGTGTTGTGGCCGAGGACGCGCAGGGTGAGACGGCGGGCGCCGCGGCGGCGGGCCTCCTCGACCGCGGCGCGGACGAGCGCCCGTCCGACCCCGCGGCCGCGGGCCTCCTCCGCGACGGCGAGCCCCTGGATCTGGCGCACGTGCGCGTTGGAGGCGAGCGGGGTGGGGAAGGCGAGTCTGATGTAGCCGACGATGCGGCGGTCGAGTTCGGCGACGAGATGGTCGTGGGGCGGGTGGCGCTCGTCGAAGAAGGAGCGGTGGGGCTGCGGAGGGGGCGTGACCGCGTGCAGCGTGGACCAGGTGACACGGTCCAGGACGGCCAGCTCCTCCTCGTCGTCGGGGAGGGCGGTGCGTATGTGCGGGGGCTTGAGGGACTCGGCCATGGCGGTCACCCTACGACGCCGACAGGCTGGACCGACCAGGCATTTTTGACGGCGGACGGAGGATCGGACCATGAAGTTCTCAAGAGTCGCGGTGGCGGGCGCGTCCGGGCTCATCGGCGGTGCGCTGGTGCGCTCGCTGACGGCGGACGGGCACGAGGTGGTGCGTCTGGTGCGGCGCGCGCCGCGGTCGAAGGACGAGGTCCGCTGGGACCCCGAGGGCGGTCACGTCGACGCGGCCGGGCTCGCCGGGTGCGAGGCGGTGGTCAACCTGGCGGGCGCGGGCGTGGGCTCGCGGCGCTGGACGGACGCCTACAAGGCGCGGATCAGGTCCAGCCGGGTGCGGGGCACGGCCGCGCTCGCGGAGGCGGTGGCCTCCCTGCCCGAGCCGCCGCGCGTCTTCGTCAACGGCAGCGCGATCGGCTACTACGGCGAGACCGGCGACCGGATCGTCGACGAGGACGCCCCGGCCGGAAGCGGCTTCCTGCCCGAGGTGTGCGTGGCGTGGGAGGGCGCGGCGGCGCCGGCGCGGGAGGCGGGCGTGCGGACGGTGTTCGTGCGGACGGGGCTGGTGGTGGCGCGCGAAGGCGGGGCCTGGGGGCGGCTGTTCCCGTTGTTCCGGGCCGGTCTTGGCGGGCGGTTGGGCGACGGGCGGCAGTACTGGTCGTTCGTCTCGCTGCACGACGAGGTGGCGGCCGTCCGGCATCTGATGGAGACCGACGGCCTGTCGGGGCCGTTCAACGTCACCGCGCCGAACCCGCTGACGAACCGTGAGATCACCGCGGCGATGGGCCGGGTGCTGCACCGGCCGACGCCGTTCCCGGTGCCCGCGCCGGTGCTGCGGACGGTGCTGGGCGAGATGGCCGGTGATGTGCTGGGCAGTCAACGGGTGGTGCCGAAGCGGCTGTTGGAGTCGGGGTTCACGTTCGCGTTCCCGGACATCGAGGGGGCGGTCCGGTCCGCCCTGTGATGCCGTACGGACCTCCCCCGCTGTCCGTATGCGACCGCCGTGCGACCGTGCCCTGTCGATGCGCGACTGCCCCTGACCGATCACGGGCCTAACCTCGACCCGAACTCGGGTATCCCCGGAGCCAGTTGGGGGCATGACGTCTCCACCGGTCGCGCAACCTCGAGGAGGGGCACGTGCTTGAGCCCGCGTACCAGGCGGATGTCGTCGTCGTGGGAGCCGGGGTTGCCGGGCTCTCCGCCGCGCATCGGCTGACCAGCGCAGGAGTGAGGACCGCGGTCCTGGAGGCCGCCCACGGGGTGGGCGGCCGGATGTCGACCGAGAAGGTCGACGGCTTTCGGCTCGACCGCATCGGACAGCTGCTGTCCACGTCGTATCCCCAACTAGGCCTGGCGCCCTGGCCGGCCGCGCTCGAACTGCGTACGTTCGCGCCGGGGGTGCTGCTGCACTCCGACGGCCGCCGGCACCGGGTGAGCACTCCGGCGGCCCCCCGGAG
Source organism: Streptomyces sp. TRM68416 (assembly GCF_014596915.1). Lineage (GTDB taxonomy): Bacteria > Actinomycetota > Actinomycetes > Streptomycetales > Streptomycetaceae > Streptomyces. The sequence continues at coordinate 92,441 of NZ_JACVWU010000001.1, forward strand.
CGCGAGAGGCGCACTCCACGCGGTGCGCGCCCTGGCGAGCGCCCCCCGGTTCGCGGGGACGCCCGCCGAGTCGGGCGCGGTCCGGCTGCGCGCCGAACTCGCCCGGTGCGCGGGCACGCCCGCCGAACGGCTGCTGGCCCGCCCCGAGTCGTCCGCCGCGCAGGCCCTCGCGGCCCGCGGCGTGCCCGCCCGCACGGTCGACGGCTTCCTGCGCCCCCTGCTGGCGGCCCTGCTGTGCGACCCGGACCTGACGACGTCCAGCCGGTGCGCGGACCTCGCGCTGCACGCCTTCGCGAGCGGGCGGCTGTGCCTGCCGGAGGGCGGCGCCGAGGCCCTGCCGGAGCTGCTCGCCCGCTCGCTGCCGCCCGGCACGGTGCACACCGGGGTGCGGGTCACCTCCGTCTCCACGACCTCGGTCGGCACGGCCGAGCACGGCGAGATCGCCTGTCGTGCCGTCCTGCTGGCGACCGACGCGCGGACCGCCGCCGCACTGCTGCCCGGACTGCGCGTCCCGGACTTCCACCCGGTGACCGTGGTCCACCACACGACGGACGAGCCGCCCACCACCGGCGCCTCGCTGCTGCTGGACGCGGACCGGGGCGGACCGGTCGCGCACACGGCGGTGATCAGCGCGGTCGACCCGACCCGCGCCCCCGCCGGCCGCGCCCTGATCTCCTCCACGGTCCTCGGCACTCCCCCGGCCGACCTCGACACGGCCGTCCGCACCCACCTGGCCCGCCTGTACGGCACCTCCACCGCCCGCTGGGAGACGCTCGCCGTCCACCACACCGCCGAGGCCGTCCCCGCCATGCGCCCCCCGCACGACCCGCGCCGCCCGGTACGCCTCATGGCGGGCCTGTACGTCTGCGGCGACCACCGGGACACCAGCACCGTCCAGGGCGCCCTGCGCTCGGGCCGGCGGGCGTCGGAGGCGGTCCTGACGGACCTGGGCGCGGCGGGACCGATGCACAGGGCGGACCCGCTGCCGCGGGCGGCGTGAGCCGTGTGGGCCGCGTGGGCCGTTACCCCAGTGCCGCCACCTTGTCCCGGTACCCCCTGACCGGTGCCGCGTCCTTGTAGGGTTCCAGCCTCCGCTCGAAGTCCCTGACGTACTCGATCGCCCGCACCGACCTCATCTCCGCCGCGGCGCCCGCGGCCTCCGCACCCAGCGCGCAGGCCTGATCGAGCTCGCCCAGACCGAGCCGGGCGGAGGCGAGGACGACCCGGCAGAACAGCCGGCTGCGGGCGAACGCGGGCGCGCGCAACTGCAGCGACCGCTCCGCGTGCTGCGCGGCCGCCCGGAACTGCTGGAGGTCCCGGTGGCAGTGGCCGAACTCGTCCGCGAGCTGCGCCTCGTCGAAGAAGCGTGCCCAGTACGGCACCTCGTCGCCGGGCCGGGCGGCTTCGAGGGCGCGCTCGGCACGGACGAGGGAGGCCGTGCAGGCCCGCACCTCGCCCAGCACCCCGTGCCCGCGCGCCTCGGCCGAGTGCAGCAGCGCCTGGACGACGGGCGGGGCGTTGGTCCCGACGCCCTGCTGCGCCACCCGGGCCAGTTGCACGGCCTCCCGTCCGTGCCCGAGGTAGACCGCCTGACGGCTCATGGTGACCAGCACGTACGAGCCGTAGGGCCGGTCCCCCGCCGCCTGCGCCAGCCGCAGCGACTGGACGTAGTACCGCTGCGCGAGCCCGTGCGCGGCGATGTCGTACGAGGTCCAGCCCGCGAGCCGGGTGAGGTCGGCGGCGGCGGCGAACAGCCGGCGGCCGGTCTGCTCGCCGTAGGTGCCGCGCAGCATCGGCTCGCACTCGTGCTCCAGGTAGCGCACGAGGGCCTGCCGGGCGTGCCCGCCGCCGTACATGTTGTCGAGGGTGCGGAAGAGCTCGGCCACCGAGCGCAGGGCGGAGATGTCGCCGCCGGTGACCTTCTGGCCGGGGCCGCGCGCGGCCTGGCCCCGCTGGCGGGGCACCCCCGGGCGGCCCTGGACGGGGATGCGGACGGGGACGTCGACGCGGGCGACCTTGTCGTCGGCGCGGCCGATCAGCCAGTCGCGGCTGGGCACGACCAGGCCGGCCGGGGTGAAGGCGATCTTGCGGAGTTCGGCGTGGCTGCCGGAGTCCTTGCGCCACAGGCCGCTGACGATGTCGACGGCCTCCTCGGGGGTGGCGGCGAACTCCAGGCCCGCGTAGACGGGCGCGCAGGCGTCGAGGCCGAGGTCCTGGGCGGTGAGCCGGCGGCCGAGGCGGCGGGTGAAGACCTCGGCGATGAGGGCGGGGGTGGTGCCGCGGGGCTGCTGCCCGCGCAGCCACCGGGTCACGGATGTCTTGTCGTATCTGAGGTCCAGCCCGTGTTCGAGACCGAGCTGGTCGACTCGACGGGCGAGCCCCGCGTTGGAGAACCCCGCTTCTGCGATGAGCGCGGCGAGCTGGCGGTTGGGAGTGCGCTGCGCGGGTCGTTCCGTCATCTGCGGTGCGGTCTCCTGCCTTCCAGGCCGTGTACCTGCCCGGATTGCCTGTGAGCAGCCGTTTTGGCCTCTCGCGAACGGCGCGAATGTAGCGGAGAGTGAGCAGGGCATCGCACACTTCGACACCCGTTCATCCGATCGTGTGAGGATTGGCCGCTTCGCTGACGTTCGACCGGCGGTCGTACAGTGGCGTAGGCACCCTTCGTGCCTTACGACGTCCAGGGAGGCGCTTGCCGTGAGTGAGTTGCGGTTCGTCCGTATGGGGTTCGGTGCGGACGCCGTCGAGTACCAGGAGGCGTGGGACGAGCAGCGCCGGGTGCACGCGGCCCGGTTCGCCGACGAGATCCCCGACACCGTGCTGCTCCTCGAGCACCCGCCGGTCTACACGGCCGGCCGGCGCACGGAGGAGAGCGAGCGGCCGCTCGACGGCACCCCGGTCATCGACGTGGACCGCGGCGGCAAGATCACCTGGCACGGGCCGGGGCAGCTGGTCGGCTACCCCATCCAGAAGCTGCCGCGTCCGGTGGATGTCGTGGCACACGTCCGCCGGCTGGAGGAGGCGCTCATCCGCACGTGTGCGGAGTTCGGCCTGGAGGCCACCCGGGTCGAGGGCCGCAGCGGGGTGTGGGTGCTCGGCGACCCCGTCGAGCGGCGCCCCGCCGTCGGAGGACTCTCCCTCGACTTCGACCCCCGTCTGCACGACGACGAGTTCGACCCGCGCCTGAACGGCCCCGAGTACGCTCCGTCCAACGCGGGCCAGCGCCGCGAGGACCGCAAGATCGCGGCGATCGGGATCCGGGTGGCCAAGGGCGTCACCATGCACGGCTTCTCGTTCAACGTGAACCCGGACAACAAGTGGTTCGACCGGATCATCCCCTGCGGGATCCGGGACGCGGGCGTCGCCTCGCTCGCCGACGAACTCGGCCGGGACGTCACGATCGACGAGGTGCTGCCGGTCGTCGAGCGGCACCTGAGAGACGTCCTGGAGAACGCGGACCTCAAACCGCGGGAGATCGAGAAGACGACCGTCTGATCGGGGAATGGACCCCCGAGGCCACAGGTTGGCCTCCCCAGGGGGACCGCACAACCACGGGCGTACCCTGGTGTACGCCGAAGAATCGAAGTCACAGGGAGCCGGTCGTGTCCGCAGTCGCACCCGACGGGAAGCAAATGCCAAGCCCTGACGGGCGGCGATTGCTGCGCCTAGAGGTCCGCAACAGCCAGACCCCCATCGAGCGCAAGCCCGAGTGGATCAAGACCCGGGCGAAAATGGGTCCCGAGTACACCGCGATGCAGAAGCTCGTGAAGAGCGAGGGCCTGCACACGGTCTGCCAGGAGGCCGGCTGTCCCAACATCTACGAGTGCTGGGAGGACCGCGAGGCCACGTTCCTCATCGGCGGCGACCAGTGCACCCGGCGCTGCGACTTCTGCCAGATCGACACCGGCAAGCCCGAGGCCCTCGACCGCGACGAGCCGCGCCGCGTCGGCGAGTCCGTGGTCACCATGGACCTGAACTACGCCACCATCACCGGCGTCGCCCGCGACGACCTGGAGGACGGCGGCGCCTGGCTGTACGCCGAGACCGTGCGCCAGATCCACCAGCAGACCGCCGGGCGCGAGGCCGGCCGGACCAAGGTCGAGCTGCTCGCCCCCGACTTCAACGCCGTCCCGGAGCTGCTCCAGGAGGTCTTCTCCTCCCGCCCCGAGGTCTTCGCGCACAACGTCGAGACGGTCCCGCGCATCTTCAAGCGCATCCGCCCGGGCTTCCGCTACGAGCGTTCCCTGAAGGTCATCACCGAGGCCCGGGACTACGGTCTGGTCACGAAGTCGAACCTGATCCTCGGCATGGGCGAGACCCGCGAGGAGGTCAGCGAGGCGCTCAGGCAACTGCACGAGGCGGGCTGCGAGCTGATCACCATCACGCAGTACCTGCGCCCCTCCGTGCGCCACCACCCGGTGGAGCGCTGGGTCAAGCCGCAGGAGTTCGTGGAGCTGAAGGAGGAGGCCGAGCAGATCGGCTTCTCCGGCGTGATGTCCGGCCCGCTGGTGCGCTCCTCGTACCGCGCCGGGCGCCTGTACCAGATGGCGATCGAAAAGCGCGGGACCTACGTCGCCTCGCAGGCCGTCTGATGGCACGGAGTGCCACCCTGCTCGTGTGAACCTGCGCACAAGCAACTACCGCGCGGTAGTGGCCGATTGACGCGGCTCTGGACGTCCTCGCAGTTGAGGGCGGCATCAGGGCCGCGTCAGCGTTTTCGGGCTGCTTATCAAGGCTTCATTGGCGTTTGACCGGTCGGTCACGCCCTGGTAACACCAATCAGTGACCCTGGTTGTACAGCCCGTGCACCATTAGCCAATGCCATGATTCCCGAGGGGGGACCTCCATCATGCAGGCCGCGCCCGTTCGCGCCACCGCCATCCCGTCGTTCACCGATGCACTCCGTGCCGTCGAGTCGCTGCTCATGAGCGGCGGCCAGCGCACCGCCCGCCAGAATGCCTGGACCTCCGTCCTGGAGGACCGCCGACGCGCCAAGGACCGGGTCGAGGCTCAGCGCGTCCTGGAGCAGGCGCTCACTCCCCGCGCCTGACCCGCACTGCCGTCGTCGCCACTCCGGGGGACACGTAGACTTCGTGGCATGGCGAGGAAGGACACGGCAGCGGACGCTGCGAATCCCGGGCGACTGAAGCAGATCGCCCTGACCTACAAGATGACCCGCAGGGCCGACAAGAAGATCGGTCTTGTACTCGCGGCTGTCGGCATCGGCATCTTCGGTGTTTTCCTCGCGATCGGTTTCTTGATCGGTCACCCCATCTATCTCGGCATCCTGGGCCTGCTGCTCGCCTTCCTCGGAACGGCGATCGTGTTCGGGCGCCGGGCCGAGCGGGCGGCCTTCGGGCAGATGGAGGGCCAGCCGGGCGCGGCGGCGGCCGTCCTGGACAACATCGGCCGGGGCTGGACGACGACCCCCGCGGTCGCGATGAACCGCAGCCAGGACGTGGTGCACCGGGCCGTCGGCAAGGCCGGCATCGTCCTGATCGCCGAGGGCAACCCGAACCGGGTCAAGAGCCTGCTGGCGGCCGAGAAGAAGAAGATGAACCGGATCGTCGCGGACGTGCCGGTGCACGATCTGATCGTCGGCGTCGGCGAGGGCCAGGTGGAGCTGAAGAAGCTCCGCACGACCATGCTGAAGCTGCCGCGCGTGCTCTCCGGCCCCCAGGTGACCGCGACCAACGACCGGCTGCGCGCCCTGGGTGACCTGATGAGCAACATGCCTCTGCCGAAGGGCCCGATGCCCAAGGGCATGAAACTGCCGAAGGGCGGCCCGAAGGCCCGCTGACCTGCTACGTCGAAAGGGGGCGCCCGGAGTTCACACTCCGGGCGCCCCCTTTCCCGTAGCCGGGGCGGTCCCTCCCGTATAGCGGCTAGATCCGCACCTCGACCGTGCGCGCCAGCTGGTCGTGCAGGCCGCGGCCGTCGCGGTCCCAGATCAGGGCGGGGACGGCGAGGAACAGCAGGACCGTGCGCAGCAGGGCGCGGACCGGGTGGGGGCGGCCGGTGGCGAGGGCGACCACCCGCAGGCCGAAGAGCCGCTTGCCCGGGGTGAAGCCGACCGTGCCGACCGTGAGGACCATCAGCGCGAAGAGGACGATCGGGGCCCAGAGCTGGGCCGCCTCGTTGTAGCTGTCCGCGACCAGGCCGTATGCGATCAAGAGGCACAGGCCCCAGTCCACCGCCAGGGCGCCGAACCGCCGGCCGGGGCGGGCGATCGACCCCGGCCCCTCCTCCGGCAGGCCGAGCTGCTGGCCCCGGTATCCGAAGTCGACACCGGCTTCCTCGGCGGCCGCGCGGGGGCCGGAGAGCCAGGATCCGATTGCTTGCCTCTTGTCCACGCATCCAAGGTACTGCGACCGTTTTGGGATACGGACAGGTGGGGTACGCCGGGCGATCCCCGGTTAACGTGTGCGAAACAAATGGGTCACGCCCGAGAAATCACGCGTCCCTAGGGTCGAGGTCAGCGTGTGCCACCGCACTGGCCGCACGAACGAACTACCACCCCGGCGCGGACGGTCGGGAGTAGGAGGAGCTGGATGTTCCAGAACGCCGACGAGGCCAAGAAGTTCATCGCGGACAAGGACGTCAAGTTCGTCGACGTCCGCTTCTGCGACCTGCCGGGCGTGATGCAGCACTTCACGGTGCCCGTCGAGGCGTTCGACCCGGACGAGGAGCTCGCGTTCGACGGTTCGTCGATCCGCGGCTTCCAGGCCATCCACGAGTCCGACATGGCACTGCGCGCGGACCTGTCGACCGCCCGGGTCGACCCCTTCCGCCGCGACAAGACGCTGAACATCAACTTCTTCATCCACGACCCGATCACGGGCGAGCAGTACTCCCGTGACCCGCGCAACGTGGCGAAGAAGGCCGAGGCCTACCTCGCGTCGACCGGCATCGCGGACACCGCGTACTTCGGTCCCGAGGCCGAGTTCTACGTCTTCGACAGCGTGCGCTTCTCGACCAGCGCGAACGAGAGCTTCTACCACATCGACTCCGAGGCCGGCGCCTGGAACACCGGCGCCATCGAGGAGAACCGCGGTTACAAGGTCCGCTACAAGGGCGGCTACTTCCCGGTCCCGCCGGTCGACCACTTCGCCGACCTGCGCGCCGAGATCTCCCTGGAGCTGGACCGGGCCGGTCTGAAGGTCGAGCGCCAGCACCACGAGGTGGGCACCGCCGGCCAGGCCGAGATCAACTACAAGTTCAACACGCTGCTCGCCGCCGCCGACGACCTCCAGCTCTTCAAGTACATCGTGAAGAACGTGGCCTGGCGCAACGGCAAGACCGCGACCTTCATGCCGAAGCCGATCTTCGGTGACAACGGCTCGGGCATGCACGTCCACCAGTCCCTGTGGAGCAACGGCGACCCGCTGTTCTACGACGAGGCCGGCTACGCGGGCCTGTCGGACACCGCCCGCTTCTACATCGGCGGCATCCTCAAGCACGCCCCGTCGCTGCTGGCCTTCACCAACCCGACGGTGAACTCGTACCACCGTCTGGTGCCGGGCTTCGAGGCCCCGATCAACCTGGTGTACTCGCAGCGCAACCGCTCCGCCGCGATGCGTATCCCGATCACCGGTTCGAACCCGAAGGCCAAGCGCGTCGAGTTCCGTGCGCCCGACTCCTCCGGCAACCCGTACCTGGCCTTCTCGGCGCTGCTCCTCGCGGGCCTGGACGGCATCAAGAACAAGATCGAGCCTGCCGAGCCGATCGACAAGGACCTCTACGAGCTGGCTCCCGAGGAGCACGCGAACGTCGCGCAGGTCCCGACCTCGCTCCCGGCCGTCCTCGACTCGCTGGAGGCCGACCACGAGTTCCTGCTCCAGGGCGACGTCTTCACGCCGGACCTGATCGAGACGTGGATCGACTTCAAGCGCGCGAACGAGATCGCTCCGCTGCAGCTGCGTCCGCACCCGCACGAGTTCGAGCTCTACTTCGACGTGTGATCGACGCCCGTACCGTCGGCCGGTGCCCCCGTCCCTGTTTCTCAGGGCGGGGGCACCGTCGTATCGTGGTGGTACGGCTGTTCGAGAAGGGTTGACGGGGATGTCGGAACGGGACGACGGCGACAGGGAGTTCGACATCAAGTGGGCGGACGCCGCGGAGCACAAGGAGCCCTCGGCGCGGGCCCGGATGCTGGCTGCCCGCTGGAAGGAGAACCCGCCCGACCCCGCCCCCTTCCGCGCCGACCCCGACCATGTGGCCCGGCGGCAGCGCCGGTCGGGCTGGAAGTCCGCGGCCCTGGTGTTCGGCTGTGTGGCGGCGCTGATCGTGCTGCTGGGGTATGTGAACTTCCGGGCGTCGTATTAGGGACCTTTTGCCGGCCGCGGGGACGTTCGGGACCGCGCCTTGACGGGGGTGCGGTGCACACTGGGCAGTAGGGCTCGTGCCTGACTGCGGGGTGATGCAGATGCACAGTCGCTTCCGGAACGACCGGGGACTGACCGCCCGGATGGGTCTCACACTCTTCCTGCTCGGGCTGTTGTACGTGGTCTTCGTGGCCGCACTGGTCGTGCTGCTGAAGTCCTGGGTACTGGTCGTGGTGGTCGCGGCCGGGTTCCTCGGGGCGCAGTACTGGTTCTCCGACCGGGTCGCGCTGTTCGCGATGCGGGGGCGGGTCGTGGAGCGGGAGGAGTATCCCGAGCTGCACGGGGTGATCGACCGGCTGAGCGCCATGGCCGACATGCCGAAGCCCGCGGTCGCCGTGTCGGACATGGACATGCCGAACGCGTTCGCCACCGGCCGGAATCCCGACCACGCCGTGGTGTGCGTGACGACGGGGCTGCTGCGGCGGCTGGAGCCGGCCGAGCTGGAGGGCGTGCTGGCGCACGAGATGTCCCACGTGGCGCACAAGGACGTCGCCGTGATCACGATCGCGTCGTTCCTCGGCGTGATCGCCGGGCTGATCGTGCGGTTCGCCTTCTACTCGCAGCTGTTCGGCGGCGGACGCAGGGACCAGAACACCGCGGTGGTCTTCATGGCGGTGATGGGGATCTCGGCGGCCGTGTACGCGCTCAGCTTCCTGCTGATCCGGGCGCTGTCCCGGTACCGGGAGCTGGCGGCGGACCGGGCCGCGGCCCTGCTCACCGGCCGGCCCTCGGCACTGGCCTCCGCGCTGACCAAGGTCTCCGGCGACATCGCCCGGATCCCGACCAAGGACCTGCGGACGGCCCAGGCCTTCAACGCGTTCTACTTCACCCCGGCGCTGGGGCGGGAGCCCTCGGTCGCACGGCTCCTGTCGACCCACCCGAGCCTGGAGCAGCGGCTCGACCAGCTGGGGCGGATCTCCGCCGAGCTGGGCGAGGCCACGGCTCCCGGAGGAGCGTGAGCATGGGCCTGCTGGACATCCTGCTCGGCCGTACGAAGCCGGTCGCGCCCGATCTCGACCGGCTCTTCGCGCTGCCCTCGGCCGCGGTGACGCTGGAGGCGGCGGCCGGTTTCCGGCCGACCGGGAGCGGAGCGGTGTGCTTCGCCACCGTCGAGGGGGCCATGTTCGAGCAGACGCACCGGGAGGTCCAGGCGCTGCTCGACGCGGACGCCGAACGCCCGGGCCCCCCGGTCAGCCTGCACCGGGACGAGTACGGCTACTCCTGGCTGGTCTCCGAGCGCACCCCCGACCAGCTCCCGGAGCTGGTCAACGACGTACACGCGGTCAACAGCGCGCTGGAGGCCAACGGCTTCGGCCCCCAACTGCTGTGCTCGCTCGCCGCCTTCCGCCACCCGACCGACGACCGCGCACTGGCGCTGGTGTACCTCTACAAGCGCGGTTCGTTCTACCCGTTCGCGCCGCTGCCCGGCGAGGGGCAGCGACGCGACAACGCGCTGGAACTGCGGGTGAAGGCGGCGCTGGCGAACGATCTGCGGATCGAGCCGGACCTCGGTCGCTGGTTCCCGGTGTGGGGTGCCCCCGGGCTGTGACCCGGGGGCCGGGCCGCGGCGGGTCGTGGGGGCGTGGCGGGGCGTCGGGGGTGCGGCGGGGCGGTCACTTCTTCTTCTGGCGCTCCTGGCGGCGGGTTTCGAAGGGGTGCTCGCGGCGGTAGCGGCGCTCCCACTTGGCCTGTGTCTCACGGCGTTTGCGGTAGGCCTGGTACGAGGACGGCATGAACGAACCCGACGAGGATCCCCCGGCGGAGCCCGACGAGGGCCGGGCGCCCCGCCCGTACTGGAGGTACAGGAAGAGCAGGGCGACGGCGGCGAGCCAGTAGACGCTGTTTCCGAACCCCAGGACGACCAGCACGGCCGCCCCGGAGAGAACGATGGTGCCCATGACGGGCCTCCGTGGGCGTGGGTCGGTGACTGTGCGCTGTCGGCTGTGCGTGGCGGCGGAGCGCTGGGGGAAGGCGTCCGCCGTCGGTGCGTAGAGAGTAGCCCCGAGTCCCGGGGGTGATGCCTGTCCTGCGGCAAGCGGGGTGGGCAGCTCCGCACCGCGTGTCCAGCGTAGGGCGGCGCTCACTCGGCGTGCATCCGCATTTCTCCCGGCCTAGAGTCGGAGCGCATGACCAAAAGCCGTGTTCAGGGAGATAAGGGGTGTTCCGGGTGAGTGATCTCTTCGTCATCGCCTACGACGACGTCGCCACGGCCGGCCAGGTGCGCGACAGGCTCTTCGAGCTGTCCAAGGAGCACCTGGTGGAGCTGGAGGACGCCGTGGTCGTCGAGCGCCATCAGGACGGCCGGATCAAGCTGCACCAGGCCGTCAACCACACGGCCGTGGGGGCGGCCGGCGGCGCACTGTGGGGCGGCGTCATCGGGCTCCTCTTCCTGGCACCGCTGCTCGGCGCCGCGGTGGGCGCGGCGGCCGGCGCGGCAGGGGGCGCGTTCACCGACACCGGCATCGACGACAACTTCATGAAGGATCTCAGCCAGAATCTGCGCCCGGGAGCCGCCGCGTTGTTCGTGCTGGTCAAGAAGGCGGCCGACGACAAGGTGATCCCGCAACTCACCCCCTACGGCGGCCAGCTGGTGCAGACCTCGCTGAGCACGACGGACGAGGAGCATCTGCGGGAGGCCATCGCGGCGGCGCGAGAGGGAGAGGCCGGGACACAGACGCCCCCGGCCTGACGCGGCGGGGTCAGTGCCGTCCGAGGTCCAGGCGCCGCTCCACCACGTCAAGTGCCACGTCCGGCAGCCGGAGGCGGTGCGAACGGGCGTACCCGCGCAGGACCTCGAAGGCCTGGTCCGGTGAGACCGAGAGCCGTGCGGCAAGCGTGCCCTTGGCCTGTTCGATGACGATACGGCTGGTCAGGGCCTGGTCCAGTTGTGCGGCCAGGGTGCGGCTCTCCCGTAGCCGACGGTCCTGTTCCAGGGCCCAGCCGGTCGCGTCGGCGAGACTCTGGCCCAGTTCCAGGAGGTCGGCGGGCAAAGGTGTGTCACCCCGGCCGAACAGCACGAGGGCGCCCGGCGTGGCGTCGCCCACGCGCAGCGGGAGGCCCGCGACACGGCGGTAGCCCAGCCCCAGGGCCCGGCGCGTATAGCGGGGCCACTTCGCGCGGGCCGGCTCGCCGTCGAGCGCGGTGTCGGGTACGAGGCGTCCGGTGCGCAGGACTTCCGGTCCCGGGCCCTCGTCCCAGGCCACCGCGGCGTTCCCGAGCCCTTTCAACTCCTCGTCGGTGCTTGCCACTCGGGTCGGGACGTGCCCGTCGTGCCGGTAGAGGACGTTCGCCCCGCAGTCGCCGAACAGTTCTGTGCCGTGCGCGGCGAGGAGCACGAGCAGTCCTGTCATGGGCGAGGCGTCGGTGACCGGACTTCTGGCCAGATCCACGAAGGCGCGCGCCAGCTGCTGCCGAGGAGGCAGGGTCATGGATGTCCCCCCATGTATCCGGTCACGTCTCCGTCCGTCTCTTCGGCCAGTCGAGGGTCGGCCGGCCCGTCAGGATGCGTTCGGCCACCGACAGCGCGGACACCCCCTCCGCGAAGGATCGCGCCTTGATCAGTTCCAGTGCGTCGACCACCGAGCAGTCGAGCCGTACGGAGAGCATGCCGGCGGCCTGGTGCACCACGGCGAGCACGTCCATGCCGCCGTACAGGTCGGGCTCCCCGGTCGCACGGAGGACCATGGAGTGCGCGAGGGCCGCGGCCACCTCGGCGAACGCCGTCGAGCCGGTCACTCCGGGCCCCGGGTCGAAGACGGTCAGCGCACCGAAGCAGACCCCCGCCACGCTGAGCGGAACGGCGGCCACCTCGGCGATGCCGAGTTCCGCCACCGCGCGGCCGTAGCCGGGCCAGCGGGCTGCCAGCGCGGCGCCGCTCACCGACACCGGACGCAGCTCGCGCGTGGCGTCCCGGGCCGGTCCCTCGCCGAGCAGGAACTCCAACTCCTGGGCGGCGCGGGCGGTTTCGTCGGAGGCGGCCACCGCCAGCTGGTCAAGGGCCGTCCCGACGAGCATCAGGGCGGCGCTGCCGGTGCCGCAGGCCGCGGCGACGCCGGTCATGAACAGCGGCTGTGGGTCGCCCGGCCGGTCCCCCGCCCGGGACAGTCGCTCCGCGTAGGCCTCCTGGAGCCGGGCTGCCGTCAGATGGCGGGACGCGGTGGACCGGTGGAGGGCGGTGATGCGCAGATGCATGTCGCGGACGGCCTCGCTCGCGGCCGCCGCGGCGAGCTCCTCGCGCCGCTCGGCGTCACCGGACTCCTGCGCGGCACGGGCGCGTGCGGCCGCGGCCCTGCGCCTCGCGGACGCCAGGCGGTCCGGGACCGGCCCTCCGGTGGCCATACCGGAATCGTACGCCCGGGCCCTCACTGGGAGCTGCTTGTCCGGCCACCTCGCGCAGCAGCTCGGTGGACAGCCCCAAGTCGAGGTCGTGGAAGGCGTGGTGAGCGAGGGGCGTGGGTGGCCGGGTGTCATGCCTCCGGGGCCGCTCGTAGCACGCCCGCGGCGATCGCGGCGTTCAGGGAGGCGTGGTCGGCGGCGGTCTGATCGGCGTAGCCGGAGGCGAAGTCGGTGAGGGCGCGGTCGAAGGTGTCGGCGCTGCCGAGGTAGGCGGCGATGGCGACGCGGTCGCCGGAGCGGGCGTGTGCGCGGGCGAGGGCGGTGCCGCAGAGGCGGGCGTAGGCGAGCAGGTCGGCGGGGTTCATGCCGGCGACGTCCGCGGAACCCTTCATGTCGCGCAGTTGCCGCCAGTAGAAGGCGCGGCCCTGCGGTCCGGTCATCCAGCCCAGGAAGATGTCGCCGGCCGCCTGCAGGAGGCGTTGCCCGGCGACGACCCGGTGGCCGGGATGGACGTACGGCCCGTTCGGCAGGTGTTCCTCCAGTACGGACCTGCGGGCCTCCTTGATCTGGAGGAAGAGGAGGTCGTCGGCGTCGCGTCCGGCGAGGAGCACGATGAAGCAGCGGGTGCCGACGCTGCCGACGCCGACGACCTTGCGGGCGGCGTCGACGAAGCGGTAGCGGTCCAGGAGCAGGCGGCGCTCCTCGGAGAGCGTGGAGCGGTAGTCGCTGAAGATCTTGCGCAGGGAGGCGGTGTCGGAGGCGCCGGCGGGTTCCAGGAGCGGCGGGTCGTGGATGATGCGGCGGCGGCCGTCGACGGTCTCCGTGAGCTTGCCGACGGCCTGGAGGCTGGTGCGGCGGCGGGCGCGGGTGAGGCTGGCCTCGACGCGTCGGCGGTGCCGGGCGGAGCGGACGAGGGGCAGCAGGCGGTCGGCGTCGATGCGCTCGTACCAGACCTCCAGCTCGCTCAGGCCGGCCAGCCGCCGCATGTTCTCGCGGTACGCGGCCACCGCCCCGGTCACCGCGCGGCGCGTCCTCGTCTCGCCGTGCCCGTTCTCCCGGCCGGCCACGGCGATGGAGGCGGCGAGCCGTTTGACGTCCCATTCGAAGGGGCCGGGGAAGGTCTCGTCGAAGTCGTTCAGGTCGAACAGCAGGGCGCGTTCGGGCGAGGCGTACAGGCCGAAGTTGAGCAGATGGGCGTCGCCGCACAGCTGCACGGTGAGGCCGGTGTGCGGCTGCGCCGCGAGGTCGGCGGCCATGACGGCGGCGGCGCCGCGCAGGAAGGCGAACGGTGACGCGGCCATCCGGCCGTAGCGGATCGGCAGCAGCTCCGGGAGCCGGTCGCGGCCCTGCCGTTCCAGTACGGCGACGGGGTCGGGCCGGTCGACGGAGGGCAGCCGGCCGACGTGCGCGGAGCGGGGGACGCGTTTGCGGGCGGCCTTGCCGCGGCGGGCACGGTCCTCGGGGGTGGTCATGCGCGGGGCCGGGCCGATGCCCGGGGTATGCCGTGCCGCTTCATCCAGGCCTCCCTCGCCTCCGCAGGCTGCTGTTCGCAGTGAAAGGCCGGGGCGGGGGTGGGCGCATGCCCGGGGTGGCGAACGGGTGAGGCGGCACGCATCTCCGCAGGCTGAGCGCCCCTTTCGGGGCGCGGGGAACTGCGCGATCGGCCCCCGCGCGCCCGCAGGCAAAAGGGTGGGGCTTACCTGGAGTAGCGCATCAGGGCGCGGACCATGTGGCACGTCGTGTCGGACGGCGGGTGCACGCCGATGAGTTCGGCGGTGGTTCGTATCGTCTCGTTGCGGGCCTGGTTCGGGACGTAGACGCCGGAGTCGAGCAGGGCGATGGCCAGGCGCAGGGCCTTGAGGCGGCGGTTGTGGGTGATGTACCAGTCGCGCGGGCGGCCCGGCGGCAGCGGGCGCTTCTCCACGGGCGCGTAGGGCAGGTCGAGCAGGACGGGTCGCTTCGCGGTGGACTGGGTCGGCAACGGCTTCGGCTTCAGTGCGGCAGCGGGCACGGGCATCCTCCTGTCGCGGTCAGGGCACCGTCGTCCGGACACTCCGGCGACACCCTCGAACACTGCTTCCAGTTTACTGCCCGCCACTGACAATCAGCAGTCCTCGAAGAGGCGTTAAAAGAGCTGGTGAGGGCGGGGATTGACGCCCTGTCACGGCTGCCTGCGGGTGGGGTGCGTGAGGCGGCAAGAAATCGAACAGAGTCGGGACGGACTACCGTGAGCCGCATGGAGATCTGGATCAACCCCGCCTGTTCCAAGTGCCGCAGCGCCCTCACCCTGCTCGACGCCGAGGGCGCCGACTACACGGTCCGCCGCTACCTGGAGGACGTGCCGAGCGAGGACGAGATCCGCGCCGTACTCGACCGTCTCGGCCTGGATCCGTGGGACATCACGCGTACCCAGGAGGCCGTGGCCAAGGAGCTCGGGCTGAAGGAGTGGGCGCGGGACGAGGCGTCGCGCGACCGGTGGGTCAGGGCGCTCGCCGAGCACCCCCGGCTGATCCAGCGCCCGATCATCACGGCGGACGACGGCACCGCGGTGGTGGCCCGCTCCGAGGAGGCCGTACGGGACGCCCTGGGCCGCTCGGTGTGACGCAGGTTACTCCGGTGACTCCTGTAAACCGCTGAGTAGCTTCGTTCGGTATCTCGTACATAGCGGCGTACAGCTCCCGACCTCCCAGGAGGCGCGTATGTCACGCAGGAGAACGCTCAGTACGAAGAAGAAGGTCGCGCTGCTGGTCAGCGCCGCGACGGTGGCGGGGGGCGGTGCCTTCGTCATGGCGAGCACCTCCAACGCCGCGCCGACCCCGAAGTCGGCCGCGGAGTCGAGCGTCTGTCAGGGCCTGGCCACCGCGCTCGGCAACAACGAGCGGTTCATCGAGGGTCAACGGGCCGATCCGGACGCGCAGTCCGAGGCCAGGATCGCCAACCGCGAGGCGGTCATCGCGCAGATCAAGGTGCAGCAGGAGGCGTCCGGGTGCGTCGTCGGGGAGTCGGCTCAGGGCTCCCAGGCGCAGCAGCCGTCGCAACCCGCGGAAGCCGCACAGCCCGCGGAGGAGGCCGCGCAGCCCCCGGCGGCCGAGCAGCCCGCCGGCTCCGGCGAGCAGGTGTGCAACGGCTCGACCGTCACCCTCTCCGGTGAGGGCGGGGCCCCGGCCGCGTCCAGCAACCAGTTCCCGGCGGGCACGAAGCTGAAGGTCACCAACCTGGACAACAACAAGTCCACGACGGTGGAGGTCACCTCGGTCTCCGGCAGCTGCGTCCTGCTGAACGACGCGGCCTTCGAGCAGGTCCGCGAGCCCGGCAAGTTCCTGATCCGCCGGGCCGTGATCGAGAAGGTGGGGTGAGGCCGGCCGGGTAGGAAGCCGCTGAGCGGTGTGCCGGTTCGGGGGCCTGCTGTTCCCGGTCAGGAGCATGTTCCCGGCCGGGAGCAGCGGGACCGGCGCATCCGGGGCGCGCGGCGCCGCGGCCGGCGGGCGGGGCGGTCACCGGCTTGAGACGGAGGGGAAGCCGGCGACCGCTTCCAGGAGGCGGGGCAGGCGGGCCCCGCCCCCATCGCATACGAGCCCGGCGCGGCGCGCCCCGCACGCACCCCCGGACCCTCACAGCGTGAGCCGGGCCACAGCACCACCAGGTAACACGGGGTTCACATTCGAGCAATGACCGGGAAACCGCCTGTTGACAGGCTCGCGGGCGACAACGGCGGCGCCCCAGTGCCGCAGCGCCGCAGCACCCGCAAGTGCGCCTAGAGACCCACCCCGAAGGATGTGGCCCGCGTGAGCTTCAAGGCTGAGTACATCTGGATCGACGGCACCGAGCCGACGGCCAAGCTGCGTTCGAAGACGAAGATCCTCGCGGACGACGCCAAGGGCAAGGACCTGCCGATCTGGGGCTTCGACGGGTCCTCCACCAACCAGGCCGAGGGCCACGCCTCGGACTGCGTGCTCAAGCCGGTCTTCTCCTGCCCGGACCCGATCCGCGGCGGCGACGACGTCCTGGTCCTGTGCGAGGTCCTGAACATCGACCTGACCCCGCACGCCACGAACACCCGCGCCGCGCTGGTCGAGGTCGCCGAGAAGTTCGCCGCGCAGGAGCCGATCTTCGGCATCGAGCAGGAGTACACCTTCTTCAAGGACGGCTACCCGCTCGGCTTCCCCAAGGGCGGCTTCCCGGCCCCGCAGGGCGGCTACTACTGCGGTGTCGGCGCCGACGAGATCTTCGGCCGTGACGTGGTCGAGGCGCACCTGGACAACTGCCTCAAGGCGGGCCTCGGCCTGTCCGGCATCAACGCCGAGGTCATGCCCGGCCAGTGGGAGTTCCAGGTCGGCCCGCTGTCCCCGCTGGAGGTCTCCGACCAGATGTGGGTGGCCCGCTGGCTGCTCTACCGCACGGCCGAGGACTTCGGCATCAGCGCGACCCTCGACCCCAAGCCGGTCAAGGGCGACTGGAACGGTGCCGGCGCGCACACCAACTTCTCCACCAAGGCGATGCGCGAGGGCTACGACGCGATCATCACCGCGTGCGAGTCGCTCGGTGAGGGCTCCAAGCCGCTGGACCACGTCAAGAACTACGGCGCCGGCATCGACGACCGCCTGACGGGCCTGCACGAGACGGCCCCGTGGAACGAGTACTCCTACGGCGTCTCCAACCGCGGCGCCTCGGTCCGTATCCCGTGGCAGGTCGAGAAGGACGGCAAGGGCTACATCGAGGACCGCCGTCCGAACGCCAACGTCGACCCGTACGTGGTGACCCGCCTGATCGTCGACACCTGCTGCACCGCCCTGGAGAAGGCCGGCCAGGTCTGATCCGCAGCTTCCCGGCAAGGGGCGCCCGCCACATCGGCGGGCGCCCCTTCTGCGTATCGTGCGCCGCATGGAGATCGACGACGCGCCGAACATGGGCTACCTGCTGGGGGCGATGGAGTCCGAGGACGTGGAGGTGCGCGAGGCCGCACTGGGGTGGCTGTCCTCCGCGCCCTGGCGCGACGACGACCTCGCCGTGGCGACCGCGCGTGCGGTGCCGGAACTGGCCCGTCTCGCCCACCGACTGCCCGGTCACCGGGCCGACCTGCTGAGCCTCCTCAGCGGCATCGCAGCCCGCGACGAGTGGCCCGACGGCGCCGACCCGGCACAGCCCGCCGTGACCGCCGAGCTGCCGTCCCTGCTGCCCTTCGCGCACGACGACGACCCCGAGGTACGCGACGCCCTGCTGCCGCTCCTCGTCACCTGCCGGCCCCCACAGGCCCTGCCCCTGCTGCGCACCCGCCTCGCCGAGGAGCCCGACCCCGCCGTGCGCGGCCATGTGGTGACCGCGCTGGCCCTGCTGGAGCCGGGCGAAGGCGGCTGGCGGCACGAACTGCTCGCGGACCCCGAGCCCAAGGTGCGGCTGGCGGCCGCCGAGGACCTGCTGCGCACCACCGCGCCTCCCTTCCCCCCGGGTCTGGTGGACGCCTGCGCCCAGGCGTACGCGGCCCGTCCCCACGACCTCGACGAGGCCCACCTGGCACCGGCCCCCCATCGACGCTTCGCCGACCGCCTTCTGGACGACCCCGAAGCCGCCCTGCGCGCCACCGCCGGGGGCGTCCCGCTCGCCTTCGAGATCGCCGAGCACTGGCGCGACCGCGAGATCGAGGTGCTGCCCTGGGCGCTGCGCGACCTCCAGGACTACTACGAGGACCTGGACCAGCTGGGCCGCCTGTGCTGCGTCCTGCCGGCCGAGCTGCACGCGCGCGTGCGCGAGCGGGTCCGGCCGTACCTGGACCGGGACTTCGTGCTGCGGGCGGCGGCGGTCGCCGCGCTGGCCCGCGCCCACGCGCCGGAAGCGGTCGAGGAGGCCGTACGGCTGGTCGAGGAGGAGCCGTTCCCGCCGGTCCCGCCGGGGCCGCACCGCGTCGTGCGAGCCGTCGAAGCGGTGGCCGAGGTCTTCGGGCCCGGGGCGCTGCCGGTGGCACGGGCGGTGGCCCGGCGGGTCGGACGCGGTCACGCCCACCTGATCCGGGTACTGGAGCACTACCCGGAGGTGGCCCTGGAGGTGGTGGACGAGGTCGCCGCCCTGGTGCCGCGCTACGAGAGCGGCCACGCCTGGGCCGCCATCACCCTGCTCGGCGCGCTGGGCCCGGCCGCGGGCGACGGGGCGGCACGGGCCCTGCGGGACGAGGCGACACAGGGCTGCCACTCCTCGGTCGCGGTGTACGCCGCGGTCGCCCACCACCGGGTCTCCGGTGACCCCGGGCTCGCACTGTCGCTGCTCGAACGGGAAGGTCCGGCATCCTGGCCGGAGTTCGCGGGCGGTCTCGGCCCCGCCGCAGGCCCCCTGCTGCCGTATCTCGAACCACGCCTCGCCCCCGGCGACCCGGTGGGCGCCGGGTCGGCGGCCGCCCGCGCCATCTGGCAGATCACCGGCCGCACCGAGGACACCCTGGAGCCCCTTGCCCGCTGCGCGGCAGCCGACAACCACCACACCCGGCGGATCGCCTCCGTGACGGCGCTCACGGAGATGGGCCTGTTGCCCCGTTTCGCCGTGGCCCCGCTGCGGGCCGCCGCCGAGTCACCGCGGCGGGTCGTCCGCGACCTGGGCGACCGCAGCGGTCTGCATCCCGACTACCGTCTGCGCACCGCCGTACGGACCCTGCTGGCCACGGCCGAGGTGATCGACGCCCGGGACTGAACTCTGCTGACGGCAGAGTCCCGTTCCCCGCGGCCCCCGGTCCGGGCAGAGTCACCCGTATGAGACTTCTGATGCTGGGTGGTACGGAGTTCGCGGGGCGGGCCGTCGTCGAGGCGGCCCTCGGGCGCGGCTGGGACGTCACCGTCTTCCACCGGGGCCGGCACGAGCCGCCCGCCGGGGTGCGGTCCCTGCGCGGCGACCGCACGGCCGAGGACGGGCTCGCCGCGCTGGCCGGGGACGAGGAGTGGGACGTCGTCGTCGACACCTGGTCGGCGGCGCCCCGCGCGGTGCGGGACACGGCACGGCTGCTGCGGGGGCGTGCCGGACGGTATGTGTACGTGTCGAGCTGCTCGGTGTACGACTGGGCCCCGCCCGCCGGATACACCGAGGACGCCCCGGTGGTGGCGGACGCCTCGCCCGACGCCGAGCAGACGGCGTACGCGCAGGACAAGCGGGGCGCCGAGCTGGCCGTACTCGACGCCTTCGGCGCGGACCGCTCGGTGCTGGTGCGCGCGGGGCTGATCCTCGGGCCGTACGAGAACGTCGGCCGGCTGCCCTGGTGGCTGAACCGCATGGCCCGCGGCGGGCCGGTGCTGGCCCCCGGGCCGCGCGAGCTGCCGATCCAGTACGTCGACGTCCGCGATCTCGCCGAGTGGACCCTCGGGGCCGCCGAGCAGGGGCTGAGCGGGCCGTACAACCTCATCTCGCCCTCGGGGCACGCCACGATGGGGACGCTGCTCGGCGCGTGCGTGCGCGCCACGGGCGGTGCGGCCGAACTGCGCTGGACCGATCCCGCGGTGATCCTGGAGGCCGGGATCGAGCCCTGGGTGCAGCTGCCGGTGTGGGTGCCGCCGGGCAGCGACCTGCACGACGCGCTGCACGGCGCGGACGTCTCCCGGGCGGTCGCGACCGGACTGCGCTGCCGGCCGGTCGAGGAGACCGTCGCCGACACCTGGGCCTGGCTGGGGAGCCTCGACGGCGACGCACCGATGCGCTCCGACCGGTCGACGAAGGGACTCGACCCGGAGGTGGAGGCCAAGGTGCTGGCGGCGGCCGGGGGTGTACCTGGCACCACCCCCTGACCCGGGTGCCCGGCCCCGTGACCCGCTCCCCCGGCTCGTCCAGACTTGCCGCATGACGACGACAGAGACGAAGAGCAGCAGGGCACGGGGCATGGTCCTCGCGGGGGCACGCGGGCTGGGGCTCGCGCTGGTGCTGCTGCCGGGGGCGGTGCTCTGCTTCACGCTCAGCCTGGTGTCGATCGCGCTGATCCCGATCGGGATCGGGCTCGTGACGACGCCGTATGTCCTCAGCGGGGTGCGGGCGTTCGCGGACTGGCGGCGGATGCTCGCCGCCGAGTGGGCCGGGGTGCGGATTCCGTCGGCGTACCGGCCGATGCCCGAGGGCGCCAACCCCTGGGCGCGCACCTTCGCGATGCTGCGCGACCCGGCGACCTGGCGGGATCTCAGGTGGCTGCCGGTGGACATGACGGCCGGGTTCGTCACGGCGCTGCTGCCCGCGGTGCTGGTGCTGTATCCGCTGGAGGGGTTCGCGCTGGCGGTGGGGCTGTGGCGGGTGTTCCCCGACGAGTACTGGTACGGGTTCGTGCCGATCAGCGACCAGGCGTCCGCGCTCGGGGCGGGCGTGCTGGCCGCCGTGTTCCTGCTGCTCGCCCACCTCTACAGCACCCGGCTGCTGCACGCCCACTTCGCGCTCACCCGCGCCCTCCTCACCCCCAGCCAGGCCGAACTCGCCGAGCGCGTCCGTGTGTTGACCGAGACCCGGCGCGACGCCGTCGACACCTCCGCCGCGGAACTGCGCCGCATCGAGCGCGACCTGCACGACGGGGCGCAGGCCCGGCTGGTGGCGATGGGCATGGACCTCGGCACCATCGAGATGCTCCTGGACAAGGACCCGGAGCAGGCGAAGCGGCTCCTCGCGCAGGCCCGCAAGTCCTCCGTCGACGCGCTCGCCGAACTGCGCGACCTGGTGCGCGGCATCCACCCGCCGGTGCTGGCCGAACGCGGACTCGGCGACGCCGTCAGGGCGTTGGCACTGCGGCTGCCCGTGGCCACCGAGGTGAGCGTGGAGCTGCCGGGCCGCGCGGAGGCGCCGGTGGAGTCGGCCGCGTACTTCGCCGTCAGCGAGGTCCTCACCAACGCGGTCAAGCACTCGGGCGCCGACCGGATCTGGATCGACCTGCACCACGGCGACGGCATGCTGCGGGCGACGGTCACCGACAACGGCAAGGGCGGCGCGGTGATCGGTGCCGGCTCGGGGCTGGCCGGGGTCGAACGCCGGCTGGGTACATTCGACGGCGTCCTGGCCGTCAGCAGCCCCGCGGGCGGTCCCACCATGGTCACCATGGAGATCCCTTGCGCGTTGTCCTAGCCGAAGACCTGTTCCTGCTGCGCGACGGCCTCGTCCGGCTCCTCGAGGCCTACGACTTCGAGATCGCCGCGGCCGTGGAGAGCGGCCCCGAGCTGGCCGAGGCCCTGTCCGCACAGCGGCCCGACGTGGCGGTGGTGGACGTACGCCTGCCGCCGACGCACACCGACGAAGGGCTCCAGTGCGCGCTGCGGGCCCGCCGGGAGAGACCCGGGCTCCCGGTGCTGGTGCTGTCGCAGCACGTGGAGCAGTTGTACGCGCGCGAGCTGCTCGCCGACGGCGAGGGCGGGGTGGGCTATCTGCTCAAGGACCGGGTGTTCGACGCGGAGCAGTTCGTGGACGCCGTACGGCGGGTGGCGGCCGGCGGCACCGCGATGGACCCGCAGGTGATCCAGCAGTTGCTGAGCCGGCGGGCGGCGGACGACCGGCGGCCGCTGGCCCGGCTGACGCCGCGGGAGCTGGAGGTGCTGGACCTGATGGCGCAGGGCCGGTCCAACGCGGCCATCGCGGGCCAGCTCGTGGTGACGGAACGGGCGATTGCCAAACACACCTCCAACATCTTCGCCAAACTGGATCTGGAGGTCTCGGACGACGACAATCGCCGCGTCCTGGCAGTTCTCGCCTATCTGGACCAGGACCGCTGAAATGACAAGCCCCGAACGGCAGTTGCCGCGAAAATTCTGAGACGGCTGAACACCCGTGGGACTCCGCCCGTATGGAAGGGAGCCGCTTCAATCCTGTCGGGCGCCTCGATGCCCCGCAAGGAAGCCAGAGGAGTTCCATGGGACGCAACACAAGAAAACGCCGTATGCCGCTGGCCACCAAGGCCGTAGCCGCGTCGGCTGCCCTAGCGCTCGGTGGGGGCGGGCTGATCTGGGCAAACTTCTACGCATCCGCGCATGAATCGAGCTCGGACCAGAACCGGACGAAGGCCACGGCGAACCAGATCGCCACGATCCAGTGTCCGGACGTCGGCCAGCAGCTCACCGACGTACCGGACGGCGCCCGTTCGGGTGTCGACCGGGAGCTGGCGAACCTCGACAAGCAGATCACCGAGGCCTACGCCCGGCTCGCGTCCACGCGCCAGGCCCAGTCCGGTGACGCGGGCTTCGTCCAGAACGCGATCCTCGGCCCGCTGAAGGACAAGCGGGTCGCGACGATCGACCGGATCCGCATCAACATCCAGCGGTCCGGGGGCACCTTCGCCGAGTCGCTGAAGCAGAGCGCACCCTGCGCCGGGGTCCCGGCCGAGCAGCCGCAGATCAACGACGGCGAGGCCGACCAGAACGGCGACGGCCAACAGGACGGAGGCCAGCAGGACAACGGCGGGGAGCAGGGCCAGGACCCGGGGCAGGACCAGGGTCAGGGCCAGGACAACGGCAACGGCGCCGCGGGTCCGTTCGCCGACGACTTCGTCAACATCAACGACGTCCAGCCCAACTCCCGCGATCTGCAGAACGGTCTGGCCGCCAACGGGAACTCCGGCTCCCGCGGGTCGTTCGTCACGAAGTGCGGTGTCAACGAGAACAACCTGTTCAACAGCGACAACATCATCGTCGCCCCGGGTGTCGACAACGGTGCGCACCACACGCACGACTACGTCGGCAACCAGAACAACACCGCGTTCGCGAGCGACCAGGACCTGGCCAACGCCGCCACCACCTGCCGTAACCAGGCGGACAAGTCCACCTACTACTGGCCGGTGCTCCGTCTCCAGGACGGTACGCAGGAGTTCGACGCGAACGAGCTCGGCGGTGGCGCCGAGGGCAACGTCGGCAAGATCCTGAAGGCCCGGCAGGCGGAGATCAAGTTCGTCGGCAACAAGGCGGGCCCGGTCGTGGCGATGCCGAAGTTCCTGCGCATCATCACCGGTGACGCCAAGGCCTTCACCAACGGCCTCGCCAACGCCAACACCTCGTTCAGCTGCACCGGCTTCGAGGACCGGCAGGTGACGGACAAGTACGTGATCTGCCCCCAGGGCAGCTCGGTGGTACGCACGTCCAACTTCCAGAGCTGCTGGGACGGACAGAACATCGACAGCGCCAACCACCGTGACCACGTGGCGTACGTCCAGGCCGACGGCTCCTGCCCCAACGGCTTCAAGGCGATCCCGCAGCTCCAGGTCCGCCTGGTCTACGACGTACCCGCCCCGACCATCGAGAACGGTCAGGTGCGCAACCCCTACGCCGTGGACGGCTTCCCGGAGCAGCTGCACAAGCCGATCACCGACCACAACGACTTCATCAACGTCATGAGCAACCGACTGATGAACAAGGTGGTCAACTGCATCAACTCCGGTAACAACTGCCGGTGACCCCGTGCGAAGGCCGGCGGTGAGGAGCCCTCACCGCCGGCCTTCGGCTGTCCGGGGTGTCAGTGACCGGAGTGCGTGGCGTCGTCGCCGGAGTGCGTGGCGTGGTTGAGGCCCACCTCGATGTCGCCGCCGAGGGTGGTGCGCAGGGTGGTGAGCACGTCCTCGTGGCCGACCGCGACCCACTTGCGGCCGACGAGGTAGTAACCGCCGTAGTCCTTGGCCGTGTTGATCCACTCCCGCTGGCCCCGGTCGGTGGAGAAGGTGGCGAGGACGTACTTCCCCTTGCCCTTGCCGCACAGGGCCTGGCGGATGGTGTCGGCGTCCGTCTGCATGTCCGGCCTGCACTTCGCCTCCGCCGCCAGTTGCTCCAGGCTGCCGGTCGCCGTGTCCGGTACGGCGTCCTCGGCGCCGCCGGATCCGCACCCCGCGAGCACCAGTGCCGCGGCCACGGCGAGCATCGGTCGGGTCAGCTTCATCTCTTCCTCCTGCCAGGGGCCTCCCGGTGGATACGGCTCCCGCGCGCGCGGCGCTCAAATGCCGCGCGCGCCCGCGTCACCCGGGCGGGGGTGACCAACCAACGGCCGGCTCGTTTGGCTGGACGTGCAGTCACAGGATGTCGCCCCGCGCCCCCCAGCCGCCTCCGCCGCCGACCCTGTCGTGGACGTCGAGCAGGCCGAGGCCGCACTCGTCGAGCACTATCCCCGGCTGGTCCGGCTCGCCTATCTGGTGCTGCCGCCGGGGCTCGGCCGCAACCGGCGCGTCCTGAGCGCCCACGCCCTCGTCCAGCGCGCCCTGCCACGGGGCCGGACGTCCACGCCGGTGATCCCGGCGCAGGCGGCCGGGCACGAGGGCGACCCGGGGTACGCGCTGGTCCGGCTCCGGGTGGTGCGCTCGGCACTGGAGGCGGCGCTGCCGCTGCGGCGGAGGGCCTGGCCCAAGCGGTCCCAGTTGCCGCCGCTGCTGCCCCAGGTGTGGGGGCTGCGGCTCTTCCCGCGCTCGGGCGGCGCCGACGAACTCGCCCTGGACCAGCGGCTGTCGGCGCTCTCCGGCCCGGCGCGGGCGGCGTACGTGCTGCGCGGCCTGGAGAAGCTGCCCGACGGCGACGTGCGCAAGGTCCTGGCGGCGGCCGAGGTGACCACGGTGGACGCGGCGCTGAAGGAGGCCGACGGGCTCGCCGCGCAGTACGCGCTCCTGGACTCCCCCGAGTTCGACCCCTGTTCGCTCCAGGCCCGGCCCACCGATCTGATGCGGCGCCGTCAGCACACCAGGGCCGCGCTCGTGGCCGGGGCCGCGCTGGTGGTGTGCGGGGCGCTGCTCGGGCTGCCCGGGGAGGGGTGGGCGCCGGACGGGGCGGCGGCACCGCCGTACGCGCAGAACCCGGCGGCGCAGGCGGCGCTCGACCCGAGCAGGCTGACGAAGGTCGCCCCCGCCGCCTGGGAGGCCGCCTCGCGCCGCGACTTCTCCGTCTGGCCCGCGCGCGGCGAACTCACCTCCGACCGGGCCCTGTTGCGGCGCGCGCTCGCGGTGTGGGCGCGCCCCGGCGAGACGGTCCGCGTCTCGGCCACCCCCGGCACCCCGTCCGGCGGCCCCTCCGGCCCACCCCAGCTGCTGTACGCGGGGGTCGTCGACAACGCCCGCCTGGTGATCCTCTACGACGGTCTGCGCATCGCCCGCTACGCCGAGCCGAAGGACGGCACGGCCGGGGCCGCGCTGGACTTCGCGCGGGTCGACGGCGCGACCGGCGCCGAGGCGAGCGCGGTGGTGCTGGGCCGGGCGGACGGCAACGTCCGTTATCTGATGGCTCCGTGGGTGAAGAAGGCGGCCGAGCGCGACCTGATGAAGCCGGCCTCGGGGGCGATGGCCCTGACGCTGACCGACGGGGTGGCCTCGCCGCTGTCCGGTCCGGCCGCCCAGCAGTCGGGCTGCACCTCGTGGAACGTCCTTCAGGTGTCGGACGGCACGGGCACGCGGCTGCTGTCGGACCTCGGCGAGCTGGTCCCGGCCCGGCTGACCCTCGGCCGCCCCGGCTCGGTCCGGGACGCCTCCGGCGCGAAGGAACTGCGCGCCTGGTCGCCGTACGCCTGCTCGCTGGCCGCCATGCGCGGGCAGGGTGTGCGGACGGTGAACGCCTGGCAGTACGCGCGGCAGCCGCTGCCCGGGGCGAGCGGGTCGGCGGACTGGGTGTGCACGCGCGCCGAGACCTGGCGCGGCGGCGGCACCCGGGTGCTGGCGCAGTTCCACACCCCGGGCGGGGTCTACGGGGCGGTCACGGCGCAGGCGGAGAACGTCCCGGCGTGCGGTCCCCGTGATCCGCATGTGCTGGCCGGGGTGTTGTGGAAGTCGGAGGCGGGGTCCTGGTACCTGCTGGCGGCCGGCAGCAAGGACACGGCGTCGATCCGGACGACGGGCGGGGTGAAGGCCTCGGGCGAGGGCCCCCTGCTGACCGCACCGGCCGAGCAGGGCGCGCAGGCCGAGCTGAGCGGGACGCTGGAGAGCGGGCGGGTGATCGACGGACTGCGTTAGAAAGGTCGTCAACAAGTGCGCGCACGGGGGTTCACGCGGGACTTACCCATCAGTACATTGACGCCATGTCTAACAAGCAGGCCCGGGGGGCCCTACCCGTCGAGGACGAGCGGATACCGCTCAAGGCGCGCAAGGTGTCCTTCTCGTGGGAGGACACCCCGTTGCACTGGGTGCCGGGTGATCCCTTCACCACGCACACCATCAACGTGCTGCATCTGCTGCTGCCCGCCGGCGAGCGCTGGTTCGTGCACGTCTACCAGCAGGTCCTGCCGTACATCCGGGACGATCGGCTGCGCGCGGACGTCATCGGGTTCATCGGGCAGGAGGCGATGCACTCCCAGGCCCATGACGAGGTGCTGCCGCACCTGAAGGAACTGGGACTCGATCCGACGCCGTACACCGCACAGGTGGACTGGCTCTTCGAGAAGCTGCTCGGGGACCGGACCCTGCCGCCGGGGCGGGCGCGCCGGTGGTGGCTGATGGAACGGGTGGCGCTGATCGCGGCCATCGAGCACTACACCGCCTTCCTCGGCGACTGGGTACTCAACGCCGAGGAGCTGGACCGGCGCGGCGCCGACCCCACCATGCTGGACCTGCTGCGCTGGCACGGCGCCGAGGAGGTCGAGCACCGGTCCGTCGCCTTCGACCTGTTCCTGCACGTCGACGGCGGCTACCGGCGGCGGGTGCGGACCTGGGCGACCGCGTTCACGGCACTGGTGTTCCTGTGGCAGCGCGGGGTGCGGTTCTTCATGGAGAACGACCCGACCCTCCTCGACGGCAAGGCGAGCTTCCGCGCCTTCTACGAGCGGGGCCGGCGCGGGGTGCTGCCCTCGACCGGGCAGACGCTGCGGTCCGTCCCGACGTACCTGAGCCGTACGTACCACCCCTCCCAGGAGGGCTCCACCGAGCAGGCGGTCGCCTATCTGGCCTCCTCCCCCGCCGCGATCGCCGCCCTCGCCGCGGAGAAGGGAGCCAGGTGATGGCCCGCTTGAGGACGGTCGCGGTCGTCGCGGGGGCCGCGCTGCTCGTGCGGCGGGCCCTGCGGCGGCGGATCCAGGCCGCGCCGCTGTGGCCGCTGCCCGCGCTGGACGAGCCGGTCTCCGGGCGGCCCCGGTCGCGGGCGCTGCGGCTGCTGGTGACCGCGCACGAGGAGGTCGCCGACGGGGTCGTACGGCTGCGGCTCGAAGGACACGACCTGCCGCGGTGGGAGCCCGGCGCGCATCTGGACCTGGCGCTGCCCTCGGGGCTGGTCCGGCAGTACTCGCTGTGCGGGGACCCTGCGGACACCTCGTCGTACACCGTGGCCACGCGGCTGGTCGAGGACGGGCGGGGCGGCTCGCGCGAGGTCCACGAGCAGGTGCGGGAGGGGATGGAACTGGAGGTGCGCGGGCCCCGGAACCGCTTCCCGCTCGTCGAGGCCCCCGCATACGTCTTCGTGGCGGGCGGCATCGGCATCACGCCGGTGCTGCCGATGCTGCGGGCGCTGCCCGAGGGCGCGGACTGGCGGCTGCTGTACGGCGGGCGGACGCGGGCCTCGATGCCGTTCCTGGAGGACGTCGAGAAGCTCGACGCCGGGCGGGGGCGGGTGACCGTGGTCGCCGAGGACGAGGACGGACGGCCCGATCTGGACGCCCTGTTCGCGGACCTGCCCGAGGACACGGCCGTCTACTGCTGCGGGCCGGAGGGGCTCATGGCCGCGGTGGAGGAGCGGGTGCCGCGGGTCCGTCTGGAGCGGTTCGCGCCACGCGCCTCGGCCGAGGGCGGCGCCTTCGAGGTCGAACTGCGGCGCAGCGGGCGGGTGTTGGCGGTACCGGCCGACTCCAGCGTGCTGGCCGCCGTACGCAAGGAGCTGCCCGACACCCTGTACTCCTGTGAGCAGGGGTTCTGCGGGACCTGCCAACAGCGGGTACTGGAGGGCGAGGTGGATCACCGGGACGAGCTGCTGACGGACGCGGAGCGTGACGACTCCATGCTGATCTGTGTTTCGCGGGCGCGAGGTGATCGTCTGGTGTTGGACATGTGAACACCCATGGCCGGTCCGGCCCGTTCGAGGGCCGGATCCGATCGGTAAGGTGTTCGCATGAGTACCGGGGTACGCCGCAGGATGGGCGTCGAGGAGCGACGGCAGCAGCTGATCGGCGTCGCCCTCGAACTCTTCAGCCGCCGCTCGCCCGACGAGGTCTCCATCGACGAGATAGCGTCGGCCGCCGGCATCTCACGCCCGCTGGTCTACCACTACTTCCCCGGCAAACTCAGCCTGTACGAAGCCGCGTTGAAGCGCGCCTCGGACGATCTGGCGTCCCGGTTCGCGGAGCCGCACGAGGGTCCGCTGGGCGGGCGGCTGCTGCGGGTGATGCGCCGGTACTTCGACTTCGTCGACGAGCACGGCCCCGGTTTCTCGGCGCTGATGCGGGGCGGCCCTGCGGTCGGCTCCTCCACCACCAACGCCCTCATCGACTCCGTACGGCAGGCCGCCTACGAGCAGATCCTCTCCCACCTGGGCGTGCAGAACCCGCCCGCGCGGCTGGAACTGGTCGTCCGCTCCTGGATCTCCCTCGCCGAGTCGACGGCACTGATCTGGCTGGACGGCCGGCGCATCCCGCGCGCCGAGCTGGAAGTGCAGCTGGTCCACGACTTCGCCGCCCTGGCCGCCGTGAGCGCCGCCTACGACGAGGAGATGACGGCGCTGCTGCGGCACATGGTCAGGGACGAGCCCTCCGACGGCCCGTTCAGCGACCTGGTGGCCCGGCTGATCTCGCTGGCGTCCTAGATATCGGCCTTGCGGTAGGAGGCGTCGAGGTCGCGGACCTCGGCCGACAGGTGCAGGGTGAGGTGGTCGGCGGGGCCGACGTACTTGGGGAGGAGTGCGAGCACGGCCTCCGTGAGCTTCGCCTTCGTCTCCTCGGTGCGTCCGGCGAGGAGGCCGACGGTCACGTGCACGATGGCGTGCGGGAGGTTCTCCATGTCCTCGTAGGCGTAGGCGCCGTACGCCTCCCGGAACAGGGTCTTGCAGGCCTCCGGCCTGGCCGCCGCGATCTCCACGACCGCCTCGTGCAGCGCCCGCGCGAGGCCCTGCGCGTCGAAGGCGTCCGCGAAGTCCAGCGAGTTGGTGTAGTCGACGGTGATCTGCGGCATGGGCACTCCTGTTCGGGATGGCAACACGGGTCACCCTAGCTTCAGGGCCAGCATCGCGATGTCGTCCTCCCGGTCGTGGCCGAAGCAGCCGAGGAGCGTGTCGCACAGGGACGCCAGGTCCGGCGGGGTGTCGGCGGCGGCCGCGCGCAGTTGTTCCAGGGAGACGGCGAGGTCGGTGCCGCGGGTCTCGATCAGCCCGTCGGTGACCATGAGCAGACGGTCGGTGGGCGCCAGGAACAGCTCGGTGGGCTCGGACCGCTCCAGGCCGAGGCCGAGCAGCGGGCCGTTCGCCTTCACGTACTCGGCGTGGTTCCCTTCCCGCACGATCAGCGGCGGGATGTGGCCGGCGTTCGCGATCCTGGTGTGCCCGGTGTCCGGGCCGACCAGGGCCAGGCAGACGGTCGCCGTGACGTCGGGGTGGTAGTGCTGGAGCATCCGGTCCAGCCGCTCGGCGAGCACCCCGGGGTCGCTCTCGTGCACGCAGTAGGCGCGCAGCGCGTGCCGGATCTCGACCATGACGGTGGCCGCCTCCAGCGAGTGCCCGACCACGTCCCCGACCGCCACGAGCGTGCCGCCCCCGGTGCGCAGGGCGGCGTAGAAGTCCCCGCCGATCTCGGTCTGCCGGGAGGCGGGCACGTACCGCACGGCCAGGTCGACGCCGGGCAGGTGGGGCAGGCTCTGCGGCTGGGGCAGGAAGCTGTGCTGGAGGGTGAGCGCGATGTGCCGCTCCACCTGGTACATCAGCAGCGGTTCGGCGGCGAGCGCGGTGGCCTGGGCGAGCCGGACGACGGGTTCGTCCGCCGCCCGGCCGATCTGCGGGGTGCCGCGCACCGGCGTGGCGATGCACACCGGCGTCCGGCCCTCCTGGGTGAACGCCAGCACCACGCGCGCGTCGTCCGCCCGGCCGGGCCGGAAGAACCCGGCCGGCCACAGCGGCGCGGGAACGACCGTGGTGTGCACGCCGGTCCGCCCCTGCCCGATCCGGGTGATCAGCCGGGTCACCTCCTCGTGCGCACCGGCGTCCGGCAGCGCGAGCCGGCTCCTGGACGTGCCCACGCTCAGCTCGCCGTCCGGGCCGAGTACGAAGACGGCGGCGGGGCCGCCGGTGAGCCGGGCCGCGCCCTTGGCGGCCGCGTCGGCCAGCTCCTGCGTGCAGCGGGCGGCCTGCACCGTGACGATCGCCTCGGACAGCAGGTTCAGCCGGTGCGCCAGGGTCTCGGCGTCGGCGCCGCGCCGGGCCGCGCGCACCGCCGCCCGTACCACGGCCTGGATCTCCCGGGGTTCGGCGGGCACGGTCAGATAGGCGTCCCCGCCCGCGTCGAGTCCCTGGCACCGCTCCGCCGCCCCGCGGGGCGCGGCGGAGAAGTGCACGACGGGCAGCGCCGCGGTGGAGGGCTGGGCCCTGACCCGGCGGCACAGTTCGTAGCCGCTCATGTCCGGCAGCCCGACGTCCACGAGCGCCACGTCGGGCAGCACGCCGCCGTGCAGCCGTGTGTCGAGCTCCACGAGGGCCTCGCCGCCGCTGGCGACCGGGACGACCCGGTGTCCGGCGCGGCGCAGCACGGCGCCCATGGCGTAGCGGTTCGCCGCCACGTCGTCGACGACCATCACCGTCGTCGCAGCCGTGTCCTGGTCGTAGCCGTCCATCTCCGACAGTCCCTCGGGGTGAACACAAGGATGGAGCGGACCCGGGACCGGGTCCGCTCCATCAAGGTAATGCCGTATCAGGCAGTTCGGGAGAACACTGCGACAGTGCGCCCCGGAACGGCGAACGTGCCCGATACCCGCTCGTAGGACGAGGACCGGACGATAGAGTCCGCCCCCGAGGCCTGCACCTCGTGCAGTCGGTACCCCTGGCCTGCGAGAGAAACGATCCGCTGCTCCTGGGTGTCCGGCGTCGCGTTGAAGACGACCACCAGGTCCCCGAGCGTCATGGTGATCACGCCGGGCGTCTCGTCCTTCCCGGACAGCGGGAACGCCAGCCGCGACTGCACCCGGTCCGCGGTGCCGAGCGAGAAGACGCTCTCCGTCGTACGGATCCGCAGCAGGTCCCGGTACGCGGCCGAGGCCCCGTCGATCTGCTCGCAGCCCACCTTCACCGCGCCCAGCAGGGGCTTGGCGTACGGCCACTTGGACTGGTTGTCGGCGGCGATGGGCAGGCCGCGGCCGAAGCCGTTGCCGTCGGCGCAGTTCCAGTGGATGGCGTTGAACCAGTCACCGCTGTCGTAGGAGTTGCGGTCCAGCGACTTGGAGCGCAGCAGGTCGGTGCCGGCCTGGGAGAGCGCCGGGCCCTGCGAGAGGGTCGCGGTCGCCATGGCCAGGACCTGCATACGGGCCCGGTCGTCCGCGCTCACCGACGTGGGCAGCTTGAAGGCGAGCGCGTCGAACAGCGACTCGTTGTCGTGCGCGTCGGCGTAGGCGAGGGCGTCGCCGGGGGCGGCCGCGTAGCCGGCCGGTGCGCCGTTGTAGTCGACCTCGGCGCCCCTGACCTCCTTTCCGCTGGTGTCGGTGAAGCGGTAGTCGGCGAGGTTGCCGGACAGGCCCACCTTGATCAGGTCCTGGT
The DNA here is from genome assembly GCF_014596915.1 of Streptomyces sp. TRM68416. Lineage (GTDB taxonomy): Bacteria > Actinomycetota > Actinomycetes > Streptomycetales > Streptomycetaceae > Streptomyces. The sequence continues at coordinate 124,755 of NZ_JACVWU010000001.1, forward strand.
AGTGCAGGAGGCGGGCCTTCTGCTCGGCCTCGGTGCCGTTGTTCTCCGAGGAGTTGGGCTCGGTGTACAGCCCGGACGCGAAGCCCTGGACGCCGGGGTCCTCGTCGAAGGGGCCGCCGCCGCGCACCGCGTCACGGGCGCGGTCGGAGAAGGTGGCGATGCCGGTGCCGGCCATGTTCTCTTGTGTGGCCTGCACGAACCGGGCGTCGTCGGCGACCTCGCCGAAGTTCCAGCCCTCGCCGTAGAGGATGATCTTCTTGCCGTCGACGCCGTCCTTGCGGAGGGTGAGCGCGTCGAGGGCCTTGCGGACGGCCAGGATGTTGGCCTTCGGGTGGTGGCCCATCAGGTCGAAGCGGAAGCCGTCGACCTTGTACTCCTTGGCCCAGGTGACGACCGAGTCCACGACGAGCTTGCCCATCATGGCGTTCTCGGTGGCCGTGTTGGCGCAGCAGGTGCTGTTGGCCACGGAGCCGTCGGCGAGGAGGCGCTGGTAGTAGCCGGGCACGATCCGGTCCAGGACGGAGGTGTCCGCCTGGCCGCTGGCCGCGGTGTGGTTGTAGACGACGTCCATGACGACCCGCAGGCCGCCCTCGTTGAGCGCCTTGACCATCTCACGGAACTCGACCGTACGGGCGGTGCCGTCGGGGTCGGTGGCGTAGGAGCCCTCCGGGACCGTGTAGTGGTACGGGTCGTAGCCCCAGTTGTAGGCGTCCTTCGCGGCGACCTTCGCCACGCACTCCTGCTGCTTGTCGGAGTCGGCCGGGAAGGCGGCGAGGTCGCAGTCGACGGTCGCCTGGTCGGACTTCCGCTCGGGGATGGTGGCGATGTCGAACGCGGGCAGCAGATGCACGTACGAGGTGCCCGCCTCCGCCAGCTTCCGCAGGTGCTTGGAGCCGTCGCTGAGCTTGTCGGTGAAGGCCCGGTAGGTGCCCGGGTGCGAGGCGGTGGCGTCCTCGACGGAGAAGTCCCGGACGTGCAGCTCCTGGATCTGCGCGTCCTTCAGCGGGACGGCCTTCGGCTTGGTGTACGTCGACCAGCCCGCCGGGGCCAGGGACTTGTCGCCCAGGTCGACGACGAGGCTGCGCTCGGAGTCCGCGGTCAGGGCGAGCGCGTAGGGGTCGGTGACCTTGTTGGTGACGACCTTGCGCACGCTGGGCGCCCACACCTTCACGACGTACCGGTAGGGCTTGCCCTTCCACGACTTCGGGCCGGTCACGGACCAGACGCCGGTGGCGGGGTCGCGCTTCATGGCGGCGGTGGAGCCACCGATCTCCAGCTTGACCGACTGCGCGGTCGGCGCCCAGACGGCCAGCGTCGGACGGCCCTTGTGGAAGGTCGGTCCGAGGTCGGCCTTCGTCCCGTCGTACAGGTCGTCGAGCACGCCCGCGATCTGCACGCCGGTCGCGGCGAGGACCGCCCCGTTGGCCGCGCGCTGGGAGGCGACGACCTGGCCGCGCAGGGCCTCGCGGACCCGGTCGCGGTCACGGGGGTCGACGGACCAGGCGGTGTACTCCTTCAGGTGCGGGAACTTCGCCTTCTGGGCGTCGGTGAGGGAGGCCCTCGACAGCCGCAGCCAGCGCTGGTCGGCACCGGTCAGGGCGCCGTCCGCGACGGCGATCGAGCCGGTGCGCGAGTACAGCAGCTGGGTGGAGGCCGCCGTGTCGGAGCCGTTCCAGGCGACGGTGTTCCGGTCGATCCAGACCGCCTTGGAGGTGGTCAGGTCGAGGGCGGCCGCGCTGCCCGCGGGCTGCGGCAGCAGGTACTTCTCCTGGCCGTTCAACAGCCACACCTCGTGGCCGTTCGCCCGGAGATCGAGCGACTGGTCGGACGGCAGGTCCTTCTCGTCGCCCTTGTGGATGATGTAGCTGAGGCTGGTGGCACCCTCGGTGAGCGGCACCTCGAAGACCGCGCCATAGGCATCAGTGTCCACCGGCTTCAGGGGGTTCGACCACTCGGTGGGGTTCGCGGCGCCGGTCCAGACGTGCAGGCCCCAGCCGTCGTAGTCGCCGTCGGCGCGGTGGTAGTGCAGGACGGCCTTGCTCTTGTCCTGCGCGGGGTACTCGGGCCGCTCGGTGAGCACGTCCTCCTTGCCCTGCTCGATCCAGATCTCGCCGGCCCTGGTGACGTCGATCGTGCGGTCGGCGGAGACGTCCTTGTTGCCGTCCTTGTCGATGACGAGGAAGCCGACGTCCGAGGCGCCGGGCTTCAACTTGACGTAGGCGAAGGCGCCGTAGGCGTCACGGCCGATGAACGGGTGGCTGTCCGGCCACTCCGTCGCCTCACCCTCGGCGAGGTCGCCCCAGGCGTACAGGCCCCAGTTCGCGTAGTCGCCGTCGGTGCGCTTGTAGTGGACGATCGCGTAGTCCCGGGCGGAGGCGGTGGGCGTCTCCTCGGCGGGCGGGGTGCCGGTGGCGGACGCCGCGGTGGCCGAGGCGGTCCGTCCGGCGGAGTCGATCACGACGGCCTTGTAGCGCAGGGCGGTGCCGGGCGGTACGTCCTTGCCGATGAACTGCGTGACCTTGTAGGGGGCGTGGTCGGCGGAGCCGAGGGTGCGCCACTTGCCGTTGCCGGTCTGGGCCGCGAAGACGACCCGGTTGAGCTGGCCGCCGTCGACGTCGGCGGAGATCTCCACCGTGCCGGTGGCACCGGTGTCCGGGGCCTTGAGGGTGATCGTCGGCTTGGCGGCGGGGGCGGCGAGCCTGCCGTCGGCCTTGAGGACGATCGCGGAACGGGCCGGGACGGTGACGGTGATCTTCTTGTCGGCGCCGGACTTCAGGTAGCGGTCGGTTCCATAGATGCCGTCGAAGCCCATGCGTGCGGAACCGGTCGCGAAGGTCGCCGTCTTCGCCTCGGCGGCGTTGTTGAAGGCGACGACGTACTCGGTGCGCGTCTTGGCGTCGGTGCGGGAGAAGGCGTAGACGCCGGCGCCGTCCTCGGCGTAGCGCTCGGTCTGGATGCCGTCGGTCAGGGCCGGGTGGGCCTTGCGGAGCTTGGCGAGAGCGCTGATCTGCCGGTAGAGCGGTGCGCTCGGGTCGTAGGCGTCGCTCGCGTGGGTGCGGTCGGTGCCGATCTGGTCGTCGTCCAGGTAGTCGGCGGTCTTGGAGGCGAACAGCGTCTGGCGGGCGTCCTTGTCGCCGCCGGAGCCGGTGAAGCCCTGCTCGTCGCCGTAGTAGACGACCGGGTTGCCGCGGCTGAGGAACATCAGCTCGTTGGCTAGCTTCGCCTTCTTCAGCAGCCGGGCGTCGGTGGCGCCCTTGTCGTCCTGGTTCAGGAAGTAGCCGATGCGGCCCATGTCGTGGTTGCCGAGGAAGGTGACCTGCTCGTACGCGTTGGCCGTGCCGGTCGTGTACTTGTAGTCGTCGGCGAAGACGTCCGCGAGCCGCTGCGCGCTGCCGCCCTGGGAGGCGTACTGGCGGGCCGCCTCCTGGAAGGGGAAGTCCAGCGTGGCGTCGAGGCCGCCCCGGGTGACGTACGGGGAGGTGATGTCGGTGTCGGCGGAGTAGACCTCGCCGAACATGAAGAAGTCGTCCCGGCCCCGCTTGGCCGCGTAGGCGTCCAGGGCGGTGGCCCACTGGGTCCAGAACTCCATGTTGACGTGCTTGACGGTGTCGACGCGGAAGCCGTCGATGTCGAAGTCCTTGACCCACCGCTGGTAGATCTTCTGCATTCCTCGCACGACCTCGGGACGCTCGGTCCACAGGTCGTCGAGGCCGGAGAAGTCGCCGTGCTCGGAGCTCTCGCCGGCGAAGGTGGAGTCACCCCGGTTGTGGTACATCGTCGGGTCGTTGAGCCACGACGGGACCTTGTTGTTCCTGGTGGCCTTCGGGGTGCGGGGGAAGGAGTCGGCGTCGACGGCCGGGAACCCGGACTTCCCGTCCGCGTAGTCGGCGTCGTCGAAGGGCTCGCCGTCCTTGGTCAGGTACGGGAAGGCGCCCTGGGAGAGGTAGTCGTAGGACTTCTCCGCGTAGTCGACGACGTCGGCGGTGTGGTTGGTGATGACGTCGAAGTAGACCTTCATGCCCTTGGCGTGCGCCTTGGAGATGAGGGTCTTCAGGTCCTTGTTGGTGCCGAAGTGCGGGTCGACCTGGGTGAAGTCGGTGATCCAGTAGCCGTGGTAGCCGGCCGAGGCGTCGGCCCCGGTGCCCTGCACGGGCTGGTTCTTGAAGATCGGCGCCATCCAGATGGAGGTGGTGCCGAGGCCCTTGATGTAGTCGAGCTTCTTGGTCAGGCCCTTGAGGTCGCCACCCTGGTAGAAGCCCTTGTCGGTGGGGTCGTAGCCGGTGGACAGCCGCGAACCGGTGAGGCCGCCCCTGTCGTTGGACTTGTCCCCGTTGGCGAAACGGTCCGGCAGGACGAAGTAGAACTGCTCACGCGTGGCATCGTGCCGGGCGGGCTCCGAGGCGAGCTTCGCGTCGGAGGGGGGCGCCGGCGGAGTGGCTGCCCCGGCGGCGAGGGGCTGGACGAGCGCTGCGGCCAGCGCGGTCGCGGTGACCGCGGCGACCCGTCCAGCTCTGATGGTGCGGCGCCTGAAGGGCGCGGGCCCTCTCGGTATCACGGACGTGGACTCCTTGCGACGACGGCTCTCTTGGGTCCGACCCCGCGCGACCGTATCGCCGCCGAAAGGATTACAGCAAGAGTCCTGAAACGATTAGCAAGAAGTTTCAGCAGCCCGTTTTGCCGGTGTAGATCGCCAGGGCGGTGCGGGCGCCCAGAGTGGCGGTGAACTGGCCGCCGGCGTTCACGGTCACCGGCGTGTTGTTCTGCACGTTGCAGTACGTACCGGCGGGCAGCGACGTCTGGAAGGTGCGGGTCAGCGAGCCGGACTCGTGGTTGATGGCCACGTAGCCCTTGTTGCCCCGACCGAAGGCGATGGCGTTGTTGCCGTTGTCCCACCAGTTGGTGACCGACTCACCGCGCGTGGCGTTGCGGAAGGCGACCATGCGCTGGATCTCCGGCCAGGCGTGCTGGCACTTCCAGCCGTCCTGCCAGCAGGCGTTGACGGTACCGCCGTTGGGCGGTCCTGCGTCGTGGTCGGTGAACTCGTAGCCGGAGTTGATGTCCGGGGCGCCGTAGGGCCAGGCCAGCATGAAGACGTTGGCCAGCGTGTAGGTGGCGCCGTCCTTGTAGTTGAGGGTGGAGCCGTTGCGCTCGGTGTCGTGGTTGTCGACGAAGACGCCGGCGACGCCGCTGTTCAGGTAGCCCCAGCCCTCGCCGTAGTTCTTCAGGTAGGCGAGCTTCTCGTTGTGGAAGACGCGCTTGAGGTCGTAGGCGTAGCGGAACTCCTGGACGTCGCCGTTGCCGGTGTACTCGGTGGGCTGGACGGCCTCTCCGCTGCCGTAGATGACCTCCTGCTTCCAGTACGCCGACGGGTTGCTCAGCCGGGACTTGATGTCGGCGAGGTCGGCGGCGTCCATGTGCTTGGCGGCGTCGATGCGGAAGCCGTCGACGCCGAGCGAGAGGAGGTCGTTCAGGTACCCGGCGATGGCGCCGCGGACGTACGGCTCGCCGGTGTCCAGGTCGGCCAGGCCCACCAGTTCGCAGCGCTGGACGTTCCAGCGGTCCTGGTAGTTGGTTATCTGGCTGGTGCAGTCGTCGAAGTCGAACGACGAGTACAGGCCCGGGTAGTTGTACTTCGTGTACGACGAACCGCCGGTGCCGGTGCCGTTGCCCGCGGACATGTGGTTGATGACGGCGTCGACGACGACCTTCACGCCGGCCGCGTGGCAGGTGTTCACCATGTTCCGGAAGGCGGCGCGGTCACCGAGACGTCCGGCGATCTTGTAGCTGACGGGCTGGTACGAGGTCCACCACTGCGCGCCCTGTATGTGCTCGGCAGGCGGGGAAACCTGCACGTAGCCGTAGCCGGCGGGGCCCAGGCGGTTGGTGCACTCGGCGGCGACGGAGGCGAACTTCCACTCGAAGAGCACCGCGGTGACGTCCTTGGTGCCGGGCGGGGAGGCCTGGGCGGTGCCGGGGGCGAGGACGGCGGCCGTGGCGGCGAGCGCGAGTGCGGCGGCGCCCGAGAGAGCTCTGGTTCTGGTTCTGGCCATGTGGGGTTCCTTCATCTTTGAAGGGGATGGTTGAAATCTTGCAGAAACCTTGCGGTGGCCAGATGTTAAAGGCCCGCTGCCCAAAAGGGCAGCGGGCCGTGGGAAGTTGCTGCAAGAAGTTACACGCCCGTGCTGAACCAGACGGTCGTGTCCGCCGGAACCTTCGTCTCGCCGTCCGCCTCGGTGACCTCGTCGCTGGCGAGCAGCACGCGGCCGTGGGCGGGGGTCGTCACCGACTCGCCGCTGGTGTTGGCCACGCAGACGAACTCCCCGCGCCGGAAGGCGAGAACGCCCTCGGGGGCCTTCAGCCACTCCACCTCGTCGCCGGCGCCCAGGTCGGGGTGGTCACGGCGGGCGGCCAGGGCGGAGCGGTACAGCTCCAGGGTCGAGCCCGCGACGCCGGTCTGGGCCTCCACGCTCAGGTCCGCCCAGTCCGCCGGCTGCGGGAGCCAGCTGCCGCCCGTGCCGAAGCCGTAGGAGGAGCCCTCGCGGGTCCACGGGATCGGGACGCGGCAGCCGTCACGGAAGCCGTCCTGGCCCGCGCCGCGGAAGTAGGCGGGGTCCTGGCGGACCTCGTCGGGCAGGTCGACGACGTCCGGCAGGCCGAGTTCCTCGCCCTGGTAGACGTACGCCGAACCCGGCAGCGCCAGCATCAGGAGCGTGGCGGCGCGGGCGCGGCGCAGGCCCAGGGCGCGGTCGCCCGCGGTGCGGATCTGGGTGCCCAGGCCCGGCGGGTTGGCGAAGCGGGTCGCGTGCCGGGTCACGTCGTGGTTGGACAGGACCCAGGTGGCGGGGGCGCCGACCGGGCGCATGGCGTCCAGCGTGCGGTCGATGACCGTGCGCAGCTCCTCGGCGTCCCATTCGGTGCCCAGGTACTGGAAGTTGAAGGCCTGGTGCAGCTCGTCGGGGCGGACGTAGTTGGCGGTGCGCTCGACGGTGGGGGTCCATGCCTCGGCGACGAAGATGCGCTCGCCCGCGTACTCGTCGAGGATGGTGCGCCACTGCCGGTAGATGGCGTGCACGCCGTCCTGGTCGAAGAACGGCATGACATCGTTGCCCAGCAGCTTGAGCTGATCGCCGGCCCCGCCGATGTCCGGCAGGCCCTCCGCCTTCACCATGCCGTGGGCCACGTCGATGCGGAAGCCGTCGACGCCCATGTCCAGCCAGAAGCGCAGGATGGAGCGGAACTCGTCGCCGACCGCCGGGTGTTCCCAGTTGAAGTCGGGCTGCTCGGGGGCGAAGAGGTGCAGGTACCACTCGCCGTCCTCGACCCGGGTCCAGGCGGGGCCGCCGAAGATGGACTCCCAGTCGTTGGGCGGCAGTTCGCCGTTCTCGCCCTTGCCGGGGCGGAAGTGGTAGCGGGCGCGGGCCGGCGAGCCGGGGCCCTCGCGCAGGGCGCGCTGGAACCACTCGTGCTGGTCGGAGGAGTGGTTGGGGACCAGGTCGACGATGATCCGGAGACCGAGCTCGTGGGCGTCGCGGATCAGCGCGTCGGCGTCCAGCAGGTTGCCGAACATCGGGTCCACGGCCCGGTAGTCGGCGACGTCGTAGCCGGCGTCGGCCTGTGGGGAGGCGTAGAACGGGCTGAGCCACACGGCGTCCACGCCGAGGTCGCGCAGGTACGGGAGTCGGGAGCGTACGCCTTCCAGGTCGCCCATGCCGTCGCCGTTGCTGTCGGCGAAGCTGCGCGGATAGACCTGGTAGATCACCGCGTCTCTCCACCAGTCGCGGCGGTGGGCGACGGTGGCGACGGCGGAGTTCTGGGCCGGGTCGGCGGAGTGCTGGCTCATGGCTTCCTTGATGCGTAAAGGAGTCATCGGGTGGGGGTTCGGGGGCGGCTGGCGAGGCGGCCGCGATGACAGCGGGGTCGGATGGACACCGCGGCCGCCTCGGGTCGTGGGGGCGTCTAGCCCTTGGTGCCGCCGGCGGTCAGGCCGGTCACCAGGTTCTTCTGCACGACGTAGAAGAACGCGGTGACGGGTATGGCGACGAGTACCGCGGTGGCGGCCATGAGATGACGCTGGGCGTCGTGCTCGCTGACGAAGGTCTGCAGGGCGACGGCGAAGGTGTACTTCGTGTCGGACAGCATGAACGTCGAGGCGAAGGCGACCTCGCCGAACGCGGTGATGAAGCTGTAGAAGCCGGCGACCGCCAGGCCCGGCTTGGCGAGCGGCAGGATCAGCCGGACGAACGTGCCGAAGGGCGACAGTCCGTCGACGCGGCCGGCCTCGTCGATCTCGAACGGAATGGTGTCGAAGTAGCCCTTGAGCAGCCAGGCGCAGTACGGCACCGCGGTCGAGCAGTAGACCAGGATCAGACCGAGGTAGCTGTCGACCAGCTGGAGTTCGGAGAGGATCTGGTACATCGGCACGATGAGGACGGCGATCGGGAACATCTGGGTGACCAGGAGGACCCACATGAACCTCTTGTAGCCCGGGAACCGCATCCGGGAGACCGCGTAGCCGGTGGTGGCGGCGATGATGACGCCGATGACCGTGGTGCCGAGCGAGACGACGAGCGTGCTCCACAGCCAGTGGAAGAAGTTCGTCTCCGTCAGGACGAAGGAGTAGTTGTCCAGGGTCATCTTCCCCCAGATGCCGCCCGGGTGGAGGTAGTCGTCCTTGTCCGGGCCGAGCGAGAGGAAGATCAGCCAGGCGATCGGGAAGAGGGCGGCGAGGCTCGCGACGGTCAGGATGCCGTGGGAGAGCAGCGAGGCTGCCGGGCTGCGCTCGCCGCGGCGGCGCACCTTGCCCTGCGGTTCCATCGGGCGCTCCTCGGGCGCGTGGGCGGAGGTCTCAACGGTAGTGGTGCTCATGGGAACTCCTGCCTCAGATCGCGAGCTGCTGGTCATTGCGGTTCAGCCAGCGGCGGTAGAAGGAGGTGAAGACGACCAGGATGGCGAGCAGCAGCATGCCGTAGGCGGCCGACTGGGCGAAGTCGCGCGGCTGCTGGCCGAAGCCGAGGTAGTAGGCCCAGGTGACCAGGATCTGGGCGTCGGGCGCGGTGTCGCCGAACAGCAGGAAGATGATGGCGAACTGGTTGAAGGTCCAGATGATGCCGAGCAGGACCACCGTGGAGCTGACCGAGCGCAGGCCGGGCAGGGTGACGTAGCGGAACTGCTGCCACTTGCTCGCGCCGTCCATCTCGGCGGCCTCGTAGAGCGTGGAGTCGATGGACTGCAGTCCGCCGAGCAGCGAGAGCATCATGAACGGCACACCGCACCAGGTGTTGACCATGATCGCGGCGAACCGCTGCCAGAAGGTGTCCTCCAGCCACAGTGGGGTCGGCAGGTGGAGGGTCTCCAGGAAGGAGTTGATGACGCCGCCGTCGGCGAGCATGAAGCGCCAGCCGAAGACGGTGACGAAGGTCGGCACGGCCCACGGCAGGATGAGGATCAGCCGGTACAGGGTGCGGCCGCGCAGCTTCTGGTTGAGCAGCAGCGCGAGGCCGAGGCCGATGGAGTAGTGCAGGGCGACACAGGCGGCCGTCCAGAAGATCGTCCAGAGGAAGTGCGACCAGAAGCGTTCGTAGGCGGTCTCGCCCCACAGGATGTCGGCGTAGTTGTCGAGGCCGATGAACTTGTAGGTCGCCTCGATCTCGTTGGCGCCGATGGTGCGCGCGGTGTTGAGGCTGTTGGCGTCCGTGAGCGTGAGGTAGAAGCCGTACGCCAGGGGGTACAGCACCAGGACGCCGAGCACGACGACCACGGGCGTGATCATCGCGTAGGCGTACCAGTGCTTCTGGTAGGCACGCTTCAGACGCTGGCCCGTCCCGGGCCGCGGCGCACGGTCACCGCGGCGCTTGCCGGTGGCGCGGTCGATGGCGACTGTCATGGTTCTCGACACCTTCTGGAAGATCTGGGTGGGCCTGCGCAGGCCGGCGGCCGCCGGGTCCCGTCCCCACCTTCAGCGGGACCCGGCGGCCACTGGCATTACTTGCTGAAGTCCGGCACCAGCTTGGCGATGGACGTCTCAGCGCTGCTCAGGCCCTTGTCCAGGGACTTCTTGCCGCCGGCGACGGCGAGCAGCTCGGAGTCCAGCGGGCCCCACAGGGAGCTGTACTCGGGCAGGGCCGGGCGCGGCTGGGCCACGGACAGGACGTCCTGGTAGCCGGCGATGCCCGGGTCGGCGACGACCTTGACGGTGTAGGCGTCGTCACGCGTGGGCAGCGTGTTGTTCTTCAGCGCGATGGTCTCCTGGGCGTGCGCGGAGGTCATGAAGTTGACGAACTTCAGGGCCGCCTCCTGGTGCGCGGCGTCGGAGCCGGCGTAGACCGACAGGTTGTGGCCGCCCGTCGGGGCGCCCTGACCGGCCGAGCCGCCCGGAACCTTGGCGATGCCGAGGTTGTTCTTGTCCTTGAAGGCCGAGCCCTTGTAGAAGTTGGTGATCTCCCACGGGCCCTGGATGATCGCGGCGACCTTGCCGCTGACGAACGCCTCCTGGATGTGGGCGTAGGCGTCGGCGGTGGTGTCGGCCTTGTGCAGGCCCTTGCCGTCGAAGAGCTCCAGCCAGGTGCCGTACGCCTTCTTGGCCTCCGGGGAGTTCACGGTGATCTTCTTGGCGTCGGCGTCGACGGTGTCGGTGCCCTCGCCGTGCAGGAAGGACTGGGCGTAGTAGGCCTGGGTGGAGCCCCAGTAGCCGTCGACGCCGGTCTTGTCCTTGATCGTGGCGGCGGCCTTCTTCAGGTCGTCCCAGGTCTCGGGGGCCTTGACACCGGCCTTGGCGAAGAGCTCCTTGTTGTAGACGAGCGCCAGGGTGTCCGTGGTGAACGGCACGCCGTAGGTCTTGCCCTCGTACTTGGCCTGCTCCAGCAGGTTGGGCTTGAACTTGCTCTCGTCCTTGAGCGCCTCCGTGCCGTCCAGCGGCAGGAAGAAGCCCTTCTTGGCGAAGGCGGGGGTCCAGCCGACCTCGGAGCGCAGGATGTCCGGGGCACCCTTGGAACCGGCGGCGGTGTCGAACTTGTTCTGCGCCTGGTCGAAGGGGACGTTGACGTACTTGACCTTGATGTTCTTGTTGGCGGCCTCGAACTCCTTGACCAGGGCCTTGTACGTCGGCGCCTCGTTGGTGGCGTTGGAGGTGTCCCACCAGGTGAGGGTGACCGGACCGCCGGCCTTGTCGCCGCTGTCGCTGTCTCCGCCGCAGGCCGTCGCCGCGAGGGCGAGGGACGCCACCAGCGCGGTGGCCGCTATGCCACGCCGCATGAGTTCTCCTTGAGGGTGAAAGCCCGTGTGGTGCAGGGTCCGGACCCGTCGTCCCGTCCCTGCTGTGCAGGATCCGGACCCGTCGTTCCGTACCCGCTGTGCAGGGGGCGGTCCCGTCGTCCGTCCCTGCGACTTGCCGACTGCGCCGTTGCGGCCGCCGGGCGACGTGAACGTAACAGCGATGTAAGCGTTGCGAAAGACCTTGCAGAAAAAAAGTGCAAGGCGTCTCAGAAGTTACTCGGGCGTGACCTCTCGTCGACCGCCGTGAGACCGTTGTTCCGCGGGGTTGAGCGGCGGCGGCGACTGCTGTGCAAGACTCTGCAAGCTCTTGCCATCCGTTTCACGAGGGGACGCCATGACGCAGCAAGGCGCACCGCGCCGGTCAACCGCCCGCACCCGGCGTCCGATTGGTGTGCAAGGCGCGATACGACCGGTACAGTCCGGTGCCGTGACCACACGGCTTGCTGACATCGCTGCGCAAGCGGGGGTGAGCGAAGCGACAGTCAGCCGGGTGCTGAACGGAAAGCCGGGCGTCGCCGCCACCACCCGCCAGTCCGTGCTCGCCGCACTCGACGTGCTGGGCTACGAACGCCCCGTCCGGCTGCGGCAGCGCAGCGAGGGCCTGGTGGGCCTGATCACCCCGGAGCTGGAGAACCCGATATTCCCGGCCCTCGCCCAGGTCATCGGCCAGGCGCTGACCCGGCAGGGCTACACCCCGGTGCTCGCCACCCAGACCCCGGGCGGCTCCACCGAGGACGAGCTGACCGAGATGCTGGTGGACCGCGGGGTCGCGGGCATCATCTACGTCTCCGGACTGCACGCGGACACCACCGCCGACATGCAGCGCTACGAGCGGCTGCGCGCCCAGGGCGTCCCGTTCGTGCTGGTGGACGGCTTCTCCCCCAAGGTGCAGGCGCCGTTCATCTCCCCCGACGACCGGGCCGCGATGACCCTGGCCGTCACACACCTCGCCTCCCTCGGCCACACCCGGATCGGCCTGGCCCTCGGCCCCAAGCGATTCGTGCCGGTCCAGCGCAAGATCGAGGGCTTCGTGCGCGCGATGCAGGACCAGGTGAGCCTCGCCGCGGAGGTCATAGAGACCGAACTCGTCCAGCACTCCCTGTACACCCTGGAGGGCGGCCAGGCAGCCGCCACGGCGCTCATCGACCGCGACTGCACCGCGGTGGTCTGCGCGAGCGACATGATGGCCCTCGGCGCGATACGGGCGGCCCGGCAGCGGGGCCTCGAGGTACCCACGGACTTCTCCGTCGTCGGCTTCGACGACTCCCCCCTGATCGCCTTCACCGACCCGCCCCTGACGACCGTCCGCAAGCCGGTCCCCGCGATGGGCCAGGCCGCGGTGCGCACGTTGCTGGAGGAGATCGGCGGGACTCCCGCACCGCACAGTGAATTCGTGTTCATGCCGGAGCTGGTGGTGCGCGGTTCGACCGCTTCGGCCCCTGGGGACCGAAATCGTCCCTAGGGCGGAGAATGATCGGCCGCCGCCGGTACAGCCGTAGGAGAGGCGGACGTCCCGCCGTCGTAGGACGTGCGAGGAGAACCCGACCAGGGGACGATCGAGGGGTAAGGCATTTCTGGCAGACTCTGTGCCTATGGGTGAAGCGACCGTGACCGAGTTGGGAGACCGCACACAGGCGGCCGTTCCGCACTCCGTCACGGACCCGGACAGGCCGGGCCTGCGGGACCGGCTGCGCACCCCGCGCCGCCCCCGGCTGTGGTTCGAGATCCTGCTGATCGCGGTGAGTTACTGGACGTACTCACTGATCCGCAACGCCGTCCCCGAGCAGCGGGCCGAGGCGCTGCGCAACGCCGACTGGATCTGGCAGGCGGAACGCACCCTCGGGCTCGCCGTCGAGCAGTCGTTCAACCACGCGGTGAACTCGGTGACCTGGCTCATCGTGGCCATGAACTACTACTACGCCACGCTGCACTTCGTGGTGACACTGGGTGTCCTGGTGTGGCTCTACCGCAGCCATCCCGGACGCTACGCGGCGACCCGCACCGTCCTCTTCGCGACCACCGGCGTCGCCCTCCTCGGCTACTACCTGTATCCGCTGGCGCCGCCCCGGCTGATGACCGGCGAGCACTTCATCGACACCGTCATGGTCCACGAGACCTGGGGCTCGATGGCCTCCGGCGACCTGAAGAACATGTCGAACCAGTACGCCGCGATGCCGTCCATGCACATCGGCTGGTCCCTGTGGTGCGGCCTGACGATCTTCGCGCTCGCCTCCGTGCCCTGGGCGAAGGTCCTCGGCCTGCTCTACCCGGCGGCCACCCTCGTCGTGATCGTCGCCACGGCCAACCACTTCTGGCTGGACGCGGTGGGCGGCGTCCTGTGCCTGGGCTTCGGGTACGCCGTGGCGCGGGCCTGGTACGGGGCGCTGCCGCATGCGCTGCCGCGGCTGGTGCCGGGCGACGGCCGGGGCGAACCTGCGGCGTCCGGGGCTCACGCGCCGTAGAGCAGGTCGGCTGGTGTTGGGGGGCGGGGGCTCGCGTCTTGTGGGACGGGTCGGCTGGTGTTGGGGGGCCGGGGCTCGCGTCTTGTAGAACGGGTCGGCTGGGGTCCGGGGGGGCCGAGGCTCACGCGCTGTAGAACAGCTCGTCCACCACGTTCCGTGCCCGTCGTGCGGTGCGTCGGTAGTCGTCCAGCATGTCCCCCACGTGTCCGGGGCCGTACCCGAGGTAGCGGCCTACGGCGGCCAGTTCGCGCGCGTCGGACGGGAAGGTGTCCCCGGCCCGGCCGCGCACCAGCATCACCGCGTTGCGCACGCGGGTGGCCAGCACCCAGGCCTCGTCGAGGATCGCGGCGTCCTCGGCGGTGACGAGCCCCGCCGCGCGGGCGGCGGCGAGGGCCTCGCGGGTCCGGGTGGTGCGCAGGCCCGGCTCGGTCGCGCCGTGGCGCATCTGCAGGAGCTGCACCGTCCACTCGACGTCGGACAGGCCCCCGGGGCCGAGCTTGGTGTGCAGCTTCGGGTCGGCGCCGCGCGGGAGGCGCTCGGTCTCCATACGGGCCTTCAGGCGCCGGATCTCGCGCGCCGCGTCCTCGCCGAGTCCGGCCGCCGGGTAGCGCAGCGGGTCGATCAGCTCGACGAACCTGCGGCCCAAATCCTCGTCCCCGGCGACCGGCTCGGCCCGCAGCAGCGCCTGCGCCTCCCACACCAGCGACCAGCGGCGGTAGTAGGCCTCGTAGGAGTTCAGCGTGCGCACCAGCGGACCCGACTTGCCCTCCGGGCGCAGGTCGGCGTCGATCAGCAGGGGCGGGTCGGCGCTGGGAAGCTGGAGCAGGCGTCGCATCTCGGCGACGACGCGGTTCGCCGCCTGCGCCGCCTCGTGGTCGTCGACGCCCTCTCGGGGCTCGTGCACGAACAGCACGTCGGCGTCGGAGCCGTAGCCCAGCTCGTGGCCGCCGAAGCGGCCCATGCCGATGATCGCGAACCGGGCGGGCAGCTCCTCGCCCCAGCCCTCGCGCACGACCGCCCGCAGGGTGCCGGCGAGGGTCGCGGCGGTGAGGTCGGACACCGCGCCGCCGACCCGGTCCACCAGCGCGCCCTGGTCGGCCTCGGCGGGCCGGGTCTCGGTGCCGTAGGAGCCGACGATGTCGGCGGCGGCCGTACGGAACAGTTCGCGGCGGCGGACGCCGCGGGCGGCGGTGACCGCCTGGACGGCGCCGTCGGCGCGGCCGACCGCGGCGAGGATCTCCTGTTCCAGGTGGGCGTGGGAGCGCGGAGCGAGGCCGCCGCCGTCCCCCTCGCCGAGCAGCGCCACCGCCTCCGGCGCGCGCATCAGCAGGTCCGGGGCGAGCCGGCCGGCCGACAGCACGCGCGCGAGGTTCTCGGCGGCGGCGCCCTCGTCCCGCAGCAACCGCAGGTACCAAGGCGTCTTGCCGAGCGCGTCGGACACCTTGCGGAAGTTCAGCAGACCGGCGTCCGGGTCGGCCGAGTCCGCGAACCAGCCCAGCAGGACCGGCAGCAGCGTGCGCTGGATCGCCGCCTTGCGGGTGACGCCGGAGGCCAGCGCCTCCAGGTGGCGCAGGGCGGCGGCCGGGTCGGCGTAGCCGAGGGCCACCAGCCGTTCGCGGGCCGCCTCGGTGCTCAGGCGGGCCTCGCCGGGGGCGAGCTGGGCGACCGCGTCGAGCAGCGGGCGGTAGAAGAGCTTCTCGTGCAGACGGCGTACGACGCCGGCGTGCCGCTTCCACTCGCGGTTCAGCTCGGCGACCGGGTCGCTGCGCAGGCCCAGCGAGCGGCCGATGCGGCGCAGGTCGGCCTCGTCCTCGGGGACGAGGTGGGTGCGGCGCAGCCGGTACAGCTGGATGCGGTGCTCCATGGAGCGCAGAAAGCGGTAGGCGGCGTCGAGCTGGGCGGCGTCGGCGCGGCCCACGTAGCCGCCGGCGGCGAGCGCCTGGAGGGCGTGCAGCGTGGTGCCGCTGCGCAGTGAGGCGTCGGCCCGTCCGTGCACCAGCTGCAGGAGCTGTACGGCGAACTCGACGTCCCGGAGTCCGCCGGGGCCGAGCTTGAGCTGGCGGTCGAGCTCGGCGACCGGGATGTTCTCGACGACCCGGCGGCGCATCTTCTGTACGTCCGCGACGAAGTTCTCCCGCTCGGCGGCCTTCCAGACCAGGGGTTCGAGGGCGGCGACGTACTCTTCGCCGAGCCCGATGTCGCCGGCCACCGGACGGGCCTTGAGCAGGGCCTGGAACTCCCAGGTCTTGGCCCAGCGCTGGTAGTAGGCGAGGTGGCTGGAGAGCGTGCGCACGAGCGGGCCGTTGCGGCCCTCGGGGCGCAGGTTGGCGTCCACCGGCCAGATCGAGCCCTCTACGGTGGTCTCGGAGCAGATCCGCATCATGTGCGAGGCGAGTCGGGTGGCCGCCCTGATGGCCTTGGTCTCGTCGGCGCCGTCCGTCGCCTCGCCGACGAAGATGACGTCGACGTCGGAGACGTAGTTGAGCTCGTGGCCCCCGCACTTGCCCATCGCGATCACCGCGAGCCGGCACAGGGCCGCGTCCTCGGGGGCTGCGGCGCGGGCGAGGGCGAGCGCGGCGCGCAGGGTGGCGGTGGCGAGGTCGGCGAGTTCGGCGGCGGACTCGGCGACGTCCGTGGTGCCGCACACGTCCCGGGCGGCGATGGACAGCAGGCAGCGGCGGTAGGCGATGCGCAGCGAGACGGGGTCGGTGGCCGCGGCCAGGCCCCGCTCGAACTCCTCCACGCCCGGGTGCAGGTCCCGCGGCTCGTAGGTGACGAGGGCCTGCCAGTCGGCGGAATGGCGGGCCAGGTGGTCGGCGAGCGCGGCGGAGGCGCCGAGGACGCCGAGCAGGCGGTCGCGCAGGGGCTTGGCCGCTATCACCGTGTCGAGCAGCTCGCGGCGCGCCGTGTCGGTGGGCTGCGCCTCCAGCAGCCGTACGAGTCCGTGCAGCGCCAGGTCGGGGTCCGCGGTCGCGCCCAGCGCCTCCAGGAGCACCGGGTCGTCGCGTACGGCGGTCAGTTCCGGGCTCTGCAGGAGGCGCTCGGCGGCGGAGGGGTCGGTGAAGCCGTGCCGCAGCAGCCGCGTGAAGGTACTGCTTCTGCGCCCCGGCGCCGTCATCCTGGGCCTCCTGTCCGACTGTCCGATCAAGGTCGTACCGGGTCGAGCCTAGCCGCTGGGCTGGGCCTGGGCGGGATGCCTGCGGCGGCCCGTTGCGGTGGGGCGGGGTGCGCGTGGCGCCCTCGGTGGGGTGCGTGGGGCGGGGCCGCGCCGGGGGGTGTCCGTCCTCGGTCCGCCGGTCCGGTTGTTTGGCGGGTGCCGTTTCTCGGCGCCGTCCGCTGCGGGCGGACACCCCCCGACACGTCCCCTTCCCGCCGTGGGCGGCTGCGGCGCCGCGGGGGTGCGGCCGTGGCCGGTGCGGCGCCTCGGGGGTGCGGCCGTGGCCGGTGCGGCGCCTCGGGGGTGCGGCCGTGTCTGGTGCGGCGCCTCGGGGGTAGGGCGGTGGCTGGTGCGGCGCCTCGGGGGGGGTGCGTTCCTTGCGGTCGTCCGTGGCGGAACCCTGCCTTCTGGTGGCGGTGGGGGGCGTTTTCGGCTTCGGTGAGGGGGGACCACCATCCGCTGACTTGGAGGACCATCGATGGACTTCACACTCGAAGTGATTCCGCTGCCGGTGAGCGACATCGACCGGGCCCGGGACTTCTACCGGGACAAGGTCGGCTTCCACGTCGACATCGACACCGAGGTGATGCCCGGCATGCGGATCGTCCAGCTGACCCCGCCGGGCTCCGGCTGCTCGATCGCGCTCGGCGACTCCATCTGGGAGATGGCCGGGGACGACCGTCCGGCGCCGGGCTCCTACCAGGGACTCCAGCTGTGCGTCTCCGACATCAAGGCGGCCCACGCGGAGCTGGTCGAGCGGGGGCTGGAGGTCTCGGAGCCGGTGCAGTACACGCCGGAGGACGGCGCGACGTTCATGTACTTCAAGGATCCGGACGGCAACGGCTGGTCCATCCAGGAGTACCGGCGCAGGGAGGCGGAGCCGCTGCACAAGGTGCTGACGGACCTGGCCCGGGAGTAACGGGCGCGGCGGGGGCGGCGGTCCGTGACCGTCGGCCCCGCCGCGGAGTCGGCGGCTACAGCACCGGCAGGTTCTTGCGCAGTTCGAAGGCCGTGACCTCGCTGCGGTACTCCTCCCACTCCTGGCGCTTGTTGCGGAGGAAGAAGTCGAAGACGTGTTCGCCGAGGGTTTCGGCTACCAGGTCGCTGCGCTCCATCAGGGTCAGGGCCTCGCCGAGGTTCTGCGGGAGGGGCTCGATACCCATCGCGCGGCGCTCGGCGTCGGAGAGGGCCCAGACGTCGTCCTCGGCGCCCGGGGGCAGTTCGTAGCCCTCTTCGATGCCCTTGAGGCCGGCGGCGAGGAGGACGGCGTAGGCCAGGTACGGGTTGGCGCCGGAGTCGATGGAGCGGACCTCGATGCGGGCCGAGCCGGTCTTGCCGGGCTTGTACATCGGGACGCGGACCAGGGCGGAGCGGTTGTTGTGGCCCCAGCAGATGTAGGAGGGGGCCTCGCCGCCGGCGCCCGCCGTGCGCTCCGAGCCGCCCCAGATGCGCTTGTAGGAGTTGACCCACTGGTTGGTGACGGCGGACAGCTCGGCGGAGTGCTTGAGCAGACCGGCGATGAAGGAGCGGCCGACCTTGGAGAGCTGGTACTCGGCGCCCGACTCGTAGAACGCGTTGCGGTCGCCCTCGAAGAGGGAGAGGTGGGTGTGCATGCCCGAGCCGGGGTATTCGGAGAACGGCTTCGGCATGAACGTCGCCTGGACGCCCTGTTCCAGCGCCACCTGCTTCATGACCAGGCGGAAGGTCATGATGTTGTCGGCCGTGGAGAGGGCGTCGGCGTAGCGGAGGTCGATCTCCTGCTGGCCGGGGGCGCCCTCGTGGTGGGAGAACTCGACCGAGATGCCCATCGACTCCAGCATGGTGATCGCCTGGCGGCGGAAGTCCATGCCGATGTTCTGCGGGGTGTGGTCGAAGTAGCCGGAGTTGTCGGCGGGGGTGGGGCGTGAGCCGTCGAGCGGCTTGTCCTTCAGGAGGAAGAACTCGATCTCGGGGTGGGTGTAGAAGGTGAAGCCCAGGTCGGAGGTGCGGGCGAGGGCGCGCTTGAGGACGTAGCGCGGGTCCGCGAAGGACGGGGAGCCGTCCGGCATGAGGATGTCGCAGAACATGCGGGCCGTGCCCGGGGCCTCGGCGCGCCAGGGCAGGATCTGGAAGGTGGACGGATCCGGCTTGGCGATCATGTCGGACTCGTAGACGCGGGCGAAGCCCTCGATGGCCGAGCCGTCGAAGCCGATGCCCTCGTCGAAGGCCTGTTCCAGTTCGGCCGGGGCCACGGCCACGGACTTGAGGAAGCCCAGTACGTCCGTGAACCACAGGCGCACGAACCGGATGTCGCGCTCCTCCAACGTACGGAGCACGAACTCCTGCTGCTTGTCCATCTTCCGCTTCCCCATCCTTGCTGGTCAGGCCGCCTTCCCCTCGCGCCACGGGAGGCGGTCGGGCACCTGAGCATCCCACCACAACACCATTTCGTGCGCGTTGCCGACCTTGATCGGCGGACCGACCTCGGCCTGAACGGCTCGCGACCGGCGGGTGTACGGCTCTGGTGCCCATCTTGCCTGCTCGGACTGACATCCGTAATGCCCGGCCCTCGCCGTCCGGCGCACCTGTCGATTCCGTACCGATCCGGCCCTTTCCCGTGACCTCTCTTCGAACTGCCGCTCACTCCCCATTACGATCAGCGGACTCGACCGTCCCTTTCCCCAGAAGGACATCACGCCATGGGATCCGCCAAGAAGAACTCCGCGGCGCGCAAGGCCCGCATAGAAGAGATGCGGCGCGCCGAGCAGGCTCGTGAGCGCCGCAACCGGATCCTCACGATCGGCGCCAGCGTGGTGGTCGTCGTCGGCCTGGTCGTCGGCGGTGTGGTGCTGGTCCAGTCGCAGGACGACGACAGTGACTCGGTGGCCGACTCCAAGACCACCGGCTCCCTCGTCGCGGGCGCGGACGGGGTGAGCACGTGGCAGGGCGGCAAGCTCTCCCAGACCCACGTCTCCAAGAAGGTGAAGTACCCGGTCGAGCCGCCGGTCGGCGGGGACCACAACGCGGTCTGGGCGAACTGCAACGGCGACGTCTACACCGAGCCCGTGCAGAACGAGAACGCCGTGCACTCCCTGGAGCACGGCGCGGTCTGGGTGACGTACACCAGCAAGGCCTCCGAGGCCGATGTGAAGGCGCTGGCGGCGAAGGTGAAGAAGACGCCGTACACGCTGATGAGCCCGTACGAGAACCAGAAGGACCCGATCATGCTGTCGGCGTGGGGTGCGCAGCGCACGGTGACCGGCGCGGACGACCCGGACCTCGACAAGTTCTTCGAGAAGTACGTCCAGGGCGAGCAGACGCCCGAGCCGGGTGCCGCGTGCACCGGCGGGGCGATGAAGTGAGGAAGCACGTCGGCTGGATCGCCGGGACCGCGGCGGCGGTGCTCGTCGCGGGCGGCGCGATCACCTACGCCGTCGCCGAGGACGGGGGGTCGGACCAGGTCCCCGCCGCCGACTCGGCGGACGCCGGCTTCGCGCGCGACATGGCCGTCCACCATCAGCAGGCCGTGGAGATGTCGTACATCGTGCGCGACCGCACCGACGACACCGAGGTGCGGCGCCTGGCCTACGACATCGCGCAGACCCAGGCCAACCAGCGCGGCATGATGCTGGGCTGGCTGGACCTGTGGAAGCTGCCGAAGGTGTCGTCCGAGGCGCCGATGGCCTGGATGGGCATGAGCGGCATGGCCTCCGGCGAGGACGGCGCCCTGATGCCCGGCATGGCCACCAACGCCGACATGAAGAAGCTGGAGAGCCTCGACGGCAAGGCCGCCGAGGTCTTCTTCCTCCAGCTCATGACCGAGCACCACAAGGGCGGCATCCACATGGCCGAGGGCTGTGTCGAGCGGTGCACGGTGGAGGTGGAGAAGCGGCTCGCGCAGGGCATGGTCGACGGGCAGGAGTCCGAGATCCGGCTCATGGCGGACATGCTGCGGGCCCGGGGCGCGAAGCCGTAACCCTCCGGGTGGCGGCGGTTCCGGGCACTTCGGGCACTTTTAGTGCTTCGGGCGGGGGCTCCGGGCACCAAGGGTGCACCCCCAGTCCTTCCGGGCCCTCACCACCAGCCGCGCGTCCCGGCCCCGGCGTCGCCGACCGCCGGGGCCCGGCTTCGGTGCCGGCCGTCGTCAGCCCCGTACCGGCTCCGCCTCCTGCGGTACGTGACCCGTGACCAGTAGTTCCCGGCCGGTCCGCGGGGCGGTGCCGCGGCGGTCCACGGCGTACGCCGCCGTGGCGACCGCCAGGCCGAGTACGGCCAGGGCGGCGCCGGCGACCGCCGGGGAGGTGACGCCGAAGCCGGCCGCCAGGGCGAGGCCGCCGATCCAGGCGCCGCCGGCGTTGGCGAGGTTGAAGGCGGCCTGGTTGGCGGAGGAGGCCAGGGAGGGGGCCGTGGAGGCCTTCTCCATGACCATCAGCTGGAGGGGGGAGCCGGTGACGAAGGCCGCGGTGCCGAGGAGGACGACCGCGAGGGCTGCGCTCCAGGCCGTCTGCATCAGCAGCGGGAACAGGGCGAGGATCAGCGCCAGTGAGGCCAGGCCGGAGAAGAGCGTGGCCCGCATGGCGTGGTCGGCGAGGCGGCCGCCGAGCAGGTTGCCCGCCGTGGCGCCGACGCCGAACAGCGCGAGGAGCAGGGTCACGCTGGCGTCGGCGTAGCCGGCGGCGTCGGTGAGCATCGGGGTGATGTAGCTGTACGCGGCGAAGAGCGCGCCGAAGCCGGCCACCGTGGTGCCGAGGGCCAGCCAGACCGGGAGGGACCGGAGGGCGGCGAGTTCGCCGCGCAGGCCGGTGGCCGGGGTGTGGGTGTCGTCGTGCGGGATCAGCAAGGTGAGCGAGGCGATCGCGGCGACGCCGATGGCGCTGACGGCGAGGAAGGTGGCACGCCAGCCCAGGTGCTGGCCCATGAGCGTGGCGGCGGGGACGCCGATGACGTTGGCGACGGTCAGGCCGAGGAACATCAGGGAGACCGAGCGGGCCTTGCGCTCCGGCGGGACCATGCTCGTGGCGACGACCGCGCCGACGCCGAAGAAGGCGCCGTGCGGCAGGCCGCTGAGGAAGCGGGCGGCGAGCAGCCAGCCGTGGTCGGGGGCGAGGGCCGACAGGGCGTTGCCGGCCACGAACAGCGCCATCAGGGCGATCAGGACCCGGCGGCGGGGCAGCCGGGCCGTGACGGCCGCGAGGAGGGGGGCGCCGATGACGACGCCGAGGGCGTAGGCCGAGACCAGGTGGCCGGCGGTCGGGATCGAGATGCCGAGGTCGTCGGCGACGTCGGGCAGCAGGCCCATCATCACGAACTCGGTGGTGCCGATGCCGAAGGCGCCGACGGCCAGGGCGAGCAGGGCCAGGGGCATGGAGGGGGCCTGTGCCTTTCGAGGAGCGGAGTTCCGTACATCTTATGTTCACGTACGGAACAAAGCCTCTCAGGTGCAGTATTCCCCGAGGTTAAGAGCGGGTTGCCAGGGGCTTTACGACGCCGATGTGTCGACTTTCACACGCGCGGCGAGCGGCAGATGGTCGCTCCCGGTCTCCGGCAGCGTCCACGAGCTCACCGGCTCGATGCCCTTCACCAGGATCTGGTCGATCCGCGCCATCGGGAACGACGCCGGCCAGCTGAACCCGAACCCGCTGCCCGCCGCGCCCTGCGTGGAGCGCATCTGGGAGGTGACGGCGTTCAGCGCGCGGTCGTTCATCGTGCCGTTCAGGTCGCCGAGCAGCACGCTGTGCGGCAGCTTCTCGTCGGCGATGGCCTCACCGAGGGCGTCGGCGCTCTTGTCGCGCTGCCGGGCGGTGAACCCGGCCTCCATCTTCACCCGCACCGACGGCAGGTGGGCGACGTACACCGCGACCTGCCCGGCCGGCGTGGCCACCGCCGCGCGCATGGCCCGGGTCCAGCCCAGCTCGATGTCGACGGCCCTGACCCCGCTGAGCGGGTACTTGCTCCACAGCCCGACCGTGCCCTGCACCGAGTGGTACTTGTACGTCGACGCCAGCGCCCGCTCGTACACCGGCACCGCCGACGCGGTCAGCTCCTCCAGCGCCAGCACGTCCGCGCCGGAGGCGGCCACGTCACGGGCGGTGCCGGCCGGGTCCGGGTTCTCGGCGTTGACGTTGTGCGTGGCGACCGTGAGGTCGCCGCCCGGGGCGGTCTTGTCGCTGACGAGCCCGCCGAAGAGGTTCAGCCACACCGTCGCCGGCAGCAGCACCGCGATCAGCGCGGTCGCGGACCTGCGGACCAGGGCCAGCAGGAGCAGCAGCGGGATGAAGGCGCCCAGCCAGGGCAGGAAGGTCTCGGTGAGGCTGCCGAGGTTGCCGATCCGGTTCGGGATCTGCGCGTGCAGCAGCATCACCAGGGCGAGGACCACCGCGAGCGCGGCGACGACGATCCCCCGGCGCCAGATTCTCGGATCCCCGCGCCAGCCCGCGACCAGCCGCTCCAGCAGGCGCCGGAAGCGGTTTCCCCGACGCTCGGACCCCGAGCCGCCGTTGTCCGTCTCCGTCATGTACGCCTGCTGCGCCATACCGTCGCCTCACTGCCTGCCGTGCACACCATCGTCCCCCCGAGGCCTACGACCCTAGGGGATGATCGGTTCTCTTCCTGCCGCCCCATGGCGGCCGTACTGGCACGAGGACGAACAAGTCGGCTTTGCGAGTTCCGGATACGGGGTCGGAAAGCGCCCTCTGTGACGAAACGCGCACATGAACGCTACGGGGGCGGAGAACTGACGGACGGTGAGCTGACGGGTCGTAGGCCCGCGAGCACCGTGTCGACGATCTGTTCGGCCAGGTCCTCGGGGAGGTCGATGTCCGGGCGCATGACGGCACGCAGCAGCATGGGGCCCACGAACAGGTCGTTGACCAGTTCGAGGTCGACGTCCGGGCGCAGTTCGCCGTTCTCCCGGCCGCGGCGCAGGACGTCCAGGCTGAGCCGCCTACGGGGTGCGACGACGCTGCTGTGGTACGCGGCCCAGAGCTTCGGGCTGCTCTTCATCTGGACGTAGACGTTGTGCAGCATCGCCGACGAACGGCTGGCCAGTCCGCGCCTGCGCAGCGACTCCAGGAGCACCACGAGGTCGTCGCGCATCGAGGTGCCGGGGAGTTCGGGGTCGTCCGGTTCGGTGCTGCGGACGATGTCGACGAAGAGTTCCTCCTTGCCGCTCCAGCGGCGGTAGATGGTGGCCTTGCCGACGCCGGCGGTGCGGGCGATGCGCTCGATGGAGAGCTCGGCGAGGGGGACGCCGTCCTCCAGGAGTTTCATGACGCCCTCGACGATGGCACGCTCCACGGCCTCGCTGCGGGGGCGGCCCCTCGGGGGGCCCTCTGTCTTCTCGGGTGCGTCGGCGAGGTTCACGTGTCCTTCGGTCCTTCTGTGGGCTGAGGCGATTGTCCACGTCCGCGGGCCGGTGGGGCTTGCTCGGACCGTTCCCCCTGCTCCTGGCGGGGCGCCTGTCTGCCCGGCAGGAACAGGGCTACGACCACGGCGCCGACGACCGCCGTGCCCGCCCCCCACAGGGCCGTCATGTGCATGGCGTGCAGGAAGGCGTCGTCGGCCGCGGCGATGAGGGGACGGCCGGTCGGACCGAGCTTCTCGGCGATGCCGAGAGTGGCTTCGATGGATTCGCCGGCGGTGTGGCGGAGGTCCGGGGGCAGGGCGGTGAGGTCGTCCTCGATCGCCCCGCGGTACGCCGTCGACAGGACCGAGCCGAGGACCGCGACCCCCAGCGCCCCGCCGACCTGGCGGAAGGTGTTGCTGAGGGCGGAGGCGGAACCGGCCTTCTCCCGGGGCAGGGACTGCATGATGACGACGCTGACCGGGGTCATGATGTGCGCCATGGCGGTGCCCATCAGGAAGAAGATCACTTCCAGGAGCCAGATCGGGGTGTCCGTGTCGAGCCCGGCGAAGGCGGCCAGCGTGGCGGCGAGGAGCAGCATGCCGACGGTGGTGGTGGCGCGGTTGCCGAAACGGTCGACGAGCAGGCGGGCACGCGGGGCGAAGATCATCTGGGCGGCGGCGAGCGGGAGCATCAGCAGGCCGGTCTCCAGGGGCGAGTAGCCGCGCACGCTCTGGGTGTAGAAGACCGAGAAGAACGTCACGCCCATCAGCGCGAAGAAGACCAGCGCGATGGCGGCGATCGCGGCCGAGAAGACCTTGTCGCGGAAGTACCTCACGTCGACGGAGGGGTGGTCGCTGCGCTTCTCGAAGAGGACGAAGGCGACGAGGACGGCCAGTCCGGCGGCGATCGCCGCGACCACGGTGACGTCCGTGAAGTCGGCCAGTTCGCCGCCCCGGATGATGCCGTAGACCAGCAGGACGAGGCCCACGACGGACAGGACCACGCCGACGGGGTCGACCCGGCCGGGGTTGGGGTCGCGGGAGTCGGGCACCAGCCACAGCATCAGCACGAGGGCGAGGGCGACGATCGGGACGTTGATGAGGAAGACGGAGCCCCACCAGAAGTGGTCGAGGAGGACACCGCCGGTGACCGGGCCGATGGCGATGGCGAGGCCGACGCCGCCGGCCCAGATGCCGATGGCCTTGGGCTGTTCGTCGCGCTCGAAGACGTGCATGAGGACGGCGAGGGTGGCGGGCATCACGAAGGCGCCGCCCAGGCCCATGACGGCACGGAAGGCGATGAGCTCGCCCGGCGAACCGGCGAAGGCGGCCAGCGCGGAGCCGATGCCGAAGACGACGAGACCGCCGAGCAGGGCCTTCTTGCGGCCGAGCCGGTCGCCGAGGAGGCCGGCGCTGAGCAGCAGGCCGGCGAAGACGAGGGTGTAGGAGTTGATCGCCCACTCCAGCTCGCTCTGCGTGGCGCCGAGGCCGGTCGGGGCGGGGGTCGAGATCGTCTTGATGGCGACGTTCAGGATCGAGTTGTCCAGGACGATGATCAGCAGGCTGAGCATCAGGACACCGAGGATGGCCCAGCGGCGGCGGTGCACCGCCTCGGGTATCCGGGGAGCGGGCGGGGCGGAGGTGGAAGCCATGCGGGCAAGCGTAGGCAATTTACGATACGAGACCGACTCGTATCGTAATTCTTTACCGGGCTCTTACGTCCGGATTGTGCTGCCGCCTCTTGCGTCCGGATTCTGCTGCCGGCTCGTACGTCCGCTCGGGTTCCGCTCGACGTGACGGGGGTCCTCTGGCCTCGGCTGGCACGAGGTGCCACCATGGAGGGGATCCGGGGACGCCGTCAGGGCGCCTCGAGATGACGTAAGGAGCCGTTGCCATGACGCAGCTTTCGGCTGCCCAGAGCCCGCAGGACGCCCAGGCGAAGCAGACCACCTCCGACGGCAGCAAGGCGCTGTACGGGGGGAAGGGCACCCGCCGCATCACCGTTCGCGACATCGCCGCCGCCAAGGAGCGGGGCGAGAAGTGGCCCATGCTCACCGCGTACGACGCGATGACCGCGTCCGTCTTCGACGAGGCCGGGATCCCGGTC
The DNA here is from genome assembly GCF_014596915.1 of Streptomyces sp. TRM68416. GTDB lineage: Bacteria > Actinomycetota > Actinomycetes > Streptomycetales > Streptomycetaceae > Streptomyces. The sequence goes on from NZ_JACVWU010000001.1 coordinate 151,075, forward strand.
ATGCTCGTCGGCGACTCGGCGGGCAACTGCCACCTCGGGTACGAGTCGACCGTGCCCGTCACCCTCGACCAGATGACCATGCTGTCCGCGGCCGTCGTACGGGGCACCTCGCGCGCCCTGATCGTCGGCGACCTGCCCTTCGGGTCCTACCAGGAGGGTCCCGTGCAGGCGCTGCGGTCGGCGACCCGGCTGGTGAAGGAGGCCGGGGTGCAGGCCGTGAAGCTGGAGGGCGGCGAGCGGTCGTACGACCAGATCCGGCTGCTGGTGGAGTCCGGGATCCCGGTGATGGCCCACATCGGGCTGACGCCGCAGTCCGTGAACGCGATGGGGTACCGCGTGCAGGGGCGTGGCGAGGAGGCGGCCGCGCAGTTGCTGCGGGACGCGAAGGCGGTCCAGGACGCGGGGGCGTTCGCGGTCGTCCTGGAGCTGGTTCCGGCGGAGCTGGCGGCCGAGGTGACGCGGGTGCTGCACATTCCCACGGTGGGGATCGGGGCCGGGGCCGCCACGGATGCGCAGGTCCTGGTCTGGACGGACATGCTCGGGCTGACCGGGGGGCGGGTGCCGAAGTTCGTGAAGCAGTACGCCGATCTCCGTGCCGTCATGGGCGACGCGGCGAAGGCGTTTGCGGAGGATGTCGTCGGCGGAACGTTCCCTCTTGAGGAGCACTCCGTCCACTAGAGCCAATGCGGCACAGAGGCAGCCCGCCGATTTCCCCCGTCGGCGGGCTGCCGTTGTTCTTCCCTCGCCCCCGCCGCCCCTACCCGTCCCGTCCCTGGGGGCTCCGCCCCCGGGCCCCCGGCCTTTGCCCACCCACCGCCCGACTCGGTGGGGTGAAGGGTTCACCTCTTGGCCGACCGTAAACGGGTGGTGGGTGGGCAACGTCGGTGGGCTGGGAGCTTCACCTCTTGGCCGACCGGCAACGGGTGGCGGGTAGACAGAGGTCGGAGTCCGGGGGCGTGTGCCTCCGGGGTGGGGGGCGGGTGAGAATGGACCCCGTGCGCTATCGCATCCTCGGCACCACACAGGCGTTCCGGACCGACGGCGCCCCCGTCCCGGTCGGCGGGGCGCGCCTGCGTGCTCTGCTGACCGTGCTCGCCCTGCGGCCCGGCCGTACCGTCCTCGCGCAGACGCTCGTGGACGAGGTCTGGGACGGTGATCCGCCCGCCGACGCGCCGGGCGCGCTGCAGGCGCTCGTGGGCAGGCTGCGCAGGGCTCTCGGAGCGGAGGCGGTCGAATCCGTGGACGGCGGTTACCGTCTCGCCGCCGTCCCCGACGCCGTGGACCTGCACCGCTTCGAGCGGCTCACCGCCGACGGCACCCGCGCCCTCGCCGACGCAGACCCCGCCAAGGCCGCCGGTGTCCTCGACGACGCGCTGTCCCTGTGGCACGGTCCCGCCCTCGCCGATCTCCCCGACCGCACCGCCGAGGCGGCCCGCTGGGAGGCCCGGCGTCTGGACGCGCTGCGCGCCCGGCACGCCGCCGCCCTCGCCCTCGGCCAGGCCGAACGGGCGCTGCCGGAGCTGGCCGCCCTGTGCGACGCCCATCCCCTGGACGAACCGCTCCAGGTCCTGCGGTTGCGCGCCCTGCGCGACGCGGGCCGCCCGGCCGAGGCACTGGCCGCCTACGACGCCGTACGACGCCTGCTCGCCGACCGGCTCGGCTCCGACCCGGGGCCCGAACTGCGGGCACTGCACGGCGAGTTGCTGGAGCCGAAGGAGCGCAGACCCGCCCCGGCCGCCGCGCCGCCGGGCAACCTCCGCGCCCGTCTCACCTCCTTCGTCGGCCGGAAGGCGGACATCGAGGCCATCCGCGGTGACCTCGCCGCGGCCCGGCTGGTGACGCTGCTCGGACCGGGCGGGGCCGGGAAGACCCGGCTGTCGCAGGAGGCCGCCGAGGCGGTGCGGGACACCGCTCCGGACGGGATCTGGCTGGCCGAACTCGCCCCCGTCGACGGCCCGGACGCCGTACCGGAGGCGGTGCTCACCGCCGTCGGTGGACGCGAGACCGTCCTCTACGGCGCCGGAGCCGAGCAGGTGCGCAGTGTCGGCGACCGCAACGACGACCCCGTCGACCGCCTCGTCGAGCACTGCGGCCGACGCCGCATGCTGATCGTCCTCGACAACTGCGAGCACGTCGTCGAGGCCGCCGCCCGCCTCGCCGAGGAACTGCTCGCCCGCTGCCCCGACGTCACCGTGCTCGCGACCAGCCGCGAACCCCTCGGCGTGCCGGGGGAGGTACTGCGGCCCGTGGAACCACTGCCGCAGCCGTACGCGCTGCTGCTGCTCGCCGACCGCGGGGCCGCCGCCCGGCCCGGCTTCCGCACCGACGACGACCCCGAGGCGTGCGCGGAGATCTGCCGCCGCCTCGACGGCCTGCCCCTGGCCATCGAACTGGCCGCCGCCCGGCTGCGCATGCTCACGCCCCGGCAGATCGCCGACCGGCTCGACGACCGCTTCCGCCTCCTCACCTCCGGCAGCCGTACCGTCCTGCCCCGCCAGCAGACGCTGCGGGCCGTCGTGGACTGGTCCTGGGGCCTGCTCGACGAGGACGAACGCGAGGTGCTGAGCCGGCTGTCGGTGTTCGCGGGCGGCTGCGACCTCACCGCCGCCGAGGCCGTGTGCGGGCCCGCCGCCCTGGAAGCGCTCGGCTCCCTCGTCGACAAGTCCCTTGTCGTGGCCGCCCCTTCGGGCGACGGCGAGATGCGCTACCGGCTGCTGGAGACCGTCGCCGAGTACGCGGGCGAACGGCTCGACGAGTCCGGGCAGCGCCCCGGGACCGAGCGCGCGCATCTGACGTACTACCGCGAACTCGCCCGCACCACCGACCCGTTACTGCGCGGCCCCGGCCAACTCGCCGCCGTGGAACGGTTCCAGCGCGAGTACGAGAACCTGCGCACCGCCCTCCGGCACGCCCTCGCCGCACGCGACGAGCAGGAGGCGCTGGCCCTGGTGCTCTCCCTGGGCTGGTACGGGCAGCTGCGGGCCCTGCGCATCGACTGCCGCAACTGGTGCAAGGAGGTCATGGCACTCGGCCCCGACCCCTTCACCGAGCCCGTCGTCCCGGCCGGGCCGGTCTGGCAGCGCTGCACCGAGGAGCCGCCCCCGTACACCGGCGAGGTGCTGCGGGAGGCGCGGCGGGGCGTCCACCTGCTGCACATGTCCTGCATGGACACCGAAATGGAGGCCTGGCAGACCCCGGAGGCCCAGCGGAAACTGCGCGTCATCACCGAGGTGTACGAACCGGGACTCCCGCAGACCTGCCGCAGCCCCGGCATGCTCGCTCTCTACGCCGTCATGCTGTCCGGCGCGATGGACCGGTTGGACACGATGATGGACGCCGCCGTGAAGACCTGCCGGCAGGCCCCGGACGGCTTCGAGTGGGAGCTGGCCGCCACCCTCCAGATGCGCGCCAACCTCATGTCCAACCGGCCCGACCTTGCGGACGACACCTTCCGGGACGCCGACGAGTCCCTGGAGATCTACCGGCGTCTCGGTGACTTGTGGGGAACCGCCGAAGCGCTCTCCGCACGCGCCGAGTCCTACGAGCGCAAGGGCGCCTACCTCAAGGCCGCCGCCGACTACGAGGCGGCCATCGAACACGCCAAGCAGCTCGACGCCCGCGCCCACCAGGCCGTCCTGTCCGCGCGGCTGGCCTCCGCGCTGCTGGAGGCCGGCGAGGAGGAGCGGGGCGAGCGGCTGCTGCGCGAGGTGCTCGCCAGCCTGGACGGCGGCCACAACGAGGCGATGCCGTTCTGCCGGATGATCCTCGCCGGATGGCTCGGCCTCACCGGCCGCATCGCCGAGGCGCGCGAGCACCTCCGGCTGCTACGCCGGGACTTCACGATCGCCTACTTCGTCGTCTTCGACGCGTTCATCCTCTCGGGGGAGGCCTGGCTGGACACCTGCGAGGGTCTGCACGCGGAGGCCCGGGAGAAGATCCGGCGCGGCATGGTGCATGCCGACGACCCGCTGACCCGGGCCATGGCACCGCAACTGGCCTCGTCGTTCCTGGTGATCGCCGCGCTGGCCCTGGTCGGTAGCGACGCCCGCGACGCCGCCCGCTGCCTCGGGGCCGCCGACGCGGCCCTGCCCCCGGCGCATCTGCGCTCGCGCCTGGAGCGCGAGGGACGCCGACGGGCGGTGGCCGCGGTGCGCGCCGAACTCGACGACGAGGCCTACGAGTCCGCCTACGCCGAGGGCGGCCGCCTCACCACGAAGGAGGCGGCCGCCCTGGTGTGACCGCACGGGGGTCAGCTCTTGGTGCGGAACTTGTGGATCGCGATCGGCCCCATCACCGCCGTGAGCCCCACCGACCAGGCGAGCGTCACCCACAGGTCGTGCGCGACCGGGCCGCCCGCCATCAGCCCGCGCGCGGCGTCCGCCAGCGAGGACAGCGGGTTGTAGTCGGTGAAGCTCTGCAGCCAGCCCGGCATCGCGTCGGTCGGCGCGAAGATCGACGAGCCGAACTGCAGCGGCATCAGCACCAGGAAGCCCATGGCCTGCACGGACTGGGCGTTCTGCAGCACCACGCCGAGAGTGAGGAACACCCACATCAGGGCCGAACCGAACACGGCGGCCAGCGCCACGGCCGCCAGCAGGCCGCCCCAGTCGGTGATGTCGAAGCCGACCAGGACACCGACGACCAGCATGATCACGATCGCCACCAGCATGCGCAGCAGCTCCACCGAGATCTTCGCGAAGAGCACCGAGCCGCGGCCGATCGGCAGGGAGCGGAAGCGGTCCATGACACCGGAGTTGAAGTCCTGGTTGAAGCCGGTCCCGACCGCCATGGCCATGCTCATGCCCATCATGGCCATCATGCCCGGCACGACGTACTGGACGTACTCGTCCTGTCCACCGCCCAGCGCCTGACCGATCGAGCCGCCGAAGACGTACACGAACAGCAGGGTGAAGACGATCGGCATCAGGATGGCGTCGAACATCGACTCCGGGTTCTGCCGGACCCACAGGAGGTTGCGGCGGACGAGCGCCCCGGTGTGCCGCAGGTGCGACCGCAGCGGAATACGGACGTCGGTGGGGGTGGGGGTGGGGGTGGCGGTTGTCGTCGCGGTGCTCACGCGGCGACCTCCTCGCGGGTGTCGGCGGGCGCGGTGTCCTGCGGGGCACTGGCACGGTGGCCGGTGAGGGACAGGAACACCTCGTCCAGGCTGGGGAGTTCGGTGGTGACGGAGGACAGGGTGACGCCGCGCGTGGTGATCGCGGCGACGACGGCCGTGAGCTGCTCGTCGCTGAGGACCGGCACCAGCAGGGAGTCCCGTTCGGTGTCCACGGTGGTGGCGGCGAGACCGGTGATGCCGAGGTCGTCGAGGAAGGCGGCGAGCGGGCGCAGCTGAAGCGGATCGGCCGGCCGTACGCGCAGGGTCCGTCCGCCCACCTTCCCCTTCAGCTCGTCGATGCCGCCCTTGGCGATGACCTGGCCGCGGTCCACCACGGTCAGCTCGGAGGCGAGCTGCTCGGCCTCCTCCATGTACTGGGTGGTGAGCAGGACGGTGACTCCGCCGCCGACCATGGTCTTGACCTCGGCCCACACCTCGTTGCGGGTGCGCGGGTCGAGGCCGGTGGTGGGCTCGTCGAGGAAGAGGACGGCGGGGCGGCCGATCATCGAGGCGGCGAGGTCGAGCCGGCGCCGCATGCCGCCGGAGTACGTGCCCGCCGGCCGCTTGGCGGCGTCGGTGAGCGAGAACCGCTCCAGCAGCTCGTCGGCGCGGGCCCGGGCGTCCTTCCTCGACAGGTCGAGGAGCCGTCCGATGAGGTACAGGTTCTCCCAGCCGGGGAGCTTCTCGTCCACGGAGGCGTACTGGCCGGTCAGCCCGATCACCCGGCGCAGGTGCCGGGGCTGCCGGACGACGTCGTACCCGGCGACGACCGCCTCGCCGGCGTCCGGGGTGAGCAGGGTGGACAGAATCCGGACGAGGGTGGTCTTCCCGGCCCCGTTCGGTCCGAGCACCCCCATCACGGTGCCCTCCCGTACGTCCAGATCGACGCCGTCCAGCGCCTTGGTCTCGCCGTAGTGCTTGACCAGCCCCCGCACGGTGACGGCGCTGCCCGCGCCGGCCCTGGGGTTCATGTCGATTCGCGTCATGTCCCCGACGGTTCCATTCCCGACCGACAAACCACCGACAGCCGTCCGACAGCCGCCGACAGGTTGCCGACAGGGGGGCGTACAAGGGTTGTCCTCGCCCGGCCGCCCCTGCCCGTGCCCTCCTCCAGAGGCTGCTGCCCCTTCGACCCCGCCCAAAGGGCTCCGCACCTGTAGCCGACGAGATATCACATGGGTTTACCTAACTCTCAATTTGTTAGATACAAACACGCTACCGTCGGATCATGGAACGACCGTCGCGGGCCCTCATCACCATCCGATTGACCGTCCAGACCGACTCGACGACCAGCCCTGAGCGGCAACTCGAAGCGTGCAAGTCGTTCTGCGAGCAGCGCGGTTGGGAGATCGTCGGTGTTGCCGCAGATGTCTCAGTCTCGGCCACCGCGGTGCCGCCGTGGGAGCGTCCAGAACTGTCCCGGTGGCTCGATGACCGTGCACCGGACTTCGATGTCATCGTCTTCTGGCGACTCGATCGGTTCGTTCGCCGAGTCGGTGACCTGCACCGGATGATCCAGTGGGCTCAGAGTCACGGTGGCAAAGCGCTGGTTTCCGCCACCGAACCGTTCGATCTCACGAGTCCGACAGGGAGGGGGACGGCCACCATGATCGCCACATTCGCGCAGATGGAATCCCGCGCCGCCGCGGAAAGAGTCGCGTCATCGCGCGCACACCTGCTCACGTCCACACGATGGGGTGGCGGTTCACCACCTTTCGGATATCGCACCTACGCGAAGGAGGGTGCACGCTACCTGGAGATCAATCCGGAGACGGCAGACGTCGTCCGTGAAGCCGCTCGACGCGTCATCGACGGCGAGCCGGTCAATGCCATATGCCGAGACTTCGAAGAACGAGGGCTCCCGTCTCCCGCGGACACGTATCAACGGAACAAGTCCGGAAAGGACTTCGTCTGGTACCCCCGCACGCTGAAGGGAATCCTCACCTCGCCCACCCTGCTGGGCTGGAAGACGCGCAGTGAGGACGTCCCGGGCAAGAAGTACAGGCGGCGCGTCCTGGTGCACGACGCCAGCGGGGCCCCTGTGCGTGTAGCCGAAGCAGTGCTGGATCAAGATGTCTTCGACACCCTTCAGGATGCCCTGACCCGTTCCGCCTCCCCGGTCGGCAAGCGCTCCACAACACCGAGGACCCCGCTTCTCGGCGTGATCAAGTGCGGAGGCTGCGGCAAGAACCTTCAGCTCCACACGACCCGGAAGCGACGTAAGGACGGGACGTACCGGGTCACCGAGAAGGTCCGCTGCCTTGCACGAATCGGCTCCCCCGCGTGCCCCGGCTATGTGTTCCTGCCCGACGAGGAAATCGTCACCCCCGTGCTGCGTCGGCTGGTCGAGGCAGTCGGCGATCTACCTGTCACTCGTCGTGTGTACGTCCAAAGCGCCCGCGAGGAGCCCGCTCCGAACACTCCTTCATGTGATGCCAACGGGGATCACTGGCGGTTCGAGCCGCTTGGGACCACCTTCGCCGAACGGTGGACGAGTATGGAAGTCACTGCGCTCGGCGAGGATCTGATCCACGCCGGCGTCACAGCCAGATGTCACCCCCGAGACCGCGGCGGTCCCCTTCTGGAAATCCCCGAAGACTTCCGGGAGCGCCTTGCGAAGTCGCTCGGACAGTCGCGGCTTTGAGATGTCGTCCGTACGCTGACCATCACGCCGAAGCCCCCGGCTGGGCCGCTATGCACCAGGAGAACCTCACCCATGACCACCGCCTCTCGAACGAGCGAACAGCGGATCAGCCCTGTCTTCCTCGGGATCACTGCCATCGCGGCGGTCACCGGGTGGGCGGTGTGGACAGACTTCGCATCATCCCCCGGGCTTGCCGTGTTCCTCTTCGTCACCTCGGCCTGGGTGATCTCCCTGTGCCTGCACGAGTACGCGCACGCGCGCACGGCCCTGCACAGCGGAGACATCTCCATCGGCGCGAAGGGTTACTTGAGCCTCAATCCTCTCGCTTATACCCATGCGCTGCTGAGCATCGTGCTCCCGGTGCTCTTCGTGATCATGGGCGGGATCGGTCTGCCCGGTGGTGCCGTGTTCATCGAGCGCGGGCGGATCCAGGGGCGGTGGAAGCACAGTCTGATCTCGGCGGCCGGTCCGCTCACGAACGTGCTGTTCGCGATCGTGTGCACCGCGCCGTTCTGGCTCGACGCGCTCGACGGCGTCCCCGCGCACTTCCGGTTCGCGCTCGCCTTCCTCGCCCTGCTCCAGGTCACGGCGGCGATCCTGAACTTCCTGCCGGTGCCCGGCCTGGACGGCTACGGCGTGGTCGAGCCCTGGCTGTCGTACAGCGTCCGGCGCCAGGTGGAGCCGTTCGCGCCGTTCGGCCTGCTGTTCGTGTTCGCGCTGCTGTGGCTGCCGGCGGTGAACGGTGTCTTCTTCGACATGGTCGACGCGATCCTGCGCGGCCTCGGGATCAGCGAGGCGGAGACGTACTGCGGCTACGACCTCTTTCGCTTCTGGCGCGAGGCCGACTCCTACTGCTCGGTCAGCCCGTGACGGACGACCGGCGCATCTTCTCGCGCTTCACGTAGTACCAGCACATGTTGGACGACAGCCCCGCGAGCAGCACCCAGACGATCCCCAGCAGGCTGCCCTGCGCGAAGGAGACGACGGCGGCCGCGACGGCGAGGACGCAGACGACGAGGGCGTAGAGGGCGAGGCGCGGCATGGGGACTTTCTCCTGTCGGGGGACACTGGTGCCTTCCCAGTGTCCCCCATCCCCTCATACGTCCGTGATGCGGAGTCCCGCGTGCGCCTTGTAGCGGCGGTTCACCGAGATCAGGTTGGCGACCAGGGACTCGACCTGGTGGGCGTTGCGCAGCCGGCCGGCGAAGATGCCGCGCATGCCGGGGATACGTCCGGCGAGCGCCTGGACGATCTCGACGTCGGCGCGAACCTCGCCGAGGACCATCACGTCGGTGTCGATCTCGTCGATCTCCGGGTCCTGGAGCAGCACCGCGGACAGGTGGTGGAAGGCGGCGGTGACCCGGGAGTCCGGGAGCAGGGCCGCCGCCTGCTCGGCCGCGCTGCCCTCCTCCGGCTTGAGGGCGTAGGCGCCCTTCTTGTCGAAGCCGAGCGGGTTGACGCAGTCGACGACGAGCTTCCCGGCCAGTTCCTCGCGCAGCGACTCCAGCGTCTTGCCGTGGCCCTCCCACGGTACGGCGACGATGACGATGTCGCTGCGGCGGGCGGTCTCGGCGTTGTCGGCGCCCTCGACTCCGTGGCCGAGTTCCTCGGCAGCGGCCTGCGCGCGGTCCGCGGCCCGCGAGCCGATGATCACCTTCTGGCCGGCCTTGGCGAGCCGGTAGGCCAGGCCCTTGCCCTGCGGGCCGGTCCCGCCGAGCACGCCGACGACGAGCCCGGAGACGTCGGGGAGGTCCCAGGGGTCCTTGGCGGGGGCCTTCTGTGCAGCACTGTCGCTAGAGGTCATGGGCCGACTGTACGTCCGCCCCGCCCACCCCTGCCGGTCGGGGGACGGTCCGCCCACGGGTGCCGGGGCGGCGGTTGCCCAGGTCGGGCGAATTCAGGCTGAACCGCCCGCTCCGGGTGACGGATTGCGGCAGGATGCGGTCGCATGGATGCCGTACGGGTGGCGTTGCTGCGTGAAGTGCTGGCCGGGACCGAGTGGTTGGGGGCCACGCGGCGGTTCGCGGGTGCCCTGCGGGGCTCGGTGGTCGCGCACGGCGGCGGCCTGCTGCTCGTCGGCACCGCCGACTACGAGCCGTGGCATCTCGCGGCGCATCTGGTGGACGAGGCCGCGTGGTCGGGGACGCCGGAGCTGGTCCCGACGCTGGTCCGGCACGACGCGCGGGCCTCCGATCCGGCCCATCTGGCGGTCGGGCCGGGGCGGTTGGCGGCGGCGCGGCGGGGCGAGACGCTGCTGGTGGTCTCACCGGAGGCGACGGAGGCGCGTCTGCTGGAGCGGGTGCACGACGCCCGGCGGGCCGGAGTGACGGTCCTGGCACTCGGCCCCGGCGAGGGCGAGCTGGCGGCGATGGCCCACGACTCACTGCCGGTACCGGAGGGCACGGACCTCGACCTCGACACCGTGCAGCACCTGGTGAGCGCGGCGGCCGGGGAGAACTCGGTTCCCTCCCCGCGGGCGCCCCGCCGCTTCCGCGACCGCCTGTCGGCCCTGGCCGACCACCTGACGGCACCACCACCGCCACGCTGGTGACCTTCGCGCGCCGACCCCCGAACACCGTCGACTGCCACGCACTCGGCCGCCACACGCCACCGGCCGCCACACGCCTCAGACCTCTGCGCACCTCCGGCCGCCACACGCCTCAGACCTCTGCGCACCTCCGGCCGCCACACGCCTCGGCCCCCGCGTGCCCCCGTCCGCCACGCACCTCGGCCCCGCGCCCCTCCGTCCGCCGCGCACCTCGGCCCCCGCGTGCCTCCGGCCCCCGCGTGCCTCCGGCCTCAGCGCACCTCCGACCCCCGCCCGCCTAGGGCGCTGCCCCAGCCGCCCGGCCCGCGGGATCTCCCCTCCCCACCGAAAAGCAGTTGCCCCGAGCTCCCGCCTCTGTCGACCATGGCTGCTCGTGACTCCCCGTGGCCTGCTTCCCGACCTCACGCCCTGGCGGGCCTCCGCCGACTTCCGGCGGCTGTGGCTGTCGGGGCTGATCTCCAACTTCGGCAGCTTCCTGACGTTCGTGGCGCTGCCGGTGCAGATCAAGGAGCTGACCGGCTCCGCGGCGGCCGTCGGGGCGATCGGCGCGGTGGAGCTGCTGCCGCTGATCGTCTTCGGGCTGTACGGCGGTGCCCTCGCCGACGCGCTCGACAAGCGCGCGCTGATCGTGTGGACGGAGGCGGGGCAGGGGCTGCTGAGCGCGGCGCTGCTGGTGAACGCGCTGCTGCCGAACCCGGCCGTGTGGCCGCTGTACGTGGTCGCCGCCCTGTCCTCGGCGCTCGTCTCGGTGCAGCGCCCGGCGCTCGACTCACTCTGGCCGCGGATCGTCGCCCACGAGCACCTGCCGGCCGCGGCCTCCCTGAACAGCTTCCGCTGGACGCTCGGCGGGGTGGCGGGCCCGGCCGTGGCGGGCCTGGTGGTGGCGTACGCGGGACTCGGCTGGGCGTATGCGGCCGACCTGCTCACCTTCGTCCTCTCGGTCGTCCTGATCCTGCCCATCGCCTCCTCGCCCGCCGCTCACGAGGCGGCGAAGCCGTCGCTGAGGGCGATCGCCGAGGGCGCGAAGTACGCCTGGGGCCGCAAGGAGCTGCTCGGCACCTACGCCGTGGACCTCGCGGCGATGTTCCTGGCGATGCCGCTGGCGCTGCTGCCGTTCCTGGCGGACGAGATGGACGCTGAGTGGTCGCTGGGCCTGATGTACGCGGCGATTCCGCTGGGGTCGCTCCTGGTGAGCGTGACCAGCGGCTGGACGGCGCGGGTCCACCGGCACGGGCGGATGGTGGTGCTGGCGGCGGCGCTGTGGGGCGCGGCGATCGCGGCCGCGGGGGTCGTCGGCGACGTGTGGCTGGTGCTGCTGTTCCTGACCGTGGCCGGGGGCTGCGACATGGTGAGCGGGATCTTCCGCGGGATCATGTGGAACCAGACGATCCCGGACGAGCTGCGCGGCCGGCTCGCCGGGATCGAGCTGCTGTCGTACTCGGTCGGCCCGACCCTCGGCCAGGTCAGGTCGGGCGGTTTCGCCGCCTGGTGGGGGGTGCGGGCGTCGGTGTGGTCGGGCGGGCTGTTGTGCGTCGGCGCGGTGGGGCTGCTGGCGCTGTGCCTGCCGAAGCTGATGACGTACGACGCCCGGACGAGCGAGCACGCGAAGAGTGTCCGGGCCCAGCGCGATCGGCCCGGACGTCGTCACCGGCCTGATCAGTCGTCGTCCCTGGTCGTCGTCGGCGCGTCGTGCCACTTGGGGTCGTTCTCCCACTGGAGGTTGCGCTCGCGGGCGGTCTCCATCGCCTGCTCGGCCTCCCGGCGGGAGGCGTACGGGCCGAAGCGGTCCTTGCCGGGGCAGTCCGGACCCTCCTCGACCTTCTTGTGTTCCAGGCAGTAGTACCACTCGCCCGGCTTGCCGACCGTGCGCTTCTTGAACAAGGCCATGACCTGCTCCTCTCGCCACCGACATGTTCCCCTACGCCCGCTGGTTAGACTCGCTGGCATGTCTGGCCAGTCGCTGCTCGTACCAGGGGAGCTGTCTCCCACCCGTTCCGTGCCCGGAAACATCCGTCGTCCCGAGTACGTCGGCAAGCCCGCGCCGACGCCGTACACCGGTCCGGAGGTGCAGACCCCGGAGACCGTGGAGGCGATGCGCGTCGCGGGCCGTATCGCGGCCCGGGCGATGGCGGAGGCCGCGAAGCTGATCGCGCCGGGCGTCACGACCGACGAGCTGGACAAGGTGGCGCACGAGTACATGTGCGACCACGGCGCCTACCCCTCGACGCTCGGCTACCGCGGCTTCCCCAAGTCCCTGTGCACGAGTGTCAACGAGGTGATCTGCCACGGCATCCCGGACTCGACGGTGCTCCGGGACGGCGACATCGTCAACCTCGACGTGACGGCGTACATCGGCGGCGTGCACGGCGACAACAACGCCACGTACCTGGTCGGGGACGTCGACGAGGAGAGCCGGCTGCTGGTGGAGCGCACCCGCGAGTCGCTCGCCCGCGCGATCAAGGCGGTCAAGCCGGGCCGGCAGATCAATGTCATCGGCCGCGTCATCGAGTCGTACGCCAAGCGCTTCGGTTACGGCGTCGTCCGTGACTTCACGGGACACGGCATCAACTCGTCGTTCCACTCGGGCCTGATCATCCCGCACTACGACAGCCCGCACGCGACGACGGTGATCCAGCCCGGCATGACGTTCACCATCGAGCCGATGCTGACGCTCGGCACGCACGAGTACGACATGTGGGACGACGGCTGGACGGTGGTGACCAAGGACCGCAAGCGGACGGCCCAGTTCGAGCACACGCTGGTGGTGACGGAGTCGGGAGCGGAGATTCTGACGCTGCCGTAGCGCCCTCACTCGTGCGACCCGCCCCCTGCTGGGGGCGGGTCTTTTCTTGTACGCTTTTACCGACAGAGCGTCGGGAAACCTATTGACTTAGGTAAGCCTTACCTTAAAGGATGTGCTGCATGGACTCCTTCTCGACAGTCATCCGCACCGCGTCCCACGAGCAGCACATGGAGGCGGAGACCTCGACGTTCATGAGCGACCTGCTCGGCGGCCGACTCGGCGTCGACGCGTACGCGCGCTACACCGAGCAACTGTGGTTCGTCTACGAGGCTCTTGAGACCGGGGTCGAGCGGCTGGCGTCAGATCCGGTGGCGGGGCCGTTCATCCGGCCCGAGCTGTTCCGGCTGCGCGCGCTGGAGGCGGATCTGGCGCACCTGCGCGGGCCCGGGTGGCGGGCGGGCGTCACCGCGCTGCCGGCGACACGGGCGTACGCGGACCGGGTGCGGGAGTGCGCGGAGCAGTGGCCGGCGGGGTACATCGCCCACCACTACACCCGTTACCTCGGCGACCTGTCCGGCGGTCAGATCATCCGCGACAAGGCGGAGAAGACCTGGGGGTTCGAGAAGAAGGGCGACGGCGTCCGCTTCTACGTCTTCGAGGAGATCACCAACCCGGCGGCCTTCAAGCGGAGTTACCGCGAACTGCTGGACGCGGTGCGCGCGGACGACCTGGAGAAGAAGCGGATCGTGAGCGAGTGCAAGAAGGCGTTCGCCCTGAACACGGGCGTCTTCCATGCCCTGGGCGAAGAGTTCCCCCTGTCGGCGTGACCGCCACTGGGGGCTACCGCCCTCAGACCCCCGCTCCGGCCTGAACGGCCTTGCCCTCAAACGCCGGACGGGCTGGATGATGTCAGCGCTCCAGGAACACCCTGCCGCCGACCTCCACCCAACCCCCCGGCTGCGGTGCCGTCAGGATCTGCGAACCCGCGCCCTGCGTGATGTTCAGGGCGCGGCCCAGTCGGTCGGTCAGCAGCAGCGCCGCCGCCCCCGTCGCCTCGTCCTCGTCGACGCCGTCACCCCGGCCCGGAAAGCCGCGCGCCCTGATCCGGCCCGCCGGCTCGTCCTCCCAGGCCCAGGCGTACACCCTCCCCCAGACTTCGTCCGGGGGGACCCCCATCTCGCTTCGCTCGCCCGGCGGCGGTACGGCCAGGTCGTCGACCTCCGCGGCCGTCGCGTACTGGCGGAACGTCATCGGCGGCGCCCACTCCGCCCGCGCCTCGATCCAGCTGAACTCCCCGTCCTGCCGCGCCCCGACCACACCGGCCTGCGTGACCAGTTCGGGCACGTCGAGCAGCCAGGCGGCGCCGACGCAGGGGGAACCGGCGAACGGCAGCCGCACGCTGGGCGTGTAGATGTCGATGACCCCGCGCTCGGGGTCGTCCACGAACACGGTCTCGCTGAACCCCAGCTTCGCGGCGAACTCCTGCCGGTCCGCGCGCTCGGGCATGACCGATCCCTCGCGGACGACGCCGAGTTCGTTGCCGTAGCCGCCGTTCGCTCCGCAGAAGACGCGGAGCACGTCGTAGTCACTCACGGGGGCATTGAAGCATCATGCGCGCGGCGCCTGCGTACGCCGCCTCCTAGCCAAGCAAGGTAAGGCTAACCTAAACTTCGGCGAGCCACTGGGTGGGCCAGGGCGTGAACCCAACCCACGCACAAGGAGAAGCGCACGTCAGACGGGCGCGGAGAGGAACGGCCGACCGTGCGACGCTTGCGCACACGACGGGCGGGAGCGCTGCCGGCTGTGCTCGCCCCGCTCCATGAGGGCGGTGCCGCGTGACGGTGTTGGAGAAGGCCGCGCGGGACGCACCCGCCACGGAGACCCCCGTACGCGGGCCTCGCCGCACCACCCCCTGGCTGCTGACCGCCGGACTGGTCGTCGCGCTGCTCGTGCTGGTGCCGGTCGCGGCGGGCATCGGCGCCTATCCGGTGCCGGTCGGTGACGTACTCGCCTCCGTGCAGCACCGGATCGGGCCGGGCGGGCGGGAGTTGGACCGGGTCGCGGAGTCGGTGCTCTGGAACGTCCGCTTCCCGCGTATCGTCCTCGCGCTGCTCATCGGCGCCTCGCTGGGGTGTGCCGGGGCGCTCATGCAGGGCGTGTTCGGCAATCCGCTCGCCGAGCCCGGCGTCATCGGCATCTCCTCCGGCGCGGCGGTGGGCGCGGTCGCCTCCATCGCGCTCGGCCTCAACTTCCTCGGGAACTGGACGGTTTCGGTCGCCGCGTTCGTCTCCGGCCTGGCGACGGTGCTGCTCGTGTACGTGATGTCACGGTCCGGCGGCCGTACGGAGGTCGTGACGCTGATCCTCACCGGCATCGCCGTGAACGCCTTCGCGGGCGCGCTGATCGGGCTGTTCCTGTTCTTCGCGGACGCCGCCGCCATCCAGCAGATCACCTTCTGGCAGCTCGGTTCGCTCTCCCAGGCGACCTGGCCGAAGGTGCTGGCGGTACTGCCGTGCGCGGCGATCGGGCTCACCGTGGCGCCGCTCTACGCCCGCCGCCTGGACCTGCTGGCGCTCGGCGAACGGCCCGCCCGGCACCTGGGCGTGGAGGTCGAGCGCCTCCGCGTCACGCTCGTGTTCGTCATCGCCCTCCTCACCGCGGCCGCCGTGAGCGTCTCCGGCATCATCAGCTTCGTCGGCCTGGTCGTCCCGCACCTGCTCCGGATGGCGGCGGGGCCGGGGCACCGCTTCCTGGTGCCGGGTGCTGCGCTGCTCGGGGCGGTCTGCCTCCTGGCGGCGGACCTCGCCTCCCGCACGCTGGCCGCGCCGGCGGAGCTGCCCCTGGGCGTCCTCACGGCACTGCTGGGCAGCCCGTTCTTCTTCTGGCTGCTGCGGCGGACGCGGCGGCGGCAAGGGGGGTGGGCGTAAGGGGTGGTATGCGGCCTGGGGGTGCGTATGCGGACTGCGGGTGCGGACTGCGGACTGCGGACTGCGGGTGCGTATGCCGTCTGCGGGTGCGTGGGGGCTGGTCGCGCAGTTCCCCGCGCCCCTAACTCCGTTGCCCTCGCCGCCGATTACATCGCGCCCTGCCCCTGTCCGCCCTCTCCTCTCCGCCCCGCCTCCTTCCTCCGCCGCCCCTTCTCTCTCCGCCACCCGCTTCCTTCCTCCGCCCCCCTCTCTCCTCCACCCGCCTCCCTCTCCCCTCCACCCGCCTCCCTCCTCCGCCGCCCCCTTCCCTCTCCGCCGCAACGGTGCTCCGCCGCCGCGGTGCTGGTCGGCGGTGGCGAACTGTCCTCAGCCTTCCGCCTCAAGGACCCCGTCATGAGACTTCTCCGGCCCCGTCCCACTCCCCCGCCTCCCGCCGCGCCCGGAGAGGTGCTGGCCGCGGCCGAAGGGCTCCGTGTCCGGCTCGGTGGGCGAGACGTTCTGCGCGGGGTGGACGTCGATGTCCGTGCAGGTGAGGTGCTCGCGCTCGTCGGGCCCAACGGCGCCGGCAAGTCCACGCTCCTCGGCGCCCTCGCCGCCGACATCCCGGCCGCCGAGGGAGTCGTACGGATTCATGGGCGGCCCGCGCCGCAGTGGTCCGCGCCCGAACTCGCCCTGCGGCGGGCGGTGTTGCCGCAGGCCGCCGCGCTCTCCTTCCCCTTCTCGGTGGAGGAGGTCGTCAGGATGGGCCGCGCGCCCTGGGCGGCTCTGGGGATGGAGGACGACGACGACGCCGTTGCCGGGGCGATGGCCGCCACCGAGGTGGGCGGGTTCGCGGCGCGCCCGTTCTCCGCGCTCAGCGGCGGCGAGCGGGCCCGGGTCGCGCTGGCCCGGGTGCTCGCCCAGCGGGCCCCGCTGCTGCTGCTCGACGAGCCGACCGCCGCCCTGGACCTCAAGCACCAGGAGCTGGTGCTGCGACTGTGCCGGGAGCGGGCGCGGGCCGGGGACGCGGTGGTGGTCGTCCTGCACGACCTGGGGCTCGCGGCGGCCTACGCGCACCGCGTCGCGATCCTGCGAGTCGGCCGGATCTCGGCCGACGGACCGCCGGCCGAGGTGTTCTCCGAGGAACTGCTGTCGGAGGTGTACGACCAGCCGGTCGACGTGCTGCCGCATCCGCGGGCGGACACGATCCTGGTGACCCCCCGCCGGAACCTCTGACCACCATGCGACCTGCCGGTGCCCCGGGTCGGCCTCCCCGTGACGACCGTCCGCCAGGTCACGGTGTGGCCGCTGTACCCGGTCCCGGCGCTCGCGCTGTTCCTCTCCCCGGTAGGGTTCGCCTCCGGGAAGGGGTAGGTGAAGGGACCCGATGAGCAGGGATCGCAGACTCCGCAGGCTTGACCGGAGGGTGCTGATAGCGGCCTCAGTGACCGCTTTGTCGTTGACGGCGAGCGGATGCGTGGTGGTGCACGGGGAACGGGAGTTGATCCCCGCGACCACCCGGGCCGAGGCCGCCGAGGCCCTGAAGGAGTTCACGGCCGCGTACAACGCCGCCGACAAGGCCTACGACAGCTCCCTGGACGCCGACCATGTCACCGGCGCGCTCGGTGACATCGACGAGGCGCGCCTGAAGGCGGGCCGGGCCAACAGCCCGGAGGGCAACGCGGCGCACAGCCCGCTGGAGTTCACCGACGCCGAGTTCACCATCCCCAAGAAGGCGGGCTGGCCGCGCTGGTTCCTGGCCGACGCCCAGGGCAACCGGGGCGGCGACTCGCGCTGGCTGCTGGTGTTCACCCGAGACGGGCTCGCCGAGCCCTGGGAGGCGGCGTACCTGACGCTGGTGGCGCCGGACGACCTGCCGGAGTTCCGCAAGGACGAGGACGGCTGGGCCGAGGCCGTAGACCCGAACTCCTCCGAACTGGCCGTCCCTCCGGCCGACTTGAGCAAGGACTACACGAGCTATCTCCAGGACGGCTCGGAGGTTTTCGCGGACGGCAGCCACACCTCCGGCTGGCGGGAGAAGCGCGCGAAGAACGCCAAGAAGCCGGGCCTGGTCACCCAGTACATCGACGAGCCGCTCACCGAGGGCGACTACGCGCCGGTGGCACTGCGCACCGCGGACGGCGGAGCGCTGGTCTTCTTCACCACCCGCCACTTCCAGAAGCAGACCGCGGCGGCGGGCACGTCCGTGCCCACGCCGAACTCCTCGGTGCGGGCCCTGACGAAGGGCGAGATCAAGCAGTCGCTGACGATGGAGTTCGTGTCGAACGAGGTGGCGCTGAACCCGGTGCGGGGGCAGGTGTCGATCCTGGGCCGGATCGAGGGTCTGACCGGCGCGAAGGGCGAGTAAGCGTCCCGAAGGGGAAGGGGCGCGGGGAACTGCGCGACAAGCCACGACGAACCCGCAGAAGCACTACGCCGAACCCACGGCCACGCACTAGCGACGCAAAGGCCAACCCGAGTGCGCCCCGTCGGGCTCCTGACCGGCGTAGCGGCCGCAGGCGTCCGTGAGGATCTCCAGCAACGTCAGCGGATCCGGCAGCGGATGCTCAAGTCCGCGTACCCAGTGCACGGTCTGCCCGTCGTCGCCGGGCAGGCGGGCGGGCGGGACGAGGACGTACGAGCCGCGGCAGTGCCAGCGCAGCCCCGGATGCTCGTCCATCGTCTCGGGGTGGCAGTCCAGTTCGCACGGCCACCACTCGTCCTCGTCCTCGGGGGTACCGCGGGTGAGGGTGAAGAAGAGGAGCCGCCCGTCGTCGCTCTCGGCGACGGGCCCGACGTCGATCCCGGCGGCGAGCAGCCGCTCCAGGGCCTCCCGCCCGGCCTCAAGGGGCACGTCGAGGACGTCGTGCACCATGCCGGTCGCGGTGATGAAATTGGCCTGCGGCTGGTGCCGGGCCCAGCGCTCGATCTGCCCGCGGTCGGTGGTGGACTGCGTCTGCCAGGCGAAGGACACCGGATGCCGGGCGGGCGTGGGGCAGCCGACGCGATCGCAGGAACAGCGGTACCCGGCGGCGGGGTGGGCGGCGGGCGCGAGCGGCAGTCCCGCGGCCGCGGCGGCGAGCAGCAGGTCTTCGCGGCCGCCGTCGTCGGCGGTCTGCCGGGGGCGGCGTCCACGCAGCCACCGGGAGAGTCTGCCCTGCAGGCCTTGGTCGCCGAACTCCGCGCTCATCTATCCCCTCGCCTCGCTGTCGTGCGGAACAGCATGCCTCATGGTCCCACCATCCTGCGCTCCGGGGGGCCGGAGCCGACAACAGGGGCAGGTGGGACGAGCCACAGCGCGCACCCGGATCAGGGGTCATTGCATGCTTTAGCGGGATATACCCACCTGGTCGGGGTGGCCATGGTCACGTGGAACGGACCACCGGACGGCTGCTCAGCGGGGAGCGAGGCCGTGGAGGGCGTAGTCGACGAGGGTGTCGGTGTAGTCGTAGGAGATGGGGCCCGTGTACTGGAGCCAGCGCTGGGCGAGGGGTGAGACGAAGAGTTCGAGGGCGATGCGCGGGTCGACCTCGGGGCGTACGTCGCCGGCGTCCTGGGCGGCGCGCAGCCGGTCGACGTAGAGCTGGAGCGAGGGCTCCATGAGCTGGGCCACGAACCGCCGCCCGAGTTCCTCGTTGACCAGGCCCTCGGCGGCCAGCGCCCGGGAAGGGACTTCGAACTTGGGATCGCACATCTGGTCGACGGTGGCCCGCAGCACGCCCTTGATATCGGCGGCAAGGTCCCCGGTGTCGGGGATGGCGTACGGCATCTCCTGCCCCGTCGCCCTGCTGGCCTGCTCGCTCAGGTCGAGGAACGCCTCCAGCAGGACGTCCGCCTTCGACGGCCACCACCGGTAGATCGTCTGCTTGCCGACGCCGGCACGGGCGGCGATGCCCTCGATGGTGGTCTTGGGGTAGCCGACCTCTCCGACGAGCGCGAGGGCGGCGTCGTAGATGGCGCGGCGGGACTTCTCGCTGCGGCGGGCGGTGTCGGGGGCGGTCCTCTGAGCGGTCATGTACCGAATTTACCAGGTTGACAAGACGGTGCGTCTCGCCGGAGAGTGGAGGGGAGCGAGGACGAGACGATACGTCTCGTACCGAGAATGTCGATGCCCGAACCGACCCATCCCCCGGAACCGGAACAGGAGAACCCCCATGGCCCGAAGCGGATCAGGAAACATGCTCGGAGTCGGCGGCACCCGCCAGAACCTCGGCCGCCAGGCGATCCGAGGCGGCAGGCGCGGCGGCCGGATCGGCGGCGGCGCGGACGCGCAGGCCCAGAAGCGGGAGCTGCTGCGCAGGCTCCAGGAGAAGCGCGGCGGGCCGGCGGCGGATTGAGGCAGGACTACGGCCGGGCCGGCCAGGCCGGATTCTGCGCCGGCGGCCAGGCGTCGCCCCAGTCCGCGTCGCGGGCCGCCTTGTACAGGTCGCCGTGGCGCTTGGTGACCGTGGTGCGGGTGAGGGCCGGGTCCGTCTCGCAGAGGTCGAGGAGGACCTGGCCCTTGCGGATCTGGGGCTTGCGTACGACGCGGGAGGGGGCGGGGTCGACCGGCAGGCGGGTGGCGGCGACGTAGGCGAACTTCTCGTCCTCGTAGGCGAGGGAGCCGCCCTTGACCTGGCGGTGCAGCGAGGAACGGCTGACCCGCGCCGAGAAGTGGCACCAGTCCTGGCCCGGGACGATGGGGCAGGCGGCGCTGTGCGGGCAGGGGGCGGCGACGTGGAAGCCGGTGGTGATCAGGCGGTCGCGGGCCTCGATGATCCGGGCGTAGCCGTCGGGGGTGCCGGGTTCGACGATCACGACGGCCTGCGCGGCGGACGCGACGGCGTCGACGAGGGCGGTGCGGTCGGGGACGGTCAGCTCGTTGAGGACGTACGAGACCGTCACGAGATCGGCGCTCTCGATGGTGAGCGCCGCTCCGATCCGAGAACGCTGCCAGCGGACGTCGCGCAGGGCGGGGTTGGCGGCGGCGATCTCCCGGCCGAGGGCGAGGGCGGGTTCCGCCCAGTCGAGCACGGTGACCTTCCGAGGACCCGGCCAAGTGGCGCCGACCGCCCAGGTCGCGGCGCCGGTGCCGCCGCCGACGTCGACATGGCTCTCCGGCACCCACCCCGGGGCGGCGTCCGCGAACGCCTCCAGCGCGGCGTGCACGGCCTCGAAGGTCGCCGGCATGCGGTAGGCGGCGTACGCGGCGACGTCCGCGCGGTCGCGCAGAATGGGCGCGTCGGTCGGGGTCGCCCCGCGGTAGTTGGCGATCAGCCGGTCCACGGCCGCCGCGGCCTGCCGGGGCGGAAGCCCGTCGAGAAGACCGGCAAGCCTGCGCCGAAGGGTTTCCGCCGGGGATACGGGGTCGTTCACCCGGCGATTCTACGTTCGCGAAGTCCCTACCCGTCCCGTCCCCTGGGGGCTCCGCCCCCAGACCCCCGGGCCTTTGCCCACCCACCACCCGACTCGGTGAGTTGAGAGGTTCACTTTTCAGCCCACTGGAAACGGGTGGTTGGGTGGGCAAAGGCCCAGGGGTCCAGGGGGCAGAGCCCCCTGGGCGGGGCCGAAGGGGCAGCAGCCCCTGGGGACGGGAAGGGAAGGGGCGGCGGGGGCGAAACCAACCCCCCGTCACATCCCCCGCACCGCCCGCGCCACCCGCGACCCCGCCGCAGCCCTCGGCCGACTGTCCGCCGCCCGCCGCCGCGGATGCACCGTATTCGCCAGCAGCACCAGAAACGTGTCCGTCGCCCGGTCGAGCACCAGCATCGTCCCGGTGAACCCCGTATGCCCCGCAGCCCCCCGCCCCGCCAACTCCCCCATGAACCACTCCTGGTCCAGCGCGAACCCCAACCCCGGCGGCGTCAGCAGCAGTTCCACGAAGTCCGGCCCGAGAATCCGCGCCGGCCCGTACGAGCCCCCCGCCAGCAGCGTCCGGCAGAACACCGCCAGATCCCGCGCCGTGGAGAACAGCCCCGCATGCCCGGCCACCCCACCCAACGCCCACGCGTTCTCGTCGTGCACCACCCCCCGCAGCATCCCCCGGTCCGCCTTCGCCCACGGCCGCCGCTGATCCTCCGTGGCCGCCGCCCCCGGACAGGGCCCGAAGCGGGTCGCGGCCATCCCGAGCGGCCGGGTGATGCCGTCCCGCACCAGGACGTCGAGCCCCCGCCCCGTGATCCGCTCCAGCACATGCTGAAGCACCAGCGGATTCAGGTCCGAGTAGCAGTACGTGCCGGGCACCCCCAACGGCACCTCCGCCCGCAGCCGCGCCACCCGCTCGGTGTCGTCGGCGCAGTCGTACAGAGGCAACTCCGGCCGCAGCCCCGAGGTGTGGGTGAGCAGTTGCCGTACCGTCACCCCGTACCGCGCCGCCCCGCGGAAGTCCGGCAGATACGCCCCGACCTCGGCGTCGATACCGAGTGTGCCGCGCTCGATCTGCTGCACGGCGGCGACGGCCGTGAACAGCTTCGTCAGGGAGGCGAGGTCGAAGGGGGTGCCCACGGTCATCGGCACACGCTCCGACGCCGGCAGCTCCACCCCCGTGTCACGCGCCGCGTCGTAGGAGGCGTACCGCACGGCCCACCCGGCCGCCTCCTCGACGGCCACACAGGGGCCGCGCCCGGCGATCACGACGGTGCCCGCCGCCCAGGGGCGCTCGCCGGTGGTGAGATCGTGGACCTCACGGGTCAGCCGCCGGAGTTCCTCCGGGTCGAGCCCGGCCCGTTCGGGTGTGCCGCTGCGCAGTCTCGGCGCGCTCAGTTCTCCGCTCCCTCCGCATGTTTGTGCCAGGGACGGCACATTCCCACGAAGCAGGCCGAGGCCACCAGTACGGCGGCCAGTTGGACCACGGCCATGGGAACGGCGGTGTCCTCTCCGGCGACCCCGACCAGCGGCGAGGCGACCGCGCCGATCAGGAAGGACGACGTGCCGAGCAGCGCGGACGCCGATCCGGCCGCCCGCTTGGTGCGCAGCAGGGCGAGGGTCTGGGTGTTGGGCAGGATGATGCCCATCGCGGACATCAGGACGAACAGCGCGGCGGCCACCGGCACCAGACCGACCTCGCCGAAGACCCCCAGGGACATCAGCAGCAGCGCACCCGCGGCCAGCACGACCACCCCGAGACCCACCGCGAGCACTGCGTCCAGACGGGCCCGCCCGACCAGTACCTTGCCGTTGATCTGACCGACCAGGACCAGGCCGACGGAGTTCAGGCCGAACAGCAGGCTGAAGGCCTGCGGGGAGGCACCGTAGATCTCCTGGATCACGAACGGCGAGGCCGCGACGTAGGCGAACAGCGTGGCGAAGGCGAAGCCGCCGGTGAGCATGTAGCCGGAGAAGGCGCGGTCGGCGAGCAGGCCGCGCATCGAGCGCAGGGCCTGCCCCACCCCGCCGTCGTGCCGGTCGGCGGGCGGGAGTGTCTCCGGGAGCTTCGCCCACACGACCCCGGCGAGCAGCAGCCCAATGGCCGTCAGGACGACGAACACGCCCCGCCAGTCCGTCACCCGCAGGACCTGTCCGCCGATGAGGGGCGCGACGATCGGTGCGGCCCCGGAGATCAGCATGAGGGTGGAGAAGAAGCGGGCCATGGCCACGCCGTCGTACAGGTCGCGGACGACGGCCCGGGCGATCGCGATGCCGGCCGCGCCGGAGAGGCCCTGCGCGAGGCGGAAGGCGACGAGTGCCTCGACGGTGGGTGCGAACGCGCACAGGGCGGTGGCGACGACGTAGACGGCGAGGCCGATGAGCAGCGGGCGGCGGCGGCCCCACTTGTCGCTCATCGGGCCGACGACGAGCTGGCCGAGGGCCATGCCGGCGAGGCAGGCGGTGAGGGTGAGCTGGACGGTCGCGGCGGGGGCGTGCAGGGACTCGGTGACCTGCGGCAGGGAGGGCAGGTACATGTCCATCGCCAGCGGGGGCGTGGCGGTCAGGCCGCCGAGGATGAGGGTGACGAGGAGGCTGGTGCGGCGCAGGGAACGGGCGGCCGGTTCCGTTCCCGGTGCGGCCGCCCGCGCCTCGCTCGTGTTCGATATGGATGCCCTGGACGCCCCGCTGTCGGGCATGTGCCCCTCCCTCTCCTCGCGCTTCGGCCCCTATGCTCTCAGCCCGAACAGACTGCCGAAGGTCACTGGAACGAGGGTGGGGCCGGGATGACGGAGAAGAAGGTGCGCTGGGGGATCCTGGCGACCGGTGGGATCGCGGCCGCGTTCACGGCCGATCTGGTGGACCTGCCGGACGCGGAGGTCGTGGCGGTGGCCTCGCGCTCGCAGGAGTCGGCGGACGCGTTCGCGGAGCGGTTCGGGATCGGGCGGGCGTACGGCGAGTGGGGTGCGCTGGCCGCGGACGAGGACATCGATGTCGTCTACGTCGCCACCCCGCACTCGGCGCACCGGGCGGCCGCCGGTCTGTGCCTGGAGGCCGGGCGGAACGTGCTGTGCGAGAAGGCGTTCACGCTGAACGCGCGCGAGGCGGAGGAGCTGGTCGCGCTGGCGAAGGGGCGCGGGAGCTTCCTGATGGAAGCGATGTGGATGTACTGCAACCCCGTGATCAGGAAGCTCAAGGGGCTGGTGGCGGACGGGGCGATCGGCGAGGTGCGCAGCGTCCAGGCGGACTTCGGACTCGCGGGGCCCTTCCCGCCCGCGCACCGGCTGCGCGACCCGCTCCAGGGCGGGGGCGCGCTGCTGGACCTCGGCGTCTACCCGGTGTCCTTCGCCCACCTCCTGCTCGGCGAGCCCTCCGACCTCACCGCGAGAGCGGTGCTCTCGGACGAGGGCGTCGATCTCCAGACGGGAGCGCTGCTCTCCTGGGAGAGCGGCGCACTCGCTTCGGTGCACTGCTCCATCATCGGCGGTACGGCGACCTCGGCGTCCGTCACCGGTTCGCTCGGCCGGATCGACCTCCCGTCCGGCTTCTTCCACCCGGACCACTTCGTCCTGCACCGGGACGGCCGCGACCCCGAGAAGTTCCTCGCCGACCCCGCCGACGGCCCGCGCAGCACCCTGCGCCACGAGGCCACCGAGGTGATGCGCGCCCTGCGGGCCGGCGAGACCGAGTCCCCGCTGGTCCCGTTGGACGGCACGCTCGCGGTGATGCGGACGCTGGACGCGATCCGCGAGCGGGTCGGGGTCCGCTATCCGATGGAGGCCGCGTCGGAGGACCACACCTGAGAGCACCCCTGACACCGCACCTGACACCACCCCTGACAGCGCACTTGACACCGCACCTGAGACCACACCGGTCGTCCAGATACCGGACGTTTGAGTTCCACGGACTGGATGGCCCCCGTACGCTGCGGTCCCATGACTGACAGTGGATCGAAGATCGCGGTCGTGACCGGTGCCGGTTCCGGGATCGGACGGGCGGTCGCCGTGGAACTGCTGCGGGCCGGCTGGTCCGTGGCGCTGGCCGGGCGCCGCCCCGAGACCCTGGAGGAGACGGCGGCGCTCGTACCGCAGAGCGCCTTTCTCACCGTACGGACGGACGTGTCGAAGCCGGAGGACGTGGCCGCGCTGTTCGCCGCGACCGTGGACCGCTTCGGCCGACTGGACCTGCTGTTCAACAACGCGGGGACGTTCGGCCCCGGCGGGGTGCCGGTGGAGGAACTGCCCTACGACGCCTGGCGGCACGTGGTGGACACCAACCTCAACGGGGCGTTCCTGTGCGCGCAGGCGGCGTACCGGCAGATGAAGGAGCAGGATCCGCAGGGCGGCCGGATCATCAACAACGGGTCCATCTCCGCCCATACGCCCCGCCCGCACTCCGTCGCCTACACGGCGACCAAGCACGCACTGACCGGCCTGACCAAGTCGCTGTCGCTGGACGGGCGGCCGTACGGCATCGCGGTCGGGCAGATCGACATCGGCAACGCGGCCACCGACATGACCGCGCGCATGCAGACCGGTGCGCTCCAGGCCAACGGGGCAGTCGCCCCGGAACCGGTGATGGACGTGGCGGACGTGGCACGCACGGTCCGGCACATGGCGGAGCTGCCGCTGGAGGCGAACGTGCAGTTCGCGACGGTGTTGGCGACGGCGATGCCGTACGTGGGGCGCGGCTGAGCGTCCCCACGAGGCCCGCGCTCCACAACTTGCACAACCGGAATTTAACCGTCCGCTCCATTGCGGCCGGTCGGCGGCTTATGCTCAACTCTCCTCCACAAGAACTTCACAGTCGGAGTGGAGGACTTCGGGCTACGAGGCTTCGGACTTCGGACTTCGGACCAAACCGAGGGGGGAGACGGCAGCCGTCCACGACACCGGGTGGGGGTGGGCCTCGCGTGGGACCGCGGGGCACGCACCGGGACGTGGGCGGCTGCCGTACATGCACGTGAGGCGTGCGGGCCTACGCCTGTCCCGTCTCGAACCGGGAGATGCGGCCGTCGTCCTCGACCTCGAAGTGCCAGCGGGTGCGCATCTCGCCCCAGGTGTCGTTGCGGTAGCGGGCGAGGAGGTCGCGGCCGCCGCGGGACTCGTTGTCGACCTCCAGGTGGCCGTTGGAGGAGAAGATCTCCCGGTCGATCCAGTCGGTGAGGTCACGGTCGGAGCCGTCGTCCGACATCGTCGCGCCGGGCACCAGCAGGCTCATGAAGGCCTCGCGGTCATGGGCGTTGACGGCGCTGACGAATGCCCGGACGGCCGGATCGCTGAGTTTGGCGGTCTGAATCGTCATGTCCGCCAGACTCACACCGCTCCCGGACCCCCGCCACCCGAACGGCCGCGCGGGGAGCCCGGCCGGGTGTCGACAGTGCGACGGTGGAAACGCGGGAGGGGACTGTTCCTGCTGTCAGTTACGGGAGACACCGTGAGCGCTTACGACCGACGTGATCTGGGCCTGCTCCTGCTCCGGCTGGGTACCGGCGGGGTACTCGCCGCGCACGGCGCGCAGAAGCTGTTCGGCTGGTTCGGCGGCGGAGGCATCGAGGGCACCGGCCAGTTCATGGAGTCCGTCGGCTACCGCCCCGGTCGCACCAACGCGACGATGGCCGGCCTGGCGGAGGCGGGCGGCGGCACCCTGCTGGCCCTCGGCCTCGCCACCCCCGCCGCGGGCGCGGCCGCGGCGGGCGCGATGACCGGCGCGACCGCGGTCCACACCCCGAACGGCTTCTTCAACCAGAGCGGCGGCTACGAGTACGCCGCCACGCTCGCCCTCGCCGCCACCGGCCTGGCCGTCGCCGGTCCCGGCCGCCTCTCCCTCGACCACGCCCTCGGCCACGTCTTCGACCGCGGCTGGATGGTCCCGGCAGCCCTGGCGGCCACCGCGGCCGGCACGGCAGTCGTCGTAGGAACCCGCAACAAGCGACTGCGGGAGGAACGGGAGGGCGAGCAGGAGGCGCTGTTCGAGGAGGAGTTCGCGAGGTAGGCAAGTCCCTGGGGAGCCGTGGGCGCCGTGCGGGCCGTGCGGGCCGTGCGGGCCGTGCGGGCCGTGCGGGCCGTGCGGGCCGTGAAAGGCTGCCCCCATGACGGATCAGGCCACCTCCCCCGACACCCTATGGACCGACATCGACGCCCTGTGGGCCTGGCTGGAGGCCAACGCCCCGGTCACCGGCCACGACGCCCTCCTCCTCCGCATCCTGAAACTCTCCGAGGAGGTCGGCGAGGTCTCCGAGGCGGTGATCGGCGTGACCGGCCAGAACCTCCGCAAGGGCATCACCCACTCCTGGGACGACGTCCAGGCCGAACTCTGCGACGTGGTCATCACCGCCCTGATCGCCCTGCGCACCCTCACTCCCGACGCCCGCGAGGTCTTCGCCCGCCATCTGGCGCGGGTGGCGGAGCGGTCGCTGGGGACGGGGACCTGACGTGTGAGGCGCACGCCGCAGCATCGCGCGCCCCGGAGCCACTGTCAGTCCGCTGACGTATCCTTCCCGCCGCCGCACACCGACTGGAAGGATCAAGAGAATTGACTGGCCTGCCCGCTTTCCCGCTGCCGTTTCAAGCTTCCCCTTCCCTGCCGTTCGCAACGCCCCGGACGCTGCGGGAACTTCAGATGATGCAGTGCAGCGCCCATATACGGGCGAAGCCGCGGTGGTTCGACAAGTTGAAGGACGCCGACATCGTCGCCAGGTGGACGCGGGAGGCGGTCGACCAGGGCCTCACCGAGGCGCAGGTCAGGTATGTGATGGCCGAACTCACGCACTACGCCGCGCTGCGAGACGGGCGAACAGGCATCGAGGTGTCGGCAGTTGACGGAGTGTGGCAGTCGGACACCCTGATCGACGACGAGCTCGGATCCCGGTTGCGTGAGGCGGTTCGGGTTCTGGAGGAGGTCCCGGAGGCGGAACAGGACTGGCACCCCGGATCGGACGGCCAGGTACTGGACCTGGTCCACCCCTCACTGTTCTGCCTGGTGCGCGAGGTGAGCGGCGGCCCCGAGCGGGCTTGGCAGAACCCGACGAACAGCTACTCGCGGTACGAGTTCTCGGAGAGGTTCCAGTGGCTGCCCACGGACGTCGACGTCAGCGAGGACGGCGAGGTCGCCTTCCGTTCGTACGTCAACAACGTCCACCCCGACAGGCACCGCGAACTGGCCGCCGTACTCCCGGAGTTGTTCGCCCGCATGCGCCCGCTGCTGGAGAACGTACTCACCGACCTGCACCACCCGCGCCCCCTGCGGATCGAGGCCGACCCCTACGGCTGGTACGACTCGAAGCCGGAGCACCCGGACAGGGCTTCCTACAGCGACGACGAGGCCTACGCGGAAGCCGTCCGCACCTGGGGAACGGCCTCGGACGACTGGTGGGAGAACCGCCGCCCGGTCATCCCGGACGCCCCGGCCTTCACCCCGCCCGAGCTGCCCGACGAGTCCGCCCGGGTCGACCTGCGCGGCCGCCGTCTCCAGGTCATCGTCAAACTCGCCACCATCCACCTCACCCCGGACAAGCCCGAATACCCCGGCGGTTCCTGGCACGTCGAGGGCATGCTGAACGAGCGGATCGTCTCGACCGGCATCTACTACTGGGACAGCGAGAACATCACCGAGAGCCACCTGAGCTTCCGGACGGCGCTGGACGATCCCGACTACGAGCAGAACGACGACAACGGCATGCGCCACGTCTACGGCCTGGAGGACGAGGACGCGCTGAACCAGGTACTGGGATCCGCCCCGACCCCGGCGGGCCGCTGCCTGGCGTTCCCGAACATCCTGCAGCACCGCGTCAGCCCATTCCGCCTCACGGACGACACCCGCCCGGGCTACCGCAAGATCCTCGCGTTCTTCCTGGTCGACCCCTCGGAAACGATCGTCTCGACCTCCGACGTACCCCCGCAGCAGCCCTGGTCCGACACCACGACCATGACGCTGAACCAAGCCAAGAAGTACCGCGAAGAACTCATGCAGGAACGCAAGTTCTTCGTCGACGAACACAACGAGCAGCTCTACGAACGGGAATTCTCCCTCTGCGAGCACTGAAGTGCGTTCTGGAACGTGAGCACTGGGATGTGCCCCGAGAAGGGCCGCCGCCGTCAGCCGAGCGAGCCGATTAGGTCATGGCACGCCTCCTCGCAGCGACGGCACGCCTCGGCGCAGACCCGGCAGTGCTCGTGCCGCTCGGCATGGCGTCGGCACTCGTCACCGCAGGCCTTGCAGACGGTCGCGCAGGCTTGGAGGATCGCTCGGGTGACATTGGCGTCGTAACCGGTGTGCCGGGAGAGAACGGCGGCGGTGGCGTTGCAGATGTCGGCGCAGTCGGCGTCGGTCCGCATGCACTTGGTCAGCTCGCTGACCATCTCCTCCGACATGCAGGCGTCGGCGCACGCGGTGCAGGCCTGTGCGCAGGCGACGCATTCCTCGATGCAGCGGGCGAGCTTGTCGCGGTCGACCCGGCCCAGGTCGGCGGGGTAGGTGGCGAGCATGTCCTTCACGGCTGTGGTCATGGAAGCCTCCAGGTCATGGTGGAGCCCGGGGCGTACGGGCATCCGAACGTCCCGTAACGGGTAACACCGGGACCTGCGCGGGAAACCCGGCAGGCAGCCGCCGTCGGCGAACGGACAGCGCCCCTGCCGCCCCCTCGGATCAACGGGCCGGCTCCTGGGGACCGTGCGGTTGCGGGGGCTCGGGCAGCAGCTGGTCGGCGAGCCGTCGTGCGTCGGTCAGCAGCGCCCCGTTCAGGGCCACCCATTCCGCGTCCCCACCGTCCGTGTCGAGAAGCGCCTGCCGCAGGCGGTCATGGGCCAGCCGGACACCGTGGACTCTCCGGTCGAGACACGCGCGCGCGGCGGCCGGATCGTCCCCCGTGACGGCCTGGCCGTAGGCGTCGACGGCCGCGGCGATCTCCCGTAGGAAGCGCGCGTACGAGGCGAGGGTGTCGCTGCCGGGTCGCGGAGGGGCGAAGTCGTCGTCGGCCACTTCCGCGAACGTACGGGCCAGGTCGGCGACGTAGTCCGTCAGCTGCTCCAGCACAGAGACAACGTGCCGATAGGGCTCACGGATCCGCCGCAGATGATCACGCCGACGACGGTCGGGGTTCCACCGCGCACTCTCCGTGCCGTGCTCCAGCGCGGCCCGCGCCTGATCGATCAGGCGGAACAGCCTCCGGGCCTGCTGCTGCCAGTTCCGAGCCTGGTGCCGGTCCCAGGAGTCCTCCAGTCCGTCCGCGATGGCGCGGAGCGTCCGCCCGGCCTCCTCGACGACCTGCCGGACGGTGGCCTCGGCGTCACGCAGATGCACCGGAGGAAAAACGAGCATGTTCACCCCGACCCCGACCGCCGCCCCCAGCAGCGACTCCAGCACCCTGGCCACGGCCGCGTCGAGGTCCGGCTCACCGGCGGTCAGCACGAAGAGCGCCGCGGTCGCACCGTAGACGCCCTGATCCCCCAGCCTGGGCCAGTTCCCCACCAGCAGCACCAGCGGCAGGACCACCGCCATGGCCAGGGCCGGAACACCCAGAGCCATGCCGCACGCGGTGGCCACCACGGTCCCCAAGGCGATCGCACCCATCTGCTGGATCGCCTGCGCCAAGGACCGGTACACCGTGGACCGCACCAGAACCACCGCCACCCACGGCGCGATGAACGCCATCGGAGCCCGCAGCACCTGGTCAGCGACCACCCAAGCCACCACAGCGGCCAGCGCCGACTTGAACGCCTGCAGCACAAGATCCCGTTCCCGCCCCGGCCCCGCCCAGACCCGCCGAACGGCCCCACCCACCGCCACGACCTCGTCCCGCACCACCGCACTCCCACGAATCCGCCACACCATGCCGGACCAAGTGCCACGTCCCGCGACCACTCACGCATCAACGACCGATATCGACGACCTGGGGGGGACAGACAGCCCCACTAGGACATGCCTGTTCGCCCCACCAGCTCGCACTCCGCCCACACCGTCTTGCCAGGTCCGTCCGTGCGCGGGTGTCGGTGACCTCTACGCGGACGGTGCGGCCGTCGGCCAGTGCCTGCACGCGGAGACGGAAGTCCCTGCCGGGGACGTGTCCATGACGTACGGCATTCGCAGCGAGCTCAGCGACGACCAGCGCGATTCCGTCGTGGGGTTCGGTGCCGTACAGGGTGCCCCACGCGTCCAGGCGAAGGCCTGCCAGGCGGCGGGCCAGGCGCGCCCCTCTGGGAGTAGAGGTGAAACGCATCTCGAAGCTTCGGAGGGCGGTGCCCAAGGGCTCAGCGAGGGTGGCGGGTTGGCTGGTGCCGGTGGGGCCCGCGGGTTGAGTCGTCATACCGACAACGGTGTCCCCGGTCGCGTAGCGTGACCAGCGGTGACGCACCGACGCGGACCGGCTGTACGCGCGGTGTCGGTACGGGTACGAGGCGCGCGGCGTTACGGCGTCCGGCGGACGGGCGTTGGGCTGGGGAGGCGGTGGTCGGTGTCGGAGCATACGGCGGGTACGGCGACGGACGACGGGGCGGTCCCGCACACCGAGGGCGGCCGGGTCGTGAGGCTCGGAGACGGGTGGGAGAACGACGCCGAAGGCGGACCGCGACCGGAGGACGGCGCCGGGAAGGGCCTCGTCGTCGCCTTCGGGCAAACCCTGAAGGCCCTGCGGTTACGGGCGGGGATGGACCGGGAGGACTTCGGGCGGCGGATCGGCTACTCGGCGTCGACGGTGGCGTCGTTCGAGCAGGGGCGGAGGATCCCGTCACCGAGGACGATCGACCGGGCGGACGAAGTGGTGGGCGCGGAAGGGTTGTTGAGCGTATGGAAGGAGGAGGTGGAGAGGGCTCAGTATCCGGTCTCCTTTCAGGGGATGGCGGCCCATGTGAGACGTGATCCTCAGTTCACCGGGCGGCACCCTGATCGATCCCTCCGCGTCGGACTCCCGCCTCAAGGAAACGGTTCCCCGGACAACAGAAACGATCCCCCCCCCGGCACGGCCAGCGCCGCGACCAGGGCGGCTCAGGCCTTCAACCCAGCCACCTGCCGTGTGCCGAGTCGCCCCAGCCAGGCGACGCCGTCCACCGCTCTGGGTCATGTATCCGCCGATGTCCACGTAGCCCGGCAGCAGCGCTTGCGCCACGACAGCACCGAGGAACACACTTCCTCACCAATACGTGCAACCTTTTCCATATCCGGAGGGTCTGCGTCTACATGCACATGCACGTCCTGGTCATGCAGACCCAACCAGGCCGACTTGTATCGCAGCCGGCCCCACTCGACCTCGCCGAACCTCACGGGCTGCAGGATCTGCACATGGACCAACTCAGGCACGACACCGTTCACGGCGGCCCGCCTCAAGCCGGGCACAGTCGCGTCACCGGCGGTTCGAACTCGCACGCCACCCCACTCCGCTCACAACGAGACTGAAGAAGACGCGTTGACGATGTCAACAAACATAAGCCTATAAAGTCTGAGTCAATTCGTGTACGGTAACGGCTGCCTCACTGTCCGTTCTGACACGATGGGCCGTGCGGCAGCAGATCAGGGGGCGCGTTCCGGTTCGAAACCGCGAGAACGCGAGTAGTAGGCAGAGGAGCGGCAGTGAGCCACGAGCTCGTCGACGGCAGATTCCGCATCGGGCGCGTCATCGGCAGGGGCAACATGGGGGAGGTCCACCAGGCCGAGGACCTGCGCGCTCCCGAGGGCTCGCCGGAGCGCACCGTCGCCGTGAAGACGATCCTGCGCCGCCGCACCGGGGGCCGGATCAACACCGGCGGCGACACCAAAGCCGTGGAGCGCTTCGCCCGCGAAGTGGGCATCATGCGGCACCTGGACCACCACCCCAACCTCGCCCGGCTCATCGAGGGCGGCATCGCCTCGGACCGTGACGATCTGCCCTACCTCGCCATGGAGTTGCTGGACGGCGAGTCGCTGCGCGACCTCATCGAGGAGGAACCGCAGCTCCCGATCCCGTGGGTCGCCGCCATCGGCGCGCAGATCGCCGCCGGCCTCGCCGCAGCGCACGCGAAGGGCGTGGTCCACCGGGACCTGAAGCCCGCCAACGTCATGCTTACGCAGGGCGGCACCGTCAAGGTGCTCGACTTCGGCATGGGCAGCATCGTCGACGACCCGGACCAGACCCGCCTGACCAGCACGGGCGTCAGCGTGGGCACGGCCCGCTACATGGCGCCGGAGCAGTGCCAAGCCAAGCAGGTGACCCAGGCCGCCGACCTGTACGCCCTGGGTTGCGTGCTGTACGAGATGCTCGTCGGCGTCCCCCCGTTCACGAGCGAGTCGGCGTACGAACTCGCCGAGCGCCACGTCCACCAGGAGCCCAGCCCGGTCCGCGCGATCCGCAGCGAGACCCCCGCCGAGCTCGCCCGTCTCGTCGACCGCCTGTTGGCCAAGGACCCGGCGAACCGCCCGGCAGACGCCGTGACCGTACGGGACGCCCTGCTCCCCCTCGCCGTACCGTCGGACGACACCAGCCTCGTCCCCACCTGGAGCGGACAGGACCCGACGCTCCCCCTGCGCGAAGCCACCCCGGCCCCGGCACCCGTCGCCCCTGAGCAGCCCGCCCTGGTGACCGGCTCCGGCGCCGGCATGGACGTCTTCGGCGTCCACCAGGCGCTGATCCGCGACTACCGCTCCTTCACCGAGGGCGGCACCGTCATCCGCGACGAACGCATCAAGGCGTACGTCGAGAAGGACCTCGACGACAAGTCTCAGTGGCCGAACCCCTGGCTGTCGCTCAACCCGTTCTTCCAGGGCGGCGGCACCGTGGTCGAGCTCGCCCAGCAGAAGGTGCTGCACCCCGAGTGCGCCCGTATCTTCCAGGCGAAGAAGACCGAGGGCGGCACCGTCTGCGACGGCCGGCCGCTGCTCCTTCACCGGCACCAGCGGGACGCCATCGACGCTGCCGCCTCCGGGGCGTCGTACGTCCTGACGACCGGCACCGGCTCCGGCAAGTCGCTCTCCTACATCGTCCCGATCGTCGACAAAGTGCTGCGCCAGCGAGACGAGGAGGGCCCGAACGCCGCGAAGCGGGTGCGGGCGATCATCGTGTATCCGATGAACGCGCTCGCCAACAGCCAGCTGCGCGAACTGGAGAAGTACCTGCGCGACGGCTACGGCGCGGGCCGTGAGCCGGTCACCTTCGCCCGTTACACGGGCCAGGAGGACGACGCGAAGCGCAAGGAGATCCGCGACAACCCGCCGGACATCCTGCTCACCAACTACGTGATGCTGGAGCTGATGCTGACCCGCCCGGCCGACCGGGCGAGCCTCATCAAGATGGCGCGGGGCCTGGAGTTCCTCGTCTTCGACGAACTCCACACCTACCGCGGCCGTCAGGGCGCCGACGTGGCCCTGCTGATCCGCCGGGTCCGCGAGGCCTGCCAGGCGGAGGACCTCCAGTGCATCGGCACCTCGGCCACCATGTCCACGGAGGGCACGCTGGAGGACCAGCGGCAGGTGGTCGCCGGAGTGGCGAGCACACTGTTCGGTACGACGGTCCGGCCCGAGCACGTCATCGGCGAGACCCTGGTCCGGGCGACCGGCGAGGCGCCCGCCACCGTACCCGCCGAGCGCCTCACCTCACCCGCCCCGCGCGCCTACGACGACCTGGCACAGGACCCCCTGGCCCGCTGGATCGAGGACCGCTTCGGCCTCGTCGAGGACGACGCCACGGGCCGCCTCGTACGCCGGCCTCCGACGCAGATCGAGGTCGCGGCACGCAAGTTGCACGAGACGTCGGGCGTCGCGGAGGAGCTGTGCGCGGAGGCGATCCGCGCCACCCTGGAGGCCGGCTCCCAGGCACTCAACCCGCGCAACGAACGGCCGCTCTTCGCGTTCCGCCTGCACCAGTTCCTCTCCAAGGGCGACACGGTCTACGTCACCCTGGAGAACAAGTCCTCCCGCCACCTCACCCGTTCCTACCAGCTCGAACAGCCGGGCAGCGGCGGCAAGTTGCTGATGCCGCTCGCCTTCTGCCGGGAGTGCGGCCAGGAGTACCTGACGGTGTGGCGCACCGAGAAGGACGGCGAGGTGCGCTACGAGGCCCGCCGTGACACCTCGGCGACCGGCGGCAGGCAGGGCGACGGCTATCTGTACGTGGACCATGAGCGCGAGTGGCCGTCCAACGTCCAGTACGCCGTCGACGACCGCCGACTGCCCGAGTCCTGGCTGGAGTTGGACGACAAGGGACAGGAGGTCGTCAAGCGCGCGTACCGCGACCGCGTCCCGAAGTCCGTCACCGTCGACCCGTTCGGCCGAGAAGGCCGGGGCGGCCAGGGCGGCGGGCTGAAGGCCGCGTTCATCCCCTCTCCCTTCCTCTTCTGTCTGCACTGTGGCGTGGCGTACGAGCAGACGCGCGGCCGGGACTTCGCCAAGCTGGCCACGCTGGACCAGGAGGGCCGTTCGTCGGCGACCTCCCTGGTCTCGGCGTCGATCGTGCGCTCGCTGAAGTCGGTGCCGGAGGAGGCCCTGGACAAGGAGGCGCGCAAGCTCCTCACGTTCGTCGACAACCGGCAGGACGCCTCCCTCCAGGCGGGCCACTTCAACGACTTCGTGCAGATCACCCAGTTGCGCGGCGCCCTGTACCGGGCGGCCCTGGACGTCGGTGAGGACGGCCTGCACCACGAGGAGCTGGCCTCCGCCGTGACCAACGCGCTCGCCGTCTCCCCCGTCGACTACACCGGCGAGTCCGACCTGCCCCCGTCCCTGGCCCGCAACGCCGCCCGCACCCTGCGGGACGTGATCGCCTTCCGGCTCTACCTCGACCTGGAGCGCGGCTGGCGCATCACCATGCCCAACCTGGAGCAGACCGGCCTGCTGGAGATCGACTACGAGGACCTGGACTGGATCGCCGCCAAGCAGGACCGCTGGGAGGGCACCCACCAGGCGCTGCGGGACGCCGACCCGGCACTGCGGGCCGAGGTGATGAGGGCGCTGCTGGACGAGATGCGCCGCTCGCTTGCCATCGACGTGTCGTACTTCCGCGACGACACCTTCGAATCCCTCCAGCGGGCGAGCGAGGAGCGGCTCGTGGACCCGTGGATCCTGTCCGCCGCCGACAAGCCCCGCGTCGGCACCGCCTACCCGCACCCCTCCCGTCCGGGCATGGACCGCGCCGGCCTGTTCCTGTCCGCGCGCGGCAAGTACGGCAAGTACCTCAGGCGCGCCGACCGCACCTTCCGGGACCTCGACCAGGACGACCTCCAGCTAATCATCACGGAGCTGCTGAAGGTGCTGACCAAGGCGGGCCTGGTGAAGGAGGTGGAGGCGGCGCCGCAGCGGGCCGGCCGCTTCCGCCGGACGTCGTCCGTCACCACGACCGGGTACCGGGTGGCCGCCCAGTCGCTGGTGTGGCGCGCCGGCAAGGGCGAGTCGGGCGCGCACGACCCGCTGACCCGCACCTACCAGAGCGGCGACGGCCCGCGCATCAACACGTTCTTCCTCAAGCTGTACCGGGAGACCGCCGACGCCCTGTCCGGCCTGTACGCCCGCGAGCACACCGCGCAGGTGTCCCCGGAGGACCGTGAGGCACGTGAAGAGGCCTTCCGCAAGGCCGAGTTGAAGCTGCTGTACTGCTCCCCCACCATGGAGCTGGGCGTCGACATCTCCTCGCTCAACGCGGTGATGATGCGCAACGTGCCGCCCACGCCCGCCAATTACGCCCAGCGTTCGGGCCGCGCGGGCCGCAGCGGTCAGCCTGCCCTGGTGACGACGTACTGCGCGACCGGCAACAGCCACGACCAGTACTACTTCCGCCGCTCCGAGCGCATGGTGGCGGGCGCGGTCGCCCCGCCCCGCCTGGACCTCGCCAACGAGGACCTGGTTCTCTCCCACCTCCAGGGCATCTGGATCGCCGAGGCCGGCCTGCGCCTGGGCCGCTCCCTGCCCGAGGTGCTCGACGTGTCGTACCCGGACACGGGCGACCGCCCGAACCCCGCCCTGCACCTGCTGCCCGACATCAGGGACGCGGCCCACGACGACGGCGCCCAGCGGCGCACGGTCGCCGCGGCCCTGCGGGTCCTCGGCCCGCTGTTCAGGGACTTCACCGAGACCACGTGGTGGCACGACGACTGGATCGACGACAAGGTCCGCACCGTCGCCGAGCGCTTCGACCGCGCCTTCGACCGCTGGCGCAGCCTGTTCCGCGCCGCGCTCGACGACCAGTACGTCCAGAACAAGCGGCGCCTGGACTACAGCCTCACCGAGGGCGACCGCAACCGGGCCAACGCGCGCCGCCGCGAGGCGGAGACCCAGCTCAACCTGCTGATGAACGAGAGCGTCGACAGCAAGTCGGTCCTCTCCGACTTCAACCCGTACCGCTACCTGGCCTCCGAGGGCTTCCTGCCCGGCTACAGCTTCCCGCGCCTGCCGCTGGCCGCGTACATCCCGACGATCGGCCGCCGCCGCGGAGACGGCGACTACCTCCAGCGCCCCCGTTTCCTCGCCATCCGCGAGTTCGGCCCCGGTTCGCTGATCTACCACGAGGGCGCCCGCTACCAGGTGACCCGCATCCAGCTGCCCCCGGACTCGTCCGGCGAGCTGACCACGGGCGAGGCGCGCCGCTGCGCGAACTGCGGCTACCACCACGAGCCCAAGGAGCGCGAGGACCGCTGCGGTTTCTGCGACGAGACGCTGGGCGCGGCGACGTATGGCCTCCTCCACCTGCACACCGTGTACACCACGCGCCGGGAGCGGATCTCCTCGGACGAGGAGGAGCGGCGCCGGGCCGGTTTCCGGCTGGAGACGTCGTACCGCTTCCACGACCACGGTGTCCGCAAGGGCCGCCTGAACGCCACGGTCGCCGACGCGGCGGGACAGCTCGCGCAGATCGCGTACGGCGACTCCGCGACCGTCCGCATCACCAACACCGGCCGGGTACGCGCCCGTACGGACGAGCCGCCGGGCTACTGGCTGGACCTGGCCGACGGCCGCTGGATGAACGACAAGGACGCGTCCGAGGCGTCCGGCGACTCCAGCGAGCTGCCGATCGTGGACGCGGACGGTAACGAGCGGCGCCGCAAGAAGCGGGTCATCCCGTTCGTGGAGGACCGCCGCAACATCCTCGTCGTCACCCTCGACGAGGCGCTGCCCGAGCCGGTCGCGCTCACGCTGATGTACGCCCTGGAGCGGGGCATCGAGGCGGAGTTCGAGCTGGAGGACGCCGAACTGTCCAGCGAGCTGCTGCCGCCGGACGAGGGCCCGAGGCGCCGCATCCTGTTCATGGAGGCCGCGGAGGGCGGCGCCGGCGTACTGCGCCGCCTCCAGGCGGAGGACGACGCCCTCGCCAAGGCGGCCCGCCGCGCCCTGGAGATCTGCCACTTCTCCGCGGACGGCAAGGACGAGGGCGGCGAGGCACACCGCCCGGGACGCGCCTGCGCGCTCGGCTGCTACGACTGCCTCCTCACGTACGGCAACCAGCTCGACCACGCCCAGATCAACCGGCACACGGTGGCGGGCCTACTGGTGCGGTTCGCGTCGGCGGCGGCGAGCCGTGAGGCGCGGGGCGAATCCCGCTCGGAGCAGTTCCGGCGACTGGTGGCCGAAACCCCCGCCGATCCCACGCCGGTTGAGGCGACGGCGTCCGAACTCGCCGCGCAGGGCGACTTCCTGAGCTGGGTGAAGGCATGCGGGCTGCGCCTCCCGGACGAGAAGGACGTCTTCCTGACGGAGGCGAACGCGGCACCGGACTTCGTGTACCGGCTGCCGGGCGCCAACGTCGCCGTGTTCGTCGACGGCCCCTCCGGCGCGGAGGAGAACGCGCTGCGTGACGCCGACGCGGAGGAGCGGCTGTTCGACGCCACCTGGGACGTGGTCCGCTTCCCGCACGGCGCCGACTGGGCTGCCATCGCCGCCGCCCATTCCCGCTACTTCGGCTCTCCCGCCAAGACCAACTGACGCACCGGCCGGACGAAGAGGATTTGACGATCGATATGGCATTCACGTTCTCCGCCGGATCCCTGGTGAAGGCCCGTGGCCGCGAGTGGGTGGTGCTCCCCGAGAGCGAGCCCGACCTGCTCGTCCTGCGCCCGCTGGGTGGCTCGGACGACGACATCGCGGCGGTGTTCCCGTTCGAGCCGGTGGAGGAGGCCCGTTTCGCGCCGCCGGAGCCGACGGACCTCGGCGACCAGCGGGCGGCAGGGCTGTTGCGTACGGCGCTGCGGGTCGGCTTCCGCTCCGGGGCGGGCCCGTTCCGCTCCCTTGCCGGGATCGCGGTGGAGCCGCGCGCGTACCAGCTCGTACCGCTGCTGATGGCGCTGCGCCAGAGGACGGTCCGCATGCTGATCTCGGACGACGTCGGTATCGGCAAGACGATCGAGGCAGGCCTGATCGCGAGCGAGATGCTGGCGCAGGGCGAGGCGAGCGGCCTGGCGGTGCTCTGCTCCCCGGCCCTGGCCGAGCAGTGGCAGCAGGAGCTGCGCGGCAAGTTCGGCATCGACGCGGAGCTGGTGCTGGCGTCGACGGTGTCACGGCTGGAGCGCGGCCTGGACCTCGGCCAGTCGCTCTTCGACAAGTACCCGAACGTGATCGTCTCGACGGACTTCATCAAGTCCCCGCGCCACCGCGACGACTTCGTGCGCCACTGCCCCGACCTGGTGATCGTCGACGAGGCGCACACCTGCGTGGCGGCCGACGACACGTCGACGAGCGCGCAGAGCCAGCTGCGGTACGAGCTGCTGCGCCGGGTGGCGGAGGACGCGGAACGGCATCTGCTGCTGGTCACGGCGACCCCGCACAGCGGCAAGGAGTCGGCGTTCCGGAACCTGCTCGGGCTGGTCAAGCCGGAGTTGGCGCACGTGAACCTGGAGTCGGAGGCGGGCAGGAAGCTGCTCGCCCAGCACTTCGTGGCCCGCAAGCGGGCGGACGTACGCCAGTACCTGACGAAGGAGGACGGCCTGGCGGACGACTCCCTCGCCGAGCGCACAGCCTTCCCTTCGGACCGCTTCTTCAAGGACGAGACGTACAAGCTGTCCCCCGAGTACCGGGCCCTGCTGGACGACGCGATCGCGTACGCGAGTGAGCGGGTCGAGGAGGCCGGCAGCCAGGGCAGGCGGGAGGCCCGTATCGCCTGGTGGTCGGCGATCGCGCTGCTGCGTTCGCTGGTGTCGTCGCCGAGGGCGGCTGCCCAGACCCTGACGACGCGCTCGGCGGCGGCCATCGCGGCTTCGGCGGAGGAGGCCGACAAGCTGGGCGCCCCGCTGAACAGCGACGCGGCGGACAGCGACGCCATGGAGGGCATGGACGTGGCGCCGGGGGCGGAGACGACGGCGGGCTCCCCGCTGGCCGAACTCGCGGAGCTGGCCTCGCAGTTGGAGGACCCGGAGAAGGACCTCAAGCTGAAGGCGCTGATCAAGCACCTCAAGGCGCTGCTGGCGGACGGCTACAACCCGATCGTCTTCTGCCGCTACATCCCGACGGCGAAGTACCTGGCCGAGCATCTGGCGAACGACCCGGAGACGAAGAAACGCGGCCCGCTGGGCGCGAAGACGGTGGTGAAGGCGGTGACGGGCGAACTGTCCCCGCAGCAACGCATCGAGCGCATCGAGGA
This sequence comes from Streptomyces sp. TRM68416, assembly GCF_014596915.1. GTDB lineage: Bacteria > Actinomycetota > Actinomycetes > Streptomycetales > Streptomycetaceae > Streptomyces. Next base: position 191,897 of record NZ_JACVWU010000001.1, read on the forward strand.
GTTGGCCACGGAGGCCGGCGAGGACGCGGCGGCCCGCCGGGTCCTGATCGCGACGGACTGCCTGTCGGAGGGCGTCAACCTCCAGCACTACTTCGACGCCGTCGTCCACTACGACCTCGCCTGGAACCCCACCCGCCACGACCAGCGCGAGGGCCGCGTCGACCGCTACGGCCAGCGCCGCGACGAGGTCCGCGTCATCACCCTCTACGGCGACGACAACGGCATCGACGGCAAGGTCCTGGAGGTGCTGATCAAGAAGCACCGCCAGATCAAGAAGGACCTCGGCATCTCGGTCTCCGTCCCCGACGAACTGTCGACGGGCGTGACGGACGCCATCGTGGAGTGGCTGCTGATGCGCGGCCGGGAGAACGAGGACGCCCTCTTCAGCGCGGACGCGTTCAGGGTGAGCACCGAGAAGCTGGACAGCGACTGGAACTCGGCGGCGGAGCGCGAGCGGGCGTCCCGTTCCCGTTTCGCGCAGCGCTCGATCCACCCGGAGGAGGTGGCCCGGGAGGTCACCTCGATCCGGGAGGCGCTGGGCGGAGCGGGCGAGATCAGGACGTTCGTACGGGAGTCGCTGGGCGCCCTGAACGCGGTGCTGCGCGGCGCCGACGGCGAGTCCGGGGACTTCACGGCCCAGGTGGGCGGCACACCGGCGGGCCTGCGGGACGCGCTCGCGCCGGTGGTGGGCGCGGAGGTCGTCGAGAAGGACCGGGAGATCCCGTTCCGCAGCGATCCGGCGGTGGCGCGGGGCGAGGCAGCCCTGGTCCGTACGGACCCGGTGGTGGGCGCGCTGGCGTCCCATGTGCTCAACGCCGCGCTGGATACGCAGGCGGAGGGTGCGCGCCCGGCGCGTCGCTGCGGTGTCATTACGACGGACGCGGTGACTACGAGGACGACGTTGCTGTTGGTCCGGTACCGCTTCCACCTCACGCTGCCGTCGCGGAGTGGTGAGCGGCAGTTGGTGGCGGAGGACGCGCGGCTGCTGGCCTTCGAGGGGGCGCCGCGGAGTGCGGTGTGGCTGCCGCCGGAGCGGGCGGTGGGCCTGCTGGACGCGACGGCGTCGGGGAACACTGACCCGCACTTCGGGGAGCGGACGATGACGCGAATCCTGGACCAGCTTCCGGATGTGAACGACCACTTGGAGACGTACGGCGACGAGCTGGCGGCCGAGCTGGACGCGGCCCACCGCCGGGTGCGGGCCGCGTCCGGCGAGATCGTCCGCGGTCTGTCGGTGACGGCCCAGAAGCCGGCCGACATCCTGGGCGCCTACGTCTACCTGCCCGCTACCGCTTCCGTCCCTGCCGGAGTGTCCGCCTGATGTCCGCCACCACTCGCAACCAGGTGTTCACCGCCGTCCACACGGTGGGGGGGCTGCTGCCGGCCGACATGCTGGTACGGATCTCCGAGGGCAAGGTCACCAAGGACCTCAAGGGCCTCGCCCCCGCCGACTACCGCATCCCCGGTTCCCGTTCCGTGCGGGACGAGGCAGAGCGGCACTGGGACAACCTCAAGTCGCTCTGGCGCGAGCTGCGCGAGAAACTGCCCGCCGCCCCTGAGGCGTCCGTGCCGCCCGACAGCACCGGCTACGCCCAGGCCAACTGGGTGGAGCCGCTGTTCGAGGCGCTCGGCTTCGGTCACCTCACCGCGGTCGGCGCGGCGGGCATCGCGGCGGACGACGGCACGAAGACGTTCCCCGTCAGCCACCGCCGCGACGACACCCTCGTCCACGTCACCGCGTGGAACGCCTCGCTCAACAAGCACCAGGGCGCCGGCTCCCCCGCCCCGCAGTCCCTGCTTCAGGAGGCCCTCAACCGCACCGACGCCCACCTGTGGGCCCTGCTCACCAACGGCCGCCAGCTGCGGCTGCTGCGCGACTCCAACGCGCTGGCCACGGCCTCGTACGTCGAGTTCGATCTGGAAGCGATCTTCGACGGTGAGCTGTTCAGCGAGTTCGTGATCATGTACCGGCTGCTGCACGCCTCTCGGTTCGAGGCCCGTGACGGCGGCACCCAGTGGACGTGCTGGCTGGAGGTGTGGCGGGACGCCGCGCTGCGCCTGGGCGCCCGCTTCCTCGACGACATCGGGGAGGGCGTACGCCTCGCGATCAGGGAGCTGGGCACGGGCTTCCTCCGGCACCCCGCCAACACGGCCCTCCGCGAGAACTTCGACCGCCACACCTACCACGCGGCGCTGCTCCGCCTGGTCTACCGCCTGCTGTTCGTCTTCGTCGCCGAGGACCGCGACGCCCTCCACCCGCCGACCGCGACCCCGGAGGCACGCGACCGATACGCCAAGTACTTCTCGACGGCCCGGCTCCGCGAACAGTCCCGCCGCCGCCGAGGCACCTCGCACGCGGACCGCTGGGAGGCCCTCCGCCTGGTCCTGTCCGCCCTGGGCGACGAGGCCGGCCGGCCGGAGCTGGGCCTGCCCGGACTCGGCGGCCTCTTCGACGCCACGGAGGCCGACGAGCCACTGCGCGGCCTCACCCTCTCGAACGAGCACCTCATGGCCGCCATACGGCACCTCGCGGTCGTCCGCGACACCGAGGCCAAGCGCTGGCGGACCGTCGACTACCGCACCCTGGACGCCGAGGAACTCGGTGCCATCTACGAGTCGCTGCTCGCCCTCGTCCCCGAGTACAGCGCGACGGACCGCACCTTCGAGCTCGCGATCCGCGCGGGCAACGAACGCAAGAAGACCGGTTCGTACTACACCCCGAGCTCCCTGGTCGACGTGCTGCTCGATTCCACGCTCGACCCGGTGATCGACGAGGCGCAGCGGCGCGGTGAGCGGGCGGCTGCCGAGGCGGGACGGTCCGACGCCCGGGAAGACATCGTCTCCGAGCTGCTGTCGCTGACCGTGTGCGACCCGGCCTGCGGTTCCGGCCACTTCCTGGTGGCCGCCGCACGTCGTATCGCCAAGCGGGTGGCCGCGGTACGGGAGCGCACACCTGAGCCCCCGCCGGAGAAGGTCCGGCACGCGCTGCACGAGGTCATCGCCCGCTGCGTGTACGGGGTGGACCTGAACCCGATGGCTGTCGAGCTGGCCAAGGTGTCGCTGTGGATGGAGGCGCTGGAGCCGGGGAAGGCACTGGGCTTCCTGGACGCCCATGTGAAGCTGGGCAACGGTCTAATCGGGGCCACGCCCGCACTGCTTCGGGGCGGAATTCCGGAGCAGGCGTTCAAGGTCGTCGAGGGTGACGACAAGTCGGTGGCCAACGACTGGCTCAAGCGCAACAAGCTGGAGCACGAGGGCGTCTACACGCTGGACGCGGCCCTCGACGACCAGGTGAGCGTCACCAACGACACGTTCGCGGCCGAGTTGCGTGACGTCGTGGAGAAGGACGAGGACCCCACGGCGAAGCTGGGCCGGGTGCGGGCGCTCGCCGAGCGGTACAGGACGTGGCAGGAGTCCCCCGCGTACCTCAACGCCCTGCACATCGCGGATGCGTGGTGTGCCGCGTTCATGTGGGAGAAAACGGAGGACGCGCCCGCGCCGGTGACACAGCGCGTCTTCCTGTCGCTGCAGAGTGCCGAAAGCGAGGGGGCGCTGCAGGAGACCCACCAGGAGATCGTGCGGCTCAGCCGGGAGTACCGGTTCTTCCACTGGCATCTGGAGTTTCCGGATGTGTTCAGCGTGCCTGACCATCCGTCGGCGGCGGTGGGGGTTGATCCGGTTACCGGGTGGGCCGGGGGGTTCGATTGTGTGTTGGGGAATCCGCCATGGGACAAGGTCGACTTCGAGGACAAGAAGTACTTCAGTGTGGTCGAGCCGTCGCTGGCGGAGATCTCGGGCACGGCTCGGCGTACGGCAATCGCGAAGTGGGCTTCCGAGCATCCCGAGGACGGGGCACGGTATCAGGCGGCTCGGCGGAGGGTGAAGTCGTCGTTCCTGTTCCTGGGGTCTTCGGGAGCTTATCCGCACCTGCGTAAGGGACTGTCCATCAAGGGCGTCAACTCCCTCCAAACCGACCAACTGTTCACCGAGCGGTTCGTGTCCATCACGGCGCCAGAGGGGCGATGCGGCACGGTCGTACCGACGCAGATCGCCACGGGTGCGGGAGCACAGTTCCTGTTCCAGGACCTGACACAGCGCGGCGCGGTGAAGCACCTGTACGACTTCGAGAACGGCAGGCGGGAGAAGCTGTTCCCGGCAGTGGACTCCCGCTACTCGTTCTCGCTGATCTCCCTCGTTGGGCGCGACCTGACGGAGCCCGCCGCACAGTTTGCGTTCTTCCTCGGTCATCCCGATGAACTCGCCGACGGGCAGGCCGTGTTCGCGCTGTCCCCCGAGGAGATCGCACTGATCAACCCGAATACGGGGACGCTGCCGGTGTTCCGGAGGCGGAAGGATGCCGACCTTACGGTTGCCATTCAGCGGCGGGTCCCGGTCCTTGTCACAGAGGGACGCGTGGGTGGTGATCCGTGGAACATCACCTTCAAGAACTTCTTCAACGTGACTGATGACTCCGACCTGTTCCATGACCACGGAAGGCTGGAAGCCGCAGGATGGGAGCTTGAGGGGAACGTCTTCGTACGGGACGGGGAGCGGATGCTGCCGCTCTACGAAGGCAAGATGGCTCACATCTTCGACCACCGATGGAACCGCTACTACGACCTCGGCAACGACGACTACGAGCGCGTTCCGCTGGAAGACAAGAAGGACGCTCACGGCGTGACGCTGCCGCGCCAGTGGATCAAGGAGAGCGGCCGCATTCCGACGGTACGCAAGGGCAAGGAGGTCGCGATCGCGGGCGTCGACCTCCGCCTGCAGGAGCTGGAATGGGAGAGAGACTGGCTGCTGGGTTGGCGTGATGTCGCCCGGACGACGGATGAACGGACCGCGATCCCGGCGTTTCTACCGAAGGTCGCCGTGGGCCACACCTTCCCGCTCATGTTCCCAGAAGTCCCCGTGGAGCTGGTAGCCGCCATGGTCGCCGCACAAAGCTCCCTGGTCTTCGACTTCGTCGCCCGCCAAAAGGTCGGGGGCATCCACATGGCCCTCATGACCTGGAAGCAACTCCCTGTCCCCCACCCTGACGACCTCGCCCACCACACACCATTCCTCACGCCCCGCACACTCGAACTCGTCTACACCGCCTGGGACATGGAGCCCCTCGCCAAGGACCTCGGCGACACCGGCGCCCCCTTCACCTGGAACGAGGACCGCCGAGCCCAGCTCCGCGCCGAACTGGACGCGTACTTCCTCCGCCTGTACGGGGTGAGCCGAGAGGACGCCGACTACATCCTGGAGTCCTTCCAGACCGAGAACGGTGGCCTCAAGAACAACGAGATCGCCAAGTACGGCGAGTACCGCACCAAGCGCCTGGTCCTCGCCGAGTACGACCGCATGGCCACGGCCGGACTCACCATGGAGAACCCCCTCGTGGACGGCGAAACCTACACGTCCACGCTCACGCCACCCCCGGGCCACGGCCCCCGCCACGAAAGAGCCGGAGAGTGACGAGTCCGCCGCCGGCCGGCGGGCCGGGGCAGCCGGTGTCGGGACCGCGGGCCGCGGCGGTCGCACGGGAGCGGGAGCGGCTGAGGGCGCTCAGGGAGCGCCGGGACGCCCAGAGCACGGACGCGGGGGTCGACGGGTTCACCGTACGCAGGTGGCGGAAGGTGGGAGTCTTCGGTGCCGAGGCGGTACTGCAGGCTCTCGCTCTGCTCCAGCAGCTCGCCTCCCTCGCACAGGACGCGACGCACGACGCCCTGGCCGACGCCCTGCGCAACGAACCGGACGACCGGCTACTGCCTGCTGTGCGGACCGTCCTCGAACGGGCAGACCCAGCCACGATCGCCGTGACGCTCACGGCGATCCACGCGGGCGGCTTCCTGTGGCTGTCCGAGGTCGGGGAGCAACGGCTCGCCGCCCTGGCAGAGGGCGACACGCTCGCCGTCTCTGGGAGCGAGGACCCCTACGGTGCTTTCGCCCTCCTCGGTGCGTTCGCGACGGATGGTACGGCCGTCTTCCCCCCTCGGATGCTGCCGCGTGTGCTTCCCTGGGTACCGCTGAGCATCCTCGACGACCTCATCGACGCCGGGGTGGTCGGCCCCGAGCACCAGCCCTGGCAGTACCGGGCCGAGGAGACGGAGCACGCGTACCTCATAGCCCGGTTGGTACCCGAGCAGGTGACCACCGAGCAGGCAGCTGCACTGGAGTGGACGGCCCCGCAGCGACGACGCGCGTTCCTCGCTGGAGGCGAGCCCCTGCCCTCCGTCGGCGACATCTACGACCTCTTGGAGCGAGTTGCCGACGGTGACGCCTCGGTGGTGAAGGAACTCGAAGGGATGCTGCCCCGCGATCTGGTGCTCCGGCTGCGCCGGCTCCTGGACGGGGTCGATGTCGGCAACTGGGACCGTGACCTTTGGGAAGACAAGGGGTTGTGGCGACTCATATTCTCTCTGTGGGAGCCCAAGGCAGCCGTCAATCCGTCGCGTTCGCCCCTGCATGCGCTCATGGCCCTGCGTCAGGCCTACGACCTGCTGTGCCTAAACGACCTCACCCGTGCGTCGTCCCAGATAGACAAGTTGGTGTCGTTCGAGACCGCTGCCCCGGCCTACCGAGCAGAGGCCCTCAACTTCCATGCGTACACGCTGTTGCTCCGGGAGGAACTGAACGCGGCGGCCGTCGTCCTGAAGGGGATCAGCGGATCGCACGAGCTGGCCGAGTCCAACCTCCGCATGGTCGAGCAGCGTCGGGCGGTTCCCCGTAATGGCAGACCGGCAGCGTCCAACCCCTATCTGGATCTCGGACTGCCGCACGGCGCGCCGAGCTGGGAGACCCGGTACCGGGACCTCCGCCGGGAGCATGTGCACGACGTGGACATGAGTGCGCGGCTCAACAGCGCGATGAAACGCATCAGAGACGCCGAGCGAGACGAGGACTGGTCCGGCTTCTTCGTGCTACCGCTCGATCTGGACGTGTTCGAGCTTCCGAACGAGGTGCCCGTCACGCTGGTCCCGCCCTTGGCCCCGCTGACCAGACGAACGACGCCTCGCTCCCCCGCCAGTCTGGCGCTCGTACGGCAGCGGGCGGTGGCGGATCTGCTGCCCCACCTGCTCAACGCGCCCCGGCGCCCCGATCGCAACGCAAGGATGCACACACAGTGAAAAAGGTGCCCCGCAGCCAGCGGAAGACCACGGCGGCCCCCAAGCGGGTCACCCCCAAGGGGAACAACGGTCTCAAACATCGTCGGGAGAAGCGGCGGGCGGCGGCCGACGTCCCCAAGGACTCCCCGCGCACCTACCGCCCCGAGGAACTGCTCAGCCCTCCCATGCTCCTCTCCCGTTTCACCGAGCGGGCGACCGACCTTCTGAATGCTCTTCCAGAAGAGGGGCGACCCACTCAAGCCGCTGTTACGGCTGCCTTGCGCCAGGCCGTTCTGGAGGCATTTCGCTCGCGGGAGGAGTACGTGGCCCGGATGGTCGAGGTCGACCTGCTCGCCGGCGCGCCCAACCAGAGTGCCAGTTCACTTCGGAAGGGCATCCGTACCGCCTTGCTGGACCAGGGCGTGCGGTGCGTGGACGCGCCAGACGGCGAACGCGAGCTCTTCGTGGTGGTGGAAGGCGACGGTGAGGCGTTCGAGGTGTTGCGTCCGGCCTACGTCGACCAGGCCACCGGCAAGCTGGTGCTCTCCGGACAGCTGCGTCGCCTGCCCGGGTCAGACGGAGGAAACCACTCTGCCGGGGACGAGGCGACGAACGGGGAGGGCATGTGACCGCCACCGGGATCGACTTCGGGACCACCAACTCCGTGGTGGCCCAGTGGCTGGGCAATGAGGCTGACGTACTGCTGCTGGACGCCCACCACATCGACGCCGACTGGCGCCATCCCGGCTTCGAATACCTCTTCCCGTCGGTGGTGGGCATGAGTTCGCTGCGCCGGGGAGCGTTGTTCGGCTGGGAGGCCAAGCTCCGCTCCGAAGAGGCGGCCGAGGCCTGCAAGCGACTCCTCAAGAGCGACGAGTACGTCACGATCCAGGACCGCAGATTCGCGGCCACGGCGGTGGCCGCCGGTGTTTTCCAGGCCATGCGGAAGGGCGCGGAGCACAACCTCACCGCCATCGACCAGGCCGTGATCACCGTCCCCGCGAACGCTACGGGAGCCGCGCGCTATCGCACCCGCGCCGCCGCGCAGTTCGCGGGCATCAGTGTCCTGGCGCTGCTCAACGAGCCGACGGCAGCCGCGATCTCGTACGCGCACGATCTACGAAATGACCTGCATGAGCTGAAGAAGGACCCCACCATCCTGGTCTTCGACTGGGGCGGCGGAACGATCGACGTCACCGTGCTCGATTACCAGGACGGGTTCTTCGAGGAGCTTGCGTCACGGGGTGTGACCGAGCTGGGCGGTCTGGAGATCGACCGCCGTCTGCGTGACCTCGTCCTCGAACGGGCTCCGGCACGATCGGCGTGGACGCCCGCGCAGGAGCGACAGTTCAAGCTGGACGTGGAGCGCAGCAAGATCCGTCTGTCCTCCGAGGACTCCGTCACCATCATGACTCCGGACGGCGACACCGTCGAAGTGTGGCAGGAGGAGCTGGAGGACGCCATCACCGACCTCGTGGACCGCGCTCTCGCACCGCTCCAGCAGTGTCTCACCGACCTGCACATGGCGCCTCTGGACGTGGACGCGGTGCTGATGATCGGCGGTACGAGCCAGATCCCGAGCGTCCGGGCGGCGGTCGCCGAGGTCATGCAGCAGCAGCCCGTCGAGGTCGATCTCTGCGATCCCATGACGGCGGTCGCCCGCGGCGCTTCCATCGCGGCGGCAGTGCTGTCGGGGGAGGTTGACGGCGTGATCCAGGTGGCGACGAGCCATGCCTTGGGCACAGTCGTCAAGGATGACGCCGGACAGAAGAAGTTCAGTGAGATCATTCCGCGCAACTCGCCACTGCCGTGGAAGGAGCGCAAGAGCTACACGCCACGCGAGGACAACGCACGCAGTCTCACCGTGGAGATCTGGGAGGGTGACCCGGACCGGCCCCTGGACCACCCCGACAACGTGAAGCTGACAGACCTCCCGCTCACCTATCAGGACCCCCGTGCTCGTGAGGACTCCCGCTTCCTGCTGGAGTACACGTACGACACGAACGGGCTCCTGCATGTCAAGGCGACCCTTGAACGCACCGGCGAGGAGGTGCTGAACGAGGAGATCAAGAGTTTCAGTTCTGGTGGTCCGACGCCGGCAGTGCGCAAGGAACTCGGTGATCTGCTCGCAGGCAACACGGTCACCAGGCCGCTGGCGGCGCAGCCCCGGAAGCAAGCCACGGGTTCAGCACCCGCAGTGCTCGTGGTGGACGGCTCCAACCTGGCGTGGATCGGCAGGTCACCGCGGCGACCTGGTGTGTACGACAGCGACGACCGGCCGTCCTTCGCCCAACTGCTGTCCGCCCGTGACGCCCTGACATCGCGGTATCCCGACGCCGTACTCCACGTTGTCGTCGACGCCACTTTCAGACACAAGGTCGTGGAGGAAGAACGCGCAGCAGTGGACTCGGCGCTCAGCAAAGGGGACCTCATCCAGCCTCCAGCTGGAACCGAGGGCAAGGGCGACGCTCTTGTCACAGCGATCGCGGAGGACACCGGCGGGACCGTCGTCACCAACGACAACTATGTCGAGTTGCAGAACAGATATCCCTGGCTGCGGGACAAGGAACGGGTCCTCGGGGTCACCTTGTCGAAAGGCATGTGGGTTTTCACACCGCGCACCTGCGTGCCGCCTCGCCACCAGGTCGTACGAGCGGAGGTTCCTCCGCAGTCGAGGGCTCTGATTCCCCCGAGCTCCGGCCCCCTCCCCGAGTTCAGATACCACCGCCCTCACGAGGAGTAGTGGTGAATGACACGGCACTGAATGACACGGGGAGTCTCAGAGCTGAGGTGCTTGCCCTCCTGCTCGAACCATTGGGCGTCGACGCCACGGGCGGGTCCGCACCACTCCAGCGGCTGGCCAAGGGCGTGGAGGCGGTTGCCCAAGCATGTGGGTGTCCCGGTCAGCCACCGTCCGGGACCACCCTCCCGTGGATATCCGACGCCGTGGCGGCGTGCGCCGAGGAACAGGAATTGGTCCGTCTGGCAACGGCTCAGGGGCGGACTCTGACGCCGAGCGAGGCCAGAGCCCTCCGAGAGTTGATGCGGCTCGAAGGACTGCGTTCTCATCTCCAGGCGCTCGAGGGCGTGACGACGGAGGCGCTCAGGGCAGACCTTGCGGCTGTGGCGCTCGCGGAACGGACACTGCCTGGAGTCCTTGAGCAGTGTCGTCGTGCGGATCAGGGGTGGCCCGAGGAGATCTGGCGTTCGATCTTTGAGATCGACATCGATCGCGCGGTGACCGACTTGAGTCGCCGCCGACGTAGTCGGCAGGCGTCAGGCGCACGTGAGCTCGTGCTCAAACACAGTGTCTCCACAGCGCGGGATCTGCGGAACCAGGATCTGGTGACACGGCTTGAGAAGGTGCAGGACTTCATCGCCGCGAGTGAGTCGTACGAGGCGGTTTTGTCCGTGCAACCGGAATGGTGGCGCTGGCTCGGGCCGGACGTGCCGTTCAAGTTCAGAGCGGATCGGCGTGATGCCCTGGTCTGGGCGATCGGGGCTCGTGACACCGGCGTCGTTTCGGAAGGCACTCTGGAAATGCTCGCGGACGGCCGCGCGCGGGCAGTGATCGAGCATGGGCTCTCGACGGCGCTCGTGAGCCCGACCGCTTCCCTCGAAGCGCCGGCCACGAGTTCGGCCGCGCGGCTCGCGACGGGGCTACTGGCGGTCGCCTCCCAGACCGACATCGACAAGCTGCGTGCTCTTGAGTCCTGGTACACGGAGAACGTGGAGTCGTTCGACCGCGTGGCCGCCGCGATGGACGCGCGACGAACCGAACCGGGTCTCGGCGAGGCCCTGAAGTCCCTGGTCGGCGAGCTCGCGCTTCCGCCCGGGGCGGTGGACGTGAGTCGCTCGGCCTACCGTAATGTCCAGTCCATCCTCCGGGCCAAGGTCGAAGCCGGCCTTCAGCGGACGTCGTACTCCCCGTACGCGATCGAGAGCGAGGATCTCGTCCGGTCCATCAGCCGTATCGGCTCGCTCGAACGCGAACTGCACGATGCCGTGCGGACCGTGCCCGCGGTGGGTGGCAGACTGCTTGTGGCCATCGCCGGAAGAACCAAGTCCGGGAAGACCACGCTCCGCAAGGCCCTCATGGGCGATGCGGACCGAACCGGGATCGGGCGAGGCGCACACCGCACCACACGGAAGACCTCCGCGTTCGATGTCGGCTCCGTGACCTACCTCGACACACCCGGCGTCGCCGCGAAGGACGACGACTTCGACGCCCAGCATGCCCGAGACGCGTGCGATGGCGCCGACGCCGTCATATGGAACTACGCCGACACGCTGCGCGACGAGGATTCCGCCGAACTCCAGCGACTTCTCCTCTCGGGGAAACCTCTGCTGGCTGTCGTCAATGTGAAGGGGCTGGTCAACACACCTGTCCGTCTTGAGCTCTTCGCCGATCACCCGAACAGAGAGTTCAAGTCAGCGCCGGAGCACGCCGTCCGGATCGAACAGGTCGCCAGAGCGGTCGGGGTCGCGCCGCCCATCATCCTCGCGGTCCACTCCGGCGCCGCGCACGAGGCGCTGTCCACGGAGGATCGCGAGCTGGGAGACAAGGCCCTTCGGGCGAGCAGGCTGCCCGAGCTGGAGCGGTCCCTCCAACAGCTCCTGGCCGAGCGCGCGATTCCCCTTCGCGCTGTCCGGCTGGCCGAAAACGTACGGGGGCCGCTCGCCGCGATCCACGACCGGCTGACCGTGGAACTCCCCCGGATCGACCTCGCGCTTGGCGAACTCGAACGCTCGGCGCCGAGTGAACGGGCCGCGTTGCTCGAAGCTTTTCAGACCGCGGGCCGGAACACGCGCGACCGGCTCGAAGCGGAGCGGCACCGTGCCAAAGAGCGGTTGCCGGGTGTGGTTCGGGAGCTGGGCGGCGCGGATCACGCGCAGCGGTGGAGCGACTTCGTCACCGGTCTCGAATTGGAGGCACTTGTCTCAGGTATCGAAAGCGAGCTCGATCAGGAGACGCGGAAACGGGGGAAGGTTCTGCGCGCGCGGGCACACGGCCCAGAGTCGCAGGACGACGAGCAGTTGGAAGTGCGGCCGCGTCCTAACGCGAAGCCCGGCAGTGTGAGCACGGCTGCTGCCAAGGGGGCGGCGACAGCCCTCATGGGCTCCGTCGCCGCCAAGGGAATCCCCAAGAAGCTCGCTCCCCCTCCCGTGGTGGTGGCGGACTACGTACTGACGCCTCTGGCCGGAGCGGCGAAAGCAGTGAGCGGCGAAGTTGATCGCCTGCGACGGGCGCGGGACGAGTGGACCGGCGAGATCACGGCCGCAGCCGAGGCCAGGCTCGATGAGCTGTTCGACGGGCGCGAAGCGCAGGTGGCTCGTGTCGTCGACGACACAACGGCTCAAATCAATGCTCAGTTCGAAGCTCAGTCCGCAGACATCGGTCGCACGCGGGAGCGGTTCGAGCAGCTCCGCCGACTGAGGTCGGCCGTGCGCTCCGCCCTTGACGCGATCGACCTCGTACTGGTGCGCCGGCTCCTGGCCCTTGCGGGCGGTGACCCGGCGACCGTCCGCTCGGCACGTCGAACGCCAGGAGTCGAACTTCGCGTCTGGACCGACGCGTCCAGCGTCGCGGACGTGCGGGCGTGCTTGCAGGAGCGAATCGTGGACGTCCTCACCGAGCGGATCGAGATCTGCTCTGATTCTATGAGCGGAGATGGAGATGGGACCGCGCATGACTGACGGGAGGCTGGACGCCCGCGTCCTCGCGCTGAGTGCACAGGCGAAGGAGATCCTGAACGCTCACCCTCGTACCCGAGGCCTGACAGCGAGTCTGCCCCAGGCGGACACAAGCCCGCTGCGGATCGCCCTCCTGGGGCCGTACAGCGCCGGGAAGTCGATGCTCATCGCGGCACTGCGTCGACTTCCGGCGGCCGAGGTCGAAAAGCTCGTCGACGCGGCACCCAAGACGCAGGAGGCGACGCCGTATCCGTGGAACGGGGTGATGCTGGTCGACCTACCGGGAACACTGTCCGGCAACGACGAGCACTCCGCGGCAGCCCGGCGTGGAGTGCGCGGCGCGGACGCGCTGATGATCGTGACAACGAGCGAGCTGCCGGGCGAGGCGGAGACCGAGGCGATCTTGCAGGCGCTCGATGCCGACGGGTTCGCTGACCGCAGTGTCGTCGTCGTCAACAAGATGAGCGCCGAGAACAGCGACCGCGGGGTCATCCTTGACGAGATCCGCAAACGGCTCGGGCCCTTCGCCGATCGTGTCCCGGTCGTCCCGACTGACGCGCGCGACTATGTCGACGCGGGCAACGAACCCGAGCTCACTGATGAACACCGTAAGTTGCTCGTGGCGGAGAGTGGCATCGACGCCCTCACCGCCGAGTTGCGGAGAATCACGGCACCTGGTGTCGAGGGAATGCGGCCCAAGGCGCAGGCGCACGAACTCATCCGGGTTCTGGAGGACGCCGAGCAGCGGTGGGAACTGGACGAAGAGGAACTCGACGCAGCGCGGACCACGAAGAAGGCCGAGGAGTCGATCTCCCGAGCGAAGGCGGCGGTGCTGGACACCCTGGAGCGGGAGAGCGAGATCGTCGCCTCCAGGGTCAGAACGGCGGGAGGCAGAGCCGCCGACGGCGTCTCCGAGAAGAACGGCGCCGTCCCCGTCGACATCGCTACTGCCGTCACCGGGGAACTGATCGATGCCCGCACCGACTTCGACGTCAGGTTCTCCTCGTCGGTGAGGGCGGCGTTCGATGCGCTGGTCGCCGAGTACGGCGATGCCGTACCCGAGCCCGAGGTCTGGGTGAACGAAGTCGACGCCCCCGAGGCGACACTCGCCGCGCCCACGCAGTCACCGTACGAACGAGCCATCAGGGAAGCCGCCGAAAAGGCCGAGAAGGCGGGCGCCAAGAAACTGCACGCGTTGATCGAGAAGGTCGCAGGAGAGCCGGAAGCGGCAGCCAAGATCGCGAACTGGCTCAACAAGACCCGCGCGGGCCAGAAGGTGCTCGACGCCGGCGGGAAGATCACCAACGGCGTCGACAAGTTCAAGCCGTGGGGCAGGATCAAAGCAACCAAGAAGGTCGCCGGTGCGGCCGGAAAGGTGCAGTGGGCTGTGGCGGTCATGGGCCCGTTGATGGACGTGAAGAGCATCGCGCAGGACCAGAGCAGGTGGAAGGCGATCAAGAAACGCCGACAGGCGCTCCGGGATCACTTCGCCGACGTGGCGCTCAGACAGCGGACCGACCTCAATGACACCGGTGAGCAGCACCTCAGCGAGTGGATCGCCGAGGTGGAGCAGTCGCTCAGCGGTCTCACGAAGCAGGGTGCGGAGATCAGCGCTGCGCGTGAAACAGCGCTGGAAGGAATCAGGAGCCTCCGCGACGAGGCAGAGAAGCTTGTCAGGGCGGGCGACTGAGACGGCGGCGGGCCGATGTCCCGGCGGTGGTTGTCATCACGCGACCGCCGGGACGAACGTACTCAGGCCCCTGCCGCGAACTCCACGAACCGCGACCAGCCATCCCGGCCGACGGCGAAGTGGGGGCGGGTCACGTCCTTGGAGTCCCTGACGCATACGGCCCGTTCGGTGGTGGCGACCTCAACGCAGTCGTCGCCCTGAGTACCGCTGTAGCTGGACTTGAACCAGGCGAGTTCCGATGTGCTCATAGCTCTCCTCGCAGTCGCTCCAGCAGACCCCGTGAGTCTTTGGGGTTCAGGGCCTGCGAGCGCAGTGTGTCATAGCGCTGATAGAGGAGGCTCGCCTCATTCGGGTCGGAGATCAGGCGCCCGTTCTGCTGCCCTTCGGAGTACCCAAGCCGATGCCGCTTCGGCGTTTCCAGAAGTCGCACCGGACCGTCCAAGCAGGCATGGAACTCCGTATCCACCGGCATGATCTGCAACGTCACGTTGCGCGGCGCGGTCAGCTCCAGTACGTGGTCGTACAGGCCCCGCATCACATCCGATCCGCCGAGCCGACGCCGGAAGACGTGCTCCTCGACGATGAAGCTGAAGGGGACGTTCGGCCGCTCACGCAACAGCCTCTGCCGATCGAGACGCGCGACGAGCTGGTCCTCCAACTCCTGGTCCGACAGCAAGGGGATGCTGTTGTCGAACACCGCACGCGCATACCCCTCCGACTGCAGCAACCCCGGCACCAGCCTGCACTCATACGTGCACAGAGTCACCGCCACCCGCTCCAGCCGAGCCCACTGCCGAAACCAGGCCGCGAGCCCCACATCCCCCCGCCCCCGCGTCACGTACTTCGACGACTTCCGCAGCGCCCCGGTGTTCCCGAGGAGTTCCTCCGACCGCACCACGTACGACTCGTCGGGCATCCGCCGCCCCAGCTCCACCGACTCCACGGTGTGCTTGGAGAAGCGCACTAGGTCCGCGAACTCGGCCCTGCTGTACCCCGCGTGCTCGCGCAGCGCCTGCTGGACGGCTCCCCAGGTCCGCAGACTGTCGGAGGGGTCGGGCTCACGATCCGGCTCACCGCCGACGGCCTCCCCGTCGCCGCAGCCCTCGGCCATGATGTCGATGCCGCCCGTCATACGCGGCCACCTCCCCGTTCCGTACACGTGACACGAACTGTCCGTCGCTCCACACCCGACAGCACCCAGCGTGACGGAGGACCCGGCGTACCGTCCACGGAATGTGTCCGTACGCTGACGCACCGTACGGGCGTCACTCCTGGAACACGCCCCCGCACGCCCGCCACATTGGCCCCATGAACGCAGCCACCCTCGAAGACGGCAAGGAGCTGTCCGACACCGACTCCGTGAAGGTCGCCTGGGTCGAGCGCATGGCCCTCGCCAACCGACCCGTCGCCCGGGATCGGCTCCTCTCAGGTGGCGATGGCCTGATGGGCCAGCAGCAGCGCGAGCGGTCCCCCCTGAAGCAGGAAGCGTCCCTCGGTGGCGGCGTGGATCGCTTCAGGCATGGGCCACCACATGAGCTTGAAGCCCTCTTCGCTGGGCGTGAGCTGCTGCGGGCCGCAGGTGAGACGTTCGGCCAGGAACAGGTGGATGCGGGCGGTGGAGTTCAGGGTGATGGCGTACGAGCCGAGTGGCCGCCAGGTCTGGGCGATGACGCCGGCTTCCTCACGTAGCTCGCGCCGCGCGCACTCTTCCGGTGTCTCGCCGTCCTCCCGGCGTCCTCCGGGCAGAAACACGTACTCGCCGCCGTGCCGGGGAAATTCGGCGGTCAGGACGGCAACCATGCCTTCCGTTTCTCGGGCCACGATGACGGAGGCGTCGTGCTCTGTCCCTCGCCGGGATGTGTCGCTCATGGCCGGGGAGCGTAGCCGCCTACTCCGACAGCCAGGCCGCGAACGGCACGTTCAGCACGGTCGGGTGGGCGATGCCACGGCCGCGGTAGCCGTCCTCGCCGAAGGCGTCGCCGTGGTCGGCGCACATGATGATCAGCCATCTCTGCTTGTCCGTGAGCCCGTCGACCAGGCGGCCGAGGTGTTCGTCGGTGTACGCGAGTGCTGCGGCCTGGGACTGCCAGGAGTCGCCGCTGTCGCCGGTGTAGTGGCCGTGAGGGACGTGGGTGGCGGAGACGTTGACGAACAGGAACAGCGGCCGGTCGGCGTACTGCTCGGCGACGGTCAGGGCGTGGTCGACCTGGTGGCGGGTGGAGTCGGGCTCCGGGGAACAGAACTCGGGCCGCCAGTGGTCCTCGTCGAACATGTCGGGCAGCACCGACCCGAGCGGTGTCTCCCGCGAGAAGTAGGTCACGCCGCCGATACACACGGTGCGGTAGCCGTGCTGGGCGAGCCCGGTGAGGAAGTTCGACGCGTCGAAGACGAACGTGCCCGCGTCGACCGTCTTGAACGCGGGCGGGCGGCACTCCCACAGCCGCGGCGGCTGTGCGGGCTGCGGGAGCTTGGGCAGGAAGCCGGAGAAGAACGCGATGTGCGCGGGGAGGGTGAACGTGCCGGGGGTGCGGCGTTCCTCCCACGCCCCGCCCGGCAGGATTTTCGCCAGGCACGGGGTCTGCCCGGCGTGCAGAACCGCACGGGCGACGTCGTAGCGCAGGGAGTCCAGGGTGACGAACAGGATGCTGGTGCCGCTGCGGATGACCTCTGCCGCGTCAATCACAACTCCTCCACCAGATCGGCGCGTTCGGTGATACTGCCCTTCGCCTGGTCGTTCACAGGGATGGGCACCCGATCGGAGGCGATCATCTGCCGCAGTCCGGCCAGGCCGGTGTCCTCGGTGACCGGCTGGCCGTCCACGTCGTAGAGGCGGATCGTGACGGTCTGCCGCCCACCGCCGTCGGTCGTGGTCAGCAGGGCACCGGGGACGCCCCCGAGTTGTTTCATGGCGTGCAGGAGCTGGGATTCGTCGGCCGTGCCGAAGGTGGAGACCTGGCAGCCGAAGTGCTCGGCGTTGATGGCCCCGCGGCAGAACCGCTGGTGAAACTCGGTCGTGGTGGGGTGGTCATCGTGGGCCACGGCCATCTGCCGGGCACGGCTGATCACGACGAAGCAGGCGGCGACCCACCAGGCGACGCCCTCGTGAATCTCGTCCGGGAACACGCCGGCGACACGGCCGTCACGGATGACGGCATCAGTATCGATCGGGCTGAGCACGCATGCCCTCCAGATGCTTGACGATGATGTCGGCCAGATCGTCTGGGCTGCGGCCGTCGGTGGGGAGCATGACCATGCTCAGATCGGTCTCCGCGACGGACTGGAAGTTCTCCCGGAGCCGGGCGAGGCGTCCGGGGACGTCGAACAGGTCGGTGTCGTCCCGCCTCACGTCCGTCTTGCTGCTCATCCGCTGCTTCAGCGAGCTGTCGGAACTGATGAGGCAGAAGGTGGCGTCCGGCGCCACGAGATAGGGCAGGAACGGGGCGATCAGCTCTCGCACCCGGTCCAGGCCCACTTGATTGACTGCGGCATGGCATGCCATGACCGAGGAGATGTACCGATCCGCGACCACCGGCCCCGCGCAAAGGTGCTGCCGTACGACGTCGGAGACGTGCAGGAGGCCGGAGAGGTAGAAGGCGAACTGCGGAAGCGGTCGAAGCTCCCGGTTGACCGTGTCGGACCAACCGGTGTGCGGATCGGTGAGGGTGTGGATCTCCGTGGCGTCGAGCCGCTCGGCAAGCAGACGGGCGAGCGTCGACTTCCCGACCCCTGAGACGCCTTCCAGGACGACGAACGGCCCCAGGCGGCCTTCGTCCGTCCCGGGCGTGTACGGGGACAACAGGGCGCTCACAGCATGCCCTCGGTGAAGGCGGACACGTGCTGGGCCACGGCCGCGGGGATCTGCTCCGGATCGGCCAGCAGGGGCCGGATGTCCATGCGGAGGTCGTCCCGCAACAGGCAGGGCTGGACTCCGCCCGCGTGGTCCAAGCGCAGGGCCCAGAAGCCCTCCACGCACTTGGCCTTCACTGGGCAAGTGCCGCACTGGCCGACGTGGTGGCGCCCGAGTTGGCGTTGGATGACGTCGATCTCGATGCCGTCGATACGGAAGATCCGTCGCCCCTGCCCCGTGCCGGAGACTTCTGTCTCCTCTTCGCTGGTAAGGGTGCGCAGGTGGTCGACGATGCCACGTGCCCCGACGGCTGAGGACTTCCGGTCGGCGTTGAAGTCGGTGTCCACCAACTCGATGAACTGCAACGGCAGCCTGCGCTCCAGGGCGAAGGCGAGGATGTCGTGCAGCTCGTGCTCGTTCTCACGCTGGATGAGCGTGTTCAGCTCCACCCGCTCGAACATCTCGCGGGCGGCCTCGATGCCGTCCAGGACGGTTGCGATGCCGGCGCGGGTCTGGGCAATGATCCGGAAGGAGTCGTCGGAGAAGTAGTGCAGGGAGACCTTCACCTTGTCCAGAGGCCGGTCGTGGCAAACCAGTCCTGATGTGTGCGCACCAGCAGACCGTTCGTGATCAGCGTGTAGGACACGTCTGGACCGTGGACGGGAAGCCGAGTGAGGACCGGCCGTGCCAGCTTCGACGCCAGCGGCTCGCCGCCCGTGAAGTAGACCCGTTTCAGACCGGCGCCGATCAGCTCGCGCAGGAGATTCACGTAGTCATCGGCGGTCAGTTCGCGGGCCCGGGGCCTGGCGTCCCGGTGCAGGTGAGTGAACGGCGGCGGCACGTCCCCCTCGTTATGGCAGAACCAGCACTTCAGATTGCAGACGGGGGTCAACGAGACCCTGAGCTGCCTTCGCAGTGCCGCGAAGTTCCGCAGCGCGGTCCAGTCCACGTCGGTTTTCGGGAGCGGAACGGTCAAGACCTACTCCTTTCGCCTGGTGAGCTCCAGCCGTGAACGCGACGGTAGGGATCAGGTGTTGTGAGGAGCCAGGAGAGTTGCGCGAAGTTGCGCTATCACTCGACGAGGTTGCGTAAAGTTGCTGATTGAGGCTGCCCAGAACCCGGCGCCAGGGCTTGGTTTCGTGGACGCTTGGGAGATCGGTCCCCAAGGCAAAGGACGTGATCATGAGCCGACGACTGCGTTTCAATGGCACGGGCAGCGGCGTCAACGGGTGCCCGTCCATTCATGAAGACCTCGACACGGGTGAGGTCATCGTGCACGGCCCCGCCCTGACCGACCCCGACGACATCGCCCGGCTTCAGCACCTGAACAAGGGCGAGGTGCCCATCGTGGTGCCGCGCGAACTGCTGGTCGACTTCGGCCCGAAGGAGGTCGTCCGAGTGCCGGACATCATCGGGCTGGACGAGTTCGACCGACTCTTCACACAGTTCGAGCACACGGCGTGGCGTCTGGAGACGCGCCGCCGATACGCGTCGGACGAGCGCACCGACACTTACGCCCAGTTCACGCGTGGCGAGCCCGTCAACTGGCAAGGCGTCGACGCGGAGTGGTGTGCCGAGCGCCGCGAGCAGAGCGCGCTCGGCAAGCGGTTCGAACGTGTCCGCATCGTCGACAACCCGCCTACAGCAGGCCAGCTGTATCTACTCGACAACGCGCGTCGCAACAGCGCCGTCGGCGAGAAGATCCTCAATCTGTCGCGCGAGGATGCCGACCGCCTCAGCCTGCCTGCGGAAGATTTCTGGATCTTCGACTCCCGGCTGGTCGCGCTACTCAACTTCGACGACGCCGACAATCTGGTCAGCGTCGAGCTGATCACCGAGCCTGCCGCAGTACTGCGGTACGTCATGGCACGGGACGCGGCGCTGCATCATGCCATCCCGTACGAGGAGTTCGCGGCCCGGTTGACCGCGCAAGAGGATTGAGGCAGGTGTACTCCGGTGAGCACGGACTACCAGCAGGCACGGGAAGCACTCGGGGTACGGCTGCGCGAACTCCGGCTCTCCGCCCCTGACGGCCGGCTCACCGGTACACAGCTCGCCGAGCAGTCCGGGTGGAACAAGTCCAAGGTCAGCAGACTGGAGAACGGCAGGCAGACGCCCACACCCGATGACCTGCGCAGGTGGACGGAGGCAACCGGCCGCCCCGAAGCGTATGACGAACTACTCGCGCGCCTGAGGGGCTTCGAGTCGCACATCCGCTCATGGCGGCGTCAACTGGCTTCGGGACACAAGGCGGTCCAGGACACTCACCTGAGCGCCCACGCCGACGCCTCCGTGTTCCGTGGCTGGGAGTCCTCCATGGTCTTCGGGATCCTCCAGACTCCGGACTACGCGCGGTCGGTCTTCACGAGATACGCGGAGCTTCAACGATCGCCGCGCGACACCGAGGAGGCTGTCCGGTCCCGCATGAAGCGGCAGGAGGCGCTGTACGACTCGTCGAAGCGATTCCACCTCATCCTTTGGGAAGCCGCACTTCACGCCCTGGTCTGTCCGCCGTCCGTACTCACCGCACAGCTCGATCGCCTCGCAGGAGCAATCGACCTGGACACGGTGGAGTTGGGGATCATCCCCCTGTCCGCTTCGCTCAAAATCCCCCCGGCCACCGCCTTCTGGATCTACGACGACCGCCAGGTGATCGTCGAGAACTGGCACGCGGAGTTGTGGATCGACGACGGACCCAGCGTGGACACGCATCTGCGCACCTGGAAGACGCTCCGGGAGTCCGCCGTGTACGACATTGACGCCCACCGTCTCATCCGTGCGGCACAACGGGCGCTGCACTGATCCGTCGGAACGACAGGCCACGCTTCATGTCGCGTCGCCCGCCCCCCCAGAAACCCTGCCGGAGCTCAATCCCGGCGTGGGACGGCGGAGTGAGACTCCGGCCCCTACGCAGGCTCACCGCCACCCGCTCCAACCGAGCCCACTGCCGAAACCAAGCCGCCGGCCGCCTCCCCGTCGCCGCAGCCCTCGGCCATGATGTCGATGCCGCCCGTCATACGCGGCCCCCTCCCGTTCCGTACCCGCACCACGCGCTGTCCGTCACTCCACACCCGACAGCATCCAGCGTGACCCTGATGAGGCTTCCTGAATCCGGCCAGAGATGCTCCTGCTCCTCGCTTGATTCGGTTTTGGACAGTGTGGGGAGTGTGGGGAACAAGAGCGCGAGTGGCATGGCCTGGCAGGATTACTTCCCATGAGCTCTGGCCGGTGGGGCACCCATGGGATCGAGATGACCGCGGACCGCGTGATCAAGCGGTTCGCCTCGGGGGACGATGGCCGTGCCGAGCGTGAGTGGCGGGGGCTGACGCTGCTGTCTGCTCACGCTCCGGGGCTGGTGCCTGAGCCGTGCGAAGCAGATTTTGCAGTTGAAGGTCCTGTGGTGGCGATGTCTCGCCTCGTGGGGGTCCCCCTGCGTGGAACTGCTTTGGGCAAGAGAGAACTTGAGGCACTGGTTGAGGCCCTGGCCGCGCTGTATGCGGCCGTGCCATCTGATGTGGTTCGTAAGGTTCCGCTCAGACCCGGACGGCCGAGCGAGCTCGTCGGCCATCTCGGCATGTGGGCGGTGGAGATGCGGCCCCGGGCCGGAGGGCTGGTGAGGCGGGCCATGGATGCCGGGCTGGGCTGGGTAGCTCATTCCGGGCTTGAAGCCGACGCCTCGCAGGAGGTGCCCGAGGTGTTCGGCCCGGGCGATGGCAATCTTGCCAACTATCTGTGGGACGGAACCAGGGTCCAAGTTGTGGACTTCGAGGATTCAGGCCGCAGTGATCGTGCCTTTGAGCTGGCGGAGATCACCGAGCATGTGGGCAGTTGGGTCGAGCACCCGTTGGATGTCCCGGCGTTCTTGGGGCAGTTCGACCTTTCTCCTGCGGAGACGGCGCGGTTGCACGAGTGCAGGAGACTGCTGGCTCTGGTCTGGCTGTTCCTGCTCGCGAGAGATGATCCGGAGCATCCCCGAAACCCTCCCGGCACTGCGGAGAAACAGGCTGGCCGCCTGCTGGAACTGCTGGAATGAACGACGAGGCCCGCCGCCGGAGGGAATCCTGCCGGCCGCGGGCTCATATCGGTTCGGTGCCCGCTCAGGAACGCGTCAGGGCAGTCTGCGCATCGGGATGACATCCGGACCGGTGGGCATGGCGGGTCTGGCGGCTTCTGGGGTGGCCAGCAGGGCGACGATGGTCACTGGCTGCTGGCAGTGCGGGCAGTTGCGGGTCGCTGTGGGCTCCAACGGGTCGCGTTCTGCGGTGATTTGGCGGCCGGTGCCGCGTCGGTGCGGGGGTTTGGGCGGTGGCGGAAGCTCGGGCAGTGCAGGCGGTGTCTCGCCGAGGCGGCGGGCTCGTGCCTCGTCGCGTTCCTGTTCTCGTTGCCGCTCGGCGTGCCGGCGGCAGACCGGCGAGCAGTAGATCCGTGTTAGCGCTCCGCCGCATACCGCCCTAGTGCCCCCTACGTGCCGGGGTTCAGGGCATGCCTCCTATCAGCCCACATGTATCTGTGTTTGCCGCTTGCCATGTCATGGGCATTCTGTATGGGTCTGATCACCTGCGTGGGTGCGGCCTTGGGGGGCGGATGTCACGAGGGGACGTCTCGACGGGAAAAGGCACCACCAGATCGGTCGCAGACCTCGTCGCGCAGTTCGGGCAGGAGGTCAGAGCAAAGCGGCAAGGTCCGGCAGGGGCGGACAGCGGCAAAGAGGAGAGCCTCACCGCACCGGTGGAGCATCTGCTGCGCGGCATGGCCTTGCGGCAACGGCTCAAACTCATCGCCCACGGTCAGACTCGCGTCAAGAAGCTCAGGATCCGCCCTGACTTCGCCATCAGCTGCGGCGGCAGGACTATCGGGCACGTCGAGCTGAAGCAGCCGGGGAGAGGGGTCGACCCGGAGAAGTGGTCCGCGAAGAGCCACGACCGTAAGCAGTGGGGGAAGATCAAGGCCCTCCACAACGTCCTGTACACCGACGGATATCAGTGGGCGGTCTACCGCTTCGGCGAGCGAGTCGGCCCTGTCGGACGCCTCGTCGGAGATCTGGAGTCCGGGAGTCGGAGTCGGCAACTCGTCGTCGCGGACTCCGGGTTCGAGCGCGCCCTCACGCACTTCTTCTTACCGGCGCCCATCGTCCACGGCAGCATCGACGAACTGGTCAAGCGCATCGCGGGAATCTGCGCCCTGCTGCGCGACGAGGTCACCGAACGTCTCACCCGCGAGGAAAGTGGAGAGGCCGATGCGGCGTTCTCGATCCTGGCCGGGAACTGGAAGGATCTGCTCTTTCCCGACGCCCGTCCAGAGGAGTTCGCGGACCATTACAGCCAGACGCTCACCTTCGCCGTCCTGCTGGCCCGCCTCCATCACATCGACCTGGACAAGCTCTCCCTCCCCGATGTCGCGACCCGATTGGGTAAACGCCACTCCCTGATGGGCAAGGCGCTGGCGGTACTGACGGACGACGCCCTCGACGACCTACGAGGGATCATCGATCCGCTGATCGACGTGATGTCCGCCGTCGACCCCGAGATGTTCAAGGACGAGACAGGAGACGCCTACCTCCACCTGTACGAGGGCTTTCTCAGCGCCTACGACCCGGAACTGCGGCGGCGGACGGGGACGTACTACACACCCGGCGAAGCCGTCCGTTTCATGGTGCGGTTCACCGACGAGGTGCTGCGTGACCGACTCGGCCAGGAAGACGGGTACGGAAGCCAGGACGTCACCGTGGTCGATCCGGCCATGGGTACCGGAACCTTCCTCATCAACATCATCGACCACGTGGCCAAGAACTTCGCGCTGAAGCACGGCAGGCACCTCAAACCCGGACTTCTGCGGGAACTCTCGAAGCGGATCGTCGGGCTGGAGAAACAGACCGGGCCGTATGCGGTGGCCGAACTCCGTGTGCACCATGCCTTCCAGGCCCACGAGACCGATGTGACACGTCACCCACCAAGGCTTCTGGTTGCCGACACGCTCGACGATCCAGCCGTCGAGCACCACTTGGGGCTGATGTACGAGGCGATCGCCCGACACCGCCGTATGGCCAACAAGGTCAAAGCGGACGAGAAAGTCATGGTGGTCATCGGAAACCCGCCCTATCTGCGGGGCGCGAAGCAGTCAGGTGTCGGACGGTGGGTCACCGAAGGCAATCCGAACGACCAAGGCCCGATCCTCGCGCGCTTCCACCCGGAGGACAACGGCCGCATCGGCTACGCCCTGGACAACCTCTACGTGTATTTCTGGGCGTGGTCCACCTGGAAGGTCTTCGACCAGGTGACAGCTTCGGGCACGCCGAAAGCGCCGAGCGGAATCGTCGCCCTCATCACCAACTCCGGCTTTCTGGACAGTAAGGGCGCGGCCGGCATGCGCCACTACTTACGCGAGGCGGCCGACGAGGGCTGGGTCATCGGCCTCTCCCCCGAGGGTCCTTACCCCGACCCACGGACCCGTGTCTTCCAGGACGTGAAGCGCGAGGTCTGTATCGCCGTATTCGTCCGCCGGGGGTCGCCGGACCCGCAGCATCCGGCACGCATATGGCGACTCGACGTACCGGCGGGAACACGGGAGGAGAAGTTCGACTGGCTGGAGGAACTGGGGATCGAGGGCCATCACGAGGGCACTCCCTGGCAGCTGTGTCCGACGCAGTGGACTGCTCCCTTTCAGATCACTGCGGGTGCTGAGTGGGCGGCCATGCCCACCGTGGACGTGTTGCTTCCGTGGATGACGTCCGGCAACAAGAACAACCGCAGTTGGCCCGTCTCGCCCAGCCAGGACGTACTGCGAATGCGTTGGCGCGTGCTCGTGCAAGCTCGGGCAGCGGACAAAGCGGCTCTGCTGAAACAGACCCGAGACCGCCGACCGGACAAACCGGAACCACCACTGCCGGGCCAGCAGGAAAGGGGCAGTCTTGCCGAGGAAAAGGAAACGGAGCCGACCATCGTCCCGTACGGACGGATGACCCTCGACCGGCAGCACCTCATCGCGGACCGCAGGGTGATCGACTATCCGCGACCAGCCTTGTGGTTCGCCCACAACGACCGCCGTCAGATCTATCTGTCCGAACTGCACACGGAGTCAGGCCGCTCCGGACCGGCAGTGAGCTTCACCGCCCTCATACCCGACATGCATCATTTCAAGGGCACGGAAGGCGGCCGCATCGCACCCCTCTACCGCCACCCCCACCTCCCCGAACCGAACGTGACACCCGGACTGCTACAACTGCTCACCAAAATGCATGGAGTGCCGGTTACCGCCGAAGACCTCTTCGCGTACATCGCAGGGATAGCCGGCCACAGCGGCTACACCCGCCGTTTCGCCACGTACCTGGCCGAACGGGGCGCCCGCATCCCCCTGACGCGTGACTCGGCGTTATGGGCAGATGTGGTGGAAGTCGGTCGTCGCACGATATGGATCCACACCTACGGCCGACGCTTCGCTTCTCACCACCGCGACAGCGCATCCGATTCGACTCCGAGACTGCCCCTGGCAGAGCGACCCGAATGTGACCGCGAGATCGGAGAGGACGCCGGGCTGCCGGACAGCATCTCCTACGACGTGACGACGCGAATTCTCACCGTGGGCACCGGCTCCATACGCAATGTGGCGCCGGAAGTCTGGGAGTACCGGATCGGCGGCGTGCAGGTGATCCGCAAGTGGT
The DNA here is from genome assembly GCF_014596915.1 of Streptomyces sp. TRM68416. Lineage (GTDB taxonomy): Bacteria > Actinomycetota > Actinomycetes > Streptomycetales > Streptomycetaceae > Streptomyces. The sequence continues at coordinate 217,882 of NZ_JACVWU010000001.1, forward strand.
TCAGTTTCCGCAAGCTCAAACCGGATGTGGAACGGCAGACCCCGTTGAACGACATCCTGCCCCCGACCTGGACTTCCCAATGGACCGTCGACCTGCTGGACCTCATCAACGCGCTCGGGCTCCTCGTAGCTCTTGAGCCCCGACAGGCCCGGCTCCTGGACTCGGTGAGCAACGGCCCGCTCATCACCACCGACGACCTCCGCCACGAGGGCATCCTGCCCGTGCCCACCTACGCGACGAAGGAACCGAGGCCGCCGCGGCAGTCTCGACGCACCCCCGGCCCTGGTCAAGAGGCCCTCGACTTCCCGAACTGACCAACCAGCTCAGGACCCGAGGCGGCGGGGCGGGTGTTCATGCGGGCATCGGACGGCACGTAAGCGGCCCGCGAAGCCACGTTGTTACTCTCCCCGCCATGCCTCATACAGCAGCACGGGAGATGCGCTCTCCGATCCTGTCGATCCACCCGTACGTGCCGGCCGTTGAACAACAGGGGGATGTGATCTGCTCGATGGCGTCGCGCGGCGAGTGCGACCACAAGCTCGTCGCGGAAGTACGCCCCGAGTTCAGCGATGGCACCTCTCCCCGCTGGCGGGTGTGCGGCGAGTGGCTGACCAGCCACCCGTCAGCCATCGCCCACATCACCACGAACGGCTTCCAGGAGCCCGTCGTCCCCTGACCGGCCGGTGCCGCACCGCTGCGACGGCGACTACGCCGGCCGATACACGGCCTGATCCGGGTCCGGCCGCACGATCAGACCGTCCTTGGCAAGCTCGCGCAGGTTGTGGCGGGCTTCCTTACCCGCGGCTTCGTCGCTCACCGGCTGATACCCGGCAACTCGTAGAGCCAGTACGGCACGTTCCGTGTCCCAGGTGCCACCCAGCGCCTGGATCACCGCGGCGAGCGCCTGCTTGTGCGTCAGCGGCTTCTCAGTCATCTCACCCTCCCCTTCGAAGACCGCCACAGCATGGCACGCAACGGCAGGGCTCCTGCCGGGCGGTCCGACTCTGAGAACGAACCGGGCCTCACCGGCGATCTGACCTGCTGAACGTCACTGCGCGCGGGTCGCCGTGCAGGGGCTCGGGGATCACGCGCGTACCCCCCTCAGCACAGCAGATCCCCCGCTCGGCGTGGAATGCCCCGTAGGTGGCGCCCGGCTTGCTCCATGCCCAGGAGGAGACGATGGCCGTCCTCGGCCGTGACCAGACCGCCTACGGCGGCTTCACGCATCATGTCGACGCTGTCCTTCACACAGATGCCCTTGCGGTGCGCGTACCGGCCCGCTTCGCCGTCGTCCGTGATCCACACCGAGTCGGCGAAACCGCTGCGATGCTCGATGACGACCAGGGTCTCTGCCTCGCCCAGGTGTTGCAGCGGACGGGTCGGGGAGCCCGCGAAGACGACTCGGCGGACACGGTCGACCAAGGCGGTTTCGGCGGGATCGTCGATCTCGATGGGATCACCGAGCCAGCCATCGACCGGCACCTGGTGCAGCTTCGGCCAGAACCGCGCAGACTGCTCGGCCTCGGCGGCCACGGCCTGTGTCCAACGGCCCCGACCGTCAAGCACCTTCTCCAGGAGACTCAGCCGGTCGACCGAGGCGAAGTTGCACAGCACGGTGTTGTCGGGGAACCAGCAGTGGCGCGTCATGGCTGGAAGACCAGGTCCCCTTCGTCCATGTCACTGCCGGACGGCACATCCTCCGGCGGAGCCGGTTCGGGTTCCAGCAATTCCCGCATTCTGTCCACGTCCTGGCCCGTGTAGGCGGCCAGCGGGCGCAGTGTCGTGTCCCCCGCGAGGTAGGCCTCGTAGAGCAACTGAGCGGGACGGAAAGGCAGTCGTCTGGCCAGCGACCACGTCTTGCGAGCCTCGAACAGATCGCTCTGTCCGGTCAGCCAATGACAGTCCTGCGTCGTGAGTCCGCGCAGCCTGTCCGCTGTCTCCGAGGTGATCAGGCCCAACTGCGTGAGCCGTGCCGCGAGAGCACTGGGGGACACCTGGAAGTGCACGACCATTGAGGTGAGCTGCTCGTCGGTGATGCCCTTCTCCCCTGTCCACGAAGCGATCTCACTGCGCGGCATCAGGAAGTGAGCGGCGAACACATTGGCCCGCACCTCGGTCAGGTCTTTCTGGCGTCCGGGCGACAGATGGGTCTCTGTCAGCAGATCCTGGGCGTCCCTGGCAAGGATGTGACCGAACTCGTGGGCGAGGGTGAAGCGCTGGCGGGTCGGCACCTTCGTCCGGGCGATCATGATGAGCCGGAACCCGTCCGCCTGCCAGGCCGCGCCGTCGATTCCGTCCGGCAGCCCGAGCTTCGCGACGTCGATGCCGAAGGCACGCTCCAAAGCGTGCACCAGATCGGCCGTGCCCAGATCGCTGACGGTCGGTGAGCCTGCGGCGGCGAGTGCGGCAAGGGCGTCCTCCGCGAGAGCCGCACCCTGGTCGACGTAACGCTTCAAGTCCGCGCGGACGCCAGGCAGTTCGGGCAGTCGCGGCGAAAGACCCAGTAGGTCGATCACTTCGTGCGCCGTGGTGAACCTCTCGACGAGATCCTTGAGCTGACTGCGCCCCCGCTCGTCCACCGACGAGGCGCTGGTGCGGGCCGCGACGTCGGGGCGCAACGGTTCGCGACCGGTCAGCAGCCAGTCGACCGTGGTGCCGCCGAAATCCGCGATCCGGGCGAGGTCGTACGAGGTGAACCTGCGGACGCCACTGAGAGATTTCGACAGCTTGTCAGGCGACAACCCGACGACCTCGGCGAACGCCGCTTGGCTGATCGAGGCCGCCGTCATGACCTTGCGTACACGATCGATTACGGACTCACTCATAGGTTCACAGTAGGGGTGAGTTGCGAAAATCGCAACGCGCAGGGCGGTGATCGGTTCACCACGCCGCGTCCCTACTTCTGGGCGATGGCGCCAGGGCGAGTTTCGAAGTAGTTTCAAAGTCATGAGTGCCGAGAGTGCAGCCGTGAACTTCTCCGAGCTGGTGAACAAGAACAAGCAGACGCTTGCCCGGCTCCAGGAATCGCCGAGACTGCTCCTGCACCGCAGAGACGGTGAGGATCTGGTCCTCACTACTGCCGCCCGGGCCGAGCAGGACCAGACCGTGGTGTCGGCAGCCACCCGGATGCTGGCCGCGATGGCTCGCCGGGAGCCCGGCAGCATGGAACTGCTCCTCGACATACTGCCGGACGCGTTCCCCTGGGTCCGCTTCCTGCCCGAGCCCGATCTCCACGCCTTCGCCGTCGAACTCGTCGACACCATGCGAGCCGCCGACTCCGTCGGCAACAGTGCGTCCATCGCCCAGCTGCTCATCGCCTGGCAGCACACCGCCGAGGTCTACTCCGACCCCGAACTGCTGGCCGCGCTGACCAGGGATCACGGCGAGGACTACGGCCCGGCACCAGACCCTCGGGACGTCACATGACCGCGGGCCGCGGCGACCGCGCCGCACCTCCAGCACCGGACGGCCACTGGGAAGTCCGCTTCTCCGACGCGGCCTCGGCCAAGGGCTGGGAGAGCCTCGCTCAGCAGGCCCGCGAGAACACCTACCGCGCCTGGATCACTATGCGCACCGCCCCCAGACCGGCCACCGAGACACCCCGGCACCACCGTCTCAAGGGCGGCCTGGCGCATGGCACCCACCGCGGGCAGACCTGCGAGCAGTGGCAGATCGAGGTGACCGGCGCCGGCCGAATCTGGTACCTCCTCGACACCGTCCGGGAGACTTGCTGGATCACCTTCGCAAGTACGGGGCACCCGCGAGCCACAGACCGACGCTGACCCGGGACAGCCGGGTGGGGGCGGAACAGGACGGCGAGGAGCGACCTCCTTGTTCCGCCCCTTGGCCGTTCAACGTGGCCGGTACACCGATATGACGAACTCCTGCGGTTCGAGGTTCTTGTTCACAGCCCCTCGTTCCCCGGATCTGGTTCGTCATCCGGCACGGCAGCCGAGGCATCCCGTGTATCCACGGCCTGTTCCGCGGAATCCGCCGCCCCCAGCAGGGCGGTGAGGCGCTGCCGCATGCGTGTATGGCGGGCCTCGCAGAACTCCGGGAAACCGGTCACATCCTCGGGCAGGCCGGTGGCGTCGTACTCCCTCAGCCAACTCTCGCGCGGGGCATCCGAGGCGAAGTGCTTCCGAAGCCAGGCAGCGGGCAGGTCGGCCTGCTTCGCGATGTTCTCGGGTCCCCTCAGCAGTTGCAGGTTCGCCGCCCTGTCGACGCGGTCCTCGACGAGCGACAGCGCATCCCGCGGGCTGGGTCGACCGGTCCGACATCTCCAGTGCGTACACAGTTTCGAATATCGGGAATCTTAAATATACGTTGACAGTGCTAACAAGATGTCGCCATGCTGAAAGCGCCAACAAGACGCATCATCAGTCCGCGTGGCCCCTTCTCCCACGCCCCGACAACGGGAACAGACCATGACCGATCAGCCCCCTGCCTCCCTCCGCACCCTCCTCCTCGACCGACTGCGCCACTCGGACCTCGCGCCTCAGGTGCAGGAGCTGCTGCGCGAGCTGGTCCCCGACGAACCGGCCACGAGCAGTGGAGGGCGCGCCGGGCCCGTGCAGCTCCGGTCCATCACAGCGGCCGGCTGGCGCGGTGTCGGTCCGCGGACCACTCTCGAACTGCCGCCCGGGCCCGGGCTGGTCGTCGTCGCGGGTCCCAACGGCTCCGGGAAGTCGAGCTTCGCCGAGGCCGCCGAGACCGCGCTGACGGGACGCAACTCCCGGTGGGACGGGCGACGGGCCACCGACTGGCAGAAGGGTTGGCGCAACCTGCACAGTCCCGACGTCACCCCCGAGGTCTGCGTCGAGCTGGCCGTCGGCGAGCGGGGCGAGGCGGTCACCGTGCGGCGGACCTGGCACGGGCTCAAGGTCGACGAGGCGCGCACCAAGGTCGAGGGACCGGACGGCTCGGAGCGGAAGCTGGAGGAGGTCGTCGACGCCGAGGCGCTGGACCTCGCCCGGCCGTTCCTGCCGTACAGCGAACTCGGGTCGATGATCAACGGCACGCTCGGCGGCCTGCACGACGCCTTCTTCAAGCTTCTCGGGCTCGAACTGCTCGCCGAGTTCGACGGCCGGGTCAAGGACACGGCAGGCGAGTGCGAGCAGGCGATCAAGCACGCGGACGCCCTCACCGCGCAACTCCTCGACGCGCTGGGCACGCTCGACGACCCCAGGTCCCGCGAGGCCACCCAGGCGCTGTCGGGAGCCAAGCGCGACCTCGGCCGGGTGCGTGCGCTGCTGGGGAGCCGTACCCCGGCCGCCGAGGCCGAGCTGGCCCGGCTGCGACAGCACGCGAGCCTCGCCGGGCCGGATCTGGCGGAGGTCGGCGGGGCTGTCGGAAGGCTGCGGGAGGCCGCCGCCGCTGCAGAGGAGGCCCGGTACGGCAGTGCCGAGGAGGCGCGCCGCCTGGCCCGGCTGCTGGAGGCGGCGATCGAGCACCAGCGGCGCTCGGGGAGCGCGGACTGCCCGGTCTGCGGCGCCGAGCAGCGGCTGGACCGGGCGTGGGCCGAGCAGGCGCGGACGGAGGTGGAACGGCTCCAGACGGAGGCAGCCGAGGCCGAGGCCGCCCGGCAGGAGGTGGCGGTGGCCGTGCGGGCCGTGCACGACCTCGTACAGCCGGTTCCGGTGTGGCTGCGCGGCGAGAACTCCCCGCTCACGGTGGTGTGGCAGGAGTGGGTCCAGTGCCGGGATGTCATCCACCCCCGCGAGCTGGCGGACCGCGTCGAGCGTGCCGCGGCGACCCTGGACGACGCCTGCCGGCAGGTACGGGAGGAAGCCGTTCAGCGGCTCTCCGCGCATGACGTCGCCTGGCAGCCGTTCGCCGTACGGCTGGCCGAGTGGCTCGGTGCCGAGGAAGCGGCCGAGGTCGCGCGCGAGCGCCGCAAGCACGCGCGCAAGGCACGGGCCTGGCTGCGGCCGATCATCGACGAGCTGCGCGACGAGCGCCTGCGGCCGTTCGCCCAGCGGTCGCAGGAGGTGTGGCAGAAGCTGTGCGAGCACAGCAGTGTCACGCTCGGATCCGTCACTCTCGCGGGCACTCCCGGTCGTGGCAAGGTCGAGCTCGACGTCTCCGTGGACGACATGTCCGCCCCCGCCTACAGCGTGATGAGCCAGGGCGAGCTGCACTCACTCGCGCTCTCGCTCTTCCTGCCCCGTGCCACGCACGCGGACAGTCCGTTCGGGTTCCTCGTCATCGACGACCCCGTGCAGTCCATGGACCCCGAGAAGGTCGAGGGTCTGGCCCGGGTGCTCGACGTGTACGCCCAGGACCGGCAGGTGATCGTCTTCACCCATGACACCCGGCTCCAGCAGGCCGTCGCACACCTCGGCATCAGCGCGACCGTCCTGCGCGTGAGCCGCCAGACCGACTCCGTGGTGGGCGTGGAGACGCTCACCGACCCGGTGGAACAGGCTCTCGCGGAGGCGCGGGCCGTCTCTCTGGACCGCGGCCTGCCGCAGGACGTGGCCGACCATGTGCTCCCCGCCATGTGCAGGGTGGCGGTGGAAGCCGCCTGTCTGGAGACGGCACGGCGCAGGCTCCGCGACGAGGAGGGGCTCGGGCTTCGGGCCGTGGAGGAGCGCGTGGAGTCCCTCGATCGCACCAAGTCGTACGTGTCGCTCGCCCTCCTCGGCGACGAGCAGCAGCCTGCCCGTGCAGCCGTCGAGCGGATCTGTCCCGGTGGCTGGGCGCTGATCGAGGCCTTCAACTCGGGTGCCCACACGCCCCTGCCGACCGTGGACGACCGTAAGGATCTCGTCCGCCGCACCAAGGCGCTCGCGGCGGCGATCCGGAACAATGCTGGGACCCAGAGCACCGGGGGCGCCCGATGAGCGCGTCCGCAGAGGGCCTGGTGACCGCCGCCGCCCGCCTCCTCCTGCCCGCCCCCGGCACCGTGACCACCCTGCCTCCCGGCCTCCGCGCCCGTGCCGCCGCGGTCCTGCTCCGCATGGCGCTCGACCAGGCCCTGGACGCCTACTGGCGGCGGGTCACACCCTCGATGACGCGGGTCGGCAAGCACCGCATGCTGTGCCTGGAGTGGTACGCGGGCCACGACACCGCCCGCCGATGCCGCACCACCTGGTCGGCGCTGAGCGCGGCATGCCACTACCGCACGTACGAGCTGCCGCCACGTCCGGAGGAGATCCACGGGCGACTGCGGGAGGTCACCAGCCTCCTGACGGTCCTCCGTGCCACAGGCAGCTGAGCCGAAAATCTCCCGGCATTTCCTGCGGGGCTGTCGGTGCCGGCCCGTACGCTGCAATCAAGATCGCACCAGCTGTGCAAGGGGGAACCCATGGCCGACGACGGCCCGCAGTACCCGGAGTTCCGGCTCCGGTTGCCCAACGGCGGCCCCGAGGCCCGGGGGCGGCTGCTGACCGAGAAGGGGACGAACGGAAGTCAGAAGTTCGTCGTCCTGGCCGGTTCTCCCGGCCGGTCCGAGGTGGTGCCGTCGTTCCCCGTGCGCATGCCCTCGTCCTATCGGCTGAGGCAGCGGCTGATCGACGAAGGGGTCCTTACCCAATCAGCCAAGTGGCCGGGCTGGTTGGAGACGATGCGGGACGTCGAGTGCAACTCGCCGTCTGCCGCCGCCGAGATCCTGGTCGGTCGCAGTGCCAATGGCTGGCTGGAGTGGAAGACGGACGACGGCCATCCGCTCTCCGACTATCTCGACCAGGTGTGGTGGGGGCCCAACCGGGCCTGGCTGGTACGCGGCTCCAATGTCTCGGGCCTCGACCTTGTCCGGCGTCTGTGGCTGTCCGAGGGGTTGGTGACCCTGCGCGCACGCCACTTGCGGCAAGGTGTCGAGCAGGGCGTCAGCAAGGACCGGCTGCGCACCGCCGTCGAGGAGGACTACGCCTCCACCGCGACGTACAACCAGAAGGTGCAGCTGGTGGAGGAACTGCACATGTTCCTCTCCCGGATGAGGCCCGGCGACACCATGTGCACCATCTCGGGCGGTCGTCTGTACGTCGGCAAGATCACGGGCGACGCAGAGCAGCTCGCTTCCGAGGACGGCCGGTCGGATCTGCGCCGGCCCGTGGACTGGGCGGACGACGGGCACGCGTACGAGGGCCTGCCCGAGGCACTCCAGCAGAAGCTTTCCGCGCAGCATGACGTCGTCGACCTGACCGCGGTGAAGGACCTTATCGACGGCCTGGGGATAAGCGACGAGGACCTGATCGAGGAGGCCGAGGCCGCCGATCGGGACCCGAGCGCGGAGATCCCCGCGCTCACCGCCCGGCGTGAGCTGGAGCTGCCCGAACCTACGGACGAGTTGGCCGAGGAGCTCCTCGTACACGACACGGACTGGCTGCGTGAGGTCCGTGATCTGCTGTGGGACGAACGGCAGTTGGTGCTGTACGGTCCGCCCGGGACCGGTAAGACGTATCTCGCCCTGAAGCTCGCCGAATTCCTCGGCGGCGGGCCCGAGCAGGTCAAGCTCGTCCAGTTCCATCCGTCGTACGCGTACGAGGACTTCTTCGAGGGCTTCCGGCCCCAGGAGGATCCGCAGACCCGTGAGGTCGCCTTCCGGCTCACCGCCGGTCCACTGCGCGAACTCGCCGATCTGGCCTCCCGCGAGGGCAACCGGCACATCCCGCACTTCCTGATCATCGACGAGATCAACCGCGCCAACCTGGCCAAGGTCTTCGGTGAGTTGTACTTCCTGCTGGAGTACCGCAACAAGTCGGTCCGGCTGACGTACTCCGGCGACGACTTCGCTCTGCCGCCCAACCTCTTCGTGATCGGCACGATGAACACCGCCGACCGGTCGATCGCCCTCGTCGACGCAGCGATGCGCCGCCGCTTCGCCTTCGTCGAACTGTCCCCGCGCACCGAGCCGACCAGCGGACTGCTGCGCCGCTGGCTCACCCGCGAGGGCCACGACGCCGAGCCGGCCGACCTGCTCGACGCGCTCAACTCCCGTATCGACGACGCCGACTTCCGTATCGGGCCCTCGTATCTGATGAAGCGGGGCGTCTATCGGGAGGGTGGTCTCGAACGGACCTGGCGGACCAAGATCCTGCCGCTGTTGGAGGAGTACCACTACGGGGAGGGCGTGGACGTCGAGAAGCGGTACGGGCTCGCCGCCCTGCGGGAGTCGTCGAGGTGACCCGTGTCGTCGAACTCGTCGAGCACGCGGCGGCCGTAGGCGTCACCCTGCCGGACGCGGTCGGGCGAGCTCTGGCGGCCGGGGACATCGTGGACGCGACTCCTGACCCGTATGTCCCGGGGCACTGGTCCCTGCGAGCCGGCAGCAAGGTCGGCGCGGTGGCGGTCGCGGTGCCGGGGGACGACGAGCCGGTCACCGTACGCGTCACCCCCAAAGTTCCCATCGCCCGCCTCTTCTTCCTCCTCGGGTACGGCCTCGACCCGAAGGGCGGTTGGCGGGACGGGGACGTCAATGTCACCGGGCACCGCGATCTGCTGCCCGCCCTCGCCCATGCCGTGGAGCGGCAGATCGACCGCGCCCTGCGGCAGGGGCTCCTCCAGGGATATCGGGCGACCGAGGAGACGTCCCTGGTCGTCCGGGGCCGCATCCGGGAAGCCGAGCAGATACGGCGTCGGTTCGGCGCGACGCTGCCGGTGGAGGTGGAGTACGACGAGTTCACCACCGACATCGCGGAGAACCGCCTGCTGCGCGCCGCCGTCGAGCGCCTCCTGCGGCTGTCCGGCGTACCCCACGACGTGCGTCGCGGGTTGCTCCACCAACGTGCCCGCCTGGCCGAGGTCACGGTGATCGTGCCGGGTCAGCCGCTGCCTGCCTGGCAGCCGAGCCGGCTCAACTCGCGCTACCAGCACGCCCTGCACCTGGCCCGGGTCGTCCTGGACAACGCCTCCGTCGAGCACCCGCCCGGTGAACTGCGCATCGACGGCTTCCTGTTCGACATGAACAAGCTCTTCGAGGACTTCGTGACGGTGGCACTGCGCGAGGCGTGCCGTGGCCTCGGGCACTCGGCGCGGCTCCAGGATCCGCATCACCTCGACGAGGCGTCCGCGATCCGCATGAAGCCCGACTTCGTGCTCTACGGGCCGCACGGCGCCCCATGCGCCGTCGTGGACGCCAAGTACAAGGCCGAGAAGCGGGAAGGTTTTCCGGACGCCGACCTCTACCAGATGCTGGCGTACTGCACCGCCCTCGGTCTGCGCGAAGGTCACCTGGTGTACGCCAAGGGCAACGCCCCACACGAGGCCCACGTGGTCCGGCACGCGGGCATCGTCATCCACCAGCACGCCCTCGACCTCGACCAGGAACCCTCCGGGCTGCTCTCGGACGTGGCGAGAGTGGCCGACCGGCTGGTGAGCACCCCGCGCGTATGATCGACTGCGGAGTGTCCGTTCAGGGTGGGGAGTGCGCCTCATGCCGCAGCTCGCGTTCGCCAACAGCTTCTGGGAGAGCTACGACGTCCTGGAACGGCCCGTCAAAGCCGGTGTGCGCAAGGCGATGCAGAAGTTCCAGCAGCTCACCGTGCCCGAACTGCACGCGGACAAGGGCCTGCACCTGGAGTCCGTGGAGAACGCGCGCGACCCCCGCATGCGGACCATCCGCATCAACGACTTCTGGCGCGGCGTCGTCCTCGCCCCCGACGACGGCAGTGATGTCTTCCTGCTCGTCAACGTCGTCCCGCACGACGACGCCTACACCTGGGCCGCGAAGCGGCTGTACACCACGAACTCCGCGACCCGGGCGCTGGAGGTCCGCAACGTCGCGGCGATCGAGCAGCTGACCCCGGCCCTGGAGAAGGCCGCCGCGACCGCCGACGCGCTGCTCTTCGCGACGTACTCGGACACGGTCCTGCGCGAACTCGGCATCGACGACCAGGTGCTCAGGGCCGTGCGGACCATCGTCGACAGGGCGCAGCTGCGGGCCTTCGAGACACTGCTGCCGGAGGACCAGTGCGAGGTGCTGCAGTACCTCGCCGAGGGCTTCAGCCCCGAAGAGGTCTACCGGGACGTGGTCGCCGTTCGGCGGCCTGTCGACGCGGGGCCCGACCCGGACGAGAGCCTGGCCGTCGTCATCGCCAACACCCAGAGCCGCATCACCCTGGTCACCGGCCCGGAGGAACTCGCCGACATCCTGGAGAAGCCGTTCACGGCCTGGCGGGTGTTCCTGCACCCCTCCCAGCGCCGCATCGCATACCGGACGTCGTACGGCGGCCCGGTGCAGGTCTCCGGCGGCCCGGGGACCGGCAAGACGGTCGCGGCACTGCACCGGGTCAAGCACCTGCTCACCCGCTCCCCGGACACCCGCGTGCTGCTCACCACGTTCACCAACGCGCTGGCCGGGTCGTTGCGGGAGAACCTGGCCGTCCTCCTGGACGACGACGAGTCGCTGCTCCGCCGCGTCGAGGTGACCACGGTCAACGCCTACGCGCACGGCATCGTGACTCGTCTGGACGGCCGGGCGCCCTCCCCGATCGGCGACCGGGAGGAGAGGCAGGTGTGGCAGCGGATCGTCAAAAGGCTCGGCCTGCCCTGGACGGAGCAGTTCCTGGCCCAAGAGTACCGCCACGTCGTCCTCGCCCAGGATCTGCGCACCCTGGACGACTACCGCGCGGCCTCGCGCCGCGGTCGCGGCAGCGCGCTCTCGCCGACCAGGCGGGAGCAACTGTGGCCCGCCGTCGAGCTGTTCGAGTCCATGCTGCGCGACCAGAAGGCCACGACCCACCTCAGGGTGTGCGCCCGCGCGGCCGAGCTCCTGGCCGCTTCCGCCCCCACGCACGACCACGTCGTGGTCGACGAGGCACAGGACCTGCACCCGGCCCAGTGGCGCGTCCTGCGCGGTGCGGTGCCGGCCGGCAGCGACGACCTGTTCATCACCGGAGACCCGCACCAGCGGATCTACGACTCGAAGGTCTCCCTCGGTTCGCTCGGCATCTCGGTGACTGGACGCACTCACCGCCTGCGCATCAACTACCGCAGCACGGAGGAGATCCTCGCCTGGTCGACGGGCATCCTCAGCCCGGTGTCGGTCGACGATCTGGGCGGCGAGGGCTGCGACACCCTGGCGGGTTACCGGTCGCTCCTGCACGGTCGTAGACCGCACGTGGACGGGTACGGCTCGGAACAGGCGGAGATCGCGGCGCTGGTCGAGCGCGTCGAGGGCTGGATCGCGCAGGGCATCCGCCCGTCGGAGATCGGCGTCTGTGCCCGCTTCAACGTGCTGCTCGACAAGGCGTACGACAAACTGGCCGCAGCCCGGGTGCCGGTGGTGCGGGTCAGAGACAATCCGGGGCCGGACACGGACGGCGTACGGCTGGCCACCATGCACGCCATGAAGGGACTGGAGTTCCGGTGTGTCGCCGTCCTCGGAGCGACGGCGAGCGCGCTGCCCTTCGCCCGCGAAGTGACGCCGGCGTCCGTGGACGCGCTGCAGCACGACTCCGACCTGCTCCGGGAGCGGTGTCTGCTGTTCGTGGCGTGCACCCGGGCGCGGGAGGCGTTGGCGGTGTCGTGGAGCGGATCGCCCAGTGCGTTCGTTCCGCAGGCGGGGTGACGTACAGCTCTTCCTTTGTGATGTGCCTGCCCGTCAATCTCCTGGCGCGAGCGCCCCGTTGCCGAGTCCGTCCCGGGCCAGCGCCGACGCCTGCTTACCGAGTTCGGCCACCCTCCGCACCCGCTCCTCGAACTCCTGCAGTGCGCGGAATGCTGCCCCGTATCGACGCTGCTCGGAGATGTCCATCTGTGGGATACGGGCACCTTTGCCGTCGAGCCGGTAGGTGCCGCTGGCGCTGGTGGAGCGACGGGTGTTGGCCGCGCTGCGCAGGAAGCCCTGGAGGTAGTCGGTGTCGAGTTGATCGCTCACCGACACCGGCTCTGGATCGCCGTACTCGACCAGCCCGGCCCGCGCGAGGTCGGCAACGCTGACGGACGGCCCATCCAAAGCGCTGGGGCCGTCGCCTCCCGTCAAGGTCGGCAGCAGGTCGGCCAGCACACGCACCTGTTCGGCCATCTCCTGTCGCAGCGCCCGGTATTCGGTCGCGTAGTCGCGGTGGGACTCCTCGACGTGGCGGCCGGGAGTCAGATCCACGGTGTCGTCGAGGAGTTCGATCAGGGGTACGTCCGCCATCTGGTCGGGCCCTGGCTCCAACGGGCCGTCGGGATTGTTCGCCGTCAGATCGACCATGCGCACCCTGGTGACGGCGTCATCCGGGGATTGCGGGCGGCGCAGATGCCAGAGGTGCACGGGGAGCGCGTGCGACACAGCGCTTCCAGGTGGGAGGGCGATGATGTCCGTGAGGAGGCCGCGCCGGACGAGCTCGGCCCTGATACGGCGACCGGCCTTGCGGTAGGCGACCGAAGCAGGCATGACCATGAGGACGCGCCCACCCGGCGCGGTGTGTGCGTAAGCGTGTTGCAGCCAGGCAAGTTCAGCTTCGGCACGTGACGGTGTACCGAGTTCCCACCGAGGGTCGAGCAACAGATCCTCGCGGCCCCAGTCCGTGGCGCCGACGGGCGGATCACAGACGACGAGATCGGCCTTGAGGTTGGGCCAGTGGTCGTCGCGCAAGGAATCTCCGGTACGGATGTCGACGCCGGTGCGTCCTGTGAGATCGGCCCGCAACTGCGCAAATCGAGCACTGCGGGTGTCGACCTCCTGACCACACCGCTGGGGGCCGACCTCGGGTCCAACCGCCAAGAGCAGCGTTCCGATTCCACAAGCCGGATCGAAGAGGGTCGTATCGCTGCGTACCTCGCCGGCGAAGTGCCGCACCGCGTTGACAATGCGGGGTGAGGTGACCTGGTCGGACCCGGCCCGGCGCACCGAGTCGGTGAAGCGCTCGGTAAGCGCGCTCACCACGTCGCCGGGTGATCCACCGTCGCTGAGTTGCCGCGCCAGTCGGATGGCGCCTGTCGGCAGACCTTCCGGGGCCTCGTCCTCGGCACCGGCGAACAGCTGGGCCACGTCGGCGAGCCCGCCGATCATGTCGTCACCGTAGGCCGCTCGCAGGGCCTGCCACAGCTGCACCTCCACCGAGACGTCCTGGCCCTTGCGCTGATTGTCCAGCCATGCCTGCACCGCGGCAAGGTCGAACAACGGGCTGTTCGCGCCGCCACCTGCGGGCGCGGGGAAATCCTCGTACCGGCGCCTCCAGTTGGAGACGGCGGCACGCGTGACGCCTGCAAGCCGAGCGATCTCGGAGCCGGTGACAAGCGGTCCGCCGACTGGCGGAGCGGGATGGTCTGCCATGGGCGCCACCGTACACGTACACCATTACTCCATCAACGAATAGAGCATGTTGACGTCGTACACACATATCTGTTGCCGCAGCGGGTACACCTCATGGAGCGGCCGCACATCAGGAACTCGCCGACCAAGGATTCGTTACTCACCCCGAGAGCGTCGGCATCAATTAGGTCTCGGCGGTTGTATGTAGAGGTCACAGGCCGCTGCCTGCCTCACGGCCGGGCCGAGGATAAGTGACTGTACTGGGACGAGTTGAGCCATCCAGATCTGTCCTAGGACCACGGCGGCTGTGCGGACTAGTTCCAACCTCACACGCCATGGCTACGTACGTAGCCGGGCAGCCCCATTTTGATCGGTACAAAGCGGGGTTTATTCCGGCCCTCAGCCAGAGGAGAAGGGAGTATCCGAGCAGCACCCGATAGCCAAAGCCCTTAGCGGCAGACGAGTCGGGCTGTACGCCGGGTTCTGTTCCCCGGTTCCCTCGCGGGAGCCGGGGTGACGGCCATCCATCTAGGACCGGTGTTGCCACCGGCCTCGTGCGGTCTACCCGCGGACTTGGGCGGGCAGCCCTCGAACGTCCGCGCAGAAACACCGGAGTGTTTCCTCTTGACCTTGCTCCGGGTGGGGTTTACCTAGCTGCTCAGGTCGCCCTGGGCACTGGTGGTCTCTTACACCACCGTTTCACCCTTACCGGGGACCGAGGTCCCCGGCGGTTTGCTTTCTGTGGCACTGTCCCGCGGGTCACCCCGGGTGGCCGTTAGCCATCACCCTGCCCTGTGGAGCCCGGACGTTCCTCGGGAAGCCCCCTAGGGGGACTCCACGCGGCCGTCCGCCCGGCTCGTCTGCCGTGGCGACCATGTTACCGGCCTGCGCGGGGCCGCGGTCGCCAGGACCGAGCCCGCGAGGATCAGGGCGAAGGCCGCCGCGATGGTGGGGGTGAGCGGCTCGTTCAGGAACACCGCTCCCGCCGCCACTGCGATGGCCGGGTTGACGTACGTGATCACCGTGGCGCGGGTGGGGCCCGCCTCCTTGATCAGTTCCAGGAAGGCGACAAAAGCGACTGCCGTGCAGATCACGCCCAAAGCCGCAAGCGCCATCAGGACCGAGGTGGGTGGGAGGGAAGGAGGCCACGTCGCGGCCGCCCCCGGCGCGTAGACCAGCGCCGCCAGCGCCAGGCACGGGGCCGTCAGGTGCAGGGACGGGACGTCCCTGAGCCAACGCGCCGCGATCAAGGGTGCCGTGGCGTAGCCCAGTACCGTCAGCAGGACCTCGGCCAGCGACTTCGCGTCGCCGCCGGTCAGGTGCGGGACCGTGAGGGTGCCGACGCCGGCGAGGCCCAGGGCCAGGCCGGTCATCCGCCGTATGCCCAGCCGCTCCGTGTCGCCGAAGAAGCGGGCCAGGGCGACGCCGACGATGGGGACGCCCGCGATCAGCAGGCCGGCGGTGGAGCTGGAGAGGTGGCGTTCGGCGTCCGTCAGTGTGTACCAGGGGCCGATGATCTCGATCACCGCGAAGGCCAGCATGGGGCGCCAGTGCGTCCGTACGGTCCGGGGCAGGCCGCCCTGGCGCAGGGCGAACGGCAGCAGGAGCGCGGCGCCGAGGGCGCAGCGTACGAACACCACCACGGAGGCGGACAGCGGGGCGTCCACCGCCACCTTGATCAGCAGGTAGGGGATGCCCCAGACCACTCCCATCAGGGAGAACAGGAACCAGCCACGTGCACTCATGCGGCGAGTCTCGGCCGGGTCAGCGCCGCCCGTCTTGAACGCTGTTGCGGTACGCCGCCGGTGTCACCCCCAGCACCCGCCGGAACCAGCGGGTCAGATGCGCCTGGTCGGCGAAGCCGACGCGTGCGGCGACCTCGGCCGGGCGCAGTCCGCGCTCCAGCAGGCCGCGCGCCCGCTGCACCCGGTGCTGGGCTAGCCAGGCGTACGGCGGCACCCCGGTCGCCGTACGGAAGGCGCGCAGGAGCTGGTAGCGGGACAGGCCCAGGTCGGCGGCGAGGGCGGCGAGGGAGGGCGGGTCGGTGAGTTCGTCGGCCAGGCGGTCGCGGACCGTGCGGGCGATGCGGTCGGCGCCGGGGACCGGGGTGGTGACCAGGCGGGCCGTGGAGTGGCGGTGGGTCAGGGCCGCCAGCAGCCAGGGGAGGCGGGACTCGGTCTCCAGGGGGTCGGGGCAGGCGCTCAGCTCGGTGTGCGTGACGCGCAGGGCGGCGGCCAGTTCGGGGTCGTCGAGGAGGGGCTCGCGGAAGTGGGGCAGGCCGCAGCCGTCGGCCAGCAGCGAGGGCTCGGCGTACAGGGCGCGGTAGGCGTAGCCGTCGGTGGGGCTGCCGGGGCCGCCCGTGTGCATCTCGCCCGGGGCCAGCACGACGACGGAACCGGGTCCCGTACGGATGTGGCCGCCGCGGTAGTCGATGACCTCCGAGCCGCCCACGCACACGCCGATCGTGTACTCCTCGTGTGCGTGCGGGGCGTAGACGTGCTTGTCGAAGCGGGCGGTGAGCAGGTCGAGCGGGGGGCCGCAGCGGCCCACCCGTGCTCTGGTCCACAGTGCCTGTTCCATGCCCCCGCCGCCCTCTGTCCGTCGTCGTCAGGGTGCAACACCCGGCGGCCCGGAGAAAGTCCGGCCGCGATCACGCCGGCACGAAGCGCACCTTCGCCGTTCCCGGGTCCGCCTGGGTCAGGCGGACGCGCAGGCGCTCGCCCAGCGGGAGCGGGGCGGTGTCGCCGTCGATGCGGCCGATCACCGCCGGGGTGTCCAACTGCACGGTTCCGACGGTCGGTTGCTGGTCCCGTACGTCCACCACGCAGCCGTCGAACTCCGCCCCCACGCTGTCCTTCAGCAGCGCCGCCTCGACGATGTCGACGCATTCGCGTTCGACGGTTCCGGCGCGGCGGCCGCCCTCCGCCATCTCCTCCGGCAGGGCGTCCAGGGCGGCGAGGACCCAGTCGGGCGGGGGTTCCTCCGCCACGGCGGCCATGCACAACTCCGAGGTGTAGCGGTCGGCGAGGCGGCGGAGGGGGGCGGTGCAGTGGGCGTAGGGGGCGGCCACCGCCGAGTGGGTGGTGATCTCCGGGAGGCGGCCGTCCCTGAACACCGTGTAGCGCGCGCCGCGCAGCAGCGTCGTGCACTCCTGGAGGAAGGCCGCGTGGCGCGGGAGCCCCGGGTCCAGGGAACGCACGAGTGCCGCGTACGAGACGTGGTGCGGCCAGTCGATGTGCAGGGCGCGGGCGGTGCGGCGCAGGCGGCCGACGGCGCCGTCGGGGGCTGCGGGGAGGGTACGGAGGACGCCGGTGCCGTAGGCGAGCATCAGGTCCGCCGCGGCCATGCCGGTCAGCAGGGAGATCTGGGCGTTCCAGCCGTCGGCGGGGAGCGGGGCGCGGTACGACAGCTCGTACGTGCCGTTCCGCTCGGTGATCTCCTGCTCGGGGACGTTGAGGGAGATGCCGCCGCGGTCCGCCTCCAGGGCCTCCCGCAGGCGGCCGATCTCCGCCAGCAGGGCCAGCGGTTCCTCGGCCGTCTTCGTGTCGATCTCCCGCTGTACGCCCGCGTAGTCGAGCTTGGCCCGGCTGCGGACCAGGGCGCGGCGGACATCGACGGCGAGCGGGTTGCCGTCCGTGTCGAGGTCGATCGTCCACAGGGCGGCCGGGCGGGTCTGGCCCGGGAGCAGGCTCGCGGCGCCCTCGCCGAGGACGGCCGGGTGCAGGGGCGTGCGCTCGTCCGGGAAGTACAGGGTGAGCACGCGCCGGTGGGTCTCGGCGTCCAGCACGGATTCCGGTACGACGAAGGCGGCGACGTCGGCGATGGCGTACCGGACGCGGTAGCCGGTGCCCAGCCGGGACAGGTGCATCGCCTGGTCGAGGTCGGTGGAGGTGGGCGGGTCGACGGTGAACAGGGGGATGTCGGTGGCGTCGGTCGGCGGGAGGGCGGGGTCGCGGGCGGCTCGTTCGGCCTCCGCGAGCACCTCGGGCGGGAAGGTCGCGGCGATGCCGAGTTCGGTGCGCAGGGCGGTGAGGGCGGCCCGGAGGGGGGCTTCGGGGGCGCCGGTCACGCGGATGTGGCGGCGGGGCATACAGCGAGCGTAGGGCGGGGGCCGTCCGGTGGCACGCCGTACGCTGTGGCCGAGCTCTACCGAAGGAGATCCGCACGTGCTTGTCCTGCTGCCGCCGTCCGAAGGCAAGGCCTCCTCCGGCCGTGGCGCCCCGCTGAAGCCGGAGTCGCTGTCACTGCCGGGGCTGACCGCCGCCCGCGAGGCCGTCCTCGGCGAACTCGTGGAGCTGTGCGCCGGTGACGAGGACAAGGCGCGCGAGGTGCTCGGGCTGAGCGAGGGACTGCGCGGCGAGGTCGCGAAGAACGCCGCGCTGCTGACCGCCGGGGCGCGGCCCGCCGGGGAGATCTACACGGGTGTCCTCTACGACGCCCTCGGCCTGGCCACCCTGGACGCCGCCGCGAAGAGGCGGGCCGCCCGGTCGCTGCTGGTGTTCTCCGGGCTGTGGGGCGCGGTCCGGGTGACCGACAGGATCCCCTCGTACCGCTGCTCGATGGGGGTGAAGCTGCCGGGGCTCGGGGCGCTGGGCGCGCACTGGCGTACGCCGATGGCGGCCGTGATGCCCGAGGTGGCCGGGGACGGGCTGGTGCTGGACCTGCGGTCGGCGGCGTACGCGGCGGCGTGGAAGCCGAAGGGCGAGGTCGCCGGGCGCACGGCGAGCGTGCGGGTGCTGCACGCGCCGACGCGGAAGGTGGTCAGCCACTTCAACAAGGCGACGAAGGGGCGGATCGTACGCGCCCTGCTGTCGTCCGGGGTGGCTCCGGCGGGGCCTGCCGAGCTGGTGGAGGCGCTGCGGGACCTCGGGTACGCGGTGGAGGCCGAGGCGCCGCGGAAGGCGGGGGCGGCCTGGTCGCTGGATGTGCTGGTGGACGAGATCCACTAGCGCGCATTGCACTCTGCGCAACAGCCTTTGTGCAGGGTGCACAGCGGCGGCAGGATGTCCGCATGACCTCCGTGCTGGACCTGGCTCCCGTCGTCCCCGTCGTCGTGATCGAGGATCCGGCCGACGCCGTGCCGCTGGCGCGGGCGCTGGTCGCGGGCGGGCTGCCCGCGATCGAGGTGACCCTGCGGACGCCCGGTGCGCTCGACGCGATCCGGGCGGTCGGCGAGGAGGTGCCGGGCGCGGTGGTCGGTGCGGGGACGGTGATCGCGCCGGAGCAGGTGACGGCGTCGGTCGGGGCCGGGGCGCGGTTCCTCGTCAGTCCGGGGTGGACGGACGTACTGCTGGCGGCGATGCGGGCGTCGGGGGTGCCGTTCCTGCCGGGGGTGTCGACGACGTCGGAGGTCGTGGCGCTGCTGGAACGCGGGGTGCGGGAGATGAAGTTCTTCCCGGCGCAGGCCGCGGGCGGGACGGCGTATCTGCGGTCCCTGTCGGGGCCGTTGCCGCAGGCGCGGTTCTGTCCGACCGGGGGGATCGGGCCGGACTCCGCGCCGGAGTATCTGGCGTTGCCCAACGTGGGCTGTGTGGGCGGCAGTTGGATGCTGCCCGCGGAGGCGGTCGCCGCCCGCGACTGGGCCCGGATCGAGGCCCTGGCCCGGGCGGCGGCCGGGCTCAGCGCAGGTGCGAGGTGTCGTTGAACAGCCGTACACTCGCGTTGCCGTCGGCGTAGTACGCCACCGCCGACAGGGAGGCCGCCGACAGTTCCATGCGGAACAGGGACTCGGCCGGGGCGCCCAGGGCGAGCCGTACGAACGTCTTGATCGGCGTGACATGGCTGACCAGCAGGACCGTCCGGCCCGCGTACGTGGCGACCAGCTTGTCGCGGGTCGCGGCGATGCGGGCGGCCGTCTCGGCGAAGCTCTCGCCGCCGCCGGTGGGACGGGCCTCGGGGTCGGCCAGCCAGGCGTTCAGGTCGTCCGGGTAGCGCTCGCGGACCTCACCGAAGGTGAGGCCCTCCCAGGCGCCGAAGTCGGTCTCGCGCAGACCTTCGTCGGTGGCCACCTCAAGACCCAGGCGGGCCGCCACGGCGGCGGCGGTCTCGCGGGTACGGGCGAGCGGCGACGCCACGATCGCCTGGATCGTCCCGCGCCTGGCCAGCGCCTCCGCCACCCGCTCCGCCTGCTCCCGGCCGATCTCCGAGAGAGACGGATCGTTGCTGCCGCCGCTTCCGGAGAACCGCTTCTGCGGGGTGAGCGGCGTCTCCCCGTGCCGCAGCAGCACGAAGGTCGCGGGCGCGCCCATGTCGGGGGCGCCCCAACCCGGGGTCGCGACTACTCGGGCGGCCCGGACGTCAGCTTCGGCCTTGGCAGCCGCGCTGTCCTGGGGGGTGGTGGGGGTGGGGGTGGGGGTGGGAGCGCAGGTGGAGGCGGGGGCGGGAGAAGAGGCGGGGGTGGAGGTGGAGGCGGGCGCGACGGATGCGGCCCGCTCCGCGGATGAGGCGGGCGTGGTTGAAGCAGTCCGCTCCGCGGAGGAGGCCGGCGTGGCTGAAGCAGCCCGCCCCGCGGAAGAAGCCGACGTGGCTGACGCAGCCCGCCCCGCGGGCGAGGTCGACGCCGCTCCGCGGCTCGCCGCCGCGTCCGGCCCCGCCGTAGAGACCACCGCGTCCGGCCCCGCCGTAGAAACCACCGCGTCCGCCGCCGCTCCGGAAACCTCCGCGTCCAGCTCCGCCGTAGAAGCCGAAGGCTCCCACGGTTCGCCTCGGGCGCCCGCGTCCATGGCCTCGTTGGCGAGGCGGTCCGCGTGCTTGTTCTGCTCGCGGGGGATCCACTCGTACGTCACGCGGTCGGGCGGGAAGATGCCCGATGCCTGCAGGGCGAGCGGCTTCATGTCAGGGTGCTTGATCTTCCAGCGGCCCGACATCTGCTCGACGACCAGCTTGGAGTCCATGCGGACGTGGACCGAGGCGGCCGGGTCCAGTTCGTGGGCGGCGCGCAGGCCCGCCAGCAGGCCCCGGTACTCGGCGACGTTGTTGGTGACGACGCCGAGGTACTCGGCCCGCTCCGCCAGCGTCTGTCCCGTCGCCGCGTCGATCACCACGGCCCCGTAGCCCGCGGGCCCCGGGTTGCCCCGCGACCCGCCGTCGGCCTCGACGATGAACTCCCTCACCGCGAGAACCCCTACAGGCCCGACTCGGCCGTACGCACCAGGATGCGGCGGCAGTTCTCGCAGCGGACCACCGTGTCGGGGGCCGCCGAGCGGACCTCGTTGAGCTCGGTGATCGCCAGTTCCTGGCGGCAGCCCTGGCAGGTGCGCGCGTACAGCTTGGCCGCGCCGATGCCGCCCTGCTGCTCGCGCAGCTTGTCGTAGAGCTTCAGCAGGTCCGCGGGTACGGCCCCGGCGACCACCTCGCGCTCCTTCGTCACCGAGGCCGCCTCGCGGTCGATCTCCTCGAACGCGGCGTCCCGGCGCCCGGTCGCGTCGTCGATCTTCGCCTGCACGGAGCCGACCCGCTCGGTCAGCTCGGCGACCCGCTCCTGCACGGACTCGCGGCGCTCCATGACCTCCAGGACGATGTCCTCCAGGTCGCCCTGCCGCTTGGCGAGGGAGGCGATCTCGCGCTGGAGGTTCTCCAGGTCCTTGGGGGAGGTGATGGCACCGGAGTCCAGGCGCTGCTGGTCGCGGGTGGCGCGCTGGCGCACCTGGTCGACGTCCTGCTCGGCCTTGGTCTGCTCGCGGGCGGTGTCGCTCTCCTCGGTCTGCGCGGCCACGAGCAGGTCGCGCAGCTGGGTGAGGTCCTTGGTCAGCGACTCGATCTCGGCGTGCTCGGGCAGCGAGCGGCGCTTGTGCGCGAGCTGCTGGAGGCGGACGTCGAGGGCCTGGACGTCGAGAAGTCGGATCTGGTCGGCGGGCGCGGCGTTCAGTTGGGGGCTCCAGGTGAAGGGGAGTGACTGGTCCAGGGGTCGGTGACCGTCTTCGAGACGTGGACGCGCAGGTCCCATCCGTGTCGGTCGGAGATCTCGTCGAGCTGGGCGGCGGCCTGCTCGCACCAGGGCCACTCGGTGGCCCAGTGCGCCGCGTCGAGCAGCGCGAGGGGACTGTGGGCGCGGGCCTCGGACGCCGGGTGGTGGCGCAGGTCCGCGGTGAGGAAGGCGTCGACCCCGGCCGCACGGACCTGGTCGAACAGGCTGTCGCCGGAGCCGCCGCTCACGGCGACCGTGCGGACGACCGCCTCGGGGTCGCCGGCGACGCGGATGCCCTGCGCGGTGGCGGGCAGGCGCTCGGCGGCCCGCCGGGCGAGCTCGCGGACGGTCCGCGGGTGGTCCAGCTCGCAGATCCTGCCGAGACCGCGGCGCCCGGACGGGTCCGTCGGGTCCGGCACCAGCGGCCGTACGACTCTCAGGTCCAGCGCGCCGGCGAGGGCGTCGCTGACGCCGGGGTCGGCGGTGTCCGCGTTCGTGTGGGCCACGTGCAGCGCGATGTCGTTCTTGATCAGGGTGTGCACGACCCGGCCCTTGAAGTGCGAGGCCGCGACCGTCGTCGTGCCGCGCAGGTAGAGCGGGTGGTGGGTGACCAGCAGGTCGGCGCCCAGCTTCAGCGCCTCGTCGACGATCTCCTGGACCGGGTCGACGGCGAACAGGACCCGGGTGACCTCCTGGTCGGGGTCGCCCACGACCGTGCCGACCGCGTCCCAGGACTCGGCCCGCTCGGCGGGCCACAGGTTCTCCAGCGCGGCGATGACTTCAGACAGACGGGGCACGGGGAAAAGGCTACCTGGCCGTTCTCTTCCGCTGAACCGTCCCGGTGCCCGGCCCTCCCGCTCAGCACAGCGACCCCTGTTTCCTCAGACGAATCGTTCCTGGGCCACCCTTATGTGTGAAGCGGAAGCCTCCCGGTCCCCCGTCTGTGCGTGCGAAAACTAGCTTCGTGGCCGGAGGTGACCAGACGATGACGGCCTGTGCCATCGAAACGGCGGCGGGAGACTCGGACGGAGCCCCGACGGAAGCGGACGCGGTCGCGGGGGCGGGCGGGGACGCGGGGGGCGGCGAAGGTGCCGGGACCGGCGGGGACACACGCGCCGGCGAGGGCGCGAAGGCCGGCGAAGGCGCCGGGACCAGCGGAGACACAGGGGCCGGCGAAAGCGCCGGGACCGGCGGAGGCGCGAAGGCCGGCGGAGGCGCCGTAGCCCCGTCCCCGCACCGGTCGTGCAGCATCACCGCCGACGGCGTCTACGCCGCCCGGCTCGCGTCGGCCGGTGACTGCTGGTTCCCGGAGCGCTGGACGCTGGACGGCCCGGAGCCCTACGCGGTGCCGCTGCCCGGCAACCAGCCCGAGGAGCCCGGCACCGAGCTGCAGCCCATGGGCGACGGCCGGGTCCTGATCCGCCGGCCCACCGCCGGACGGCATGTCTTCTCGCTGCTCTACCCGTCGGGACCCGGCACCGGCGAGCTGCTGCTGGGCGCGGTCGAGTGCCCCGACGCCGACACCCGGCTGCGGCTGCTGCCGCCCGCGCCGTGCGGGCAGAAGGCGTACGCCCTCGCCGTCGGCCCGCACTTCAGCACGGTGTGGCTGGTGGCGGGCGGCGCCTTCGGGCCCGAGCACATCGGGGAGATCCCCGGGCGGTGCTCGGGCGGGGTGTGGCTGGACCGCACGGGGCGGATGCTGGTCCTGGACCGGGAGGTCGGCGGCCGGACCAAGGCGGTCGTGGTGGATCTGGAGCGCGGCTGCGAGGTGTCGCCGCTGCTGCAGATCACGGCGGAGAGCGACGACCGGCTGCTGCTCGCGGACCCGGACAGCGGGCTGCTGCTGATCGGCTCGGACGCGCCGTCGCCGGGGCGGGAACGGCTGGGCTGGGGGGTGCTGGGCAGCACGCTGCCGGTGCGGTTCCCGGAGTGCCTGAAGGTGCCGGGCTGCACGGTGACGCCGTTCGCGATCCAGCCGGGGCAGGTGCTGATGCCGGAGAGCTGCGGGGTGGCGCTGCGGGTGGACGGTCCGCTCGGCAGCTGGGTCGGCGTGTGGCGGCCCGCCGACCGGCAGATGCATCACCTGCCGGCGCCGGCGGGCTGGTTGGCGGGGGCCGGGCTGTGGACACGGGACGGGGTGCTGCAACTGCCGTACTCCACCGCGGAGATGCCCTGTGGAGTGGCTCGGGTGGCGGCGGCCTCGGGGGCGGCGGGGCAGGGAGGCGCAGGGGACACGGATGCCTCGGGCGACGCGGCTTCGGGGGCGGACGCCACGGCGGTCGCCGACACCGCGGCGGCGGCGGAACCAGCCGCGGAGACGGACCCCCCGGCGCCCGCCGTGGCACGTCCGGTGCCGTTGCAGCAAGCGCCGTTGGGACGTCTTGTAACGAACTAGTGGCAGTTGGCGTGTGCGGCTGGATTCGGCCCGCGGTACGACGGTTAAACTCGCCCGGCTGTATGAAAGATCATGTTGACGGGGTGAATTTCTTCCGATGAGCGACGCCACTACGACCCAGCAGCCCGCTGAGGCCCAGGAGCACGCCGGTCACGGCAGGCACCGCGGTCCGGTCTCGTCCCACGACGGTGAAGGGGCCCCGCGCGGCCGTCACCGCAAGCCGGTGGAGCAGACCGAGACGGCGGCGGCCTGAACGACGGAAAAGCGGCCCTGCTCCTCGCGCGAAGGCGAGGAGCAGGGCCGCTTTTCCGTGTCGATGCCCGCTTCGGCTTCGCGTGCCTACGCCCGCCTGAGCCCCAGCACCTCCGCCGCCGCGAACGTCTCCCCCGCCGGCCGGTCCGCGTAGTGCGGGCCGAGCAGGGCGTCCAGCTCGTCGTAGGTGAAGGTGTCCTGCTTGCTGTCGAACTGGGCCCGCACTCGGGGTCGTTCGACGACCGCCACCATGCCGCCGTGCACGACGAACAGTTGGCCGTTGATGCGCGCGGCGGCGGGCGAGGCCAGATAGCCGACGAGCGGGGCGACATGCTCGGGGGCGAGCGGGTCGAGCCCTCCGTGTGATCCGTCGGCGGGGCGGTCGGGGAACACGTCCTCCGTCATCCGGGTGCGGGCGCGCGGGCAGATGGCGTTCGCCGTCACGCCGTACTTGGCGAGCGCGAGGGCCGTGGAGGTGGTCAGGCCGACGATTCCGCCTTTCGCGGCCGCGTAGTTGGGCTGTCCGGCGGAACCGGCGAGGAACGCCTCCGAGGAGGTGTTCACGATCCTCCCGTACACCGGCCCGCCCGCGGCCTTGGCCCGCTCGCGCCAGTGCGCGGCCGCGAAGCGGATGGTGTTGAAGTGACCCTTGAGGTGGACGCGGATCACCGAGTCCCACTCGCCCTCGGTCATGGAGAAGACCATGCGGTCGCGCAGGATGCCGGCGTTGTTGACCAGGATGTCCAGTCTGCCGAACTCCGACACGGCCGACTCGACGAGTTCGGAGGCCTGTTGGAAGTCCCCGACGTCCCCGGCGTGGGCGAGCGCCCGGCCGCCCGCCGCCCGGATCTCGGCGACGACCTGCTCGGCGGGTCCGGCGGAGGACTCGCCCGAGCCGTCGCGGCCGGACTGTCCGTGGTCGTTGACGACGACGGCCGCGCCGAGCCGGGCCAGCTCCAGCGCCTCGGCCCGGCCGAGCCCGCGTCCGGCGCCGGTGACGATCGCGGTGAGCCCCTCAAGTGGCGTGGTCATGGACGACCTCAGATCTCTATGCACGTGCGCAGCGCTGTGCCCGTGCGCATCTGGTCGAGCGCCTCGTTGATCCCGGTCAGGGGGACCCGGTGGGTGATCAGGCCGTCCAGGTCGATGCGGCCCGCCCGCCACAGGGCGACGGTCCGCTCGTAGGAGCGCAGGACGTCTCCCCCGCCGTACATCGACGGCAGGATCCGCTTCTCGTCGAAGAACAGCTCGAACATGTTGAGTTGCAGGAAGTCGTCCATGGCTCCGGCGCCGACGATGACGAGGGTGCCGCCGCGGCGGGTGTTCTCGTAGGCCGTGCGGGCGGTGGCGGACTTGCCGACCACCTCGAAGACGTAGTCGAAGCCCTCGCCGCCGGTGACCGTCTGTTTGGCGTCCGCCAGTTCCTCGGGCGAGACGGCCCTGGTGGCACCGAACTTGAGCGCGGACTCGCGGCGCGATACGACGGGGTCGACGGCGACGATCTCCGCGGCCCCCTTGAGCCGGGCGCCCTGGATCGCGGAGATGCCGACGCCGCCGCAGCCGATGACCGCGACCGACGAACCGGCCTCCACGTCCGCGGTGTTGAGCGCGGCGCCCAGGCCGGTGGTGACACCGCAGCCGATGAGCGCGGCAATGTCGAAGGGCACGTCGTCGGGGACCGGCACCGCGCAGCCGGCGTCGACGACGACCTCCTCGGCGAAGGTGCCGGTGCCGGCGAAGCCGAACACATCGCCGCCGGGGCGCCTGAAGTTGGGGGTGCCGGCGTTCATGAAACCGGCCAGGCACAGTTGGGTCTGGCCGCGCTTGCAGGCGGGGCAGGCGCCGCAGGCGGGCAGCCAGCACACGACGACCCGGTCGCCGGGCTTGAGGGCGCTGACGCCTTCGCCGACTTCGAGGATCTCCCCCGCGCCCTCGTGGCCGGGCACGAACGGCGTCGGCTGCGGCAGTACGCCGCTCATCGCGGACAGGTCCGAGTGGCACAGCCCGGTGGCGCGCACCCGGACCCTGACCCGGCCGGGGCCGAAGCCCACCGCCTCGACGTCGTCGAGGACCTCCAGCTTGTCCTGGCCGGTCTCCTGCAGTACGGCTGCGCGCATGGTGCGGCTCCCCTCGGACGTCGGTCTGGCTCAGGAGTGTTGGACGACGGTGTCGGTGAGGACGGGTGCGTCGTCCCTCTCGACGGCGCTGACGGCTGCCCGGACCTCGGTGCCGGAGGTCCGCCACAGCCGGATGCGCAGGGTCTCGCCCGGGTACACGACCCCGGCGAACCGCGTGGTGTAGGAGCGCACCCGGCCCACCTCGCCGTCGAGCAGGGTGTCGACGACGGCCTTCAGGGTCATGCCGTAGGTGCACAGTCCGTGCAGGATGGGCCGGTCGAAGCCGGCCTTCGCGGCGAACTCGGGGTCGGCGTGCAGCGGGTTCCAGTCGCCGGACAGCCGGTAGAGCAGGGCCTGGTCCTCACGGACGGGCCGCTCGACGGTCTTGTCCGGCTCGCCCGTCGGCGGTTCCGGGCGGGCGGACGGGCCCCGGTCGCCGCCCCAGCCGCCTTCTCCGCGTACGAAGATCTGGGCGTCGTTGGTCCACAACGGCCCGTCCGCGTCGGCGACTTCGGTGCGCAGGACGAGGACGGCGGCCTTGCCCTTGTCGTAGACGGCGGCGACGCGGGAGGTGGCGGTCGCCGTGCCCTCGGTGGGGAGGGGGCGGTGGATCTCCAGGCTCTGGCCGCCGTGCAGGACGCGGGCGAGGTCGACCTCGATGCCGGGCATGGACAGGCCACTGATCACGCCGGGGGATCCGGCGCCGGCGACGGTGGCGAAGCTGGGCAGGACGTGCAGCCGGGACTCCAGGGTGTAGCGCAGCTCGTGCGGGTCGGTCGCCGGGGTGCCCGCGCCGATGCCGAGGTGGTAGAGCTGCACGTCCTTGGAGGTCCAGGTGATCTCGCCGGTCCGGGGTGCGGCCGCGAGGGCCTTGGCTGCGTCGATGGGCATGGGGCTCCTGACGGGGCGGGGGCGGGGGCAGGGGCAGGACAGGGGGGCCGAGACCCCGGTGCGGCCGTCCGCACCGTCGGTCGCACCAGGGTCGTCACGGGGCCGCGGAACCCGCCCGTTCTAGAACGCGTTCCAGTACGGCGACCCTCTGTATAGCCCAGCCCGGATGACTTGTGAAGACTCCTGACGGCATGTCAGAAATGTGGACGGGCGGACCCCGACCACCGGACCTACGCTTGCCCCGTGAACGAGATGCCCCGGGACCACCGGCCCGCCAAGTCCATCAGGGTGCTGCTCGCCGGGGACCGAGCGATGACGCACGGAACGCTCGCGGTCCTGCTGGGGATGGAGCCGGACCTCCAGGTCGTGGCACGCGTGGGGACGAGGGAGGCGATCGTGGACGCCGCGCTCACCCACCGGCCGGACGTCGCCCTCCTCGACGTCGACTCCCTGGACGCCGCCGCCGAGCTGCGCGAGCAGGCGCCCGACTGCCGGGTACTGGTCCTGGCCACCTCCGCCCGGCCCGGTCACCTGCGCCGGGCCATGGCGGCGGGGGCCGCGGGCTTCCTGGTGAAGGACGGCCCCGTGGCCGAGCTGACCGCCGCGATCCGCCGGGTGCTGACCGGGGAGACGGTGATCGATCCGGCGCTGGCGCCGCCCGCCGCAGAAGGTTCGTGAGCGCCTACCGCGTCACCTCCGCGTTCCGGAACTCCGTCCCCTTGGGCGCCAGGCAGACGAACCAGTCGAAGGGGGAGCCCTCGGCAGGCCGGATCGCCAGATGGTCCGTGCCGGTCACCGTGCCGGCCGGGTCCCTCTGCACCACGGTCCGCGTGCCGTCCTTCCAGGCGCAGCCGACACGCTGGGCGCTCTTGGCGACGCTGCCGATGGCAAGGCGGACGGGCCCGTCCTCGCGGGGCTCCAGCGTGACCGCACCGCCGACGAGGTCCCTCCCGGAGTGGGTCTCCGACTCGGGAACCGTGTTCTCCATCACCGTCGTCTGCTCGTCGCCGTAGCGGCGGTGCACGAAGTACGTGATCCTGCCGATCAGCTCCGAGGGCACCTTGGCCTCCGGGGGGTGCTGGCCGAAGTCCGCCATCGCATTCCACACGGTGTCCGCCTCCGCCTCGTTGCGCGGCGCCGGCCACACGTCCACCATCACCCTCCACCCCTTCCCGTCCTCCGTCCCGGTCGCCAGTGTGGTGCGCTCCGGAAACGACAGGTTCCGCCGCTCCGGCGAAGGCTCGGTGGCCACTTGTCCCGGCTCCCCGCCGCCCGGCAGCCCCGCCACCGCCACCGCCCCGCTCGTCCCCGCGATCACCAGTGCCGTGGCCGTCGCCACCGCCCAGCGGCGGGCCCTGCGGCGGCGGCCGCCTCTCAGGACGGCCTGGGTGGGGGCTATGCCGATCTCGACCTCGTCCGCGGCGTCGGCCAGCAGGAGGGCGATGTCCCTGTGTGTCATGTCGACGTCTGTCTCCCGGTCCGCGCTCATCACTTCCGCCCTCCGTGTGTCACCGTCTCGGCCAGACCCGGTATGGCGCGCAGTTTCGCGATCCCCTTGGCCGCGTTGCTCTTCACCGTGCCGACGGAACAGCCCATCGCCTCCGCCGCCTGGGCCTCGGTGAGGTCCTCCCAGTAGCGCAGGACCACCGCCTCCCGCTGGCGGGGCGGGAGTTGGGCCAGGGCCGTCAGCAGGACGCCCCGGTCGTCGGCCTGGGCGATGCGGTCACCGGCGTCGGCCACCTCCCGCACCAGGCCCGAGTCGTCCTTGGGCGCCAGGAACTCCTTGAGCCGTCTGCGGTGCTTGCGCGCATGCGCGTTGATCATCACGCGCCGTACGTACGCGTCCGGTTCGTCGGCAGCGCCGACCTTGCGCCAGGCCACGTAGACCTGTTCCAGCGTCGACTGGACCAGGTCCTCCGCGGCGTGCTGCTCCCCCGTGAGGAGAAATGCCGTGCGCATCAGCCGCGGCCAGCGGCCGGTGACGAAGTGCTGGAACTCCTCGTCCCGAGCCCGTGTCCGTTCCCCCATGGGCACCTCCTAGATGAAAGAAGGAGTCCACGAGCCGCCCGAACCGTTGCCTCACTCCGCAGGAATTCTCCGCGGCAGCCACACCAGCATCAGCACCACCCCCGCCACCAGCACCCCGGTCCCCACCCGGAACACCAGCGCGTACCCCTCGGTCAGCGCCTGCGGCGTCGGGCTTCCCCCGGTCCGCGACGCCGCGACGGTCGACATGGCGGCGAGTCCGAGCGAGCCGCCCATGGTGCGGGAGGTGTTGACCAGGCCGGACAGCAGGCCCGCCTCCTGCGGGGGCGCTCCCGCCGTGGCGAGGGCGGCCAGCGGGGTCGCCGTCAGGCCCGCGCCCAGCATCATCAGGATCCCCGGGAACAGGATCGCCGTGAGATAGCCGCCGTCCGCCGTCATCGTCGACTGCCAGCCGAAGCCGACGGCCGCCACCAGGGTGCCGAGCGCCGCCAGCCGACGGGCCCCGAGCAGCGGCATGAACCGGGGCGCGAGCTTGGAGCCGACGACGACGGCCAGCGAGCTCGGCACCAGGGCGAGCCCGGCCTCCGTCGGCGTGTAGCCGAGCACGTTCTGGGCGTACAGGGTCATGAAGAACCACATGCAGAACATCGCGGACCCGCACAGGAACATCGCCACGTTCGCCGAGGCCACCGGCCGCCGCGCGAGCAGTCCGAGCGGCATCAGCGGCGCCGCCGTACGCGCCTCCACCGCGACGAAGCCCGCCAGCAGCAGGAGCCCGGCGCCCAGCGGCACCAGCGCGGCCGCGGCCGTCCACCCCTCGGCCTCGCTCTGCGAGATGCCGTAGGCGAGGGTCGCGAGACCCGCCGTGACCAGCACCGCGCCCGGCAGATCGAGCCTGCGCCGGTCCCCGTTCCGGCTCTCGGCCAGGTAACGGGCCGCCCCGAACAGGACTACGGCGCCGATGGGCACGTTGATCAGCAGCACCCACCGCCAGGACAGCAGGTCGACCAGTACGCCGCCGACGAAGCCGCCGGCCGCGCCGCCGCCCGCGCCCACGGCGGTCCAGGTGGCGATGGCCCGCGCCCGGGCGGCGCCCTCCGGCACGGCCGAGGTGAGGATGGTCAGCGTGGACGGCGCCAGCACGGCGGCGCCCAGACCCTGCACGGCCCGCGCGAGCAGCAGCTGCCAGTCGTCCTGGGCCAGTCCGCCGCCCAGCGAGGCCAGCGTGAACAGGCCGAGCCCGACCAGGAACATGCGCTTGCGCCCGTAGAGGTCACCGGCCCGGCCGCCCAGCAGCATGAACCCGGCGAAGGCGATCGCGTAGGCGTTCACCACCCACTGCAGCCCCTGCTCGCTCAGGCCGAGGCCGGTGCGCATGGACGGCAGGGCCACGTTCACGACGGACACGTCGAGCACGACCAGGAACTGCCCGGCGCAGGCGAGCGCCACCACCAGCCAGGTGGGCGGCGCGGTACGGCGGGGCAGATCGGTGGTGTCGGCGGCTCGCAGCATGCCTGTCATGCTCTCAACCGCCGGACGCTCCTGGCATCGGAATTTGGGACTAGGCCGGCCGCCTAGGCCCGTTGTTCAAGACCAGGTCAAGAAATAGTTAGCTGGCCAAAGCATCGGAATAGTTGCCCCGGCGCACCGAGTTCAAGTTGCACATGACACGAACGACCACCGACCGGCCCGCCCTCGTCCCCGTCCTCGCCTTCGCGGGCATCGTGGTCGCGGTGATGCAGACCCTGCTCGTCCCGGTCATCAAGGACCTGCCGCGGCTGCTGGACACCTCCCCCTCCAACGCCACCTGGGTCCTCACCTCCACCCTGCTCTCCGGCGCCGTGGCCACCCCGATCATGGGCCGCCTCGGCGACCTGTACGGCAAGCGGCGCATGCTGGTCCTCAGCCTCGCCGTGATGGTGGTCGGCGCGCTGGTCAGCGCCGTCACCAGCGCACTGCTCCCGATGATCACCGGCCGTACGCTCCAGGGCTTCGCGATGGGTGCCATCCCGCTGGGCATCGGCCTGATGCGCGACTTGCTGCCCCGCGAGCGGCTCGGCTCGGCGATGGCCCTGATGAGCTCCTCGATCGGCGTCGGCGGCGGACTCGCGCTGCCCGCGGCGGCCCTGGTCGCCCAGCACACCGACTGGCACGCCCTCTTCTACGGCGCGGCCGGCCTCGGCGTCCTCGCCATCGCCCTCACCCTCCTCGTCGTACCGGAGTCCGAGACCCGCGCCGAGGGCTCCTTCGACCTGCCCGGCGCGCTCGGCCTCTCCGCCGGCCTGGTCCTCTTCCTCCTGCCCATCACCAAGGGCAGCGACTGGGGCTGGACCTCGGCCACCACGCTCGGCCTGTTCGCCGCCTCCGCCGCGGTCCTGCTCCTCTGGGGCCTGTACGAGCTGCGCGTCGCCGCCCCGCTGGTCGACCTGCGCACCACGGCGCGCCCCGCCGTCCTCTTCACCAACCTCGCCTCGATCATGGTCGGCGTCTCCTTCTACGTCGTCTCCCTGGTCCTCCCCCAGCTCCTCCAGCTGCCCACCGCCACCGGCTACGGCCTCGGCCAGTCGATGGTCACCGCCGGTCTGCTCGTCGCGCCGCTCGGCCTGACGATGATGCTCACGGCACCCGTCTACGCCCGCCTGTCGGCGAAGTACGGCCCCAAGTCCACCCTGATCCTCGGCCTGCTGATCATCGCCATCGGCTACGGCGCCGGCCTCGGCCTGATGAGCGCCGCCTGGCAGAGCCTGGTCATCGCGGTGCTGCTCGGTGCGGGCATCGGGCTGGCGTACTCCTCGCTGCCCGCCCTGATCGTCGGCGCGGTCCCGGCCTCGGAGACGGGCGCGGCCAACGGCCTCAACACCCTGATGCGGTCCATCGGTACGTCCGTCTCCAGCGCCGTCGTCGGCATGGTGCTGGCCAACACGGCGAACACCGTGAACGGCGTGGCGATCCCGACCATGCACGGCTTCCGCGTCTCCTTCCTCATCGCCACGGCCGCGGTCGCCGTGGGCCTGGTCCTGGCCCTGTTCCTGCCCGGCCGCCGCCCGTCCGCCCACCTCCAGTTGCGCGCCAGCAGCGAGGAGGACGCCCACCTGGTCCGCGCGTAAGCGCTCCGCTGGAAGTGCGGCGATGGAGCGTCAGTCGTCTGCGGCGTCGCGGTGGCTGGTCGCGCAGTTCCCCGCGCCCCTTCACGGCCCGCTGACGGCCACGGCCCGCACGCCTCCTCCGCGACCCACGCGGGCGACGACGGTGCGGTCGACACGGACCTCACCCTCCCGGCCACCAGGCCCACCCCGGCCCGACCCCACCCCCCCGGTCGCCCGGCGGACCGGGGGTGTGGTGCACCATGGGGCGCCGACACGTCCGTACGACCGGAAGGCCCCGCTCCATGACACCGGCCCCCAAGCCCGAGATCCTGGCCGCGTTCGAGGCGGCGAAGGGGTTCATGCCGGCCGGTGAGGGGCTGGCCCTGTACGCGGCGGCCGTGGAGGCGGGCAGGCTGGGCCTGCCTCTCCTGGAGGTCGGTACCTACTGCGGCCGTTCCACGATCCTGCTCGCCGACGCGGCCCGCGCCGCCGGCGTGACGGTCCTCACCGTCGACCACCACCGCGGCAGCGAGGAGCAGCAGCCGGGCTGGGAGTACCACGACCCGGAGACGGTCGACCCCGAGTTGGGCCTGATGGACACGCTGCCCACCTTCCGGCGCACCCTGCACCGGGCGGGCCTGGAGGAGCACGTCATCGCCCTCGTCGGCCGTTCCCCGCAGGTGGCGCGGATCTGGGGCGCCCCGCTCGGCCTGGTCTTCGTCGACGGCGGCCACACCGACGAGCACGCCACCGCCGACTACGAGGGCTGGGCCCCCCATGTGGCGCCGGGCGGCCTGCTCGTCATCCACGACGTCTTCCCGGACCCGGTGGACGAGTTCACCGGCCAGGCCCCGTACCGCATCTACCGCAGGGCCCTCGCGTCCGGCGCCTTCACCGAGGTCTCCGCGACCGACTCACTGCGCGTCCTGCGGCGAACGGGGCCGGGGGTCTGAGGCCCCGGTTAGAGTCGCAGACGTGTCGTACACAGGCCCCGACCTCGATCCGCCCCGCCGCCCCAGGCGCCGCCCCCTGACCGTGGCGCTCGCCGCGCTCGTGCCGGGCGCGCTGCTCGGATGGGGGGTGTACGCGGCGACCGGCGGCCCGGGTGACGGGTCCGGGCCGGAGACGGCGGCGGTGCGAACGCCGTCGGACACCACGGCGAGCACCCCGCCGGCCACGTCCGCCACGCCCCCCACGTCCGCCCCGGCCGACGACGAGAAGACCGGCCCGAGCCCCACGGCCTCCGCCCCGGCCGCCGCCGGTCCGCTCAAGGGCAAGGTCGTCGTCATCGACCCCGGCCACAACCCCAGCAACTTCCAGCACACCGCCGAGATCAACCGCAAGGTGAACATCGGCACCGCCTGGAAGGAGTGCGACACCACCGGCACGGCCACGAACTCCGGTGACACCGAGGCCGCGTTCACCCTGGACGTCGCCCACCGCCTGCGCGCGCTGCTGGAGGAGCAGGGCGCCACGGTGAAGCTGACCCAGGACGGCGACCGCGCCTACGGCCCCTGCATCGACGAGCGGGCCCGGATCGGCAACGAGGCGAACGCCGACGCGGTCGTCTCGGTGCACGCCGACGGCTCGGGCGCCGGCAACCGCGGCTTCCACGTCATCCTCCCCGGCCCGGTCAACTCCGGCGCCGCCGACACCCGCCCGATCGTCGCCCCCTCCCGCGACCTCGGCGAGCGCATCGCGGGCAGCTTCGTCCGCGTCACCGGCAGCGCCCCCTCCAACTACGTCGGCGACGGCACCGGCCTCGTCACGCGGAAGGATCTCGGCGGTCTCAATCTGTCAAC
Organism: Streptomyces sp. TRM68416; assembly: GCF_014596915.1. Lineage (GTDB taxonomy): Bacteria > Actinomycetota > Actinomycetes > Streptomycetales > Streptomycetaceae > Streptomyces. Next base: position 252,502 of record NZ_JACVWU010000001.1, read on the forward strand.
GGTTCCCAAGGTGTTCATCGAGTGCGGCAACATGCGCGATACGAAGGACGCGGCACTGCTCACCAGCGGTGCGTGGCGGCAGAAAGCGGCGCGAGGGATCTCTGAGGGAATCGTGAGTTTCCTGCGCGGGTAGCGATCAGCGCGCGGATCCCGGCGGACACCCTGTCGGGGCGGACGATAGTGTCGTCCCTACGATGAGGGGCCACCCCCGCGCTTCGCACCGGGGCCTGACGGCGACACGGTGACAGCGGCGCCTCCCACGATGACGAGACGACCTACGAAGGACCTTGAAGTGAATATCCGCTCCCTCACTAGAGGCGACGGCGTGGTGATCGGAGCAGCGGTGTTGCTCTTCATCGCGTCGTTCCTCGATCTGTACTCGATCGATGATGTTCCCGACAGCTTCGACCTCCCCAACCTGTGGGAGAGCGGGCCGGTCCTGTTCGGGGTCGTCCTGGCGGGCATCATCGGCGCCGCGCTCGTTGTCATCGCTCGGGGTATGCCGCAGGTTCCGAAGGTCGCCGGGCTCGACCTCGGCCAGTTCGGTGTCGCCTTCACGGTGTTCGCCGCGTGGTGCGCCCTGGGCAACATCTTCGACGTGCCCGGCGGCTTCGACAACTTCGGCGGCTCGAACGACGGTGCCCCCACCGCCGGTATGGGCCTGATCCTCGCGCTGGTCGCCACCCTGCTCATGGCGGCCGCCGCCGTGGCCACCCCGCTGGTCCCCGCCCTCCAGGCCGGTCTCCTCCCGGCCGCGCGCCCCGCCGCCCCCCAGCCCTACGGCGGTCAGCCGCAGGGCGGTTACGGCTACCCGGGCGCCCAGCAGCCGCAGCCGGGCCAGCCGCAGCCGTACGGTGGTCAGCCGCAGGCCGGGCAGCCGTTCGGCGGGCAGCCGCAGCCGGGGCAGCCGCAGGCGCCCGCGCCGCAGCCGGCCGGGGACTTCTCCCCGTTCTGGTTCGCCGTTCCGGTGCCGCGTCCGCTGTTCGCGGAGGACGGTTCGCCGACGCCGATCGCCGAACTGGCGCCGGGCACCTGGTACCTGGCCGTGGAGCAGCGCGGCGCGCAGCTCGTCGCGCAGACGCAGGACGGGCGTCGCGGTGTGCTCCAGGACACGAGCGGCATCCAGCGCGGCTGACCCCGCCTGGGAGTCACGGCCCCTCGCCCTTCCGGGCGGGGGGCCGTTGTCGTACAGTCACAGCCCCCCCGTTAACTGACGTACCGTCAGGAGGCAGGTATGCGGCTCGGTCTCGCGCTCGGCTACTGGGGCCGCGGCCCCAACCCCGGCCATCTGCCGCTGGCCCGGGAGGCGGAGCGGCTCGGGTACGACTCGGTGTGGACGGCCGAGAGCTGGGGCTCGGACGCCTTCACCCCGCTCACCTGGATCGCCGCGCACACCTCACGGATCAGGCTCGGTACGGCGGTCGCGCAGATGGCCGCCCGGTCGCCGACCACGACCGCCATGCACGCCCTCACCCTCGACCACCTCTCCGGCGGGCGCGTGCTGCTGGGCCTCGGGCTGTCCGGGCCGCAGGTGGTGGAGGGCTGGTACGGCCGCCCGTTCCCGAAGTCGCCGCTGACCGCGACGCGGGAGTACGTCGACGTCGTGCGGCAGGTGCTCCGGCGGGAGGCGCCCGTCGCGCTGGACGGCCGCTTCCACCCCCTGCCCTACGACGGGCCGGACGCCACCGGCCTCGGCAAACCCCTCAAGTCCATCACCCACCCCCTCCGCGCCGACCTCCCCGTCCTCCTCGGCGCCGAGGGCCCGAAGAACGTCGCCCAGACCACCCGTATCGCCGACGGCTGGCTGCCGTTGTACTGGTCCCCCACCCGCCCGGACGCGTACGCGCTCCCCGACCTCCCGCCCGGGTTCCTCGTCGCCCCGATGGCCCAGGTGCGGGTCTGCGACGACGTCACCGAGGGGCTCCTGCCGGTGAAGGCCATGCTCGGCTTCTACATCGGCGGCATGGGCCACGCGTCCCGCAACTTCCACGCCGACCTGATGGCCCGCATGGGCTACGAGGAGGAGGCCCGCCGTATCCAGCGCCTGTTCCTCGAAGGCCGCCGCGAGGAGGCGGTGCTCGCCGTGCCGGACGCCTTCGCCGACGAGATCTCCCTCGTCGGCCCGCGCGAACGCATCGCGGAACGGCTGGAGTTGTGGCGCAAGGGCCCGGTGACGGACCTGCTGGCCCTGGCCCCGGACCCGCCCACCCTCCGGGTGCTGGCCGAGCTGAACTCATAGCGCCCTACGGCGCCCGCATCAGACGCAGATCCTCACCCCAGGCGTCCAGCACCGCACCGTGCCCGGCCCGCCGGGCCACCGCCTCGACCCGGACGAAGAGCCGCCGCTGCGCGCTCACGTCGCCCGTGCCCGCGATGTGACCCACGGCGTCGAGCAGCGCGGCGGTGTCCCAGCCGGGCAGCGGGAACCGGGCCAACTCCCACTCCAGGTACTTGTTGTAGGGGCGGGGCCGGCGGTCCAGGGCGAAGAGCGTCTCCAGCAGGAACCCGATGGCGTCGGCGGCGTCGAGCCGGGCCGGGACTTCGTGCGGTTCATCCATGACGCGGCCCGCCGGCCGGCGGGCTGGTCCCACGATCACGGGGGTGCGGGGGTGTCTTCCGCAGAACGCAGCACGTTCGACGAGGAGTGGGCGCGGGTCGTGGCCGGGTACGGGTCGGCGGCCGTGGTGCACCTGTTCGTCGGGCACGCCATCACGGACCGGGTGCACCGCCACTGAGTCAGTCGCAGCAGTCGGGGTCCAGGCCGGTCGGCAGGTGCTCTCCGCCGAACACCTGGCACGTCGCCTCGTGGCCGCCCAGCGCGGCGACGGCCAGCAGCACCGACCCCGCCGTCCAGGTGGTCAGCTCGCGCGGCCAGATCGCGTCGTCCTCGAAGACGTATCCCGTCCAGTACAGCCCGCTCTCCGGGTCCCGCAGGTGCTGGATGGACTGGAGGATCTCCAGCGCCCGGTCGGACTCGCCCACCGCCCACAGGGCCAGGGCGAGTTCGGCCGACTCCCCGCCCGTCACCCACGGGTTGGGGACGACGCAGCGCACGCCGAGGCCGGGGACGACGAAGGCGTCCCAGGACTCCTCGATCCGCGCCTTCGCCTCGGCGCCGGTGAGCGCTCCGCCGAGCACCGGGTAGTACCAGTCCATCGAGTAGCGGTCCTTGTCCAGGAACCGCTCGGGGTGCCGCCGGATCGCGTGCCGCAGGGCGCCCGCCGCCAACTCCCAGTCCGGCTGCGGCTCTTCGCGCTGCTCGGCGATGGCGAGCGCGCACCGCAGCGCGTGGTGGATCGAGGACGACCCGGTCAGCAGCGCGTCCGCCGTCGCCGTACCGTCGTCGTCCTGCCGCCAGCCGATCTGCCCGCCGGGCTGCTGGAGCCGCAGCACGAACTCGGTCGCCGCGTACACGGTCGGCCACATCCGGTCCAGGAACACGTCGTCCCCGGTGGACAGGTAGTGGTGCCACACGCCCACGGCCGCGTAGGCGACGAAGTTCGTCTCCCGGCCCCGGTCGGTGACGTCGTCGAACGCGCCGTCCCGGTACGCCGCGTACCAGGAGCCGTCCTCGTTCTGGTGCCGGGCCAGCCAGTCGTAGGCCCGCTCGGCGGCGTCGTGCTCGCCGGCCGCGTCCAGGCCCATGGCGGCCTCGACGTGGTCCCACGGGTCGAGGTGGTGGCCCCGGAACCACGGGATCGCGCCGTCCTCGCGCTGCACGGCGAGCAGTCCGGCGACGGTGGCGGCGGCCTGCTCGGCGGTGAGGACCCCGGGCAGGACGAGGTGTTCCGTCCGCGGGGTGGTCACCGGGCGTCCGCCTCGGGGAGCTTGGGCAGGTGGGGCTTGGTCGCGTAGGCCACGAAGCTCTTGCCGATCAGCGGGTTCAGGGCCTGCTCGGCGACCCGGGTGGCCAGCGGCTTCTTCATGATGTCCCAGACCAGCAGCTTGTGGTACGCCCGCACCGGCAGCGCCTTGTCGTTGTCGACGCCGAACGCGCACTTCAGCCACCAGTACGGGGAGTGCAGCGCGTGGGCGTGGTGCGTGCCGTACGGCTTGAGGCCGGCCTCGCGGATCTTCGCGAGCAGTTCGTCCGCCTTGTAGATGCGGATGTGGCCGCCCTCGACCTCGTGGTAGGCGTCGGACAGCGTCCAGCACACCTTCTCGGGGCCGTAGCGGGGGACGGTGATGGCGATCCGGCCGCCGGGCCTGAGCACGCGGACCATCTCGGCGAGGACGCCCTTGTCGTCCGGGATGTGCTCCATGACCTCGGAGATGATCACGACGTCGAAGGACTCGTCGGGGAACGGCAGGGCCAGGGCGTCGCCCTCCATCGCGGTGGCCGTGGCGCCCTCGGGGGCCTCGCCGGCCTCCTTCATCGCCGCGAACCACTTGGCGACCTCGCGGATCTCCTCGCCGTTCTGGTCGAGGGCCACGACCTGGGCGCCGCGCCGGTAGCACTCGAAGGCGTGCCGGCCGGCTCCGCAGCCGAGATCGAGGACTCGGTCGCCCGGGGCGAGCGGGAACCGGGAGAAGTCGACGGTCAGCACGTGGCCCTGCTTTCGCGATCGGATACATCGGGTTCAACGTCAACAACTTCTGGAGCACCCGCGGCGGCGGGCGCGCCCCCCGTAGGAGCCGCGGCCGCGCCTCCCGTCGAACGGGCGACGGCCTCGCGGTAGTGGGCCACCGTGCCCTCCGCCGCCCGCGCCCAGGTGAAGTGCCGCAGGACCCGCTCGCGCCCGGCGGAGCCCAGTCGCAGCCGCAGGTCCGGGTCGCCGAGGAGCCGACTCAGGCCGGCGGCCAGCGCGCCCGCGTCCCCCGGCGGGACCGCCAGGCACGTCTCCCCGTCCCGCCCGGCGACCTCCGGGATCGCCCCGCCGGTCGTGGCGAGCAGCGGCGTTCCCGTGGCCATGGCCTCGGCGGCGGGGAGGGAGAAGCCCTCGTAGAGGGAGGGCACGCAGGCGACCTCGGCCGAGCGGATCAGGTCGACGAGTTCGCCGTCGGAGATGCCCTTGACGAAGCGGACGGCGCCTTCGAGGCCGTAGCGCTCGACGGTCTGGGCGACCGGGCCCTCGGTGGGCCGCTTGCCGACGACGACGAGGTGGGCGTCGGGGTGCTCGGTGCGCGTCTTGGCGAGGGCCTCGACGAGGAAGACCAGGCCCTTGAGCGGCACGTCCGCGCTGGAGGTCGTCACGATCCGGCCCGGCACCACCGGCACCGACGGATCCGGCTTGAACAGGTCCGTGTCGGCGCCGATGTGGACGACGTGGACGCGGTCCTCGCGGACGCCGAGGTGGTCGACGATCTCCGCGCGCGAGGTGCCGGAGACGGTGAGCACGGAGGGCAGCCGCCGGGCGACGCGCTTCTGCATCCGGGTGAAGGCGTACCAGCGGCGTACGGAGTAGCCGCGCCGCCATCCCTCGGCGGCGTCCAGCTCCAACTGCCGGTCCACGGTGATGGGGTGGTGGATGGTGGTGACCAGGGGGGCGCCGATGTCGCCCAACAGGCCGTAGCCGAGGGTCTGGTTGTCGTGCACGACGTCGAACCGGCCGCGCAGGGCGCGCAGATGGCGGCGGGCGCGCAGCGAGAAGGTGAGCGGTTCGGGGAAGCCGCCGGTCCACATCGTCGCCACTTCGAGGGCGTCGATCCAGTCGCGGTACTCGTCCCTCTTCGGGGTGCGGAAGGGGTCGGGCGAGCGGTACAGGTCGAGGCTGGGCAACTCGACCAGCGGGACCCCTTCGTCGAGCACGGGGTAGGGCTGGGCGCCGATGACCTCGACCCGGTGGCCGAGGCGGGCCAGCTCGCGGGAGAGGTGGCGGACGTAGACGCCCTGGCCGCCGCAGAACGGGTTCCCTTTGTAGGTGAGAAGCGCGATGTCGAGCGGTCGCCCGCCGTCCGCGGCGGGGCCCTCGGGGGAACCCGCCTGACTGGCCTCAGCGGTCACTCCGGGCCCCCTTCTCCCTGCACTGTCCCGCGAGATTACGCCGGGACGCTAATCTAGAACAAGTTACAGACTTGATCGTTCAAGAGGCTCTGAATCTACCGGCAGGTAGCGGCGCTGGGAGCGGTGGATCGGGTGATTCACGCCACGGCCGAGGCCTGGCATGCTCTGTGTGATCACCAGGCCTCACCGACTGTCACGGAACGGGATCCATGCCTGCGGAAGCAAGTAGCGCACGCCCCGCCACTCCGCCGCTCACCGAGCGGCAGGAGGCGCGCCGCCGCCGCATCCTGCACGCGAGCGCGCAGCTCGCCAGCCGGGGTGGTTTCGACGCCGTGCAGATGCGCGAGGTGGCCGAGTCCTCCCAGGTGGCCCTCGGTACGCTCTACCGCTACTTCCCGTCCAAGATCCATCTGCTGGTCGCCACGATGCAGGACCAGCTGGAGCACATGCACGGCACGCTGCGCAAGAAGCCGCCAGCCGGGGACACGGCCGCGCAGCGGGTGGCGGAGACGCTGATGCGGGCCTTCCGGGCACTGCAGCGCGAGCCGCACCTCGCGGACGCCATGGTCCGCGCCCTGACCTTCGCGGACCGCAGCGTCTCCCCCGAGGTGGACCAGGTATCCCGGCAGACGACCGCGATCATCCTGGACGCGATGGGCCAGGAGAACCCGACACCGCAGCAGCTCTCCGCGGTCCGCGTCATCGAGCACACCTGGCACTCGGCGCTGATCACCTGGTTGTCGGGGCGGGCCTCGATCGCCCAGGTGAAGATCGACATCGAGACGGTGTGCCGCCTGATCGACCTGACGGCCCCCGAGGGCCGGGACATGTGAAGGACCTACGAGACGGGTTTCCGGACCGTCGACGTCGACATCGACGTCGGCATCGGCATCGGCATCGGCATCGGCATCGGCATCGGCATGCTGGGATTTCTCCGGACAAAATCCGGATAGACCGGAACGGATCGAGACGAAGGCTATTCCTCCGGCGGGAACACCGGTTCCCCGCTCCCCAGCAGACTGATCACGATCGCCTCCACGGGGCAGTTCTCCGCCGCCGCCAGGATCCGCTCGTTCGCGTCGGTCTCCGCCTCGACCGGGTGGGACTGCCGGCCGGTGTCGAGGCGGAAGCCGTCGGGGGCGTGGTGGACGCACTGGGCCGAGCCGATGCACACCGACCGGTCGACCTTGACGTGCCAGCGGTCTCCCATCCTCCCTACCCTTCCCAGCCCGCCGGGAGATGGATCATCTTGTGCTCCAGGTACTCGCCGTACCCCTCCGGCCCGAACTCCCGCCCCAGCCCGGAGTCCTTGTAGCCGCCGAACGGGCCGAGCATGTCGAGGCTGAAGGTGTTGACCGAGTAGGTGCCGGTACGGACCCGGCGGGCGACCTCGATGCCGCGCTCGACGTCGGCCGTCCACACGCTGCCGCTGAGCCCGTAGTCGGAGTCGTTGGCGATCTTCACGGCCTCGGTCTCGTCGCCGTAGGGCAGCAGGCAGATGACCGGGCCGAAGATCTCCTCGCGGGCGATCCGCATGGAGTTGTCGACGTCGCCGAAGAGGGTCGGTTCGACGTACCAGCCCTTCTCCAGGCCCGGCGGGCGTCCGCCGCCCGTGAGGATCTTCGCGCCCTCCTCCTGGCCGATGCGGATGTAGTCGAGGTTCCTGCGCTGCTGGCGCCGCGCCACCAGCGGGCCGACCTGCGTCGCCGGGTCCAGCGGGTCGCCGACCACCAGGGCGCCCGCCGCCGCGGCGAAGGCCTCGGCGAACTCGTCGTAGCGCGAGCGCGGCAGCAGGATGCGCGTCTGGGCCACGCACGCCTGTCCGTTGTTCATCCAGGCGGCCGGTACGACCCCGGCGACCGTCGACTCGACGTCCGCGTCCGGCAGGACGACCGCGGCCGACTTGCCGCCCAACTCCAGCGTCACCCGGGTGAGATGGCGGGCGGCCACCTCCATGACCCGCTTCCCCGCCGCCACCGACCCGGTGAAGGAGACCTTGTCGACACCCGGGTGCCCGACCAGGTACTCGCTGACCTCACGGTCCGCCGGGAGGATCGACAGCACGCCCTCGGGCAGCCCCGCGTCCTGCGCGATCTCGGCGAGCAGGTAGGCGTCCAGCGGCGACTCGGGGGACGGCTTGAGCACGACCGTGCAGCCGGTGAGCAGCGCGGGCGCGAGCTTGGCGGCGGCGATGAACTGCGGGACGTTCCAGGGCACTACGGCCGCCACGACCCCGACCGGCTCGCGGCGCACGAGGATCTTCCCGAGGACTCCGTCGCGCTGCTCCTCGTAGGTGAAGTTCCGTGCGACCGTGATCGCCGCGTCCCACACCATCATCGCGCCGAGCGCCTGGGCGAGGACGCTCCAGGAGTACGGGGAGCCGTTCTCGGCGGAGATGACGCGGGCGATCTCCTCGTGGCGGGCGAGGATGCCGTCCTTGATGCGGGTGACGACCTCGATGCGCTCGTCGAGGCTCGCGTGCGGCCAGGGCCCCTCGTCGAACGCCCGGCGCGCCGCCGCGACCGCCCGGTCCACGTCCGCGGGCGAGGCGTGCGGGACGCGCCCGATGACCTCCTCGGTGTGCGGGGAGATCACCTCGATGACGTCCGTGCCGAGGGGGTCGGTCAACTCCCCGCCGATGAACAGCTGTCCGTGTTCCACGAGCTCGGTCATGCCCGACGCCTCCTGCGGAGCTGGAGCGGGTTTCTTGATCTGCCTGGTTCTGCTTGGTTCCTGGTTCTACTTGGTTCCTGGCCCTGCTTGGTTCCTGTCGCCGCTTTGGTTTCTGACGTTGTTTCAGAACTGATACCAGTTCTAGTTAAAGTAGTCCACGGATGGGACGAGAATGCCCCTGACCAGCGGTTTCCCGGTGATCAGGGGCAGGCTCAGCACGCGTGGGCCGTCAGGGGGCCGTCGGGGGCTTTCGGGCCGTGCGGTACATCGCGTCGACAGCCTTCCGCGTGCGCGTCTCGCTGGTCGGCATGAGGTGGGTGTAGGTCCGGAGCGTGAAGCCGGCGTCCGCGTGACCGAGGTACGCGCTCAGGGCCTTGATGCTCTCCCCCGCGTCGAGGAGAACCGAGGCGTAGAAGTGCCGCAGCGCGTGCATGCCGTCTTCGCGGGCTTCCTTGTACCGCTCCCCCGGTCCGGGCTTGGGGATCACTCCCGCAGCGGCAAGGGCAGGCTTCCAGGCGTGCGCGTTGAAGGCGTTGCGCCAGACTGCCCCGCCCTCAACGCCTGTGAAGTACAACAGCTTGGTCACCGGCTCTCCGTCGGGGCGCATCCACGGAAGCGTGACCTCTGCCGGTGGGAAGGCCGTCATGTGTTCTGCGAGCGCGAAGGCGACCGAGTCCGGCAACGGCACGTCACGGAGCTTGCCGTTCTTCGGCGGAGCGAAGACCAACTTCCGGTCCACGATCTTGACCTGTTGGGTCACGTGCAGGATCCCGGACAACGGGTCCGCCTCGTCAACGGGCAGCCCGAAGATCTCCCCTTGCCGAAGGCCGCAGCCGGCGCCGACGTCGACCATCACCCGGAACCGGTCAGGCAGCCCCCGCCGCACAGTGAACACACGGTCAGCAGACCAAGGAGTGACACGCCCCGGCGAGGGCTTCGGACGCCGGACCGAGCCCGCTCGGCAGGGATTGCGCGCGAGACGGCCGTCATCAACGGCGGCTGAGAGCACCGCCGATACGTTTCCGAAGATCACGCGCCGAGACGAGCCGGCGCTTCCCGCATCCTCCAGCTTGCGCACCCAGGCCCGAATGTCAGACGGCTGGAGCGAGGAGAGCGGACGATTTCCGAGGTACGGGAAGGCATGCAGCCGAAGGCGACGCTCCGTGTGCTCACGAGTCGTCGGGTCGGTTGTCTGCCCCGTCAGCCACTCGGTGGCGTACTGCTGAAACGTGACCTTCCCGGCCACGGGGTCGACGTACTGACCGCGCGACATGTCGGACTCGATGTTGGTGAGCCACGTCTCGGCAAGCCGCTTCTTGCCATCGGGGAAGCTCTTGGACTTCTCACTCCCGTCGGGGGCGACGTAGCGCGCGCGGTAGCGCATACCGGTTCCATGGCGCTCGGTCTTGACCTTGGCCGACTTGCCGTTAGGCCCGGTCTCGGTCTTGTACCAGCGGTCTTGGATGTGTCCGGCCATCAGGCAGCCCCTTCCGTCCGGGACTCGACCCAGGCCCGTACGACCTCGGGGTCGAAGCGGAGGTAGCGGCCGACGCGGAAGCCTCGCGGCCCGATGCCCTTGCGGCGCCACTGGTAGACGGTCTCGACGCTGGGCAGGCGGAACAGGGTCACGAGATCTTCCGGCATCAGGTACTTATCAGGCAGCGATCCCTTCATGCGGCCACCTCCCGCTCGTCCAGGTCTGCGAGGGCTTCACGGGCGGCCTCGCGGTTGAGTTGGATCTCGCGGCGGATGTTGGCGGCGAGCCAGGATTCGCCGGGGGTGTGGCCGTGGCCGGCGTAGGCCCAATGGGCGAGGGTCAGCGTGGTCGCCTCGGTCTCGTCGTCGGGGTCGGGCAGGCCGAGGGCCTCGCGTTGCTGCTGCGCGCGGTAGTCGGCGCGGACCTGGCGCAGCGCGCCCAGGGTGGTGGAGTAGCGGCGGGACTTGGTGGAGAAGTGGCCCCGGAAGCCGAGCATGTGAGCCCAGTCCAGGAGCTTGCGATCCGGATAGAGGGAGTGCAGGTCCAAGCACGCTTCGATGAGCCGGCGGGGGTGATCCGGGACGCCCAGCAGGATCAGGGCTTCCTTGTTGCCGACCCGGCGGTCCACCGTGCCCGTGGTCTCCGCTGCCTTGGTGGCGTACTTGGCCACGTAGGAGGCGACGGCCTGTTCGGTGATCTCCTCGCCGTGACCGAAGGCGCCGATCGGCTGTACGTCAAGCTGGGTGCCCCAGCGCAGAACGCGGGCCGGTTGGTCCCTGGCCGGGGGGACGTCGACCGCGACACGGGCGGCGGCGGCACGGATGGCGTCGGTGAGCAGGTCGAGGGTGGCCCAGGCCGGCGGGGGTGAGTCGGGCCCGTCCGGTCCGTCGAAGCGGATCACGGCATGGAAGTGCACGGCCCCGCGCTTCTGGTACTCGGCGACCTTGCCGAAGGAGACGCGGGACTGTTCCCGGGCGTCCTTCTGCGTGAGCCCGGCTCTCTTGGCGATCTCGCGGCGCAGGTAGATCGTGAAGTAGCGCCACAGCTCGGAGGCGTGGTTGTTCCACAGCACCGCGCCCGCGTAGTCGTAGGAGGCGGGGTCGAGCGGGGTGCCGAGTTCGGGGGCGTCCTCGCGGTGCTTCTGGCCGCAGCGGCAGGGCCGGTTGCCGGGGCGGTTGTGGACGGGGCCGAAGCTCGGTGCGGTGAGGGTGGCGAAGACGCGGGGGTGGTCCCGGATCGTGTGCGGGGTGCCCTTGTCCGGGTCTCCGACCAGGCCGGCGCGGATGAGGTGGTAGGTGTCGCCGGCGTAGGTCCAGGCGCACGAGGGGCAGCGGGAGGCACGCCGGTTACCGCAGGCCAGGCGGAGCCGGCCGCCGGGTTCGGTGTCGGTGCTGTAGGCGTGCAGGATCTGTCCGGTGGCCCGGTCGCGGGTGACGGTCGAGCCGGTGAGGTGGATCGGGTCGGAGCAGCCGCCGGTGCGGCGGATCTGTTCCTGGATGCGGTCGAAGCCGGGAGACCCGGCCAGCCTCAGCACGTCGGTGAGGGTGGCCGGGTCCAGGCCCGCCAGGGTGGCGGTGTCGGTCACGCGAACACCTCCTGACGGGAGGTCAGGAAGGCCGTGCCGATCCACTTGGTGTAGGCGGGCGGGATCGCCTCGGTCAGCTCCTCGGGGACGTCGGTCCAGGTGATGCCCATGGCGGCCTGCATCTCCGGCACGGTGGCCTTGCCGCCGCCATCGCCGTACGCGGCCACATAGGGGCCGTCACGGTAGACGCCGTGGCGCCAGCCACGCACGTAGCCCCGATGCCGGGGGTGGGCCGGCTGCACGGCACCCCAGCCGCCGAGTTCGAAGTTGCGGTGGCGCAGCACGCCGAGGCCGAACATCTCACCGCACAGGGTCAGGTCTTTGCGGATCTCGGCACGACCGTTGGGCTGTTCGATCACATACGGCAGGCCCGTTCGGTCGAGCAGGGCCCGGGTGGGGGCGACGAGGTCGGTGTGCGTGCCGCCCCAGCCTTGAGAGGCGTTGGTGCCCACGGTCAGGGCGCATCCGGCCTGACAGGGCGGGGAGGCGTGCACGAGCGTGTACCGGTCGATCTCGCCGGTGGTGATCAGGTGGACGAGGTATGCGAGGGCGTCACCCCGGTGGTACGGGAACGGGTAGCGGGGACGGTCAACGATGTCGCAGCCGTCGACCGCGAACCCAGCGCGGTGGTAGCCCATCCCAGCCCCGCCGGCGCAGGAGAACAGGTCGAGAACTCGGCCCACTACGGCGGTCATCGGGCACCCCCCTTGCGCTTCTTCGCGCTGGGGATGTCGGAGTGGAAGCGACTGGTACCGAGGTCATGCCCCTTGTGCTCGAACCGGGGGGCGTTCGGGTTGCGGTCGTTCCACGCTTCCGCGCACACCTTGTGGACGGGTTCGCCAGCGTGGGAGCGCAGCGGGGTGGGCTTGCCGCACTGCGTGCAGCGGCAGTTCTCTCCGTGTTCGAAGTGCTCGCCGGAGCGCCAGTTCAGAAGTCCCACGGCCGTCACCTCCCGGCCTGAGCAGAGGTGACGGGGAGGGACCGGCCGGTGCCCTGGCAGGCGTGACAGACGACGCGGAGCAAGACGCGGGAGCCGTCGCGGCGGCGGTCGCTGATAGCGATCGAGACGACCGAGAAGCCCTTGCAGTTGCGGCACTTCGGACGGTTCGAGGCGTGAACGTGCATGATGGTGTCTCCCTTTCGGGTCCGTTGGATCAGGAAGGTGAAAGGCCGTCCGGGGCGGCGGATACTTGGCGGTAGAGGCCGCCCCGGAGGGCGCTACTTGCGGTAGCGGGGCTTGGACCGGACGGTCCGAGAGCGCAGCGCGTGCGGCGAGCGGGAGCGCCGGCGGGTGGCCGCGCGGGCTAACTCCCGCTTCTTCTTCGACGTGCGGTTGATCGTGTAGCCCACACCGCAGGTCGCGGACAGCACCGCGACGGCCGCACTCGCGATCATCTGGACGACGAAGGCAATCACCAGCAGCACCGCGACCGATCCCGCGATGACCAGCAGAGTCAGCACGATGGGGCCGGTGTAGGAGCGCGGGGCTTCCTGGACGATGACGACCTTGCGCAGGTCCGCGTCGGGCGGGATCTGCCGGTAGAGGTCGGCGGGGATGTGACCGGCGCGGAGCTGGTCTCCGGGTAACTGCACGGGACTGTCCTTCCTGGTCAGGCGGTGCAGCGGTGGGTGCGGGCGGTGAGTTCAGCGGCCGACCGGTCGCTGTGTTCGGTGGAGAACCCGCACTTCGGGGCGGTGCAGGCGGCGGTGTGCCGGATCTGTCCCCGGCCGTTGTTGAACGTGCCGACCTTGACCGGGCCGATGCGGATCACGTTGTAGAAGCGGTTCGGTCGCACGGGTGGAACCTCCTTGCCTGTCAGGCGAGTTGGGCGACGATCGCGCCGGCGAGGTCTTCCGGGATGCCGAGGCGGACGCGCAGTGTGGCGGTGTCGATGTCGGTGCCGGTGCGGGTGCGGTGTTCGGTGGCGACCTTGCGGGCGTGGTCGACCAGCGCCGGCGGCACGTTCACCGCCGGAGCGGTCGCTTCGGGCAGCGCCGGGGCCGGATCCGGTCGGGTGATCTCCGGGGCCGGGGCGGGCGGTTCGGGGCGGTCGACCACGGGCGTAGGCCGGGGCTCCGGGGCCGCCGGGGCGGGCGTAGAAGTGGCTGGTTGGTGGGCGAGCAGGGTGCCGCCGAGGAAGGCCAGCGCGGGCCAGCCGGCGACGACGATGCGCAGCCAGGCCGGGACGTTCTCCAGGTCGAGCAGTCCGGCGGTGGCGACGTTCGCGCCGAGCGAGGCCACCAGAGCGACCAGGAACCAGAACCAGGCCAGCCCAGATGCTTCGGTGCGCAGTCGACGCCACACGGCGACCAACAGCAGGTCGACGGAGATCGGGTAGGCCCAGGCCTTCCAACCGGTCTGCCCGGCCGCCTCGGCAAGGTCGTGCAGGTGGGCAAAGGACAGCGCACCGGCGATCACGGCCTGAACGAGCACGGCGTCAATCCGGAACGAGCGGGACATGTCCTCACCTCCTTCGGGGAGTTGAGCCAGGACCCGAGCGGGGAGCGTGGTCCGGCCGCCCGGCCCCGGCGGGCGTTCAGCCGTCGCCGGTGGTCTCGCCGGTGCCCCAGCAGGTGAGGCACACGGCGGACTGTTGGTGATCGGTGGCACGGCCCTTGCGAGGCCCGACGCGGACGGTTTCGGTGATCTCGCCCTTGCCGTCGCAGTCCGGGCACTTGATGACCTTGGGCTTTGCGGTCTTGCGCGGAGCCATGAGCGATCTCCTTCCGGCCCGGCCTACGGCTGCGACTGCACGAGCGGCGGCACCGCGGGCATCGGCGGCACGGCCATCTGGCCGACCGGGCGGAACGGGGCCAGGAACGGCAACTGCGGGGTCAGGTGCGCGAATTCACGGCAGACCGTCATCACCTGAGCCGGAGTGATCTCGGGGGTGCGGATGCGGGACCAGTAGCCGGAGGCGTCGCCGGCCACGGCCACCCCGGGACGGTCGGCGCGGATCCCAAGCACGGACACCACCGCGTCCGGGGCGACATCGCCCAGGCCCATGTCGGCGGTCTGCTTGTCGTTGACGCGGTGCACCACCCGGCCGGTGAGCTGGGCACGCAGGGCGGTCGCGCCCTTGCCCAGATCGGAGCCGAAGCGCTGCCCGCACACCTCCAGATAGATCCCGATCGCACGGGCCATCTGGCCCAGCCGGACCAGTTGCATGACCGTGTGGTCCCGGGCCGGCTCATCCTTCTTCGAGGTGACCAGGAACAGTTCCGCCACCTCGTCGATCAACACGACCAAGGGCACCGGCCGCAGCTCAGCAGGCAGTTCCCACAGGTCGGAGACGCCGTAGAGGGCGAGCAGGTCGAAGCGGTCTTCCATCTCCGTGACCAACGCGTCGATCAACTGCCCGGCCAGAGCCGGAGTCGTGGCCAGGGCCGACAGCCGGGGCGCGTAGCGGCTGTGCTCCACCCCGCGCTTGCAGTCGATCCCGACCAACCCCACCGGCAGCTTCGCGAGCCCCTTGATCAGGTTGCGCTGATACATCGACTTGCCGGAGGAATTCGCCCCCAGCGTCAGCGCCATCGGGATCTTGCGGTAGTCCCGCTCAAAGACCGAACCGTCCTCCCGCAGCGCGACCGGAACAACCAGATCACGCGGTACCGCCCTGCGCGGCATCCGCACCCGGCGCAGCACGTCGTAGCCGGTCATCCGCAGCTCGACATAGCCGGGCTTGGTCTCCCGCACCGTCACCGACTGCACACCCCACGCATGGCGCAGGCGCTCGGAGGACGCGCCGAGGTCGGCGGGCTCCAGGCCGGCGGGAAGCCGGAGCGTGACGCGCAGACCGGTCGAGGTCGGACGGACCCGACGCACCTTCGGCGGCACCGGCCGCACCTCACGGCGAGCGACGCTCCGGGTCACGAAGGCGCGCAGGCCGGACGGCTGAACCGTCAGCCCGCACACCTCCATCGTCGAGGAGTAGGTGCAAGTGAACCGGCCCCAAGTGACCGGCAGGCCCACCAGCGACCAATACACGCGGGGCGCCCGGTACTTCGCGTAGCCGAGCCCACCGGCGCCGGCCGCAGCACTCCCCGCCTCTAACCAGGTGGCCAGGTCGGTCATGGTCAGGCCCCTGCCGTGACCGCGACCGCGCGGAACGAGATCCCGTGCCGCTTCTGACCGTTGAACTCGTTCTCCCAGTCACGCGCCTTGAGCCCGACCACCCGCACCGGCATGCCCGGCGCCAGACCGTCGGGGATCCCGGTCTCGGGAACGGTGACCTGGTAGAGGTTGCCCTCTCCCTCGTCCGAGATCAGCAGACCCAGCGTCGACAGGCCGGCGCCGGTCTCCCGGTCCATGGCCCGCTCCCCGGTCTGCTTGTTGGCGAGCTTCGGCGTCGGCGCGGTCGCCACGAACACCACAGCGGTCGACAGGTCGATCTTGAAAGACGGCATCTCAGCCTCTTCTCGTAGACGGAGTGTGCTAGGTCGCGCTTCGAGAGCGCGTACTAGCTTGCATTGATAGTGCGCGTGCTAGTACGCGATTGTCAAGGGGTCCGTCTTGGCAGGTCGACCGACAACTGACTGAGCGAGCAAGGGCGCTGCGGCCTACCATGGAGTTGCGAGCTAGAACGCGGCGAAATCGGGAACTAGCACGCTGACAAGGAAGGTGAGGGAGACACCATGACGCCGAAGGTGCAGCGAGCCGCACCGCCGTTCCTGCAAATCGCGGATCACTTCCGCACGAAGATCAACGAAGGTGTCCTGCCGCAAGACTCGAAGCTTCCTTCGATCGCAGACATCGCGCGAGACTGGGGAGTCGCCACCGCAACAGCAGCCAAGGCGATCAAGCAGCTTCAAGACGAGAGCTATGTTCGGTCCTCGTCGCAGGGAACCTTCGTCGATCTCGGCAAGAAGCTAACCAGCGGCCCAGATCGACTTCAGATGCTCCGAGCGACTGGAAGCGGATTCCGCCGTGGCGAGCGGGTGGACATCCTGAGTGCCGAGCTCATCCCGGCCCCCGAGGATGTCGCGATGGGGCTGGAGATCAACGAAGGCGACGAAGTGGTTCAGCGGCGACGGGTCTACCGCGACGATCAAGGCGTAGTAGCCGTGTCTACGTCGTACCTGACTGGTCAGCTTGCTGTCGCTGCACCTGAGCTACTCGAAGTCGGCCCCCTGCCCAAGATGACCTTTGGTTTGGTAGAGGAGCGAACAGGCCGACGAGCGGTCCGCCGGCGGGACGTAGTCGCCATGCGCCCGGTTCCGGAGGACATTGCCGACGTACTCGGAGTAGAAGCCGGAACGATGGCACTGACCGTGACCAACCAGTACCGGGACCAGAACGGCGACCCGACCGAGTACGCCCGAGACTACCTCGGGACCGATCGTGAACTCTCCGCCGAGTACGCGCTTGACTGATCAACGCGGCATCCCGGAAGCCCTGTTACAGGTTTCTCTACCTCATCAAGCCCCGCCGTTCCGGCGGGGACGGGTGATCCCTGGGACCACGGCCCGCATGGTCCAACGAAGCCCAAGCCGTCGCGCACCTTGGAATAACAGGACTCGACAGCTCACCCCGGGAACCTCAGCTCTCCCATGCTTCACGGACCCCCAGGGCTTCATCCTCCATCCCCGGCGGACACGGGCCCACGGCGCCATGGTCCATGGTCGGGGGGCTCTTGCCTTCGGCATCCGGTCGCGCTGACCCTACCGGCGTCCGGCCGTCGCTGCGTAGATCACACCCCACCGGCCCCCACGGGGGCCGGCGCGGGCTCGGGGCTCGGGGCTTCGCTCCTGCCTTCGGCCCGCGCCGCCCCGGCCCCGGCCCCGCGCCACTCACGATGCCCCGGGGTGATCACGCTTCACGCTCTGTCCACGCCAATGGGTCGATGCACCTGACCGATCCTGATTCCCCTTCCTGACCCACACCGCCAGGCCCGCCCCTGGGGGAAGACGGCATTGCCCACAGGTCCGCACGCAAGGTGCCTCCACGGACCCAAAAGACGCTTTGTGCTCCACAAGCAGGTGCGCGACGGCTTGGGCTTCGTTGGACCATGCGGGCCGTGGTCGGGGGGACCGTGGGGGCTGAGGCGATCAACTCCGCGACTTTAGCCAGCCACTTTGGGGGGAGCCTCGAAGATCATGGCCCCAACGTCGTGCTTTAACGGGCAGGTCCACAGACTGCCCGACGCGCCGGAAGCTTACGGGGCCATGATCACTCCCCCCAAAGCAGCTCCCGGCCAAAGTCGCTCCGTTGATCGTGTGGACGAGTGCACCAACAGGCAAGCGCCACAAGAAGGCCCCCGGAGTCGGAAGCCGCCGCGAGTAACGAGCAGTTCCGGCATCCTGCTGATGTGGATGCGACTAGATGGCCTCAGTTCAAACGGCCCGAGCAGTTTCACGAGCTCTTAGCTGAGATCGGCGAAGAGCACCGCAAGATCAGAGAGGCCGAACTGAAGCTCAAGGCGGAAGCCGAACAGGTGGTCGTACGGGCAATCCAGCTTGGAGTGCCTCAAGAAGAAGCCGCCCGGCTCACCGGCTACAGCGCGGGGACCCTGGGGAAATGGGTGGATTCGTCCGCTGCTCGGCGAGCTCACGAAATCGCCCAACAGGTGCGCGACGAGGCCAAAGCACGAGCTCGCGAGAAGCGACTAAAAGCACAAAAGATCAAAAAAGACCCATCCATTAAGCCCGAGCAGATGTGATCTGCACCACGTATATACTGGTTCGCGCGCGCGCCCGGGCGGGAGCGGGAAGACATGAACTGGTGTGGCTATCTGTCCCGATTTGCTCCCCCGGTGCGGCGCAATTCGCGTGCCTCATCCACGGCCGGCGAAGGTCTACGGTTTTCAGCGTGTCGACACGCCAACCACCAACGACCAAGCCCTCAAGGGGGATTGATGACAGCCTGGATGAATGTGATCCGCTGGAACGTGACCGTGAACGTTCGTCAGGGTCATGCGCACGCAATTGGTGGGGACCCATGGGGCGGGGATCGCTACCCGATCCTGTGGGCACTCATTGCGGCGGTTCTGGGGGGAGTCGCCTCCGGAGCATCCGAGATGGCCGCTGGCGTACTGCTCGGCCGTTGACATGACGAGGGCCCTCGCCAACCCATGCGGCGAGGGCCCTCGTCCACCATGGCACATCAGTGCGCCACGACAGGTAACGCAAGGCAGCCCAGGGCATCTGCGCCGGCCACAAAGCCGGGGTGGCCGGATGTCGCAACGGGAAACCTTCAACGACTCAGTCAAGTCGATGGTGCGCCGCCCATCAGTCAATCTAGTGCCGCACGGCGGAATGGCACCGCTCGAACGACTGGGCCGTCCCTGGGCCGTCCGACAGTGACCAACGTCGACAGGCGATGACGACCAGCGAGCACATCAGCGCAGGTCACCTCAACTCCCCGCAGCGTCAGTCGACTTGGGCGCCCACTGCAACCAGTTCTAGTTATAGTGGGCAATGGCCGGGAGGCGGAGGGCAGATGACGGAGACGTACGATCACGGCGGGGGCGTACGGTCGGTGCGGGTTCCCATCCCGGACAACCCCCTGGGGCACACGCTGGTGTACGTGGTCGACACCGATCGCGGCCCGGTGCTGGTGGACACCGGCTGGGACGATCCGGCCTCCTGGGACACACTCGCCGAGGGGCTGCGGGCCTGCGGCACCTCACCCGGTGAGGTCCATGGTGTGGTGATCACCCACCATCACCCCGACCACCACGGGCTGTCGGGCCGGGTGCGCGAGGCGTCCGGGGCGTGGATCGCGATGCACGAGGCGGACCTGTCGATCGTGCGCAGGACACGTGCGACCCGGCCCGAGCGCTGGTTCACGTACATGGCGGACAAGCTGGCCGCGGCCGGCGCCCCCGAGGAGCACGTCTCGCCCCTGCGCACGGCCCGCCGCCGTACGCTGCCCGGCCTGTCCCCCGCCCTGCCGGACCGCGAGATCGTCCCCGGCGAACTCCTCGACCTGCCGGGCCGCCGCCTGCGGGCGATCTGGACCCCGGGCCACACGCCCGGCCATGTCTGTCTGCACCTGGAGGAGGATCATCCGGGCCGACTGCCGGGCCGCGGGCGCCTGTTCTCCGGTGACCATCTGCTCCCCGGGATCACCCCGCACATCGGCCTGTACGAGGACCCGGACGACACCACCGTCACCGATCCCCTCGGCGACTACCTCGACTCCCTGGAGCGGATCGGCCGACTCGCCCCCGCCGAGATCCTCCCGGCCCACCAGCACGCCTTCACCGACGCCCCCGCGCGCGTACGGGAGTTGCTCGACCACCACGAGGACCGCCTCACCGGGCTGCTCGCGCTCCTCGCCGAGCCCCTCACCCCCTGGCAGCTCGCCGAGCGCATGGAGTGGAACCGGCCCTGGGCCGACATCCCCTACGGCTCACGGAACATCGCCATCGCGGAGGCCGAGTCCCATCTGCGCCGCCTGGTGAAGCTGGGGCGGGCCGAGGCGGTGACGGGGAGCGAGCCGGTGGCGTACGTGGCCGTCTGACCGCAGGTCACGTCCCGCCCGTCGCGTACCGCAGCGCCTCCTCGTACGGCAGGGTGCGGCCCTCGGCGTACTCCTTGTCGTAGGCAGCGTCGCCGATCGCGCCGCGGGCGCCGAGTTCGCAGGCGCGGCGGGCGGCGATCAGGTCGGGGGAGCTCATCTGTTCGCCGCCGGTCAGGTCCCAGATCCGGTGGGCGATGCCGTGCAGGCGTGCGGCGCGCGTGCCGTCCCCGAGGGCGACGGACGCGGCGGCCAGCGTGTCGAGGGCAGTGGCGAGACCGACGGCGTTGTGCATGAGGTCGTGCTTGCGGATCGCGGTGCGCAGGCCCCGGGCGGCGGCGTGCGCGTCACCCTGGGCCAGGTCGATCTGGGCGATCACGTAGTCGGCGAAGGCCCCCGCCCAGCACTCGCCGCGCTGCGCGCAGGCGTCACGCAGCCGCACGGCCGCGGCGCGGGCGGCCTCCGGCGCGCCGAGCATCAGGTGCGCGTAGGACAGCACGAGCCACGTCTGGAGCTGAGCGGTCCCGAACCCGTCCTCGCGCAGCGCCGGCCACGGCTCGGCGGCGAGCACCGGAACCGCCTCCGCCGGCCGCCCGCACAACACCAGCCACCCCCCTTCCAGATACCGAACTCCCATCCGCGCCGCCGGATCTCCCTGCTCCCGAGCCGAGTCCGCCGCGAGGCCCGCGCACGCGGCCAACGTCTCCAGGTCCCCCTGGAACAACGCCGTCGCCCCCAGGGCCCACAGGGCCCGGGTACGGGCCTCACCGGGCGGCACGTCACCGGCCGACGCACGGGTACGGGGCTCGCCGGGCGGCACGTCACCGGTCTTCGCAGGGATACGGGCCTCACCGGGCAGCACGTCACCGGTCTTCGCAGGGGTACTGGCCTCACCGGGCGGCGCATCCCCCGCCGGCCCCCGGGAACCGGCCTCACCCGACGACACACCCCCCGCCATCCCCCGCGCCCGACCGTCGCCAGACGACGCATCCCCCGCCACCCCCCGGGAACCGGCCTCACCCGGGGGCGGATCCCCCGCCAGCCCCCGCACACGCCCCTCACCAGGCGGCGCACCCCCCACCACCCCCCGGCCGCCGCCTCCACCAGACGGCATCTCCCCCGCCAGCGCCCGTTCGAGGACGTGGCGGGCGTCGCGCAGGGGGCCGCAGTGGCGCCACAGGAAGCCGGCGTTGGCTGCCATTTCCAGGGCGAGGGGGCGGTCGGTGCCGTCGAGGGCGTGGTGGACGGCGGCGCGGACGTTGGCGTGTTCGGACAGGAGGCGTTCGCACCAGGTCACTTGGCGGCCGGTGTTCCACTCCGCCCAGGCCTGCCGGAGCAGCCGCCGGTAATGGTCGCGGTGGCGTTGCCGTACGGCTTCCTCCTCGCCCAGCTCGCGCAGCCAGTCGGCGCCGTACTCGCGGACCGTGTCGAGCATCCGGAAGCGGGTGGGGTCGGCGCGGCCGGGCTGCACGATCGAGCAGGCCACCAGCCGGTCCAGGCCTTCGCCCACCTGGTCGGCGGGCAGCGGGCCGCCCGCGCAGACCCAGGTCGCGGCCTCCGGGGTGAAGCTTCCCGCGAAGACGGACAGCCGGGCCCACAGCAGGCGTTCCAGCGGGGCGCACAGCTCATGGCTCCAGCCGATCGTGGTCCGCAGGGCGTGATGGCGTGACAGGTTCTCGTCGTCATCGCCGTCGGCGGTCAGCAGGTCCAGCCGGGCGGAACGGGCGCCGAGGCGGGACTCCAGTTCGCCGAGGGTGAGCCCGGAGAGCCGGGCGGCGGCGAGTTCGATCGCGAGCGGCATGCCGTCGAGGCTGCGGCAGACGGCGGCGACCTGCCGCCGGGTGGCGGCGTCGAGGGCGAAGCCGGGTACGACGGCCGCGGCCCGCTCGGCGAACAGGGCGTCCGCGTCGCCCGGTTGCCCGGTCTCCGGATCACTCACCGGCAGCGGCTCGACGGTCAGCGTGCGCTCCCCCGGCAGCCCCGGCCGCACCCGGCTGGTGGCGAGGACGCGCACCCCGGGCGCGGCCGCCGTGAGGTCGGCGACCAGGTCGGCGCAGCCCGCGAGCAGGTGTTCGCAGGAGTCGAGGATCAGCAGCAGCCGCTTGTCGCGCGCCCAGGCGAGAACGGCCGCGGTGGCAGGGCCCGTGGTGCGGTCGGCGAGCCCGAGCGCCTCCATGACGGCGAGCGGTACGAGCCCGTCGGCGCGCAGCGCGGACAGCTCCACCAGCCAGACGCCGTCCGGGTACGCCTCCCGCGCACGGCCCGCGGCGCGCAGCGCGAGGCCCGTCTTGCCGACCCCGCCGGCGCCCACGAGACTCAGCGGCCGCCCTTCCCCTCCGGACGACAACTCCGCTGTCAGCCAGGTGAGTTCGGCGGAGCGCCCGATGAATCGGCGCGTCTCCGGCGGCAGGTTCCCCGGCCTCGGTTCCCACTGTTCCCTCTGCTTCCCCGACACCCCGGACAGTCTGTCGCCCGCCAGGGCCCGGTTGGCGCGTTGTGCGTGAACCGGAAGCAAGCGGCACGAAAGACGGCAGGCCCGTACCCATTCGATCGATGACGGTCAAGTCACTCTCCGTGAGGGGCGGATGGGGGATATTCGGTCAACGCGTGCGGGGCGAGAGGGAGCGAAGGAACAGCCAATGGGTGCCAGTGCCAGTGCCAGTGCCATGGACACGGGATCGGGTGTGCACGTGTTCACCCTGGTCGCGCTGCTGCTGATCGGCCCGCTGCTGGCCTGCGCGTGGCTCAGCGTCCGGCAGACCGCCCTCGTCTCCTGCGCCGCGCTGGCCCTCGCGGTGGCGGCGAGCCTCGGTCACGGTGTGCCGCCGGGCGCCGACACCGCGCTGCGCCTCGGCGGACTCCTGCTGGGCTGCGCGCTCACCGTCTACGCTGCGCACCGCCGCACCAGCCTCGAATCGGCGCTCGACAGCGCCCGCGAGGTCGCCCGGATCACCCAGCGGGTCATCATGCGCCCCATCTCCCGCGACCTGTCCGGCACACACGTGTGCACGCGCTACGTGAGCGCCGCCCCCGAGTCGACGCTGGGCGGGGATCTCTACGACGTCGCCATGACGCCGTTCGGCCTCCGGATCCTCGTCGGGGACGTCCGCGGCCACGACCTTGAGGCGCTGCGGCTGACCGCGGCGACCCTCACGGCGTTCCGCGAGGTGGCCTACACGGCACCCGACCTGCCCGCGGTCGTCACCGGCCTGGACAAGCGGCTGGCCCCGGAACTAGGCCCGGAGGACTTCGTGACGGCCCTGCTCGCCGAGTTCGCCCCGGGCGAGGTCCGCCTGGTCAACTGCGGCCACCCGGCGCCCGTACGGTCCGGGCGGCGCGCCGAGCTGCTCGAACCGGCCGTGCCGAGCCCGCCGTTGGGACTCCACCCCGACCCGCCCCAGTACCGCGTACGCCTCCAGCCCGGCGACCGGCTCCTGCTGCACACCGACGGCCTGACCGAGGCCCGTGCCCCCGACGGCACCCCGTTCCCCCTCCTCCCCGAGGTGACCCGGGCCCTGCGCGAGCCCCTCCCCGACGACGCCCTCCACCGCCTGCACACCAGCGTCCTCGCCCACACCACCGGCGGCGCCCCCTACGACGACCTCACCCTGGTCCTCTGCCAGGCGACGGAGGTCACGTCCCCGGTGCCGGTGTCCTAGGGGAGGAACGCGCGGATCAGGTCCTCCGCCGCCCCGAGGACCTCAACCTCCCGCGCGCTCATCGTCGGGTTCACGGCACGTCGGCGCCGCGCCTCGGCCAGCCCCTCCTCGGTAAGCGCGCAGGGGTCGGCGAGCAGTCCGGCGAGGCCCGCGCGGGCGACTCCGGCGAACTCCTCGTCACCGACGGCGACCTGGGCCAGGATCACCGCGGACGTGCCCCAGTCCAGGCCGGGGTCGCCCTCCTCGGTGTTGCTCCAGTCGATCACCCGGGGGCCGTCGGGGGTCAGCATGACGTTGTCGGGATGGAGGTCCAGGTGCAGGATCCGGCCGCGGCCCGACTGCCGGGGCGGAACCGCGTGCAGCTTCCGCAGCAGCCCGGCCAGCAGCTCCCCCGCCTCGCGCGGAGCGATCAGCCCCTCACCGACCGCCTGGAGCATCGTCGGCCCCGACAGCCGCTCCATCACCAGTTCCGTACGCGAGGAGTCCGCGAGCCGCACCCGCGGCACCGGGTAGTCGTGCGCCCGTACGTGCTCCATCACGGCGCCTTCCGCGAGCGCGTCGCCCCACCCCTCGCGGTCGCGGCGCAGCACCCACGCCCCGTCGATCTCGTACACGTCCGCCGCGCGCCCCGAGCCGAGCAGTCTCCCCGTGATCGCCATGGGCACGAACCTAACCGCCCCACAGCCGCTTCCCTACGGGCCGGTAGAGTGGCCGCGTCGTCATCACGCCCGTACGGGGGGAAGCCGGTGCAAATCCGGCGCTGACCCGCAACCGTGAGCAGATCCCGTCTGCCAAGCCGGACTGCCCTGTACGGATCGTGAAGGGCTCACGTGCGCCGGCATCCGTCGGCGCGCGGCACCGTCGAGGTCTACGGAGCCGAGCCGCCCGGGGTGTGTCCCGTGCTGCCCGGCTCCCATCAGGGAGAGGCATCCGCCGATCATGAACGTCCGCCGCAGCGCCGCGGTCCTGGCCGCCACCGTCGTGATCGGCACGGCCACGCCCGCCATGGCCGCCGACTCGTCCCCGTCGCCGTCACCGTCCGTGGCGCTCCCGTCCGGTCTGTACGGCGACTCCGACCCCACGTACGACGGGGTCTGGCGCCAGTCCCTCGCGCTGATCGCGCAGCACCGCACGAAGGTGAAGCCCGCCGACAAGGCCGTCGACTGGCTGCTGGGGCAGCAGTGCAAGAACGGGGCGTTCGCCGCGTTCCGGGCCGAGCCCGCCAAGGCCTGCGACGCCGAGGTCATGGTCGACACCAACAGCACGGCGGTCGCGGCCCAGGCCCTGTCGGTGCTGGACGACGACCGGCACATGGACCGGGCCGTCAAGGCCGCGGACTGGCTGAAGAGCGTCCAGAACAAGGACGGCGGGTGGGGCTACACCCCCGGCAGCCCCACCGACGCCAACTCGACCTCCCTCGTCGTCGGCGCCCTCGCCGCCGTCGGCCAGGACCCCGGCACGGTGGTGACCGGCGGCAAGTCGCCCCTCGACGCCCTGGGGAAGCTGGACATCCCCTGCGCCGACGGCGGCGGCTTCGCCTACCAGCCGGACAAGAAGGGCAAGTTGACGGCCAACGGAGACGCGACGGCGGCGGCCGTGGTCGGTGTCCTGGGCCTGAGCATGGTCTCGGCGCAGGCCGACGACAAGGCGGGCACCGGCTGCGACGACGCGGCCCCCGCCGCCAACGGCGCCTCCTACCTCGCCGCGACGCTGAAGAAGGACGGCCACCTGAAGTCCGCCCTCGCCGGTTCCGAGGACCAGCCCGACTACGGCAACACCGCCGACGCGGTCGTCGCGCTCGCCGTGACGGGCGGGAAGAAGGCGGCGCAGAAGCCGCTGACCTGGCTGGAGCAGAACTCCGCGGACTGGGCGAAGGCGAACGGCCCGGCCGCCTACGCCCAGCTCGTCCTCGCGGCCGAGGCGGCGGGCGCCGACCCGCGCGCCTTCGGCGGCACCGACCTGGTGAAGCAGCTGAACGCGACGGGCCCGGCCCCGAAGACGGAGACGAAGGCCGCCGCCGAGGAGAAGAAGAAGGACGACGAGGACGGCGGCGTCAGCGTCTGGTGGATCATCGGCGTCGGCCTCGTCGGCGGCATCGGCGTCGGCTTCCTGATCAGCGGCCGCAACAAGGGGCGGCAGGCGTGATCCGGCGCGGCTGCGCACTGCTCCTGGCCACGCTCGTCCTCTGGGCGGGCGCGGCCGAGGCGCAGGCCGTCGGCTACCGCTACTGGTCCTTCTGGGACCGCGACGGCGACCGGTGGACGTACGCCAGTCAGGGCCCGTCCACCGCCGTACCCTCCGACGGCGATGTCCAGGGCTTCCGTTTCGCGGTGAGCGAGGACTCCGCCGACGCGACCCAACCGCGCGGTACGGCGACCTTCGCGACGATCTGCGCCAGGACCCCGGCGCGGGAGGACCGCAAGCGGGTGGCCCTCGTCATCGACTTCGGCACGCCCAAGGACGCCCCGTCCGGCGAGACCCCGCCGCCGCAGCGCACGGCCTGCGCCACGGTCGCCCCCGACGCGACGACGGCGGAGGCGCTGGCCTCGGTCGCCAAACCCCTGCGCTACGACACCAACGCCCTGCTCTGCGCCATCTCGGGGTACCCGAGGAAGGGCTGCGGAGAACCCGTCTCCACGCAGGAGAAGCCCTCCAAGGGGAACAACACCGACGAGGAGGACAGCGGCGGCCCCTCGGTGGGCCTGTGGGCGGGAGCAGCAGGAGTGGCGGCACTAGGAGCGGCGGCAGTCTGGCAGTCCCGCCGACGCAGGCATGGATAGCCCACCCCCTGCACCGGCCGCCGCGAACACCCCGACCGCCCCGGCCGGCCGCCAACCCGCCGCAGCTGCGGGCAGTCGCGCCGCTGGGGCGATGGGGGTCCCCCCGCGCGAGCGAAGCCGAGCGTGGGGGAGGGCGGGCGCAGCGGCACCCGGTCGCGCCGGGCTGCGCACCCACTCCCACGGCCACACCCCTCTCCACCCCGGCGCCTGGTGGCTCTGGTCCCTCGCCCTCGGCACCGCGGCCACCCGCACCACCAACCCCCTCCTCCTCGCCCTCCTCATCGCCACGTCCGCCTACGTCGTGGCCGCCTGCCGCCGCCCCACCCCCTGGTCCCGCTCCTACGGCGCCTTCGCCAAGCTCGCCCTCGCCGTCCTCCTCATCCGCCTGGCCTTCGCGGTCGTCCTCGGCTCCCCCGTCCCCGGCACGCACGTGGTCGTGACCCTTCCGGAAGTCCCCCTCCCCGACTGGGCCCAGGGCATCCGCCTGGGCGGCAAGGTCACCGCAGAGGGCCTCCTCTTCGCGTTCTACGACGCCCTGAAACTGGCCACCCTCCTGATCTGCGTGGGCGCCGCGAACGCCCTCGCCAACCCCTCCCGCCTCCTGAAGTCCCTGCCCGGCGCCCTCTACGAGATGGGTGTGGCCGTGGTCGTGGCGCTCACCTTCGCCCCCCACCTCATCGCCGACGTCCAGCGCCTGCGCGCCGCCCGCCGTCTGCGGGGCCGCCCGGACCGCGGCATCCGCGGCCTGCTGCACGTGGGGCTCCCGGCCCTGGAGGGCGCCCTGGAGCGCTCGGTCTCCCTCGCCGCCGCGATGGACGCCCGCGGCTACGGCCGTACCGCCGAGGTTCCCGCCCGCGTCCGCCGTACGACCGCCGCCCTCACCCTCGGCGGCCTGCTCGGCGTCTGCGCGGGCACGTACGGACTGCTGACGGCGGAGGGCGGCACGTACGGCATGCCGGTACTCCTCGTCGGCGTCGCCGCGGCCCTCGCCGGCCTGCGCCTGGGCGGCCGACGCACCCCGCGCACCCGCTACCGCCCCGACCCCTGGGACCTGCGCGCGTGGCTGGTCACGGCGTCCGGCGCCGCGGTGGCCGCACTCCTCGCCCTCGCCTCCTCCCTCGACCCCGAGGCGCTGCACCCGGGCGTGATCCCGCTGGTCGCCCCCACCCTCCCCCTCTGGCCCGCGGCGGCGATCCTGCTGGGCCTGCTCCCCGCGTTCCTCGTCCCCGCCCCCAAGGAGCCGTCGTGATCCGCTTCGAGAACGTCTCCGTGACGTACGACGGTGCCGCCGAACCCACCGTCCAGGGCGTGGACTTCGAGGTCCCGGAAGGCGAACTCGTCCTCCTCGTCGGCCCGTCCGGTGTCGGCAAGTCCACGATCCTCGGCGCGGTCAGCGGCCTCGTCCCGCACTTCACCGGCGGCACCCTGCGCGGCCGCGTCACGGTGGCCGGCCGCGACACCCGCACCCACAAGCCGCGTGAACTGGCCGACGTGGTGGGCACGGTGGGCCAGGACCCGCTCGCCCACTTCGTGACGGACACCGTCGAGGACGAACTCGCCTACGGCATGGAGTCGTTGGGCCTGGCCCCGGCCGTGATGCGCCGCCGCGTGGAGGAGACCCTGGACCTGCTCGGCCTCGCCGACCTGCGCGGCCGCCCCATCGCCACCCTCTCCGGCGGCCAGCAGCAGCGGGTGGCGATCGGCTCGGTCCTCACCCCGCACCCCAAGGTCCTGGTCCTCGACGAACCGACGTCGGCCCTGGACCCGGCGGCCGCGGAGGAGGTCCTGGCGGTCCTCCAACGCCTGGTCCACGACCTCGGCACCACCGTCCTCATGGCAGAACACCGCCTGGAACGCGTCATCCAGTACGCCGACCAGGTCGCCCTCCTCCCATCCCCCGGCACACCCCCCACCCTCGACACCCCGGCATCCATCATGGCCGTCTCCCCGGTCTACCCCCCGGTCGTAGCCCTGGGCCGCCTGGCCTCCTGGACCCCCCTCCCCCTAACAATCCGAGACGCCCGCCGCCAGGCAGCCCCCCTCCGAACCCGCCTGGCAGCCCTGAACCCGCCAACCCCAACACAACCTGCGCAGCCTGCGGGCAGTCGTGCCGCTGGGGCGATGGGGGTCCCCCCGCGCGAGCGAAGTCGAGCGTGGGGGAGGGTGGGCGCAGGCGGCACCCCGCAAGCGCGGGCAAGCGCACCCACCCCCGGCCAGCCCCAGCCCACGGCACAGGAACACACCACCCCCCGCCGCCGACCGTTCCTCCGCCGCACGCAGTCCCCGGACCCCACCACCCCCACCACACCCACCACACCCCCCACCCCCCACACCGCAGAACTCCGCTCCCTGGCCGTCCGCCGCGACACCGTCCAGGCCCTCCGCCACGTCGACCTCACCCTCACCCCCGGCGAAACGGTCGCCCTCATGGGCCGCAACGGCGCCGGAAAGTCCACGCTGCTCGCCTCCCTCGTAGGCCTCGTACAACCGTCCGCCGGCGCCGTACGCGTAGGCGACGCCGTACCGCACAGAACAGCCCCCCGAGACCTCGTCCGCAGAGTCGGCCTAGTCCCGCAGGACCCCCGCGACCTCCTCTACACCGACACGGTCGCCGCCGAGTGCACCGCCGCCGACCGCGACGCCCACGCGGAACCCGGCACCTGCCGCCACCTGGTCTCCGAACTGCTCCCGGGCGTCGCCGACGACACCCACCCCCGCGACCTCTCCGAGGGCCAGCGCCTCGCCCTCGCCCTGGCGGTCGTCCTCACGGCCCGCCCGCCCCTGCTCCTCCTCGACGAACCCACCCGCGGCCTGGACTACGCGGCGAAGGCCCGCCTGGTCACCCACCTGCGCGCACTGGCCGCCGAGGGCCACACCGTCCTCCTGGCCACCCACGACGTGGAACTCGCCGCCGAGCTGGCCGACCGCGTGGTGCTCCTGGCCGACGGAGAGGTGATCGCCGACGGCCCGGCCGCGGACGTAGTGGTGACGTCCCCCTCCTACGCCCCCCAGGTCAGCAAGATCCTCGCCCCCCAGAAGTGGCTGACGGTCGCCCAGGTCAGAGAGGCCCTGGCATGACGAGGCCCCCCACAACACCCTCGAAGGCCGACCGCGCCGTCCACGCCATCCGCCTCGGCCCGCGTTCCGTCGCCGCCCTCGCCCTGGTCAGCACCGTGGGCGTCGTGGCGTTCGGCTGGCCCTTCCTCGCCCCGCCCACCTCCACCCTCGGCACCCACACCCAGGACGCCCCGTGGCTCTTCGCGGGCCTGCTGATCCTGCTGGTCGCCGTCGTCGCCGCGGCGATCTCGGAGTCCGGACTCGGCCCGAAGGCGGTCGCCATGCTGGGGGTGCTCGCCGCGACGGGGGCCGCCCTGCGCCCGATCGGCGGGGGGACGGCGGGCATCGAGCCGATGTTTTTCCTGATGGTGCTCAGCGGCCGGGTGCTCGGTCCGGGCTTCGGCTTCGCCCTGGGCAACGTCACGATGTTCGCGTCCGCGCTGCTCACCGGCGGGGTCGGCCCTTGGATGCCGTTCCAGATGCTGGCGATGGGCTGGTTCACGATGGGCGCGGGCCTGCTCCCGGGGGCCGCCCGGCTGCGCGGCCGCGCCGAGGCCTGGCTGCTGGCGGCGTACGGCTTCGCGGCCGCGTTCGCCTACGGCACCGCGATGAACATGGCGGGCTGGCCCTTCATGGGCGCCCTCGCCTCGAACATCGCCTTCGACCCGGAGGCCGGCGTGCCCGCGAACCTGGCCCGTTTCGTCGCGTACTGCCTGGCCACCTCCCTCGGCTGGGACCTGGGCCGGGCGGTGGTCACGGTCGTCCTCACGCTCGTCGTCGGTCCGACGCTCCTGCGGGGTCTGCGCCGGGCCACCCGCCGGGCGGCCTTCGAGGCGCCGGTCACCTTCGACGCACCCTCTGCGTAAGGCGGCACGCACAGCCCGTAAGGATCATGGTGAACCACCCCACATGACCCACATCACCTACGATCCCCCTTAGTTGGACAAATCGGACGCCATGTCCACGCCATAACGGCTCCTGACCTGCACTTTGAGAGCCAGATCACACAAAACACGTGTACCCCACATACGACCACAACTAGCAAAAGGGGTCATTGCGGACCCCTCCCCGACCTGTTTCTCTGGATGACGTCGCACGGCGCCGACGTGCCCCACGGGCCTCGGCGCCGACGCATGTCCCCGCCACGCACCGCGTGGTCACGGCACGCAGCGACCTACTGTCCCCGACGAAAGGTCACCCCTTGTCCGCCGCTTCCTTCCTCCGCCGCATCGCCTCCCCGAAGAAGGCCCTCGCCGGTGCCGCCGTGGCCACCGCCGCCGTCGGCTCGATCGTCGCCGCGGCGCCCGCACAGGCCGCCACGACCGGGGCCTCCGAGGCGCAGGCGATCGCGAAGAAGATGGTCGGCGACTCGGCCCAGTACCAGTGCTTCGCGAAGATCGTCGACCACGAGAGCGACTGGAACGTGAACGCCACCAACGCCTCCTCCGGCGCCTACGGCCTCGTCCAGGCCCTCCCGGGCTCGAAGATGGCCTCCGCCGGCTCCGACTGGCAGACCAACGCCGCCACCCAGATCGAGTGGGGCCTGGACTACATGAAGGACCGCTACGGCAGCGCCTGCGGCGCCTGGAACTTCTGGCAGTCCAACGGCTGGTACTGAGCCGAGCCACGACCAACGAAGACGCACCCGTGTCCGCACGGGTGCGTCTTCGTTTCCGCAAACGTCTCTCCAGGACCGCTGCAGCGCGTCAAAAGGCAGCTCATCCGGCTGAATCCAGGAGAAGCGAGATCCTGATCCACTCCACTCCCGGAATACTCATGGTCGCGCTGCGATGATCCGCAATGGCGACGAACTCCCACCCCGGCACATACGGCTCCCCCACACTCAGCACCGTCCACGGGCCGCCCAACGACCAGGCGGCGGCCAAAAGTCGGCACATCATGCCTTCGGGGCTCAGCCCTTCCTCCAGCAGCACCGGGAATCTCACATCCCGCAGCCCCTCGTCCTTCCAGTACTCGCGACTCTTGGCCTCATCGAGCTCCAGAGGAGTCTCGCGAAGGATCCTAGAGGTCAGGCGCCCCAGGCTCCTCTCGTTCGAAACACGAAGCATGGCTTGAAATTCCGCCGCGCCGCGCATGCGTCTTCCAGAATCGCCAGTTCTCAGGATCTATGCCTTTCCGGAGTTGTTCTCGATCCGTTCCCGTGCTACTTCTCGGACAGCGCTCCACTCGTCCGAGCGGAGCTCTTCAAGCACAGACCTCGGAACCCGCTGGTGCCGAGCAACAGCCATCCTGACCGTATCGTCAGTGTCTGCCGCAAGTCGCGCGAGGATTTCCAGCGGGACCGATTTATTGCTCGCAACCCAGAAGCGAAGATCCGGGCATCGCCGCTTCCTTCCTCCGCCGCATCGCCTCCCCGAAAAAGGCCCTCGCCGGTGCCACCAACGCCGCCACCCAGATCGAGTGGGGCCTGGACTACATGAAGGACCGCTACGGCAGCGCCTGCGGCGCCTGGAACTTCTGGCAGTCCAACGGCTGGTACTGAGCCGAGCCACGCCCCCTGTGACTCACCTCACGCACCGAACCGTGAACCCGTAGGCCACCCCCTCAGTCTCCTTCACCGAATTCCCTCTCGCGCCACTCAGCTACCGAGAAACCGGAGCAAGCGTGAAGCAGACAATCAAGCGATCCTTACAAGCCATCACAGTGACGCTCACGGCCTCCGCCGTGAGCGTCGGGCTTTCCGCACCGAACGCCTTCGCGGCCGAGAACACCTGGATCAAGAACCTGTCGAGCGGGAACTGTGTCACCGCCCGCAGCGACGGCAACGTAATGGCCCTGAGCTGCAACTTCGGTGATCTGACGCAGCTGTGGGACCGGCGGGACGACAGAACCATCCGCCGGGCCTACTCGAACCAGTGCCTCGACAGCAATTCCTCCGGCGACGTCTACTGGCTGGAATGCAACGGCGGAAATTACCAGAAGTGGCTCTACGAGGGCCGCAAGGTCAAGAACCTGGCCACGGGCCGGTACCTCGCCCATCGACCGGGCTACTACTGGGTCGTCACCAGCAGTAGCAGCAGCGCCAACCGGTCGGACTGGGAGTTCTTCGGCGGCTCGTAAGCGGTAAGCCGCAAGCCGCAAGCCGGACGCCGGAATTGGCAGATTTGGGCCACCCGGACCCGCCCGAGCCCCAGTCACAAGGGCTCTCCACGGCCCAAATCTGCCAATCACCCCGCCTGCAACCGCCCACACCCAGCACCGGGAAGATCACGCAGACGTGCCGCACTCGAACCACACCGTCTTCCCACCCCCGCTCCGCCGGTCCACCCCCCACTTCGAGGCCACCGCATCCAGCAACACCAGCCCGCGCCCACCCTCGGCCTCCGCCGCCAACCCGAGCCCCAGGAGCGGCGGTTGATCCACCCCGTCCGCCACCTCCACCCGCACCCCCGCACCCTGCCGCAGCACCAGCACCCGGCAGCGGCGGTCCGGAACGTGGCGCACGACGTTGGAGACCAGCTCCGTCACCCCGAGCGCCGCAGCGTCGTACAGCTCCGGCAGTTCCCACGAGTCGAGCAGCGAGCGGACGATACGGCGGATGTGCCGCGCGGAGTGCTCACCGACCGTGAGCTGCATGCCGTACTGGCGAATGTATTCGTTCACGGTACGAGGCTGACCTTGCGCAACTACTCTGGGCTACGGGTTGAACACAACACGCTCCGGAGTGGAGGCAGTTCGTGACCAACATCAACACCCTGGATCCAGGCGCCTCGCCGCTCGACTACTACGGCTACGAGCTGCGCCGGTACCGGGAAACCGCCGGGCTGACCCAGAAGCAGCTCGGGGACATCGTCAACTACACCGCCTCGCTGGTGGGGCAGATCGAGACGGCGAGAAAGATCCCGACGCCGGAGTTCAGCGAACGCGTGGACGCGGCGCTGGGGACGGGCGGGTTACTGTCCCGGCTGGTCGATCTGGTGCTGCGGAGCCAGCTTCCGGCCTGGTTCCAGCAGGTGGCGGAGCTGGAGGTGCGGGCGGCCGAGATCTGCACGTTCCAGATGGGCATGGTTCACGGGCTGTTGCAGACGCCCGCGTACGTCCGTGCCGTGCTCGGCGCGCTGGACGACACCGACCTCGACGACCGCAGTGCCGTACGCCTGGCCCGTCAGCGCATCTTCGAGAAGGAGCAGCCGCCGGTGTTCTGGCTGGTCCTCAGCGAGGCGGCGCTGCGGCAGGAAATCGGCGGCCCCGAGGTCATGCGCGGACAACTGGCCCACCTGACGAGCTTCGAGAACAACCCCCGGATCAACATCCAGGTGCTGCCTTACACGGCCGGGGCGCACGCGGGACTGACCGGCTCATTCAACCTCTACCGCTTCACGGGTGATCCCACCATCGTCTACACCGAGGGATACGGCAGCGGCCACCCGACCGCAAACCCGGACACGGTCAAGGACTGTTCACTCCGTTACGATCATCTCCGGGCCGCCGCACTCTCACTGAGGGACTCGGCGGAGCTGATCCGGCGTGTGATGGAGGACCGCTATGGAGAGCAACTGGCGTAAGTCCAGCTACAGCAGCGACCAGGGCGGCGATTGCGTCGAAGTCGCGGAGAGCACCACCATCGCCATCCGCGACTCGAAGAACCCGGCGGGGCCGATCCTCACCATCGACCCCGCCACCTTCACCACGTTCCTCAACTGGGCCGCTACAGACGCTGAATGATCGTGCCGGTGGCCAGTCCGCCACCGGCGCACATCGTCACCAGCGCGAACTCCTTGTCGGCGCGCTCCAGTTCATGCAGAGCCGTCGTGATCAGGCGTGCCCCCGTCGCCCCCACCGGGTGCCCGAGCGCAATCGCGCCGCCGTTCACATTCACCTTCGCCAGGTCCTGTTCGAAGACCTGCGCCCAGCTCAACACCACGGACGCGAACGCCTCGTTGATCTCGACGACGTCGATGTCCTTCATCGACATCCCCGCCTTGCCGAGCACCGCCTTGGTCGCGTCGATGGGGCCGTCGAGGTGGAAGTGCGGGTCGGACCCGACCAGCGCCTGGGCGACGATCCGTGCCCGCGGCCGTAGCTTCAGCGCGCGTGCCATGCGCTTCGAGGCCCACATGAGCGCCGCCGAACCGTCGCTGATCTGGGACGAGTTGCCCGCCGTATGGACAGCGGTCGGCATGATCGGCTTCAGGCCGGCCAGCGCGTCCATGGAGGTGTCGCGCAGGCCCTCGTCGCGGTCGACGAGGCGCCACATGCCCTGGCCCGCCCGCTGCTCGTCCTCCGTGGTGGGCACCTGTACCGCGAACGTCTCGCGCTTGAAGCGTTCCTCGGCCCAGGCGACGGCCGCCCGCTCCTGGGAGAGGAGGCCGAGAGCGTCGACGTTCTCGCGCGTCAGACCCCGGTGCCGTGCGATGCGTTCGGCCGCCTCGAACTGGTTGGGGAGGTCCACGTTCCATTCGTCGGGGAACGGCTTTCCCGGCCCGTGCTTCGAACCCGCCCCCAGCGGCACCCGGGACATCGCCTCGACGCCGGAGGAGATGCCGACGTCGATCACGCCCGAGGCAATCATGTTCGCGACCATGTGGGCCGCCTGCTGCGAGGAGCCGCACTGGCAGTTGACGGTGGTCGCAGCCGTCTCGTAGGGCAGGCCCATGGCGAGCCAGGCCGTGCGCGCGGGGTTGGCGGACTGTTCGCCGGCCTGGGTCACCGTGCCGCTGACGATCTGTTCCACGCAGTCGGCCGGGATGCCGGTGCGGCCGAGGAGTTCTCGGTAGGTCTCACCCAGGAGGTAGGCGGGGTGCAGGTTGGCCAGCGCGCCACCGCGCTTGCCGATCGGGGTGCGGACGGCTTCGACGATCACGGGTTCGGCGGCCATGGGGGATGGTCCTCTCGTCCAGAACCAGCTGACCTGACAACTAGTACGTGTTCTAGTTCTGCTTGCAGTCTGCGGACGTGACGCCCATCACCGCAAGGGTCTTGCAGTCTTCGGGACCCCCCGTTACTTTGCGCAATAACTGATGGTCCGTCAGATAGCCGTTCAGACAGCCCGCAAAGATGGCCGACTGCTGGAGCCGCCATGCCCTGCCCAGCGCTTCCCGACGGATTCGACTTCACCGACCCCGACCTGCTGCAACACCGCGTCCCGCTGCCGGAGTTCGCCGAGCTGCGCCGGGCCGAACCGGTCCGCTGGATCCCCCAGTCGGGCAACGTCGCCGGTTTCCGGGACGAGGGGTACTGGGCCGTCACGCGCCACGCGGACGTCAAGTACGTCTCCACGCACCCCGAGCTCTACTCCTCCACCCTCAACACCGCCATCATCCGCTTCAACGAGCACATCGAGCGCGACGCCATCGACGCCCAGCGGCTGATCCTGCTCAACATGGACCCGCCGGAACACACGCGGGTCCGGCAGATCGTGCAGCGGATCTTCACCCCGCGCGCGATACGGGCGCTGGAGGAGCGGCTGCGCAACCGCGCCCGGAAGATCACCGAGGAGGCCCGTGCCCACCCCGGCCCCTTCGACTTCGTCACGCAGGTCGCCTGCGAACTGCCGCTCCAGGCCATCGCCGAGCTGATCGGCATCCCGCAGGACGACCGCGCCAAGATCTTCGACTGGTCCAACAAGATGATCTCGTACGACGACCCGGAGTACGCGATCACCGAGGAGGTCGGGCAGCAGTCCGCCGTCGAACTCATCGCCTACGCGATGAACATGGCCGCCGACCGCAAGCAGTGCCCGGCCAAGGACATCGTCACCACGCTGGTCGCCGCCGAGGACGAAGGCAACCTGAACTCCGACGAGTTCGGCTTCTTCGTGCTGATGCTGGCCGTCGCGGGCAACGAGACCACCCGCAACGCCATCACCCACGGCATGCACGCCTTCCTCACCCATCCCGAGCAGTGGGAGCTGTACAAGAGGGAGCGGCCGCGGACGGCGGCGGAGGAGATCGTCCGCTGGGCCACCCCGGTCAACGCCTTCCAGCGCACCGCCACCCAGGACACCGAGCTGGGCGGCAAACTGATCCGCAAGGGCGACCGGGTCGGCGTCTTCTACGCCGCCGCCAACCACGACCCGGAGGTCTTCACCGACCCCGACGCCTTCGACATCCTCCGCGACCCCAATCCGCACCTCGGCTTCGGCGGCGGAGGCCCGCACTACTGCCTGGGCAAGTCCCTGGCCGTGCTGGAGATCGACCTCATCTTCAACGCCATCGCGGACGCGATGCCGGACCTGCGGCTCGCCGGCGACCCGGACCGGCTGCGCTCCGCCTGGATCAACGGCGTCAAGCACCTCCAGGTCAGCCTGGGCTGACAGGACTGACAGGACTGACAGGACTGACAGGACCGACAGACCCGGGGGAGGCAGGGGCACCCCCATCCCTGCGCCCCGCTCCTGCCTCCCCCGTGACCGCCGACGAACGCGCAGGCGCGATGAACCCGCGGGCGCGATGAACGCGAGGGCGCGGTACGGCGTCTTCGCTCGTGATGCTGCTGCCTGCCGGGACGACCGCCACCCGACCCGAAGCCCGTGCGCCCGTCTCGCGGAGCAGCCCCTTCCGCCTCCCGCTGCTCGCCACCCTGCCCCTGCTGCCCCTGTACGCCCTGTGGTGGTTCGCCCTCGCCACCGGCGGCGGCGATCTCGCGGCGCAGGAGGCCTGGGCGGACTTCGCCTCCCGGCACGGCGGATCGGCGTACGGCCTGTTCTGGTACGGCGGGACGCACACCGCGAACTACAGCCTGATCTCGCCGTACCTGATGGCGGCGCTCGGGGTGCGCACAGTCACCGTGGTGTCCGGGATCGCCGCGTCCTGGCTGGCCGCCGTCCTCATCGGCCGCGCGGGCGTGCGCCGACCGCTCGGTCCGGCGCTGCTGGCGTCCCTCGCCCTGTGGTGCAACGTCGCCTCCGGCCGGACGACCTTCGCGCTCGGTGTCGCCTTCGGCCTCGCGGCCTGTCTGCTGCTCACCCGTGAGCGGCGGATCGCCCCGGCGGTGGCGTACGCGGCGCTGGCGACGGCGGCGAGCCCGGTGGCGGGTCTGTTCCTGGCGGTCGTGGGCGGCGCCCTGCTCCTCGTACGGGACTGGGCGCGGGCGTCCGCGCTGCTGCTGCCGCCGGTCGCCGTCGTCGGGGCGACGACGCTGCTCTTCCCGTACACCGGGGAGCAGTTGATGCCGCCGGCCCGCGTGTGGCCGCCCGTGGTGCTGGGGCTCGCCGTGACCGTGCTGGCCCCGCGCGCCTGGCGCGTGGCCCGGTGGAGCGGTGCGGTGTACGCGGCCGGGACGGTCCTGACGTATCTGGTGCCCTCGCCGGTCGGCACGAACGTGGAGCGGTTCGCGGAGCTGTTCGCGCCGGCGGTCCTGCTGGCGGCGCTGCTCGGCACCACGCGAACCGTGCGCCGGGCCCTGCTGGTCGTGGCGCTGGTGTTCTCCGTCGCCTGGGTCGGCGAGAAGACCGCCGACGATCTGAGGGTGTCCACCGTCGTGCCCGCCTGGGCGGCGGAGACGCGCGGGGTGGTACGGGCCCTGGAGGGCCTCGGCGCCGACCGCACCCGGGTCGAGGTGGTCCCGGCCCGCAACCACCGCGAGGCCACCGCACTCGCCCCGCACGTCAACATGGCCCGCGGCTGGAACCGCCAGCTCGACATGGAACGCGCCCGCCTGTTCTACGACGGCACCTTCTCCGCCGCCACCTACCGGGCCTGGCTGGACCGCTGGGCCGTGGGCCTGGTCGTCCTGCCCCTCGGCAAGCCCGACGGCTACGCCGAGGAAGAGGCCCGCCTGATCAGAGAGCGGCGGCCCGACTGGCTGGAGCCGGTGTGGCAGGACCGGCACTGGCGGATCTTCCGGGTGCGGGATGCCGTACCGCTGGTGTCACCGCCCGCGGACGTCGTCCGTACGACCGGCGCCGAGCTCGTCGTCCGCATGCCGCGCGCGGGCACAGTGACCGTGCGGGTGGTGTACTCCCCGTGGCTGCGGGCGGAGCGCGGATGCCTGTCCCGCCAGGGCGAGTTCACCCGCCTCACGGTCACCGCCCCCGGCACGTACCGGATCAGCTCGGAGTACGGTCCTTCACGGGCTCCGGCTCGCTGCTGACCGCCGCTTCCTCGGTCGGGCGGGCGCGGGGGCCCTGGAGCAGGTACGTCAGTCCGAAGCCGGCCGCGACGACGGCCGCGCCACCGACCGCGTCCAGGATCCAGTGGTTGCCGGTGACGACGATCGCGGTGAGCGTGAAGAACGGGTGCAGCAGGCCGAGGCACTTCATCCACGCCTTCGGCGCGACGATCGCGATGACCAGACCGCACCACAGCGACCAGCCGAAGTGCAGCGAGGGCATCGCCGCGTACTGGTTGGTCAGCGCGGTCAGGGTGCCGTAGTCCGGCTTGGAGAAGTCCTGCACGCCGTGCACGGTGTCGATGATGCCGAGGCCGGGCATCAGGCGCGGTGGGGCCAGCGGGTAGAGCCAGAAGCCGACCAGGGCGAGCAGGGTGGCGAAGCCGAGGGCGGAACGGGCCCAGCGGTAGTCGACCGGCCGGCGCCAGTACAGCACGCCGAGCACGGTCAGCGGGACGGCGAAGTGGAAGGACGTGTAGTAGAAGTCGAAGAAGTTCCGCAGGAAGTCGACCTTGACCACGGCGTGGTTGAGGGCGTACTCGATGTCGAGGTGCAGGAAGCGTTCGAGGTCGAGGATCTGCTGTCCGTGCGCCTCGGCCCGCGCCCGCCCGGCCGAGTTGCTGCCCCCGGTCGCCGCGAGCCGGACCTTCTGGTAGGCGGCGTAGGTGACCCGGATGAGGAGCAGCTCCAGCAGCAGGTTCGGGCGGGTCAGCACCCGGCGCAGGAACGGCACCAGCGGCACGTGCTTGAAGCGGGCGGGCACGGGCGCCGCGTACTGCGTGGGGACCGGCGACCGGTAGTACGGCGAGGTGCGCGACAGGAACGGTACGAAGGTGGCGGCGGCGAGCGCGGCCAGCAGCACCGTGTTGTCCCGCAGCGGGTACAGGAGCGTCATGTTCGGCAGCAGCATCTTCGCCGGGAGCGTCATCACCAGGACGACGGCGACCGGCCACACGTACCGGTCGGAGGCCTTCCGGCCGACCCGGCCGACGACCGCGAGCAGCACCCACAGCAGCTGGTGCTGCCAGGCCGTGGGCGTCACGACGATGGCGGTGCAGCCGGTGACGGCCACCGCGAGCAGCAGCTGGCCGTCACGGGCGTAGCGCACGGCCCGGCGGACGCCGAGCACGGCGACGGCCGCGGACAGCACCAGGAAGAGGGCGATCTCCGGCGGCCCGTCCACGCCCAGCCGCAGCAGAGCGCCGTGCAGGGACTGGTTGGCGAGGTCGTCGGCGCGCCCGCCGAGCCCGGCGCCCGCCATGTGGTGCACCCAGTAGGTGTACGAGTCGTGCGGCATCGCCGCCCAGGCCAGCAGTGTGGCTCCGGCGAACGTGACGCCGGTCGCGGCGGCTGCCCGTCTGCGGCCGGTGAACCACAGCAGCGGCGCGAACAGCAGCAGCGGCGGCTGGAGCGCGGCGGCGACGCCGATGAGCGCGCCGCTGCCGCGCTGCCCGCGCACGGCGAAGCAGCCCAGCAGGACGAGCAGGACCGGGATGATGCTGGTCTGGCCGAGCCAGAAGCTGTTGCGCACCGGCAGCGACAGCATCAGCAGGCTGACCGCGACCGGCGCGGCCAGCAGGGAGGTCCGCCGGCTCACCGGCTGCGGCAGGGCGCGGGCGGCGACCAGGCCGAGGGCGACGACGAGCAGCAGCGTGCCGAAGGTCCAGCCCCAGCCGAGGGCCTGTTCGGCGGACTTGGTCAGGGGTTTGAGCACCAGTCCCCCGAAAGGGGTGCCCGTGAACCGCGTCGAGTCGTACAGCGAGCCGTTCACATGCAGGACGCCCTCGGGGCCGACCCAGGTCTCCAGGTCCGTCAGCCGCTCTCCGCTGGGCGTGCGGAGGGGTACGGCCACCTGCCGGACGGCGAGGACGGCGGCGATCAGCCACAGCCCGACACGGGCCGCGCGCAGGCGTGCCCCGGCCGCGCCGACGGCCGTCGCTCCGAATGCATCCGCCGGTCGCCCGCTGTGCTCTGCATTCGCCACGCCTCGTAGGCCTCCCGCCCCGTCCGGCCCACGCGTCCCCGCGTGGGGCTCTTCCAGAACCCTATGGGGCTCGCACCGCCCCGGACAGAGACGCAGGCAACCCCCGCTTCACCTGACGTCTGCTCTCCTTTTGTCCGAATGACGATAGTCGGGTGAGGAGCCCGATGGCCCGCGCACCGCGCGGAGTATGTTTCATAGCGCAGCTATCAGGGTCTCCGACCAGCCGTACGGAAGGCACAGGTGGATGAGCGACTCGCGGACCTGGGACGACGTCGACGCCTACTTCACGACCCATCTCTCCCCCGAGGACGACGCGCTGCGAGCGGCCGTCCGCGACAGTGAGGCGGCCGGACTCCCGTCCATCGCCGTCACCGCACCGCAGGGCAAGCTCCTGCACCTCCTCGCCCTGATCCAGGGCGCCCGCACCATTCTGGAGATCGGCACCCTCGGCGGCTACAGCACCATCTGGCTGGCCCGCGCCCTGCCTGCCGACGGCCGGATGATCTCCCTGGAGTACAGCCCGAAGCACGCCGAGGTCGCCGCCCGTAACCTCGCCCGCGCGGGTCTGGACAAGCAGGTCGAGATCAGGGTGGGCCCGGCCCTCGACTCCCTGCCCCGGCTCGCCGCCGAGCACCCGGCCCCCTTCGACCTCGTCTTCATCGACGCCGACAAGGCCAACAACCCGCACTACGTCGAGTGGGCGCTGAAGCTCACCGCCGAGGGCAGCCTGATCATCGTCGACAACGTGGTCCGCGGCGGCCGGGTGGCCGACCCCGGCAGCACGGACCCCGACGTGCGGGGCACGAGGGCCGCGATCGAGCTGATCGGCAGCCACCCGCGCCTCGCCGCCACGGCGATCCAGACGGTCGGGGCAAAGAGCTACGACGGCTTCGCGCTGGCGCGGGTGGTGCGCTAGGCCCGTCGGCCTGTCGGCCTAAACCTCGTGGTAGAAGCCCACGTTGACGCTGCGCGGCGCGGAGCGGTCCTGGACGACGACCTCTCCGCTGCTGCCGCGCGGCAGCGGCATCGTGCCGCCGTAGGCGAGGGCCTGCGCGTACTCGCCGATGGCGATCCGCACGTCGGAGGAGGGCTCGGCCTGGGAGCCCCGCAGCCAGGTGATCTGCCAGGTGCCCTCGGGCCCGCACAGGAACTCCAGGTGCACCCGGGAGACGAACAGCCAGTCGTCGGGCGTCACAAGCCGGCACACGGACTTGTCGCGGCCCACCCGCAGCACCGCCCCCGGCTCGCTGGGCGCGTCGGCCATGAGCATGCCGGCCGTGGCACCCTCCTCCGCCGAGGTGACGGC
The DNA here is from genome assembly GCF_014596915.1 of Streptomyces sp. TRM68416. Lineage (GTDB taxonomy): Bacteria > Actinomycetota > Actinomycetes > Streptomycetales > Streptomycetaceae > Streptomyces. The sequence goes on from NZ_JACVWU010000001.1 coordinate 294,500, forward strand.
GGCCATGGTGAGTTCGAGCACGTGCGGTCCTCCTGAAATGGGCTTACTCAGCGGCTGAAATGGGCTTACTCAGCGGCCGCATGATAGAGCGCCCGGCCCCGCCGCGTCCGGCACAATGGACGCATGACCGAGCGAAAGCCACCAGGTGTTCCGTTCGAGTCCTGGGTGGACCAGCAGATCCGCGACGCCGAGCGGCGCGGCGAGTTCGCCCGACTCGCGGGCGCGGGAAAGCCGTTGCCGCCCGGGACCGACACCACCTACGACGAACTGTGGTGGGTCAGACAGAAGATGGCCCGCGAGGGCCTGGCCGTGCTGCCGCCGACGCTCGCGCTGCGCAAGGAGGCGGAGGACACGCTCGCCGCGGCCCTGGAGGCGCCCTCGGAGCGGATCGTCCGCAAGCTCCTGACGGACGTCAACGCCAAGATCCGCGACATGATGTTCAAGCCGCCGCCCGGCCCTCCGCTGGGCATGAAGCCGTACGACGTCGAGGACGTCGTACGGCAGTGGCGGGAGCGCCGGGCGGCCGGCGGATCAGACGCGTAGCAGCCGTTCGGCCAGCTCGCGGTAGTCCCGCAGGGCCAGGCGGAGTTGCTCGGTGTCGGTGGTCGAGGCGGGCTTGTCCTCGCCCGTCTCAGCCTCCTGCCAGGAGCCGCGCAGGGTGCGCCGGCGTCGGCTGACGGCCTCCGTGAACCGTCCGGCGACCTCCTCCAGGACGCGGTCGGCCTCCTCCACGGCGGCGCGCGGACCGTCGACGAAGCCGGACAGGGCGTGCTGGAGACGCGTCTCCAGCTTGTCGCACTCGTCGCGCGGGAGGAGCGGGGTGGTGGTGCCGGTGGTGGCGGTGGTGCCGGTGCGGCCGGTGTCCGCCGTACGCTCGCCTGCCGCCGTACGCTCCCCGGTCGCCGCGCGCTCCGCCGCCGCCCCGGCGCCGGTGCCCATGCCTGGCGTGGCTTCGGTCATGTCACTCAACTCCCCTTTGCGTGACGTCGGTTGAACGCCCACGGGGTGTGGTGGGCGCGGCTCTCCGCGGGCTTCCCGGACTGGTCGGGCTGCTGGTCGCGCCCCGCCCGGTGCCGGTGCCGTTCGGCCGGGCCCACCAGCTCCTCGAAGAGCTGCCGGGCCTCGATCATGGCCTCGCGCATCTCCTCGGTGCCGGGCCCGCCGTTCTGCCCGGCGGTCGTCCCCGCGACGCTGTCCGCGTGGGCGGCGCGGTGCACGCGCCGGTAGCCGTCCACGTGACCCGCGTGGTGGACGGAGAGCGCGGCGAGCTGCTCCTCGTAGCGGCCGCCGTCGGGGAAGCCGCGGGCGCCGGCCAGCTCCGCGAGCAGCCGGTCCGCCTCGACGACGGCCTCCCGCGGCGATTCGACGAAGCGTTCCTGGGCCGCCGTCCAGCGTGTCTCGTACTGTTGGCGCTGCGCGGGCTCCAGCGGGCGTTCCCGCAGCGATCCGTGGCGCTCCACGCGCTCGGCGAGCTCCCGCTCGGCCGCCTTGGTGTCACCGTCGTGCCGGGCCACGGCCCGGTCGTATTCGGGCCCGAAGCGGCGGCGCAGGCTCCGGCCCTTCTGCGGGCCGCGGGTGCGCAGGGCGAGAACGGCGGCGATGACGAGTACGGCCGCCGCTATGACGATCAGAGCGATGATCAGGCCTGTGGACATGAGTGCCTTCCCGGGTTCTCCGAACCGGTACGGGGGTCGGGTAGCCGCGGGCAGGCAGTTCAAACGGCTACGGCACGGGGGCGCGGCTCCCCGGGCTTCTGCGGGGCCGCCACAATGGGGCCCATGATCTGGAACGTCGCCCCGGAACCCGCCGACTCGGCCGTCGCCGCCGCCCTGTGGCGGGACTACTACACAGAGGTCAGCGACCGCTACTACCTGCTCCACGAGGGGCGCCGGACCGACCCGGACGAGTTGGAGCGGGAGATCGGGGCCGCGACGGGCGACGATCTCGCGCCGCCGAAGGGCCGGCTGCTGGTGGCGTGGTGTGCGGGCGAGCCCGGCGGCAGTGCCGGGGTGCGGCTGCTGGACGCCGACACCGCCGAGCTGACGCGGGTGTTCGTGCGGGAGCCGCTGCGCGGCAAGGGCGCGGCCCCGCTCCTCGTCCGGGCCGCCGAGGACGCCGCCCGCGCGATGGGTGCCGTACGGATGATCCTCGACACCCGGAACGACCTGGTGGAGGCGAGGGCCTTGTACGCGCGGCTCGGGTACGCGGAGACCGAGCCGCACAACGACGACGTGTACGCCGAGCACTGGTTCGCGAAGGACCTGCGCAGCGGCGACCTCAACTGATCCTTTTCGCAGACCCGTTGTGGGGCTGCTCGCGGACCGAGCCGCACAGTTCGCCGTTGAGTTCCCGGACCAGTTGCACCAGGTCGGTCGGGCGGTCCGGGCCCCACCAGTCGCCGAGGAGTTCGGCCAGGGACTCCTCGCGGGCCTGGGCGAGGCGGTCGGCCATGGTGCGTCCCTCGTCGGTGAGGACGAGGTCGAGGCCCTCGCGCACGGCGAGCCGCCGCTCCTCGACCTGCCGGGCGGCGGCGAGGATCACCGGCAGCGGCACCGCGCTGCGCTCCGCGAGCTGTCCGGGCTCCACCCACCCGTACTTCCTGATCCGCAGGAGCAGCCAACTGGCCCCGGGCAGCAGGTCGTACCCGGCCCGCTCGGTGATCTTCCGGTAGATCTCGCGCCGCCCCTCCCGCGTGCCGAGCACGGACAGCGCCCGGCACACCTCGTCGTACGACGAGCGTTCCACGGGGTTGCTGGCGAGGGTCTCGGTGACGTCGGGCGCGGTGACGGACGCGCGCAGCCGGTCCTCCTTCAGGAACCAGGCCAGCACGAAGCCGACGAGGGCGACGGGGACGGCGTAGAGGAAGACGTCGGTGATGGCGGTGGCGTACGCGTGCAGGGCCGGGGGCTGCAGTGCGTCGGGCAGTTCGGCGATGCCGCGCGGGTCGGCCTCCAGGGCCCGCGGCGAGAGGCCGGCGGGGAGTTCGGTGCCCCGGAAGGCGTCGGTGAGCTGGTCGCCCAGGCGGTTCGCGAAGATCGTGCCGAAGACGGCGACGCCGAACGAGGCGCCGATGGACCGGAAGAAGGTCGCCCCCGAGGTGGCGACGCCGAGATCCTCGTAGGGCACGGCGTTCTGCACGATCAGCACGAGGACCTGCATGACGAGGCCGAGGCCGAGGCCGAAGACGAAGAAGAAGCTGCTCATCACGGCGGTGGAGCTGTGCTCGTCGAGCTGGTGCAGGAGCAGCAGTCCGAGGGCGGTCACGCCGGTGCCGAGGACGGGGAACACCTTCCAGCGGCCGGTGCGGCTGACGATCTGCCCGGAGACGGTGGAGGACAGCAGCAGCCCGAGCACCATCGGCAGCATGTGCACCCCGGACATGGTCGGGCTGACGCCCTGCACGACCTGGAGGAACGTCGGCAGGTAGGTCATCGCGCCGAACATCGCGAAGCCGACGACGAAGCTGATGACGGCCGACAGCGTGAAGGTGCGGACGCGGAACAGCTTCAGCGGCAGTACGGGCTCGGCGGCCCTGCGCTCCACGGCCACGAAGGCGACGACGAGGACCGCGGCGAGGACCGCGAGCCCGACGATCTGCGGGGAGCCCCAGGCCCACGTGGTGCCGCCGAGCGAGGCGACCAGGACCAGGCAGGTGGCGACGGAGGCGATGAGGAAGGTGCCGAGGTAGTCGATGACGTGGTGCGCGGTCCGCCGCGGGATGTGCAGGGCGGCGGCGATCACCGCGAGCGCGACGACTCCGACGGGGAGGTTGACGTAGAACACCCAACGCCAGCTGAGGTGTTCGGTGAACAGACCGCCCAACAGGGGTCCGAGGACACTGGTCGCGCCGAACACGGCGCCGAACAGCCCTTGGTAGCGCCCGCGTTCGCGGGGCGACACGAGGTCGCCCACGATCGCCATGGACAGCACGATCAGCCCGCCGCCGCCGAGGCCCTGCAGCGCGCGGAAGGCGATGAGCTGGGTCATGTCCTGTGCCATGCCGCACAGGGCCGACCCGACGAGGAAGATGACGATCGCGATCTGGAAGAGCCGCTTGCGCCCGTACTGGTCGCCGAGTTTGCCCCACAGCGGGGTGGCGGCGGTGGACGCCAGCAGATACGCGGTGACCACCCACGACAGATGCTCCATGCCGCCCAGTTCGCTGACGATGGTGGGCAGCGCGGTCGACACGATGGTCTGGTCGAGGGCCGCGAGCAGCATCCCGAGCAGCAGGGCCCCGATCGGGACCAGGACGTTGCCCGGCACGTTCTCCCGGACGGCGGTGCCGTGCCGGGCGCGGGTGTCATCGGCCATGGGACCTCCCGGACGTCTCGTATTCGCCCATGCCATCTTCCATCGTGATCGGTGTGACCGGTTATGGCCTGTTGAGTCCCCCGGGAAGCCGGTATTCAGGGGGCTGCCGGAGAGAGTGTGAAGAAGATCTGCATAATCTCTGGAGTCTTGGACTTCTGAGGTCCTGGAGTTCCGGAGTCCTGGAGTTCCGGAGTCCTGGAGTTCCGGAGTTCCGGAGTCCTGAAGTTCCGGAGTTCGCGAGGGGAGGGACGAACCCATGACGGACCCGAAGGGCCATACGTGCCCGGAGTGCGGCGCACCACGAGGTGCGGACAACACCCCGTCCTGCGACTGCACCCAGCGGGCGTCCGAGGCCCTGCGCGACGCCCGTACGGCGGAGGCGGCAGCGGCGGAGGACTTCGACCCGCTGCGCATACGGCCGTACGTGGAGCTGGAGGGCACCGCACCGGAGGACACGACGCGGCCCCTCGCCGTGGCGCCGGACCTCAACCTGTTCGAAACGCCGGGTGCCCCTGAGCCAGGGCCGAAACCGGAACCCGAAGGGAACGAGGAGCCCCCTGCCCCCCGGGGAAGCCGCCGCCGCAGGTTGGTCCTGGCGAGCGCAGCGGCCGCCGTCGCGATACTCGGGGCGGCCGGGATGGCGAGCGGCCTGTTCGACTACGACACCCCGACCCGGAACACGGCCCTCCCGGAGGACGTACGGGCGGGCGTGCCGGACACGACCACATCGCCCCCCGCGTCGAAGCAGCCCTCGCCCACCGCGAGCGCCTCAACGCCGCTGCCTCCTTCCCCCGCCCCCACGTCCGCGCCCCCGCCCACGTCGGCGCTCCCCACCCCCGCGTCCCCCTCGGCCTCCGGCACCCCCTCCCCCGCCCAGTCGGCACCCACAGCCCGAGCCTCGGACCCCCAGGCCCCGCAGACCGGCGCCCCGTCCACACCCCCCGTCCTGCGCCGAGGCGACCGCGGCCCCGAGGTAACCGAACTCCAACTCCGCCTGAACCAGCTCTACCTGTACTTCGGCGACGCCCACGGCACCTTCGACAATCAGGTCGAGGACGCGCTGAAGAACTACCAGTGGACCCGCGGGGTGGGCGTCGACGAACTCGGTGTGTACAACGCCGAGACGCGGACGAGCCTGGAGTCCGAGACGTCCGAGCCGTAGGGCCCGCCCGGCCCGGCCGTCACCTGATCGGGGCGGGCCCGCATCGCTTCGGCCCCGTCCGGCGTTCGAGGACGGGGCCGTTCAGGCCGACGGCGGTGCGGGGACCACGAGGGCGAGCACTGCGGCCGGCATGTCAACCGACGTGCACGCGCACTCCCCCGTCCGCCTCCTCCACCCGCACCTCGCTCAGATCCCGCACCACCACGTCCGGCCCGTGGAACCCGGCCCGCGGCCCGATCCCCACGACCCGCATCCCGGCCGCGCGCCCCGCCTGGATCCCGGCCGCCGAGTCCTCGAAGACGAGGCAGTCGGCGGGGGCGATGCCGAGCTCTGCGGCGCCCTTCAGGAAACCCTCCGGGTCGGGCTTGCTGGCGCCGACCGACTCCGCGGTGACGCGGACGTCCGGCAGGGCGAGCCCCGCCGCGGCCATCCGGGCCGTGGAGAGGGCGACGTCCGCGGAGGTGACCAGGGCGTGCGGGACGCCCATGCGCACCAGGGAGGCGAGGAACTCCGCCGCCCCCGGGATCGCCACGACGCCGTCCATGTCCGCCGTCTCCTCGGCGAGCATGCGGGCGTTGTCCGCGTGGTTCTGCTCCATCGGCCGCCCGGGCAGCAGCATCGCCATCGAGGCGTACCCCTGCCGCCCGTGGACGATCTTCATGACCTCGTCCCCGTCGAGACCGTGCCGGTCGGCCCAGCGGCGCCAGATGCGTTCGACGACGGCGTCCGAGTTGACGAGGGTGCCGTCCATGTCCAGGAGGAGGGCACGGGCGGTGAGCACGGTGGTGGCGGTGGCCGTCATCGGCAGCAGCTCCAAACACGGGAGGAAAGACCAAGGTGGCCCCGCCCGCCGGTCAGGGAAAACGGGCGGGAGCCACTTTGTTCCTCCACGGTACAAAACAGAACCATGATCACGCCACCGTCACGGCCACCGTTCACCCGGCGTTCAGCTCAGCCGGTGACCGCCTCCCAGAGGCTCCAGACCCCAAGACCCAGCATCAGCAGTGCCGCGACCTGCGTGATCAACCCCAACGGCACCCGCTTCATCAGCGCCTTCCCGCCGACGATCCCGAGCCCCGCCACGGCCCACAGCGCCAGCACGGCTCCCAGTCCCACCGACAGCGGATCGTCGTACCGGGCCGCGAGATTCGCCGTCATGATCTGCGTGAGATCACCGAACTCGGCGACGAGGATCAGCATGAACCCGGCCCCGGAGACCTTCCAGAACGACTGGTTCTCCGGCCTGCGGACCTCCTCCTCGTCCTCGCCCTTCTTCAGCAGCAGCATCGCCGCACCCCCGAGGAACAGCACCCCGGTCAGCGCGTGCACGATCTGCTGCGGCAGCAGCGTCAGCACACTGCCGGCCGCCACGGCGAGCGTGACATGCAGCGCGAACGCGGCGGCGACACCGGCGAAGACGTACGAGGCGCGATAGCGCGTACCGAGGACGAGCCCGGCGAGTGCCGTCTTGTCGGGCAGCTCGGCCAGGAAGACGACGCCGAACGTGAGCGCCATAACGCTGAAGGTGATCAAGATTCCTCAATCGGTCGGGGCTGCCCCACCGAGAGTTCCTACCGTTGCACGGCGACACCTCGGCACGGCAGCACACGGTCAGTGCACTGCTTGGCCGAAGGTCTCGCTGGCCGACCCGAGTCGTACGGGCCTGCCTCCGGGCGCCGGCTCAGACGAGCTGAGCAGTATGTCGACGGTCCGGCGAGAACCTCACGTACCCACTGACGTGACCCCCCGGCTGGCACCTACAGCATGCATGCCTGGAGAGATGGGATGGATGTGGGCCCATCTTCTCGCACAGAACAGCGCCCCCAGTCCGAGAACCAGGGGCGCTGCGACCCTGCCCCACCGCGTGGCAGCTGGTATTGGGGCGGGTCGTCCATGGGGTGGCGAGCTCCGTCCAGATGCCCACTCCTCTTCAAGATCACACAAATTAGGGTTGGCCCTAATCACTATTGATCATGAGGTCGGGAACTTGGACGGGTGCCACGCCCCACTCAGCCCGACGACCGGGTCATCGCCCGCCGCCGACGAGTGGGTGAACAGGTTCGCCGCGTCCGCGAGCACCACAACCTCACCCAGCTCGATGTGTGCGGGCGGTCGGGCGTCGACGTCGCCACGTATAGCCGCATCGAGCAAGGCCACTCGTCGCCCAAGCTGGACACGCTCATCCGCATCGCTGATGCCATCGGCTGCGAACTCGTCGACTTCTTTCGGTGACCTGCCGCTGGCGCGAGGTCCCGGCGCCGTCAGCGGGTTGGCGGCCGCCCCAACGGGGGCGTAGGAGCGGCCGCTCCTCCACCGCTGGTGCCATCGCCGTCAACAGCGACCAGCGGAGGTTTAGTGGCGCCTGGGGACCGGCGCGGTCTGGGTCGGCACCGGCTGGCAAGGGGCGACATGCCGGTAGTCCGTCCGGCCGGCGCCGGAGGCCGAGTGGATGTCGTGCGTGGTGTATTCCTCGTCGGGCTTGATCTGCTTGCCGCAGCGTCCGCAGAACTTCATGACGCAGCCTTCTTGCACGCGTTGCTCCAGGCCTGCCGCAGATCCTTCGCTGTCGGGCATTGCCGGGAGGGATCGTCGGCGGTGGTCCGGCACTGCGAGCACCTGGTGCAGTGATCCATCAGCTTCCGGTAGGCCGCACCCGCCTTGCCCACCAGCGCTTGCTCTGCTCTGTGCACCATGCCACCGTTCACGACGCACTCTCCGCGGCGTGCTCCGTGCCGGTGCGGGGGCTGAGCACGTCCTGGATCGCGGCGCGCAGCGCGGCGGGATCGGTGATCCAGCGGTCCTCACCGGGGCACATGCGCCAGTGGGGGCCCGGTCCCTCGGTACGCCTGGCCGGCGGTATGGCCACGGTGGAACCGGCGCCGAGCGCGCGCGTGTTCCCCACACCCCACTCCTCGACGGTCCCGGTTGGCACGAAGAAGTAGAGGACAGCGCTCAGAGCGTCATCGACAACCGCACCGCACCGCGCGCCGAGGATCTCCATGGCGGCAAGGCCGATGCTGCGCGGTACGCGGATGGCGTCCCATTCGTGTCCGGCGTCGTGCAGGGTGCAGCCCGCGGCGGACGGTAAAGAAGGAGTGGGCATGTAGGGCTCCTCGGGTGCCTGTCGTGATCAGGTGCGTAACAGAGTGGCCCTATTGAGGGCTTCATCCGAGGACTTCCAGAGGTCTCTTCGCGGACGAAAAGGGGACTTTCGTTGGGTCGTGCGGGTGATGACTGGTCACCGGCAGGGCTTGCGGCGACACTTGCCGCAGTGCTCGACATGGAGGTGCGAAGTGGCACGGCCCGCAGGCAACACCCGCCTCAAGTCCGCCCGCGTGGCGGCTGGATATCACTCTCAGCAGGCTCTCGCGGATGCCCTGGACGTCGGCGTACGGCAGGTCCGAAGGTGGGAGTCCGACACCCCGCCGTGGCCCCACCCCGAGATCGGACAGGCTCTCACACAACTCCTCGGCCAAGACCTCGCTTCGCTGGGCTTCACCCCGCCCGCAGGAGCCAGCCCGGACCGAGGCCGCCGCTCCGTGCTCGCAGCGACCGCCGCCGCCGTCGGCCTTGCCACCGTGCCCACCCAGGCAGTGGCCATGCAGCCCGCCACCGCCGCCGAGGACTACATGTCCGTCACCAGGTCGCACCGCCGCCTGTACTGGTCCGTCGCCCCTGCCACCCTGCACCCGGCCGCGCTCGCACACGCCACACTCGGCTGCGAGCTGCTCCCGGAAACCGCCGGCCAGACGCGGAAGCGGATCGCGGCCGCCCTTGCCGAGACATGGCTTCTCGCCGGGCGCATCGAATTCTTCGACCTGCGCGACGCCGACCGTGCTCAGCAGACCCTGCTTCGAGCGCTCCAGGCCGCCGGCGAGGCTGACGATTCGCTGCTCGGTGCTGCAGTTCTCGCGCACACCGCGTTCATCCCGGGTTGGGCAGGTGACCGGGAAGCCGCGGTCGAGAGGATGGTGGCCGCGCGCACCTACGCCCGCCGGGGCCCGGCGTCGGCTGAACTGTTCGCGTGGCTGGACGCGGTCGAGGCAGAGTGCGAGACCCGGTGTGGGCACACACGTACGGCGCTGCACCTGATCGGGCACGCCGAGGATGTGCTGGCGGTCGGCAGTGACCACGCCACCCCGGAGTGGCTCGACTGGTTCAGCGCCGTCCGGCTCGCTGCGTTCAAGGGCAACACCCAGCTGAAGGCGGGACACCTTCCGCAGGCGCGCGAGACCTTGCGCGATGTGCTCGATGCGCTCGGCCCGGCTGACGAGAAACAGGTCACGGTCGTCCTCGGCGACCTGGCCGCCGTCGAGGCCGCGGCCGGCGACCCCGAGGCCGCCTGCAGGTATGCGGTGCGCGCGCTCGACCAGCTGGAGCGCACCTGGTACGCGATGGGCATGGACCGGGTGCGGGAGGTGCGGCGCAATCTGGCGCCGCACCAGCACGAGCGGTGTGTACGAGAGCTGGACGATCGACTGTACGGGTGGTCGACGACGGTCAGCGCTCTTGCTCGTTGAACCGCTTGATCCGCGGGGACAGGTCGAGGAGGCTCTCGACCCTGAAGGTCGGGAGCTTCTCCGCTTCCTCGGTACGCCACTGGATCGTCGCCCACGGCCCGCGATGGACGAGCGCAGTGTGCATACCCGCGGCGACGGCCGGGCGGATGTCGTTGTCGACGCGGTCACCGACGTACAGCATCTCGTCCGCCTCGGCCGGGACAACCTCGGCGACGCGGTCGAAGAAGGCACGGTCCGGCTTGCTGGCACCCCAGTCGTCGGAGGTACCGATCAGATCCACGTCCGCGGAGAAGAGCTCGCGCAGGATCCGGCCCGCGCGCACGGTCTGGTTCCCGGCGATGCCCAGCCACAGACCGTCCGCCCGAAGCGTGGCGAGCGCGTCGCGGACGTCCGGATACAGGTCGTCCTCTCCGAAGTGCTCCGGCTTCCCCGCCTCTGCACGCTTATCGCGCTCGGCGTACAGGTCGAAACCCGGCCGGAACTCCTGGAAGGTCTCTCGGTAGTCGCGGCCCTGGGCAATGACCGCGCCGAACATGGCGTGGAAGGTGTGACGGGGTACGCCAAGCCAGTCTGCCCAGGTGCCGTACTCGGTTGTCTCGTCTACGAGGCACTCGCCAACGTCGAAGATCACAGCGCGAATCATGCGGCCGAGCGTACCCGGGCATGACGAAACGCCCCCTTGCACAGCCCGTGGTGGGCCGTGCAAGGGGGCTTGGTGGTTCAGGGGCTGGTGTCGGGAATCCGGGTTTCGACTCGTGTGATGCGCTGCTCGTGGTCGTCCAGGCGGTGGTCGTGGTCGTCCAGGCGGTGGTCATGGTCGCCGAGGCGGGACATAACGCCGGGACGTGCCGGGACACCTGGGCGGCCCTCCGATCCCGCCCAGTCCTCCCAGGCCTCGTCAACCCGGTCAGCGATCCGCAGCACCGCCCGCAGCACCCTCCACAGCAAGGCTCCAAGCCCCGAGAGCGCAGCGATGGCCACCGACCAGGCCACCATGGAATCGACGGCACCCATGCCGGTCGCTCCCGCACTCATCTCGGCTCCTGGCCGTCGAGCTTCTCGCCCAGGCGCCGCACGAACTCGTCCATGTCCGCCCGCATCGCAGCCTTGTCCAGCTTCAACCGGACCGGCACCTGCACCGGCTCCTCATACGCCGGCGGCCGCGCCCACCCCAGCAGCACCCCCGCAGCGGTCTGCAGGGGCTGCCAGGCCAGCCGCTGCGCCACCCACTCCAGACCGCGGAAGGCAAGGTAGTAGGCGCCGGCCAGGACGAAGTACACGACGATCACGGCTGTCTCGCTGTCGGCGGGGATCCCCAGCCGCCCGGACAGGGACAGCACCGCGCCGGCCCCCAACGGCACGAGCGTGCGCATCGCGGAAACGAACAGGTTGCTCTGCATCAGTCCACCACCTTGAATCCGGCCTTCAGGCCGAGCCGTCTGAGGGAGTCGCGGCCGGGGATGCCGTCCGCATCGCTGCCGCGGTAGCCGCCGCCGGCCTTGGAGCGCTGCCAGCCCGCATACGCGCGCACGGTCGCGGTACCGAAGTGCCCGTCCAGGTAGGGCTTGGCGAGCAGGCCGCGGTCGACCAGGGCCGCCTCGACGGTCTTCGTCCCGCCGTACGACACCGGGGTGCCTGGCTTCTTCGGGTCGCTCACCGCGGCCGCACGCAGTCGCTTCAGGCTCACGGTCGGCGTCGACGGCGCCGGCGTCGACCTCGGCGGCGGCGTGCCGAGCCGCTCGGCGATCCGGGCCCGCATCGCCTTCCAGTCGATGCCCCGCGGGTCGACCTTGCCGGGCTGCCAGTCCAGGTGCCGGATCACGGACGCGGCCGTCCAGCCGTGGTGCCGGCAGATCGCCGCGGCCGCCCGCTCGATCGCCTCCAGCTGCGCCTCGGGCCACGGGTCGACCCCGTCGCCGAGGTTCTCGCACTCGAAGCCGTAGAAGTGCCGGTTGCCGTCGACGCTCGCCTCGTCGTCGACCGGCAGCGCGCGCTCGGCGATGACGGCCTGGAGCACGTCGCCGTCGCCGAGGCCGGCATGGTTGGCGCGGCCGTAGCCGACGAGGTGGATCCGGCCGTCCTTGGTGATGACGCCGTGGCACAGCGGCCCGGGCAGACCCGCGTAGCCGTCGCGGCAGATCCTCACCGTGGCGGCCGATCCCTTGGTGACGGTGTGGTGGATCATCACCCCGTGCACCGGCCCCCACGGACCCATGTGGTTGCGGTTGTGGTGCTCCCAGCCGCCGACCTCGACAACCGTCGCGCCCTCCGCCCTCAGCGCGGCCAGCATCTTCGCCGGGCTCATCGGGTCAGCCATCGCCGCGCACCCCCTCGGTCGCGGCCAGGAGGACGGCGCAGTCCTTGGCCTCGCGCAGCTTCCGCAGAGCCATGGTGAGTTCGGGGTCGTCGGGCAGCAGCGTGAGGAGCTCGGCCGCAGTGTCGTAGAAGACGCGGGCCACGGGCTGCAGCTCGGCGGGCAGGTGCTTGTAGGAGAAGCCACGGCAGGCCTGCACGGTACTGACGTGACGTCCAACGGTGGCATCCATGAAGGCCTCCAAGGGCATGAAGAAGCCCCGGGCCAGGGTGGCGCGGGGCGTACGGGGTGAAACGGCTCTGCTCAGGCGGGTTCGACGATCAGGTACTCCACGGTGGAGGTGTCGCCCGCGTCGGAGCTGGTGATGGTGAAGCCCACGCCCGGATCGCGGGTGTAGGACAGGTGGCCGAGGGTTCCGCCAGGCGCCTGGCGGGTGAGGAAGACCCGGCTGGTGGCCGTGATCGAGGTGTTGGCGATCGTGGCTGTGCCGGCTGCGAGCGTCGCGGCGCCCAGGCGTGCGTCTGTGCCCTCGGCGATCGCGATCCCTCCGCCGGGGGTGCCGAGTCTGAGGGCGTCGGCGGTGCCGTCGAAGATGTTCCATGCGCCGTTGGACTGTCCGGCATCGGTGACGAAGTAGCCGCTGAAAGTGGCGTTGCCCGCAGCCGCCCAGGGCTGTGCGAAGGCGTCGACGGGGGCGGCGGTGGTGCCGGTGCGCTCGCCGATGTTCGGGCCGCGGCGCAGGATCGTGTTGCCGCCGCCGTCGGACCAGCCCGCGTCGTTGGCGTGCAGGAACCCGGACGTCACGGACACGTAGGTGCAGCCGGTGAAGCGGGCCCCGTACTGGGGGCTGTTGGTCTGGGTGCCGTCGTCATCGACGCCGGGGTAGCAGGTGACCATGCCGACCAGCACGGGCATCGTGGCGCCGTTGCAGTGCAGGCCTGCGTATCCGCCGCCGCCGGCGCCGTTGTTGCGGCCGTCGCGGCGGGTGTGGAGGTTCTCGATCTGGATCGGCGGGTTGCCGGTGGCGTCGACGAGGACGCCGTTGTGGCCGTTGCGGTCGGTGGAGCAGTCGCCCAGGAGCATGCCGCCGGAGCCGGTGCCGGTGGCCCAGTCGCCGGTGATGTGGATGCCGTTGTTGTCGTTCCACTCGGCGCGGCAGCCGATCATCTGCGAGTTCGCGGCATTGTTGATCTCGAACCCGTTGGCGCCGTTGCCGATGGCCTGGCAGTCGACCATGGTGATGTCGGTCATCACCTGCACGGCGAAGCCGTGCCAGCCACAGTTGTCGATCATCACCCGGTGCAGGCGCCAGCTGTAGGGGAAGAACCCGGCGTTGAACTGGGTGTTGAGGCCGGCGCCGGTGACCCGGCGGATGGTGACGTCGCGCAGGCCGACGTTCTGGATGTTGCCCTTGGCCAGGATGCCGTCGATGCCCGGGTCGACGAGGTCGGACCCGTCGATCATCACGTTGAGGATGCGGTGCTCGGCGGAGATGGTGGAGTAGCCGCCCTCGGCCTGGTCGAGGAACGTGATGACGGAGGCGCCGGCGAACGATGCCAGCGGCTTGATGTAGCAGGGCGGATCGACGAGGCCGACCACCGCCATCAGGTTGGTGTGCGTGCCCATCAGCGTGACGGCGGGCGGGATCGTCAGCGGAGCCGAGGTGCGGTAGGCGCCGGCGGGCAGGTAGACGATGCCGCCCATCGGGCAGGCGGCGAGCGCGGCCTGGATCGCCGCGGTGTCGTCGGTGACGTTGTCGCCCACGGCCCCGTAGTCGCGGACGTTGAGCCAGTCCCGCACGGACACGGTGACCTGCTCGCCGCTGGTCACGCTGCGCGCCTCGATCCAGGCCCGCGTGTCCGCGCCGGCGTCCGCCCACATCCCGGTCACCCCGTCCGGGCCCTGGAACTCAGGGATCGCCCCGTACTCGTCCGCGGTGATCTGGGTGGCGGGCAGGCCCTGGGCGTCGAGGAGATCGGTGTACTGGGTGCCGGTGTCGGGGTCGTCCCAGAAGGTGATGGTGGCGCCGGAGGCCACGGCCCACAGGCCGTCGGAGGGCTGCACCACGTAGTCGGCCAGCGACGCGCCGAACGTCGAGCGTGCCATCAGCTAGCTCACCACCCAACTCGTGCTGGTGCCCAGAATCAACTGCCCGGTCGGCACGGTCCCGTGCTGGGTCAGCCACACCTGCCCGGCCTTGGACGAGTTCGCGGGGTAGATCGTGCAGCGCCCGACTGCGGAGCCGCTGATGTAGAAGAGCCCGAAGTAGTGGTGGCTGGGGTGCCGGTAGGTGCTCGGGATCAGCACCGGCAGCCGGCTGTCGGTGCCTGCCGACAGGTTCCCGGCCTTCCGCTCGAAGGACCCCAGCCTGAAGTGCACGTTCCCGCCGCGCTCCTCGATGACCGGGTTGGTCTCGACGGCCCATGCCGACAGCGGCGAGTCGACGTTCACGACCCCGGAGTTGGAGTGGACGACGCTCCAGGCGCTGCCGTCCCACTGCCGGGTGATGCCGGTGTTCGTCTCGAACGCCAGCTCACCCGGGACGGGGAGCGGGTTGCGGGTCGTCGACGTCGCCGGCCGCACACGGGACCCGACATACAGCTCCTTGCGGACCACCGTCACCGACCCCGCGCCGGACAGGACGGTGACCTCGGCGAGCGGGATCTCGTACGTGCCGGTGTCCCCCGTCGACTGCGACAGCGAGGGGACGCCCGAGCCGGGGGTTCCCTGCTTGACGGCCGCGCGGACGTCCCAGGTGGAGCGGTCCAGGCGCAGCACCACTCGGTCCACTCGCGTCTGCCCGGAGGCGTTGGCGGTGACGGCGAGGGTGTCGCCGGAGGTGCCGGAGGTCCAGGCGTGCCCGCGCACGGAGGCGTACACGTCCGCGCGCACGGTGACGGACAGGCCGACCCCGGCCGATACGACCGCGGTGTCGGCGGGGGTGCCGTACACCCCGTCGTCGGAGAAGCGGGCGGCCAGCTTCTCGTACTCCAGGTCGGTGACGTTGCGGGAGTTGTAGTTGGGCGACGGCCAGGAGTTCTGAGCCACGCGCGTTACCTCGCTTCCAGTCGGCCCAGCCGTCGGCCGAGCTCGCGGACCAGCCGCACCATCTGCGGATCGCTGGTGGCTTCCGGTGAGCCGACCAGGCTCGTGACGTACTCGCCGCTGTCGGGGGTTGCCTGCAGGTGGATGGAGCGGACCAGGTCGGCCACCTCCAGCCCGGTCGGCAGGGCGACCGTGACGCGGTCGCCGAGGCCGTAGTCCCGGCCCGCTTTGAGGTCGCTGGTGTCGACGGTGACCGTGGCGAGCTCCACCGGTGCGGCCCCTTCGGCGAGGGCCTCGGTGCCGTCCTGGGTGAGTTCGCCGTTGGTGTCGTCATCGGCGGTGCCGCTGACGAGCTGCTCGACGCGCCACCAGGCGGCGGCCGCCCCGGGGTCGGCGGCCTCCACGAAGACGCGGCTCGCCGGCGCCTCGACCTCCGAGCCCTGCACCAGGGCGTGGGTGACGGTCGGCGCCGACCGCTTGTAGGTCAGGGCCCGCAGGTTTCCCAGGCCCGCGCTGAAGCGGGCCGTCGCGGTCAGATCGGCGGGCGCGTACACCTCGAACTCGATCTGGGACGCGGTCTGACGGGTGCGGAAGCCGAGGCCTCCGCCGTCGATCGCCACCCTGCGGCAGGCGGCGAGGAGCCCCTCGAAGCGGGTGGTGACGCTCGTCGTCGTGCCGACTCCCGTGACGGCGGCGAGGGCGAAGTTCGGGATCTGACGGTCGGCCAGGGCGCCGGGCCCGCAGTTGACGTTCACCAGGGTGCGGATGATCGTCTCGGCGTTCGTGCTCGTGAGCGAGTACGAGGCGGTGTCGGGCTGGTTGGTCCAGGTGACGGCCGGGTCGGCGAAGGTGATGTAGCCGGCGGGTACGGCCAGGTCGTCGCTGAAGTTCACCCGCACCCGGCCCGGCGGGGCCTCGCCCTCGCCGCCGATGCCCCAGGAGAAGTCCTGGCTGATCTCCATGGGGCCGGCCATCCAGATGTCGTCGTCGCGGATGACGACCAGGCGGTTGCCGGGCTGCAGCTGCGCGATGACGTACGGGTGGGCGACCAGGTCCACGCTGCCGGATCCGGGCTCGTTGAACCGCATGGTGGCGTCCAGCGACGTCCAGTCGGCGAGCGGGTCACCCTGCACCGTGAGGTTCTCGTCGGTGACGAGGAGCTGGATCGTCAACGCCCCACCCCCTCACGCGGTCTCGTAGCGGGGGTTGAAGGTGAGGTCTACGGCCGATCCCGGGCCGCTGCCGTCGAGCTGGAAGGTGACCGGGGTGTCGCCCGGGTCCAGGCCCCACAGGGTCGCGTCGGGCCAGTTGAGGGCGCCGACCCAGTTGTCACCGTTCTGGTAGCGCACCTGCGGCGGGTCGGTGCGGACGGTGACCTGCTGCCCGGGCAGCAGGCTGCCGTGCCCGATCGACGGATCGTTGGGGTCCAGCACGAAGGACTCGCCCGTATCGGTGCGGGTGAAGGTGACCAGTGATGCCGGGCCGGTGATCGTCCATGCGGGCCACACCACCACATCACCGGGGTTGGTGACCGTGGTCGCGCCGAGCACCTGCGACGAGCTCACGGACGGGTAGGGCTGCAGGAAGTCCTCTCCGCTGCCCTGCTCGCGGTGGACCATGACCGTCTCGGCGTCCACCCAGTACGGGTCCTCGCACCACAGCGTGACGACCGCACTGTCCCAGGTGATGCCGGTCGCCACCCGGCCGCGCCCGTCCCACCCGTCCTGGTAGTGGACGGCGATGGTGCGCCGGGTGCCGTCCGGCCGGGCCACTTCCAGCAACCCGGGCCCGTCCCGCAGGGTGCGGGTGAACGCCCTCGCCAAGGCTCGCCAGTTCGCCGTGAACGCCAGATGATCGGCGCCCTTCACCAGCACCGGCCACACGATCGTGCGCGGCTGCGGCTGCACGTGCCTGAGCCTGGCCCCGCCGCGCGGATGCGGGTCCGACGTCAGCGTGTAAGGCGCCGCCCCGAGGCCGGACACCCCCTCGGCGAGGGCGTACCAGTCGGCGGCCAGGTCGGTCATCGGCCACCGGGTCCCGGCGGGGTCGACGTACGTGATCGACGCGTAGCCGATCTCGGGCAGGTCGACCGGCGGCGGTGTCTCGGGCTGTGGCGGGGTGAGGACCGGTGCTGTGATCAGGGGCATCTACCGGGGCCTCCCCACGCGCTGCCGCGCCTCTTCCTGCCGCTGCAGCAGCCGCAGGTCCTCCACGCTGATCACCGACCGGCGCGGGTAGACGTTGTACGTGACCCGAGGTGCCCCATCGCTGCCGGCCGTCGACGCGGCCGCAGGGGCAAGACGTCCCGAGGCCGCTGCCCGGGCTGTGGGCAGGGGAAGCATCTTGGCGTTGAGGGCGTCGAAGAGTGCTTCGCCGTAGTGCTCGACGGCCGCCGCCTTGATCATGTACTCGCCGGTCGATCCCCACAGCAGGATGGAGTCCGACGTGGGGGTGCCCGGGCCCCGCAGCAGTCCGCCGTCGGGGAAGCCCGGGATGGGGCCGCCGTGCGCACGGCGGATCGGGCCGCCCTGCGCCCTGAACATGTTGGCCTGCTGCTCCAGCAGGTTCGCGGTCGTGGACGGCGCCGACCCGATGGTCTGGAACACCGACGTGTACGTCACGGTCACCGAGGCCGAGGCGCTCTTGCCGTCGAACTTCTTCAGCCGCGCCTCGGCGTCCGCGATCTTCTTCTTCAGGTCCTCGATCTCGCCCTTGAGGTACGCCTTCTTCTCCGAGGGCGCCTTCCTCAGCCGTTCCTTGGCCTCGGCCAGCTTCTGCTTGAGGTCTTCCAGGTTTCCCTTGAGCTTGGCCGTCTTGTCGGGGGTCTTGAGGATCTGGTCTGCCAGCGCCCTGGCCTCTTCGCGGTTGAGGCCCATCTGCATGGCGTTGGCGATGAGCTGCTGGCGGCCGCGCTCGTAGATGCCGTTGACCGTCTCCCACGACTCGCCCGACTCGCGTGCTGCCGCGGCGGCCTCGTCGGTCTTCGCCGCAAGGTCGGTCAGGGAACTCGCTGCGGCCCGCTGCTTTTCGGTGTTGAGGACGAGTTTCCCGCGCTGCATGTCGAGGACGCCGGCGTTCTCCTGCGCCGCCTTTGATGCGGCGTCGATGGCGGCCTCGAAGCCGATCATCCCCGACAGGCCGGCGCGGTTGACGTCGTTGAGGGCGACGAGGCTCTGACGCAGCCCGTCGGCGCTGGCCTTCTGCGCGTCGAGCTGGCCCTGCACCTTCTGGGCCTGCTCGCCGAACAGGCCCATGCTCTGCGCCGCCAGCTCCTGCTCCAGGCGCTGCCCGGCCAGGGCGTCCTCGTAGTCGTCGAGCTTCTCGCGCAGCCCGTCGGTGCTCTTGCCCTGCGCCTCCAGCTGCTTGATGGTGCGTTCCAGCGCGGCCGCGGCCAGGTCGGCGTTGCCGTTGGACACCATGGACGCGAGCGCCTTGTCGAACGCGTCCAGGTCCTTCTTCGCGTTCTTGACTGGCGTGGAGTCCATGCCGAAGAACGACACGATGGACTGCTGCACCTGGTCCAGGCCCTCGGGGTCGACAACCTTCTGCAGGCTGTCGCCGAGCCCGGCCAGGTCCTTGCCGTAGACGCGCAGAGCCTCGCCGCTGACCTTGCCGGACTGGGCGAGCTCCGTGAGCGAGGTGGACAGTTTGTCGACGTCCGGCTTGGGTTTCTCGCTCTTGGACGCCAGGGAGTCCAGGCCGATGAGCAGCAGGCCCAGGCCGGTGCCGGCCATGGCGAGTTTCGCGGTGCGGGACAGGCCGCTGATGGCCGCGCCGACCCCGGCGAGCGCGCCGGGTGTGCCGGCGGCGGCCGCGCGCATGGCGCCGATCTGGACGCCGAGTGCGGCCATCGCGGCGCGGGCGGCGTCGGCGCCTGCGGCGGCGAGCTTGACGGCCTTGATGGCGATGGCCAGCTGCAGGAGCGTGGCGATTGCCTCGGGCGGTACGGCCGCCGCGATCCCCGACAGGCCGTTGACGACCTCCAGCATGCTGACGCCGACCCCGGATCCGGCCTCCAGGACGTGCAGCAGCGCATCGGCGACGTTCTCCAGTGTGTCGAACACGACCGGCCCGGCCTGCTGGGTGTAGTCCCACCACTGGCTCAGCTCGGAGTTGTCGAACTCGCCGGACTCCAGCTTGGCCAGGAACACGGTCAGCCGGTCGATGCCGTGGTCGAGGGTCTGGTTCGTGAACCGCTCGAACCGGCCGGTCATCGCGTCGAACCCGGGGGTGCTGATGGCGCCGCCGACCAGGGTGATCAGCCGGTCGAACTGGGCCGAGGTGCCTTTCACCAGGCCCGTGGTGTGCGGCAGCAGGGCGTTGGTGACGGCGATGCCCTTGGTGAACGGGGCCATCACGTCGTCGGCCAGGGCGTCGGACCACTCCTGGTAGTTGTCCTTCAGGATGCCGACGGCGACCGCTGCTTCCCGCGTGGCCGGGGGGAGTTTCTCCAGCTGCCGCTGGTACTCCGCTTGCGCCTTGACAGCCTCCTGCGAGCCGGCGCCCGAGGACCTGACGGCCTCCTCGTACTTCTCCTGGGCGTCGACGGCCTCGCCGATGGCGGAGATCTGCGGGCCCAGGGCGAGCGCGTAGGCGCCGGCCGCCACGGCGACGGCGCCGAGCTGCCCGGCGACCGCGGCCGCCGATCCCGCCAGGCCCGCGGCCGCCGGGATCGCCGCCGGCAGCAGGCTGATCAGGTTCGCCTTGAGGGACTCGCCGAGCCGGTCGGAGGCGTCCGAGAGATCGCCCATGCTGCGCCGGACGATGGAGGTCCGGTCGTCGACGAGACGCTGGGCGTCGGCCAGGGTGAGGAACCGGCCCTGCAGGTCCCGCAGGCTTCCGTCGGCGCCCGCGGCGATGCCGGCCAGCCGCAGCCTGAGCCGGTCCGCCGAGTCGGCGGTGCCGTCCATGACCCGGCTCAGCTCATCGCGCCCGGCAAGGGTGAAGGTAAGGCGCTCCGCCACCGGTCACCCCCTCTTCACCGTGCAGCGATGTGATGCTGCAGCCAGACGACCGCCGACTCGAACTCCTCGACGGACAGCCGCCGGATCTCCCAGGGCCTGATGTGCAGGTAGTGCGCGAGCAGCCACCGGTACTCGTGGATCAGTCCGCGGAGGTTTTCCGCCGGCGCACCAAGTGGCCTTTTCCCAGCGCGTCGAGCGCGGCGTCGACGTCGGCGGGGTCCTGCGCGAGCTTGCGCAGGTGCGGGGTGAGCACGTCGATCGTGCTGTCCTCGTTCTTGGCGAGGGCCTCGCGCATCACGTTGGTCAGCGCCTCGTCGATCTCGGCGCGCTCGATGCGTGCCCGCAGGCGGCGGCGCCAGCCGGGGACGTCGAACGTGGCGAAGTCGAGGCCGGGTTCGTCGCGGCGGCGGAACGCCCACATGACGGCGCGCATGGCGGTGGGGTCCTGGTTCTGCAGCCGCGCCTCGACTCCCCGCCAGGGGACGTCGCCCATGGCCTCCTCGATCGCGGCCGCCTCCAGGGCCGACAGATCGTCGGTCGACACCCGCTGCTCGGTGCCGTCGTCCTGCACGTGAGTAATGATCATGGTTGCCCTTTCTTACTGAAGATCCCGGCGGACGTCGTCGAGGATCCGTGCGACCTCGGCACGCATCCGCGGCGTGCCGGCCTGCACGGTGCGCGACCACCAGCCGGTGGGCCGGGCCCACTGCGTCACCCACCGCTTGCGGTTGCCGAACACCGGATGCCGCACCCGCCCGTTCTCGATCACCCACGGCATGTTCCGCAGGTCCTCGGGCAAGCGGGAGCGGTCCAGCCACACCCGGGCGCCCGGCGCGGTGCCCTGGCGGACGCTGATTCGCACCGCGCCCGCCAGCGTGGCGCGCAGCGGCCTGGTGGTTGGCGACGGGCCGCCGCGGACCTTGCGGCCCGGGCCCGGCAGCTGCACGCCGCGGATGGCCGTCTGCAGGTCTTTCTGCAGGGGTTCGGCCGCCCGCCGGATCCGGCGGGACATGTTGCGACGCACGCGCGGGCCGCCCGCCCTGCGCAGGCGGCGGGACAGCTCCACCAGCTGGCCCGTGCCGGTGATCTGGACCGAGCTCGGCATCGTCCCTCCCTCGGGCTCAGGCGGGGATGGTGACGTTCTCGGCGGGCTCGCTGGTGATGGCGAACTGGGCCATGATCTGCGCCGCCTGGTCGAGTTCGCGGACCTTGGCCTGCGAGGTGACCGTGACGGGGTAGACGTCCATCGTCTGCCCCGCGACGTCGCCCTCGTCCATCCACACGATGAACCCCGTGGCCTCACGCACCAGGAGGGTGCGCACGTCGTCGCCGTCCTTGGACGCCCAGAACGTCAGAGACGAGTCGGCGGCGGTGATCTCTCCGCCCACGACCGGCGTGAACCTGCTGCCGAGGGCGGGGGTGGGCACAGTGCCGGAGGTGGTCTGCCAGCCCGCCATGGCGCCGGTCTCGCCCTCCAGCGCCGTGCCCGCGTTGATCTCGGAGCGGGTCGGCGCGCTCTTGTTGGCGACCGCCGGCAGCCACAGCACCTTCGTGATGCCGCGCCGGTAGTAGCGGGTGGACGCGTTGATCGGAGTGGACATCAGCCCTCACTTCCCTTCCGCCGACGGCCCTTCGCCGCGGCCGTCGTCGTCTTGTCCTGCCGGCTGGTGACCTGCCAGCCGGACGCCTGGTAGTGAGGCACCGACACCTCCTCCACCTCGATCTGCTGGTCTACCTCGGGATGCGTCATCGTCACGCGGCTCATGAGACGGGCACCCGGATCACGGCGACGTCGAGGGACGTGACGGCGTCGTAGGTGATGGACGCCCGGCCCGTGGCGGGATCCCGGTAGTCGTTGGTGACGGGGATCGCCTCCACAGCGCCCGCCGCCACCGGCACCGGGCGGTCGGCGATCGCCAGACCGTTCACCGTGCCCGGGGTTACCAGCGTCACCGTGTGGGAGCTGGCGTCGCCGTTACGCACCAGCAGCACCACACCTGCCCCGGTCTGGCAGTCGTCTCCGCCTGCCGCTGCCGGACCGTACGGCACTTCTGCGCCCGCCAGTCCCACCACAGTTGTGGTCAGTGCACCCATGCGCTTGGTCCTCTCTACGTGAAGGCGCGGCCGGCCACCGTCAGCAGCAGCAGTGCCTGTACGCCGTCGTCGGTCTGGTCCTGCGTGAGCTGGCTCGCCTCGATCGCCGCCTCCAGCTCCGGCAGGCCGAGGGTCGGGTCCTTGCTCAGCCACGCCTCCACCCGCGCGCCGATCTCGTACGCGCGTTTGCGGGCGGCCGGCACGTCGCCGTCGCCCCGGGCGGCGATCGCCGCGACGGTGATCTGGAACTGTTCCTCGCGGCGGGTGCCCAGTCCGCTCCAGCCGCCGAGGGTCTGGGCAGCCTGCATGTCGCCGGCCGGGTCGCCGTCGAAGCCGATGATCAGCCAGTCCGGCGCGTCGTCGTCAGTGACCTCCGGGCCGTCCGCCACCACGACACCCGCCAGCTCGGCCTTGGTCTCCGCGTTGCCCAGCACCACCAGGGCGTCGATCACATCAGGTACTCGGGATCCCATCTATGCCATCCCTGGGGGTAGTTGGTCGGGCGCCAGGAGCTCCAGGGCCCGGTTGGGTACGGCGTAGCCGAGGCCGGGGATCGGCTCCGTCACGCTGTAGTCGTCGCCGCCGCCGGCCACGCCGCCGCGGCGGCCGGGACGCTGTGTGCGCCACAGGTGCTGCAGGATGATCCGCGCACCGCCGGTGATGTTCTCCTCGACGACCGGACGCCCGGCGGTGTAGGCGGCCCGCAGCGGACCGCACAGCAGGCCGCCGTCCTTGCGGCGGACGATGCCGGTCTCACCGTCCAGGTCCAGATCGGTGACGTCGTAGGTGGTGCCGCCGTCCAGGACCGGCGTCACGCTGGTCAGTGAGCGGGCCGGGGTCTGGCGCAGCGCGAGCAGCTCCACCGGGCCGACGTCGTGGTCCTCCGTCACCGGCCGCACCACGACCGGGCCCACGTAGTACTCCACCGCCCGCGTGGTGACGTTGTTCCAGTACCGGACCTCGTCGTCGTCCCGGTCGCTGTCCTTGATGTTGAGGTGGGCCTTGGCGTCGGCCAGCGACAGGATCGCCGGCGGTGCCTCGGGCCAGACGTCGAAGACGTCCGTGTAGGCGTGCACCGGGCCGGTGAACAGCCAGCGCACCGTGTGACGGCCGGGCTGCGTGGTGACGTAGTCGGCCAGATACCGGCCGGTGGTTGCGGGCGGGTTGGTCACGGCCGGGGTGGCGGTGGTGCCGTCCGGCAGGGTGATGGTGACGGCCGCCGTGTCGGCGTCGGTGAGGGTGCCGCCGGGGTCCCGGCACGGCGCGGTCAGGCGGGCGGTGGTTCCGAGGTCGTACGGCACGGCTCACCTCCCGCGCTCAGCGGGTCTCCATGCCGTCGCCGCGGCCGCCGCCACGCGAGGCCTCGGCCGCCTTCTCGGCGCGCTCCCGGTCGTTCGCCCGGGCCCGTTCGAGGATCTCCTGCCGCTGGCCGGTGATGCCCTTGCGCGGGGTCTCGGCGCCGTCCTCCAGGTGCAGCACGCGCATCGCTTCCTCCTCGCCGGCGTCCTGCAGGTATGCGAGGACGTCCTTGATTGGGTGCTGGCTCGGGTCGTACGGCCCGTCGTCGGCGGCGGGGGGCGTGAACGGGGGCAGGCGTACGGTGACCTGCCACCGCACCCACCGGCCGGCGTCCTCGGCGCCGGCGGGCGGCTCGATGTCCTCGACGGTCGCGGCGAGGACCTCAAGCTCCTGGCCGTCCTCGCCGACGACCTGGGGCTGCTGGTGCACGACCGACGGCGCGGCCTGCGCGCCCGGCTCTTCGTCGTCGACGAGCTCGGCGCGTTCGCCGTCCACCCACACGGCGGCCTCGTCGTCGGGGAGGTCGACGAGCTCGCCGGGCGCCCAGGAGAACGCGGCGCCGCTGATGCCCTGCAGGACACGGATGCGGGCCATCAGGCGCGCACCACCGGGGCACGGCGCGGGTTGGACAGCACGACGGCCGCGCCGTAGACACCGCCGGTCGCCGGACCGCCGGTCACGGTGACCGCCACGCGGACGTAGCGCTTGGCGCCGAGGTAGCCGATCTCGTAGACGGTGTCGTCGTTGGCGGCCGTGACCGCGGGCTCCGCGCCCTGCAGGTCCTCATCGGCGGCCGCCGACCAGGACGCGCCGTCGTCGGACTCCTGGACCTCGAAGGTGTGGGTGCCGTCGGTGACAACGCCGGCGTCGATGACGACCAGGGCGTCCTGGAACATGGCGTCGTCCTCGGCGCGGTCGACGGTCGTTCCGTTCGCGGACGCGGTCCGCGCGGCCGGTGCCAGCGACCGCTTGGCCAGCAGGTTGTTGTACGGGTTGGGGTGCATGACGCTTCCCTTTCCGGGGGCTTGCGAGGGACGGGGGACGTCCGGGGCCGCGGCGTGGGGCGGGCGGCCCCGGACGGATCAGCAGCCAGCTTTAGGCGGCGGCGTGCTGGTAGGCGGCGAGCGCGGAGCCGTCGTCGACCATCCCGTCGATGCGGGAGTAGCCGAAGAACCCGGTCTGCAGCCGGTCGGCGTAGCGCTCGTTGAGGCGGATCGACTGCACGCCGCGGACCTGGCGCACGATGTAGCCGGCCGTGAAGTCCCCGAACACGATGGTCTTGTTGGAAGCGCCGGGCTCCGGCATGGAGTTGTCGACGGTGTACGCCCAGCCGTTGACGGTCGCCGGGAACCCGGGCGCGGGGACCGGCACCCACAGCGGGCGGCCGTCGCCGTCCTTCAGCTTCCGGATCACCTTCAGCGTCTGGTCGTGCCACAGGTACCGGCAGTTCGGCCCGCGGTAGGCGGGGTCGACGCTGTGCTCCAGGTCGATGAGGTCGTCGTAGACGACCGATGTGGTCTGCCCGCCGGCGCCCTGCTTGCCCACCCGCACCGCGGTCGTCAGGCCCTCCGGCTGCTTCACGCCCGTGCCGGTGCACACGTAGCGGGCGACCGCACGGCCGATCCGCTCGCCGAGCTTCCTGGGCAGCCACGCCTCGACGTCGAAGGCGGCGTCCTGCAGCAGCTGCCAGTTCACCCGCACCAGCTTCGAGGTGAACGTGTACGCGCCGAGCTCACGCTCGCCGACCGTCAGGTCCTGCTCGGGGACCTGCACTGCCTCCGACAGCAGGTCGCCCTCGTTGGAGGTGTCGTCGTTGGTGGGCCAGCTCAGGTCGGCGCCGGTGTCGGTGGTGATGACGTTGCAGATGTTCAGCAGTCCGCCGAACGCCTTCATCGTCTCCGTCATGGTGTTGCGGAAGGCGTCCGGCACCAGGTACCCGGCAGCGGAGTCCGGGGCGGTGCCCAGCGCGCGGGTCTGTCCCGCCTGCAGCTGGCTCCAGCCGCCGCGCAGAATCTGCCGGTCCTCGCTCTCCAGGCCCTCCATGCCGTAGCGCATGTACCGGTGGAAGGCTTCGGCGTACCGCTGTGCCTCGGCGTCCGGGTCGTCGCCGCGGTCGGAGGTGGTGATGATCTGGCTGCGGTCGACGCTGCCGAGCTGGGCCATGCGCTCCAGCCGCTCCAGGTCGCCGGAGATCCGCGTCAGGTCGGCCTCGGCCGCGTCCCAGTTGGTCCGCTCCTCGTCGGTGAGGTCGCGGCCCTCCGAGCCGGTCATGATCTCCTGCATGCGGTGCCAGATGGTGTTCTGCTCGTCGACCAGGCGCTGTCGCCGGGCCAGGGTCTCTGTGGTCATGTGGGGCTCCTCGCGGGCATGCCGAGCACTCCCGGACCGCGAGGGTCGGGGGTCGGCGGGTGAGTGGGTCAGCGGGCCAGCCGGTAACGCGCGGCCAGGGCCTGCATCCTGCGGTCGACCGAGGTGCGTGACAGCCGAGTGACGTCCGTCGGCTCGGTGTCGGTGTCGGTGCCGCGAGTGGACTCACCCGGCTCGCGGTCGATCGTCTGCAGCAGGTCGAGCAGCTCGGGCCGGTACTGGGCCCGCTGCTCGATGGCGGCCTTGTCGCCGCGGCGTACGAGCGCGGCCGCGACGGCACGCAGGCCTGCCTCGGTGTCCTCGTACGCGGGGAAGGTGACGGCGGAGACCTCGAACAGCTTGACCTCGCGCAGGATCCGCAGCTCGGCCTGGACGGTGTCACCGCCCTTGGTCTCGACGTCGATCAGCTGCCAGTCGTCCTTGACGACCTGGAAGCCGAAGCTCATGCCGGTGATGTTCTTGTTGCGGATGTTGGCCTTCAGGTCGTTCACGTACGACAGGGCCGGGTCCAGGGCCGAGTCGACGGGCAGGCCCTTGTCGTCCTCGGCCAGTTCGAGCGTGCCGGCCGAGACGCGGGAGACGACGTAGTAGGAGTCGTGGTCGATCAGGAACCGTGCGTCGCCCTCGTCCAGGGTCTTGGTGAAGGCGCCGTCGGCGACTTCCTCGTAGAAGCCCCAGCGCAGCGGGTTGCCGATGCTGGTGCGGGAGTTGAACTTGGCGGCGTAGCCGACGAACCGCTCCGCGCCGTTGTCTCCGTCGGCGCGGATGGCGAGGCCTGCCGTGGACAGCGGCAGGCGACGGCGCTCCTCAGTCGTTGTCCTCGTCAGGATCCCCATCGGTGCCTTCCTCGGGTGCAGGGGCGGGTGTCAGCTGCCGCGGCTCCTCGGCCGGGGCCAGCAGCCGCTGGGCCTCGGCGAGCAGCGCGGCCGCGCGTACGGGCGCCGGAACCTCGTCCGGCGCGAGCGGGTTGGTGCCCAGCGGCGCCATGTAGGTGGGCTGCAGGTAGACGTCGCCCTCGGGGCCGATGGGCGGCAGGTCCTCCAGGGCGCGGATGTCGTTGCCGCTGAAGGCGCCGACGTCGCGCATCGCCCGGTAGAACGTGGCCCTGGCCGAGCTGTCGCCGCGCAGCAGGCCCTGCACGGCGTACTTGCTGTACTGGCTGGCAGGCAGCAGCTCCTTGTTGATGCGCTGCTCGGTCGGCGTCAGCCACGTCGGGGCGAGGTCGAAGGTGATCCAGCCCTGCGCCTGCTGCTCCAGCCCGGTCCCCCACGACGTGCTCTTCTCCGTGGACATCAGCAGGAACTGCGGCACCCCGAACATGCGGGCGATCTCGACGACCTGGAACTCCCTCGACTCCAGGAACTGGGCGTCCTTGTAGGGCATCGTGACGGGCTTGAAGGCGGCGCCGGCGTCCAGGACGGCGATCTCCTGGCTGTTGCGGAAGCCGCCCATCTTCGCCCGCCACTGGGCTTTGAGCTTGTTGGCCTGGTCCGGGTTCAGGCGCTGCTCGGTCTGCAGCACGCCGGACATGATGTTGCCCTTGCCGAACTGGCGGGCCGCTGTCTTCTCCGCGGCCTGGGCCAGGCCGATGCCCTCGGCGGCGAGCCGCACCGGGGAGCAGCCGGTCACGCCGTCGTAGCCGAGGCCGGGGATGTGCAGGATCTCCCGCGAGGTGAGCGCGTGCACGGTGCCCCAGTCGTCGGTGACCTCGAACACCTTCCCCGAGGGCAGCAGTTCGTCGGGCTGGACCTTGCCCACGCGGACACGGTCCGGCATCAGCGGGTGCAGCTCGGCGATGACGCCGGCGCGGTTGCGGATCTTCTGCTGGTAGCCGTTGCCCCACAGCACCCGGTGCACATACGCCAGCCGCCACAGCTCCAGCGGCGTCAGCTCCGGGTGCGGGTTAGCCAGCAGCGGGGATGTGGTGCGGTCCTTGGTGCCCGTGAAGTAGGTGTGCAGCGGCAGCGCCGAGGACACCCCGGAGATCAGCGCGACCGACCGCCACACCGCCGGCATGTGCAGCGAGGACCGCTCCGTGACCGGCATCCCCGACTCGTTGGGCACCGCGCCGAGGTACTCGGCCACTGCCTCCGCCGTCAGCGGCTGCGCGGGGTTCTCCAGGCTGCGTCGCTCGTACAGACCGAACAGGCTCACGTCTCACGCCCCTTCCCGCGCGCCTGGGCGGGCGTGTGCCGGGCCATCTGCCGCTCGACGACGACGACCCCCAGCACGCCGCCGAGGATCAGCGCAGCAGGCACGTAGACCATTCCGACCCCGGCCAGGAACACGAGCACGAACGCGACCTCGACCGCCAGCAGCACCTGCGGCACCTTCGCGATCTTCACCATACGTTCGGCGCCCCCTCGTCCTCGTCGTCGTGGTGCATCTCCCACCCCCACACCGCGTACGTCCCCGCCACCAGCGGGCTCACGTCGACGCCGTCCGACCTGCGCGTCCACAGCCACGCGTCACCCACCTCCCGCTTGCGCGCCCCGGCGAGCGCAACCGTCACGTTCGCCTGGCCGAGATGGGCGAGCGTGCCCTCTTCGACGCGGTCGTAGAACTGCCCGCAGGCCTGCGTGAGCTCCCGCACCTTCGGGCAGAACACCAGCTCAGAGCGGTCCTCGCGGTCCTCGTCGTCCTCGTACTCCAGTGCCTTGCGCAGGCCAGGCACCAGAGAGCCGGCCGGGCCGCCTTCGTCGATCACCCACGCACACGGCGACCACTTCATGTCGAGCTCCTTGGCCCGCTCGATCACCCAGTCCGTCCCCGGCCGGTGGTCGACGACCTCGAAGTGCACGCCTTCACCGGATGCTCCGGCCACGGAGATCGACGACCAGGTCCGCTCGGGGTTGGTGTCGATGGCGAAGCCCACCGGGTCCGCGGGCTTGGAGGAGGCGTCCTCGAGGGCCTCCCACTTGTCCTTGGCGATGACCTGCCAGGTCTCGTCGGTGACCTCGGGGTAGTCGCCCACGCCCAGGCGCTCGCGGTCGAACAGGTCCGGGCGCATGCTGCGCATCTCCCGCTCGACATACGCGGGCCGGATCCGGATACCCAGCGCGGGGTTGGCCCGGGCCCAGGACCGTACGACCTCGCGGTTGTCGTGCAGCTCGCACACGATCCGGCCGTCGGCGTCCGTTGGGCACTCCTTGACGTGCTGGTCGATCGAGTACTCGAGGTACGTGAGCGAGGGGTCCGGGTCGCCCTCGGCCAGGGCCCGGGCCCGCAGCAGCGCCAGTTGCTCACTCTCGTCGCCAAGACCGGCGCTGCCGGTGAACACGAGCTGCGGGTTGGGGCGGGCGGAGAGGACCGGCATGAGGGCGCCGATGGGCGCCGCCCGCAGCTTCATCGCCTCGTCCATCAGGACCAGGTCGCCGGAGAAGCCGCGGCCGGAGTCCCCGCCGCGGGCCAGGAACCGGATCCGGGCCCCGTTGAAGAACTCGAACCCCTCCTCGCCGTGGGAGCGGCGTACGCGCTTGACGCGACGGCTGAGCGCGTACGAGCCCTCGATGACCTGGTCCAGGCGCAGGAACGACTCCTGCGCGGTGTTGAACTGGTGGGCGGTGTGGATGACCAGCTTCCCGCCGAACAGGATGACCTCGCCCAGCTGGCGGGCCTCCAGGAAGCCGCCCTTGCCGTTCTGCCGGGCGACGTTGAGGACAACGTCCAGGGACGCCCACCGGCCCTCGTCGTCCTCGACGAGGGAGTGGTGCAGGGCGAGTTGCTGCCACGGGTCCAGGTAGAGGCCGGCGTCCTCGGCGAGCTCGATGCACTCCTGGCCTGCGGGCGACCGGAAGTCGAGCGCTTCCTGGTCTTCGGTGCCGTCCCACCGGCCGGTGTCGACGCGCCGGCGCCACGGCACGGACAGGATCCGCGGGGTCTGGCAGCCGATCACCCGGCACCCTTACCGGCCCGAGGAGAGAGGCGCCTCTCACGCCGCGCGGCGATCTCGTCGACCTTGTCGCCACGCTCCTTCGGGGGAGCGGCCGCGCGCACCACCTGCATGGCCTGGCGCAGTTCGCGAGCGGCGGTGGCGGCTGCTTTCGGGTCGGGGGCGGAGTCGAGCTCGGCGGCCAGGCGCAGCGCGGCCGCGGCCTGAGCATTCGCCGCAGGATCGACGCCGAGCTCGGCGAGCTCGGCCGTGGTCGCGGCCGCGACGGCGCCGCGGCGCAGGCGCCGCTTCGGGGCATCACCCATTCGGACATCACCCCCCGTAACAAGACAGACAGTGACTATCCGTAACAAGCACTTAGTAACGGAACGTAATCACCTGTATGGTGACAGAGCGTTACTAATTCACTGGAGTGCGGTTCGGCGGATCAGGGAGCGCCGCGGCGGGGAGAGAAGCGGGCGACAAGGGCTTTTGGGTCGCCCGCCTGCGTTCTGAACTTTGGACCCACTCCTCCGCCCTCGCGCACGATCGCACTGCCTGCGCAGCGCTTCCGAAGATCGTTTTACGACGTTTCGTCACGCTCGTCGCTGGTGTGGCGCTGCGTCACCAGTCGCGGGACGTCTGGGCGGTGACGGGGCGTGACCCACCCTTCCGGTACGCCCCGTACCAGCGGGTGACCACGCGGTCCATGCCGTCGGAGCGCATCGCCTTCACGCGCTCACGCACGACCGCTTCGCCGGGATCGACCACGACGATGCGCGCGCCGAGCCGCTTGTACTTGGCCCGGGCCTTGGGGCTGGGCATGGTGTGGATCAGGTAGACGTCCACGTCGTCGAGGTGCTTCACGGCCTCGTCGATGGCGGCGAACCGTGCGCGCTGGGCGACGCGCTGCACGAGCGGGTCGTGGTTCCACTGCGGTGCGCCCGGGCCGGTGAGCGCCGTGGCGATGCGGTCCAGGTCGATGACGATGTCACGTGCTGTGGCGTGCGCCTGAATCCACGTGGACTTGCCCGCGGCGGGTGGACCGGTGATGACGTACAGCACGCTGCGTCACCTCCGCTGTGGCGTCACTCCGGGTGAGCGTGGGCCAGCTCCGGTTGGTCTGCGTCGGCCAGGGCGTGGGCGACGCGTGCCCACATCTCGGCGAGCTTGAGGGCTTCGGTGGACCGTACGCCGTGGAACTGGGCGAGCTGGCGTTCCT
This sequence comes from Streptomyces sp. TRM68416, assembly GCF_014596915.1. Lineage (GTDB taxonomy): Bacteria > Actinomycetota > Actinomycetes > Streptomycetales > Streptomycetaceae > Streptomyces. Next base: position 325,672 of record NZ_JACVWU010000001.1, read on the forward strand.
CGGTCGCGCGGTCGTGCTGCCATCCGACGTCGGTCCGGGCGCGGGCGCGGTCCTCGTACCGGATGGCCTGGCCGTATTCGGCGCTCGCGCGCTCGGCCCAGGCGAAGGCGTGGGCCTGGGCGCGGTGTTGCTGCTCGGCGCGCCATGCTCCGTAGTCCTGCTCGTCGTTGCTCACCGTCACGCTGTCACCATCTCCTTGACGCTCGGGGCTGCGGCTGGTGGGTGCGGTTGCCGCGCTGGCTGTTGCAGCGGCGGTGTGCGCTGCGGGCGTTGGCGGGGTCGAGGAGGTCGCCGCCGCGGCTGAGCGGTAGGGCGTGGTCGAGGGTGAAGGCCCAGGGGCTGCGCTGGGCTGCGTAGCCGGTGAGGGTGTAGTCGATGTCGTGGCCGCACCACCAGCAGGGCAGGCGCTTGGCGCGCTGCTGCTTGCAGAGGGTGCGGTAGGGGCGCCCGTTGCGGGGGTTGCCGGCCACGGGCGCCTCCTGCGATTACACGTCGTCGCCGAGGACTGTCCGGCGCTTGGCTGCGGCCTTGCGGTTCAGGGCGTTGGTCATCCGTATGGCGGTGAAGGTGAGCAGGAGGAAGAGGACGACGAGCAGTACTTGGGTGATGACGCTGACGATGTGGACGTTCTGCGTGGCACGGGCGATGAGGAGCATGATCACGTTTCCGGTCAGCCAGGCGAACCAGATGCGGAACTTCTCGACTCTCACGGCCGACTGGATGTCTCTGTACTCGCTCACGGTCCCCCCAAGGACTGTTGACGCTGACGGGACATCATTGCCCGGCGTGCTGGCCGCGTGTCGGGGGTGTGGCTGTTCTGTGACGCATGGGCGGCGGCGCGGCCCGGTTCCTTCCCGGGACGCTGACGGTGTTGCCCGTCCTCCGCGCCGCCGCCGGTTCGGCGAGGTTACCGGGTGCTGATGCCGACGAGGCGGAGGGCACGGGCGCGGGTGGCCTTCTCGGCGCGGGCGAGGGCGGTGCGGGCGTACAGGGGGCGGCGGTTGTGGTCGAGGCCTGCTGGGGGGAGGTGGCCTCGGTGGGCCCAGGAGCGGATGGTGTTGGGGGTGACGGCGGCGGCGCCGGCGGAGACCAGGCGGCGCCAGGTGGTGGCGAGGGCGGCGGCTTCGTCGGCGGTGTAGAGGGGATCGGTCACGCCTGCCACCTCCCTGGGATGCGCCGCAGCCCCAGAGCGCGTCCGGGGCTGCGGCTTCATGTGGGTCGGGGTGACAGGGGCCGGTCTTCAGGCTTGCGGCAGCCTCGCCGACTCAAAGGGGCCCGTGGGCCCGGGTCGGCTCCCATCCCTGTGTGTCACCCCTGATGTGGGAATCCTGGGGGTGGGCACACGTGTGCCGTTGGCACGAGTGTTGCGCTAAGTGAGGGATCTTGTCCAGCAGGAACGCCGCGGCCCAGTCAGGCGACGGCCGCGGAGAGCCGGGTGCAGGCGGTGTCGGCGATCGGGGCGGACTGTTCGATGCCGATGAACGACCGTCCGGAGGCGAGGGCGGCGACGCCGGTGGAGCCGGAGCCGGTGAACGGGTCCAGAACAGTGCCCTCGGGGACGCAGACTTTGACGAGTTCGGCCATGAGCTCGTCGGGCTTCTGGGTGATGTGGTGCCGCTTGGAGCCGCGGGGCTGGCTGGCGGAGTACAGGCCGGGCAGGCAGACGGGGTTGCGGGCGGCGTCGACGGGGCCCTTGGTGGCCCACAGGATGTATTCGCAAGCCCGGTTGAAGCCGCCCTTGAAGGGGCGGGAGATGGGCTTGTGCCAGGGCACGATGCCGCGCCAGGTCCAGCCGGCGGCCTGCAGGGCGTCGGAGGTGGCGGGGAGCTGGCGGAAGTCGGTGAAGACCAGGAGCGGGCCGCCGCGTTCGGTGATGCGGTAGCACTCGGTGAGGATCAGGGTGAGCCACAGGGTGTAGCTGCGCTGGTCGCGGTTGTCGCCGTCGAAGTCGGGGAGCTGGTGCTGGGCGTCGCCGCTGACGTACTTGCCGCGGGCGGTGTCGCTGGTGCGGGCCGTGGTGGTGGTGCCGCCGGAGTTGTAGGGCGGGTCGGTGATCGTCGCGCTGGCCGAGGCGTCGGGGAGCGCGCGCAGGAGGGTGAGGGCGTCTCCTCGGTGGAGCGTCCAGGTGGGCATGGTGGCCTCGTTTCCGTGCGGGTCGCGTACGCCGCTGGGTGCGGCGAGCAAGTCGGTGCACTGTCCACCGAGTGTCTGATGGGAACGAACGTTCGTACAGGGGGTATTGGGGCCTACGCGGCGGCCCCGTCGGCGGCGGCCCCCTCCTGGTAGGCGCGCAGGAGGCGTGCGGCGTGTTCGTCGTACGCGTCGAGGGTGAGGTGATGCCCGCAGTCCTGGCAGGTGACGCCGTCCTGCCCGTCGGTGCGGGCGAGATCGAACTCGCCGCACCCGGGGCAGGGCGCGGTCATGTAGTGGCGGCGGGGCACCGCGTGGGTGAGGTCGCGGACGTGGTCGATGAGGTCGCCGAGCTGGCGGTGGAAGTCCGCGATGAGCGGGAGGGTGAGGGCGTACGGCAGGTAGGCGAGCAGCCAGTTGCACCAGCCGGTGATGGTCTCGCCTCCTCGTCTGGGCCAGGCCTGGGCGCAGGGCACGGTGTGGGCGGTGCCGTAGGGGTCGCGGGTGGCGGCCGGGTAGTGGTAAGCGATGTGGCCGGCCCAGGCGCCGAGTCTGGCGGCGATGGGGGGCTGGCCGTCGTCGTCGCTGCCGGGGACGGGCTCGTAGTGGCCGGGGCCGACGAGGAGGTTGAGGACGCGGAGGTCGACGGGGACGGGTGCGGTGGCGCGGCCGGTACCGCCGAGGCGTCCGGCGTGAGGGCGTGAGGCGGGCGCCAGGAACAGGCTCAGCAGCTTCTCCTGCCGGGGCAGTTCGGTGAGCCAGGCGCGGAGTTCGGCGGCGTGCCGCGGGCAGGCGTGCTGTCCGTCGTCGGCGCTACGGGGGCAGATGCTGCAGGTGCTCATGGTGGGGCGTCCTTCTGGTGGGTGTGGTGGTTTCGCGCGCGTGCCTGCGGTTACCGCGCACGCGTTCGCAGGCGCGCGCGTGAGGCGGTCACGCTTCCTTGCGGGTGTGGTGGGGGCAGGTGGGGTCGTGGTGGAAGCCGCAGGAGGTCCACCAGGCCTCGCAGCAGGCCTCATTGAGGGCGACGGTGACGGCGTCCTCGATGGCGGTGTCGGCGGCGGTGCGGGCGTGGGTGTGGCGGGCGCGTGCGGCTTGGCGTGCGCGGCGGTCGGTGCGGGTGTCCAGGGCGCGGCAGACGGCGTTGTAGGCGGTGGCGGCGAGGATGACGAGGACCAGGAGCGCGCCGAGGACGAGGGCGATGTTCAGGCTGGTGACGGTGCGGTCGAAGGTCATCGGCGGTTCCGTATGCGGTGCAGGGCGACGTACGTGGTGAGGGCGAGGGCGGCGATCAGGTAGAGGGCTGGGAGGAGGAGGCCGGGGAGGCGGTCGGGGTTCATGCGTCTGTTCCGAAGATGTGGGGGAAGGCCTTGTCGGCGCGTTTGTGGGCCTGGCGGATGAGTGCGTCGGTGTGGTGGGCGCCGGCGATGCAGTCGGGCTGGTTGCAGGTGCGCCAGACGCGGCCTTGGGGTTCGCGTCCGTGGTGCTTGTGGAAGGCGATGTGGCGGGCGTTGTGTTTGCGGCCGGAGGCGATGAGGTCGAGGCCGCGGCCGCTGCGGGGGCCGGTCCACAGCAGGTGTCCGCCGCTGGCGGTGGGGCGGGTGTGGAGGGTGAAGGCTTCGTCGATGGTGCGGCGCTGGCCGGCCCAGACGTCCCGGTGGGGGACAGGGATGTGGTGCTGTTTACGCAGGTGGCAGATGCGGTTGGGGCTGATGCGGAGGGTGCTGCGGATCTCCTGGGTGGTGGCGCCCGCGCGGAGCAGGACGAGGGCCTGGGCGTCGATGGCGGCGCGTTCGGCGGGGGTGTGCTTGGCGCGGCCGGGCGGGAGCGGGATGTCGAGGGTGCGCCGGGTACGGATGATCGTGTGGTTGCTGACGCCGAGCTCGCGCATGATCTGCCGGTAGGTGTGGCCCGCGTGGAGCAGGGCGGCGACGTCGTCGCGTACGGCGGTCATGAGCGGCCCCACAGGGGTGCCTGGACGGTGGGGCGGCGCCGGGCGGGCCGTGACCGTGGCGGTGCGGGCGGGGCCTGCTGCTCGCTGCCGGTGCAGGAGTCCCAGTGCGCGACGGCCTTCCATTCCAGGAGTTCGGGGTTCGGACGGTCCGCGTCGAGTTCGCGCACGACCAGGCCGCCGAGGCCGGTGGTGTGGGCGGCGAGCCCGCCCGCTGGGGAGGGCAGCGCGTTGAGCGGGACGCGCCGGCCCTTGTTGTAGCCGGAGGTGCAGGTGGCCCAGCGGATACGGGCGCCGCACCGGGTGCAGGTGGTGACGCCTTGGGTGGGGTGCGGGACGGTGGGCATCGGGTGACTCCTCTCAGGGGCCGGGTCAGGCGGGCCTGCAGGTGGCGCAGAGGCCGTGTGGGAGGGGCTGGCGGGACGGCGCGTAGCAGTGGGCGCACTCGTGCCGGAACGCTGAGGGCGGGTGAGCGGCCCGGATCCGCTCAGTGGTGAGTTCGGCGCAGGCCTTGCAGGGGGTGCCGGTGAAGCGCTGGTAGCCGTAGTGGCAGTCGGTGGTGCCGCAGTGGCCGGGGCGGTCGGGCAGGGCGGCGCCGAGGATCCACCGGCCGGGGTCTCGGATGGTGTCGGTGGGGGTCCAGGCGCGGAGGCGGGTGAGCTGGTCGCGGATGTCCTCGGCGAACACGCCCTGGTCGAGCTGGCGCCCGACCTCACGGGCGATGCGCCGGACGGTGAACGGTGTGCAGGCGGGCAGGAGATCCGCCACGGGGGCCAGGACGTGCCAGACGCGGGGGCTGAGGGTCAGCGGCGGTCCGGCGTACGCGGGGCGCTGTGGGGGGCGCACGGCGCCCCGGAGGGCCGGGGGCACATCGACCTCGTTACCTGCGGTATCCACAGGATCGGGCCCGTAACTACGGTGATCTCGCCTACGGCGGAAGGAACCACGCTCGGGCGTGCTTCCCCGGTCGTTCAGTTGTAGGTCTTCCTTATACGCGGGGGATCCGTCATCAAGATCGGGACCCGATCCGTCACCAGGATGAGGAGTCGGCGTCTCCTCGGTGGCGGGGTGGACGGGGTCGTCGTGGACGGTGATGAGGTGGCGGCCGCGGTAGCCGGCGCGCTTGTCGAGGCTGATCCAGCCGAGCGCGGCCAGGCGGTCCAGGAGGCGGGCGACGGAGGCCTCAGCGAGCGGCTGTCCGGTGAGCTTGCCGCCGTGGTGGCGCAGCAGCCGGGCGAGTTCGGTGAGGGTGGGCTGGTGGCCCTTGACGAGGATGGCGTAGCGCAGGCCGAGGTAGAGGCGGTGCTCGATGCCGCGGAGGGTGTCCGCGGCCCGTACCGGCCCGCACACGTACGGCTCGCCCGCGTCGAGGTCGCGGCACCAGCGCTCGGCGGTCTGCCCCGTGCCGGTGATCTTGTGGGTCTGGCGCTTGGTGAAAAGTTCCTGCACGCCGTCCGTCGGCGCCGGTCGCCCCAGGCGGCGCGCCGCGCGCTCTCCACTGGACTTCGAGACGCCCAGGTAGTCGGCGATCTTCTCCATGGACGCCGTGGCCCGGCGCCCCTTCGACAGGGCCTTGACCTTGCCGTAGAAGTTCGTGTCACCCGGCGCGTACGCATCCGCGTCGACGACCACGCGCAGCGGGTAGCGGACCCACTGCCCGCGGCCCGCGCCACCGGCCCCGCCGCGGGTGCGGCGGGGCTCGGCAGGGGACGCGGGCAGGTGGGTCACGGAGTCCTAGCTGGTGTCGTCGGCGACCTGGTCGCCTGCGGGAGTGGTGGAGGTGGCGCCGCAGGGGCCGCGGCGGATGCCGGGCCCGTCAGGGCGGGACGGGTTGGCGGGTAGCGGGGGTAACCGCTCCGGGCCGTTCACCGGGCCTGGCCGGTACTGGGCGGCACCCGGCGCGCGGCGGCCGCCGGGAGGGTGAGGGTGATCGGGCGCGTGAGGCCGTCCGCCTGCCAGGTGTGGACGTCCGGGCGCCGGATCAGTCCGGCGGCCTCGAGCTGCACCAGGGACAGCCGGATCTGCTTGGGGCTCAGGCGCAGCGTGCGGGCCAGATGCCCCTTCTCCTGGGGGCCGAGGTGTCCGGTGGTGCCGGCGACGTGGGCCAGGCCCCAGCCGAGCATGCGGGCGGCGTGGTGCGGCAGCGGGGTGGCGATCAGGGCCTGCTCCCACCGGTGCCGGTCGAACGGCGAGGCCGGGGCGGCCGGGGCCGGTGCGGGTGCCGCGCCAGGGCGGCGCAGGGCGGTGGCGAGGTCGCGCGGGGTGGGCACCGCTCCGGTCGATGGCTGCGTCATCAGGTCTCTCCTGTCGGGGTGGTGGGTGTGCGGCGCGCGGGCCAGCCGGGGCCGGGCTCGGGCGCCTCCTGGCCGGCTATGGCCCAGGGGCTGTGGCGGTCGCAGCGCCAGCCGCACGGATACGGGCGGGCGCGGGTCAGGGCGTGCGGCAGCCACGGCACATCGCACGGCCTGCGCCCGCGCGGGCCCGGCCCGGGCATCACGGCCGCCCGGCGATCGGGGCCGGGTTGGGGCCCGGACGGGGAACGGCCCCCGAGGACGGGCCGCCGCAGCCGGCCGCCCACAGCAGCGCGGCAAGCGCGGCCGCGGCCAGCACGCCCCAGACACGGATCAACAACACGGCCACCTCCAAGGGAGTCGTACGGGGAGTGGGCCGCCCGCCCTGCCTCCAACTACGGGGCGGACGGCCCGGTCATCAGGCGGCCCGGCCGGCCGTGGCCGGTGTGGCGGGCCGGATACGGGTCTGCACCTCGTACGGCTGGCCGGGGACCAGCTCGCCGCGGATGACGGCCTGGTGGTAGGCGCGGGCGAACGCGCGCACAGCGACGTCTACGGCCACCGGCGCCCGCATCCCCAGCTGCAGCAGCGTCGCCAGGGCGCGCCACAGCCGCGGCCGCTGCGACAGGTTCAGCCGCAGCCACGGCCCCGGCGGCCGGGTGTCCAGGCCGTCGGCCACCACCCCGGCCGGCGGGAGCGCGGCGGCCGCCGGATCGCCGGGCGGCTCAGCCAGCGGCCGCTCGCCCGCAGCCACCTCGGCCACCGGCTCAGCCAGTGGCCGCTTCAGCAACTGCTCGGCCGCGTACCGGCTCACCCCGAGCTCGGCCGCGATCCGGCGCGCGCCCCAGCCCAGCTCCCTCTTCAGCCGGTGCGCCTCCACGTGCGGGTCGACGGCGCTCACTCGTCCACGTCCCGGAAGTCGTCGGCGTAGTCCTCCGCGGTCAGGGCCGTGGCCATGCCCTCGGCCGCCCACTCGTCCTCCGCGCGCGGGTCGGGCAGCACCGACAGCGGCACCACGACCGCCAACTGCACACCAGTCGCGGCGAGCTCGTGCTGGGCGGGGAGAGTGAGGATCGTCTCGCCGGGCAGGCCGGGCGCGGGCTGCACGTACCGCTCGGTGTGTGCCTGGTCGTAGCCGGCGTACCCGGTGCAGTGGTCGACGGCCGCCTCGCGGTCCTCGTACAGGCCGGCGAAGTGGACGTCGGTGACCTTCGCGCCGATGGTGACGACGGCGTGCAGCTGCTCGGGCAGGGCCGGGCACGCGTGCGGCGGCTCGACGTACGCGGGATTGTCGCTGCAGGCGCCGCGGTGGCCGCGCGGCCGCGCACAGTCCGGCTGGCCCGCGGTGAAGCCCGGGGCGCCGCACGCGGGCAGCGGCCCGGGCGACTTCAGCCGGGCGAGGGCGAGTTCCGGTTCCCCGCGCCGCAGGTAGTCCTCCGCCTGGTTGACGGCCGCGGCCAGAGCCCTGGCCGCCGTGCGCGCGCCCGCGGCCGCCGTGCTGCCGCGGGGGCCGTCGTGCACGACCTGCCCGTCCCGGACGATGGTCAGCCGGTGCGGGCCTGCCTCCATCCACATCTCCACCAACGGGTCGGGGTCGTCGGCGCAGGCGAACACGCCCGCCGAGCCCTCGAAGTCCTCGCCCTCGGGGTGGCTGTGGGCGAGCAGGCGCAGGTTGAAGCAGCCGTCGTGCTCGCCGCGTTCGACCACGTACGTCTGGCCCATCGCGGCCTCGCTGCCCGCGCGCTCGTAGTGGAGGTGGACGACGTCGCCGTGACGTGCCGGGTACCAGGGGGCGGACTTGAGCGCGGTGTAGCCGGAGTTGAGGGCCTCCACCTCGCCGACCAGGTCCCGGCGGCGCTTGGCATCCCCGGCCTGGGCGAGCGGGCTGAGCTGCTCACCGTCCTGCGGGCGGCCGTACAGACGGGTGAAGACGTGCACGGCCAGGTCGTGGATGTCGGCGGCCCACACGTTGCCTTGAGCGCCCTGGTCCATGGTGGCGCTGCTGCTGCGCCCCCAAATCCGATGGGCGCGGCGGTTGTTGCCGGGCCCGGTCTGCAGGGCCTCGGTGATGGTCCTCAGTCGCGAGTCGCGACGCATAAGCGTGGTCCTTCGGTGTGGTGCCCGGGCGGGCGGGACGGTTGTCAGGGCACGTCCCGCCCGCCCGGAGATTCGGATGGGGTCAGGCGCTCGCGCGGGCGTGGGCGGGGCTGATGTGGCGCTCCCAGGGCACGGCGAGCGCGTCCAGCGCCGCGCCGGGGCGGACGCGGCCCACGGGCCTGCCGCACTGGCACACGCCGACCAGGTCCGCGCCCTGGTACTGGATGACCAGGGCGTGCCCGGCCGCCACGGTCCCCGCCGAGGCCGCCGCGGTGATGACGTCGTGCACGGTCAGCGCGGTGTCGAGGGCGTCGGCGAGCTGCGGCACGGTCGCCGTCCACTCCGCGGCCGTCGACCCCGCGCCGAGCCCCTGCACCAGGCGCTCGCGCAGCTCGCGCCCGAGGACGGGCCGGTCAAGGACGGGATGGTGCAGGACGCCGGCGATGATCTCCGCGCGGGTCACAGGCGGCCTCCGGGGCGGTGGGTGCGGGCAGGGCCGGACCGGGCGCGGGCCAGGTTGCCGCGCGCCCGGGAGGGCAGCGGCGGCACCGCGTGGCGTACGGGCTGGCCGATGCGCGCCGGCGGGCGGCGGGCGGCCCGGTGGTCGGCGATCCCGAGGACCGCCCAGGCCACCGCCCAGGCCGCGGCCATGCAGATGATCAGGTGCAGGATCACGGCGTGGCACCTCCCTCCGTCTGCGCGGCGGTGATCCATCCCGCGGCGGTGCACACCTCGACCGCCTGCTCGATGTCCCGCGCGTCGAGCCGCTTCATCGCACGCTGGCGGTGCGAGCGGACCGTCTCGAACGACAGGGACAGCCGGCGCGCGGTGGCGTGCACGGACTCCCCGGCGGCCGCGGCCTCGATCGCCTTCAGCTGGGCCGGGGCCAGCGGGCACGCCTTCAGCCGCTCCGCCTCCCGGGCCGCGGCCGCCAGCTGCTCCGCGCGCGAGGGCACTGTCGCCTGCTGCCGGAGCTGGCCGATCTCCTCCAGGAGCAGCAGGCAGTTCCGGTACAGGCGCTGCGCCTCGCCGAGCAGGTGGTGCTCGGCCGGGGTACGCGGTGTCCACGGCTGCCCCGGGACAGTGGTGCGGGGCAGGCGCAGGCCCGCACGCCGCACCTGGACCAGGTCCACGCCCTTCGTCGTCGGTGGCTTCGTCATCGGTTCACCTCCCGCTCAGCGAAGGCGTCCAGCGCCGCATCGAGGCCGTCGGCGTGCACCCAGCGGCCGCCGACCGGGGGCACCCATGGGACGTGCAGGCCGTGGACAGCGAGATGGAGGACGGCGTCGGCGATGAGCACCGGGGGCGCAAGGTCGTCCAGGTCGTCATCGAGGGTGCGGACGGTGTCGCCGTCGTGGGTGGACCAGCCGGTCAGATGCGACCAGGCCAGGGTCAGCCCGTCCGGCCACACCTCACGGTCGAGGTCGGCGTGCCCGGGCGACCAGGAGACGGTCAGGAACAGCTCCCGCGTGCACCCCGGCTCGCGGCGTACCCCAGCCTCGACCACGTCGGGCTCCAGCCCGGACGCGGTGAGCTCGGCGTGCACCGCGTCCCCGTACGGCAGGTGCGGCAGGGCCAGGTCCGGGTGAACGCCGCCGGCAGACGGCTGGAGGCCGCCGCCGGTGTCCTTCCCGACCCCCTGCGCCTGGCGCACGCTGCTCTCGCGGGCGCTCACCGGCCCTCACCCGCCGACTCCGCCGGGGGGAGCTGCGCGGCAATCCACTTGGCGGCCGCGGTCACCGATCGCAGCGTGGCGTCGTCGCCACTGCGCCGGGACCAGTCGATCCGGCCCCGCGAGTACTTGCTGTCGCGCGGGCCAGCGGCCGCCGACCACGTGACGGCGTGGCGCTTGCCGCGGGACTGCATGATCACACCGACGACGTCCGCGCGGGTAACACGGGTGATGCCGGGGCGGGTGACGAGGAAGTCGTACGGCTCGTCACTGCTCAGGCGCCCGAAGTCGAGGAACGGCTCGCCCGGCCACAGCCACAGACCGGCCACCTTCCGAGGCGGCAGACCGTAGCCGTACGTGGTGTTCGCCGTCATCCCCCGGCTGGTGCCGCAGTCCTCGCCGCGGACGACGACGGCGGCCTGGCACGACGGGCACACGATGCGGACCGTGGTGCGCGGGTACCGGTCACGGTGACCGCACTCGTCGTTGGGGCAGGAGTGCGCGTCACCGCCGAACCGCTCGCGGAACTCGTCCTCGTCCGTGCGGAAGTCGACGTTCCACGCGGGCCGCTTGCAGCCCGCGAGATGCGCCGGCTCCTCCCAGCCCAGATAGGTGTCCTGAACCGTCGTCACCAGGCACCACCCGGCATCGCCTCGGGCGCGTCCGTCACGAGCCGGTAGGGCACCTGCTGGTCGGGGTCGGTCGCGGCCAGCTGGTCGGCGGCCGCGAGCTCGGCGCGGGCCGCGGCGAGCGCGGCCGACGAGCACCAGGGGCTGCACCACCAGCGCGGTCCGCTGTCGGTACCGGCGACGTCGAGGAGAATCCAGCCGGACACCGTCGGGTCCGAGGCGTCGAGGTCCTCACCCGCCATGCCGCACCCCGGGGTCGTGCAGGTCTCGGCGGGCTGCAGGTGGTTCAGCAGGTGCTCGCCGAGGCGGAGACGCTCGCCGTCGTCCAGGACCAGGACGGCGCGGCCGCCGCGCGCGGTCGTGCACGCGACCAGGGTCACCTCCCCCGGACCGTCACCGGCCGGGTCGGACACCGCGCCGTTGTCCCACGTGAGCGTGAGCGGCAGCGCGGCGGGGGTGCGGCCGTCGACGGCCGCCAGGACCTCGCCCACCCTCAGCGTGTCGTCCAGGGCGCGGTCGTCGCACAGGCGGCCGACCGCCCGGCACCGCTCGTGGAACCAGGCCAGGGCCTCGCGGTCCTGCGACGCACCGACGAGCTCGGCGCGGAACTCTGCGCGGGCCTGCTCACGCTCGGCGGTCCGTACGGCCTCGATGCGCTTGGCGTCGAACGCGACGCCGGCGGTGAGTTCCGCGGCCGCGATGTCGCGCGGGGTGACGGGCTCGTCCTTGGCCATCTCCGCCGCGACGACCGCGGCGACGGCCTCCTCGGGCGTGGCGTCGGGGACGCAGGTGCCGCAGAACACGACCGGCGTGCCGGAGGCGTAGCGGCGGCCCGACGAGTCCGGGTAGAGGTGGCCCGGGCGGCCACAGCTGAAGCACTCCGGCAGCGGCCGCTCGGGCACGTCGACGACCAGGCCCCCGGGCACAGCCGGGCCCACCGGTGCCCCCTCGGGCGCGGGGAACACCGTGGCGTACGAGGCGACGGCCGCCTGCAACGGACGCGGGTCTTGCTGGGGCTCGGGGGGCCAGGGGCCCATGGGGGTCTGAGATGATGCGGTCAAGGTGATCCACTCCTGGATTGGGTTTGGGTGTGGATGTGCCGAGGGGTCGTGCTCCGGGTGAGGCCGGGGCCGGCCCCGTTCTTGTGCGGGCTAAGCCGCGGTGGCCGCCTCGATAGCGGCGTCTTCGGCCGCCAGGGCTGCGGCGGCAGGGGCGAGGATCGGCCGCAGCGCGTCGATCAACTCGGGTGGGATGCCGACCGTGTTCAGCGCGCGTTCGGCCTGGGCGCGGGCATCCGCGATCTCAGCCGGGCTGAGGATCCGGTACCGCTCCTCGCGCGTCACGCCGCACTCCCGGACATCTCGATGTCCGGCTGGCGAATCTGCTCGAAGTCGTCGATGTCGAGCTCCAGAAGCTCGGCCAGGACGGCTCGAAGACGTGGACGCGGCATGAAGATGCCGCGCTCAATCCGGCTGATTTGCGACTCATCTACGGACACGCCGGCCTGTGCGCACTTATCGGCCAGATCCTGCTGGGTCATGCCGCGCCGGAGCCGCTGCTGCTTCACTCGACTTGTCACTTCGCTTGGCATGCCCCACAAGCTAACGCAAGTAAGCACAACTGAGCAAGCAAGTGGCAGCAGGTAGACACAAACAACGTCGGCTGACGCATTGCGTTAAGTTGCGCTAGCCTGTGTTTTGCTGGTCAGAAGGGGTGCCAATGCCGGAACCGCACGAGCGGTTGGACGAGGCGATGAATCAGCGCCGCCTCGAACTCCGCCTGAATTGGCGCGACGTCGCGAAGGGTGCAGGCATCTCGTACGAGGCGCTGCGAGCAATCCGTCGCGGCGATTCCAAGCCAACGGAGCTCACCGCGCGGGCTCTCGACGAGATCCTCCGTTGGATGCCCGGCAGCGTGTACGCGGTACTGAACGGCGGCATGCCGACCACGGTTGAGGCCTGGGAGGCCGAGCACGAGTCGCCATCCGCCGAGGCGATCTCACCCAGCGAGGCCTTGCGGCGCATGGTGCGCGCCTCGGCGAAGGAGCTGGGGATGAAACCCGACGACGTGAACGAGGCAATGCGGCTCGTGCGTCAGGACCTCGACGCCGAGCGGCCGTTCGAGAGCGAGCAGCCCTCGCCGAATGCGGGTAGCACACCCCGCGCCAGATCGCGCCGCACGGACCTCTCCGACCTGGTTCGCTTGGGCCGCGCCGAAGCTGGGTTGAGTTTGGAGGCGGTGGCGGCCGCGACGGTCGACGCCAAGGGAGAGCGCCTGGTCGAGGCGGACTGGCTGGATCGCCTGGAGCGGGCGGCGCTAGCGCCGGACGAGCACCCGGAGTACCCCCAGTTGGATGCGCTGGTCGCCGTTCTGCATCTGGATCCGAACCAGGCACAGGAAGCGGCCGGCGTTCAGTTCACGGACGTTCACACGGTATGGAGTGGCGACGGTCAGGTCCGGGGCCTGATGGAGGGCGACCCCAGCGCCGAGGACGCCGCGAAGATGCAGGAGCTAATGCGCCTGTACCGCAAGTCTCCGCAGCGACGGGATGGCTGAAAATCTTCGCAGCTCCCAACTCGTCACCGCATCAACGCAGTTGAGGGCACCTCCATAACAGAGCGTGAAGAAATTGTGGCCAAAAGTGTTCGCCCTGTGCATGATGGTGCCCCGCGTGGCAGCGGAAGGATTGATTCCCGCGCTGCCGCACGCCTTGCGGCAGCGCGGCGCACATGGGGGGACGAATGTCCTACAGGCCACACATACAGGTGAGCTACCGGACCGCGGCGCGCGGTGAGATTCCGGACGGTTGCGTCGCTGACATCCGGGACCTGCCAGGCAATCAAGCCGAGGTCCTGTTCGCGCCCGGGCACGGCAGCCGAAGGCTTGTCGCCGGGATCACGCGGCTGGCCAGTCACCAGGTCGTTCACGGCTCCTGGCGGCAAAGATGGACCGGTAGTAACCAGGCGCGGCGCCCGGCTCAAGGGCTCATGAAGGCTGTCTCGCGCTGGGAACGCGTCCCAGGTCACATGTTGCCCTCGGGCCGGGTCGTCGTCTGCATCGAGGAGGACGGCAGTTGCGTCATGCTCGTCGACGAGGACGCATGCACCCCGCAGCTGCAGAACGCCATGAACGATCTCCACCTCAGACTGGCCGGAGACGGACTCTGGATCCAGTGCTGGTTCAATCGCCGGCCCATGCCGACCGCCACCAGTCCGGCGCCGGTCCTCACCATGCCGGGAAGCCCGCTGGCGGCGGCGTAACGGTCATGCCCGGCTTCTCGCCGCCGGCTTGAAGCCGGGCTCGCCGAAGAACGACAGCGTGATCCGGCCCGGCTCGATCGTCCGCACACCGCGGCGGCTCGCTTTGAACAATCGGACGGTCACGACGAGCCGAAGGATCATGCGGCGCTGCGGCAGCGTGAGCTTGAGGTTCCAGGCGCGGTCGACGTCGGGCCGCGGCTTGCCGATCAGCTCCCGGAGGATCTCGGGTACGTGCGCCGGCTGGGATGCGGTCCGCGCCTTCTCGATCTGAGGAGTGAGTTCGGCTTCGAGTTCGGCCAGGGAGTCGATGGACAGCAGCATCCCCTTCCCGTCCTCGCGCAGGGTCCGGGCCTTCTTGCGTGCGTCCTTCAGCTGGCCCTCAAGGGCCTTCAGCCGGATCCGGGCTCTGCGGGCCTTTTCGTCGTCACCGGCATCGTCGAAAGCAGCTACAGCCCGTTCGGAGCTGAGCCAGGTAATGACGGACTCCTCGACATAGGCGTCCATGCGGTCCTCGCGCAGCGCGACGTCGTAGCGGGCCGAGCAGTTGTAGTTGGTGCGGCCGCGGATGGTGACGGAGCGCAGCGGCGGTTCCTCGGGGCATTCGCCGCACAAAGCGATGCTCGTCTGCAGGTGCCGCGCTTGGGGGCCGGGGGACAACTGGCGGCCGGGTAGCGCCAGGATCTCCTGGACCGTCCGGAACGTCTCCGGGAAGTCCTTGTCGTCGCAGATGGGTGCCCACAGGCCTTTGCCGGTGTCGACGCCCAGGTGGCGGCGGTGCCCGATGTAGGCGGGGTTACGCAGGATGGCGTGCAGGTGGTGACGCGCCCAGGGCTTGCCCCGGTGAGTCGTTTCACCTCTCTCGTTGAGGTCGCGGCAGATGGCGGCCAGCGGTTCCGCGGCCGCGGCGCGCTGGAAGATCTCGGTGATCAGCGCGGCCCGTTCGGGGTGGGGTACCTGGTCGATGAGGTCCCCGGAGTCCGGGTCGTAGCGGCGCTTGTAGCCGTCGGGGACCGGCCCATGCACTCCGCCACGCTTGGCGTTCTGGCGGGTGGTGCGCAGGTTGCGTTCGCGGATGTCGTCAGCTTCGCCTTCCGCGGCGACCGCGTCACGGGCAGTGGCCTTGCGGTCGGCCCCCTTGGACAGGTCGTAGACCTCGCCGTTGTAGCAGAGCAGTACGCCGGTCTCCTTGCAAACACGGCGCAGGCGTACGTACGCCTCAAGGTCGCGGTAGTAGCGGGAGGCCTCGAAGGCTACGAGGATGCGGCACTCGCCCTTCTCGATGCCCTCGATCATCTCCTCGAATTCGTCGCGTTTCCTGCGCGCGTAAGCAGAGGCCGAGCGGTCGACGTCCTTGAACTCGCCGGCGATGGGCCAGTTGTTGTCGAGGCAGAGGGTGCGGCCTTCTTCGAGCTGGGACTTGACGCTGCGCCCCTTGCGCTTCGGGTCGCGGGAGGCGCGACCGTACAGGTAGGCGGGGAACTCCTGGTCCGGATAGGCGAGGTGCAGGAACTCGGGCGCGATGGGCATGGCGCGACGGTAGCCGAGAACAGTGGTAAACGAAAGTTGTCGGGCGAAGAGCTACTCCCCTTCACGCGTCATCCATCGTACGTGATCGTTTCACGCAGACTTTGTCATGAACCTTGTCATCAGCCTTGGCATGTCATGTCCGCGTCATTAACTTCTCACGCGACGCATACCTCCCCGCAATACGGCGTGGCGAGCATGTCCATGCCCCTCACGCCCAACACCCCCACCGCTCAAGGGAGTTCGCATGCCCAGGTTCTACGCGCGTCAACGGCTGAGCATACTCGCGGCCCTGACCGGCCTCATAGCCTCCGTCGGGCTCTTCAACGGCCCGACCGCCTCCGCCGCCCTGCCCACCCCGGTCAGCGCCGCCACCGCCCGCGGCTACCTCGCCTCGCTCACCGTGGCGACCGAGAACCGCACCGGTTACAGCCGCGACCTCTTCCCGCACTGGATCACCATCAGCGGCACCTGCAACACCCGCGAGACGGTTCTCGTGCGCGACGGCTCCAATGTCGTCACCGACTCGGAGTGCCGTTCCGTCAGCGGCAGTTGGTACTCCCCCTTCGAGGGAGCCACCCAGACCGCCGCCTCGGACATCGACATCGACCACCTCGTCCCGCTCGCCGAGGCCTGGGACTCCGGCGCCGGCGCCTGGACCACCACACAGCGCCGGGCCTTCGGCAACGACCTCACCCGCCCCCAGCTCATCGCCGTCACCGACAGGGTGAACCAGGCCAAGGGCGACAAGGACCCGGCCGAGTGGATGCCGTCCCGCACGGCCTACCACTGCACCTACGTCCGCGCCTGGGTCCAGGTGAAGTACTACTACGGCCTCTCGGTCGACTCCGCCGAGAAGAGCGCGCTCACCGGCTACCTCAACGCCTGCTGATCCCGCCCGTCCCGGAACCTCCCCACCGGCCTCCGTCGTTCCGTACCGTACGGGGCGACGGAGTGAGGGGGATCACCATGGCCGATCTGCGCCTGGGACCGCTGCTGAGATACGCCGACCACTCGTCCGCCACCGTGTGGGTCGAGGCGAGCCGCCCGTGCACCGCCGAGGTACGCGGCGCGCACGGCGCCCACGGCACGTCCCGCACCTTCCAGATCGCCGGCCATCACTACGCGCTGATCGAGGTGACCGGCCTCGCACCGGGCACCTCGCAGGCGTACGAGGTGTTCCTGGACGGCACGCGCGCGTGGCCGCCGCCCGACTCCCGTTTCCCGCCCTCCGAGATCCGCACGCCGGCCGTGGACGCCCCGGTCCGCGTCACCTTCGGCTCGTGCCACTGGGCCGCCTCGCCGGACGGCGGGGAGGACCCGGTGGGACCCGACGCCCTGGCCACCCTGGCGGCCCGTATGACGGCCGACCCGGATGCCCCCCGCCCGGACGTCCTGCTGCTGCTCGGCGACCAGGTGTACGCCGACGAGGTCTCCGAGGCCACCCGCCGCTGGCTCGCCGCCCGCCGCGACCTGCGCGACCCGCCGGGCGACGAGGTGGCGGACTACGAGGAGTACACCCGCCTCTACTACGAGTCCTGGCTCGCCCCCGGCGTCCGCTGGCTGCTGTCCACCGTGCCCAGTTGCATGATCTTCGACGACCACGACGTGATCGACGACTGGAACACCTCCGCCGCCTGGCTCGCCGACATGCGGGCCACCCCGTGGTGGCGCGAGCGGCTGCTGAGCGGCCTGATGTCGTACTGGGTCCACCAGCACCTGGGGAACCTCTCCCCGGCCGAGCTGGCCGCCGACCCCCTCTACGCCGCCGTACGCCGGAGCCCGGACGGCACCGACGCGCTGCGCGCCTTCGCCTGCCGGGCCGACGCCGACCCGGCCTCCGTCCGCTGGAGCTACCGCCGCGACTTCGGGCGCGTACGGCTGCTGATGGTGGACACCCGGGCGGCCCGCGTCCTCGACGAGGAGCGACGGGCGATGCTCGACCCGGCCGAGGCCGCGTGGCTGCGCACACAGACGCTGACGGGAGCCGGTTCCTACGACCATCTCCTCGTCGGCACCTCGCTGCCCTGGCTGCTGCCGCATCTGGTGCACGACGCCGAGGCGTGGGACGCGGCGCTGTGCCGGGGTGAACGGGGCGCGCGCTGGGCGCGGTTCGGGGAGGATCTGCGGCGTCGGGCGGACCTGGAGCACTGGGCCGCGTTTCCGGCGTCGTTCGACGCGCTCGCGGAGCTGGTCCGCGAGGCGGGGTCGGGTCCCGGGGCGCCGGCGACGGTGTGCGTGCTGTCGGGCGACGTCCATCACGCCTACGTGGCGGAGCCGACGTGGTCCGAGGGGGTGCCCGACGCCCGGGTCGTGCAGCTCACCTGCTCTCCCGTGCACAACTCCGTGCCGCTGTGGATCCGGCTCGGCTTCCGCTTCGGCTGGAGCGCGCCGGCGCGGGCGCTGGGCCGCTGGATCGCCGGGCACGGCGGGGTGCAGCGCCCGGCCGTCGAGTGGCGGCGCACGGGCGGACCGTGGTTCGGCAACCAACTGATGACGCTGACGCTGCGCGGACGTTCGGCGTCGCTGCGGCTGGAGCGGGCCAGGGCGCGGCGGGGCGGCGCGGGGCCGCGGCTGCGGACGGTCATGGAGTCCGAACTCGCCCCGTGATCCGGCCGGTTCGTCCGGCCGCCCCACCGGGTGCCGGGCTCCGACCAGCGTGGATTTCGGACACACTTTCGGTCGTCGATGTGCCGGTGAGAACCGCTCCACGTGCGGCGATGACCACGAGGGCGCCGTAGTCCGGGGCTCATTCGCGACCGAATGTTGAACTAGCAAGCATCGGTGGGGCCTGCCTAGCGTGGAGGGCCCCACCAGGAACGTCCCTCCCCACGTCCCCCGTTCCTACGTCCCCAAGGAGCCCTCCACATGACCGGACGCCTCAACAGCGCCCAGCCGTACGCCCTCGGGCTGTTCCGCATCGTCGTCGGCCTGCTCTTCGCCTGCCACGGCGCGTCCAAGCTCTTCGGTGCGTTCGGCGGCCGGACCGTCGACGCGGGTGCCTGGCCCAACTGGTACGCGGCGGTCATCGAGTTGGTCGGTGGCAGCCTCGTCCTGCTCGGCCTGGGCACCCGCGCCGCCGCGTTCATCTCCTCCGGCGCGATGGCCTACGCCTACTTCAAGGTTCACCAGCCGAGCGCCCTGTGGCCGATCGAGAACAGCGGTGAGGGTGCCGCGATGTACTGCTGGGCGATGTTCCTGCTGATCTTCACCGGCTCCGGCGCGTTCGGCCTGGACCGCCTGTTCGCGAAGCGCCGGACGCCGGTGCGGCGGGAGGAGCGGGCGGCGGAACCCGTGGCGGCCTGACGCGTCAGGCGACCCAGCCGAAGGGCACCGTGAAGCAGCCCACGCGTGTGCCCTTGCCGCCCGGCTCGTCGTGGAGGACGACGGAGGCGGCCTCGCCCTGCCGGAAGCCCCATCCGTGCCGGGCGCGGGCCGCACCCGCGCCGTGCTCGTCGGCGGTGAAGTCGAGCCAGACCTCGTTCTCGGGGTTGACGTGGTCGGCGTGCGAGGAGATCACGTGCTGGTAGTGGCCGCCGGCGGCGGCCGGGTCGGCGCCGCAGGGGTGGGTGTGCACATGGACGCCGTACGCGTGTCCGGGCTTCATGCCCGTGACCCGCAGCCCGACGGTCGTCGCACCGCCGACCGGCGCCATGTGCTGCCTCACCTCGATCCACGAGGCGGCCGGGACGAGCTCCATGTCGTACGTCACCGCCGCCGACGGAACGAAGGCGCCGGGCGGCGCGAACCGGGCGTCCGTCCGCATCGAGTACCCGCCGGTGCCGCCGTTGTCGGCACCGGCGGCGAGCACGGCCGCGACCAGGGCGCCCGCGCATATGCCTGCCACCATGATGAGTTCCTCACGTCTGTGTGCGCCCCCTGCTCCCGTGCTACGGGAGAGTCGCGGCCCGCGCTCCCCGGGGACCGGCAGCCGGGTGAACATCACGTGTTGAACACACGGGCCCCCCATGAACCATCCGTCACTCCCGTACGGCGTACGCTGTACAGCCGCGGGGGAAACGGGGAGTCGGGGTGCTGGAAAGTTTCGAAAGTGTTGGATCACTGGCCACAAGCCCATGGATCTATGGGTTGGTGGCCCTGTCGATCCTGCTGGACGTGTTCCTGCCCGTCCTGCCGAGCGGCGTCCTGGTGATCATGGCCGCGACGGCGGCGGCAGCGGGTACGGGGGCGGAGGTCCCCGACATCCTGGCGCTGACGCTCTGCGCGGCCACGGCATCCGTCCTCGGCGACCTGGTGGCCTACCGCCTCGCCTGGCACGGCGGCGCCCACGCCATCGCCCGCTCCCGGCGGGTCAGATCCGCGCAGGAACGTCTCGGCGCGGCCCTCGCCCGCGGTGGCGGCGCCCTCGTCGTGGTGGCCCGCTTCGCCCCGGCCGGCCGCTCGGTGGTCTCCCTCTGCGCGGGCGCCGCCCATCGCCGCGCCCGCGACTTCCTGCCCTGGTCCGCCCTAGCGGGCCTCTCCTGGGCCACGTACAGCGTGGCGCTGGGCTACTTCGGCGCCCAGTGGATGGGCAAGGGCTGGCTGGCCACGGCGGTGTCGGTGGGCGCGCTGGCCGTCGCGGGCGCGGGGGCTACGTACGTGGTCCGGCGGCGTCCGGCCCAGCCCCAGCCGTAGCCGCCCCTCCGTCAGCTCTCGTGCGCGTGCTTGAGCCGCGTACGGGCCTCCACGCGCTCGGCCGCGGCGACCTCCGCCCAGAACCTGTGTCCGCTCACGAACACCGCCAGCTCGTGCTCGCGCCGCCGCAGCTTCTCCACCTCGGCCTGCTCGTCGGCCGTCCACCCGGGTGAGGCGGGACGCTCGACCTTGCGCCAGCCGTTGTCGTCACTGAAACCGTCCAGCGGCTCGACCGACCAGGGCAGCCGCTTCAACAGGGCCGACAACTCGGCCCGAACCTGATGCAGCTCCTCCTGACCGGCGAGGAGGTCACTCGGAAAGTCATAGGTCGTAGCCACGCCGCAATGCTACGTCTGTTCGATTTCGAGAGGCGAGCCGCTTCGAGTGGTTCACGCGTACGGGTGTGACCGAGCGCCGCCCCTTGGTCCCGACGGCCCGGCGGGCCTTCCGCGATGTGCGCAGCCGGCGGGGTTCTCCGGCGGCGCGCGCCATGCTGTTCGTGCTGCTCGCGCCGCTGGTCTTCCCCGGTCCGGTGCTGTTCGGACGACTGAACTCCCGCGACGACGTCGGCCACAGCGGCTTTCGGCCGTAGGCGGCCACGGTCTCGTTCTCCTTCACCGTCCGGATCGCCCTGTTGGGCGGGGCCTCAAGGCGATCCGGGGGCTTCCCTCCTCGTGGCGGCAACGGCGACGGTGGTGGCTGCCGTCGCTCGTGCACCGCCGGGCGCCGGGGTCAGTGCCCGGCGGCCCGCAGCTCCCGCACCAGGCGGGTGGTGACCGGCACGGCGACGCCGTGGCGCTCGGCCGCGCGCAGCAACGCGCCGCCGATCGCGTCCAGTTCGAGCGGGCGCCCCGCCTCGGCGTCGCGCTGCATGGAGGACTTGGTCTGCGGCGGGAAGGCGTCGTAGCGGGCGAGGGCCTGGGCCGGGTCGGCCGGTCCGCCGCACGCGCGGCTCACCGCCGCCGTCTCCTCCACCAGGGCCGTCAGCTCCTCGCGGTGCCGGGTGCGCACGTCGCCCAGCGGCAGCGCATGACGGGTCGTCAGCAGGGCGAGGGGCGCGAGGAACGACATCTTCGCCCACAGTGCCGCCGTCTCGTCCTCCAGGACGCGCGTGGTCGGACCGGCCGCCCCCAGGGCTGCGGCCAGCGCGTCGAGCCGCGCGCGGGGGACCCCGTCACCGGTCAGGTCGATCTCCGCGAAGGGGCTGGGGTGCTCGATCACGCCGGGGGCGACCCGGTGCGACTCGGCGCGGATGACCGCCGGGGCCACCAGGTCGCCGCGGTGGTGGGCGCGCAGGGCGGCGGGGTGTTCGACGCCGTTGAGGAACGGTACGAGGAGGGCGTCGCCCAGCGCCTCGGCCGGTACGCGTTCCAGCGCCGCGTCCAGGGCCGTGTGCTTGACGGCGACCAGACATGCGTCCACGGGCTCCCGCAGCTCCGTGTCCGCCTCGACGCCCGCCCGGAAGTCCCCGTAGAGCCCACTGCGCACCCGCACCCCGTCCGCGCGCAGGGTAAGGACCGTCTCCTCGCCGGCCAGGCAGATCACCCGGTGGCCGGACCGCGAGAGGAGTCCGGCGAGGAGCCCTCCGATGCCGCCGGGCCCGAGAATCGCCACGGTGAGGTTCTTGCCGTCCAGGTTCTTGCCTTCGGACATGGTTGTCCATCCCTTCGTCGGTCGACCCCGGTTCGGTGGCCGCCTCGAAGCGATCATGACAGAGGCCGGCGGCGGCCGGGAGCGGATTGTCAGACCCGGGGTCCAGACTGAAGACATGTGCCGCAGCATCAAGACACTCCGCCCGCCCGCCCTGCCCGAAGAGGCCACGGATGACGAGATCCGCGCCGCCGCCCTGCAGTACGTACGCAAGGTCTCCGGCTTCCGGGCCCCCGCCGCCCACAACCAGGAGGTCTTCGACCACGCCGTCGACACCATCGCCCAGGCCACCGCGGAACTGCTCTCCGGCCTGGAGATACGCGGCCGGACACCCCGCAACGCGGGCTAGCGGGACGCACGGAAGGCCCCGGCCGCCGCCACGGCGTCCGGATCCACCCGGCCGCACCTCCGGCGTACCCGGCCCCAGAACCCTCGAAGGCCCGCCACCGTGCGGATGTTCGCCTCCTTCGACACTCATTCGTGTCACAGGGGCGCCACTCCATCCGCACGCGATCCGCACACGGCCCATGCTGGCCCCATAGGTCACACACCGTCCGTGGGGGGACACCATGCGCATCCGCACCATCGCCGCCGCACTCGCCGCAGCAGCACTGCTCGCACTCACCGCCTGCGCGAGCACCGACGAGGGTCCCAGCAAGCCGGAGACCACCGCCGAGGACACCAGCGCCGAGGACACCAGCGGCCGGACCGAGCAGGACGGCGGCGCCACCGGGACCGACACGGAAGCCCCCTCGGACGCCCCCGGCACCGACGAGACCGAGGCGGACACCGCGACGCTGCCCAACCTCGTCGGCATGGACCTCCAGGCCGCGCAGGACGAAGCACAGGCCGCCGGTTTCTACGCCCTCGACGACCAGGACGCCAGCGGCCAGGGCCGCCTCCAGGTCCTCGACCGCAACTGGACCGTGTGCAGCCAGGACCCCGAGCCCGGCAACCACCCCACGGACACGCTCGTAACCCTGTACGCGGTCAAGGACACCGAGACCTGCTGAACCACTGCGGGATCATCCCGACCAACCCGCAGCTACGGCCCTTCAGGCGTAGCGGCTGAAAAGGGAGGCGATGTATCCCTCCAGCCGTTGAGCCAGGACACCGGCTGTCAGATCGAGGCGGCCCAGTTCCCGCCAGGGGACAGCGACCTTCTCCGCGTCCGGCGCGAAACCCAGCGCATCCAGCAGCCGCCAGTAGAGATGCGCGGTGCCGTCTTCGGCCAGGGTTCCTCCCGCGGCGACGTAGCGATCGGCGAAGCTCATCCCCGCGGGAACCCCGTGCAGCAGGGCGAGAGCCGTCGAGCAATGAGCCACGTCCAAGTCGGCCGGCCCCCAGGAAGTCTCGACCCAGTCGACGACCCCGCTGATCCGAGGATCGTCGTCGGTGCCGGTGAAGAGGACATTGCCGGGATGGAAGTCCCGGTGCAGGAAGCACCCCTGATAGGCCGGGGGTTCGCGGCGGATGACGTGGACGGCCCGCTGCCAGAGCTCAGGCCGTTCGGTGGCGGCGGGCGGAGTCACTCGCTCGGGAGAGGCCCAAGCCTGGTAGGTGCGAGGCCGTTGTTGCGTGGTCACCGGCAGCCGGTGGATACGCACCAGCTGCCGCGCCAGCAGCTCAGCACGTTCATCGGCACCCGCATCGCCCAAGCGCACGGTCCCCGGCAGAAGAGACATCAGCAAGGAGGGGTGGTCGCAGTACTGCGCCGTCGCGTCCACCGCCACGAGTGCGGCCGCGGGCACGTCCGTGTCACCGAGCAAGCGCAGAATGGTCGCCTCACGGGTCAGCAGGCCCTCCGCATGCCGAACGAAGAACGGCTTGACGAAGGATCGCAGGACGAGTGAGCGTCGGCCAGCCGGGCCACGGAGGTCCAAGCGGCGCATCTGCGACGTCCAGCCGCCGCGCAACAGCACGACCTTCTCGATGTGCTCGGCCTCGGACAGCCCCTTCTCCACCCAGGAGCGCGTGGCACCCCAGTCCTGCCGGTCAAGATCCGTGCCGGTGTCCTCGGCCCTCTCGCGCGAACCCACGGAGGGCCTCCCCTGATGAGGGCCTTTGACCTGCTGTTCGGTGTCTGTGGGCGCGGACGGTTTCGAACCGCCGACATCCTGCTTGTAAGGCAGGCGCTCTACCCCTGAGCTACGCACCCGTGGCCCGGGCTGTGTGCCCAGGACGAGTCGACAGCCTACATTGCCGGGGGCGCTGTCCGGCAAACCCGTTCTCGGGGATCGACCTGGGGTTAGCCCCACCCTTGTTCCGGGAGCGTCCCGGATGCCCTCGGGCTCGCCGGGTCCATACGGTCGGAGTACCGCCGCAGCCATCAGGGGGAGACCGTCATGACCCGTACCGTTCCTGCCCGTGCCGTCGCCGTCACCGGGGTCGTCGCGCTGCTCTTCGTCGGGCTCGCCGCCTGTTCGAGCGCCGAGGACGACAAGCATCCCGATCGCCGCGGCTTCGCCCTGGAGGGTCGTACGCTCACGGTCGACGCCGACGACTCGGCGGTGGAGATCGTCGCCGTGGCGGACGCCCCGGAGGGGAAGGTCGAGGTCACCCGCTGGTTCAAGGGCAAGGTGATCGCCGGCGACGAGCCGGGGGTGAGCTGGAAGATGGCGGACGACCGGCTGACGCTGCGCATGAACTGCTCCGGTGTGATCGCCGACTGCTCCGCCAGGCACCGGATCGAGGTGCCGCGCGGCATCGCCGTCACCGTGCGGAGCGACGACGGCAGCGTGCGGGCGTCCGGCTTCGAGGACGCGCTGAGCATCCACACCAAGGACGGTTCCGTACGGGTCGCCGACTCCAGCGGGCCGCTGGACCTGCGCAGCGACGACGGTTCCGTCCGCGCCGCCGTCGACTCGCGCGAGGTGCGCGCCCGCAGCGGTGACGGCTCGGTCCACCTCGAACTGGGCGTCGTACCGGACCTGGTGGAGTCCCGCAGCAACGACGGTTCCGTGACCGTCGAGCTGCCGCGCGCGGCCTACCGGGTGACCGCCACGACGGACGACGGCGCGGTCGATGTGTCCGTTCCGCGGGACGAGAACAGTGCCCATGTGGTGAGCGCGCGTTCCGCCGACGGGAAAGTCACCGTCAGAACCGCGAACTAACAGGCCCGTGTGTTCGTCCTAAACCGGTGGGAGAATGAACCGGCAGGGCTGACCACAGCACGGGAGAGGGATGTGACGGCGACACCTTCGCAGTCGGACTCGCCGTTGGTGCCGCGCGCACGCCTCCGGGTGCTCGGTGATGCCGTCGCCCTCGTCGCCCTCCCCCTCCTGGCCGCCCTCGCGCTGCCCGCCGCGTTCGCCGGCGGCGGCACCCGGCGCTGGTTCGGCGGACGGGCGGAGAACCAGCGGGCGGAGGCTCAGGCCGCGAAGGACGCCGCCGCGGCCGCGTTCTACGAACTCGACACCGCCCAGCGCGATCTGCGGATCTCGATAGAGACCATCACGGCCGTCGACGACTCCCCCGCCGCCCGCCGCGCGGTCAGCGACTTCCAGGCGATCAGCGGGCGGATCGACGAGGCCAGCCACCAGTACATCCAGGCGGTCGACGCCCACGACCTCGACCGTGACGACCTGGACGCCTCGGCCGCCGCGCAGGCGCGGACCGCGCTGAGCCGGGCCAAGGAGGAGCTGAGCCGGGTCAAGCAGGAGCTGGACCGCTTCGCCGACGGGCTCGGGCCGCTGCTGGGCAAGGCCGAGACGCAGCTGGCCCGGCTGGCGCCCGCGGTGGAGCGCGCCCGGCAGGGCCTGCTGGCCGCCTCCGACGCCCTGGACGCCGTACGCGGCTCGGGGCTGAAGGCGGACGACCTCGCCGCCCGGCTCGCCGCGCTCGGGCCGGAGCTGACCAAGCTGAACCAGGGCGCGGGGCAGCACGGCGTGCCGCAGACCCTGGAGCGCGCCGAGCGGGTCGCGCGGGAGGCCGGGGCGGTCCGCGCGGAGGCCGAGCGGCTGCCGGAGCGGGCCGCGGAGATCGACCACCGGCTGGTCTCCCTGCGCACCCGCGCCCAGGCCCTGACCACCCGGTCCGAGCAGGTCGAGCCGGTGCTGAGCGAGCTGCGCCGGCGGTTCACGGCGGCCTGCTGGCAGGACCTCCAGTCGGTGCCGGACCATGCCGCCGAGAACGTCCGGCAGGCGGAGCTGAAGCTGAGGGAGGCGCAGGCCGCGCGGGACGAGCAGCGCTGGCCGGACGCCACCGCCCTGCTGTCGACGGTCCGGGCGCTGCTGAACGCCACCGACGAATCGGTGTCGGCCGCGGGCGACCGGCTCCAGCGGCTGAACGCCGTGCAGAAGGATCCGCAGCAGGAGATCGACCGGACCCGGTTCGCGATCCGCGACGCGCAGCGGCTGGCCATGGCCGGACGGCATACCCCGGATCCCCGGCACGCCCGGCCGCTGGACGACTCGGTGGCCCGCCTGGAGCGCGCGATCGGCACGCTGGAGGGCCGCCACCCGGACTACTGGCACTTCCTGACCGAGACGGAAGCGGTACGCCGGACGGTGGCCCGGGTGGTCGCGCAGATCCGCGAGGAGCGGGGGGCCTCCGGCGGCTAGGCGGACCGGCGAAGCAGTCGACTGCGGTTCGGCAGCGCTCCCATAGGGGCGCGGGGAACTGCGCGACCAGCCACGACGCGCCCGCAGCCGAACGACGACACATCACGGCACCTCCAGCGAAGCGCCAGGCGGTTAACCTGTTCGGCATGCCTCGCTATGAGTTTCGCTGCCGAAGCTGCGGTGACACGTTCGAAGTCAGTCGGCCGATGGCTCGGTCGTCCGAGCCCGCGGTGTGTCCTGCCGGGCATGAGGACACGGTGAAGTTGTTGTCGGCGGTGGCGGTGGGCGGGACGGCCGCGGGCCCCGCCGCGCCCGCACCCCAGGCGGGTGGCGGGTGTTGCGGCGGGGGCTGCTGCGGCTGATCGGGGTCGGTCCTACGTGGGCGTCCTCGACGCCCTGAGAAACTCCCGCAGGATCCTCTCCCCCGCCAGTACCCCCCGCTCCGGCAGTGCCGTGATCGCCGGGGCCGTCCAGCCGTCGTCGGCCAGTTCGCCGTGACCCGGGCGCCAGCCGCGGTCCGCCGCCAGGAGCAGGTCGGCGTCGAGGAGGGAGTCGCCGGCGGCCAGCGTGAGGTCGGCTCCGGTCCGCCGCGCGACCTCGCGCATGGCCGCGCTCTTGGTCAGCGGCTTGGGGACGGCGTAGAGCTTGCGGCCCTGGAGTGAGACCGTCCAGCCGCGGTTCTCCGCCCACACCGCGAGCTCCTTCACCCAGTCCCCGGGCAGCAGTTCGCGCTCGACGACGAGGTAGGCGAAGAGGTCCTCGGCGACCCGGTGCTTGCGCACCCACATCGGGTCGGCCGTCGCCATCAGGTGGTCGCGCACCTCCGCCAGCGGCGCGCACTCCTCGGCGAGGCGCGCCTGCACGCGCGCGTGCCAGTCGGCGTCCGAGACACCGTCCACCAGCAGGTGCCCGCCGTTGGCGCAGATCGCGTAAGTCGGCGCGGGACCGGGCAGGTTGATGCGCTGGTACTGCTTACGGGTCCGGGTCGTCGTCGGCACGAACACGGCCGCGTCCCCCAGTTCCGTGAGCAGCCCGGCGGCCGTCTCGGTCATGTACGACAGCGGCTTGCTCTCGTGCACCTCGACGCAGAGCAGCCGGGGCGCCCGCGCGTCCGGCATGGTCAGCGCGAGGGCCGCCGAGGAGTAGATGAGCGTACGGTCGAGGTCGCTCGCCACCAGCACCGGCATCAGACCATCACCGCCCTGCCGTCGGCGCCCGTCGCGCCCCGCGTGTACTTGGGGTGGATCAACCCCACGCAGGTGTACGGCAGTTCGGCCACCTCTTCCACCGGAACCCCTCTCTGTTCGGCCAGCAGGCGTACGTGGTCCAGGTCGGCGCCCGCTCCGGCGCGCGCCAGGATCTTCCACGGGACGCGGCGCAGCAGGACCCGGGTGGTCTCGCCGACGCCGGGCTTGACGAGGTTCACGTCGTGGATGCCGTACTCCTCGCTGATGCGCTCGACGGCCGCCCAGCCCTCCCAGGTCGGGGTGCGGTCGGCGGAGAGCAGCTCCTTGGCCTGTGCGTCCACCGCGTCGGCGACCTCGGTGAAGCGGGCGGAGACGGCGTCGAGGAAGTCGACCGACACATCGGCGCCGGCGAGTTCGCGGTAGAACTTGGCGCCGTGGAAGTCGTGCGGGCCGACCAGGTCCGCGCGCAGGACCGTGCGGGAAATCAGGCCGGAGACGGTGGAGTTGAGGCAGGCGGAGGGGATGAGGTAGTCCTCGCGGGTGCCGTACGTGCGCACGCAGGAGCCCGGGTCGGCGAGCACCGCGATCTCGGGGTCGAAGCCGGTGACGCCCTCGGCGGCCTCGAACTCCTCGATGGCCGCGGCCAGTTCGCGGGTGATGGCGCCCTTGCCGGTCCAGCCGTCGACGAAGACGACGTCGCGGGGGTCGTGGTGGGCGGCCAGCCAGCGCAGGGCGTTGGCGTCGATGCCGCGGCCGCGCACGATGGACACCGCGTAGTGCGGCAGGTCCAGGCCGTGGCGGTGCTCGGCCCAGCGGCGCATCAGCACGCCGACCGGCGTGCCGGCGCGGGCCAGCGAGACCAGCACCGGGTGCGGGGACCGCTCGGC
This sequence comes from Streptomyces sp. TRM68416, assembly GCF_014596915.1. GTDB lineage: Bacteria > Actinomycetota > Actinomycetes > Streptomycetales > Streptomycetaceae > Streptomyces. Next base: position 354,144 of record NZ_JACVWU010000001.1, read on the forward strand.
GAGGACGACCTCGGTGACCGCGCCGACGGCCTGGGCGAGGCGGGCCGCGGACGCCTCCAGCGCCGCCTGGAACAGCTCCTGGTACTGCGCGCTCGGCTGGTATTCCACCGGCAGCGACTCGGCGTAGTGCGCGCCGCCGCTCTGGATGGCCTCCTCGCGCTCCTCGGTGGGCGCCTCCAGGGTCACCTCCGAGAGGTCCTGGAGCAGCCAGCCGACCTCCTCGGGCGGGTACGAGGAGAAGGCGGGGCCGCGGAGGGGCTCGGGCAGCATCGAGGGCCTTTCGGGTACGTACGAGGGGACGACCGCGAGGACGACCCGGGGGGTGTGCGCCGCGAGCTGCGCGAGCAGGCCGTCGGGGGCGTGCAGGTGCGGGGTGTCGGCGGCCGAGTCGACCACGGCGACCACGGCGTCGAAGCCGGCGCCGGCGACGTTGTAGGCGTAGCGGTCGCCGGGGCCGTCGGCCGGGTCGTCGTGGGCGGGGAAGACGAGGCGGCTGCGGATCGCGTAGCCGGGGTCGTCGACCGCGAGGACGGGTGAGCGGGTGGTGGTGGAGTAGGTGACCTCGGCGTCGGTGATCTGCTCCAGCTCGCGGGCGAGGCGGAGGGGGGCGTACATCAGCTCTTCGAAGCCCAGGATGTGCACTCGGTGCGCATTTTTGGGGAGTGCCTCTGCGAGGCGGGCTGTCATGGTGGGGAGGGCGGTTTCCAGGCGTATTCGGTGGTGTGGGGTGAAGCCGTGGCGGCCGCCGTCCGGTAGGCCGGGGGGCCAGCGGAGGTCTACTCGCATGGTCGTTGGCTGCGGGCCGGTGGGGGCTTGTCGCGCCCGCGCGGCGGTAGCCGCAGATTCAACACAGCCCCGCGCCCCTGGGCGGGACATGTCCTCGTACTCCGCAACGAGCCGTTGGCCCTTCTCCAGGACCCCCTCCGGCAGCCGTACCGTCCCCCTCGCCGCCGCCACCAGGTCCACCCTCGCGCCGATCTCCCGCGCGAAGTCCTCCAGCCGGCCCGCGTCCGCCGCCGAGCGCATGTCCACGAGGGCGACCACGACGTACCGGCGTCGCGGGTACCGCTCGTGCAGGTCCCGGATGGTGTTGAGGACCGTGTTGCCGGTCGAGAACTCGTCGTCGACCAGGACGAGGGGGCCGTCACCGGCCAGCAGGGTGGGGTCCTCGGGCAGCAGCAGGTGGGAGGTGGCGTGGCTGTGGGACTCCTCGAAGCCGCCCGCCTGGGGCACGCCCGCCACCGGGCGGCGGGTGGAGTGCAGGTAGGGGGCGAGAGCGAGGCCGTCGGCGACGGAGTGGCCGAGGCCGGTGGCGGTCTCCGCGTAGCCGAGGACGACCGCCGAGGCCGCCGCGCGGTCGCCCAGCAGGTCGCGCACGCGTCGGCCGAGGGTGAATCCGTAGCCGTAGACCACGGAGGGTGACTGCGGTACGTGTTTGCCGAGGACGTGGGAGACGAGCAGGTGGGCCCGCTTGGGGTTGCGGCGCAGCGCGAGTCCCAGCAGGTCCGTCAGCTGTTCGTCGCCGTCGAGTGCGACGCCGAGTCGCTCGGCGACCCAGCTGCCGGACCAGACCCCGTTGTTCACTGCCTTGTTCATGCGTCCCTTGGGTTGTCGGGTGTCAGTCGGCGATGCCGGCGGCGAGCAGCTCGACGAATCCGACGTCCTCGTTGGCCACACCGAAGACCTCGGCGCGGAGCATGGTGCGCTCGGCCCAGGCGCGGTGCGGCTTCACCTCGTTCATCTTGTTGGTGTACTGCGAGCGCAGGACGCCTCCGCCGCCCTGCTCGGGCCGCAGGATGTCCTGCGCGTCGCTGAACTCCTCGTGGCTGACCACGGACAGCGCGTGCACGGGCAGTACGTGGGAGGGGTGGATGCAGGTCTTGCCGGTCAGGCCGTTGGCCTGGTCGAGGGCGATCTCGCGGAGCAGGCCGTCCATGGCGTGCTCGATGAGGGCCTCGCGCAGTTCCTCCGCCTGGCCCTCGAGGAAGGGGCTGCGGCGCAGCTGGGGCTTGAACATGCGCTCCTGGACGCGGAAGTACTCCCACACCGGTCCGGTGACGGTGAAGCCGGTGCCGTCGGCGCGGCCGAGCATGTTGACCACGTCGGCGATGACGGAGGCGACGATCTGGACGTCGTAGGCCGTCATGTCGGGGGCGCGGCGCAGGCCGTAGGAGGAGCAGAAGTCGGTGACGCCGAGCCGGAGCGCGAGCACTCTCTCACGGTACTTGTCGACGGCCCGGAAGATCCCCTCCAGGGTCTCCACGCGGGACTCGCGGTAGAGCAGCTCGGGGGACTCCAGCACGGGCATGGCGAACAGGCGCCGTCCGCTCGCCGTCTCGGCGGCCGTCAGCGCCTCCAGGAAGGGGATGCCGCGTTCCTCGGTGAACTTCGGCAGCACGAACCCGGACAGCAGCCGGACCGCGGGGCCGAGACGTCGTGCGAGGTCGGGTATCTGTTCGGGGTGGCGGACCCGGATGAACAGCAGGGGCAGCTCGTCCCGGTCGCGGCCGGCGAGGTCGGTGAACTGGCGGACGAGGTTCTCCTCGCCGGCCGGCACGTCCTGGTCGCCGATGGAGTCCTCCAGGCACAGCACCATCGAGACCACGCCTCGGTCGGCCTGCTTGAGGATGTCGTCCGCCAGCCGCGGCCGGGTGGCGGGGCTGTAGAGGGTGGCACCCAGGGCGGTGGAGAGCAGGCGGGCCGGGGAGTCCGCGTCGAAGACGCAGGGCTCCTGGTGGAAGAGGCGCTGCCGCACCCCAGGGGCGATGTGCCCGAAATGACGCATAAGACTCCCCCGTGGCGGCTGAGTGATTCCTGTGATCCGTTCACAGGTGGCCGGTAATAGTACGTAGAGACCCGTGTCAGGGGTTCCCGCAGGGCATGAATTCCTGGTAACGCGGTTGCGGACAGTCAGGTGATCATGTACCCCCGCGTTGTCGTGATCACTACCGAGAGGGCAGGATGACGGCATGACGCACGCCATGTTGAAAGGGTCGAACGTCCCGCTCGAAGCCGCGGCCGTACGGGCCGTGCTGCGCTGGACGCCCGGGCAGGGGGTCCCGGAGGTCGACGCCTCGGCGCTGCTCCTCGGCCCCGACGGACGTGTGCGCTCCGACGAGGACTTCGTCTTCTACAACCAGCCCCGGCATCCCTCCGGGCAGGTACGGCGGCTCGGCATGAAGCGGGACGCCGAAGGCCCCACCGATACGATCCAGACAGATCTGGCCGGTGTCGAGCCCGACGTCAGCCAGATTCTGCTGGTCGCTTCGGCGGAGGACGTCACCTTCGACCGCGTACCCGGGCTGCGCATCCTGCTGTACGACGCGGCCGTCGCCGACGGCGAGCCGCTGGCCTACTTCGACATCAAGCCGGAGACGGGCGAGGAGACCGCCCTGATCTGCGGCGAGCTGTACCGGCGTGGGGAGGGCTGGAAGTTCCGGGCCCTGGGCGAGGGCTACTCGAACGGTCTGAAGGGCCTGGCGACCGATTTCGGCATCTCGGTGGACGAGTCGGAGACGGCGGCCCAGGAGGAGGAGCCCCTGTCGCAGCCGCTCCCTCCGGAGGCGCCGACGACGGCCGTCCCGTCCCAGCCCGCCTACGGCTATCCGCAGGCCCCGCAGGCCCCGCAAACCCCGCCGACGGCCCAGCCCGCCTACGGCTACCCCCAGCCCACCGGGCAGCCCGCCTACGGCGGCTACGGCTACCCGCCCGCCGCGGCCCCGGCCGCTGCCCCGGCGGGCGACTTCCGGATGCCGCCGCAGGGGCCGCAGTTCATCGGGCGGTAGAGGGGCGCGTCGGGGGCGGGGTCAGCGGTCCGCCTTCGTCTTGTAGCCGCGCCCCCACTGCAGTCCCCATCCGTAGAGGCGGTCCAGCTCCGCCTGGAATCCGTACACGAACTTCACCTCGCGCCGGACGAGGATCTCGCCCTTCACGTTCTCGATCATCACCACGGCGCAGGAGCGGGCCTGCGGCTGCCGCTCGTCCAGGCCGATCTCGATGCGCGGCCCGTTGCTCGGGTACAGGGTGACGATCGCGTGTGTGCGATCGAACGCCGGTGTCTGGTCGTAGATGTACACGAAGACCAGCAGGCGCTTGATGCTCTCCCGCTGGTCGAGGTTGACGTACATGGTCTCGCCGGACGCCGACCCGAACCGGTCGTCCCCGCTGAGCTTCACGTACGGCGGTGAGTTGATGTCCCCCAGGAGGCCGCCGAGCGGCTGGACGACGCCCTTCGTGCCGTCGGCCAGCTCGTACAGGCAGCCGAGGTCCAGGTCGACGTTGACCATGCTCTGGCTGTGTCCGACGACCTCCGGCGGCTTCAGCGCCTTGAACGGGTGCCGCAGCAGACTCTCCCGCTGCGGCCCGCCTATGTCGGAGCTGCGCATCCGCCAGTTGAGGTTGACCCGGAGGTGGCCGGTGGCCGCGTCCTGCTTGGTGAGGGAGACCTGGCCGTGCCGCTTGGTCAGTTCGATCGCGTTGGTCGACGCGCTGCCCGAGTCGAACTGGGCGGCGCGCCCGCTCCAGAGCAGTCCGTCCAACAAGCCCATTCCCGCCCCCACGTTCCCTTGGAAAACCGGCGGGGCGGCCAGAGGCCCGGCCGCCCCGCACAGAGCGTTCCTCACTCGGAGGGCTGTCACACCCCGGACGACACCTCGGTCTTCTCGTCCGAGGTCTCAGCTTTTCCCTCGGCCGCCGCGATCGCGCGGTTGCGGCGCACGGAGGACCAGAAGGAGGCGCCGATCAGGAAGACGCCGATGAGGCCGGTGATGACCTCGTGGATCTCGTACTGGATGGTGATCAGCAGGAGCGCGGCGAGGGCGCCGATGGCGTAGTGCGCGCCGTGCTCCAGGTAGACGTAGTCGTCGAGGGTGCCCTGGCGGACCAGGTAGACCGTCAGCGAACGGACGTACATGGCGCCGATGCCGAGGCCGAGCGCCATCAGCACGATGTCGTTGGTGATGGCGAAGGCGCCGATGACTCCGTCGAAGGAGAAGGACGCGTCCAGGACCTCGAGGTAGAGGAACATGAAGAACGCGGCCTTGCCGGCGAGGGCGACGGCCGAGCGCGGCTTGCCGGAGCGGGCGGCCTCTTCCTCCTCCTCGTGCTCGCGCTCCTCCTCTTCCTCCAGCTTGTCCTCGAAGTAGCCGGAGAGACCGCCGACGATCATGTACGTGATGAGACCGGCGATACCGGAGAGGAGAACCGTCTCTGCCTTGTCGGCGGGGCCGGCGTGCAGGTGGGCGTGGGTCGCGAAGGTCATCGACGTGATCAGCAGGACGATCAGCGCGACGCAGACCGACAGCATGTCGACCTTGCCGAGCTTGGACAGCGGCCGCTCCAGCCAGCCGAGCCACTTGATGTCCCGGTCCTCGAAGATGAAGTCGAGGAAGATCATCAGCAGGAACATGCCACCGAAGGCCGCGATGGACGGGTGGGCGTCGGTGACGAGCTGCTCGTACCGGTCCTTGTCGGTGAGCGCGAGGTCGACGGCCTCGATCGGGCCCATCGAGGCCGTGACGGCGACGATGACGACGGGGAAGACCAGTCGCATGCCGAAGACGGCGATCAGGATGCCGATGGTGAGGAAGATCTTCTGCCAGAAGGCATTCATCTTCTTCAGGATCCCGGCGTTGACCACCGCGTTGTCGAAGGACAGCGAGATTTCGAGGATGGAGAGGATCGCCACGACACCGAAGGCGGTCCACCCCCCGAAGAGGAACGCGGCGACGAGGCCGAGCGCGGTGACCGCGAACGACCAGCCGAACGTTTTCAGAACCACTGGCTACCCAATCCTGTGTGTACGGGTATCCCCCGTGCCGTACTCGGCTTTACGAACTTTTGAAGCCGGAGTCTAGTCGGCCCCGCCGCCCGTCCCGCCGGGTACCTGCTTTTGCTCATAACGCGTTATGAGACGTTGACCCCGAAGTCCAGGGCGATGCCCCTCAGCCCGGACGCGTATCCCTGCCCCACGGCGCGGAACTTCCACTCGCCCTGGTAGCGGTAGACCTCACCGAAGATCATCGCCGTCTCGGTGGAGGCGTCCTCGCTGAGGTCGTAGCGGGCGAGCTCCTGGCCGTCGGCCTGGTTCACCACCCGGATGAAGGCGTTGCTGACCTGCCCGAAGGTCTGGCCGCGCTCGTCGGCCATATGGATGGAGACCGGGAAGACGATCTTGTCGCACTGGGCGGGCACCTTGGAGAGGTCGATCAGCAGCGACTCGTCGTCGCCGTCGCCCTCGCCGGTGAGGTTGTCGCCGGTGTGCTCCACCGAGCCGTCCGGGCTCTTGAGCTGGTTGTAGAACACGAACCACTCGTCCCCCATCACCCGCCCGCCGTTGCACATCAGGGCGCTGGCGTCGAGGTCGAAGGGGGCTCCGGTGGTGGAGCGCGCGTCCCAGCCGAGCCCGATCATCACCTGAGTGAGGTTCGGTGCGGCCTTGGAGAGGGAGACATTGCCTCCCTTGGCGAGCGTGACGCCCATGATGCTGGTCCTCCCCGGTGATGCTTCTTTGGTTGTTTCCCTGTACGGCCCACAGCGCGCGCAAACCAGGTGGTCCCCGTACGGTCCGCAGCGCACGCGAACCGTCCGGCCCCCTGCGCGTCCGGCGCCGCACGCGTACCGTGCGGCGCCGGGCGGTGGGTGTGGTGGCTCAGACGTTGACGCCGAAGTCCTGGGCGATGCCGCGCAGGCCCGAGGCGTAGCCCTGGCCGATGGCGCGGAACTTCCACTCCGCGCCGTGGCGGTAGAGCTCGCCGAAGACCATGGCGGTCTCCGTGGAGGCGTCCTCGGAGAGGTCGTAGCGGGCGATCTCGGCGCCGCCGGCCTGGTTGGCGACGCGGATGAACGCGTTGCGCACCTGGCCGAAGGACTGCTGGCGGTTCTCGGCGTCGTAGATCGAGACCGGGAAGACGATCTTCTCGACGTCGGCCGGGACGGACGCCAGGTCGACCTTGATCTGCTCGTCGTCGCCCTCGCCCTCACCGGTGAGGTTGTCGCCGGTGTGCTCCACCGAGCCGTCGGGGCTCTTGAGGTTGTTGAAGAAGATGAAGTGCGCGTCGCTGGCGACCTTGCCGGACGAGTTCAGCAGCAGTGCGCTGGCGTCCAGGTCGAAGTCGGTGCCGGTGGTGGTGCGGATGTCCCACCCCAGACCGACGATGACCGCGGTCAGGCCCGGGGCCTCCTTGGTCAGCGATACGTTGCCGCCCTTGCTGAGGCTGACTCCCACGAGTCCTCCATTGGTGTCCAGGGGCGGGGAGCCCCGCCGTGCTTGTGATACCGGATCAACGTCTCGATCCTAGTAACGGGTTCCCGAAGCTCGCAGGCCTTGGTACCGAAGAATCACAGGGTGTCGAGTGCCGTGACGTACTCGTTCGGGTCACGCGCGTCCGGCATGCCGTTGACGACCGTCCAGCGCACGATGCCCTCTTTGTCGATGACGAAGGTCCCACGGACCGCGCACCCCTTGTCCTCGGCGAAGACGCCGTAGGCGCGGGAGGCCTCGCCGTGCGGCCAGAAGTCGCTCAGCAGCGGGAACTCCAGGCCCTCCTGCTCGCCGAAGACGCGCAGGGTGGGCACGGAGTCGTTGGAGACGGCGAGGACCTGCGTGTCGCGGTCGGAGAACTTCGGCAGGTTCTCCCGCAGCTCGCCCAGCTCGCCGGTGCAGACACCGGTGAAGGCGAACGGGTAGAAGACCAGCAGGACGTTCTTCCGGCCGCGGAAGTCGGACAGCTTCACGGTCGCGCCGTGGTTGTCCCTGAGCTCGAAGTCGGGGGCCTTGTCGCCGACCTGGATGGCCATCTCCGGCAGATCCCTTCGGTGGAGGCTGTTCGGGTGGTCGGGACCACCCTACGCAGCGTCCACCGAGGGACCACGGACGGGCCGACGGAAGCCGGCCCGTCCCGTGGTTCGGCGGAGGTCACCCCTTGAGGGTCACTTCTTGGCGGACTTGGCCCCCTTCGGCGTCACCAGCCGGCTGCCGCTCCAGTCCTTGCCGACGCTGACGCTCTTGGACGCCGACAGTCCGGCCGTCGTGGCGGCTTCGGAGATGTCGCTCGGCTCGACGTAGCCGTCACGGCCCGTCTTCGGCGTCAGAAGCAGGATCGAGCCGCCCTCTTCGATGTACGTGGTGGCGTCCACCAGCGCATCCGTCAGGTCGCCGTCCTCGTCGCGGAACCACAGCACCACGGCATCGGCGACGTCGTCGTACTCCTCGTCCATCAGCTCGTTGCCGATGACTTCTTCAATCGCCTCGCGGAGTTCCTGGTCGACGTCGTCGTCGTAGCCGATCTCCTGGACCACCTGCTCGGGCTGGAACCCCAGCCTTGCGGCAGGGTTCGTCCGCTCCTCCGCGTGGTCCGCGGTCGCGCTCACGGGTTGCCTCCTGATCATGTATTTGGGAATAACTCAGCCACGCGCGTGCGCGAAGCATTGGCCGTAGTCCACACGGGCGGGGCGGATCGCGCAAGTACCCGGCCGTTCAGACCGCCGAAACGGTGACGTTCCGGGCCGTGTCACCGCAACTGCCGTCATGGCGCCATGTCCCAAGGTGACACACGCCACACCGTTCTGCCCTCTTTGCGCTTTTGAGAACCCTCCTGGGGCAGCACGCTTGGATTACCTCGCAGTAGACACGCAGTAGAGATGACGTTTGCCGTCCCGCGGTACACGATGGGGAGCGGCGCAGGCAACAGCGGACCTCGACACCCAGCCCGAAAACCAGCCCTCTGACAGGTAAGGACCAGCGTGGCTTCCGGATCCGATCGCAATCCGATCATCATTGGCGGCCTTCCGAGTCAGGTTCCTGACTTCGACCCCGAGGAAACCCAGGAGTGGCTCGACTCCCTCGACGCCGCAGTGGACGAGCGCGGCCGCGAGCGGGCCCGCTACCTGATGCTCCGGCTGATCGAGCGGGCCCGCGAGAAGCGCGTGGCCGTGCCCGAGATGCGCAGCACGGACTACGTCAACACGATCGCGACCAAGGACGAGCCGTTCTTCCCCGGCAACGAGGAGATCGAGCGCAAGGTCCTCAACGCGACCCGGTGGAACGCCGCCGTCATGGTCTCCAGGGCGCAGCGGCCCGGCATCGGCGTGGGCGGCCACATCGCCACCTTCGCCTCCTCCGCCTCCCTCTACGACGTCGGCTTCAACCACTTCTTCCGCGGCAAGGACGAGGGCGACGGCGGCGACCAGGTCTTCTTCCAGGGCCATGCCTCGCCGGGCATCTACGCGCGCGCGTTCCTGCTGGACCGGCTCAGCGAGCAGAACCTGGACGCGTTCCGCCAGGAGAAGTCGAAGGCGCCGTACGGGCTGTCGTCGTACCCGCACCCGCGGCTCATGCCGGACTTCTGGGAGTTCCCGACCGTGTCGATGGGGCTCGGCCCGATCGGCGCGATCTACCAGGCGCGGATGAACCGCTACATGCACGCGCGCGGGATCGCCGACACCTCCAAGTCGCATGTGTGGGCGTTCCTCGGCGACGGCGAGATGGACGAGCCGGAGTCGCTCGGCCAGCTGTCCATCGCCGCCCGTGAGGGCCTGGACAACCTCACCTTCGTGGTGAACTGCAACCTGCAGCGGCTGGACGGCCCGGTGCGCGGCAACGGCAAGATCATCCAGGAGCTGGAGTCGATCTTCCGGGGCGCCGGGTGGAACGTGATCAAGCTGGTCTGGGACCGCTCCTGGGACCCGCTGCTGGCCCAGGACCGGGACGGCGTGCTGGTCAACAAGATGAACACGACCCCGGACGGCCAGTTCCAGACATACGCCACCGAGACCGGCGCGTACATCCGGGACCACTTCTTCGGGGACGACCACCGGCTGCGCGCGATGGTCGAGAACATGACCGACGACCAGATCCTGCACCTGGGCCGCGGTGGTCACGACCACAAGAAGATCTTCGCGGCCTTCTCGGCGGCCAAGGCGCACAAGGGCCAGCCGACGGTGATCCTGGCCAAGACGATCAAGGGCTGGACGCTGGGTCCGAACTTCGAGGGCCGCAACGCCACGCACCAGATGAAGAAGCTGACGGTCGACGACCTCAAGCGCTTCCGCGACCGGCTGCACCTGCCGATCTCCGACAAGGAGCTGGAGTCCGGCGCGCCGCCGTACTACCACCCCGGGCGGGACTCGGAGGAGATCCAGTACATGCACGACCGCCGCCAGGGGCTCGGCGGGTACGTCCCGACGCGTGTCGTGCGCGCCAAGCCGCTTCCGCTGCCGGACGACAAGACGTACGCGACCGTGAAGAAGGGCTCGGGTCAGCAGTCGATCGCCACCACCATGGCGTTCGTACGGCTGCTCAAGGACCTCATGCGGGACAAGGAGATCGGCAAGCGGTTCGTACTGATCGCGCCGGACGAGTACCGCACGTTCGGCATGGACTCGTTCTTCCCGAGCGCGAAGATCTACAACCCGCTCGGGCAGCAGTACGAGGCCGTGGACCGCGATCTGCTGCTGGCCTACAAGGAGGCGCCGAACGGGCAGATGCTGCACGACGGCATCTCCGAGGCCGGCTGCACGGCCTCGCTGATCGCGGCGGGCTCGGCCTACGCCACGCACGGCGAGCCGCTCATCCCGGTCTACGTCTTCTACTCGATGTTCGGTTTCCAGCGCACCGGTGACCAGTTCTGGCAGATGGCCGATCAGCTCTCGCGCGGCTTCGTGCTCGGTGCGACCGCCGGGCGCACGACCCTGACCGGCGAGGGGCTCCAGCACGCGGACGGCCACTCGCAGCTGCTGGCCTCCACCAACCCGGGCTGTGTGGCGTACGACCCGGCGTTCGGCTTCGAGATCGCGCACATCGTGCAGGACGGTCTGCGCCGGATGTACGGGCCCACGGCGGACGGCAGGCCCGGCGAGGACGTCTTCTACTACCTGACCGTCTACAACGAGCCGATCCAGCACCCCGCCGAGCCGGAGAACGTCGACGTCGAGGGCATCCTCAAGGGCGTCTACCGGTTCAGCGAGGGGACGGCGGGCTCGATCCCGGCGCAGATCATCGCGTCGGGCGTGGCGGTGCCGTGGGCGGTGGAGGCGCAGAGGATCCTCGCCGAGGAGTGGAACGTCAGGGCCGACGTGTGGTCGGCGACCTCCTTCAACGAGCTGCGGCGCGAGGCCGTGGCGTGCGAGGAGCACAACCTGCTGCACCCCGAGGAGGAGCAGCGCGTGCCGTACGTCACACGCAAGCTGACCGGGGCGCAGGGTCCGTTCGTGGCCGTGTCCGACTGGATGCGATCGGTTCCGGACCAGATCGCGCGGTGGGTGCCGGGGACGTACCAGTCGCTGGGCGCGGACGGCTTCGGCTTCGCGGACACGCGCGGTGCGGCGCGGCGGTTCTTCCACATCGACGCGCAGTCGATCGTGGTGGGCGTGCTGACCGAGCTGGCCAAGGAGGGCAAGGTCGACCGTTCGGCGCTGAAGCAGGCGATCGACCGGTACCAGCTGCTCGACGTCGCGGCGGCCGACCCGGGCGCCGCGGGCGGCGACGCGTAGCGCTCCGCGGGCGGCCGGAGGCGACATCGACGGAGGGCTGAGGGGCCCGGCTCCTCGGCCCTCCGGCGTTTTTCTACGATGCGGGCATGAAGCGACAATCCGTGCAGGTCCGTTGGGAGCACTACACGCAGCGGCCTCTGCTGGTGCTGGCCGTGCTGTTCGCCGTCGCCTACGCCGTGCCGATCCTGGACACCTCGGCGAGCAAGGCGCTGACGCGGGCCTGCGCGATCGTCGAGTGGGTGGTGTGGGCGGCCTTCGCCACGGACTATCTGGTGCGGCTGGGGCTGGCGGAGCGCCGGTGGGAGTTCGTACGGCGGCACTGGCTGGACCTGTTCGCGGTGCTGCTGCCGTTGATCCAGCCGTTGCGGCTGCTGCGGCTGGTCTCCACGTTGATGCTGGCGGGGCGGCGGGCGCGGATGGCGTCGCAGGTGCGGCTGACCACGTATGTGGTGGGGTCGGTGGCCGGTCTGCTGATGTTCGGTTCGCTGGCGGTCCTGTCCGTGGAGCGGGACGCGCCGGATGGGAACATCAAGACGCTGGGTGACGCGGTGTGGTGGTCCTTCACGACGATGACGACCGTGGGGTACGGCGACCACTCCCCCACGACCGGGCTGGGGCGGTTGCTCGCGGTGGGGCTGATGCTGTCCGGGATCGCGCTGCTCGGTGTCGTGACCGCGAACATCGCGGCCTGGTTCATCTCCCGGTTCGAGATGGACGACCGCGTCGAGCGTCGGCAGACGGAAGCGATCCATCTCCTCACGGAGGAGGTCCGCATGCTCCGCGCGGAGGTGGCGTCCCTGTCCTCGTCCCGGGCCCCGATCCCGAACCCGGCAACCGAGGAACGGGCCTAGCGGGGCACCGCGGGTTGCGCTGGCCGGGGGTGGGTCGCGCGGCCCGGCGCCACCGGGGTGCCGCCTGCGCCCACCCGTGCCGCCCCAGGCGGCACGCATGCCCGCAGGGTGGCGCTACTCAGCCCGTCCGGCGTTTGAGGACGAGGCCGTTCAGGCCGATGCGGGGGGCTGGGGGCGGCAGCCCCCAGGGATGGGACGGGTAGGGGCGGCGGGGGCGAAGGGAACGACGCGTCAGAGGAAGCCGTTGCCCGCCGTCGCGTTGGTGAGCCAGATCAGGGCCAGCAACGTGTCGATCGCGCCGAGGACGATCGCCACCAGCGCCGTGACCGGGCGAGCACCGGACCAGGTGCGCCCCATGGCCAGCCATCCGCAGACGATCGCCACCGGCCCCAGGATGATCCCGAGGACGAAGAAGCCGGCGACCGCACAGATGACACCGATGATGCCGAGCGACGCGCGATCCGGCCCGGTACCTGACCACGTCCGGCCACGTGAACGGGGGTGCCTGCGCGTGCCGTGTCCGAAGCCCGCCATGGTGGAACTCAACTCCCTTAAACCGTCAGTCGGTTCAACGGACGAGTACCCGGCGGGCACGGAGTATGCGTGCGGGCTGCCGGCGCGCTGCCCCCCTCCGGCAGCGCGCCGCAGCACCGTCCCCCCTCCCATGCCGTACGAACGTGCCCGAGGAACATGCCGTACGGAGGGCTTGACCCACTGTGACCTGCGGCGCCTGCCGAGGACGAGGAATCTTTAGCGAAGTCACCCTGATAGGGGAAATCGCCGCTGGCCCACGGTCAGATGTGGGCCGCCCCCGCCCCCGCCTCCGCGTTGGCCCCCCGCTTGGTGAGGAACGCGACGCCGATCGCCACCGCGGCCACCCCCGCCGCCACCAGCGAGGCCAGGCTCATGCCCGAGAGGAAGGTGTCGTGGGCCACGCCAGTGATCTTCGCGGCGATCTCCTCCGGCGTGCCCTTGGCCACCGGCGCCACACCGACCTGCACCGCCTCGGAGGCCTGGGCCTGCTGCTCTGCGGTGAGCGCCGGAAGCCCCGCGTCCGTCCAGTTGCCCGCCAGGTCGCGGTCAACCTTGGAGGCCATCACGGCGCCCAGCACGGCCGTACCGAGGCTGCCGCCGATCTGCATCGCGGCCTGCTGCAGACCACCGGCGACACCGGACAGCTCCATGGGCGCGTTGCCCACGATGACCTCGGTGGCGCCGACCATGACGGGCGCGAGGCCGAGGCCGAGCAGGGCGAACCAGAGGGACATCACGCCGCTGCCGGTGTCCGTCTCAAGCGTGGACATGCCGTACATGGCGAGCGCGGTGCACGCCATACCGCCGGCCAGCGGGATGCGCGGACCCACCTTGGTGATCACCGCGCCCGCCAGCGGGGAGCCGACGATCATCATGCCGGTGAGGGGCAGCAGGTGCAGACCGGCGTCGACGGGGCTCATGCCGTGCACGTTCTGGAGGTAGAACGTGACGAAGAACAGCCCGCCCATGAAGGCGATGGCCATCAGGACCATCAGCACCACACCCGCCGACAGCGGGACCGAGCGGAACAGGCCCAGCGGGATCAGCGGCTCCTTGACCTTCGTCTCCCAGAACGCGAAGCCCGCGAAGAGCGCCACCGACACGAGGATGAACAGCCACGTCTGTCCGTCGCCCCAGCCCCATTCCGGGGCCTTGATGAGCGCCCACACCAGGCAGAACATCGCGCTCGACAGCAGGGCGATGCCGAGGAGGTCGAAGGAGCGCGGGGCGTTCTCCGCCCGGTGGTCGAGCAGGATCAGCGCGCCGAGCCCGAGGGCGAGGATGCCGACCGGCACGTTGATGAAGAACACCGACTGCCAGTTGACGTGCTCGACGAGGACACCGCCGAGGATCGGGCCGCCGGCGGTGGAGGCGCCGATGACCATGCCCCAGATGCCGATGGCCATGTTCAGCTTCTCGGCCGGGAAGGTCGCCCGCAGCAGGCCGAGCGCGGCCGGCATCAGCAGCGCGCCGAACAGACCCTGGAAGACCCGGAAGGTGATGACCATCCCGATGCTGCTCGACAGGCCGATCGCGCCGGAGGCGGCGGCGAAGCCCACCACGCCGATCAGGAAGGTCTGGCGGTGGCCGAACCGGTCGCCGAGCTTGCCCGCGGTGATCAGGGAGACCGCGAGGGCCAGGAAGTAGGAGTTGGTGATCCACTGCACCTGGGCGAAGGTGGCCCCCAGGTCGTCGGCGATGGCCGGGTTGGCGATGGCCACGATGGTGCCGTCGAGGGCCACCATCATGACGCCGACGGCCACGGTGATGAGGGTGAGCCAGGGGTGGCCGCGCAGGCCCGAGCCGGCGGGCCGGTCCGACGGGGTTGCCGGGACCTTGTCCCCGGGCCCTGTCGTGTCGATGGTGGTCTGACTAGTCATACGCGCGAGGCTAATGACAGCCACTGACAATTGACAATCCGATTCATACGCCGGTAACTGACGGATACCGAACGACACGGATACTGAACCGCATGGAAACTCTGCGCGAGCGCAAGAAGCAGCGGACCCGCGAGGCGCTGCTGCGGGCCGCGCTCGAACTGTTCACCACCCGCGGCTACGAGCAGACGACGGTCGACGACATCGTCGCGGCCGTCGAGGTCTCCCAGCGGACCTTCTTCCGCTACTTCGCCAGCAAGGAGGAGGTGGCGTTCGGCGTCCAGGAGATGGCCGAGGCCTACTTCGTCGAGGCCGTGCGCCGACGGCCCGCGGACGAGGCCCCGCTGGAGGCGCTGCGCCGGTCGGTCCTGGAGGGCTGGGACGGACTCGGCGAGATCATCGAGTCCGTCGTGCCGATCGAGCTGCATCTGCGCATGTACCAGCAGATCGAGTCGGTGCCGGTGCTGCTCGCCGCGCATCTGCGGCGCTCCGCGGAGACGGAGGAGGCCATCGCGCGCGTACTCGCCGAACGCGAGGGGCTCGACGTGGACGCCGACCCCCGGCCGCGGCTGGCCGTGGCCGTCTTCGGCGGGGTGATGCGGGTGACGGAACGGCAGTGGAGCCTGCGCGAGGACTTCAGCCTGGAGGCGATCCGCGCGCTCACCGTCGCCTACCTGGAACAGGTGGGACCGGCACTGACGGAGAGCTGGCGCGACGCTCGGTGACCGGCGCCCGCCTCGAAACGTGATACGCGTCACTCGGTTAACGCGAGACCCGTTCGTTCTCCTAGTGTGTCCTCCCAGTGACTTCCTTCGATACCTCCCCCCAACTGAACGTCTGGCGCGCACTGCTCGCGCTGGCCGTGGTGTTCGTGATGCTCGCGACCACCGGCTGGACCGCCCTGCGCAACCAGCGGACCACCCCGGCGCTGCAGGCCTCGCTCTCCGCCTGGGAGCACGGCCGGTTCGCCGGCCGGCCGCTGCCCGACCCGGACGCCTCCCCGGCGCGCCTGGCGTACTTCTTCGCCACGCTCAACGCCCAGCAGCAGCTCTCCCTGGCGCGCCGCTACCCGCTCGCGGTCGGCAACATGAACGGCGCCCCCGTCGAGCTGCGCTACCGCGCCAACCGCGTCGCGCTGGGGCAGGCCCGCAAGGTCGAGCGGAAACGCATGCACGACACCCGGCTCACGCCGGAGGGGCAGCGGGAGGCGGAGCGCCGTATGCACCGCTACGAGTCGCTGATGAGGCACGACCGGAAGATCCTCGCCTTCGACCCGGAGGGCTCGGGCCGGGTGGCCGAGGTGTTCGGCAACCTCGGCCGGGCCGAGCGGGTCTCGGTGATCGTCCCCGGCGTCGACACCGACGTCCTCACCTTCCAGCGCACGGCCCGCAAGTACACGGCCCCCGTCGGCATGGCGAAGGCCCTGTACGCGGCGGAGCGTGCGGTGAGCCCGTCGACGCCCACGGCCGTGATCGCCTGGGCCGACTACACCGCGCCCGGCGGCCTCGGCCTCGACTCGGCCACCGCCATGCGCGCCCGCGACGGTGCCGTCCGGCTGGACGCGCTGGTGCGCGCGCTGCCCGGCGACTCGGCCGTCTCCCTCTTCTGCCACAGCTACGGCTCGGTGGTGTGCGGAGTCGCCGCGGACCGGCTCCCGGAGCGGGTCGCCGACATCGCGGTGGCGGGCAGCCCCGGCATGCGGGTCGCCAAGGCCTCGCACCTGGGGACCTCGGCGCACGTGTGGGCGATGCGGGACGCGGACGACTGGATCCAGGACGTGCCGTACCTGGAGCTGGGCGGGCTGGGGCACGGAGCCGATCCGGTGTCGTCCGGGTTCGGGGCGCGCGTGCTGTCGGCGCGGGACGCGAAGGGGCACGGCGGTTACTTCGAACCGGGCACGGACAGTCTGCTGAACTTCGCGGGGATCGGGGTTGGCGCGTACCGCTCGGTGCGGTGCGCGGGAGAGGACGCGGCATGCCGGGAGGGTTTGTCCGGCACCGCCACGGCCGGACGCGCGTAGAGACCAGAAGAAGCGCGGGCTGCGCAGGGAGGCGACGGAGGAACTCGTGCCGCATACGATGAGCCGCATGGGTGACGTACTGGCCGGATTTCATGCCGCCTGGGAGTTCGAGTCCGACTCCGTGCTCATCCGATACGAGCGGGGGATTCGAACACCCAAACTCCATCAGGCGCTGGGGGAACGGCGTATCCCCCTGGCCGCGATCTCCGCGGTGACCCTCACCCCGGGCAAGCGCGGGACCGTGGTGCTGCGGCTGGAGCCGCGACCGGGCGCCGATCCGCTGATGGAGGCGGCCGCGGGACAGCTGAAGGAGAGCGGCGACCCGTACCGGCTGGTGCTGCCCGCCGACCGGGAGACGCTGGCGGAGTACTACGCCGACGAACTGCGGGCGCACCTGACGGAGTCCGGTCCCGCGGACCGGTTCCTGGTGGCCGCGCCCGAGGCGCCGTTGCAGTTCAAGGCCTACGACGCCAAGGCGTCCTTCGACGGGCGGACCGTGCGCTTCCGCTGGTTCTGGACGGGTGCGTCGTCCACGAAGTGGAAGGCCGGGGACCAGTCCTTCCAGGTGGGTGACCTGAGCGGGGTGGAGTGGCGCTCGCCCGAGGTCTTCGAGGGGCATCTACGGCTGCTGCGGCGCGGGGAGGACGCGCCGGCGCAGGCCGACCAGGATCCGGCGGCCGTGGTGTTCGGGCTGGGGTACGGGCCGGTGCACGAGTCGCTGCCGTTCGCCGCGGCGGTCCTGACGGCCGTACGGGAGTCGGGGCCGGCGCAGGTCGCGGCGGCACCGCGCCGCGACCCGGCCGACATCGCCGAGCGGATCCGCCATCTCGGGGAGCTGCATCAGGCCGGGCTGGTCACCGATGAGGAGTTCTCGTCCAAGAAGGCGGAGTTGCTGGCGGAGCTGTGAGCCCTACTCCCGGCCCGCCGACGTGAACGTCATGTCCGCGTACCGGTCCCCCGCCACCTTCCCCGCGATCGGCTCCAGCAGGTCCAGTTGCTCCTGCGTCAGCTCGATGCGGGTGGCGGCCGTGTTCTCCTCGACGCGGCCCGGCTTGCGGGTGCCCGGGATGGGGACGACGGGGAGGCCGTGGACGGTGGCCCGCTGCTGGGCCCAGGCCAGGGCGATCTGGCCGAGGGAGGCGCCGTGGGCGTCGGCGACCGTGCGGACCGGGTCCAGCAGGGCCGTGTTGGCCGCCGCGTTCTCGCCGGTGAAGCGGGGCTGCCGGCGGCGGAAGTCGTCGGCCGTCAGGTCCTCGGCCTTCGCGAAGGAGCCGGTGAGGAAGCCCCGGCCGAGCGGCGAGTACGGCACGAGCGTCACGCCCAGGTCGCGGGCGGCGGGCACCACGTGCGCCTCGATGTCGCGGCTGAACAGCGACCACTCCGACTGTACGGCGGCGATGGGGTGGACGGCGTGCGCGGCCCGCAGCTCGGCGGCCGTGACCTCGCTCAGGCCCAACTGCTTCACCTTGCCCTCGCGGACCAGGTCGGCCATGACGCCGACGGTCTCCTCGATGGGGATGTTCACGTCCCGGCGGTGCATGTAATAGAGGTCGATCACATCGACGTCCAGGCGCTTCAGGCTCGCCTCGACGCACGCGCGGATGTAGGGCGCGTCGTTGCGGATGATCCGCTTCGTCGGGTCCTCGGGGTGGATCGCCAGGGCGAACTTGGTGGCGATCACCAGCTCGTCCCGGTGCTGCTTGAAGAACGGCGACAGGAAGCGCTCGTTCTCCCCCGCGCCGTAGGCGTCCGCGGTGTCGTACAGCGTGACGCCCAGTTCCAGGGCCCGCTCCAGGGTCGCCCGGGACTCCGTGGCGTCCGAGGGGCCGTAGGCGAAGCTCATGCCCATGCAGCCGAGGCCCTGGACGCCCACTTCGGGCCCGCCCTCGCCCAGTCGTGCGGTCCGGATCCTGCCGTTGTCGGTCATCGGGGCCTTTCCGACGCCAGGGCGTGCCCGGCGTCACCGTAGAAAGCGATCTTGCGGTCGAGCACGGCGAGCGTGTCCTGGAGTTCCGCGATCCGGGCCAGGACGTCCCGGCGGGTCGTCTCCAGGAGTGCGTAGCGCTCGCCGTAGGTGTGGTCGCCCGCACGCACCATCTCTGCGTACCGCACCATGTCGGCGACCGGCATGCCGGTGAGCCGCAGCTTGCCGACGAGGTCGAGCCAGTCGAGGTCGCGGTTGCTGTAGCGGCGCTGGCCGGTGTGCGAGCGGTCGATGTGCGGCATCAGGCCGATGCGCTCGTACCAGCGCAGCGTGTGCGCGGTCAGGCCGGTGAAGGCGGCGACCTCGCTGATCGTGTAGCTGTCCTGGCCGTCCGGCCGCCGGTCGGGCCGGGGCGGTCCGGCACAGGTGTCGGTCCTGGTGGTGGTGGTCTCCGTCACCGTCATGACCTCAACGCTATGACCTTCGAGCGCACTCCAAGCAAGCGGAACCGGTAAGAAATCCACGGGACATGACGTGATCGCCGTGGTTAGCGTGCGGGGCATGAGTCTCGTACGTCGTGCCACGGTCGAGGATGCCCGAGAGGTGATCCGGCTGCGTCAGGTGATGCTCGATGCGATCCCGGGGGGCGACCCGTCCACCGAGTGGCAGGCGGCCGGTCTGCCACGTCTGGGGGCGCGGCTGGCGGAGCCGGACGGGGACTTCGCGGCCTTCGTCGTGGACCACCCGGACCGGCCGGAGGCGCTGGCCGCGCTGGCGGTGGGGACGGTGGAGTACCGGATCGGCAAGGCGGCCAATCCGGGCGGGCTCGCCGGGTACGTCTTCAGCGTGGCGACCGATCCGGACGCGCGGCGCCGTGGGTACGCGCGCGCGTGCATGGAGTCGCTGCTGGAGTGGTTCCGGGAGCGGGGCGTCGGCCAGGTCGACCTCACGGCGTCTCCCGAGGCCGAGCCGCTGTACGCCTCGCTGGGCTTCGCGCGCACGCCGGTACCCTTCATGCGGCTGCCCCTGTGAGCACCTTTAGGCTCGTGCCATGAACAGCCTCGCGTTGATCGAGAACTGGCCGGTTCCCACCGCCGCGGCGGCCGTCGTACGAGCCGACGGCACGGTCCTCGGAACCCACGGGCCGGTCGACCACCGCTTCCCGCTCGCCTCCGTCACCAAGCCGCTCGCGGCCTACGCGGCGCTCGTCGCCTACGAGGAGGGCGCGATCGAGCTCGACGAGCCGGCGGGGCCGCCCGGGGCGACGGTCCGCCATCTCCTCGCCCACACCTCGGGGCTGGCCTTCGACGAGCACCGGGTGACCGCGGCGCCCGGGGAGCGGCGGCTGTACTCAAACGCCGGGTTCGAGCAGCTCGGGGACCATATCGCCAAGGCCGCGGACATGTCGTTCGCGGAGTATCTGCGGCAGGGGGTGCTGGAGCCGCTGGGGATGACGTCGACGTCCCTGGAGGGGTCCCCCGCGAAGGACGGCGTCTCGACGGTGGCGGACCTGGTGCGGTTCGCGGCGGAGGTGCAGGCGCCGCGGCTGCTGGATCCGCGGACGGTGGCGGAGGCGATGACGGTGCAGTACCCGGGTACGAAGGGGGTGCTTCCGGGGTACGGCCACCAGAACCCCAACGACTGGGGGCTCGGCTTCGAGATCCGCGACTCCAAGTCACCCCACTGGACCGGGGCTTCCTCCTCCCCGCGTACCTTCGGCCACTTCGGCCAGTCCGGTACGTTCCTGTGGATCGACCCGGCCGCGGGGCTGGCCTGCGTCGCCCTGACGGACCGGGCGTTCGGGCCCTGGGCGGTGGAGGCTTGGCCGGTGTTCACGGACGCGGTGCTGGCGGAGGCGTAGGGGCACCGCGGGGTGGGACGCGCAGCCCGGCGCGACCGGGTTGCCGCCTCTCTTTGGCAGCGGGCGCCGCCCCAGCGGCACGACTGCCCGCAGCCTGAGCGCCCCAAAGGGGCGCGGGGAACTGCGCGACCAGCCCCCGCCCACCCGCAGACAAACCACAGCAGGCAGCACCCCAAGGGGCGCGGGGAACTGCGCGATCAACCCCCACCCACCCGCGGCTAAGTCATCTCCCACAGCAGCAGTTCCGTCTCGGTGGAGGCCACTGCCTCCAGGTCCCCGGGGTGGGTGAGGCGGGCCGCGTCGCCGGGGCCCAGGTGCTCGGCACCGAGGGTCAGCTCGCCGCGTACGACGTGGACGTACACGTACCGCCCGTCCGGCAACGCCGTTCGCTCGCCCGCGGCCAGCCGCCGTACGTGCAGCAGCGCGCCCGCCTCCGGGATGGCGTACGGGGTGGAGTCCGCGATGCCGTGGACGATCTCGTAGGCGGGGTCGCCGCCGGGGGTCAGCGGGGCCAGCCAGGTCTGGACGAAGGTGAGGGGGACGGTCGCGTCGTTGCGTTCGACGTGACGGACGCCCGCCGCCGAGCTGAGGCGCTGGACGTCACCGGGGCGGACGACCGTTTCGTGGCCGGTGGAGTCGCGGTGGGTCAGTTCGCCCTCGACCACCCAGGTCACGATCTCCGTGTGGCTGTGCGGATGTTCGTCGAAGCCGGCGCCGGGGGCGAGACGCTCCTCGTTGCAGGCGATCATCGCGCCGAAGCGGAGGTTGTCGGGGTCGTAGTGGGGGCCGAAGGAAAAGGCGTGCCGGGTCTCGATGCCCGCCGCCGCGTCGCCCCCCGGGTAGCGCTCGTCGGCGCGCCGTACATCCATCACGGATCCCACCGTAGACCCCGACGGCACACGCTCCCGTCCGGATAAGGCAGTCTTGTCCCCGTGCCCGAACCCGAAACCGGCAATGCCGAAGCCCCAGCGCATGACCTCCACCCGCACTCCGCGACCCTGAAGCGGCTGGAGAAGTCCTCCGGCAGCCTCGCCGCGCAGGCCATCGCGCGGATGGACGAGACGCTGCCGTGGTACCGGGCCATGCCCCCGGAGAACCGTTCCTGGATCGGCCTCGTCGCCCAGGCCGGTATCGCCGCCTTCACCGAGTGGTTCCGGCACCCGGACGCCCCGCAGGCCATCTCCACCGACGTCTTCGGCACCGCTCCGCGCGAGCTGACCCGGGCCATCACGCTGCGGCAGACCGTCGAGATGGTGCGGACCACCATCGAGGTCATGGAGTCCGCCATCGACGAGGTGGCGGCCCCCGGCGACGAGTCCGTGCTGCGCGAGGCCCTGCTCGTCTACGCCCGCGAGATCGCCTTCGCCACCGCCCAGGTCTACGCCCAGGCCGCCGAGGCACGCGGTGCCTGGGACGCGCGGCTCGAGTCGCTGGTGGTGAACGCCGTGCTCAGCGGGGAGGCCGACGAGGGGGCCGTCAGCCGGGCCGCCGCGCTCGGCTGGAACTCCCCCGAGCACGTGTGCGTGGTGCTCGGGACCGCGCCGAACGGTGACTCCGAGTTGACCGTCGAGGCCATCCGGCGGGCCGCCCGGCACGCCAAGCTCCAGGTGCTCACCGGTGTCCTCGGGGACCGGCTCGTCGTGATCGCGGGCGGCAGCGACAACCCGCTGGCGGTGGCCAAGTCGCTGATCGGGCCCTACGCCGCCGGGCCCGTCGTGGCCGGTCCGATCGTGCCGGACCTGCTCGCCGCCACCCGCTCCGCACAGGCCGCCGCGGCCGGTCTGAAGGCGTGTTCTGCCTGGCAGGACGCCCCCCGGCCGGTGCTGGCGGACGATCTGCTTCCGGAGCGCGCGATCGCGGGTGACCCCAGCGCGCGCGAGCAGTTGGTGGAGGAGATCTACAGACCGCTGGAGGAGGCCGGCTCCGCGCTCCTGGAGACGCTGTCGGTCTATCTCGAACAGGCGAGCAGTCTGGAGGGCGCGGCCCGGATGCTCTTCGTGCATCCCAACACCGTGCGCTACCGGCTCCGACGTGTGACTGACGTCACCGGCTGGTCGCCGTCCGATGTACGCTCCGCGTTCACGCTCCGGATCGCGCTGATCCTGGGGCGTCTGGTCGACGGCGATCCCCAGCCGTAGGGTTTTGTCGGGGGCCCACAAAACCCCCTCGTGTTCTTCGTCCCTGTCCCCACGGGCGGCCGTGGCCGTCCCCAAGAGAGAGTGTGAGAGTGCTCGTACTCGTCGCTCCCGGCCAGGGCGCCCAGACGCCCGGCTTCCTGACTCCCTGGCTCGACCTGCCCGGTGCCGCGGACCGCGTCGCCGCGTGGTCGGACGCCATCGGACTGGACCTCGCCCACTGCGGCACCAAGGCCGACGCGGACGAGATCCGCGACACCTCGGTGGCGCAGCCGCTGCTGGTCGCCGCCGGGATCCTCTCGGCCGCGGCACTCGGTGACGTGGCACCCGGTGCCGTCGCGGGACACAGCGTCGGTGAGATCACCGCCGCCGCCTTCGCGGGCGTCCTCGACGACACCGCCGCGCTGACCCTCGTACGCAAGCGGGGTCTGGCGATGGCCGAGGCCGCCGCGATCACCGAGACCGGTATGTCGGCGCTGCTCGGCGGCGACCCGGAGACCTCCGTGGCGCACCTGGAGAAGCTCGGTCTGACCCCGGCCAACATCAACGGCGCCGGTCAGATCGTCGCCGCGGGCACGCTGGAGCAGCTCGCCGCGCTGAACGAGGACAAGCCCGAGGGCGTGCGCAAGGTCGTCCCGCTGAAGGTCGCGGGCGCCTTCCACACGCACCACATGGGTCCCGCCGTCGAGAGGCTGGCCGAGGCCGCCGAGTCGATCGCGCCCGCCGACCCCACGGTCACCTACGTCTCCAACAAGGACGGCAAGGCCGTGGCCACCGGCACCGAGGTGCTCGACCGGCTGGTCGGCCAGGTCGCCAACCCGGTCCGCTGGGACCTGTGCATGGAGACCTTCAAGGAACTCGGCGTCACCGCGCTGCTGGAGGTGTGCCCCGGCGGCACGCTGACCGGCCTCGCCAAGCGTGCGCTGCCCGGCGTGAAGACGCTGGCCCTGAAGACACCCGACGACCTCGACGCGGCTCGCGAGCTCATCGCCGAGCACACCGCCTGACAAGGAGCCCTGGAGCATGGCGAAGCTGAAGCCCAGCAAGGGCGCCCCGTACGCGCGCATCCTCGGCGTCGGCGGCTACCGTCCGACCCGGGTGGTGCCCAACGAGGTGATCCTGGAGACGATCGACTCGTCCGACGAATGGATCCGCTCGCGCTCCGGCATCGAGACCCGGCACTGGGCGAACGACGAGGAGACCGTCGCCGCGATGTCGATCGAGGCGTCCGGCAAGGCGATCGCCGACGCCGGGATCTCCGCCGAGCAGATCGGCGGTGTGATCGTCTCGACGGTCTCGCACTTCAAGCAGACGCCTGCCGTGGCCACCGAGATCGCCGACAAGCTCGGCACGGCCAAGGCCGCCGCCTTCGACATCTCGGCCGGCTGCGCGGGCTTCGGCTACGGCCTCACCCTCGCCAAGGGCATGATCGTCGAGGGCAGCGCGGAGTACGTCCTCGTCATCGGCGTGGAGCGGCTCAGCGACCTGACCGACCTGGAGGACCGGGCGACGGCCTTCCTGTTCGGCGACGGCGCCGGCGCGGTCGTGGTCGGACCGTCCCAGGAACCCGCGATCGGCCCGACCGTGTGGGGTTCCGAGGGCGACAAGTCCGAGACCATCAAGCAGACCGTGCCGTGGACGGACTACCGCGAGGGCGCGGTCGACAAGTTCCCTGCGATCACGCAGGAGGGCCAGGCGGTGTTCCGCTGGGCCGTGTTCGAGATGGCGAAGGTCGCCCAGCAGGCGCTGGACGCGGCCGGGATCACCCCGGACGACCTGGACGTCTTCATTCCCCACCAGGCCAACGAGCGGATCATCGACTCGATGGTGAAGACGCTGAAACTGCCGGAGCACGTCACGGTCGCCCGCGATGTGCGCACCACCGGCAACACATCGGCCGCCTCGATTCCGCTCGCGATGGAGCGGCTTCTGGCGACCGGCGAGGCGAAGAGCGGCGACACCGCGCTCGTCATCGGCTTCGGGGCGGGTCTCGTTTACGCCGCCACGGTCGTTACCCTCCCCTAGGCACTCCGTGCCGGATCCCCGGATCCGACGCGGGACAGCCAAACCCTCTGGATTACTACGAAGGAGCGCCTGACATGGCCGCCACTCAGGAAGAGATCGTCGCCGGTCTCGCCGACATCGTGAACGAGATCGCCGGCATCCCGGTCGAGGACGTCCAGCTGGACAAGTCCTTCACCGACGACCTGGACGTCGACTCCCTGTCCATGGTCGAGGTCGTCGTCGCCGCCGAAGAGCGCTTCGACGTCAAGATCCCGGACGAGGACGTGAAGAACCTCAAGACGGTCGGCGACGCGACCGACTACATCCTCAAGCACCAGGCCTGAGTTCCCGCTTAGGCCGGATGTGCCCGGCCCCGCCACCCGGCGGTGGCGCCGCTGAATCCTCGTATCCCGTTGGAGAAAGAATTCCCGTGAGCTCGACCAATCGCACCGTGGTCGTCACCGGTATCGGCGCAACCACACCGCTGGGTGGCGACGCGGCCTCTACCTGGGAGGGCCTCGTCGCCGGACGTTCCGGCGTCAAGCCCCTGGAGCAGGAATGGGCCGCCGAACAGGCGGTCCGCATCGCCGCGCCGGTCGCCGTGGAGCCGACCGAGGTGATCCCGCGCCCGCAGGCCCGCCGGCTGGACCGCTCGGCGCAGTTCGCGCTGATCGCGGCTCAGGAGGCGTGGAAGGACGCCGGCTTCGAGGCGAAGGCCGGGGAGGACCCGAGCGTCGACCCGGACCGGCTCGGTGCGGTCATCGCCTCCGGCATCGGTGGCGTGACGACCCTGCTGGACCAGTACGACGTGCTGAAGGAGAAGGGCGTCCGCCGCGTCTCCCCGCACACCGTTCCGATGCTGATGCCGAACAGCCCCTCCGCGAACGTGGGTCTGGCCGTGGGCGCCCGTGCGGGTGTGCACACGCCGGTCTCCGCCTGCGCGTCGGGCGCCGAGGCCATCGGCTACGCCATCGAGATGATCCGTACCGGCCGCGCCGACATCGTCGTCGCCGGTGGCACGGAGGCGGCGATCCACCCGCTGCCCATCGCCGCGTTCGGCAACATGATGGCGATGTCCAAGAACAACGACGACCCGCAGGGCGCGTCCCGCCCGTACGACCAGGGCCGTGACGGCTTCGTCCTGGGCGAGGGCGCCGGCGTGATCGTCCTGGAGTCCGCCGAGCACGCCGCCAAGCGCGGTGCGCGGGTGTACGCCGAGGCGGTCGGCCAGGGCATCTCCGCCGACAGCCACGACATCGTGCAGCCGGAGCCGGAGGGCCGCGGCATCGCGCACGCCCTGCAGAACCTGCTGGACCGCACCGACCTGAACCCGGCGGAGATCGTGCACGTGAACGCGCACGCGACCTCCACGCCGGCCGGTGACATCGCCGAGCTGAAGGCGCTGCGGAAGGTGTTCGGCGACGACACCGACCACATGGCGGTGTCCGCGACCAAGTCCATGACCGGGCATCTGCTCGGTGGCGCCGGTGGTGTCGAGACGGTCGCGACCGTGCTCGCGCTGTACCACCGGGTGGCGCCGCCGACCATCAACGTCGAGAACATCGACCCGGAGGCCGAGGCCAACGCCGACGTCGTCCGCGGCGAGGCGCGCAAGCTGCCCGTCGAGGGACGGATCGCGGCGCTGAACGACTCGTTCGGGTTCGGTGGGCACAACGTGGTTCTGGCATTCCGTACGGTCTGAGAAGCGTCTGTACGTACGTGAAGGGGCCCCCACCTCGATGGTGGGGGCCCCTTCGCGCGTCCGTCGTCAGACCACCTGGTGCAGCCAGCGGACCGGGGCTCCCTCGCCCGCGTACCGGAACGGCTCCAGTTCGTCGTCCCAGGGCTTGCCGAGGAGCTTGGCGATCTCGGCCTCCAGGTCGGTCTCGCCGCGCTGGGAGCGGGTCAGGGCGGCGCGCAGGCGGTCCTCGGGGATGAGGATGTCGCCGTGGATGCCGGTGACGGCGTGGAAGATGCCGAGGTCGGGGGTGCAGCTGTAGCGCTCGCCCTCGGCGGTGGCGCAGGGCTCGGCGGTCACCTCGAAGCGCAGCAGGTGCCAGCCGCGCAGGGCGGAGGCGAGTTTGGAGGCCGTACCGGCCTGGCCCTGCCAGGAGAACTCCGAGCGCCAGGTGCCGGGGGCGGCGGGCTGCCGGATCCAGTCGAGGTTGACGCGTGTGCCGAGCACCCCGGCGACGGCCCACTCGACGTGCGGGCACAGCGCGCGCGGCGCGGAGTGCACGTACAGAACTCCACGTGTCGTCACCGGGACCTCCGGGCAGAGCGGGACATCTTGCGAACTGGCGGACGGCCGTGGCGGGGCAGCCACGTTGATGGCGAGGCTACCGTGCGGCGGCGCAAGGAGTGTGACGTACCGTCGGTCCCAGTGCCGTGAAACGCCCGCCATTCACCCGGCAGGACGCCTGTACGGGTGGGAAGCGTTGCATCGTGCGCGGTCGGGAACTCCCGCACGTTGTCATGGAAGGGGGAGTTCTGTCCGGCGACCGAGGGGATCAGCTGCGGATGCGGAAGCCAAGCCATCGCTCGACGGCCGTTGTCGCTGCCCTGTCCGCGGCCGTCCTGGGCGTCGCCGGCTGTGATGCCACCGGCGGCAACGCGCCGGGGCCCGGCGGGACGGGCGCCATGAGTGCGAAGCCGTCGCCGAGCCCGACTCCGGTGTGGAACAGCAGCCCGGGGTCCCTGGCGGCCGTGGGCGACTCGATCACGCGCGGCTTCGACGCCTGCTCGGTGCTGGAGGACTGCCCCGAGGTGTCGTGGGCGACGGGCAGCAGCAAGGAGGTGGACAGTCTCGCCGTACGGCTGCTGGGCGAGGCGAGGGCCGGGCAGCGGAGCTGGAACTACGCGGTGACCGGGGCGCGGATGGCGGACCTGCCCGGTCAGATGGCGCAGGCGGTGACGCGGAAGCCGGAGCTGGTGGCGGTGATGGCGGGGGCGAACGACGCCTGCCGGGCCTCCACCTCGACGATGACGCCGGTGGCGGACTTCCGCGCCCAGTTCGAGGACGCTATGAGCACGCTGCGCGAGGCGCTGCCCAAGGCGCAGGTGTACGTGGCGAGCGTGCCGAACCTGAAGCGGCTGTGGTCGGAGGGGCGGACCAATCCGCTGGGCAAGCAGGTGTGGAAGCTGGGCATCTGCCCGTCGATGCTCGGTGACCCGGACGCCCTGGACGCGGCGGCGACGCTGCGCCGGGACACGGTGCAGAAGCGGGTGGAGGACTACAACAAGGCCCTGGAGGAGGTCTGCGCCAAGGACAAGCGGTGCCGGTTCGACGGCGGCGCGGTCTACGAGTTCCGGTTCGGCACGGACCACCTCAGCCGCTGGGACTGGTTCCATCCGAGCGTGGACGGGCAGGCGCGGCTGGCGGAGATCGCCTACCGGACGGTGACCGCGAAGACGGGGTGACCGGGCCGCGGGCGGGTGACTTAGGGTTTCGCCCATGGTTTCGCACATGAACGAACTCTTCGGAACACTTTCCGACGGCACCCCGGTGCACCGCTGGACCCTGGAGCGGGCGGGCGTGCGGGTGCGGGTCCTGACGTACGGCGGGATCGTTCAGTCGGTGGAGGTCCCGGACCGCGAGGGCGTCGCCGGGAACGTGGTGCTGGGGTTCGCGGAACTGACCGGCTACCTCGCGCATCCGGGGCCGTACCTCGGCGCCCTGGTCGGCCGGTTCGCCAACCGGATCGCCGGTGGCCGCTTCCCGCTGGACGGCCGGACGTACGCGCTCGCGCGGAACAACGGCCCCAACTGTCTGCACGGCGGCGAGCGCGGCTTCGACAAGCGCGTGTGGGACGCGGAGCCGGTCGAGCACGGGGTGCGCCTGTCCCGGGTGGCCCCGCACGGCGAGGAGGGCTTCCCGGGCCGTCTGGAGGTCTCGGCGACGTACACACTGGACGCGTCCGGCGCGCTGCGGATCGCCTACGAGGCGGTGACCGACGCGCCGACCGTGGTGAACCTGACCAACCACAGCTACTTCAACCTCGCGGGCTCGGGGCACGCGGGCGGGCACGAACTGCGGCTGGACGCCTCGCGGTACACCCCGGTCGACGCGGATCTGATCCCGACCGGTGTCGAGTCCGTCCACGGAACGGATGTCGACTTCCGGGCGGCGCGCAAGGTCGGATCGGGGTACGACCACAACTTCGCGCTCGACAAGGGCGTGACCGAGGCGCCGGTCGAGGTCGCCGAGCTGTACGACCCGTCGACCGGGCGGGTGCTGACGGTGGCGACCACCGAACCGGGCCTCCAGCTGTACACCGCCGACCACTTGGAGGAGCCGTTCGCGCCCGGCGAGGGCATCGCCCTGGAGACCCAGCACTTCCCCGACTCCCCCAACCGGCCGGACTTCCCGAGCACGGTCCTGCGGCGGGGCGGGGTCTTCCGCTCGCAGACCGTGTACGGCTTCACCACCCGCTGACCAGCAAGCCCCGGTCCAGGGGTCAGGTCCCGGACCGGGGCTGTCCATGGGGAACGCGTCCCGGCCCAGACGGTAACCGCCCCGGTGAACCCGCGACCGGCGATCGGCCGACTTGCCTGAACCCCGTACGAACCCTTCACAAACGGCCATGAGCGCCTCCTCTTGGCCCGGGGCCCGGCCGGCGGGCACGCGGCCACGGAGGTTCCGGTGCCCCGAAGCGGGGTATCACCACGCTTCTCCCCCGCAACGGAAGGACCGGAACTCCCTTGAACCTCATACGTGTTCGGATCGGCGTGCTCGGACTCGCGCTGGCGGCGGGACTGGCGTCCCCCACGGCCGCGACCGCCGACGAGGCGGCCCCCTCGCCCACCGTCGAGGAGCAGCGCCTGGACCGGGCGGTCCCCCAGGAGATCCTGAAGCGATCCGGATTCGACACCGTGACACCGCGGTTCGTGCGCGCGCTCGGCTCGGCGCAGTCCTACGCGCAGGCCCGCGCCGTCGTCGTACGCGAAGGGTCCGCGCTGTGGCGGCGGGCCGTGGAGCGGGCGCAGGGGCGGGGGCCCGCGGGCGGGGAGCTGAGCCGGGACGACGACCGGCCGCTGTACTGGGCGCGGCTGGGGATGACGCGGGAGGTGCGGACCTGGGAGCCGGGGTTCGGTCTGACCGAGGGGCAGCGGTCGGCGCTCATCGGCGCGTTGGAGCGGACCTCGCGCGGGCAGAGCGCCGTCCGCTATCCGCACGGGAAGGGCGTGAAGCGGATCCTGCTCACCGGGTTCGATCCGTTCACGCTCGACCGGGACGTGCGGATCTCCAACCCGTCCGGGGCCACCGCGCTCGCGCTCGACGGCACGGTGATCGAGACCGCGGACGGTCCGGCGCGGATCGAGACCGTCGTGTTCCCGGTGCGCTGGCAGGACTTCACCGACGGCACGGTGGAGCGGACGCTGCGGCCGCACCTGCCCCACGTGGACCTGCTGACCACGGTGAGCCAGGGCCGGGTCGGGCGGTTCGACATCGAGCGGACCAACGGGGCCTGGCGGGGCGGCTTCCCGGACAACGACAACATCGGCAGGACCGGGACCGTCCCGGTCGGCGACCCGGCCTCGCAGCCGCAGTGGACGACGACGACCCTGCCGTACGAGGAGATCGTGGCGGCGGGCGGCGGGCGGTTCCCGGTGTACGACAACACGAGTGTGACCGAGATTCCGGCGGGCGGCACCGAGCCCGTCGTACGGCCCGAGGGGCCCACGCCGGGGTCGGCCGCGCGGGCCGGGGGCGGTGGGGACTACCTCTCCAACGAGGTCGCCTACCGGGCGACGCTGCTGCGGGACCGGCTCGGGCTGCACGACGTGCTGCCGGCCGGGCATGTGCACACGCCCGTGCTCCAGTTCGGGGCCGGGAACACCACCGAGGTCTCCGACCCCGAGTTCGTGCGCAACCGGCTGGACATCGTCGCCCAGGTGCGGGCGATTCTGACGGTCGCGGGCGGCGGCCCGGTCACCGGGTGATGTGGTCGGTCTTCTTCGCGCCGTCCTCGGCGTTTTCCTCGGCGTTTTCCTCGGCGTTTTCCTCGTCGAGCATGGCGCGGGTCATGAGGGTGGCGCCCGCGACCGCGCCCGGCATGAGGAACACCGCGACGAACGGGACCAGGAAGGCCACGGCGAGGGGGGCGCCGAAGCCCCAGGCGAGGGGCTTGCGGGAGCGCAGGAGGGTGAGGCGGTCGCGGAGTTCGACGCCGCGGCGCTGCATCGCCACCGCGGTCAGCTCCTCGGCGAGGAAGAAGCCGGTGACGAGGAAGCCGAGGACCGGGACGACCGTCTGGCCGACGACCGGGATGAAGCCGAGGCCGAAGAGCAGCACGCCCCACAGCCCGGCGCGGACCAGGATGCGGAGGCTGTCGCGGGCCGAGATCCACAGGTCCCGCCAGAGCGGCAGGTCGGACTCGGGGGCCGTGCCGTCCGGCGAGACGTCACGGTCGACCTTCTCGGAGAGGCTCTCGTAGAAGGGCTGGCCGATCAGGAGTGTGACCGCGGTGAAGGTGAGGACGGCCAGGAGCAGCGCGAGCGCGAACAGCACGACGGTGAGGAAGCCGCGGAAGAGGCCGGCCCAGGGGTTCGACCAGTCGTCGGCGAAGGGGGTGGCCCAGGCCACGAAGTCCTCGCCCCACAGGGCCAGGGCGACGAGCGCCGCGACATAGAGGACGAGTGTGATCAGGCCCGGGACAAGTCCGAAGCCGTACTGCTTGCCGTGCCGGGCCACCCACCGCTGGCCCTTCAGTAGGTACTGGAACCCCACCCCGAGATCGCGCATGGCGGAAACCCTATCGGGCTTGCGTGATCACTCCGCTCGGGCCCGCACGGTTGCCTCGGTCGGGCCCGGGGGGATCGCCTCGATCGGGCCTGCGCGATCACCCCGATCGGGCCCGGGGGCGCCTCGGTTGGGCCCGCGCGATCACCCCGGTCGGGCCCGGGTGGTCACCCCGACCGACCTGAGTGGTCACCCCGACGCCCCGGTGGTCACCCCGACCCGCCCCGCACGATCACCCCGGTCACCCCGGTCACCCCGGTCACCCCGGTGCCACCGTCACCACCACGCCCGGCTCCGCCGCGGGTGACACCGCCGCCTGTACCCGTACGGCTGCCGCGCGGGCGACGCGGCCGGTGCGGGAGGCCGTGGCCAGGAGGAGGGGTTGGAGGCGTTCCAGGCCGGAGACCAGCAGCTCCTCCCCGGCGACGAGCGCCGGGCGGGCCGCCTTCGTGGTGGCCGCGGCCGCCTCCGTGAGGTCGGCCAGCGGGGGCAGCGTGGCGCGTACGACGTTGGCGCCGGCGACGGCCGCGCGCTCGGCCAGGGCCACCTGGAGCGGCATCAGCGGGGCGAGCGCGGCCGTCAGCGCGTCGGCGATGCGCCGGAGTTCGGGGGTGCCCTCGCGCAGCACCTCGGCCGCCGAGCGCAGGAACGGGGTGAGGGCGAGCAGCACGCCCGCGACGAGCCCGGCACCGGCCGGCAGCAGCGGGGACGTCGCCTCGACCAGCTCGCCGAGGGCCGTGGCGAACTCCTCCACCGCCGGTTCCACCGCGTCCAGCACCGGCAGCAGACTGTCGCCGAGGGCCGTCAGCAGGGCCTGGGCCGGCTCGCTGACCGGGTGCACGGCGAGCGGGGCGCCGCTGGTGCCGAGGCGGGTGAGCGTGTCGACGATGCGGTAGAAGGCCTCCTGGGCCTGCGGGGAGGCGCTGGCCTCGGCGAGTTCGGCCGTGGTCTGGCGCAGGACACGCAGCACCTCCGCGCCCGAACCGTCCCTGGGGTCGAAGGTGTTGATGGCGATTCTGGTGAGGTTTCCGGCCGTGTCCAGCAGCTGGCCGGTGATGTCCGTCGTGTTGCGTGCCATGCGCAGTACGTCGTCCCTGCTGGGCAGCGGAGGGATCGTTGCCATGGGCTCTCCACCCTTGTCCGTCGGGCACCCGGTGGACTCAGGATGCCCTCTCCCGGCCCCCGGAGGTACGCCATCCGGGGCATCGGTGACACGAACTCCCTCTTGTTGCAGTTGAGTCGAACAGGTACACCTCGCCGTACCGATCTCAGGAAGCCCCGGAGGAGGTACGCGTGCGCACCACAAGGACCGTTCCCGCGAGACCCGTTCCGTTCGTCGCCCTCACCTTCGTCCTCACCCTCGCCACGGCGGGGTCCCTGTTCCTCGCCCCGCAACCGGCCGGCGCGGATCCGCAGCCGCCGACCCGGGAGCGCGCGGCACCCGGCGACCGCGCCGCCCGCGCGCCGGAGAGCGCCGCCCGGCGGGCCCTGACCGCCGACGCCACCCTGTCCGACGCCGTCCGCGGCTACCCGCGCGAGCAGACGCTCGCCCCCGACCCGGAGAACCCCGCCGACAAGTCGATCAAGCTGGGGCTCACCCCGTACCACGCGATCGCCCCGAAGCTGAACCGACTCCAGAAGCTCGGCGACCGGGTGAGCGTGGAGGTCGCGGGCCGGTCGGCCGGCGGGCACCGCCTCTTCCTCGTCACCGTCACCGCGCCGGAGACCGACCGCCAGGCGCGCGACCAGGAACGGATGCGCGCGCTCATCGAGAACGCGCCCGCGAAGGCCGCCAAGTCACCTCACATAAAGAAGAGTTACAAGACACCCGTCTTCTTCAACAACAACATCCACGGCAACGAGTGGGAGGGCACCGACGCCTCCCTGGAGCTGATCGAGCGGCTCGCCACCGCGAACGACGCGAGGACGAAGAGCCTGCTGGCCCGCAGCCGCCTGTACTTCAACATCACCGCCAACCCGGACGGCCGGATCGCCGGCACCCGCGCCAACGCCAACGGCTTCGACATGAACCGGGACTTCGTCACCGCCTCGCAGCCCGAGGTGAGGGTGATGCGGCAGATCATGGCCGACAAGCAGCCCGCGGTCATGCTCGACCTGCACGGGTACGTCAACGGCACCCTCATCGAGCCCACCACTCCCCCGCACGGGGAGAACTACGAGTACGACCTGTTCCTGAAGAACACCTACGCCAACGCCCTCGGCATGGAGGCCGCCGTCAACGGCCTCGGCTACACGCCGGCGAAGGACGGCGTCGAGCCCGTGCAGATCCCGTTCCGCGACCAGGAGGAGGGCTGGGACGACTGGCCGCCGATCTTCACCCCGCAGTACGCGGCCTTCCACGGCACGGTCGCCGCGCACACCGTGGAGATCCCGCTGCGGGTGAACAACGCGGCCTACGACACCCTGCCCGTCGCCGAGCTGCGGCGCCGGGCGGCGGTCAACACGGACGTGGCCGGTGCCGCGTTGCGCGCCACCCTCGACTTCGTGGCGGAGCGCGGGAGTTCGCTGGTCGCCGACCAGATCGAGGTGTTCCGGCGCGGGGCCGCGGGCGCGGCACAGGTGCCGGTGTCGGCGGAGACCGTGCCGGGGGTGCCGGGCATCGGCCCCGAGGACGTCTACACCACCACCTTCCCGCGCGCCTACGTCATCACAGGCGGTACTACTGCCGCGGCCCGCCTCGTCGACCATCTGATCGCCAACGACGTCCGCGTCAGCCGCGCGGGCCACGCCTTCCGGCTGGGCGGGAGGACGTACCCGAAGGGCAGTTACGTCGTCGACATGCGCCAGGCCAAGCGCGGGATGGCGAACGTGCTGCTGGCCGACGGGCGGGACATCAGCGACAGGGTGTCGGTGATGTACGACATCTCGGGCTGGAGCCTGGGGCGGCTGTGGGGCGCCACGGTGGAGTCCGTGCCGCGCGGCAGCCTGGCCGGGCTGCCGCTGCGCCGGGTCTCCGAGGCCGCGCCCGCCGGTTACGTCGCCCCGCGCGGCGACCTGCGGCTGCGGCTGACCGACCCGAACGAGGTGGCCGCCCTCAACTCGCTGCTGGCCAAGGGAGTTGCGGTTCGGCGGGCCGCGGACGGCAGTGCGCTCGTGCCGGGTTCGGCGCGGGCCGCGGCGGCGGTCGCGGCACGGACGTACGACGTCGCCTTCGACGCGACCCGGCTCACCGGTGGCAGCGAGCTGCGCCGGGTGCGGGTGGCGGCGGCGGTGACGCCGGGCGAACTGTTCGCGCTGCGGGAGATGAACTTCGACGTCACTCCGGTGTCCACGGCGGTGTTGAACGCGGGCTTCGACTGGTCGACGGCGGATGTGCTGTTCGTGTCGGCGGGACTGCGGTACGAGGGCCTGTCCCCGGCCGCGCGGACCGCGCTGGACGCCTTCCTCGGCGAGCGCGGTCTCGTCGGGCGGGGGGCCGCGGGCGCGTCGGTGAGCTCGGCGGCCGGGCTGCTGGCGGCCAAGGCCGTCGAGGGCAACGGGGACGCCAACGGCGTGGTCCGGGTGGTCAACGTGGGCGGTGCCGTCACCGGCGGCGCCCCGGACCACTCCTTCGTCTACGCGCCGGTGTGGTTCACCGACCTGGGTCCCGGGGTGCGGGTGGAGCAGTCGTACGCGACCGGCAACCCGCTCGTCTCCGGGCACTGGCGGCCCGCGCGGGACGGTTCGGGCGGACCGGCTGACGCGGCGGGACAGGCCTCCGTGGTCAGCGGCGCGCACGCGGTGCTGTTCGGCACCGAGCCGCTTTTCAGAGATCATCCGAAGGGAGAATTCGCCCAGGTGGCACGGGCGTTGTTCACCATGGCACACGCGCACAGCGGTTAGTAACGAGGAGAGCGGATGACGACGCTGGAGATCCACGGCACCGTCGCGGACGGGTTCGAGGCGGTACGTGAGGAGTTCGCCGCCTTCGTGGCGCAGGAACGGCCCGACTACGAAGGCCAGTTGTGCGCGTACGTGCACGGGCGCAGGGTCGTCGACCTGTGGGCGGGGGACGGCGCCGACGCGGAGTCGCTGTACGGCGTGTTCTCGTCGACCAAGGGCGCCGCCCACCTCGTCGTCGCCCTGCTGGTCCAGGACGGCACCCTGGAGCTGGACCGCAGGGTGACGTACTACTGGCCGGAGTTCGGGGCCGAGGGCAAGGGCGCGCTGACCCTGCGCGACCTGCTCGCGCACCGGGCCGGTCTGGTGGGGCTGGACGCCGGGTTCTCCGCGGAGGAGCTGGCCGACGACCGGCTGATCGCCGAACGGCTCGCGGACCAGCGGCCGTTCTGGCGGCCGGGCACGGCGTTCGGCTACCACGCGCTGGTCATCGGCGCGCTCACGGGCGAGGTGGTGCGCCGGGCCACCGGCCGCACCCTCCAGGAGGTCTACGAGGATCGGATTCGCGCCCCGTACAGCCTGGACTTCTTCCTGGGGCTGCCCGAGGCGCTGGAGCCGCGGTTCCGTTCGGTGCTGCCGATGGTGCCGACGCCGAAGCAGCAGGCGCTGCTGGACGCGAACCCGACCGGCCCGCACACGCTCTCCTCGATCGCGTTCAACACGCATGTGCCGAACCCGGGTGAGCTGGTGGACCACGCCAACTCCCGTCTGGTGCGGGCCAAGGGTCCGGCGTCGGCGGGCGGGGTGGCCGCCGCGCGCGGGCTCGCCGGGATGTATGCGGCGGCGATCAGTGACGTGGCGGACCGGCCGCCGCTGCTGAAGCCGGACACGATCGCCGAGTTCGGGCAGATCCACTCGGTCGGCTACGACCTGGTGGCGCGGGCGCACAAGGCGTTCGGGCTCGGCTTCCAGGCGACGGCGGACGTCTGGTACCCGTTCCTGGGCGCCGGCACCATCGGCCACAGCGGCGCGGGCGGCTCGCAGGCCTTCGCCGACCCGCGCAGCGGACTGGCGTACGGGTACACCCGGCGGCGGTGTGCGTTCCCTGGCGGGGCGGCGCCGGAGAACGTGGGGTTGGTGCGGGCGGTTCATGGGGCGGCGCTGGCCTTTGCCGGGTCCGCCCAGTAGCTCGGGGGATCGGTTATGGCGCGGGTGCGGGTTGGTGGGGGCTTGTCCCGCAGTTCCCCGCGCCCCTAAAGGCGGGTGGGCCGCACCCCTGTTCATCGGGGGTGCGGCCCTTGTCGTACTGCGCTCAGGCCAACGTGACCGTGATGTTGCCCCTGGTGGCCTTCGAGTACGGGCAGACCTCATGGGCCTTCTTGAGCAGGGTGCGGGCCGATTCCGCGTCGAGGTTCGGGATCGTTGCCGAGATCTCGACGATGAGGCCGAAACCGTCGTCGTTCTTGCCGATGCCGACCTTCGCGGTGACGGTCGAGCCGGTGATGTCGGCGTTCTCCTGGCGGGCCACGACGCCGAGGGCGCCCTGGAAGCAGGCGCTGTAGCCGGCGGCGAAGAGCTGCTCCGGGTTGGTGCCGGTGCCGCTGCCGCCCAGTTCCACGGGCGGGTTGACGACGACGTCGAGCTTGCCGTCGTCGGTGGCCACGCGGCCGTCGCGGCCGTTCTCGGCGGTGGCGACGGCGGTGTACAGGACGTCGGACTGTTGAATGGGCATGCGGTTGTCTTCCTCCTCGGTCCGCCGTGACTCGCGCCCACGATCGACGGCGGATTTCGGAAAGAAGTTACCGCATGCCGGAAATCCCAGAAAGTCCGTAGCGCTCAGAGCTTGACGATCATCTTGCCGGTGTTGTCGCCGCGCAGGACGCCGAGGAACGCCTCCAGGTTGTTCTCGATGCCCTCGACGACCGTCTCGCGGTACTTCAGCTCCCCCGAGGCGACCCAGGGGCCGACCTCCTGGACGAACTGCGACTGGAGGTCGTAGTGGTCGCCGACCAGGAAGCCCTCGATACGGCCGCGGGTCTGGATGAGGCGGGCGAGGTTCCGCGGGCCGGGGGCGGGCTCGGTGTTGTTGTAGACGGAGATCATTCCGCAGACCGCGATACGGCCGCCGCGGTTGAGGCGGCCGATGGCGGCCTCCAGGTGGTCGCCGCCGACGTTGTCGAAGTACACGTCGATGCCGTCGGGGGCGGCCTCCTTCAGCTGCCGGCTCACCGGGCCGTTCTTGTAGTTGAAGGCCGCGTCGAAGCCGTACTCCTCGACGAGGAGCTTGACCTTGTCGTCGGAGCCGGCCGAGCCGATGACCCGGGAGGCGCCCTTGAGCCGGGCGATCTGGCCGACCTGGCTGCCCACGGCACCGGCCGCGCCGGAGACGAAGACCGCGTCGCCCTCCTGGAAGGCGGCGGTGCGCAGGAGGCCGGCGTAGGCGGTGAGGCCGGTCATGCCGAGGACGCCGAGGTACGTGGAGAGGGGGGCGGCGTCCGGGTCGACCTTGACGGCGGTCTTCGCGTCGACCGCGGCGTACTCGCGCCAGCCGAGGAAGTGCAGGACGTGGTCGCCGGGGTTCAGGCCCTCGGCGTTGGAGGCGATGACCTCGCCGACCGCGCCGCCCTGCATGACCTTGCCGAGTTCGAAGGGGGCGACGTAGGACTTCGCGTCGCTCATACGGCCGCGCATGTACGGGTCGACGGAGAGGTACTTGTTCCGGACCAGGACCTGACCCTCGCCCGGGGTCGGGGCCTCGGCCTCCACCAGGGCGAAGTCCTCGGGCTTCGGCCAGCCGACGGGACGGCTGAGCAGGTGCCACTCGCGGTTGGTCGTGGGGGATGCCATCAGGGGTCCTTCCGGTTCTTCGTTTACTTCAGGTTACTTCAGTACCTGAAACAACCATGCTCCTGAATATTTCAGGTTGTCAAGTAATGGCGGTAGAATGGGGGCATGTCCACTCCCCAGAAGCCCCGGCCCGACGAGCTGACGATGGAGGTCGTCGATCTCATCGGGTCGGTGGTGGCGCGGTATCACGAGGAGTACGAGGAGGCCGCGGGCGAGCATGCGTTGACCGGGGCGCAGGCGCGGTTGCTCGGGTTGTTGTCGCTGGAGCCGTTGCCGATGCGGAAGCTGGCGCAGCGGTTGAAGTGCGAGCCGTCGAACGTGACCGGGATCGTGGATCGGCTGGAGGCGCGGGGGCTGGTGGAGCGGCGGCCGGATCCTGCGGATCGGCGAGTGAAGGTCGCGGCGGCTACGGAGGAGGGGCGGCGGGTGGCTCGGGGGTTGCGGGAGTCGCTGCGGTTTGCCCGGGAGCCGTTGGCCGGGCTGTCGGAGACGGAGCGGTTGGCTTTGCGGGATTTGCTGCGGCGGATGCTGTCCGCGTAGGCGGGGCACGGCCCTTTTTTCGCCCCCGCCGCCCCTACCCGTCCCGTCCCTGGGGGCTGCCGCCCCCAGACCCCCGCTTCGGCCTGAACGGCCTCGTCCTCAAACGCCGGACGGGCTGAGTAGCGCCACCCTGCGCGAGCCCCTACGTGCACCACCACAAGAAGCGGTTGCAGGTTTCCGAGGGGGTCGGGTCCGGGGTCGGGGGGTCCGTGGTGGGGTCGTCGTCCGTGGGATCCGGGGTGGGAGGTGCCGGGGTCGGGGCCGGGGCGGCAGTCGTGTCCGGGGTCGTTCCGTCGGCCTCGGAGGCCTGGGCCTCCTGGGTCGGCGTTTCGCTCGGGTCCTTGGACTTCTTGTCCTTCGGAGACTTCGACGCCGAGGGGGACGTCGAGGCATCCGGGAACTTGGCGTCCTTCGTCGGGGGTGTCGCCGCGGTCACGGGCTCCGTCGACTCGTCGCCCGTCTCCTCCGTTCCCGCGCCGTTCGCCGAGGACTTGCCCGCGGCCGCCGGGGGCGTGGAGGAGCCAGGCACGGCGTCCATGCCGAGTTCGGCCAGGCTGAGGCCGCCGGCCGCCAGGATGAAGCCCGCCGTGATCAGCAGGGCGCGGCGACGCCTGCGCCGGTGTGCGGCGGCCTTGCGATCGCGACGGCTGAGACCCGCCGCCGAGTCAGCCGGATCAACCTGATTGGCCGGATCAGCCGGTTCCGAGGCCTGTTCGACGTCGTCGTGGGTGTGGTCCTCCACCCCGCGTCTCCGCCTCCGCGCCGCCCTGCCCTCCGTGGGCGCGATCTCCGGCGCCTCCGGCGCGGCCGCCTCCTCGCCGCCCTCGAGCGGGGGCTCGTACGCGCGGAGTTCTTCGATCGCGGCGCCGCAGCCCGGGCAGGCGAGGGCGCCATTGAGGTGCCGTCGGCACGGGTGGCAGTAGTCCATGACGCGGGAAGACTAGGTTCCGCACAGGTGGCGTTCATAGACACGGCCGTGAAAGTTTTGTGTAGAACTATCTGTTCCCGCCCGCCGAGTCGAGGCGTACGCCCCGTAGCCGCCCATGGCACCGAAAGCCGTATCGAAAGCCCCATCGAAACTGTTATGTGTTCGACCCATTGACACTCCGCCCGCCCCCTCCTTACTGTCACGCCAGCATTTCGAACGTGTGACGAAATTTCGAACACACACTTATGAGCCGACGACGCAGCAAGGGGCAACCGCCGTGCGCATCACCGGAATCAGCACACACGTGGTCGGAACGCCGTGGCGCAACCTGACCTATGTCCAGGTGCACACCGACGAGGGGATCACGGGAGTCGGCGAGACCCGGATGCTGGGTCACACCGACGCGCTGATCGGCTATCTGCGAGAGGCCGAGACCAATCACATTCTCGGTTCCGACCCGTTCGCCGTGGAAGACCTCGTGCGCCGGATGAAGTACGGCGACTACGGCCGCGCGGGTGAGATCGTCATGTCCGGCATCGCCGTGATCGAGATGGCCTGCTGGGACATCAAGGGCAAGGCGCTGGGCGTGCCGGTCTGGCAGCTCCTCGGCGGGAAGGTGACCGACAAGGTCAAGGCCTACGCCAACGGCTGGTACACCACCGAGCGGACGCCCGAGGCGTACCACAAGGCCGCCCAGGGGGTCATGGAGCGCGGGTACAAGGCTCTCAAGATCGACCCCTTCGGGACCGGGCACTTCGAACTCGACCACGAGCAGACGCTGTACGCCGTCTCCCTCATCGAGGCCGTGCGCGACGCCATCGGCCCCGAGGCCGAGCTGATGCTGGAGATGCACGGGCGGTTCTCGCCCGCCACCGCCGTCCGGCTCGCCCACGAACTCGCCCCCTTCAAGCCGGCCTGGCTGGAGGAGCCCTGCCCGCCCGAGAACCTCAAGGCGCTGGAGAAGGTCGCCGCCAAGGTCGACATGCCGATCGCCACGGGCGAGCGGATCCACGACCGGATCGAGTTCCGCGAGCTGTTCGAGAGCCAGGCCGTCGACATCATCCAGCCGGACGTCGGCCACATCGGCGGCATCTGGGAGACGCGGAAGCTGGCCGCCACCGCGGAGACGCACTACATGCTCGTCGCCCCGCACAACGTCGGCGGCCCGGTGCTGACCGCCGCCTCCCTCCAGGTCGGCTTCACCTCCCCCAACTTCAAGATCCTTGAACACTTCAACGATTTCGCCGACGCGGAGATCAAGAAGGTCGTCAAGGGTGCGCCGCAGGTGGATCCGGAGGACGGGTGCTTCCACCTGTCCGACGCGCCCGGTCTCGGGGTCGAGCTGGACGTCGACGCCGCCGCCGAGTTCCCGCAGCAGCAGGCCCGCTTCGACCTGTGGGCCGAGGGCTGGGAACAGCGGAAGCCGAAGGGCAGCAAGTGAGCACCGCCGTCGTCGTCGAGGCGCCCGGCGAGCACCGGCTCGCCGCGCACACGCCTCGGGAGCCCGGCCCGGGCGAGGCCCTCGTACGGGTGCACGCGGTGGGCATCTGCGGCAGCGACCGCGAGGTCTACCAGGGCAACCGGCCCGAGGGGTACGTGCGTTACCCGCTCACGCCGGGCCACGAGTGGTCCGGGACCGTGCGGGCGGTCGGTGCCGGGGTGCCGGAGTCCCTCGTCGGCCGCAAGGTCGTCGGTGAGGGCTTCCGCAACTGCCAGGTGTGCGACCGCTGCCACGCCGGCGAGAC
This sequence comes from Streptomyces sp. TRM68416, assembly GCF_014596915.1. Classification (GTDB taxonomy): domain Bacteria; phylum Actinomycetota; class Actinomycetes; order Streptomycetales; family Streptomycetaceae; genus Streptomyces. The sequence goes on from NZ_JACVWU010000001.1 coordinate 395,482, forward strand.
CACGCTGTGCACGGCCGGGTACGAGGAGACCGGGTTCACCCAGCCGGGCGCGATGGCGACCACGCTCACCCTGCCGGCCCGGCTGCTGCACGTCCTGCCGGAGGACTGCGACCTGACCGCGGCCGCCCTGCTGGAGCCGGCCGCCTGCATCGCCGCCGCGGCGATCAAGGCGAACGCGCGGCCCGGCGAGCGGGTGGCCGTCGTGGGCACCGGGACGCTCGGCATGTTCGCGGTGCAGTTCCTGCGGGCCGGGTCGCCGGGCGAGCTGCTGGTCGTGGGCACCCGGCCGGACCGGGCGGAGCTGTCCCGGGACTTCGGCGCCACCGACTTCCGTACGAAGGACGAGGAACTCCCGGACGACTTCGACGTCGTCATCGAGACCGCCGGATCCGCGTCCGCCGCGCGCACGGCCGCCTCGCTGCTCCGGCGCGGCGGACGCCTGGTCCTTACGGGGATCCCGGCACCGGGCGCCGACGGTCTCGACCCCACCGACCTGGTCGTACGGCAGTTGGAGGTGCACACCGTCTTCGGTGCGCCGCCGGACGCCTGGGCGCACACGGTGCGGGTGTTCGCGGCCGGGCTGCTGGATCCGCTGCCGCTGGTCACGCACGAGCTGCCGCTCGACGGGTTCCCGCGCGCCATCGAGCTGGTCGGGTCCGGTGATCCCAAGGTCGGCAAGGTCCTCCTCCGGCCATAACCGCCCCCAGCCGTACTCAGTCGTACGCCGGTACGGGGGTTACCTGACGAGCTCCCGTACCGGCGTACCACCAGAGCCCCCCGCACCCTGAGCCGCGAACCTCGTCCGAAATATCGAACACGAAGGACAGCTTGTGACCGACGCTTCAGCAGCCCGGCGACCCGGCGAGCCCGCTCTCGCCGCCCTCGGCCTGGGCGCACCCGACCCCTCCCCCGCCGACGCCTCGCCCCACTCCTTCCCGGGCGGCGGCCGCTGGCGCACCGAGATCCCCTCGTGCGAGGGCCCCGAAGCGCTGGCCGTCGTCCTGAAGGAAGCCTCGCGCCTGGACGTGCCGATCCACCGGATCAGCCAGGGCAGCGGCGTGTGGATGCTCACCGACGCCGAGATCACCGAGATGGTCGAGGCCACCGGTGAACGCGACATCGAGCTCTGCCTGTTCACCGGACCGCGCGGCACCTGGGACATCGGCGGCTCGACGCGCACCGACTCGCGGGGGGCCGGACTGCGCGCCCGGGGCCACGACTCCGTCGCCGGCTGTGTCGAAGACGCCGTACGGGCCACGGAGTTGGGCGTGAAGTGCCTGCTCGTCGCCGACGAGGGCGTGCTGTGGACGCTGCACCGGGCACGGGCCGCGGGGATCATCCCGGCCGACACCACGCTCAAGGTGAGCGCGCTCATCGGCCCGGTGAACCCGGCCGCGTACGCCGTCTACGAGCAGCTCGGCGCCGACTCGATCAACGTGCCCAGCGATCTGACGCTGGATCACCTCACCGAGATCCGGCGGGTGTCGGCCGCCCCCATGGACATGTACATCGAGGCCCCCGACGACCTCGGCGGCTATGTGCGGATGTACGAGGTGGCCGAGCTGATCCGGCGCGGCGCGCCGCTCTACCTGAAGTTCGGCCTGTCGAAGACGCCCGGGATCTACCCGTACGGCCACCACTTGCGCGAACTGACCCTGTCCACGGCCAAGGAGCGGGTGCGGCGCGGCCGGCTCGCCCTCGATCTGCTGGCGCGGCACGGAGCGGACGGCGACATGGCGCCGCTCGGCACCCGACTGCCCGGCGAACTCCGTCGCTTCGGAACGCCCTCATAACGTTCCGGACAACGCCCCTTCACAGAAGTCGACGCAGCCCCACACAATCCGACACACCTGCTCTCGGTCGAACGTGGCCAGCCTCTCGCTCCACCAGCAACTCCCAAGACCGAGCCCGGCCCCAACATCAAGGATGATGATCATGCGCACTCGCCGAGCCGCACTCGCCGCCATAGCGACCGCCGCCTCCCTCGCCCTCACCCTGACCGCCTGCGGCCAGGACTCCGAGGGCGGCAGCGAGGAGAAGAAGGGCAGCACCGAGGGGGCCACCATCGGCATCGCGATGCCGACCAAGTCCTCCGAGCGGTGGATCGCCGACGGCAACAACGTCGTCAAGGACCTGGAGTCCAAGGGCTACAAGACCCGGCTGGTCTACGGCGAGGACGACCCCGACCAGCAGGTCTCGCAGATCGAGAACCTGATCACGCAGGGCGTGAAGGCCCTGATCGTCGCGGCCATCGACAACAAGTCGATGAACAACGTGCTCCAGCAGGCCAAGGACGCCGACATCCCGGTCATCTCCTACGACCGCCTGATCCTCGGCACCGAGAACGTCGACTACTACGCCTCCTTCGACAACGAGAAGGTCGGCGAGCTCCAGGGCACCTACATCGTCGAGAAGCTCGGCCTGAAGGACGGCTCCAAGAAGGGCCCCTTCAACATCGAGCTGTTCGCGGGCTCCAACGACGACAACAACACCCGCTACTTCTTCCAGGGCGCGATGAACGTCCTGCAGCCCTACATCGACAAGAAGCAGCTCGTCGTCCGCTCCGGCCAGACCAACCTCACCCAGGTCACCACCCTGCGCTGGGACGGCGGCACCGCCCAGAAGCGCATGGACGACATCCTGACCTCCTCGTACAAGCGCGAGCGGGTCGACGCGGTGCTCTCGCCGTACGACGGCATCTCCATCGGCATCCTCTCGGCGCTGAAGTCGGACGACTACGGCTCCAAGAACAAGCCGCTGCCGATCGTCACCGGCCAGGACGCCGAGGTCGCCTCGGTGAAGTCGATCATCGCCGACGAGCAGTCGATGACCGTCTACAAGGACACCCGCGAACTCGCCAAGGTGGCCTCGAACATGGTCGACGCGGTGCTCAACGACAAGAAGCCCGAGGTCAACGACGAGAAGACCTACGACAACGGCTCCAAGGTCGTCCCCGCCTACCTGCTCACGCCGGTCAGCGTCGACAAGACCAACTACAAGGAGACGGTCGTCGACTCCGGCTACATCAAGGAAAGCGACCTCAACTAACCCCCACCGCCGTCACCCTAGGGATTGGAAGGCACGACCATGGCGGGACCCGTCCTGGAAATGCGCTCGATCGTCAAGACCTTTCCCGGCGTCAAGGCGCTGTCGGACGTCACGCTGACCGTCCGCCAGGGCGAGGTCCACGCCATCTGCGGCGAGAACGGCGCCGGCAAGTCGACCCTCATGAAGGTCCTCTCCGGCGTCCACCCGCACGGCACCTACGAAGGGGAGATCCTCTTCGAGGGGGAGGTCTGCCAGTTCAAGGACATCAGGGCCAGTGAGCATCACGGCATCGTGATCATCCATCAGGAACTGGCCCTGATCCCCTACCTCTCCATCGCGGAGAACATCTTCCTCGGCAACGAGCACGCCACCCGGGGGGTCATCAGCTGGACCGAGACGCTGCGGCACGCCACCGAGCTGCTGCGGCGGGTCGGCCTCGGCGACCACCCGGACACCCGCGTGGCCGACATCGGCGTGGGCAAGCAGCAGCTGGTCGAGATCGCCAAGGCGCTGTCGAAGAAGGTGAAGCTGCTCATCCTCGACGAGCCGACCGCCGCCCTGAACGACGAGGACAGCGGCAAACTCCTGGATCTGATCCTGGAGTTGAAGAAGCAGGGCATCACCTCGATCATCATCTCGCACAAGCTGAACGAGATCCGCAAGGTCGCCGACTCGGTGACCATCCTGCGCGACGGGCGGACCATCGAGACGCTGGACGTGAAGGCCGAGGAAACGACCGAGGACCGGATCATCAGCGGGATGGTCGGCCGCGACCTGGAGCACCGCTTCCCGGAGCGGACCCCGCACCACCCGGAGGAGGGCGCGGCCCCGGCCCTGGAGATCCGCAACTGGACCGTGCACCACCCGATCGACCAGCAGCGCAAGGTCGTCGACGATGTGTCGATCGAGGTGCGGCGCGGCGAGATCGTCGGTATCGCGGGCCTGATGGGCGCCGGCCGCACCGAACTCGCGATGAGCGTCTTCGGCCGCACCTACGGCCGGTACGCGGGCGGCACGGTCCTGAAGGACGGCAAGGAGATCCGCACCAAGTCCGTTCCGGAGGCGGTCGGGCACGGCATCGCCTACGTCACCGAGGACCGCAAGCACTACGGCCTGAACCTCATCGACACCATCAACCGCAACATCTCGCTCAGCGCGCTGGGCAAGGTCGCCAAGCGGGGCGTGGTGGACGAGCACGAGGAGCGGCAGGTCGCCGAGGGCTTCCGCAAGTCCATGAACATCAAGGCCCCGACCGTCTTCGAACCGGTCGGCAAGCTCTCCGGCGGCAACCAGCAGAAGGTCGTCCTCAGCAAGTGGATCTTCGCGGGTCCCGATGTGCTGATCCTGGACGAGCCGACGCGCGGTATCGACGTCGGCGCCAAGTACGAGATCTACACCGTCATCGACCAGCTGGCCGCCGAGGGCAAGGCGGTCGTCTTCATCTCCTCCGAGCTGCCCGAGCTGCTCGGCATGTGTGACCGCATCTACACGATGGCCGCCGGGCGGCTGACCGGCGAGTTCTCCCGGGAAGAGGCCTCGCAGGAATCGCTGATGCGCCAGATGACCAAGGACAAAGAGGTATCCCGATGAGCACGGATGTGACCGCCAAGACGCCGGCCCCGGCGCCGCCCGGCAAGGGCGGTGCGGGCACCGGGGACGGACTGCTCCAGCTGGTGATCGACGGCATGCGCCGCAACATGCGCCAGTACGGCATGCTGATCGCCCTCGGTCTGATCGTGGCGCTGTTCGCCGTGTGGACCGACGGCGACCTGCTGCTGCCGCGCAACGTCTCCAACCTGGTCCTGCAGAACAGCTACATCCTGATCCTCGCGATCGGCATGATGCTCGTCATCATCGCGGGCCACATCGACCTCTCGGTCGGCTCGCTGACGGCGTTCATCGGCTCGATGGCCGCCGTGTTCATGGTGAAGAACGATCTGCCCTGGCCGGTCGCGGTCATCCTCTGTCTCGCCATGGGCGCGGTCGCGGGCGCGGTACAAGGGTTCTTCATCGCCTACGGAGGCATGCCCTCGTTCATCGTCACCCTCGCGGGCATGCTGATCTTCCGCGGTCTGACGGAGATCTTCCTGGAGGGCCAGACCCTCGGCCCGTTCCCGGAGGGCCTGCAGAAGGTGTCCAACGGCTTCATGCCCGAGGTCGGCCCGGACACCAACTACCACAATCTCACCCTGCTGCTCGGGTTCGGGCTGATCGCGTTCGTGGTCTTCCAGGAGTTCCGTGACCGGCGCCGCCAGCAGGAGTTCGCGCTGGAGGTCCCGCCGCTCAACCTCTTCCTGCTGAAGCTGGTCGCGATCGGCGCGGCGATCCTCACGGTGACGATGCTGCTCGCCAGCTACAAGGGCGCCCCGTACGTCCTGCTGGTCCTCGGTGTGCTGCTGGTCGGCTTCGGCTACGTCATGCGCAACGTGGTCATCGGCCGCCACATCTACGCCATCGGCGGCAATCTTCCCGCGGCCAAGCTGTCGGGTGTGAAGGACAAGAAGGTCACCTTCCTGGTCTTCATGAACATGGGCATGCTCGCGGCCCTGGCGGGTCTGGTCTTCGCCGCCCGCTTCAACGCGGCCTCGCCCAAGGCCGGCCTCAACTTCGAACTGGAGGCGATCGCGGCCTCGTTCATCGGCGGCGCGTCGATGAGCGGCGGTGTCGGCACCGTCCTCGGTGCGATCATCGGCGGTCTGGTCCTGGGTGTGCTGAACAACGGTATGAACCTCGTCGGCATCGGCACCGACTGGCAGCAGGTCATCAAGGGCATGGTGCTGCTGGCCGCGGTCGGGTTCGACGTGTGGAACAAGCGCAAGGTCGGTTCATAAGTCGCTCGGGCCCCGCCAGAAGGCGGGGCCCGCTTCCTTTGCAGGAGCCGCAACATGGAACTGAGCAGACGTACCGTCATGGCCGGGGCCGCCGCCGCCGGTGTCACCGCCGCCGTCAGCGGCACCGCCCACGCGACGGGAGGCAAGAAGCCGGTGAAGTCGCTCTTCGGCAAACTCGCCGACGGCACCAAGATCTACCGCTGGTCCCTGGAGAACGGCGGCACTCGCCTGAAGGTCCTCTCCTACGGCGGAATCGTCCAGTCCCTGGAGATCCCCGACCGGCGCGGCCGGTACGCGAACGTCTCCCTGGGCTTCGACAACATCGAGGACTACGTCGCGAACAGCCCGTACTTCGGGGCGCTGATCGGCCGCTTCGGCAACCGGATCGCCAACGGCCGCTTCACCCTCGACGGCAAGACCTACCAACTGTCCGTGAACGACGGCGAGAACAGCCTGCACGGCGGCGCCCAGGGCTTCGACAAGCGGGTCTGGGACATCGAGCCGTTCACCAAGGGCTCGGACGTCGGCCTGCACCTGTACTACACGAGCGTCGACGGCGAGATGGGCTACCCCGGCACGCTGCGCACCAAGGTCACCTACACCCTGACCCGGCACGGCGACTGGCGCATCGACTACGCGGCCACCACCGACAAGGCCACCGTCGTCAACCTCACCAGCCACGTCTACTGGAACCTGGCCGGCGAGTCCAGCGGCACGATCTACGACCACGAGCTGTCCATCGCCGGATCCCGCTACACGCCCGTCGACTCGGGCCTGATCCCCACCGGCGAGCTGGCCAAGGTGGCGGGCACCCCCTTCGACTTCCGCAGCACCAAGACCGTCGGCAAGGACATCCGGGTCGCCCACCAGCAACTGCTGTACGGCAAGGGCATCGACCACAACTGGGTGCTCGACAAGGGGATCACCCGCAAGCCGGAGTGGGTGTCGACCCTGCGCGACCCGTCCTCCGGCCGCACCATGAAGATCGCGACCACCGAGCCGGGCCTGCAGTTCTACTCGGGCAACTTCCTCGACGGCACCCTCGTCGGCACGGGCGGCACGATCTACCGGCAGGGCGACGCCCTGTGCCTGGAGACCCAGCACTACCCGGACTCCCCCAACCAGCCGTCGTTCCCCTCGACCGTGCTGCGGCCGGGGCAGACGTACCGTTCCACGACGGTTCACTCGTTCCGCGCGTGACCCGAGTGTGATCAACCCTCACAGCGGGTACACAACTTCTCAACATTTTCACAGAGGTTGAACGGCGACCCAAAGCCGTCCGTATGTACGGGTGGCCCGCGCTCCCCCGCGCGGGCCACCCACAGACGGAGGTTGCCTTGGCTGAGAACGTCACCTCGCTGTTCCGCAGCACGGCGGCGCACAGCCCCTCGATGGCCGCGCTGACCCGCGAGGGCGGTGACGGATCCGGGCCGATCGACTTCTGCATCCCGTGCAACCCGTACTTCCCCACGCCCGCCATGTTCGACGACATGGCGGGCCGGTTGCGCGACATCATCACGTACTACCCCAGCAGCGCGGACACGATCACGGCCGAGCTGTGCAACCTCCTCCAACTCCCGCCGCAGGCCGTGGCGATGGGCAACGGCTCGACCGAACTGATCACCTGGATCGACCACCTGCTCGTCCGCGAGTCCCTCGCCGTCCCCGTCCCCACCTTCGGCCGCTGGACCGACCAGCCCATGGAGACCGGCAAGCGGGTCGACATGTTCCCGCTCCAGGAGTCCAGCGGCTTCGCCCTCGACCTCGCCCAGTACGCCGAGTTCATCCGCGCCAGGGGCACCCGGGTCGCGGTGATCTGCAACCCGAACAACCCCGACGGCGGCTTCCTGCACAAGCATGCCCTCGTGCAGTTCATGGACGCCATGGCCGACCTCGACCTGGTCGTCATCGACGAGTCCTTCCTGGAGTTCGCCGACGCGGAGGCCGAGCCGTCGGTGGTCCAGGAGGCCATGCTGCGTCCCAACGTGATCGTGCTGCGCAGCCTGGGCAAGAACTTCGGCCTGCACGGCATACGGTTCGGCTACCTCGTCGCCAACCCGGCACTCGCGGGCCGGGTCCGCTCGATGCTGCCCAAGTGGAACCTCAACGCCTTCGCCGAGCACGTCGTCTTCATGCTCAAGAACCACGGCCAGGAGTACGCGGAGAGCCTCCACCAAGTGCGCCGCGACCGCCTGGACATGGCGAGCCAGCTCGCCGCCCTCCCCGGCCTCACCGTCTATCCCTCCCAGGGCAACTTCCTCTTCGTACGCCTCCCCGTGGGCGCCGAGGGCACCGTGGTCCGCGACCGGCTCCTCACCGAACACCGCATCCTCGTCCGCGAGTGCGGCAACAAGATCGGCTCGTCCAGCCGCTTCCTGAGACTCGTGGTGCGCCCCCAGACGGACGTGCGTCGCCTGGTGTCCGGCCTGGAACAGGTGCTCTACGGGACCAGGAGGGGAGCCGCCGTACCCGAGCTGGCTACCGGGACCAGCTACAGCTCGGGTACGGCGGCCGTGGACCGGTTGGTCAGCTCGACGAACGGGGCGGGGATCCAGGGGCTCGCGGCGCAGGCGGTGGGGGGCGGGGGCGGGACGCCGATGCCGACGCCCGCACCGACGCCGACGCCCGTACCTGCGCCGACGCCGATGCCGACGCCTTCTCCGACCCCGGCCCCGGCGCCGATGCCCGCCGCGGCTGCTCCGGCATCGGTGGCCTTTCCCGCACCGGCGGCCTATCCGACGCCGATGCCCCCGGCACCGGCCCCGATTCCGGCACCGGCCCCCGCTCCGGCTCCGGCCGCGGTTCCGGCCGCGGCGGCGGCGACCGGCCCGACACCGCCCGGTGTCCCGGCCCGCGGGGGCCTCACGGCCGCCCAGGTCCGCGGCACGACCGGCCCCGGCCTGACCCCCGCCCCCGCCACCGGCTGGCCCAACAACCCCCGCTGGCCGAACGCGGCGGGAATGGGACAGACCGGCTGACGAGGAGCCAAGAGGGAGTCACAGCCACTTCGGTACGTCGACCTCCGCCCGGACGGTCTTGCCGGGCGACGGGTCCCGGTCCACCACCTCCCAGCGGTCGGCGAACGCCTGGACGAGGACGAGGCCACGCCCGTACTCGTCCAGGAGCCGGGGCGGCCGTACGTCCGCGGGGGCGGGCGGACGCCCGTCGGCGTAGGTGTCACTGACCTCGACGCGGACACTCCCGGTGACGAGGGACAGCCGCAGTTCGAAGTCCCGGCCGGGAACACGGGCGTGCGTCACGGCATTCGCGGCCAACTCCGCGACGATCGCCGCGACGGCCTCCGACACGTCCGTACCGTGCGGGATGCCCCAGAGGTCGAGCTGACTCCGGGCCAGATGGCGAGCGAGGCGGGCCCCTCGCGGCGTGGCGGTGAGGCGCTGCGTGAACACACGTACGGTGACCGGCGACTGAGGGATGCGCGGAGCGTGCATGCGCCCAATCTGGCCTCCGCACGGGCCCCTTCACCAGGTCGGCGATGCGTACGCTGGCGGGCGTACGCGGTGACGGACTGGACAGTACGCGTGACCCACCGTAACCATAGCCGGGGGAGGTGATCGGCAGTGGTCGATGGCATGGGTGGCGAACCGGAGTCCTCCGACAGTCTGCGGACTTTCGGAGCCGTCGTACAAGCCCTGCGGGAACACGCCGGGTTGAGCCGGGAGGAGTTCGGGGAGCGGGTGGGGCTCTCCAAGCACACGGTGGCATCGATCGAGCAGGGACGGCGGATGCCGGACCCGCGGTTCGGGGAGCGGGCGGAGGGGGCGCTGGGGAACACGGGCGCGCTGACGAGGGCGGAGCGGCATCTGGCTCGTCAGCCGGGGTTGGCGACTTGGTTCCGGCAATGGGCTCGGCTGGAGGCTACGGCCATCACGCTCTGCACGTACGAATGCCGGTTGATTCCGGGGCTGTTGCAGACGGAGGCGTACGCACGCCAGCTGTTCGACGATGAGCTGCCGCCGCTGAGCGACGAGCAGATCGAGGCTCAGTGGGTGGCACGGGCCGAACGGCAACGACTGCTGCGGGAACGGCCGAACACCGAGTTCAGCTTCATTCTCGAAGAGCACCTGTTTCTGCGGCATACAGGCGGCGTTGACGTCACACGGGAACTCATCGACCACGTGCTGGAGATCAGCGCCCTCCGGAACATCGAAATCCAGATCATGCCGGTGATGCGGGAGTCACATGCCGGGCTGCATGGGCCCATGCAGTTGCTGGAGAGCCCCGACAACAAGTGGTTCGCGTACATCGAGGGCCCGGAATGCGGCCAGTTCATCTCCGACCCGAAGGTGGTGGGCATCCTCCAGAGGCGGTATGCCAGGATGCGTGCGCAGGCTCTCTCACCCGAAGACTCCGTGAGCCTGCTGCGGCAGTTGCGAGGAGACGTATGAGCACCAGCGAACTGATGTGGTTCAAGTCGAGCTACAGCAGCAGTGGTTCGGGCGACTGCGTCGAGGTCGCCCGAACCCCCGCCACCATCCACGTCCGCGACTCCAAGAACACCCAGAGCGGCCAGCTCATGCTATCTCTCACCGCCTGGGCCGGTTTCCTGGCCTACGCGGGCGCTACGACTTCCGCGGGCACTCCTTCCACGCCATGTGGTACACGGTGCTGATGTCGCCGTCGGTGGAGTCCATGGTCATGAAGCTGACCTTGTCCGGCGAGGAGGAGCCGGCGTTGACGCGAAGCTCGGTGTTGATGTTGAAGTTGCGCTGAACTCCGCAGGGTGCCCAGACGAGTTGGGCCCAGTCGGTGCTGTCGGTGGCCTGCCAGTTGTCGTTGAGCGGGCCGTTGAAGGGGTGGTTGCGGAACGCCGTCTGCGGTGAGCCCTGGAAGTAGTACGAGGCTCGCTGAATGGCGCTGGCGCCGGGCTGGAGCGAGGCGAAGCCCCGGTAGTCGGCGCTGGCGATGGCGTAGGTGAAGCCCTGGGGGACGTGCACGATCAGGTTGAGCTGGCAGTTCTTGCGGAAGGCGGTGGGGTCGGAGTTGCCGCCGACCTGGGCGAGGTAGTCGCTGTAGGTCACGGTGAAGGCTGTGTTGTCCTCCGAGACGGCGACGGCGGCCGTGCCCTGGGGGCAGCCGGAGCCGTTGACGGTGGCGACCTTGATGATGATCTTGTCCGGTGGCGGGTCGTCGAACGGGTCCGCCGCCTCCGCGGGCAGTGCGGCAACGACGAGAGCGGCGAGCGCGGCGCCGCTCAACAGAAGTCCACGCGCCATGGCTCCTCCTTGAGTTGGGGGGTGGCTACGCCTCCGACCGATGGTTCACCTTTGAAGGAATGGTGAGCTTCCTGTGGAGACCGGAGGCGTTCGCATCGTAGGAATCCCTCCTTGACATGAACAGGTCGAACTCCAGCCATTCACAGGAACCCCAAAAAGGAAGATCACCAACCAGCAGGAAGCCACCACTACCCATGACACTTCTCGCCGAACACAACATCACCGCCACCCCCGGCCGCCGCGTGCTGGAGGTCTACGACGCGGACGCCTACCTCGGCGACGAAGCAGCCCTGGATGCCGCGGAGGTACAGGTGGTAGCGGGCAACGGCTACCACCTGTACCTCCTCAGCCTGCAGCCGGACATGAAAGTCCAGATCACCATCCTCATCTGGGACTCCCCGCCCGCCCCGCCCGCCGAGGCCGAAGGCCACACCGACGTCAGCCTGGAATCCGAAACAGGCATCCTGGTCATCGGCCAACTCGACCGCGGCCCCGCCGACGAGATCACCCTGCCCCGCCCCGGCGTCTACGAAGGCCACGCTTGGTGGCAGAACCGCCAAGCGGCAGCCGACTACCACGCCACCGCCCTCGATCAACTCACCGACGACTCCCCGGACGGTCAGCTCACCGAAGCCTGGAACAACTGCCCCGTCACCGAACGCTACGTTCTCGACCTCGCCTACACCCGCGAGCCCGAACCCCTCGACGACGATGATCAATAAATGGGGCTGCGCGGAGGGAAGGGCCTCACTCGATGAAGACCTTCACCGAGTCGGGCCTCCCCTCGTTTCGGTTGACGCCGATGAAGAAGTCGCTCCCGATGTGGGTGATGTCTTCGATCTCGTCGACCAGGTTGTTCCCCGGAATTCCGATATCGCTCTCCACGTCTTTTCCGGACCAGTTGTACTGGTACACCCAGTTCCATCCCGTAGTGGGCGTTGAAGTGTTGATGGACTTGGTGTTCCAGATGTAGTTCGCGGAGCAGTCGAGTCCTTGGTCGGAGCGGTTGTCGTGGCTCGTCAGGTTGCTGTTCACGAGTGTCCAGCCGCTCGTCAGGGAGCCGGAACCGGGGTGGGTCCACAGCTTGCCCAGGCGGCGGGCGGCATATTTGCCGGCTCCGCCGGCCGCCGTCGCGCTGTAGCAGAGGCCGCTGATGTTGCCGATGGGCAGGCGGACCACCTCGCTTGAGCCGATGGCTCCCGACGAGTTCAGGTGAATGATCGTCACATCAGGGCTTGGGAACGCCGATTGACTTCCTTGGGTGGCGATCAGGGCAGGGCCCTGGCCCCGATAGTCCCGGTTGTAGGCAAGGTCGTTGCCGTGGCCGAGGGCGGGTATGGAGGTCGGCGCCCCGGCACAGGTCCAGCTGGTGCCATCCCAGGTCGAGCCGTCGCGCACCCACCTGGACAGGACCGGCTCTGCCCCGCCCGCCTTGGTGAAGATGATGTAGAGCTGGCCGCCCGAACCCGCGACCATACCTTGCATGACGGTGCGGCCCGCCTTGCACGGGCTGCTGTTCGGGATGCTCAGCCGCTCCGCCCCGCTCCTGTCCGTAGCGGCGTGGGCGGACGTTGTCGAGGTGGCGGCGATTGCGGTCAAGAGGGCCAGCACGGACGCGATACTCGGCAGTTTTTTCACTCGGTGCCTCTCCTTGGTGGACGTCGGGAGGAGGCTAGCCCAACCACGCGAGGCGGGATCTTGGTGCGCAGGTGCACCCTACGAACGTATGCTGGTCACTGAGGTCAACCTCCCGTGGCAGGCGGGGAGTTGATCACTCACACGATCCAGTACGGCCCGACCCGGCAGGGGGCGAAGGTAGGGCATGGACGTCCAGCTCAGACTGCCCGACGATTCCGATCACGGCGAACTCAAGCAGCTCTACGACTGGTTGCTCGCGGAACGCGAACTGGGTCTTGATGCGGAGATCAGGCTCCGTGCTCAACTTCCGCCCGCCGAGGGTCCCGACGGCGATTCCACGATGGGCGATGCCTTCGACATCGTGCAGTTGGTCCTGGAGTCTGCGTTCCAGCTGACCTCGCTGGGGTTCATCATCATCGAGTTCCGCAGGGCCCGTCGGCCCCGGTCACACGTGATCGTCGAACGGGACGGGCGCCGCGCCGTCCTGCGGCCCGACGCGAGCCCCGAGGAGGTCGAAGCGTTTCTGCGGGAGCTCGACGCCATGAGCGACCCGCCCGAGGACCCGCCGGACGGCGCCAGGTGACCGAGGCGCTGCCGGACCCCGGTGCCTCCGCCGCCGTACTGATCGGTGTCGCCGCGTACAAGACCATGCCGAAGCTGCCCACGGTGGCGCGCAACCTCACCCGGCTGAAGGAGGCGCTCACCGACCGGGCGATCTGGGGGCTGCCCGCGGACAAGTGCGTCGTCGTGCTCGACCCGAGTTCCCCGGACGACCTGATCGACCCGGTCGTGCAGGCGGCCCGGTCCGCCCGGGACACCCTGATCGTGTACTACGCCGGACACGGCTTCGTCGATCCGCTGGGCGCGCTGCGGCTGACCATGATCGGGTCGATGGAGGAACTCCCGCACAAGGCGGTGCTGTACAGCGAGTTGCGCGAGGCGCTGCGCCAGCACAACCGGGCCCGGCGGCGGGTCATCATCCTGGACTGCTGCTACAGCGGACGTGCCCTCGGCGACATGGACGCCCAGACGCGCACCCCGCTCAGGACGGTCGCGGACGTCAAGGGCATGGCGGGGAGCTATCTGCTGACGTCCGCCGCCTCCAACGTACGGGCGCTGGCGCCCCGGGGCGAGGAATGCACGGCGTTCACGGGCGAGTTCGTCCGGGTGCTGCGCGAGGGGATACCCGGCCGGGAGGGGCAGCCGATACGGCCGTACCTGACCCTGGACGCGATCTACCGGGAGGTCCGCGGCTCCCTTGAGCACCGCGGCAGACCCACCCCGCGCCAGCAGGACAACAACCAGGTCGGCCAGCTCCCCTTCGTGCGCAACCTCGCCCACCCGCTGCCGCCCGACCGGTTCCTGCCGCCTCCGCCGCGCCCCCGCTGGCAGCGTCGTACGGCCTTCGTGCTGGCCGCGCTCGCCCCGGTCGCCGTGCTCGCCGCCGACAGCGGCAGGCCGCCCTCCGACGTCTGCTCGGCGCGCGCCTCCCTGATCGGTTTCTCCGACCGGTTGGACAAGGTCACCTTCCAGGGCCGCCGTCTCGTCGGCCTGTCCGCGCTCGCCCTCACCTCCGAGGGCCCCACCGGTGCCACGGCCCTCTCCCTGACCGACAACTCCTCCCCGGTGCTGTACCGGCTGTCCCTGGGCCCGCCGGGGAAGTCCCCGAAACCCGAGATCGCCGGGGCTACAGCGCTGGTGCGCCGGGACGGGCGGCCGTACGGCGGCGAGCAGGGCTTCGACGGAGAGGCCATCGCCGTGGAGGAGGGTGGCCGCACGGTCCTCGTGGCCTCCGAGCACGCGCCCTCGATCGGCCGCTACAGCCTCGCCACCGGCGAGTTGCTGTACGAGCTGCCGGTCCCGGAGCCCTTCCGCACCGACTCCCCCGGCGGCGACGCCCAGCGCGGCGCGATCTTCGAGTCCCTCGCCCTCTCCCCCGACGGGCGGCGGCTCTACGTCGGTCTTGAGCAGCCCCTGGGCCGGGACGGTACCTACCGCGGCGGCAACCGCATCCGCATCCTGCGCTACACCGGCGAGCCGGGCGGCGCGTACCGCGTCGACGGTCAACTCGCCTACCAGACCGACTCCGGACTGCGCCTCGCCGAGTTCGCGCCGATCGGCGACGGCCGCTTCCTGGCGCTGGAGCGCGGCTACACCGAGGGCCAGGGCAACAGCATCCGCGTCTACGAGGTGTCCCTGACCGGCCTGAAGGACGTCAGCGGGGAGCGGTCGCTGGAGCGGACGCCCGCCTCCGCGTTCGTGGTCAAGCGGGAGCTGGTCGACCTCGGGGACTGTCCGCCCTCCGGCGCCCGCGCCCGGCAGCCCCAGGTCAATCCGCTGCTGGACAACGCCGAGGGGATGGCGCTGGGCCGTCCGCTGACCGAAGGGCCCCACCAGGGGCGGCGGGTGCTGTACCTGGTGACGGACGACAACGACAACCCCGAGCAGATCACCCGCTTCTACACGCTCGCGGTCGACGTCTCCTGAGCCGGGGTCAGGCGGACCGGGCGGGGCGGGCGGGGCGGGTCAGGGGTTCTCCCAGGCCGCCGGTTCCGCGGCCAGTTCCTGTACCGGCTCGGGGAGTTTGCCCGTCGCGATGTCGGCGATCGTGACGCCCTCAAGGATGCGGCGGACGTTGGCTCGTAGGGCGATCCAGAGTGGGAGGAGAGGCTCAGCCGAGCCGGCGTAGGTGAGGCCGGTGGGGCGGACGCCGCGTACCGAGACGATGGGGCCGTCTACGCCCCGGATGACGTCGGCGACGGTGATCTCCGCGGGGTCGCGGGCC
Source organism: Streptomyces sp. TRM68416 (assembly GCF_014596915.1). Classification (GTDB taxonomy): domain Bacteria; phylum Actinomycetota; class Actinomycetes; order Streptomycetales; family Streptomycetaceae; genus Streptomyces. The sequence continues at coordinate 411,021 of NZ_JACVWU010000001.1, forward strand.
AGCATGTAGCCGCCGTTGCCGCCGCGCCGGCTCTCGACCAGTCCGGCGCGGCGGAGGTCACCGAGGATCCCTTCCAGGAACTTGTGCGGAATGTCCTGCGTGGCGGCGATGGCCTCCGCCTTCACCGGTTCGCCGCCCTGTCGTACGGCGAGTTCCAGTACCGCCCGTACCGCGTAGTCCGCCCGTGCCGAGATCCTCATACGACCATTGTCACCGCTGGACGCGGCAGGATGGGTCAGCCCAGCCGGATCACGTTCCAGGACAGCGGCTCCAGTACGGCGGTGAGGGTGCCGTCCGCCAGTGCTGTGCCCTCGCCCGGGTGCGGCGTGACGCGCTCGGGGTCGTCCAGGGTGTTGCGGGCGTCGGGGTCGCCGTCCGCGAGGACGCTGTGCTCCACGACCCGCGTCAAGTCCAGTGCGCCCAGGGCGACTTCGAGCGGCAGCGGCTCGGTGCGGCTGCGGTTGACCGCGAAGACGGTGACCGTGCCGTCCTCGGCGCGTACGGCGGTGGCGTGCAGCAGATCGGTCTCGCCGTACTTCTTCGTCTCGTACGTCGGCGAGTCGACGCGGACGTCGAGGACCTCGCCGCGGCCGTACTGGGAGGCCTGGGCGAAGGGGAAGAACGTGGTCTGCCGCCAGGCCGGGCCGCCGGGCTCGGTCATGATCGGGGCGATGACGTTGACCAGCTGGGCGAGGCAGGCGACCGTCACCCGGTCCGCGTGCCTCAGCAGCGCGATCAGCAGGGAGCCGAAGACCACCGCGTCGGTGACGCTGTAGTTGTCCTCCAGCAGGCGGGGCGCCTCCGGCCAGTCCAGGGCGCTGACCTCGGTCTGGCTGCGGGACATGTACCAGACGTTCCACTCGTCGAAGGAGAGGTTGATCTTCTTCTTCGACTTCAGGCGGGCGCCGACGTGGTCGCAGGTGGCCACGACGTTGTCGATGAAGGACTCCATGTCGACGGCCGAGGCCAGGAAGGAGTCGATGTCGCCGTCGAGCGGCTCGTAGTAGGCGTGCAGCGAGATGTGGTCGACGAGGTCGTACGTCTCCTGCAGGACCGTCGCCTCCCACGCGGCGAAGGTCTCCATGCCCTGGCCGGAGCTGCCGCAGGCGACGAGTTCCACGGTCGGGTCGACCTGGCGCATGGCGCGGGCCGTCTCGGCGGCGACCCGGCCGTACTCCTCGGCCGTCTTGTGGCCGGTCTGCCAGGGGCCGTCCATCTCGTTGCCCAGGCACCAGAGCTTGATGCCGAAGGGGTCCTTGTCGCCGTGGGCCACGCGCAGGTCGGAGAGTGCGGTGCCGGCGGGGTGGTTGGCGTACTCCTGGAGTTCGATGGCCTCCGCGACGCCCCGGGTGCCGAGGTTGACGGCCATCATCGGCTCGGCCTGGGGGCCGACCTTCCGGAGGAAGTCGATGTACTCGGAGAGGCCGAAGCGGTTGGACTCCGTCGTGCGCCAGGCGAGGTCGAGGCGGCGGGGGCGGTCCTCCACCGGGCCGACGGAGTCCTCCCACTTGTAGCCCGAGACGAAGTTGCCGCCGGGGTAGCGGACGGCGGTGACGCCGAGTTCGCGGACCAGGTCCAGGACGTCCTGGCGCAGGCCCGCCTCGTCCGCGGTGGGGTGGTCCGGTTCGAAGATGCCGGTGTAGACGCAGCGGCCGAGGTGTTCCACGAAGCTGCCGAACAGGCGGGGGTTGACCTCGGCGACCCTGAACGCCGGGTCGAGGGTGAAGCGGGCGGTACGCATGGTTCCCTTTCGTCTGCGGTAGTACGTGGCCGGTCGTCCGTTCGACATTTCGTATGGCACTCGTAACTTCGAACGGGACCGTAAAGTTGATGCGCCCGCACGTCAATGGGGTGCGCGGGATGTCGCGATCGTTCCCGGCCGGTCAACCGGTCGTTCTCGGTTGAACTACGGTCGCCGGATCGCATGACGCGGACAGTTGTGGCCGCGTACTCTCGAACGGCCCGCTGTGCGACTCCGGGACGGCGGCGAGACGAGGGGGAACGATGGACATCGCGGGCGCGCGGAGGAGGGCGTCCCGGGTCGCGGCGGCGCTGCGGCGCTCACGCGGCGGCCCCGCCATGCGCGGCATCGCCATGCGCGGCCTCGCGGCCGACCTCGCCACCGCCCTGCGGGCCAGACCCCGCCCCCCTGCCGACGTCCGCGAACTGTGCGCCGCCCTGTGCGAGGAGATGACCGCCAGGCGTGGCGGGCGGCGGGTGGAGTTGCGCTTCGAGCGGTTTCCCGACGAGTTCGAAGTGACCGGCCTGTGGCTGGAGTTCCAGGACTTCGACCTGGTCATCGTCGAGGAGCGGGCCGAGGCCGTCCAGCAACTCGTCATCCTCGGCCACGAGTTGTGGCACCTGCACGCCGGGCACCGCCACCACCGCCAGGCGGGCTCCGCCGCGGCCGGCGCGCTGGCCGACGGGCCCGGACTGCGCGACGCCCTCGCCATCGCCGCCCGCAACGGCTCCCGGGAACGCGAGGAGGCCGAGGCGGACGACTTCGGGCACCGGCTGGCGGCGCTGTTCCGGCCGCTCCTCTCCGCAGTGGCTCAGGGCCCCCTCGACCCTCTGCAACGGGCCCTCGGCTACCGCGGGCGCGGAGGGCCGGCGCGGTGACGACGTACGCTCTGAACCCCTCAGACCTGCTCAGCGACTTCTACATCTCCTTCTGGATCCCCACCGCGGTGCTGTCCGCCGCCCTGGCGATCAAGCTGCCCACCATCATCCGGCTCTGGAAGGATCCCCTGCTGCGCGCGGTCGGCGGACTGCTGCTGCTCGCCTGCGGGGTGTTCGTGTTCTGCTCGCCCTCCACCATCGCCTGGGTCAACGACCTCGTCGGCGTGCCCAACATCTCGGCCCCCTGGTGCTACTCGCTCCTGACGGCCTTCTGCGGCTCCTGCCTGATGCTGATCATCGCGTGGCGCAACGGGCTGTACGACCGCTCCGCCGCCACCCGCCGCGCCATGCGCTGGGTGGTCTCCGTCTACTCCGGCGTGATCGTCGCCCTGTGGGTGCTGTTCGCCCTCGCCGACGCGCCCGTGGAACGGCTGCGGGACCTGGACACGTACTACGCCAACACCCCGTTCATGCGCGAGGAGATCCTGCTCTACCTGCTCGCGCACACCGTGGCCGTCCTGATCACCTCGCGGCTGATCTGGAACTGGGTGCGCACCGACGGACTCGACGCCTGGCTGCGCTGGGGACTGAAGCTGCTGGGCGTGGGCTACGGGGTGAACCTCGTCTTCGACGGCGCCAAGCTCACCGCCGTGGTCGCCCGTTGGACCGGCCACGACCTGGACTGGCTCAGCACCGACCTGGCGCCGACCGTGGCCGCCGGGTCGGCCATCCTGATCGCGGTCGGCTTCATCCTGCCGCACGCCGGCCAGTACCTGCAGGACCGCTGGCGCGTCCGCCTCGCACACCGCCAACTGCGGCCCCTGTACCTGCTGATGCGCTCCGTGCACGGCAGCCGCGTCCCCTTCGTGCTGCGGGCCACCCCCGAACTGCGGCTGATCCGCCGGGAGACGTTCATCCGCGACGTCCTGCTGCCACTGGCCCGCCACCTCGACGAGGACCTGCGCCGGCGGGCGTACGACGCCGCCCTCGGCCTCGGCCACGAACCGGCGCGGGCCCGGGCCCTGGCGGCCGCGGTGGCCATCCAGGACGCCGTGGAGGCGAAGCGGCGGGCGCCGGAGAGTGACGGGTCGGGCGACCCGGACACGACAGAGCTGCTGCGGGAGATCGGGGCGGTGTCCCGCGCGCTGCGCCGGCCGGAGGAGCTGGAGGCGGTGCGCGCGAGGGCGGCGGCGCCCGCGTCTCCTTCTACGACCCCCCGTCCTGTTTCCGCAGAGAGCGTGTCCGCACATGAGTGATCGCAAGTCCACCGCCGTCGTGCTCGGCGGCTCGCTGGCCGGGATGCTCGCCGCCCGCGCGCTGGCCTCCCTCGGCGCCCGGGTCACGGTCGTCGAGCGCGACGCGCTGCCCTCCGGCCCCGAACCGCGCAAGGGCCTGCCGCAGGCCCGGCACGTCCACCAGCTGTGGTCCGGGGGCGCGCACGCGTTGGAGGAGCTGCTGCCGGGCATCGGCGCGCGGCTGCGGGAGGCCGGCGCCCACCGGCTGCCGATCACCACGGACATGGTCGGCCTGTCACCGCGCGGCTGGTACCGGCGGTGGGCCGAGTCGCACTTCATGGTGCTGTGCAGCCGGGACCTGCTGGACGCGACGGTACGGGCGCAGGTGCTCGCCGACGAGCGGATCGCCCTCGTGGAGCGGGCCGAGGTGCTCGGCCTGGACGGCACGGGTGCCGCGGTCACCGGCGTGCGCGTGCGGGCGCACGACGACACGCGCCGCACCCTGCCCGCGGACCTGGTCGTCGACGCCACCGGACGCGGCTCCCGCACGCCCCACTGGTTGGCCGCACTCGGGCTGCCGGAGCCCGAGGTGCGCGAGGTCGACTCGGGCCTGGCGTACGCCAGCCGCCTGTACCGTGCGCCCGAGGCCGCCCGGGACGGCTTCCCCGTCGTCAACGTCCAGCCCGCCCCGCGGACCGAGAGCGCCGGCCAGGGCGGCGTACTGCTGCCGATCGAGAACGGCCGGTGGCTGGTCACCCTGTTCGGCAGCCGGGACGACCGGCCCTCGCCGGACACGGCCGACTTCGACGCCTACGCCCGCACCCGGCTGCGGCACCCCGTCCTGGCCGACCTGATCGCGCGGGCGGAGCCGCTGACGGAGGTCGCCTTCACGCGGACGACGGCGAACCGCCGCCACTTCTACGAGCGGATGCCGGCCTGGCCGGAGAACTTCGTGGTCGTCGGCGACGCGCTCGCCGCGTTCAATCCGGTCTACGGGCACGGCATGTCGGTGGCGGCGCAGGAGGCGGTGGCCCTGCGGTCCACGGTCGCGAAGCTCGGGTGGGGTACGCCGGGGCTGTCCCGACGGCTCCAGCGGGCGGTGGCGCGGCGGGCTCAGCAGGCGTGGGACCTGGCCATCGGGCAGGACGTGTTCTACCCCGGGGCGTCGGAAACGGCCCCCACGCGCGCGGAACGCCTCATCGCCGCCTACGTCGACCGTCTGGTCCACACGGCCACGGGCAACGGGCGGGTCGCTCGGGCGGTGACGGACGTGATGTCCCTGGAGCGGGGGGCGGGCGCGCTGCTGACGCCGGGGGTGCTGCTGGCGGCGGTGGCGGGCCCGCTCAAGCCTGCGCTCGGCGGGCCGCCGTTCACCGCGGAGGAGCTGAAACGGGCGGAGCTGCAGTAGTCACCCGGCGAACGCCGGCTGCTCCAACCCCTTGCCCGCGCCCGGTACCACCAGCAGGGAGCCCGCCACCGGGTGGGGGGCCGTCAGGCCCACGCGGGCCGTGGTGACGTAGAGGTCGGTGAGGTCGGGGCCGCCGAAGGCGCAGGCCGTGACGCGCGGGGTGGGGAGGGTGAGGACGCGGTCGAGGTCGCCGGCCGGGGTGTAGCGGCGTACCGCGCCTCCGTCCCACAGGGCGACCCAGACGCAGCCGTCGGCGTCGACGGTGAGGCCGTCGGGGAAGCCGGCGCCGTCCTCGATCCGGGCGAGGGTGCGGCGGTTGGTGATGCGTCCGTCCGCGTGGTCGAAGACGTCGATCCGGCGGGTGGGCGAGTCGATGTAGTACATGAGCCGGCCGTCGGGGCTGAAGCCGGTGCCGTTGCTGACGGCGACGTCGTCCAGGACCGGCTCGACCGTGCCGTCCCCGGTGACACGGGAGAGCGTGCCGCCGCCCGCGGCCTCGTCGTAGCGCATGGTGCCCGCCCACAGGGAGCCGTCGGGGGCGACGGCGGCGTCGTTGGCGCGGCGGCCGGGGACGGGTTCGCGGTGGAGCCAGCGGAAGGAGCCGTCGGGGTCGAGGAGGGCCACTCCGTCGCGGAGGTTGAGCACGAGGCCGCCGCCGGAACGGGGCTTCACCGCGCCGATGTGCTGGTCCGTCGTCCGGACGGTCCGGCGCCCCGAGGACGGGTCGTAGGTGTGGATCCGCGCGCCCAGGATGTCGATCCAGAGCAGCCGCCCGGTCGCCGGGTCCCAGGTCGGCCCCTCGCCGAGGGTCGCCTCGGCCCGTACCGCCACCTCGTAGGAGCTCATCCCGTGGGCGCTCATGCCGCGCTCCGGTGGCCGAGCCGCTCCGACAGTTCGGCGGCGCCCTTGGCGGCGAGCTGCTCCAGCTCCGCCTTGCGGTCCTCGCTCCAGCGGATCATCGGTACGGAGATGGAGAGCGCGGCGACGACCCGTCCGGTGCGGTCGCGCACCGGCGCGGCCACGCAGGAGACGTCCGGGTTGGACTCGCGGCTCTCCACCGCGATCCCCCGCTCCCGGATCTCGGCGAGGGCCTCGCGCAGCGCGCCCGGTTCGGTGATGCTGTTGGGGGTCATCGCGGCCAGCTCGGCGTCGTCCGGGATGCGCGAGGCGAGCTCGGGCTCGGGCAGCGAGGCCAGCAGCATCTTGCCGACGGAGGTGCAGTGGGCGGGCAGGCGGCGGCCGGCCGCGGACACCATGCGCACGGCGTGCGTGGAGTCGACCTTGGCGATGTAGATGACGTCGGTGCCCTCCAGGATCGCCACGTGCACCGTCTCGTCGCAGGTCTCGGCGACCGACCGGGCCACCTGCTGGCCCTCGGCGGCGAGGTCGAGCTGCTCGGCGTACCGGCTGCCGAGCTGGTAGGGGCGCACGCCGAGCCGGTACCGTCCGGGCTGTCCGGGCACGGGGGTGATGTAGGACCGGGCGGCGAGTGTGGTGACCAGCTCGTGCACGGTGGTGCGCGGGAGCTGGAGCTTGCGCACGATGTCGGGGGCGGAGAGCGTGCCGTCCCCGTCGAGGAAGAGCTCAAGGATGTCGAGAGCCCGGGTCACGGCAGGTACGAGGCGTCCCACGTCCGTCCCCTCCTAAAGTCAGGCTGTGTTCGAAATTTCAACAGCCGATCGGAATGGCGAACACAGGCTACTCAAATTCCGTTTCCCCGGGCAATGGCCCTGCACCACCGACCTGACGGCCGCCCGCCGTGCGCTCACGCCTCCCGGAGGCAGTCGAACGCGGTGCGCAGCAGGTCGTGCGCCACGGCCGGGGTGCGCTCCTCCTCCGGCAGACCGGCGTAGGCGAACAGCGCGGAGCGCATCGCGCCGACGGCGGCCCGGGCCAGCACGGCCGCGCGCAGCGGCGTGGCCGCGTCGGGATCGCGCGCGGCGAGCCGCTCCCGCAGCGCGGCGGCGAGGCCGTCCTCGAACTGGCTCAGCACCGGCAGGAACTGGCGCACCGGCTGGCCGGGGAAGCGCTGCGGGGGCCCGCTGAACATCAGTCCGGGCCCGCCGTCGGCGATCAGTTCGAGACAGGCGCCGAGGACGGCGGTGTAGGGATCCTCGGCGGCGGGGCGGGCGACGACATGGGCCCGCATGACCGGAATGAGGTCCAGGACCTCGTCGAGGACCAGGTCCTCCTTGGAGGGGAAGTAGCGGAAGAAGGTCCGCTCGGTGACCCCGGCGGCCGCCGCGATGTCCCGCACGGTGGTCTGCGCGTAGCCGCGCTCCTCGAACATGCGGTGGGCGGCCTCCTGGAGGGCCTTGCGCGTCGCCGCCTTGTGGGCCTCGCGGCGCCCGTGCGGCTCCGCCGAGGGAGTGTCGAGGGTTGCCATGCCCGGAGTATCTCAGGCGGAAAACCGACGGTACAGAATCTGTCAGTCCTGACAGATTCTGTATGGTGTCAGTCATGACACTTTTTCGGAGGGGGCGTGCGCTCCGCGGGCGGGTCTCCCGCAGGGCCCGTCTGATCACCCTGGGCGTGGTCGGCGGTCTGCTGGTCGTCGCGGGTGCCGCCGAGGCGGTGGCACGTCATCAGGCGGCCGGCCGGTTCGCGGACCGCATGGAAGAGCGCCTGCACACCGGCCTCGACGTGGGCTTCGGGCCGACACCGGTGATGCTGCAACTGGCCCGCGGGTCCTTCCCCCGCGTGGAGGTCTCCGGCGAGGGCGCGACCTTCCGCCGGTTCTCCGGGGTGGACCTGCACGCCGAACTGGCCGACGTGGTCCGCACCGGCGACGGGCTGTCGGTGGCCGACAGCCGGGTCAGCGCCGAACTGACGGACGCCGCCCTGGCCGGCGCCGTGGCCACGATGACCGACGGCGCCATCGGCGTCGCGGGGGTGAGCACCGACCAGGAGAACGGCGAACTGACCGTGCACGCCGGGCCGGCCGGACGGATCGCCGTCGGTTTCCGGCCGGTCCTGCAGAAGGAGGGCATCCGGTTCGAGCGCACCACCGTGCGCGTCGGCGAGCGCACGGTCCCCGACGCCCTCGCCGGCCAACTGCTCGGAGACACCCCGCAGGAGGTCGACCTGTCCGGACTCCCACTGGACCTGGAGCCGGAACGGCTCGCCGTCACCGCCGACGGGCTGCGCCTGGAACTCGCGGGAGGCAGCACCACCGTGAAGGCCTGACCCACCCGGCTTTCCGGTGGCCCCCGTCCCACCACCGCACATGCCACTACTGCACGAGGAGCATCTCCGTGGCGACTTGGCTCTACCGGCTCGGTCTCGGCGCCTACCGCCGTCGGCGGCTCGTCCTGGCGGCCTGGCTGGCCGTGCTGGCCGGCGCCGTCTGCGCGCTGGTCGTCGTGGGCGGCAAGCTCGACAACGAGTTCACGATTCCCGGCTCCGAATCCCAGCGGGCGCAGGACACGATGGCCGAGGACTTCCCGGCCGCCGCGGGCACCAGCGCCCAGATCGTGTTCACCGCGCCCGAGGGCACGAGGATCACCGATCCACGGGCCACACAGGGCATCCAGCGCACCCTGGCCGCCGCGCAGGACGCCCCGCAGGTCGCCGCGGTCATCCCACCGGACCGGGCCGGAACCGTCACCCCCGACGGGCGCACCGCACTCGCCCAGGTCAACTACGACGTCACCCGCTCCGGCCTGGACGACGGCAGCCTCGACGCGCTGGAGGAGACCACCCGGGCCGCCGAGGAGGCGGGCCTCGAGGTCTCCGTCGGCGGTCAGGCGTACGGAAACGGCGTGCTCACCCCCACCGTCCTCGAACTGCTCGGCGTGGTCGTCGCGTTGGCGGTGCTCGCCCTCACCTTCGGCTCGCTGCTCGCCGCCGGGATGCCGCTGCTGACCGCCTTCGTCGGCATCGGCACCGGGCTCGCCGGGCTGCTGGCGGTGTCCTCGGGGGTGACGGTGTCGTCGACCGCGCTGAGCCTGGCGCTGATGCTCGGGCTCGCCGTCGGCATCGACTACGCCCTGTTCGTGCTCTCCCGGCACCGGGCCCAGCTCGCCCGGGGCATGGAGCCGCGCGAGTCGGCGGGACGCGCGGTCGGCACGGCCGGCAGCGCGGTGGCCTTCGCCGGGACGACGGTCGTCATCGCGCTGGTCGGACTGGCCGTGGTGCGGATCCCGTTCCTGACGGTCATGGGCCTGAGCGCGGCGGCGACGGTGCTCATCGCCGTGCTGGTGGCGGTGACGCTGCTGCCGGCGCTGTTCGGCCTCGCGGGGGCGCGGCTCGCGCCGCGTCCGGGGTCGCGGGCGGCGCGACGGGCGGCCGCGAGCGCCGGCGGGGAGGAGGCCGGGAAGGTCATGGGGCGGCGCTGGGCCCGGCTCGTCACCCGGCGCCCGCTGCTCGTCGTCGTCGGCGCGGTCGCCGCGCTGGTGACCCTCGCGCTGCCCGCCGCCGATCTGCGGCTCGCGCTGCCCGACAACGGCACGGCGGCGCACGGAACCTCGCAGCGCGAGACGTACGACACCGTCGGCGAGGCCTTCGGGCCCGGCTTCAACGGGCCGCTGCTCGTGCTCGTCGAGGCGGACTCCCCCGGCGAGGCCGGGCAGGGGCAGGCGGCCGCGGTCGCGGGGCGGCTGCAGGAGCTGCCGGGCGTGGTGAAGGTCGGCCAACCGCAGTACGCGGCCGAGTCCGGGCGGGCGGTGATCCAGGTCGTGCCCGAGGGCGGACCGCAGGACGAGTCCACCCAGGACCTGGTGGACGCCGTCCGCGACGACGCGCCCGCCGTCGAGCGGGAGACCGGCGCCGCCGTCTCGGTCACCGGCACCACGGCGATCGGCATCGACGTCTCCGACCGGCTGAGCTCCTCGCTGCTGCCGTTCGCGGCCGTGGTCGTCGGGCTCTGTCTCGTGCTTCTGCTGCTGGTGTTCCGTTCCCTGGTCGTGCCCGTCAAGGCGACCGTCGGCTTCCTGCTGTCGGTCGCGGCGTCCTTCGGCGCGGTCGTGGCCGTCTTCCAGTGGGGCTGGCTCGCCGACGCGCTGGACGTGGCCCGGACCGGACCCGTCGTCAGCTTCCTGCCGATCGTGCTGATGGCGGTGCTCTTCGGCCTGGCGATGGACTACGAGGTGTTCCTGGTGTCCGGCATGCGCGAGGAGTGGGTGCGTACCGGGCGGGCCAAGGACGCGGTGGTCGACGGGGCGGGGCATGCCTCGCGGGTGGTGACGGCGGCGGCGCTCATCATGTTCTTCGTCTTCGCCAGCTTCGTGACGACGGAGGACGCCATCGTCAAACCCATCGCGTTCTCCCTGGCGTTCGGCGTGCTGGTGGACGCGTTCGTCGTGCGGATGACCCTCGTGCCGGCGGTCCTGGCGATGGTGGGACGCGGCGCCTGGTGGCTGCCACGCGGCCTCGACCGGCTGCTGCCGGACCTGGACATCGAGGGCGCCCGGCTGCACGAGCCGGACCGGGCCGAACCCGCGCGACCGCTGACCGAAATCAACGCCGGCTCTGGCTGAATTAGCCAAGGACTCTTTTCCAGACATCGAAACCGGGCCGGAAAACACGGCGCCGGTCCGCCTGCCGGGTTTACCGGGAGGTGGACCGGCGTTTTTGCGTCGCTCAATGTTACCGGCGAGGAAATTTACTCCGGAATATTTGATTCCACTAGAAGGCCTGTGTTTGACTGAAGTCACCGGATGAACACGACATCCGGATCGAACGGGGGAGAGCAAGACCATTCTTCTTTCCATCTCCATGCGCCCTTGAGGCGCATTTCACCTGACCGTCTGACCTGCGCAAAGGTGCCTTGTCAGAGGTCATCGGCACGCACGATTCCCTCTCCCGCCGTCGGAACCACGCGGCTGTTTCACGCTGCCCGAAAACAAGGGAACACGCATGCATCTCGAAGAGAAAATCGCCCCTGCCCGCCATGGACTGCGCGCCGCCGCGCGTCCTGTCATCACCGGCTCCTCCCATTCATTTCCGGATACCCGGAGCAGCCAGGACGACCTGTGGCAGGAATTCTTCCTGGACCACTACGACGGTTTTCCGCTGGCCCGCCGGATATTCGAGAATTCCGGAATCAGCTCCCGCTCCACGGCCGTGGACCCGCGCGCCGAGAAGGAGGTGTCCGGCTGGAGCACCGGACAGCGCATGGAGCGCTACATCGAGGAGGCCGTGCCCCTCGGCAGGCGCACCGTCGAGAACGCGCTCGAGTCCGCGGGCCTCTCCCCCTCGGACGTGGGCCTGCTGGCCGTCGCCTCCTGCACCGGCTACACCACCCCCGGCCTGGACTTAAGGCTCGCCGACGAGCTGGGCATGAGCAGCAAGGTCCAGCGGCTGTTCATCGGCCACATGGGCTGCTACGCCGCCGTCCCCTCGCTCGGCGCCGTCTCCGACTTCGTCGCCTCGCGCGGCCGGCCGGCGGTACTGCTCTGCCTGGAGCTGACCTCGCTGCACGTCCAGCCGCCCAGCCGGGACATCGAGCAGATCGTGGCGCACGCGCTGTTCGCCGACGCCGCGGCGGCCGTCGTCCTGGAGCCGGACGCCGGCAGCGGCTTCGAGGTCATCGACGTCGTCGCGGTCACCGACCACAGCACCGCCGACCACATGAGCTGGCAGATCACCGACCTCGGCTTCAAGATGGGCCTGTCCCCGAAGGTCCCGGACGTGCTCGCCCAGCACGTCGGCGAGGTGGTCCGCGACCAGCTCCTCGCGCCGCACGGGCTCACGCCCGAGGAGGTCACCGGCTGGGCCGTCCACCCGGGCGGCAAGCGCATCCTCGAAGTCGTCGGCGAGCGGCTCGACCTGCCCGCCGGGGCACTGGACGCCTCCTACGGCGTCCTCGACGAATGCGGCAACTGCTCCTCCCCCACCGTCCTGATGGTCCTCCAGCGCCTCCCGCGCACCGACGGCCCGGTGGTCGCCATGGCCTTCGGCCCGGGCCTCACCCTCTACGCGGCCCTGCTGCGCCGGTCCTGACACCGGCCGGGGCACCCACGGCCGGCACCGCCGCCGGCCCGCCCGAAGCACCTTCCCGCACGACCCACGGACATCGACTCACGGTCATCGACGCACCGTCATCGCCCCAAGGACGCACGGAAGGAACAGCTGCGCCATGCCCATACCGACCCCACCGGGCCAGGTCTTCGTCACCGGCACCGGACGCTGCGGCTCGACGCTGGTCTCCGAGCTGCTGCGCGAGCACCCGCAGGTGCTCAGCCTGTCGGAGCTCTTCAACCACCTCACGGACATGTACCGGATCACCGCCCGGGTCTTCCCCGAAGGCCCCCTCACGGCCGCGGAGTTCTGGGACGTCCTGTCCTCCCGCAACACCGTCAACCGGCTGCTGACCGCGAACGGCCTCGCCCCCCGGGAGGTCCTCTACCGCCCCTCCCCGGCCACCCGCTTCCAGGCCGACACCGGCATCCCGGCCGTCCTGCTGACCACGCTCCCCCACCTCACCGACACCCCCGACGAGCTGTACGACGAACTGGAGACGGCCGTCGCCGAGTTCCCGGACGCCCGGGCCGGCGAGCACTACCTGCGCCTGTTCGGCTGGCTGTGCGCCCGCTTCGGCAAGACGCTGTGGGCCGAGCGCAGCGGCGGCTCGCTCATCCTCGCCGGGCAGTTCCGCGAGCACTTCCCCGACGCCCGCTATCTGCACATCGTGCGCGACGGCCGCGACACCGCGCTGTCGATGAGCCGCCACACCGGCTTCCGGATGGCGGCGGTGGTGATGGCACTGCACCTCACCCTCGGCCACGACCCGTACGCCGAGACGCCCGCGCTGGACGCCGAACGGGACCTGGGCTTCGTACCGGACGAACTGGTGCCGTTCCTGCCGGACCGCTTCGACGCCGACGCCGTACGCGACTACCGGCTGCCCGTCTCGCTGTTCGGCACCTACTGGGCCGACGAGATGCAGCGGGGCATGGAGGCGATGGCCGCGCTGCCGCAGGAGAACGTGCTGCACGTCTGGTACGAGGACCTGCTCGCCGCGCCCGAGGAGTCCCTGCACCGCATCGGCGAGTTCCTCGGCGCGGACTTCGTGGACAGCGACTGGGAGCGCCGGAGCGCGGCCAAGGTGAACGCGCCCTCGTCCTCCTGGCGTGACCTGCCCGACGCCGAGCGCGAGGAGCTGGACCAGGCGTGCGCCGCCGGGTTCTCGGTGCTCGCCGCGCACGGTGTCGTCCCCATGGCCACCGCGACGGCAAGGAGCAGCGCATGAGGACCCCGCCCACCCCGGGCGCCACGGTGTGGCTGACCGGGCTGCCCAGCTCCGGCAAGACGACCCTGGCCCAGGCCCTGGCCAGCCGCCTCACCCGGGAAGGGCACCGGGTCGAAGTCCTCGACGGTGACGAGATACGCACCTTCCTCAGCGCGGGCCTCGGCTTCACCCGCGAGGACCGGGACACCAACGTGCAGCGCATCGGCCTGGTCGCCGAGGTGCTGGCGCGCAACGGCATCCTGGTGCTGGTCCCGGTCATCGCGCCGTACGCCGACAGCCGGGAGGCGGTCCGCAAACGGCACGAGGCGAGCGCCACCCCGTATCTGGAGGTGCATGTCGCCACCCCGCTCCAGGTGTGCGCCGTACGCGATGTGAAGGGCCTGTACGCGCAGGCCCGCGCCGGACGGCTGTCCGGCCTCACCGGCATCGACGACCCCTACGAGCCGCCGCAGACGCCGGACGCGAAGGTGGAGACCCAGATGCAGTCCGTGGACGAGTCGGTGGACGCCGTGCACGCGCTGATGGCCGAAAGGGGGCTGCTGTGACGGCGGTGGCCGCCCGGCTGGGGCACACCGACGTCCTGGAGTCGGAGGCGGCGTACATCTTCCGCGAGGTGGCCGGCGAGTTCGAGCGGCCGGTGCTGCTGTTCTCCGGCGGCAAGGACTCCGTGGTGATGCTGCACCTGGCGCTGAAGGCGTTCGCGCCCGCGCCGCCGCCGTTCGCGCTGCTGCACGTGGACACCGGGCACAACTTCCCGGAGGTCCTCGCCTACCGCGACCGGGTGGTGGCCACCCACGGGCTCACCCTCCACGTGGCGTCCGTGCAGGACTACATCGACCGCGGTGTGCTGCGCGAACGTCCCGACGGCACCCGCAACCCGCTCCAGACGCTGCCGCTGCTGGAGGCCATCAGCGGCGGCGGGTTCGACGCGGTGTTCGGCGGCGGGCGGCGCGACGAGGAGAAGGCCCGCGCCAAGGAGCGGGTGTTCTCCCTGCGGGACGAGTTCGGCACCTGGGACCCGCGCCGCCAGCGGCCGGAGCTGTGGCAGCTGTACAACGGCCGCCACCTGCCCGGCGAGCACGTGCGCGTCTTCCCGCTGTCCAACTGGACCGAGCTGGACGTGTGGCAGTACATCGCCCGCGAGGGCATCGAGCTGCCGTCCATCTACTTCGCGCACGAGCGGGAGGTGTTCCTGCGGTCCGGGATGTGGCTGGCGCCGGGCGACTGGGGCGGCCCGAAGGACGGCGAGCCGGTGGAGAAGCGCCGGGTGCGCTACCGCACCGTCGGCGACATGTCCTGCACCGGCGCCGTGCTGTCCGAGGCGTCCTCGGTCGACGAGGTGATCGTCGAGATCACCGCCTCCCGGCTCACCGAGCGCGGCGCCACCCGCGCCGACGACCGGCTGTCGGAGGCCGCGATGGAGGACCGCAAACGCGAGGGGTACTTCTGACATGACCGTGGACGTGACCGCCCCGGGCCATCCCCCTCATTTCACCGCAGCCCTGATGGTGCGCGACATCTTCCAGGAAGCCAGGTCCCGGCTGACCGCCGGGCCGGGCGCGCAGAAAGGACGCGTGAACCCCATGTCCACCGCCCTGCCCTCCGAGACGACCGCGGCCGAGGCCGACCTGCTGCGCTGGGCCACCGCCGGCTCGGTGGACGACGGCAAGTCCACCCTCGTGGGCCGGCTGCTGCACGACTCCAAGTCCGTCCTCGCCGACCAACTGGAGGCCGTCGCCCGCGTGTCCTCCGGCGAGGGCCCCGACCTGGCCCTGCTCACCGACGGGCTGCGCGCCGAGCGCGAGCAGGGCATCACCATCGACGTCGCCTACCGCTACTTCGCCACGCCCCGGCGCCGGTTCATCCTGGCCGACACCCCCGGGCACGTGCAGTACACCCGGAACATGGTCACCGGCGCCTCCACGGCCACGCTGACCGTGATCCTCGTCGACGCCCGCAAGGGCGTGGTGGAGCAGACCCGGCGGCACGCGGCCGTGGCGGCGCTGCTGCGGGTGCCGCACGTGGTCCTCGCCGTCAACAAGATGGACCTCGTCGGCTACGAGCGGCCCGTGTTCGAGGAGATCGCCGGGGAATTCGCCCGGCTCGCCGCCGGGCTCGGCATCCCCGAGGTCACCGCGATCCCGATCTCCGCGCTCGCCGGTGACAACGTCGTCGAGCCGTCCACCCGCATGGACTGGTACGCCGGCCCGACCGTCCTCGCCCACCTGGAGAACGTCCCCGTCACCGACGAGGCACCCGACGGACCCGCCCGGTTCCCGGTCCAGTACGTCATCCGCTCCGGCGACACACGCCTCTACGCCGGCCAGGTCGCCGCCGGTGCGCTGCGGGTCGGCGACCGGGTCACCGTGCTGCCGTCGGGGCGCACCACCACCGTCGCGGGCATCGACGTACTGGGCGCACCGGCCGAGCGGCTCCGCTCGCCGCAGTCCGGGGCGCTGCGGCTCGCCGACGACCTGGACGTCTCCCGGGGCGACCTGATCGTGCCGGCGGCGGCGCCGCCGACGATGTCCCGGGACGTCGAGGCCGCCGTGTGCCATCTGCACGAGCGGCCGCTCGAACCCGGTGACCAGGTGCTGCTGAAGCACACCACGCGCACCGTGCGCGCGGTGGTGCGCCGGGTCCCCGGGGCGGAGCGGCTGGAGCTGAACGAGATCGGACAGGTCCAGCTGCGCACCGCCGAACGGCTGGCCTTCGACCGGTACGAGGACAGCAGGCGCACCGGCTCCTTCGTACTGATCGACCCGGCCGACGGCGCCACGCTGAGCGCCGGCATGGTCGGCGCGACCGCTCCGGGACCCCCCGATGCGGCTGCCTGAGCACCGCCCGGCCCGCCCCCGCTCCCGGCGTCCGCTCCGCGCGGCCCTCGCGCTGCTCCTGCTGCTGTTCCTGGCGGCGGGCTGCGGCTACGGGTCCCGGGCGCCGGGGGTGGCGGCCGCGCCGGCCGTGGGCACGGGGCCGCCCCTGTCGGCGGAGGAGGTCTCCGTCGGCTACTTCGCCAACGTCACCCACGCCACCGCGCTGGCCGGGGTGCAGAAGGGGTACTTCACCCGCGAGCTGGGCGGCACCCGGCTGCGCACGCAGGTCTTCAACGGCGGCCCGTCGGCGCTGGAGGCGCTCAACGCGGGCGCCGTGGACATCGCGTGGATGGGGCCGTCACCGGCCGTCAACGGCTTCCTGCGGTCCGGCGGGCGCGGTGTGCGGATCGTCTCCGGTGCCTCCTCGGGAGGGGTCGCACTGGTCGTCGACGCCGATACGAAGGTGCGCGGCGCCGACGTCCGGGGGCTCAGGATCGCCACGCCGGAGGCGGGCAACACCCAGGACGTCGCGCTGCTGCACTGGATCCGCGAGCAGGGCTGGGAGGTGGACCCGCGCACCGGGCGCGGTGATGTCACGGTGGTGCGGCAGTCGCCCAAGGAGATCCCGACCAGCTTCCGGCGGGGCACGATCGACGGGGCGTGGGTGCCGGAGCCGGTGGCCGCGCAGCTCGTCGCCGCCGGCGGCCGGGTGCTGCTCGACGAGTCGGACCTGTGGGACGGCGGCGCGTTCGTCACCGCCGTGGTGGTGGTCTCCCCGTCGTTCCTGGCCGACCATCCGGACGTCGTCGAGGCCGTACTGCGCGCCTCGGTCCGCACGAACGCCTGGCTCAAGAGCCACCCGGCGCAGGGGAAGCAGGCCGTCAACGACGCCATCGAGAACCTGACCGGCAGACCGCTGGAGAGCGGCGTCCTCGACGCGGCCTGGCGGCGGGTGGGCCTGACCGACGATCCGCTCGCCGCGACGCTCGCCACGGAGGCCGAGCGGGCCGACCGGCTGGGGCTGCTGCACGGCGCCGACGGCACCGAGGACGCGGGTGCGCTGGCGGCCCTGCGCGGGATCTTCGACCTGCGCCCCCTCAACCGGGTCCTCGCCCAGCGGGGCGAGCCGGCCGTGGACGACGCCGGGCTCGGCGTCGCGGCCACTCCAACCACCTGAACCGTAAGGATTTGATCCCATGTCAGAAACGGTGCTGCGGGCCGGCGCACCGGCCCGCCCCGTCCTCGTGGCCGCGGCGGAGCAACCCGCCGTACGCCTCACCCACGTCTCCAAGTGGTTCGACACCGCGGGGAGCCGCCAGACGGTCCTCGACGACATCGGACTGACCGTCGGCCGCGGCGAGTTCGTCTGTGTGCTGGGCGCCTCCGGCTGCGGCAAGTCCACGCTGCTCAACCTGGTGGCCGGCCTGGACCGGCCGTCCACGGGCACCATCGACGTGCCCGGCGGGCGGCGGCCCGCGCTGATGTTCCAGGACCACGCCCTCTTCCCCTGGCTCACCGCCGGGCGCAACGTCGAACTGGCCCTGCGGCTGCGCGGGGTGCCCCGGCGCGAACGCCCCGAGCGGGCGCGGCACCTGCTCGACCTGGTCCGGCTGAAGGACGCCTACGGCAAGCGGACCCACGAGCTGTCCGGCGGGATGCGCCAGCGCGTCGCCCTGGCCCGCGCGCTCGCCCAGGACGCCGACGTGCTGCTGATGGACGAGCCGTTCGCCGCGCTGGACGCCATCACGCGCGATGTGCTGCACGAGGAACTCACCCGTATCTGGGCCGAGAACAAGCTGACCGTGCTGTTCGTCACCCACAACGTCCGCGAGGCGGTGCGGCTGGGGCAGCGGGTCGTCCTGCTGTCCTCCCGGCCGGGCCGGGTCGCCCACGAGTGGGCCGTCGACGGCACCCCGGAGGCGTCCCTGACGTCCCTGGTCACCGACGCGTTACGGGAGGAGATACGCCGCCATGGCCGCCGGTGAGACAACCGCGCCCCCCGCGACCACCGCGACCGTCGAGGCCGGGCTCGACGCGCTGGACAGCGCGCCCGCCGGGCCCGCCCGCACCCCCGTGCGGCAGATCCTGCGCGAGCGGGTGCTGCCGCCCGTGGTCGCGGCCGTGCTCGTCCTGCTCGCCTGGCAGGCCGCGTACGAGGCCGAGCTCAAGCCGGACTACCTGCTGCCGTCACCGGCCGACGTGTGGCGGGCGCTGTCCGACCAGTGGTACGAGGGCACGCTGTTCTCCACGGTGTGGACGAGCACGCAGCGCGGCGCCCTCGGGTTCGCGGCGGCTGTCGTCCTCGGCACGGCGCTGGGGCTGCTGCTCGGTGCGGTGCGGTCACTGCGTGTCGGGATCGGGCCGGTGCTGTCGGGGCTCCAGTCGCTGCCGTCCGTGGCGTGGGTGCCGGCGGCCGTGGTGTGGTTCGGGCTCACCGACGCCACGATCTACGCCGTGGTGCTGCTGGGTGCGGTGCCGTCCATCGCGAACGGGCTGCTGGCGGGCGTCGACCAGGTGCCGCCGCTGTATCTGCGGGCGGGGCGGGTCCTCGGCG
The DNA here is from genome assembly GCF_014596915.1 of Streptomyces sp. TRM68416. GTDB lineage: Bacteria > Actinomycetota > Actinomycetes > Streptomycetales > Streptomycetaceae > Streptomyces. Next base: position 429,844 of record NZ_JACVWU010000001.1, read on the forward strand.
CCACCGGCACGGCGCGCCTCCGGCACATCCTCCTTCCCGCCGCTCTTCCCGGCTATCTCGCCGGCCTCAAACAGGGCTGGGCGTTCTCCTGGCGTTCTCTGATGGCCGCCGAGCTCATCGCCAGCTCCCCTGAATTGGGCCTCGGCCTCGGTCAGTTGCTGGAGAACGCCCGCTCCTACCAGGACATGGCCCTGGTCCTCGCCACCATCGGCGAGATCCTGGTCATCGGCATCGCCGTGGACCTGCTGATCTTCGCCCCACTGGAGCGGAGAGTGCTACGGGCCCGGGGCTTGGCGGGGGTACGGGGGTGACCCGCGGGCCGGTGGGGGCTGTTCGCGCAGTTCCCCGCGCCCCTTCGGGGCGCTGCCCCACCACCCCGTCCAGCCTGCGGGCATGCGTGCCGCCTGGGGCGGCACGGGTGGGCGCAGGCGGTACCCCGGTAGCGCCGGGCTGCGCGTCCCACCCCCGGTCGGCGCCATTCGCTGCGCGTGGGTGGAGGGGGTGTTGGATCGGGCGGGGCGACTGTTGTACTGGGGCGGTGAGTGTGGGCGCTGGGTCAGAGGGCTCGTGGTTGTTGCGGCTGGCGCCCGGCGCCGGGCCGCTGGAGCCGGTGTGCCCACCGGAGACGCTGGCCGTGGCCGAGCGGGCGTTGGGCGCGGACCCGGTGGCCTGGGCCGTGGAGGTGGCCCGGGACATGGCGGCGCACATCGTGCGGCAGGTGCCCGAGCACGGGGCGCCCGGCGCGTACCCGCCGTTCCAGCGGGCGGTGGAGGCCACCGTACTGACGGCCCTGCGGGGCCTGGCCACCGAGCCGGAGCCGACCGCCGCGCTGGTCGCGCCGGAGGCCGTGTCCGGCAACGCCGAACTGGCCCGCCGCAACATCCCGTTGGACCGGGTGCTGCGCGGCGTACGGCTCGGTCACGCCTATCTGCACGCCCGGCTGATGGAGGCGCTGGACAAGGAACCGGAGGACGTCCGCGCCCAGGAGGCCCACCGAATCAGCGAGTTGCTCTTCGTGTACGCCGACGTCCAGGCCAGCCGGCTGGCCGAGGAGTACGTCGCCGAACGGGACCGGTGGCGGCGCAGCACCGAGGCCGCACGCCGCCGCACGGTGGACGAGCTGCTCGCCGGACGGCCGGTCGGCGGGGCCGTCGCCGCCCGCGCCCTCGGGTACGAACTGGCCCGGTACCACGCGGCGTTCGTCGTCACCTCCGGCTCCCAGGAAGCCGTCGGCGAACTGCGGCAACTGGCCGCCGAGTTGTGCCGCGCGGCCGGCGGAGAGGGCCTGCTGACGGTGACGGCGGGATCGACGGAGCTGTGGGCGTGGGTCTGCTGGTCGGCCGAGCCGGCCCGCGACGCACTGGCCGGGCTGGCCCGGCTGGTTCCCGAACGCAGGCCCCTGCGGGTGGCCGTGGGGCCGGTGGGGCACGGCACGGAGGGCTTCCGGCGCAGCCACCGCGGCGCCCGGGAGGCGGAGCGGGTGGCCCGCCTCGGCGCTACGGGCTGGCTGTGCGACTACGCCGACGTCAGCACGCTGGCCCTGCTCACGGCCGATCCGGAGCATGCGCGGTGGTTCGCCGCACGGGTGCTGGGCGCCTTGGGCGCCGACGATCCACGCGTGCGTGAGCTGCGGGAGACGCTGCGGGTCTACCTCGCCGAGGGACGCAGCCCCCAGAACGCGGCCGAACGTCTCTTCGTCGCCCGCAACACGGTGACCTACCGGGTGCGGCGGGCCCTGGACCTGCTGGGGCGACCACTCGACCAGGACGCGCTGGAGCTGCGAACCGCCCTGGAGATCGCCCGCCTGCTGGGCCCGGGCCGGAGGTGAGCCCCGCGCTCCGGCCGCCGTGCGGCTGTCGGCAGGCTGGGCCCGGGTCCCAAAAAGCGGTCGGAGTTCGGGCTGTCGGACCAAAGCGCGGGACGCGCGAGCGCCGTTCACTGCAACAGAAGAACGAACGGAAGAACAACAGCACCTGACCGCGCGCCCCCACCGCGTACCCGCAGCCGTACCCCTTCACCACTCCGGGATCAGTCATGCCCTCTTCTCCCACTCGGCGCACTCTGCTGCGCTCGGCCGCTGCCGCCTCCGCTCTCACCACGGCGGCCGCGCTGCCCTCGGGCCCCGCCTCCGCGAGCGCCGCCCCCGGGTCGACCCGTGGTACCGAGCTGATCCTGCTCGGTACCAGCGGCGGCCCCGTTCCGATGCACGGGCGTGCCGGGATCGCGTCCGCGCTGGTCGTGGACGGGCGGGCGTACCTCGTGGACTGCGGTCCCGGTACGTTCGGCCGGTACGCGCAGGCCTGGCTGACGGCCGCCCAGCTCACGGCGGTCTTCGTCACCCATCTGCACTCCGACCACCTGTCGGACCTGTACGCCCTGCTGTGGCTGCGGTTCGGCGGGTTCCAGCCGCTGGAGAACCCGGTGCACGTCTACGGGCCGGGCTCCGCGGGGACCCTGCCCGCCGTCTGGCCCAAGGGGCGTTCGGTGCGGACCGTCTGCCCCTCCGAACCCGCGCCCGGCATCGAGGATCTGATCGACGGTCACATCGCCGCCACGGCCTACGACATCAACGTACGGATGCGCAGCGAGGGCTGGCCCGACATCCGCACCCTGGTCCGGGCGCACGACGTGCGGTTCCCGCTGCCGAAGGGGGCGGGGCCGCGCAAGCTGATGGCGCCGCCGATGGAGCCGTTCGAGGTGATGCGGGACGACCGGGTCCGGGTGACCGCGGTGCTCGTCGAGCATCCGCCGGTCTTCCCCTCCTTCGCCTTCCGCTTCGACACCGCCGACGGCTCGGTGGTGTTCAGCGGCGACACCGCGCCGTGCGGGAACGTGGCGCGGCTGGCCAGGGGCGCGGACATCCTCGTGCACGAGGTGATGGACCGGGACACGCTGGCGCTGGGCGGTCTGCGGCCCGCGCAGTTGCGGCACATGGAGATCAGCCACACGGACGCGACCCAGGTGGGCGCGCTCGCCGAACGCGCCGGCGTGGGCACGCTGGTGCTCAGCCACCTGGTCCCCGGCGCCACCAACGTGGTCCCCGACTCCACCTGGCACGCCAAGGCGAGCAAGGGCTACTCGGGCCGTGTGATCGTGGGCAACGACCTCGCCCGCCTGCCGGTGGGATCCCGGCGCTGACCGCCCCCGCGCGCCTCGGCTCAGCCGCGCACCTCCCCCAGGACGCCCCTCAACCGCTGGGCCCGCAGGACCAGTTCCAGTTCGAAGCGGCGGTCGGGGTCGTCGATCTCGTCGCCCCACAGCTCGCGGATCTGGCGCAGCCGGTAGCGGACGGTCTGGGGGTGGACGCCCAGCCGGGCCGCCACCTCCGGGGCCCCGCCCCGGGTCTCCAGCCAGGCCAGCAGCGTCTCGGCGAGGCGGCGGCCGTGGGCCGGGCCGCAGTGGGCCAGGGGGGCCAGGCAGCGCAGGGCCAGGTCGTCGATGAGTTCCTCGGGCTGGAGGAGGACCAGCGCTTCGGTGTGCTCGGTGCAGTAGAGGACCTCGCCGGCCGGTAACAGGCCGCGTTCCATCAGCCGTACGGCCGCCTCCGCCCAGCGCAGCGACTTCGCCGCGTCGGCGAGCGGGACCGGGGGGCCGATGGCGCCCGTCCAGCCGGTCAGGGCGCGGTGGAGCAGCTCCGAGCGGCCCGCCGCGTCCGGTTCGGGGACGACCATCCTCGGCTGTTCGTACTCCATGTCCAGCAGGACGCCCTGGCCGACCGCCGGGGCGACCGCTTCCCGGGCCGGGCGCAGGATGACGCCGACGGCGACCTTCGTCGGCAGCGGCCAGCCGATGCGGGCGGCGCGTTCGGAGAGGGCGTCGGCCGGGTCGCCACGGTGGTGTTCGGCGAGCAGGAGTTCCATCAGGCGGCGCTGCAGGCGCAGGCGTTCGCCGGCCTGCCGGGCCGCCGCCTCCGCGTAGCCGCGGACCGACTGGTCGACGAGGCCGTCGAGGTACTCGTAGCCCGCGTCGACGAGTTCGTACATGGCCGGCGGCGGGATCTCCACGCGCTGGCCGATGTCGGCGAAGCGGCGCCAGGCCAGGCGGACGCCCATGCGGTAGATCGCCTGGAGCGAGTCGAGGCTGCGGCCGTTGAGGCCCTCGCCGCGGCCGAACTCCTGGAAGACGCCCGGCGGGACCGTCGGGCGGCCCTCGGCGGTCTCCAGGTGCTGGACGAAGACCTCGATGGCGCGGCGGATGCCGACCAGGGCCATGGGCTCGCCCGACTCGTCCAGGACCACGGGCAGATGGGGGTACTCGCGGCGGATCTCGCGCAGGATCTCCTCGGCGAGTTCGGGCGCCTCGGCCATGGCGATCGCCGCGAAGCGGCGGACCTGGAGGCGGGGGACGTCGTGCCAGGCCGAGCGGGTCGTCACGGAGTCGGTGCGGGCGGCGGGCGGCACGGATCAACTCCCCTGGCCTGCTTGTTCGTACGTGATCAGCGGGGTGTTGGGCTGGTCGGGCGTCGCTTCGAGCAGGGCGACCACGCCGAGCGCGGCACCCACCGCCAGGGCGGCGGCGAGCGCGACGGTCAGCACGGCGGCGAGCAGTCTGGACATCGCAGGGTCAGCCTCTCTGTACGGCCGTTGATCGGTCGTCCCCACCCGGGCTTCCCGTCCCTGCCTGTCGGCCCCCAGTGTCGACAGGACATTGACACTCCGTCAAGGGGCGCCTACGGTTCCCGGCCCATAGAGCGGCCCGAACTCCGCCATCTCACCCTCTCCTGGAGTGCCCGGATGCGCCGAACCGCCTCACCACTCTCACTGGTCCTGCTGGGACTCGGCACGTTTCTGCTGGTCCTGGCCCCCATGCTCGCCTGGTACGTCGAGCCACGGGCCGCCGTGAACCCGATCGACATCGACACCACCGCCGTCTACGAAGGCACCGGCAGCGTCTTCGACACCGAGCGGATCGAGACAGTGCCGGACCGGAAGATCACCGTCACGCAGCGTGTGCGGGGCAATGTGGCGGAGAGCGAGCGCAGCGGCAACGCCGTGTGGGACGTCACGACGACCGTGGACACCGACAAGACGTTGCCGGCCGCGGATCCGCACGACGCCCTGGACTTCGTGCCGCACCGCTGGGTGATGGACCGCAAGACCACCGAGCCGGTGCACTGCTGCGAGGAGAAGCCGTACATCCAGGGCGAGGCGTACCTGAAGTTCCCCTTCGACGTGCAGAAGCGCTCCTACCGGTGGTGGGACAACACGCTGGGCGGGACGGTCACGATGCGTTACCGGGGTACCGAGAAGGTTCAGGGGTACACCGGATACCGGTTCACGGCCTCGGTGCCGGCCACGAAGACCGGGACGCGTCTGGTGCCGGGGACCATCGTCGACCGGCCGGACGTGCCGCAGGTGCTGGCGGAGGAGTGGTACGCCAACCACGGGGTCGAGCTGATCGTCGACCAGGCCACGGGCCGTGTGCTGTACGCGCAGACCGGGCCGCGCCGCACCCTGCGCGCGCCGGGCGGCGAGAAGGACGAGGCGGTGCTGCTGGACGCCCGGAAGATCGCGTTCACCACCGAGACGCAGAAGGAGGCGGTACGGCAGGCGGAGCAGGACTCCGGCCAACTGCGCATGGTGGGAACGACGTTGCCCATTGGTGCGGCTGTGGCGGGATTCGTCCTGGCCGTAGTGGGGGGCGTTTTGGTGGTACGCGGGAGGCGGCGTCCCGATTCTTCCGAATCGCCCCAGCCTCCGCTCACGATATGACGTGACGTCAGCTCTAATAAAGCCGGAAATTGTCACCTCGGTGAGTAGCCGTGGCGAACGGCGGGGCGAAAACTGTCCACCCCACCCGAGCACAGCCCGTCCACGTCCGTTCACAGCAAGCGCCTGGTTCCCCCACGGAAACGCCCGTTCCGTCCCCGCCGTACCCAGTCGGCGCCTCCTCCCCCACGCTGAGTTCCGCACCCCGAGACGAGTTGGAGCACCGATGCCCCAGCACGTGCCGTCCTCGCTGCACGCACCGTTCCCCACGGTGCCGCAGCCTCCTCCGGCGCTCCCCCCGCAACCGCGCCGAATCGTTTTCCTCGCCCACCGTGACCTCGGCAACCGGTCCGCCGGGGGCTCCGAACTGCTCGTCGACCGGCTCGCCGACGGCCTGACCCGCCTCGGCCACCAGGTCACCCTCCTGTGCGGCGGCCCCGCCTCCTATCGCGACTACCGGGTCGTCTCCGCCGGCGGCGCCTACGGCCACTACCTGCGCGCCCGTTCCGCCTTCGCCCGTCAGGTCGGCGAGGCGGATCTGCTGGTCGAGGTCTGCAACGGGATGCCGTATCTGGCGCCCCTGTGGCACCGCGGTCCCACGCTGTGCCTGGTCAACCACGTCCACACCGACCTGTGGCGGATGCGGTTCTCGGGGCCGCTGGCCCCCGCCGCCCGGATCGGCCGAAGACTCGAGCACTGGGCGCTGACGGGTGCGCGCCGAAAGGGCCTGCTGGTGGCCGTGTCGCCGTCCACCGCGCATGCCCTCCGGGCGATCGGGGTGGAGCGGGAGCGGATACGGGTCGTCCACAACGGAGTCGAGGAGCCCGGCCCCCGCGGGGACCGCTCGCCCGAACCGCTCTTCGTCGCCGTGGGGCGGCTGGTCGAGTACAAGCGGATCGATCTGCTGCTGCGGCTGTGGGAGCGGGTGCGGCCGGTCACGGGTGGCCGGCTGGTGATCGTGGGAGACGGCCCCGAGCGGGGGCGGCTTGAGCAACTCGCCGGGCCCGGGGTCGAGTTCGCGGGACATGTGACCGAGGCCGAGAAGCACCGGCTGCTGTGCGCCGCCTGGCTGCTGCTGCATCCCTCCGCGGTGGAGGGATGGGGTCTCGTGGTCACCGAGGCCGCGGCCCGGGAGACCCCGACGATCGCCTTCGACGTGCCGGGGCTGCGGGACTCCGTGATCGACGGCGAGACCGGGGTGCTGGCCTCCGGCGAGTCCTCCTTCGCCGCCGCGTGGTGCACGCTGGCGCTGTCCGGGCATCGGCGGGAGCTGATGGGGAAGGCGGCGCGGGACCATGCGGCAGGGTATCGGTGGGACCGGACGGTCAGACAGTTCCGGGCGGTCGCGGCGGAGGCCGTGCGGGGTCGGGTGTCATGACCGCGGTGAAGGACCCGTCGTTCCGCCGCTCCCTGGGCCTGTTCCGGGCCTTCATGCGGGAGCAGGACGACCCCGAGTCCTGCTATTCCCTGCTCGCCCGTGACGCCGTCGACCAGGTCGAGCGCTACGACAGGCCCGTCGCCGGGCGCACCGTGGTCGATGTCGGCGGCGGCAGCGGGTACTTCACCGAGGAGTTCCGGCGGCGGGGTGCGCACGCGTACCTCTTCGAACCCGACCTGCACGAGCTCGGCGAGAAGCCGCCCGGCGGGAGCGTGGTCGCCGACGGCTATCTGCTGCCGCTGTACGACGGGGTCGCCGACGTCACCTTCTCCTCCAACGTCCTGGAGCACGTGGCCGACCCGCAGACCTTCCTCAGCGAGCTGGTGCGGGTGACCCGGCCCGGCGGGCTGATCTACGTGTCGTTCACCAACTGGCTCTCACCCTGGGGCGGTCACGAGTGGGCCCCCTGGCACTACCTGGGTGCCGAGCGGGCCCGCGCCCGCTATCGGCGCCGTACCGGCAGGCCCGCGAAGCACACCCTCGGCGAGAACCTGTTCGCCGTGCACATCGGGCCCACCCTGCGGCAGGTCCGCGCCCGCGACGACGTCACGCTCGTCTCGGCGCGCTCCCGCTACTGGCCGTTCCTCGCCGAGGCCGTCGTCAAGGCGCCCGGCATCCGCGAGGTAGCCACCTGGAATCTCCTCCTCATCCTCCGGCGGTGTCCACCATGACGACCACGGTCCAGGCTCCCCCTCCGGCAGCCGTCCCCACCACCGCGGCCACCTCGGGCCCTCCCGAGGGGCCGCGGTCGCGGCGTTGGCTGCTGGGCTTCTGGGCCGTGGTGTTCGTGCTGTTCCTCGCGGTGCATCCGGGCCGGCAGACCTTCGACACCAAGCTGGGCGTCACCGTCGACCCGGGACGGTTCTTCTCCGACCTGGGCCAGCTCTGGCAGGACCAGGGCGGCTTCGGCGGGATATCCGACCAGTACGCGGGCTACCTGTTCCCGATGCTGCCGTTCTACTGGCTGGCCGACGCCGTGCAGTTGCCGGTGTGGCTGGCCGAGCGGCTGTGGATGTCGCTGATCGTGACCGTCGCCTTCTGGGGGGCGCTGCGGCTGGCCGAGCGGATGCGGATCGGCAGCGGCGCCTCCCGGCTGCTGGCCGGTGCGGCGTACGCGCTGTGGCCGGTGTTCACGATCGTCGTCGGCTCGACGTCCGCGGCCGCGCTGCCCGGCGCCGTGCTGCCGTGGGTGCTGCTGCCGCTGGTCGACGAGCGGTACACCGCCCGGGTCGCGGCCCTGCGGTCGGCGCTGGTCGTCCCGTTCATGGGCGGGGTGAACGCGGCCTCGACACTGGCCTCGCTGCTGCCGGTCGGGCTGTACCTGCTGTCCCGGCCGCCGGGACCACGGCAGCGCAAACTGCTCGCCTGGTGGGTGCCGGGGGTGATCCTGGCCACCGCGTGGTGGTGGATCCCGCTGCTGCTGCTCGGCACGTACGGCGAGAACTTCCTTCCGTACGTGGAAAGTTCACAGACCACGACGGAGACCATGGCGGCCACCGAGGCGCTGCGCGGGGCCGGGAACTGGGTCGCCTATCTGCACTTCGGGGAGGCCTGGCTGCCGGCCGGCTGGGTGGTCGCCTCCTCGGTCGTGGTGATCGTCTGCTCGGTGCTGGCGGCCGGTCTCGGGCTGGCCGGCCTCGCCAGACGTGACCTGCCGGAGCGCCGCTGGCTGGTGCTGACCGTGCTGACGACCGCGCTGGTCCTGCTCGCCGGGTACGGCGGCGCGTTCGGCGCCCCCTTCCACGGGGTGGTGCAGGACTGGCTGGACGGCTGGCTCGTCCCCTTCCGCAACATCTACAAGTTCCAGCCCGGCCTCGCCCTCGCACTCGTCCTCGGCCTCGCCCACCTGGTGGGTGTGGCGGCCCAGGACCGCGGGGCGCGCCGGGTGCGCGGCCGGCGCTTCGCCACGCTGGTCGCGGCCGTACTGATCCTGCCGGGGCTGATGTGGCCGTACCTCAACGGCTCGATCCTCAACGGGGGTTCGTTCCGGGAGATCCCCGACTACTGGAAGGCCACGGCGGGCTGGCTGGAGGAGTTCTCCCCGGACGCGCGTGCCCTCGTCGTCCCGGCGACCGCGCACGGCATCCACACCTGGGGCTCCACCATCGACCAGCCGCTCGACGTGGTCGCCGAGTCCCGCTGGGCGCAGCGCGACTACGTCCCCTTCGGCACCCCCGGCAACCGGCGCGCCATGGACGCCGTACAGCAGGCGCTGACCAGCGGCGCCGCGGTGCCGGGGCTCGCCGACTACCTGAGCCGGGCGGGCGTGTACTACGTCGTCGTCCGCAACGACCTCGACCCCGACCAGATCGGCAACGTGCCGACGACGGTCGTCAAGCGCACCCTGGAACAGTCCGGCTACGAGCGGGTCAAGGGCTACGGGCCGGTCATGACCGGCGGGACGATCGCCCCCGACACCCCGCTGCAGGTGGAGGGGTTGTACCCGCGGCAGCGGGCGGTGGAGATCTACCAGCCGCCCGAGGACGTGCCGCGGCCGCGGCAGGCCGGGCTGAGCGCGGTCGCCGACACCGCCGTGGTCTCGGGCGGTCCGGAGGCGCTGCTGCCGGTCGCCGGTGAGCTGCGCGGCCGGGCGAGCGTGCTGACCGGTGACAACCACCCGGGGCTCGGCACGCCGCCGGTGCAGCTCCGCGGCGACGGGCTGCGGCGCGCGGACACGCGGTTCGGGCTGGTCAACGCCAACACCTCGTACACGTACACGCGCGACGAGCGCAACGCCTCCGGCGCCCTGCAGGACCCCGGTGAGAAGCCGCACCAGATCCTGCCGACGGAGGGCCGCGAGCACCAGACGGTGGCCGAGCTGCGCGGCGCCCGCTCGGTGACGGCCTCCAGTTACGGCAGCTGGCTGTTCCACCTGCCGCAGTACGACCCGGTGAACGCCTTCGACGGCAACCCGGACACCGCCTGGGCGGAGGGCTCGCCGGGCTCGCCGGACGGGGAGTGGCTGCGGATCGCGTTCACCGACAAGTACGACATGCCGCGCTCGTTCAAGGTGGCGCCGCTGCCGCAGGAGGGCGTGCGGCCGACCCCGACGCGGGTACGGGTGGAGACGGAACGCGGCAGCGAGACGTCCTACCTCCAGCCCGGCGGCGGGACGCAGAGCGTCAGGGCGCCGGCCGGTCCGACGGACTGGATGAAGCTGACGATCCTCGACTCGGTGGCCCGCCGCGCGGGGCTGACCGGCGCGGGCTTCTCCGAGATCGCCCTGCCGGACGTCCAGGTGACCCGCATGCTGCGGCTGCCCACCGACGCCGACGACTCCCGGGCCGCCACCGAGATCGTCTCCCTGTCCCGCCCGGCCGACCCCACCGGCCTGTCCGCCACGGGCACCGAGGCGGGGCTGCACCGGCGCTTCGCCACGGCCGGACCGGGGACGTACGAGGTGCGGGCGAGTGCGGTACCGGTGCCCGGCGAGGCGCTCGACCGGCTGCTGTTCGAGGTGGCGCCCGAGCAGCAGAACCGGATCGTCGCGACCGCCGACTCCACGGCCCGGCTCGGCGCGGGCCTGTCCCCGCGCAACCTCACCGACGGCGACCTGACCACCGCGTGGATCGCGGGCGACCGGCCCACCATCCACCTGAGCTGGGAGGGCAAGGTCCCGGTCGGCGAAGTGGTGCTGCCGCCCGCCGGGGGCCTGTCCACCCGGGCCACCGAGGTGCACATCTCCTCCCCGGACGGCGCGGCGGTCGCCGGCGTCGACGAGAACGGCAACGTCCGCTTCCCGTCGATCACCACCGACCGCCTCGACATCACCATCACCGACACCGCCCCGCTGACCCTGCACAACCCGTTCGTCGACGAGGACATGCAGCTCCCGGTGGGCCTGACCGAGGCCTACGTCCCCGCCCTCGACGACCTCTACCGCACCCCGCAGCCGCGGGAGGGCCGGACGTTCTCCCTGCCGTGCGGCCGGGGTCCGGTGCTGGCGGTGGACGGCGAGCTGTACGAGACGAGCGTCAGGGGGACCGTACGGGACCTGACGGAACGCCGGCCGGTCGAAGTGACGCTCTGCCAGGAGGGGCGCACCGACGGCGAGTTGGAGCTGGGGTCGGGAGCGCACCGGGTCGAGGCCGGGGACGCCGGGCCGCTGGCCGTGACCGAGGTGACGCTGACCCGCGGGACGGTGGCCGAACCCTCCGCCAACCAGCGCGAGCTGGGCATCGAGGACTGGCTGGGCGACCGCCGCAAGGTCACCGTCGGCTCCGGCGCGGCCTCCTACCTGACCATGTACGAGAACTACAACGACGGCTGGAAGGCCACCCTGGACGGCAAGGAGCTGTCCACGGTCCGGCTGGACGGCTGGCAGCAGGGCTGGCGGATCCCGGCCGGGGAGGGCGGCACGGTCGAGCTGTCGTACGAGCCCGCGGTCGTCTACGACGCCGGGCTGATCGGCAGCGCGGTGGCGCTCGCGGTGCTGGTGGGCCTGGTGCTGTGGCGCCGGCGCGCCCCCAACCCCGACGAGCCGCAGCCGCTCCCGCCGGCGCCGGGTCTGTGGCTCGGCACGGTGGCGCTGACGCTGGTCGCCGCGGTGATCGCGGGCTGGTTCGCCCTGCTGGTACCGGCGCTGGCCCTGCTGTCCCGGCGGCGCCACGAGCTGCTCGTGCCGATCGCGTTCGTGGCACTCGCGGCGGCGGGCGTGGTCGCGGCGTTCGGGGCCGGGGAACCGGCGAGTGAGGAGACGGGCGCGTTCGGACCGGCGGCTCAACTGCTGGCGCTGATCGGGCTGTTCGCGGCGCTGGTGAGCGTGGGCGAGCGGGGCCGGCGGGGCGAGGGGGGCCGGGACGGCGAGGAGGCGCCGGACGGGCCCGGTTCCACGGCCGTACTGCCGCCGGTTCCCGCGGCGCAGCAGCCGCCCGGCCCGGGGACGCAGCCACCGCCGCCGCCCGGCCCGGGGACGCAGCCACCGCCGCCCGGCTCGGAGGAGCCCACGCGGCGGCTGCCGGAAGCCGATCCCCTGCGGAAGGGGGAGCCGATGAGGAAGGGGGAGCCGATGAGGAAGGGGGAGCCGACATGACCGCGGTGGACCACCCGGCGCGCGACGCCGCGCCGAGGCGGATCCCGTTCCCGGTCGTGGACGAGGTCGCCCGGCACTGCCTCCAGGAGGAGGAGCCGGAGACGGTCCACATCGAGGTGCACCTGCCCGGCCGGCTGGACCCCGGCCGGCTGCGCACGGCGTTCGCCGAGGCGCTGCGCCGCCACCCGAGGATCCTCGTGCGGGAGGCCCCGGGGCGCTGGTACCGGCGGCGCTACGAGTGGGAGCTGACGGCGGAGCCCGACGTGGAGATGGTGAGCTTTCCGGCGCCGGGCCCGGACGCGCTGCGCAACGCGCGGACGCGGGCGCTGACGGCCGTACCGCCGCTGTCGGCGTCGCCGCCGATCCGCCTCGAGGTGGTGGAGGGGGCGGGTCCGGTGGAGGGCAGCGAGGCGACGGACGCGGTCGGCGCACACACCGCCGCGGCGGTACCGCGCCCCCGCGAGGGCCACGCCGACCACACGGTCCTGTTCCTCACCATCAACCACACCGCCCTCGACGGCCCCGCCTGCCTCCGCGTCCTCGCCACCGCCGCGGAGCTGTACGGCGGCCGGGACAACTCCCCCGCCGCACCCCCCGTACGGCCTCCGGAAACCCCCCAGCCCGAGGCCGGCACCCCCTCCAACTGGGCCCGCCCCGCCCGGGTGGCGCCCGGCACCCCCGAGCCCTCCCCCGGCAACGGCATGCTGGTCTGCGAACTGCCGCTGCCGCACCGCCCCAAGGGCTCCCCCTACACCGTGAACGACCAGCTCATGGTCGCCACGGCACTCACCCTCGCGCACTGGAACCGGGAGCACGGCGAGCCACCCCGCCCGCTGCGCATCACGATGCCCGTGGACGACCGCCCCCGTGACACCACGATGCCCATCGGCAACGGCACCCGGCTCGTCGAAGTCCCCTTCTCCCCGGAGGAGTTGGACCCAGCCGACCTGCCCGGCCTGCTGCGCCGCACGGCCGCCCGCACCCGGGCCCTGAAGTCCCTCCCGCGCCCCCAGCTCGGCCGCGGCGCCGCCCTGCTCACCGCCCCGGTCACCCCCGTCGCCTGGCGGGCCGCGCTCACCCGGGGGCTGCGCCGCGCCGCGGCACCGTGGACGTCGACGACCCTGCTCAGCAACATCGGCCGGATCCCGTACCCGCTGGACTTCGGCGAGGAGGCCGGGCGGGCGTACGCGGTGTGGTTCTCGGCGCCGGCCCGGATGCCGCGCGGCCTCACCGTCACCACCGCCTCCACCGCCGGCCGGCTGCACCTCGCCCTGCGCTGGTCACGGGCGCTGCTCAGCCACGGCGACGGCGCGCATCTGCGGGACCTGTTCGAGCACTACCTGCACACGACGGACACCACGAAATCCACCACCCGTCCGACGACCGAGACCACGAAATCCACCACCGGCCCTACGACCGACACCGCGAAACCCACCACCGGCCCTACGACCGACAGCGCGAAACCCACGACAATGACGGAGCCGACGGAAACCACGGGGTGACCCCGATGACCACCACCGCACCTCCCCGCCACCTGCGGGACTTCTACGAGGATCCCGCCGTTCCCGTCTCCTCCGGCACCCCGCGCAGCCTCCGCCAGGCCCGTATGCTGGCCGCCGCCCTGGGCCGCGGGGCGGGCGGGGCGACCGTGCTGGACATCGGCTGCGGCGACGGCACCGCGGCGGCCGTGGCCGCCCCGCTGCTGCCCGGCCACCGCATCGTCGGCGTCGACTGGTCCCAGGACGCGCTGCGCCGGGCCCGCACCCGGGTGCCGTACGCCGTGCGCGGCGAACTCACCGACGGCGGGCTGCCGTTCCGGGACGGGGCGGCCGACGCCGTGCTGTTCAGCGAGGTGATCGAGCACCTCGTGGACCCGGACTCCGCCCTGGAGGAGATCCGCCGGGTGCTGCGGCCGGGCGGCCATCTGATGCTGTCCACGCCCAACCTGGCCGCCTGGTACAACCGCGCCCTGCTGCTGGCCGGGGTCCAGCCCGTCTTCTCCGAGGTCAGCCTGCGCGCCATCCACGGCCGCCCGGGCACGGAGGTGGTGGGGCATCTGCGGCTCTACACCGCCCGCGCCCTGCGGGAGTTCGTCGCCGCGTCCGGCTTCGACGTCGTACGGCTGGCAGGGGCCCCCTTCCACGGCGTACCGCGCCCGCTCAGACCGTTCGACCGGCTGGCCTGTGCCAGACCCCAACTCGCTTCGATCCTGCTGCTGCACGCGCGGAAGACCTAGAGGGAAGGGGGGCGACCATGTGGTGGGGAGTGGCCGCGGCCCTGTTGGCGAACGTCCTGTACAGCAGCGGATTCGTGCTGGAGAAGCGGGCGCTGGCCGCCCTGCCCGAGGTGACGATCCGTCAACCGGCGCGGCTGCTGCGGCTGGTGCTCGGCAGCCCGCTGTGGATCGGCGGCTCGCTCGCGCTCGCGGCGGGGTTCGCGGCCCAGCTCGCCGTGTACCGGACGCTGCCGATCGCCGCCGCCCAGGGCATCTTCGTCTCCGGCCTGGTCCTGCTGGTGCTGCTGTCCGCCCGGCTGCTGGGCGAGGAGACCACCGGGCGCGAGCGGTACGCGCTCGCCGCGATCCTCGCCGCGCTGCTGATGGTGGTGCTGTCGCTGCGGGAGGGTTCGGACACGGTGAGCCAGTCGGCCCCGTACCCGCTGATCCTGCTGGTGTGCGTGCCGTCGCTGGCGGCCGGGGTGTGGCTGTACAACTCCGCCGAGCGGCGCGCCCGGCACCGGCACCGGCTGCCGACCACCGGCGTGGAGTACGGGGTGGCGGTGGGCCTGCTGTACGGGGTCAGCTCGCTCGCGATCAAGGGCGTGTCGAGCTATCTGACGACCAGCGGGATGGGTGGTGCGCTGCTCGATCTGCTGCGGTCGCCGTATCCGTATCTGCTGCTGTTCACCGGCGCGTTCGGTCTGGTGATGTCGCAGGCGGCGCTGCAGCGCTGCCGGGCGTCACTGATCGTGCCGGTGTGCACCACCGTGACCTGCCTGTACACGGCCGTGCTCGGCACGCTCTCGTTCGGCGAGGCGCTGCCGGAGGATCCGCTGCGGCTGACGCTGCGGGTCGCGGGCACGGCCCTCGCCGTCGCCGTACTGCTGTCCATGCCCCGGCACGACCCGCCGGCGCACAACCAAGCCCCGCTCGGGGCCAAGGAGTTGACTCCGCCATGAAGCCCGACGACCCACTGCTGCAGATCCTGGCGTGCCCGCTGGACAAGGGCCCCCTGCACCTGATCGTCCCGGACGGGCCGGCCGATCCCGGCGAGGCGCTGTACAACCCGCGGCTGCGCCGCCGCTATCCGGTCCTCGACGGCATCCCGCAACTGCTGCCGTCCTCCGGGGAGCAGGTCTCCGACGACGAGCACGAGGCGCTCCTCAAGCGGATGGTCCCATGACGACCCTCACGGCCCGTGTGGCCCCGTTCCTGCCCGTCCGGCTGGTCGCCGCGACCGCCCGGGCCGTCTATCCGCGCTTCGAGCCCGAACTGGCCAGGCTCGCCGACCTCTGTCCGTCCCCGTGCGGCACGGCGGTCGACGTCGGCGGCTGGTACGGCCCCTGGACGCACCGGCTGGCCGGCCTGGCCCGGCAGGTGGTGACCGTGGAGCCGGTGCCGCGGCTGGCCCGGCTGCTGGCCTCGGGCACCCCGCCGAACGTACGCGTGATCCAGGCCGCCGCCTCCGACCGGCCCGGCACGGCCCGACTGTGGCTGCCGTCCGGCGACGAGGGCGACCGCGGGGTGTCCTCGCTGGTCCGCCGGGACATCCACGGCCGTACCCTGGACGTCCGCTGCGTCACCCTGGACGAACTGGCGCTGCGGGACGTCGGGTTCGTCAAGATCGACGTGGACGGCAGCGAACTGGCCGTACTGCGCGGCGCGACCGGCATCCTCTCCCGCGACCGGCCGGCGCTCTTCGTCGAACTGGAGTCCCGGATCCAGCCGATCGCGCCGGTGGTGACGTACCTGTCCCTGCTGGGCTACGACGGCTGGGTGCTGCCCGGCACCTCGTGGGTGCCGCTGGCGTCCTTCCCGCTGGAGGCCCACCAGGCGGAGGTGTCGTACGTGGTGACCCAGGGGCTGCTGCGCCGGGTCCTGCCGTTCAGGAGCCCGCGCTACGTGAACTCCGTGCTGTTCCTGCCGGACGGGCGGCTGCCGGGCGGGCCGGTGCGCGACGATGGGTCGCATGCCGTCCGCTAGCCCCTTCACCCCGCTCCACTTCCAACTGGTGCTGCTGCGCCGCATGGCCGACCACAATCCGGACCTGGTGGAGGACGCCCGCCGTGAACTGGGCGCCTCCATCGCCGAGATGCGCGAGGCGAACAAGCGGTGGCAGGCGATGGTGCGCTCCCCCCGCTCCCGTGCGGCGGCCTCGCGCTACCGCTCCGTCCTCGGCGTGCCCGAGTCGGTCCTCACGCGCAAGGTCGGCGATCTGGAGTGCGAGGCGTGGCTGTGGCCGGTGCCCCTCTGGCCCACCCTGCGCTTCGAGGTGCTGCTCGCCCCGAACGGCGCGGTCTGGAACGAGTGGCTGGTGCGCGCCCCCGGCGCCCAGGCCCCGCCGCTGCGCACTCTGTCCGACCTCGCCCCCTGGTCCTGCACGGTCGACGAGGCGGCCCGCGCCTTCGCCCCGGCCCGCCCGCTGGAGGGCTCGGCCCCGACCCGGTGGGGGCTGGCCTTCCACGCGCCGGACGACGACGGCGTACGGCACGCGGTGGCCGCCGAGTTCACGTGGGGGCTGTTGCAGCGGACGGCTGTGGACGGCCCCTGAACCGGACAACGGTCGAATCCAGGCACTTTTCGGTCACTTTTGCTCGCACGCGCGCTCTCCCGCCCCCGGACCGATCGGCGGACCGAACATCGACGATCACCCGCGAGGACGTCCCACCCCTGCGCCTAATGTCGTCGTCCCGTCGTCCGTCCGCTCCCGTCCCGCGACCCGACTCCGGAGGCACCCCATGTCCGAGCCGAGCCCGGCCGTGCCCGTCGAGCAACTGCGGCTGGGCGACCACGCCTGCATGGGGCCGGGCGACGGGGACGACGACGATTCGCCGTGGACCGTCTTCACCGCGTACACCCGCACCAGCCTCGCCCGCCGGGAGAAGGTCCTGCTCGTCATGGACCCCGACGACCTGCACGACGACGAGGTCGTCGCCCTCCTCGACGGCGGCAGCGGAGCGGTCGCGGAGGCCGTGGAGAGCGGGCAGTTGTCCCTCCGACGCACCACCGAGATGTACGTGCCGGACGGCCGGTTCCGTGAGGAGCGGACGATCGCGGCGTACACCGCGGAGGTCGACCGCGCCTACGACGAGGGCTGGGCGGGGCTGCGGCTCACCGCCGACATGAGCTGGGCGGCGCGGGCGGGGGTGGACCACGAGCGGCTGCTGGACTACGAGGCGGCGGTGGCGCCGCTGTTCGCGGACCCGCTGTTCACGGCGATCTGCTGGTACGACCGGCAGCGCTTCGGGGAGGGTCTGCTGCACGACGTGGGCAGGGTCCACCCACTGCGGGTCCGGGACGGCCTCGACGCCCTTGAGGTGACCGGCACGCCGACCGGCAGCCGCATCACGGGCGCGGCCGACCTGGGCACGCGGGCCGAGTTCATCGAGGCGCTGCGGGAGACCTTGTCCCGGGGGGACGACACGGGCCCCACCCGCATCGTCCTCGACCTCCGCGACCTCTGCTTCATGGAAGCCCACTGCGCCTGGCAACTCCTCACCCTCGCGGGCGCCTTGCCGGCGGGGAGCGAGGTGACCGTGCGGTGCGGGGAGCTTCTGGGGCTGGTCCTACGGCAACTGGGCGCGGAGAGCGTGCCGCAGCTGGAGCTGGAGGTGGCGTCGGAGGAGGCCGGTGACCAGGTGCGGCCGAGCGGGGGCTGACCGCGCAGTTCCCCGCGCCCCTGTCGGGGCGCCGCAGCGCCGGCGCCAGCAGGCGGCGCTCCGCCCACGCCGCTGAGCCTGCGGGCATGCGTGCCGCCTGGGGCGGCACGGGTGGGCGCAGGCGGCACCCCGGTAGCGCCGGGCCGCGTGACCCACCCCGACGGCAACCCCGACTCCCCGCACCTCCGTCACCCCGTCCGCGACGCGTACCACGCCGCCACCTGACTCCGCTTGCTGAACCCCAGTTTCACCAGGATCCGTTCGACATGGCCCTCGGCGGTCCGCTGGGCGATGACGAGGGCCTCGGCGATCTGCCGGTTGGTCAGCCCCCGCGCAACCAGCGCCGCCACCTCCACCTCCCGCCGCGTCAACGGCCCCACGTCGACGACCGCCCCACTCCCCGCCCCACCCCGCGCCGACTTCCCCAGCGCGTACGCGAGAACCTCACCCCCGGACAGGGCCCCACCCCGCCGGTACGCCCGCTCGTACGCCTCGTCCCCCAGCAGCCGCCGCGCATGCCGCTCGGCCACCCGCGCCCGCCCCACCCGCCCCACCCGCCGCCCCTCCACCGGATTCCCCCCGATCTCGCTCCAGATCCGGTCGACCGCCCCCCGCAGCACCCCCGCCCGCTCCCCCCGCCCGCACAACGCCTCCGCCGCGGCGAGCAGATCGAGCGTGCGGGCCAGACTCTGCCGCTGCTGACCGGTGTACGGCAGCCGCAGACACGCCCGCGCCTGCTCGGCGGCCCGCTCGTACTCGCCCGCCGACCAGTACGCCAGCCCCAGCGTCCGTAGCGCCCACGCCCGCGCCCACTGCTCCCGGTGCGCCTCGCACAGCGCGACGGCCTCGGTGCACAGGGGTATGGCCTCCCGCGCGCGCCCCCGGGAGACCAGCGTGCAGGCGAGTTCGACACGGGTGAGGACGACGAAACCGACGGTGGAGGCCGAGGAACGCCCCCCGGGCCCGTAGGCACCGGCCGGAACCGGCGGAGGCGTCGGCACCGGCAGCTCCGCGTCCGCGGGCGGCACCCCGTGCGGAGGGTCGGCGCCGGTGAGGACCGCGTCGCAGCGGCTGTGGACCAGCGACATCAGCGCGCCCGCCCACATGGCGCGGGTCAGCAGGGCGTCGGGCCGGGCGCCCCCGTGCAGCGCCCGGTCCATCCAGTGCCGACCCTCGCCCCAGCGGCCGCTGGTCACCCAGTGGAACCACAGCGCCGACGCCAGCCGCAGCCCGTGCTGCACCTCCCCGGGCGTGCCGAGGCAGAAGTCCAGCGCGGCCCGGAAGTTGTCCTGGTCGATGCGCAGCCGTTCGGCGAGGGCGACCTGGTCGGGCCCGAACCAGCGCTGCTCGTACTCGGCGGCCAGCCGGGCGAAGTGGTCCCGGTGCCGACGCCGGGTCGCGGTCACCTCGCCGAGGTCCGCCAGCTTCTCCAGGCCGTAGTCGCGCAGCGAGACCAGCAGCCGGTAGCGCACCTGCCCGCCGCGTTCCTCCCGTACCAGCACCGACTTGTCGACGAGACCGGCGACGGCGTCCAGCACGTGTGCCGCGTCCAGGCCCTCCCCGGCGCACACGGCCTCCGCGGCGGCCAGGTCGAAGCCGCCGACGAACACCGACAGCCACGCCCACACCAACTGCTCGCGGGGCGTGCACAGTTCATGGCTCCAGTCGACGGCCGAGCGCAGCGTCCGGTGCCGGGGCGCCGAGGCGGGGCTGCCCCCGGTGAGCAGCCGGTACCGGTCGTCGAGCCGTTCGACGAGCTGGTCCACGCCGAGCGCCCGCACCCGTACCGCCGCCAGTTCGATGGCGAGCGGCAGCCCGTCCAGCCGTCGGCACAGCCGGGCCACCGCCTGCTGGTTGGCCGCGCCGACGGTGAAGCCGGGGACCACGGCCGCCGCCCGGTCGGCGAACAGCCGGAGCGCGGGGTACCGTTCGGCGGCGTCCGTGCTCCCGGCGAGGTCGGCCGCCTCGGGCGCGGGCAGCGGCGGCACCTCGTAGAGCTGTTCGCCGGGCAGGCCCAGCCGGTGCCGGCTGGTGGCGAGGACGCGGACGCCCTCGGTGGCGGCGAGGACGGCCGCCGTGAGGACCGCGCAACCGCGCAGGACGTGCTCGCAGTTGTCGAGGACGAGAAGCAGTCTGCGGGCCTGCAGGTGCTCGACGAGGACGTCCAGCGGCGGCCGCCCGGTCTCGTTGTGCACGCCGAGGGCGTCGTTCACGGCGTGCGGCACGAGGCTCTCGTCGCCCAGCGCGGCCAGCGGCACCAGCCACACCCCGTCGGGGTAGGTGCGCGCGACCCGCCGCGCCACCTGCGCGGCGAGCCGGGTCTTGCCGACACCGCCCGGCCCGGTCAGCGTCAGCAGCCTGCCCTCCGACAGCAGCCGTCTGACGTCCGCAGACTCCTCCCGCCGCCCCACGAAGCTGGTCAGCTCCGCCGGGAAGCCGGACGTGCGCCGCGCCTCCGATCCACCCACGACCCCGTCACGCCCTCTGCTGTGGTCCCACGCACGCGTTGTCGTTCTTCCGCAGGGTAGGCAGCTGATCGGGACGGGGCGCCGGATTCGGGGAATTCCCGCCTCCAAGGGTGACCCGTCGCCTACGGGTGACCCGTCGACTACAGCTGCCCCGTCGCCTACAGGTGACCGTCGACTACGGGTGCCCCTTCCCCGCCTCCGCCAGCACCGCCCGCACCACCCGGGCGGTCGACTCCGGATGCAGGAACAGGAAGAGGTTGGGCTCGACCAGCTCCAGCTCCATCAGCTGCGGTCGGCCGTCCTCCCCGTCGACGAGGTCCACGCGCGCGTACAGCACCTCGGGCGCGTCCGGTACGGCGGCCAGGGCGCGCTCGGCGACGGCCAGCTCGGCCGGGGTCGGGGTCCACGGTTCCAGGCCCGGGTGGGCGACCTTGTCCGCGTCGAAGGCCGTACCGGGCGCGAGGACGGCCTGCTTGCGGCTGGCGTGCAGCAGCCGCCCGCCGAAGAACTGCAGCGCCCGTTCGCCCGTGGCGTCGATGCTCCGGACGTAGGGCTGCACCATGGCGGTGAACCCTTCCTCGTGCATCCGCGCCAGATGCGCCACGGCCGTGTCGTGCCGGTCGGGGGTGTAGCGGGCGGCGTACCGGGCGCCCGCGCCGGAGGTGGGCTTGACGACGTACTCGTGGTCGCGGGGCAGGTCGGCGGGGTCGCCCGGCGCGAGGTAGCGGGTGGGCACGACGGGCACGCCCGCCTCCGCCAGCTCCCCGAGGTACCGCTTGTCGGTGTTCCACCGCACGACCTCGGCCGGGTTGGCGAGCCGGGTGAGCGAGGCGCACTTGTGCGCCCACGCCACGAACTCGGCGCTGCGCATGCTGTAGTCCCAGGTCGAGCGGATCAGCGCGAGGTCGTAGCCGCCCCAGTCGACGCCGGCGTCGTCCCAGAACACGACGTCCGCCTCGGCCCCGGCCGCCGTCAGCGCCTCCCGCAGCACGGGAAGGTCGCGGTCGCGGCTGGGCTCGGGCCGGGGATCGTAGGTGACCAGGGCTATTCGGGGCACGGCGGGCTCCAGGGTCGTACGGAGGACGGATGAACCGGTCGGCGCAGGCTAACCGGGTCGGCCGCGAGCGCGGCAATCCGTACGGGCCGGGACGGCCGCCGGTCGTGCGCGGTGCCGTTGCGGCCGGTCGCGCAGTTCCTCGCGCCCCTTGACGTGGTGGAGGGCACAGCCCGAGGGGTGCCGGGTACGGCAGGATCGTGATCGACGGTTCCGCCCCAGTGAAGGAGTTCGGCTCGTGTCCTCTCTCTTCCCGGCCCTGGCGGCCGGTCCGGCGGGGCGGGTGGCCCTGCGGTTCGGTGACCGGTCCCTGACGTACGCGGAGCTGGCCGCCGCGACCGGCGCCCTGGCGGGCCGGCTCGCGGGGCGCGGCCGGGTCGCCGTGTGGGCGACGCCGACGCTGGAGACGGCGGTCGCGGTGGTGGCGGCGCTGGAGGCCGGTATCGCCGCCGTACCGCTCAATCCGAAGTCGGGCGGGAAGGAGCTCGGGCACATCCTGTCCGACAGCGCCCCGGGGCTCGTGCTGGCCGCGCCGGGCGAGGAACTGCCTTCGGCGCTCGCCGAATTGGAGCGCCTGGACGTCGACGTGCGGGCGGGTGGCGCCCGCCCGGACGAGCGGGCCGCCGCGGAGGGTCCCGAGGGCGCGGACCTCAGCGACGGACCGACCTCCGCGCCCGCCGCGCCCGGCCGTCCTCCCGCCGACTCCGGCCGCTCGGACCCCGCCCCCGGCCTCTCGGCCCCCGACCCCGGCCGTCCAGACGCCGACCTTGGCGACCCCGGCTCCGGCCGCCCGGCCCCCGACTCCGGGGCGACCGGCGCCCGCCCCGGCGAACAGGCCTCCGAGGAGGACCCGGCGCTGATCGTCTACACCTCCGGCACCACCGGCCCGCCCAAGGGCGCGGTGCTGCCGCGGCGGGCGCTCGCCCACACTCTGGACGCGCTGGCGGACGCCTGGGGGTGGACCGGTGACGACGTGCTGGTGCACGGGCTGCCGCTGTTCCATGTGCACGGTCTTGCCCTGGGCATCCTCGGCCCGCTGCGCCGCGGCGGGTCCGTCCGGCACCTGGGCCGGTTCGGGACGGACGGGGTGACGCGCGAGCTGAACGACGGCGCGACCATGATGTTCGGCGTGCCGACGATGTACCACCGCATCGCCCAGGCCCTGCCCGACGACCCGGCACTGGCGAAGGCGCTGGCCGGGGCGCGGCTGCTGGTGTCGGGTTCGGCCGCGCTGCCCGTGCACGACCACGAGCGGATCACGGCGGCGACCGGGCAGCGGGTGGTGGAGCGGTACGGCATGACGGAGACGCTCATGAACACCAGCGTCCGGGCGGACGGCGAGCGCCGGGCCGGGACGGTCGGCGTGCCGCTGCCGGGCGTGGAGCTGCGGCTGGTGGAGGAGGACGGGGCGCCGATCGCCTCGTACGACGGGGAGACAGTGGGCGAGATCCAGGTGCGCGGGCCGAACCTGTTCACCGGGTACCTCAACCGGCCCGACGCCACGGCGGCCGCGTTCACGGCGGACGGCTGGTTCCGCACGGGCGACATGGCGGTGCGTGATCCCGACGGGTACGTGCGGATCGTGGGCCGCAAGGCCACCGACCTGATCAAGAGCGGGGGTTACAAGATCGGGGCGGGTGAGATCGAGAACGCGTTGCTGGAGCATCCGGGGGTGCGGGAGGCCGCGGTCACCGGGGAGCCGGACGTCGATCTCGGCGAGCGGATCGTGGCCTGGGTGGTGCCCGCCGACCCCCAGTCGCCGCCCACGGACGGGGAGTTGGCGGACCACGTGGCCGACCGCCTCGCCCCGCACAAGCGGCCGCGCGTCGTGCGCCACCTGGACGCGCTCCCCCGCAACGACATGGGGAAGATCATGAAGCGGGCGCTGGGCCGTGACTGACCGACTCTCCGCCCGTCTCTCCGCACGGGACGTCCTCGCGCTCGTCGCCGACCCGTCCTCGTTCACCGAACTCCCGCACCGGGAGAGGGAGTCCGCCCCGGACGGACCGCTCGGCTGGCAGGGCTACGACGGCTCGCGGCTGCGCGCCGCCGAACGCACCGGCGAGGAGGAGTCGGTGGTCTGCGGCACCGCGACCGTCGGCGGCACCCGGGCCGTGCTGATCGCGTTCGAGTTCGGCTACCTCGGCGGCTCGCTCGGCGAACGCACCGGAGACCGGCTGGAAGGCGCGTACGAGCATGCGCGCGGGCACCGGCTGCCGGTCGTGCCACTGATCGCCACGGGTGGCAGCCGGATGCAGGAGGGCATGCTCGCGCTGACCCAACTCCAGCGCGTGGCCCGGCAGTCCGCGCTGACCCGGGAGGCCGGGCTGCCACAGATCGCGGTGTTGCGGGACCCGACGACGGGCGGCGGCTGGGCCACGCTGGGCGCGGGCGCGGACGTGATCCTCGCGCTGCCCGGTGCCCAGGTCGGCTTCGCGGGCTCCCGGGTCCGGCCCCCCGACGCGGATCCGGCGGCGTACACGGCGGAGGCACAGGTCACGGCGGGCGCGGCCGACGCGGTCGTGGCGCCGCGGGAGCTGCGCGGGACGCTGGGCCGGTGGCTGCGGCTGCTGACCCGGACGTCGGACGCCCCGGCCCCGGTCCCGGCGGCACTCGGCGACACGGACCTCCCGGCCACCGGCTGGGACGCGGTACGGCGGGCCCGCTCGCCCGAACGTCCGCGCGCCGCAGACTACTTGGACGCCTACTTCACCGACCGGGTCACGGTCAGCGGCGACCGCTGCGGCGGCACGGACCCCGAGGGCATGCTGTGCGGCTTCGGCGAGCACAAGGGCCGTACGGTCGCCTACGCCGCCCAGACCGGGACGGCGACCCGTCCGGCCGGTTACCGCACGGCCGCCCGACTGATCCGGCTCGCGGACCGGCTCGGCATCCCGGTGCTGACCCTGGTGGACACACCGGGCGCCGCCAACGACGCCGAGGCGGAACGGCAGGGCGCGGGCGCGGCCATCGCGGACGTGTTCTCGGCGGTGGCCGCCGCGCGCACACCGGTGACCACGCTGGTGATCGGCGAGGGCGGCTCGGGCGGCGCACTGGCCCTCGCCGCCCCCGACAACACCTGGGCCACCCCGGACAGCTACTTCTCCGTGATCGCCCCGGAACTGGCCGCGGCCATCCTGAAGCGTCCGGCGTCCCAGGTGGAGACGACGGCAGATCAACTCCGCATCCGGCCGCAGGACTTGGCGGAGCTGGGAGTGGCCCGGACGAGGGAGCGGAGGCTCCCCGACGGTGACGCGTGAGCGGGGGCGCGGTCCGCGCCCCCGCGAGGGGGACACCGGAACAGGCCCCCGGCGCCGTCCGGACGGCGAGGAGATCGAGTTCGGGGCGAGGAGGAGCACGGATACTCGAACTCCCGACCGAAACACCCCGTACACTCCGAAACTTATCTCTTCTTTACTTAGGACATAAGCGACAAAAACCCCCATTCAGCGGCACCCCGCCCGGCCCACCACAACACGCGCCCCCTCCCCCGCCCCCCGCACGATGCCAGTGAGGCCCGCCAAACCGGCGGCCCACGGTCTGTGCTCTCGGGAGGACCTGCCATGACCGCCAGTCTGGAGCAGCTGCGCCGCTGCCACTTCGCCGTCGACCTGGGTGCGGCGAGGACGCGGGTGTACGTGAAGGGGGCCGGGCTCGTCGTCGACCAGCCCTCCGCCGCCGCCGTGAACACCCGTACCGGCGCGCTGATCGCGGTCGGCGAGTTCGCGGAGAAGATGACGGGCCGCACCCCGAGCTACATCCGCGTCGTGCGCCCGGTCTCCGGCGGCACGGTCGTCGACATCGAGATGGCGCAGCGCATGCTGCGGCATCTGCTCGGCGACAAGATCCGCCGTACCCTGCGCCGCAAGCCGCGCCTGCGGGCCGCCGCCTGCACCCCGCACGACGCCGATCCGCTGGCGCAGCGGGCGGCGATCGAGACGCTCGTCGGGCTCGGGGCGCGCCGGGTGGAGCTGGTGGACACGCTGATCGCCGCGGCCGTCGGCTGCGGACTGCCCGTGGAGCGGCCGGAGGCGACCATGATCATGGTGTGCGGGGCCGCCGCGACGCAGGTCGCCGTACTCTCGCTGGGGTCCATCGTGACCGCGGAGCGGATCGCGGTGGGCGGCGAGGCCGTGGACCACGCGATCGTGCAGCACCTGCGCCACCAGCACGAACTGGTGCTGCCCAGCCAGTCCGTACGGCCGCTCCAGCTCGCCCTGTCCGGCAACGGGCTCACCCCGCACGGCCCGGCGTCGACGGAGATCCACGGCCGGGACGTGGCCACCGGGCTGGCCCGTTCCGTCCAGGTCGACACCGCCGCCGTACGGGACGCCATCCAGACGCCGCTGACGGCCGTCCTCGACGGCATCGGCAAGGTGCTGCGGGACTGCCCGCCCGACCTGGTGGCCGACCTCGCCGACCGCGGAATCATGATGGTCGGCGGCAGCGCGCTGCTGCCCGGCTTCGACCAGATGCTGCGGCAGGCCACGGGGATGCCGGTGCACATCGCGGAACGGCCGGACGTGTGCGCGGTCCAGGGCCTCGGCACCATGCTGGAGGGCAAGATCGCACCGCTGGAGCTGGACCCGCTGGCCACCTGAATCCACCGTGACCGTCCCCCCTCTCCCGCCCCTGCCTCCCCTCCCGCCGCTCCTCGAAGCCGTCCTCGGCGTCGGCACCGACCTCGACCTGCGCACCACCCTGCAGCGCATCGTGGACGGCGCCGCCGAGCTGACCGGCGCCCGGTACGCGGCGCTCGGCACGGCCGATCCCGGGCAGGACGGACTCGCGGAAGTGCGCACGCCCGGCGCCGAGCCCCCGTACCCGGTGAGCGTGCCGATCCCGGTGGACGACGAGGTCTTCGGCCACCTGTACCTGGCCGGAAAGCCCGGCGACGCCCCCTTCACGGCCGAGGACGAGGAGCTGCTGGGCATGCTCGCCGCGCAGGCCGGCATCGCGATCGGCAACGCCCGGCTGTACGAGGCGGCCCGGCAGCGCGAGCGGTGGATCGAGGGCGCGGCGGCCGTGACGACGGCCCTGCTCGGCGGGGAGGGCGCGGCCGACGCGCTGATGACGGTCGCGGAACGGGCCCGCCTCCTCGCCGACGCCTCGGCGGGCGTCATCCTCCAGCCCACCCCGGAGGGCGGCATGGAGATCGTGACGGCCTCGACGTACGAGGACCCGGGCGACATCGTCGGTACGACCATCGCCCCCGGCAGCCCGGTTCTCGAACAACTCCTGGGCGGGGAACCGGTCTTCGTCGACGACTCGGCGACCGACCCGCGGATGACGACCCACGTACGGCACCGCTTCGGCCCGAGCATGATGCTGCCGTTGCAGGCGGGCGGACGTCTGATCGGCACGCTGGCGCTGCCCCGCCGCCGCGGCGACCGCCCGTACACGTCCGTGGAACGGCTGCTGGCCACCCAGTTCGCCTCGCAGGCCGCGGCCGCCCTCGTCCTCGCCGACGCCCGGCACAGCCGTGAGCTCCTCGCCGTGTTCGAGGACCGCGACCGCATCGCCCGGGACCTGCACGACCTGGTCGTCCAACGGCTGTTCGCCACCGGCATGATGCTGGAGTCCACCCAGCGGCGCAGCGGGGCGGCGGACGTGCGGGAGACCCTCGGCCGGGCGGTGGACGAACTCCAGTCGACGATCCAGGAGGTCCGTACGACGATCTTCGCGCTGCAGCAGCCGCCCGCTGAGGCGCCCGCCACCTTCCGGGGCAGGGTGCTGCGGGAGACGGCAGGGGCCGCGGCGGTCCTCGGTTTCCAGCCGTCGGCCCACTTCAGGGGCGCGGTGGAGTCCCGCGTCCCGGAGGACACCGCCGCCCCTCTCCTGACCGCCCTGCGCCGGGCCCTCGCCGCCGCCTCCCGCCGCCCCGCGGTCACCCGTATCGAGGTCACGGTCGACGCGACGGCCACCCTCCCCGACGGCCGGGACGCCGTACGCCTGACGGTCCACGACGACGGCAGGACGACCGACGGCGGCAGGGCGACCGGCGACGGCACGACGCCCGACGGCGGCACGGGGACGACGGTGACCTGGCAGGCGCCCCTCTGATCACCGCCCGGAGTCCTCCGCTACGACACCTCCTCCAGCGCCGCCGTGAAGCTCCTGGCCCACTCCTCGACCGTCGCCGCCGTCAACAGGTCCGTCGAGTACTCGAAGGTGACCGTGATCTCCTCCTCCCCGGGCACCAGCACCACGTACAGCTCGTTGCGGGCCACGCCCCGCATCGCCAGGCTCTCCACCCGCGTCCGCAGGCCCGCGAGTTCGAGGGTCGGCGGCGGGGTGGTGACCACGGTGAAGAGGACCGTCGGGAACAGCTCCTGGGACGTGCCGGGCGCAACCAGTTCCACCACCTCGGTCAGCGGCAGGTCCTGGTGGTCCAGGGCCGTGAACAGGGTCGCGGCCACCTGCGCCGCCAGGTCGCCGAAGGTGGCGGCCTCGGACAGGCGGGCCCGCACCAGGACCGCGTCGCCGATCAGGCCGACCGTGCCCGCGCGGTCGCGGCGGGTGCGGTTGGCGCTGGAGGCCGCCAGCACCACGTCCCCGGCGTCCCCGCACAGCCGGCCCGCCCAGCGGGCGAACGCCGCCGCCAGCACCGCGTACGGGGTCACCCCCAGGCGGGCGGCCGTCGCCGCGATCCGCGCGGGCGTGCCCGCGCCGACCGTCCAGGTGTGCAGGGCGCCACGGCCGGACAGGACGGCCGGGCGGGGGTGGTCGTAAGGCAGGGGCAACCGCAGGGGAACGCCGGTGAGTTCGGACCGCCAGTAGCGTTCGAGTTCCGCGCGGCGTGCGGCGGGCAGGGCGTGTTCGTCGCGGGCGAGGTCGGTGAACTGGACGGTCGCCTCCGGGAGTTCGCGACCCCCGTACAGATCTGCCAGCTCCTGCCGGACCACGCCGAGCGACCAGCCGTCGCAGACCGCGTGGTGGAAGACCGTCAGCAGGATCCAGTGGTCCGGGGCGAGCCGGGCCAGCCGGAAGCGGAACAGCGGGGCGCGGTCGAGGGCGAAGGGGCGGCGGGCGTGCTCCGCGCACCAGCGGTCGGCGTCGTCGACGTCCTCCACCGGCACCTCCACCGGCACGTCGGCCAGGATCTCCAGGGTCTGCCCGGTGCACCTGGCGCGCAGCGCGTCGTGCCGCCGCACCAGCCGCGTCAGCGCGCCCCTGAGCCGCTCCACGTCCAACTGGCCGTGCAGGTCGATGCGGTGGGCGACGTTGTAGACGGACGGGTCGGGGTGTTCGTGGTGCCGTCGCCACAGTCGGCGCAGGGAGGAGGTGAGAGGCACACGCTGCTCGGTGCGGGAGGCGATCCCGCGGATCGTCGGCGTGCGGAAGAAGTCGGCCATCGTCACCTCGACGTCCAGCTCCTCCGCCATGCGGTGCAGCAGCCGGATCGCGCCGAGCGAGTGCCCGCCGAGCTCGAAGAAGGGCCGCGTCACCGGCACTTGGGCGACCCCCAGCTCCTCGCACCACAGCTCGTGCAGCGCCTTCTCCAGCGGGGAGGCCGGTTCCGCCTCCGGCTGTCCGTCGCCCGTGGGCTCGGGCAGCCGGGCGCGGTCCAGCTTGCCCGAGGCGTTCACCGGCAGCCGGTCCAGAACCATCCAACGCCCGGGCACGAGGTGGTCGGGGAGCGCACCGGCCAGCGCGGCCCGCAGCGGGTCCGGGTCCTCCGCTACGACATAGGCGACCAGCTCGCTCTCCCCGTGCCGGTCCCGACGCGCCACGACCGCCGCCTCCCGCACCCCGGGCAGCGCTGCCAACGCGGCCTGCACCTCGGCGGGTTCGACCCGGTGGCCGCGGATCTTGACCTGGTCGTCGGCGCGTCCGAGGTACTGGAGGGTGCCGTCGGTGCGCCAGCGGGCCAGGTCGCCGGTGCGGTACAGCGTGCCGCCGTCCACGAAGGCGGCGGCGGTCTCCTCGGGCCGGCCGAGGTATCCGAGCGCTACGGGAGCGCCGCCCACGCAGATCTCGCCGACCGCCCCCACCGGGACCGGCCGCCCGTCGGCGTCCCGCAGCAGGATGCGCGCGCCCGGCACCGGCCGGCCGATCGGCGGCAGCGTCTCCCCCTCGGGGTCGACCCGGTGCGAGGTGACGATGATCGACGTCTCGGTGGGCCCGTACTGGTTGTACAGCGCGCATCCGAGGTGCGCGGCGAGGAAGCGGCGGAAGGCGTCGGTGAGGTGCAGGGCCTCGCCCGCGGAGTACAGCTCCCGCAGCGCGGGCAGCCGCGGCCCGGTCTCCATCAGGTACCGCAGCGGCGTGCAGGGCATGAACATCCGCTGCACCTCGTACCGGCGCACCGCCTCCGCCACGGCCGCCGGGTCGTAGCGCACCTCGTCGTCGATCAGCACGAGTTCGGCGCCGGAGGCCAGCGTGGTGAAGATCTCCTGCACGCTGACGTCGAAGGTCGGCGCCGTCCACTGGAGGGTGCGCAGCGCCGGGTGCTCGTCGAGGTGGGCGCGGACCAGATTGGCCGGGCCCCGGTGCGGGACGACGACCGCCTTGGGGCGGCCGGTGGAGCCCGAGGTGTGGATGCAGTAGGCCGGGTCCTCGGGGCGCGCGCCGCTGTCCGGCGGGTCGGCGGGCAGCGCCGGGTCGATGTCCGCCACCAGCAGGGTGGTGTCGTCGGCGGCCAGGCCCGGGTGCCGGTCCCGCAGTTCGCCGCAGGTCAGCAGCAGGACCGGGGCCGCGTCGGCGAGCAGCGCGGAAAGACGTGGGGTGGGCGAGGCCGGGTCGAGCGGCACGTAGGCGGCGCCGCTCTTGAGGACGCCCAGCAGCGCGGTGATCAGCTCCGGGCCGCGCGGCAGCAGCACGGCCACCCGTTGCCCGCGGGCCGCGCCCCGGCCGCGCAGGAGGTGCGCCAGCCGGTTGGCGGACGCCTCCAACTCGCCGTAGGACACCTGCTGTTCGCCCGCCACGAGGGCGACGGCGTGCGGGGTGCTGCGCGCCTGCCGCTCGACCAGGCCGTGCAGGGTGTCCCCGGCGGGCGGCTGCGGCTCGTCGAGGCGTCCCAGCCGGGCGAGGGCGGCCCGGTCGGCGTCGGTGACGGCGGTCAGCTCGGGCAGGGGGGTGCCGGGGCTGTCCAGCGCCCGGCGCAGCACCTGCTCGACGTGGTCCACCAGACGGCGCACGGTGGACTCGTCGAACAGGGCCGTGTCGTACTCGACCATGAACCGCAGGCCGTCGCGGTGGTGGGTGAGGTAGACGCTGAGGTCGAAGGGGGCCCGCTCGCTCGGCACGTCGAGCAGGGTGGCGGTCAGCCGGGGTGGGTCGAAGTCGGCCTCGCCCTCGTTCTCGTACTCCACCATCACCTGGAACAGCGGGTTGCGGCCCGGGTCCCGGTGCGGGTTGAGGGCGCCGACCAGTTCGTCGAAGGGGACGCGGCGGTGCTCGTAGGCCGTCATGCTGCCGTCGCGGACCCGGCGCAGCAGGGTGGGGAAGTCGGGGGCGCCGGTGAGGTCCACGCGCAGCGGCACGGTGTCGAGGAAGAGGCCTACGTGGTGTTCGGCGCCCGCGGGACGGGCGGCCACGGCGGTGCCGAGGACCACGTCCCGCTGTCCGGCGTACCGGCCGAGGACGGCGCCGATCGCGCCGGTCAGGGTCATGAAGAGGGTGGCGCGGTGGGTGGCGG
Organism: Streptomyces sp. TRM68416; assembly: GCF_014596915.1. GTDB lineage: Bacteria > Actinomycetota > Actinomycetes > Streptomycetales > Streptomycetaceae > Streptomyces. Next base: position 461,061 of record NZ_JACVWU010000001.1, read on the forward strand.
CGAACGCGCGGAGCCTGCCGGTGAGTTCGGCGTCCAGCGCGTGGGTGAGGCTCGCGCCCGCGCCGGTCCTGACCGGCGGGCGGGGGCGGTCGGATGGCAGGTCGAGGTCGGGGGCGTCGCCGAGTGCGCGCCGCCAGAAGTCGAGCGAGGCGGCCAGTTCGGCGGGCTCGGGGCGGGCGGGCGCGGGCGGCTCGGGGAGCGCGGGCGGCTCCTCGCCGCGGTAGTAGGCGGCGAGGTCACGGACGAGGACGGCCGTGGAGGAGGAGTCGAAGACGATGTGGTGGGCCAGCAGGAAGAGCAGGTGCCGCTCGTCCGACAACCTCAGCAACCGGGCGATGACCAGCGGCCCTTCGGCGAGATCCATACCGCCCCGCCCCTCGGCGGCGAGCACGGCCCGCAGCGCCTCCTCCTCGGTCGCCCCGCCGAAGTCCTCGACCGGACAGTCCAGGACCACCCGGTCGCGCACCTCCTGGTACGGGACGCCGTCGGCCTCCCCGAACACCGTGCGCAGCGCCGGATGCCGGTCCGCGACCCGCTGCAGCGCCCGGCGCAGGGCGGGCACGTCGAGCGGCCCGTCGAGTCGTACGGCCTTCGGCTCGCAGTACATGGTCGTGCCCGGGTGCAGCCGCTCCAGGAACCAGATGCGGCGCTGGGCGGCCGACAACGGCATACGACGGCCCACGGCCGCCACCGGCGCCGTCCCGTACTCCCGTCGGCGCACCCGGTCCAGCACCGGCAGCGCGGCCAGCACCTTCTCCTTCGGCACGCCGAAGTCCACGAAGCAGGCGATCTCGTCCGCCCCGGCCGCCACCAGCCGCCCGACCGCCTCGGCCGCCGTGCGCTCGTCGCCGATCAGCGCCCGGGAACCGCAGTAGCGCTCGTACGCCCGCCCGAGCAGGAACTCCACGTCGTCCTCGGGGGTGTTCTCCAGGTCGACGTCGAAGCCGAGGCTGTTGGTGACCTGGTCGAAGAGGGACAGCGAGGAACGCAGGTACGACACGAAGGGCCGGTAGGCCTCGGCGCGGGCGCGCTCGGCGTCCTCGTCCAGATAGGTGTGCACCAGCACCACCACCCGGCCGGACGCGGGGTCGAGGCCGTGCTCGGCGCGGGTGCGCCGGTACAGGGCGATGTTCCGCGCGAGCTGCTCGACGGTCTGCGTCATCAGGTTGGTGACCACGCCGAGCCCCTCGGCGGCGGCCCGCCGGTAGCTGTCCGGGTTTCCCACCACGGCCGCGTACAGCGGCAGTTCGGCCTGGACCGGGCGCGGGTGCAGCGTCACGTCGACCAGGGACCCGTCACCGGCGGTCACGGAAACGGGCTCACCGGACCACAACCGGCGTACGGTGCCCAGCCGTTCGTACATCACCTCGCGGTGCCGGCCGTAGTTCTCCGGCGCGAGCGCGAAGTCCGTCGCATGCCAGCCGCTCGCGACGCACAGCCCCGCCCGGCCGCCGGAGATGTTGTCGACGACCGACCACTCCTCGGCGACCCGCACCGGATGGTGCAACGGCAGCACGACGGAACCGGCGTTGAGACGGATCCGGCTGGTACGGGACGCGAGCGCGGCGGCGAGCACGGAGGGGTTGGGAAAGAGCGCGCCGAAGGAATTGAAGTGCCGCTCCGGGAACCACAGTCCGTGGAAGCCCTGCCGGTCGGCGAACTCGGCGGCGTCCATGATGAGGCCGTACTTGTCCTGGGCGGCGTCCTCGGGGTAGTCGCCGAAGAAGTAGAGGCTGAAGTCGGGTCCGGTGGTGGGGGTGAAGGGGGTGGCGGGCGGGGTGGGGGCGGGCGTGGGGGTGGGGGTGGGGGCGGGCGTGAGGGTCGGTTCGGCCTTGGCCAGCAGGTCGAGCTGACGGTTGATCACGCCGGTGACTTGATCGGCGAGTTGCTGAGCGATCCTGAGCTGCTGGCCGAAGAGACCGTGCAGGTCGGGGGCCTCTGGCACGGCAGGTAACTCAGGTACCGCTGCTGGCACCTCCGGTATCGCTGCTGGCACCTCTGGCACCGCCGGCTCCGCCGCCGCCCCGGTCGCCCCGAGCCGCTCGGCCAGCTTCCGGGGTGTGTCGGCGGAGTCGAAGAGTTCACGGACCGGCACACGCACCCCGTAGCGCTGCTCCAGCTTGGTCGTCATGCCCATCAGGGCGAGGGAGTCGGCGCCGAGCTCGAAGAAGGACCGGTCGGGGGCGACCTCGGCGACGGGCCTGCCCAGCGCCTCGGCCGCCAGCTCCCGCACACCACCGAGGACCCCGCCAAAGGAACCGCTCACGGCAGCGGCCCCGACCACAGCGCCGGAGCGGGGCACGGAGGCCAAACCGTCGCCGGACGCGGAGCCGGGGCCACCGGCGGAGCCGGGCGCAGCCGCGGAGCCGGGCGCGGATGGGCCGCCCGTCGGGCGTCGGCGCAAGGGGTGTCCCGGCAGGGGGATCCGGCCCCCGCCTGCCGTGACCGTCCGCCAGTCCAGCTCCGCGCCCCGCTCGTAGGCCTCGCCCAGCGCCCGGAGCAGCCCGGCCGTCTGCTCGGCGGCGTCCGCTCCGCCGCCCTGCGCGGCCAGCCAGCGGCTCGTGGGGGCGCAGTGTCGCCCGAGGCCGGTGAGGGTCTCTCCGGCGCCGATCTCGACGAAGTCTCCGTGTCCGTGCGCGGTCGCCGTGGCCATGGCGAGGTCGAAGCGCACCGGCTGCCGCGCCTGTCGGAGCAGGTACCCGGCGTCCACGGTCCAGCCCTCGGGCCGCAGTCCGCCGTCGGCGGTGGTGATCAGCGGGGTGTCGACGGGCCGGTACGCCACCTGCTCGGCGTAGGCGGAGAACGCGCTCAGCGCCTCCTCCAGCGCGGCCGAGTGGAACGCCCGGTCCACGGGCAGCGTCCGCCGGTCCAGCCCTTCGGCGTCGAGCAGGCGTGCCGCCGCTTCGAGGGCGTCGGGCGGGCCCGAAATGACGTGGGAGCGCGGCCCGTTGACGGCGGCGAGTTCGGCACCGGCGGCCCGCGCGACGCGTTCGGCGTCCGCTCGCGTGGCACGTACGGCGAGCATGCCGCCGGGCGGGCACAGGGCGTGCATCAGCCGTCCGCGCCGGGCGGTGAGCCGCAGCCCGTCCTCGACGGTGATCGCCCCGGCCGCGCACAGGGCCGCGTACTCGCCGACGCTGTGCCCGAACAGCAGCGCGGGGCGGACGCCGGCCGACCGCCAGACCTCGGCGAGCGCGACCTGGTGGGCGAAGAGGGCGGCCTGGGCGGTCTCGGTGGGCCAGATCCCGCCGTCGGCGTCGGCCGCCCCGTCCAGCAGGAGGGGCAGCAGGGCGGGGCCGTCGAACTCGTCGGTGTGGACCTCGGCGCAGCGGTCGAGGATCCGCCGGGCGGCGGGATGAGCGGCGTACAGCCCGCTCGCCATGCCGCGCCGGGCGCTGCCCTGCCCGGCGAACGCGAAGGCGACGGACCCCAGGGGCGCCGCCGTACCGCCCGTCCGGGCCTCCAGCGCCCGGACGAGTTCGTGCGCCGTACGCCCGACCGCCGTGACGCGTGCCGGGCGGTGCGGTCGGCCCAGGGCCAGGGTGGCCGCGACGTCGGCGGCCGACAGGCCGGGCTGCCGCCGCAGCCGGTCGGCGAGCGCTGCGGCCAGCTCGTCCAGGGCCTGTCCGTCGGTGGCCGACACCGGTACGAGCACCGGGAGCCGGGGCGGTTCGGCGGGGTCGCGTACGGGGGCCTCCTCCAGGATCACGTGGGCGTTGGTGCCGCCGACGCCGAGGGCGCTGACGCCCGCCCGGCGCGGGGTGCCGTCGGGGGACGGCCAGGGGCGCAGCTCCGTCGCCAGGGTCAACGGGCTTCTGTCCAGGCGGAGTTCGGGGTTGGGGCGGGTCAGGTGGAGCGTGGGGACCAGGGTGCGGTGGCGGAGCATGAGGACCGTCTTGATCAACCCCGCCATACCGGCGCAGCTGTCCAGATGGCCGACGTTCGGCTTGACCGACCCGACCGCGCAGAACCCGGTGCGCCGGGTGCCCTCGCCGAGGGCACGGCCGAGCGCCTCGAACTCCACCGGGTCACCGAGCCGGGTTCCGGTCCCGTGCGCCTCCACGTACGAGATCGTGTCTCCGGCGACCCCGGCGCGGCGCAGCGCCTGCCGCACCACGTCCACCTGTCCGACGACGCCGGGGGCGGTGAAACCGACCTTGCCCGCGCCGTCGTTGTTGACCGCGGAGCCCAGGATGACCGCGTGGACGGTGTCCCCGTCGGCGAGTGCCCGGTCGAGCCGTTTGAGCAGGACGGCGGCGACCCCGTTCCCGCCGACCGTGCCGTCGGCGTCCGCGTCGAAGGGCCGGCACCGCCCGGTGGGCGACAGGATGGAGCCGGGGTGACTGCGGTACCCGCTCTCCTGCGGCAGGTGCACGGCCGCGGCACCGGCCAGGGCCAGCTCCGCCTCGCCGGAGAGCAGCGACTGCGCGGCCAGGTGCACGGCGACGAGCGAGGTCGAACAGGCGGTCTGCACACCGATCGCGGGCCCGGTGAGCCCGAGCCGGTAGGCGACCCGGGTGGCGAGGAAGTCCGGCTGCCGACCGATGGCGCTCTGCATGCCGGTGGCGGGATCCGACTCCGACTCGGGCGGCACCGCGCCCCGGCCCTGCTGATGGCCGTAGAGGTTCATCCCCGACCCGGCGAACACACCGATCCTGTCCCCGGATTCACCCCCGGCGTACCCCCCGTCCTCCAGCGCCCGCAGACAGCACTCCAGGAACAACCGGTGGGCGGGATGCGTCAGTTCGGCCTCCTTCGGGCTGATCCCGAAGAACTCGGCATCGAACCCGTCGACCCCGTCGAGAACCCCACCGACCGGCACCCGACCACCAACACCGCCGACACCGATGTCACCGAAGACGCGAACACTGTCGACCCCGTCCCGCAGGTTCCCCCAGAACCCGTCCACCGAATCGGCCCCGGGAAACCGAAGTGCCATACCGACCACGGCGATACGGCGATCGAGGCCGGAGTCCGCTACGACCTCGCCGCGTACGTCCACCTCCGGACCGCCCGCGAGATACGCGCCCAGCGCCGCGGCCGTCGGATGCTCGAAGAACGCCGTCTGTGCGACATCCACCCCCAGCCGCTCCCGAAGCCGCCCCCGCAACCGCACCACAAGAACGGACGTCAGCCCCAACTCGTAGAACGGCACCCGCACATCAACATCCCGCCCCAGAAGCCCGGCGACCTCTTCCCGCACAACCTGCGCCACAAGACCGGCATCCACCGACAAGCCCGCCCCAAGAGAACCGCCTCCCGCACCCGCCGACGGCGAATCCGCCTCACCAGGGCCACCCGCACCCGACAACGAAAGTTGCACGGGTGGTGCGGGTGGGAACACTCCCGCCGAAGGCGAAGCCGAGGCGCCCAACCGCTCCCGCAACACCCCCCGCCGCACCTTCCCCGCAGGCGTCCGCGGAAATTCCTCCCCCGGCACGGCCACCACCCACCCCGCGCTCAACCGCAGCCGCCGGAACAGCTCCGCCCGCACCTCCCCCGCGATCCGCGCGTCCTCCTCGTCCCCCCGGCTGACGAAGAACACCGCCAACTCCTCGGTCCCCCGCTCCACCCGAGGAACCCCACACGCGGCAACCTCCCCCTGCCGCACCCCCCGAACAGCGCTCGCAGCCTCCTCCACCTCATGGGCGTACACGTTGTGCCCATTCAGAATGATCAGATCCTTGCGCCGCCCGGTGATCACCACCTGCCCACCGTCGAAGAAGGCGAGGTCCCCGGTGTCCAACCACTCCCGCCCGTCGGGAAACGCCTCCGCGTCCGCCTCGGGATCATCGACGTACCCCGGAGTCACCCGCGCGGCGGACCGCACCTGAAGCCGCCCGATCCGCCCCTCCCCCGCAAGCTCCCCCCGCTCGTCGACCACCCGCAACGTCACCCCGTGCGCGGGCGCACCGGCCGCGACGAACGTGACGACCTCCTCGTCCGATGCCCCGGCCTCACCACCAACCCGCACCAACTCCCCACCCAGACTGCTCTTCCGCAGCCGCTGCACGGTCCCGGGCCGGTCAAGTCGCCCGTACGTCACGGCCGTGACCGTCTCCGCCATCCCCCAGGCCGGAACGACATGCCCTTCCCGCACCCCGTACTCCGCAGTCGCGTCGAGAAAGCCCCGCATCACCGGAAGGACGATCTGCTCACCCCCGCACACCAGGGTCTTCAGCCCGCCCAACTCCCACTCCCGCCCCGGCTCTTCGGCCAGCGCGTCGGCGACGAGCCGATACGCGAACGTCGGCGCCCAACTGTGCCCGGCCCGGTACTCGTGCAGCAGATCGAGCCAGCGCAGCGGATCCGCGAGGACCCACTCCGTCGGCGCGTGGACGTTGGTGGATCCGGTGAACACGGCGAGCAGGTGGTAGAGCAGGAAGGCCCCGCTGTGGTCCACCGGCAGCCAGTTCACCAGCGTGTCCTCGCCGCGCACGTCCAGGATCCGCCGACTGCTGGCGGCGAAGTCGGCGAGCCCGGCATGGGTGAGGCGTGCGGCCTTGGGCGCGCCCGTGCTGCCCGAGGACAGCATCAGCAGCGCGTCGTCGCTCCCCACCGGCTCGACGTGCTCGTGCACCTCGGCGGCCGCCAGGCACGCACGCACGTCGGCGGCCCTCACGCCGGGCGCCGACCGCGTCAGTCCTACGACCCCGGACGCGTCCGTGAGCACCAGGGGCCCGCGCAGCAACGCGCAGGCGTGCAGCAGCCGTTCGTGCGCGGGCGCCCCCGGCACCGGGGCCTCGGCGATGGCGACCGGCCGCACCCCGCCGAGCACGCAGGCCCAGAAGGCGGGGAAGAAGTCGACGAGGGGCAGCCCGCAGAGCACCACGGTGTCGCCGCGCCCCACCCCGCGCTCGCGCAGCCCGCCGAGCAACCGGCGGGCACGGGAGAGCAGTTCGGGGTACGTCAGGGTCCGCGCGCGTCCGTCCGCGTCGAGGGCGACCACGGTTCCGCCCGCGGAGTCGGCCGCCCGCAGCAGCGCCTGCACGGCGTCCCGCGGATCGTCGGCGTCCCGCTCTGGCTCGGGCCCCCTGCACAGCGACGCTCCCCGTACCCGTTCCATGCGTGCCCTCATCCCTTTCCCGGCGACCCGGAGGCCCGTGGTTCTCTCGTGTGACGCACGTCTACAGCAGCGCCCTCGACGCGTCCTCGGCGGCCCGCGAGCAGGAGCAGCACCAGCGCCCCGCACACCGCCGTACCGTGGAACAGCGCGACCACGGTCAGCGGGGCCAGCGCCTCCAGGGCCGCCGCCGCTGCGACGGTTCCCAGGGCGAATCCGGACTGCTCCGCCGTGGCGGACAGCCCGAACAGCCGTCCGCGTTCGCGGTCCGGGGCGGCCTGGAGGCGCGTGGTGTAGACGATCTCGGTCCAGCCGTCCGCGAACCCGGCCGCCGCGGCCGCGAGGACCAGCGCGAGGGCGGGCAGCCCGGTGAAGGCCAGGACGAAGGCGCACGACATCGCACAGGTGCCCAGCGCGAACCCGCGTTCGCCCCAGGCGGACCCGTCCTTCGTCCGCACCCGCTTGAGCACCTGGTGGGCGAGGACGGTGCCGACCGCCCAGGCCGCCCAGAAGCGGCTCATGAACAGGGCGGGGTGCGAGGGGTCGGCGAGGTCGGCCACGACCGGCAGGGCGACGTTGTGCGAGGAGGAGGCCAGCGCGTCGGTGCCGCGCAGCAGGACCATGCCGAGCAGCAGAGCGGGCACACCGGCCCAGACCCGCCACCGCACGCGCCGCTGCCCACCGCCGGTCGCACCACCCACCCCCTCCGCGCCCGCACCCGCCTCCGCACCCGACCCCGCACCCGCACCCGCGCGCGCCCCCGCCCCCTCCCCCGTCTCCCCCGCCTCCTCCGTACGCGGCCGCAGCACCACCAGCGCCGCCCCGGACACCACGAAGCTCGCGGCGTTGAGCGTGAACGCGGCGGCATAGCCGCCGTAGCCGATGACGGGGGCCGCGGAGGCGAAGCCGAGGACCGTGGCGAGGGAGCGGGCGGTGACGAGGAGGCCGTTGGCGTGGGCGCGCCGGTCCTGGCCGACCATGGCGGGAACCGCGCTGCGCAGGGCCACGGTGAAGAAGGTGTTCCCGGCGCCCAGCACCACGACCGCGAGGCCGAGCAGCCACAGCGGTGTCGCCGTGGCGGTGAGCGCCAGGACGGTCATCGCGGCGGCCTGGGCGGCGTCGGTGCAGATCATCACGGTACGGCGGCCGACCCGCCCGGTCAGCGCTCCGGCGGCCGGCCCGGACAGGACCCCGGCGAAGAGCCGCAGCGCCATCACGGCGCCGATGCCGAAGGCGGTGCCGGTGACCTCGTAGGAGAACAGGCTCAGCGCGATGAGGTTGAGATAGTTGCCGTAGGCGGAGACGGCGTAGGCGGTCGCGAGAAGCCGGAACCTCGGCACGCTGATCACTCGAACCCCCGTTCTGTGACGGCTCACCCTAAGCACCGCGCGAGGCAGGGACCGCCATGATCCGGCCAAGGCGGCGGAATCGCTGCGGTGTTGGCCGAGAACGTTCGGGACCGCTCGGTGATTGTTTCCGCACACGCCGGACATCCGGGCGCGAAGCAGACCCCCGATTGTCACTGCCTGCGCTTACTGTCGATCCATGGCGCACGAGAACCACATCCCACCGCCCGGCTACGACCCGATGTCCGTCGAGCGCTGGGCGCACGAGCCGGACAAGCGCCCGGGCCGTACGGCCTTCCAGCGCGACCGCGCCCGCGTGCTGCACTCCGCGGCCCTCAGAAGGCTCGCAGGCAAGACCCAGGTGGTGACGCCGGGCACGTACAGCCAGGCGTGGGACGCCAGCCCGCGCACCCGGCTCACCCACTCCCTGGAGTGCGCGCAGGTGGGCCGGGAGCTGGGCGCGGCCCTCGGCTGCGACCCCGACCTGGTGGAGGCGGCCTGCCTCTCGCACGACCTCGGCCATCCGCCCTTCGGTCACAACGGCGAGCAGGCGCTCAACGAGTTCGCCGAGGACTGCGGCGGCTTCGAGGGCAACGCCCAGTCGCTGCGGCTGCTGACCCGCATCGAGCCCAAGCGGTTCACCCCGGAGGGCTCCGTCGGCCTCAACCTCACCCGCGCCGCCCTGGACGCCGCCACCAAGTACCCGTGGCCGCGCGGCGCCCACCCCACCGACCCCAAGTCCCCGAAGTTCGGTGTCTACGACGACGACCGTCCCGTGTTCGAGTGGGTCCGCAAGGGCGCCCCCGGCTCCCGCGCCACCTTCGAGGCCCAGGTCATGGACTGGTCGGACGACGTGGCGTACTCGGTGCACGACGTCGAGGACGGCCTGCACGCCGGCCACATCGACCCGGGCCATCTGCACGCCGAGCCCGAACGCCAGGCGGTCTTCGCGGTGGCCGTCGGCCGGTACGTGCCCGCGGACACCGACCCGGCGGAGCTGTCCGCCGCCCTGGACCGGCTCCAGGAGGAACCCTGGTGGCCGCACGGCTACGACGGCAGCGCGGTCGCCCAGGCCCGTCTGAAGGACGCCACCAGCCAGCTCATCGGCCGCTTCTGCCTCGCCGCCGAGGGCGCCACACGCGCGGCCTACGGCACGGGCCGGCTCACCCGGTACGGCGCCGAGCTCGTCGTACCGCGGGAGACGCGCCTGGAGTGCGCGGTGCTCAAGGCCGTCGCCGACCGGTACGTCATGCAGCGCGCCGAGCAGGAGCGGCTCCGGGCCGACCAGCGGATCGTCGTCGCCGAGCTGGCGCAGGCGCTCACCGCGCGCGCTCCGGTCGGTCTCGACCCGCAGTTCCGCGCGCTGTTCGACCGGGCGCCCGAGGACCGGGCCCGCAAGCGGGTGATCGTGGACCAGATCGCGTCCCTCACCGACGCCTCGGCGCGTTCGCTTCACGCACGCCTGACCGGGCACCCGTGAGAAAGGTGTGAGACAGCAGGGACGAGGGCGGCACCGAAAGGCCCCGAACGTGACCCTCCGTGGCCTGATCGGGCCACTCCCTCTTCCCCCATCACGCTGCGTGCGGGACGCTCCCATGTGGCGGCACCCTGACGAGGAGGCATCAAGTGGTCGACGCGGATCAGACATTCGTCATCGTCGGAGGCGGACTGGCCGGCGCCAAGGCGGCCGAGACGCTCCGGGCGGAGGGCTTCACCGGGCGCGTGATACTGATCTGCGACGAGCGCGACCACCCCTACGAGCGCCCGCCGCTCTCCAAGGGCTACCTGCTCGGCAAGGAGGAGCGCGACAGCGTCTTCGTGCACGAGCCCGCCTGGTACGCGCGCAACGACATCGAGCTGCACCTCGGCCAGACCGTCGACGCCGTCGACCGCGGGGCGAAGACGGTCCGCTTCGGGGAGGACGGCACGGTCGTCCACTACGACAAGCTCCTGCTCGCGACCGGTGCCGAGCCCCGCCGCCTGGACATCCCGGGCACCGACCTCGCGGGCGTCCACCATCTGCGCAGGCTCGCCCACGCCGAGCGCCTGCGGCACGTCCTGACCGCGCTCGGCCGGGACAACGGCCACATCGTGATCGCGGGGGCGGGCTGGATCGGCCTGGAGGTCGCGGCGGCCGCCCGGGAGTACGGCGCCGAGGTCACCGTCGTGGAGCCGGAGCCGACCCCGCTGCACGGCGTCCTCGGCCCCGAGCTGGGCGGCCTCTTCGCCGAGCTGCACCGCGAGCACGGCGTCCGCTTCCACTTCGGGGCACGGCTGACGGAGATCGTCGGCCAGGACGGCATGGTGCTGGCGGCCCGTACGGACGACGGCGAGGAGCATCCGGCGCACGACGTGCTGGCCGCGATCGGCGCCGCCCCACGGATCGCGCTCGCAGAGACGGCGGGCCTGGAGATCGCCGACCGCGCGCACGGCGGCGGTGTGGTGGTCGACGAGCGGCTGCGCACCTCCGACCCCGACATCTACGCGGCGGGCGACGTGGCCTCCTTCCCGCACACGCTGTTCGACACCCGGGTGCGGGTCGAGCACTGGGCGAACGCCCTGAACGGCGGCCCGGCGGCCGCGCGGGCCATGCTGGGCCGTGACGTCGTCTACGACCGCGTCCCGTACTTCTTCTCCGACCAGTACGACCTCGGCATGGAGTACTCCGGCTGGGCGCCCCCCGGCTCCTACGACCAGGTGGTGATCCGGGGCGACGCGGGCAAGCGCGAGTTCATCGCGTTCTGGGTGAAGGAGGACCGGGTGCTGGCCGGGATGAACGTCAATGTGTGGGACGTCACAGAGCCCATCCAGCAGCTGATTCGCACCAAGGCCCAGGTGAACACGGAGTCGCTGGCAGACCCGCACGTTCCGCTGGAAAACCTCATCCCTTAGCTGTCAGTCCACCACCGTAGAATTCACGCGTGGCAGGACGGATCAACGACGAGGACGTGAAGGCGGTACGGGACGCGGTCCCGATCGACGCCGTGGTGTCCGAGTACCTCCAGCTGCGCAACGCGGGCGGTGGCAACCTCAAGGGGCTCTGTCCGTTCCACGACGAGAAGTCGCCCTCCTTCCAGGTCAGCCCGAGCAAGGGGCTCTTCCACTGCTTCGGCTGCCAGGAGGGCGGCGACACCATCACCTTTGTGATGAAGGTCGACCACCTCTCCTTCTCCGAGGCGGTCGAGCGCCTGGCCGCCCAGGCGGGCATCACCCTGCGCTACGAGGAGGGCGGGTACAACCCGTCCCACCAGCGCGGCGAACGCATCCGCCTGGTCGAGGCCCACAAGATCGCCGCCGAGTGGTACGCCGAGCAGCTCGCCACCGGCCCCGAGGCCGAGACCGGCCGGGTCTTCCTCGCCGAGCGCGGCTTCGACCAGGCCGCCGCCGTCCACTTCGGCGTCGGCTACAGCCCGCAAGGGTGGGACCACCTCACCCGCTACCTGCGCGGCAAGGGCTTCACCGACAAGGAACTGATCCTCTCCGGCCTCTCCCAGGAGGGCCGCCGCGGCCCCATCGACCGCTTCCGCGGCCGGCTGATGTGGCCGATCCGCGACATCGGCGGCGAGGTCGTCGGCTTCGGCGCCCGCAAGCTGTACGAGGCGGACAACGGCCCCAAGTACCTCAACACCCCCGACACGGCGATCTACAAGAAGTCCCAGGTCCTCTACGGCATCGACCTGGCGAAGAAGGACATCGCCAAGGCGTCCCGGGCGGTCGTCGTCGAGGGCTACACCGACGTCATGGCCTGCCACCTCGCCGGGGTCACCACCGCCATCGCGACCTGCGGCACCGCCTTCGGCGGCGACCACATCAAGATCCTGCGCCGGCTGCTCATGGACAACGGCTCGGCCCGGGTGATCTTCACCTTCGACGGCGACGCGGCCGGCCAGAAGGCGGCCCTGCGCGCCTTCGAGGACGACCAGAAGTTCGCCGCCGAGACCTACATCGCCATCGCCCCCGACGGCATGGACCCCTGCGACCTGCGCCTGGCCAAGGGCGACGACGCGGTCGCCGACCTGGTCGAACCCCGTACCCCGCTCTTCGAGTTCGCGCTGCGCCAGATCGTCGTCCGCTACGACCTGGACACGCCCGCGGGCCGCGCCGCCGCCTTGGACGAGGCGGCCCCGATCGTCGCCCGGATCAAGAACAGCGGCGCCCAGCACGAGGTGGCCGTCCAGCTCGCCGGCATGCTCGGCATCCTCGACACCCAGTTCGTGGTCAAGCGGGTGGCCCAGCTGGCGCGTTGGGCGCGCGAGCGCGGCGGCAAGGGCCCCGCCCCGGCGCGCGGCCCGCAGCAGCCGTACGACGCCGCCCCGCGGCCCTCCGCGGCCGGTCCGGCCCTCAACCTGCGCAACCCGGTGTACGCCACCGAGCGGGAGCTGCTCAAGCTCGCCCTGCAGCGCCCGGAGCTGGTCTCCCCGGCCTTCGACGCGTACGGCGTCGACGAGTTCACGGCCGCCCCCTACGCCGCCGTACGCCAGGCGATCATGGAGGCGGGCGGCGCCGAGTACGGCGTACAGGATCCGCAGGACTATCTGGTGCGGGTGCGGGACGCGGCGCCCGACGACGCGGTCCGCGCGATGGTCACCGAGCTGGCCGTGGAGGCGATCATGCGCCGCACGGTCGACGAGAACTACGCGGGCGACCAACTCGTCACCGTGCGCCGCAGAGCCGTGGAGCGGCGCGTCCGCGACATCCAGTCCACTCTGACCCGCCTCGGTTCGCACGGGGACGCGGCCCAACTGGCCGGTGTGCAGAACGAACTGTGGGTACTCCAGCAGTACGACCAGGCGCTGCGGGAGCACGGAGCCGCAGCTCTGTAGGGGCGTTCGGGCCGCCGGATAACCACCCGGTCACGGGTCGGACGCAAAAAGTCACCGCACGCCCCTCGTGGCGGTGATGTGTCGTACTCCACACTGGGTTCCGGTGCCTGAGTCCTCGGAGCGCGGCCGATCCGTCCCCCACGGGTCCATCACCCCCGCGGTTCCGCTCATCGCGTACGGGACGGACAGCGGCGAGGCCGCCGACTCCGCCCTCGAAGCAGCGCTGCCGCACACCTCAGCAGCGATCATCCTGGAGGTCGCCCCCGTGCAGACCCAGACCCTCACCCAGACCGACAGCACTACCGCCGGCGGGACGGAGAACCCGGAGCCGGACGCCGAGACCGACGTCCTGGTCGCGGTTCCGCCGCAGAGCCGTGCCGTGCACCACCCCGAGGCGGAGCCGGAGAGTCCGCCCGCCGAGGCGCTGGAGGCCGTCGAGCCCTCCGAACCCCCGGAGCCGCCCCGCGGGCGCGCCGACACCGGCGGCCCGTCCTCCGACCTGTTCCGCCAGTACCTGCGGGAGATCGGCCGCATCCCGCTGCTCACGGCCGCCGAGGAGGTCGAGCTCGCGCGTCGCGTCGAGGCCGGCCTGTTCGCCGAGGAGAAGCTGCGCAACACCCCTGACACGGAAAGCCAGTTGGCGCTCGACCTGGACCGTCTGGTGGTCATGGGCCGGATGGCCAAGCGCCGTCTGATCGAGGCGAACCTCCGGCTCGTCGTCTCGGTCGCCAAGCGCTACGTGGGCCGCGGCCTGACCATGCTGGACCTGGTCCAGGAGGGCAACCTCGGGCTGATCCGGGCGGTGGAGAAGTTCGACTACGCCCGGGGCTACAAGTTCTCCACGTACGCCACGTGGTGGATCCGCCAGGCCATGTCCCGGGCCCTCGCCGACCAGGCCCGCACGATCCGCGTCCCGGTCCATGTCGTGGAGCTGATCAACCGGGTCGTCCGGGTCCAGCGCCGCATGCTCCAGGAACGCGGGTACGAGCCCACCCCGGAGGAAGTGGCCGCCCACCTCGACCTCCCGCCGGAACGCGTCAGCGAGGTCCTCCGCCTCGCCCAGGAGCCGGTCTCCCTGCACGCCCCGGTGGGCGAGGAGGACGATGTGGCCCTCGGCGACCTCATCGAGGACGGCGACGCGGCCAGCCCCGTAGAGTCGGCGGCCTTCCTCCTGCTCAGGGAGCACCTGGAAGCGGTCCTCTCCACCCTCGGCGAACGCGAACGCAAGGTCGTCCAGCTCCGCTACGGCCTGGCCGACGGCCGCCCCCGCACGCTGGAGGAGATAGGCCGCATCTTCGGCGTCACGAGGGAACGCATCCGCCAGATCGAGTCCAAGACCCTCAACAAACTCCGGGACCACGCCTTCGCAGACCAACTGAGGGGCTACCTGGACTGACTGACACCGACTGCGGACCACTGAGCCTGCGGGCACGCACACCGCTCAGCCTGCGGGCACGCACACCGCACAGCCTGCGGGCACGCACGCCGCTCAGCCTGCGGGCAGTCGTGCCGCTGGGGCGGCACGGGTGGGCGCAGGCGGCACCCCGCAAGCGCGGGCGAGCGCACCCACCCCGACGCCGGCCCCAGCACAGGGCCGCGCGCCCCACCCCCCGTACCGGCCCCAGCCGTTCAGTCCACCTCGGCCACCGCCTCCGCGAACTGCGCCTGATACAGCCGTGCGTAGGCACCCCCCGCGGCCAACAGCTCCGCATGCGCCCCCTGTTCCACGATCGCCCCGTTCTCCATCACGAGGATCGTGTCCGCGTCCCGGATCGTGGACAGCCGGTGCGCGATCACGAACGACGTCCGCCCGTGCGCCAGCTTCGCCATCGCCTTCTGGATCAGCACCTCCGTCCGGGTGTCGACGGAGGACGTCGCCTCGTCCAGCACCAGGATCACCGGATCCGACAGAAACGCCCGCGCGATGGTGATCAGCTGCTTCTCCCCCGCACTGACCCCGGCCCCGTCGTCGTCGATCACCGTGTCGTACCCGTCGGGCAACGTCCGCACGAACCGGTCCGCGTGCGCCGCCCGCGCCGCCTCCTCGATCTCCCCCCGCGTGACCTCCCGCGCGGCCCCGTACGCGATGTTCTCCGCGATCGTGCCGCCGAACAGCCAGGTGTCCTGGAGCACCATCCCGATCCCGGCCCGCAGCTCGTCCCGGGACATCTTCGCGATGTCCACGCCGTCCAGGGTGATCCGCCCGCCGGAGACCTCGTAGAACCGCATCAGCAGGTTCACCAGCGTGGTCTTCCCCGCACCCGTAGGCCCGACGATCGCGACCGTCTGCCCGGGTTCCACCGTCAGCGACAGATCCTCGATGAGCGGCTTCTCGGGCTCGTACCGGAAGGACACACCCTCCAGCGCCACCCGCCCCCGCAGCTCCTCCGGCCGCACCCCCGGCACGGGATCCGCCGACTGCTCCTCCGCGTCGAGCAGTTCGAAGATCCGCTCAGCCGAGGCCACACCCGACTGCACGAGGTTCGCCATCGAGGCGACCTGGGTCAGCGGCATCGAGAACTGCCGTGAGTACTGGATGAAGGCCTGCACGTCACCGATGGACAGCGAGCCGGACGCGACCCGCAGCCCGCCCACCACCGCGACCAGCACGTAGTTGAGGTTGGACACGAACATCATCAGCGGCTGCATGATCCCGCTGTTGAACTGCGCCTTGAACCCGGCCTCGTACAGCGCCTCGTTCTGCTCGGCGAACTGCCGCGCCGACTCGTCCTGCCGCCCGAACACCTTCACCAGCGTGTGCCCGGTGTACATCTCCTCGACGTGCGCGTTGAGCGTGCCGGTGGACCGCCACTGCGCCACGAAGTGCGGCTGCGACCGCTTGCCGACGCGCGTGGCGACGTAGAACGACAGGGGTACGGTCACCAGCGCGACCAGTGCCAGCAGCCACGACACCCAGAACATCATCGCGAGCACGCCGATGATGGTGAGCACGGAGTTGATGAGCTGTCCCATCGACTGCTGGAGGGTCTGCCCGATGTTGTCGATGTCGTTGGTGGCCCGGGAGAGCACCTCACCGCGCTGCCGCTTGTCGAAGTACGACAGCGGCAGCCGCGACAGTTTCGTCTGGACGTCCTCCCGCATCCGGTACATGGTCCGGTTGACGGCCTGGTTCACCAGCCGTGTCGCCACCGCCATCAGCAGTCCGGCGACGGCGAACACGGCGAGCGCGAGCAGCAGCACGTTCCCGACGGCCGTGAAGTCGATGCCCTCGCCGGGGGTGAAGTCGGTGCTGCGGAGCATGTCGGCGATGTCGCCGTCGCCCCGCTCCCGCATGGCCGCGAGGACCTCTTCCTTGGTCGCCCCGGGCTCCATCTCCCGTCCGACGATGCCCGCGAACACCAGGTCGGTGGCCGCGCCGAGGATCTTCGGCCCGACGACCGAGAGTCCCACGCTCAGCACCACGCACAGCAGCAGCACGTACAGGGTGACCCGCTCCGGCCGGAACCGGGCGATCAGCCGTTTGCCGGACACCTTGAAGTCCAGCGACCGGTGGTCCGGTCCGGTGCCGGCCATCATCCGCCCCATGGGCCCGGCCATCAGGCGGCCTCCGCTTCCGTCAGCTGGGAGAGCACGATCTCCCGGTAGGTCTCGTTGTCCGCCATCAGTTCCCGGTGCCGTCCGGTGCCGACGACCCGTCCCTCGTCGAGCACCACGATCCGGTCGGCGTCCCGGATGGTCGCCACCCGCTGGGCGACGATCACGACGGTCGCCTCGGCCGTCTCGCGGGACAGCGCGGCGCGCAGGGCGGCGTCGGTGGCGTAGTCGAGGGCGGAGAAGGAGTCGTCGAAGAGGTAGATCTCGGGGCGCTGCACGAGCGTACGGGCGATGGCGAGCCGCTGCCGCTGGCCGCCGGAGACGTTGGTGCCGCCCTGGGCGATCGGCGCGTCGAGCCGGCCCTCCAGACCCTCGACGAACTCCTTGGCCTGCGCCACCTCCAGCGCGTGCCACAGGTCCTCGTCCGTGGCGTCGGGGTTGCCGTAGCGGAGGTTGGTCGCGACCGTCCCGGCGAACAGGTACGGCTTCTGCGGTACGAGCCCCACGGTCTTGGCCAGCGTCCGCGGGTCGATGCGCGCCACGTCCTCGCCGTCGACGAGCACCTCGCCCTCGGTGGCGTCGATCAGCCGCGGGACCAGGCCCAGCAGGGTGGACTTGCCGCTGCCGGTGGAGCCGATGACGGCCGTGGTCTCGCCCGGCCGCGCCACGAGGTCGATGTCCTTGAGCACCGGCTCCTCGGCACCGGGGTAGCGGAAGCCCGCGCCCCGGATCTCCAGGTGGCCGTGCCGGCGCAGCTCGCGCACGGGAGCGGTCGGCGGCACCACGCTCGACGACGTGTCCAGGACCTCCTGGATGCGCTCGGCGCACACCTCCGCGCGCGGCACCATCATGAACATGAAGGTGGCCATCATCACGGACATCACGATCTGCATCAGATAGGCGAGGAACGCGGTCAGGTCACCGATCTGCATCCCGCCGCTGTCGATCCGGTGGGCGCCGAACCACACCACCGCGATCGACGACAGGTTCACCACCGTCATCACGATCGGGAACATCAGCGCGAGCAGGTTGCCGGTGGCCAGCGACATCTCGGTGAGGTCGGTGTTGGACTTCCGGAAGCGCTCTTCCTCGTAGCCGTCGCGGACGAAGGCGCGGATCACCCGGTTGCCGGTGATCTGCTCGCGCAGCACCCGGTTCACGGTGTCCAGGCGTACCTGCATGGCCCGGAACAGCGGCCGCAGCCGCCGCACGATCAGGGTCACGCAGATGCCCAGCACGGGCACCACGGCGACCAGCACCGCCGACAGCGGTACGTCCAGGCCGAGCGCCAGCACGATGCCGCCCACGCACATGATCGGCGCCGACACCATCAGCGTGAACGTCATCAGCGCCAGCATCTGGACCTGCTGGACGTCGTTGGTGGTCCGGGTGATCAGCGAGGGCGCGCCGAAGTGGCCGACCTCGCGGGCCGAGAACGACTGCACCCGGTCGAAGACGGCGGCCCGCAGGTCCCTGCCCAGCGCCGCGGCGGTCCGGGCGCCGTAGTACACGGCACCGATGTTGCACACGACCTGCGCCAACGAGATGGCGATCATCAGCGCGCCGAAGGACAGGATGTAGCCGCTGTCACCCTTGACGACACCGTTGTCGATGATGTCGGCGTTCAGGGTCGGCAGGTAGAGGGTCGCGCAGGTCTGGAGGAACTGCAGCAGCACCAGCAGCGCGATGGGTTTTCGATAGGGCCTGAGATAGGTACGCAGGAGTCGTATGAGCACGCTGGTCTCTCGGGGTCGGCGGTGGGGGCGGTTGGTTGCCCCTGGCCCCTATCGTCGGACACCCCACCCGCGTTCCCTCAACCGATTAAGCCGACAGCAGTGCGCTTTACGGCCTTACGGGTACGGCTCCTACCGCGCTCTTACCTTCACCACGGCCGGAACGAGCCCTCCCCACGACCGAAACGAGCCCTCCCCCACGACCGGAACGCCCCGTCGCTACGGCCGGAACGCCCCCGGATGCGTCTGCTCCCGCACCGACACGAACTGCTGCCGCACGGCCTGCCCGACGGCGAGTTCCTCACCCGGCTCCAGCACCTGCGCCGCCGCGCCCTGCCAGGCCGGCGGGGTGCGCGGGTCGAGGGTGCCCTGCGAGGCGCCGAGCGCCCAGGCCGCCTGCCGGGCGGCACCGATCGCCGCGTAGTCCGCCGGCTGCGGTACGACGACCTGCGCACCGAACAGCGAGGGCGCCGAGGCCTGTACGGCCGGCAGCTCGGCCGCCGCGCCCAGCAGGAAGACCCGCCGCACCTCCACGCCCCGGCCGCGCAGCACGTCGAGCGCGTCGGCGAGCCCGCACAGCATGCCCTCGAACGCGGCCCGCGCCAGATGCTCCGGCTTCATCGCCTCCCGCCTGAGCCCCGCGAGCGTCCCCGCGGTGTGCGGCAGGTTCGGGGTGCGCTCGCCCTCCAGGTAGGGCAGCAGCACCAGCCCGTGCGCTCCGGGCGTCGACTTCATCGCCAGGTCGGACAGGCTCTCCAGATCCGGCAGCCCGAGCAGTTCGGCGGTGCCGCGCAGGGTGCGTACGGCGTTCAGGGTGGTGACGACCGGCAGGTGCATGCCGGTGGCGTCGGCCAGGGCGGTGATCATGCCGGTGGGGTCGTGGAGCGCCTCGGGGTGCACGGCCATCACGGAACCGGAGGCGCCGAGCGAGACGACCGCGTCGCCGAGCCCGATGCCGAGCCCGAACGCGGCGGCCATCGTCTCGCCGGTCCCGGCGGAGATCAGCAGCCCCTCCGGTGTCGTACCGGCCGCGTCGGACGGCCCGATCACCTCGGGCAGCATGACCTGGTGACCGAGCGCCAGCTCGACGAGGTCGGTGCGGTAGGCACCGCTGGCGGCGGACCAGTAGCCGGTGCCGGAGGCCCCGCCGCGGTCGGTGGTCCGGCGCACCGGGCGCCCGAGGAGCTGCCACACCAGCCAGTCGTGGGCCTGGAGGAGGACGGCGGTGCGGGCGGCGGCGTCGGGTTCGCTCTTGGCCAGCCAGCGCAGCTTGGTCACCGGGTGCGCGGCCTGCGGTACGCAGCCCACGGCCTGCGCCCAGGCCTCGCGCCCGCCGAACGCGTCGACCAGGTCGGCCGCGGCGACCTGCGCGCGCTTGTCGCCGCCGACCATGGCGAGGCGGACGGTGTTGCCCTGGGCGTCCAGGGGCACGACGGCGTTCTGCTGCGCGGACACGCCGATGGCCTGGACGCCTTCGAGGAGCCCGCCGCCGGCGGCTTCGCCGAGGGACAGCAGCCAGGCCTGCGGATCCACGTCGGAGGGGCGGCCCTCCACGGGGTGCTGGGCATACCCCTGCCGGAGCACGGCTCCGGTGTCCGCGTCGCAGACGACGATACGAGTGAACTCGGGCGAACTGTCCAGCCCGGCGACTATCCCCATGGCGAAAATTCTATGGGCCAGGCGCTACCGCGATGTGCGCTCAGGTGTTGCTGGTTCCCCAGTCGTCCTCCGCCTGCCCGTTGGTGTTCCGGTCCCGCAGGGAGCGGACCCGCTGGGCCACGGAGTCCGGGACGTGGTCGCCGACCTTGTCGCTGACGGCGTGGTACGCCTTCCCCGCGTACACCCGGCCCTGCTGGGCGGCCGTCTCGGCGGTGTTGCGGACCGCCGGGTTCTGCGCCACCTGGCGTGCCGACTTCTTCAACTGTTCGTAGCGTTCGCGCCCGGCACGCGTGCCCAGCACGTAACCGAGACCCAGCCCGACGACGAACGTGAGCTTGTAGCGCATTGGCGGCCAGCCTTCCCTCGTGGGCGTCGTGGGAGTACCGATTGGCGGAGCACCCCCCTGCTTGCGCTAATGTATGTGTCGCAGCGAGCGCCCGCCCCCTGGCGAATACCCAGGTAGGTACGTTCGATGCAACGAGGCATTCCTCCGTAGCTCAATTGGCAGAGCAGCCGGCTGTTAACCGGCAGGTTACTGGTTCGAGTCCAGTCGGGGGAGCTCGGTCCTCCGTAGCTCAATTGGCAGAGCAGCCGGCTGTTAACCGGCAGGTTACTGGTTCGAGTCCAGTCGGGGGAGCAGATGGAACGAGGACCCTTCGGGGTCCTTTTTCATGCCCCGGGGAACCGCGCCGCGCGCACGGAAGTCCTCAAGGGCGTGCGTAGTCGACCATCCGAAGCAGGAGATCGTATGAGCGGCTATGCTGCGGCAGACGGCGCGTACACATGTACGCGACACGCCGCTATGGGGCGGTAGCTCAGCCGGTTAGAGCAGCGGACTCATAATCCGTCGGCCGTGGGTTCGAGTCCCACCCGCCCCACCACTCGCTTCGATGCAGGAACGTTTTCACCTGCAGAAGCGGCTCGGCCCCTCCGTGGCGGAGGGGCTTTCGCCGTCTCTGAAGATCGTTAGCTCAGTCGGCGCTCAACCGAAGTACAGACGATCAAGACGTGGAGCGGCCCCGGCCGGGGCACAGGTACCAGCCGGGGCCGCGGTGGATGGTCAGGGACGGGCCTGGACGATGAGCGTGCCGATGTGCCCGGCCTTCGGGGCGTCCACGACCGTCGCCTCGGCCGCCGCGAATCCGGCCCGGAGCAGCAGGCGCTCCCACACGGCGGGCCGATAGCTGTACCGGTAGGTGAACATGGCCTTCCCCGCGAAGCCCCCCTTGTACATGCCCTGGGGCCCGTACGCGCCGGGAATAGCGGGCGGCTGGGAGAACACGAACACCCCGCCCGGGGCCAGATGCTTGCGGACCAGGGGGAAGAGGCGGGACGGGTCGGTGAACCAGGCTGCGCCGAAGATGGAGTACACGGCGTCGTACCGGCCGTCGTCGGCGGCGAGCCAGTCGAGGATCTCGCCCTGCTCGATCCGCACGCCGAGCGGCGCCCACTTCTCGCTCGCCCGCTGCACCATGCGCGGCGACAGGTCCACGCCGGTTACTTTGACGCCCTGCTGCGCGAGGTGCGCGAGGGCGCGGCCGGTGCCGCATCCGACCTCCAGCACGGACTTCGCGGCGCCCAGAAGTTCCGGTCCGGGGCCGTGGCCGGCGTACTGCGTCCAGCAGAACGACGGCTCGGCGTCCTCCTTGAACGCCGACTCGGCGAAGGCGTCCCACAGTTCGGTCTCGGCAGCGATGTCGTGCGGTACGGGCACAGCGTGTTCCTCTGGTCGTCGGGATGCGGGAGCCCCCGCCCTCGGGGAACCGTGAGGGCGGGGGCGACTGTAGCGGGGTCAGTGGCTGTCGGGGACCTTGTCGTCGCACGGGGAGCAGTTCGCCCCGTCGATGGCCCAGAGCTCTTCGTCGATCGCCCAGCCCTGGGAGCGGAGGAAGTCGCCGGTGCGCAGGCACAGGCCGTCGCGGCGGCGCTCGATGAACGGGGCGTGATGCTTGAATCGGCCGCCGTTGTACAGGCGGCAGATGCCCCACCAGACGGGCGTGTCGAGGATGAGCTGGTGGACACCGATGTCGACGAGCTTGCCCACGCCGAGGTGCTGGTCGGGGTTCTCGATGGAACCCATGACGTACATGACGGCGTTGCCGAGGATCCGTTCGGCCATGTCGCGGACCATGGTGTGGTCGCGCAGGAGCAGGGCGACCTCACGGTCCCACAGGCTCATGCCGGAGTCGAAGACGTTGGCCGTCAGCTCCGTGATGTGCGGGGCGACCGCGTTGAGGAGTTCCTGCGGGTCCCGGGTGCGCGTGACGGCGGGGTGTTCTAACGCGAGGCTCACGTGATTCCTCCTGCTGTGGTTGGGCGCCTCTGGTGGGAGGCGTCGGGGCCCGCCCGGCCCGATGGGTCACGAGGTGCTGGACGAGCGGGAGCTGTGTGTGGTGCTCTTCGGGCGGCGGGGCCGCTGCCTGCATCGGGGGCCGCAGGCGTACACCTCGACGCTCCAGCCGCGTCCGTTGCTCGACCGGCCCGCACTGACCACGCCGGGCCGTGTCATCAGAGACCTGCCGCACCAGCAGCACTCCCAGCCCTGAACCTGACGGAAGGTGAGGGAGTCGGCGTGCGGCGGCTCGGGGTTCCACTTCACGGCTGGTCGGCGAATGGCACCAGGTCGTAGGCCTGGCGGCAGGACGGGCAGGCAAACAGACCGGCACCGGGGCCGGAGCACTGCTCGACGGCGCTGATGAGGCGAACGCCCCGCGCGTTGCCCTGATGCCACGCACACCACCCGTATCCGGTGGGGGTGTTGGGGAGGGCTGCGGTCTGCGTATTCTCCGGCATGTCGACTCCAACCAGTCGGCCGCTCCCGGGACCGTTCGCGCGGTCGCCGGGGTTAACTGTCCTGGCCAGCGTCTTGTGACTCCTGGTGTCGAGTCGATCCCCCACCGGTAATCTCACGGTGAGATGGAATCCCATCCCGCACGCGATACCGGGGGCCACGCCATGGGGACCGCGCTGGAGCCGATCGAACTGCCCGACTGGGCATGGGAGCGCGCCGAGGTCCGCCAGTCGCTGCGAGCCCGCGACATGGGCGCCGTGTTCCGGCACGCGCAGCAGTACGCCGGCGCGAGCCAGGCCCGGATCGCCACTGCCACGGGCATGACGCAGGCCCGCGTCTCCGAGGTCATCAGCGGACGGCGGGAAGTGTCCCGGCTGGACGTGTACGAGCGGATCGCCGACGGCCTGCACATGCCCGACGACGCACGCCACCTCCTCGGCCTGGCCGCGAGCCGGGAACGGCGGGCGGGCGGGGCCGCCTTCGACCTGGCCGCGTTCCCGGAAGTGGTACGCGTGTACCAGGCGCAGAGCTCGGCAGCCGAGGAGATCCAGCAACAGGCCCGCGCAGCCACAGAGCTGGACGTGCTCGCCGTCCGTGGCCTCGGTCTGATCGGCCTCAATGATTCGCTGCTGCGCGCCTGCCTGCCGCGCGAACGGGGCGGCAAGGGTCTCAGCGTCCGGGTCGCGCTACTCGACCCCGACAGCGACGCCCTGGACCGTCGGGCGGCGGAAATCGGGGAGTCCGCCGAGTCCCTCGCGTCCGGGGTGCGGCTCGCCGAGGCGCGGCTGCGAGAGCTCGCCGACGTCGGCGACGTCAGTGTCTGGCGGTACCGGATGCTCCCGACGTGGCGGCTCATCCGTACCGACGGGACCCTGTTCGTCGGCGCGTTCGATGCCGGATGGGAAGGGCACGAGTCGGCGCTGTACAAGGTGATGGAGACCCCGCACGGCCCGCTGTACCGGGGGTTCAGGCGGATGTTCGAGGCGGTCATCGTCGGCGCGCGGCGCACGATCTGACGAGAGGGGAACGCAGATGATCGAAGCGGAGTTGAAAGCGCGCGTGCACGCACCCGAGGCCGTGATGCGGCAGCTGGACGAGCTCGCCACGGCGCGGGTCGAGGTGTACCGGGACACGTATTACGACCGGCCGGACGGCTCACTGGAGAAAGCCGGCGAGGAACTACGGCTGCGGACCGTGCACGGCGCGGACGGCACGCGCACGGTGCTCACGTACAAGGGCGCGGCGGTCGATGCCGATTCCGGATCCAAGCCCGAGCACGAGACGGTCGTTGAGGACGCCGACCAAGCTCACGCCATCCTCCGCGGACTTGGGCATGTGGAGCTGATCGCGTTCGAGAAGCGGTGCCGGAACTACGACTTCACCGCGCACGGCCGGCGGATGCTCGCCACGCTGGTGCGGGTGCCGGAGATCGACGGCACGTTCCTGGAAGTCGAGACCCTCGCCGACGAGGACGACGTCACGGCCGCGCTGGACGATGTGCGGGCGGTGCTCACCGAGCTCGGCATCAGTGCCGGGGATCTGACCCGGGAGACGTACACAGGCGCCGTCGCGGCGCAGCGCCGCTGACCCGCCTCCCTGGCATGCCCGAAGCCCTCAGCAGTCCGTCACGGCCATCCGGGGGACTTCGGGGCTACGCCTTTGGGACCGCCCACTCCACCACCTCGCCGCTCTCCAGTTCGTACACGAGGCGTTCGGGCCTCTTGTCGCCGGGCACAGGGAAGGCGATAACCCCCCGGGCGCAACGTTCGGGCTTCAGGGTCTTGTCCATTGGATACTCGGGCTTCGGCATGTCACCGCCAGACAATCCGGTCACCTCGATGAGGGTTCCGTCCTCGTAGGCCAGAGACCATTGGAACTGGCTGACAACGAGACCTGGCCCTTCTACATTGCACGTCTTGACGTCGGCGGTGGCCCACATGTCCCCGCCCTGGAAGGCTTCGGGCGTCTGGGGCTGAGGGCCCGCGTAGGGCTGCTCGTATCCGAGTGCCTGGACGGTTGTCTGGGCACTCTTCCCGGCCTCGACGAGCGTCTTCGTCGCGCCCATCTTGAGAACACCCGCATCGGCGTCAGGCGCAGTCTCGCTGTTCGCTGGGACACCGAGTGTCTGTGTGGTGGTGACCGTCGATGAGGGAGTGGTCTTGTCCGAGTTGGGATTGCCTGCGAGGCCGATCAGAACACCGACGGAGAGGCCGAGCAGGGCCGCGCCCGCATGCGTGAGGGCGCTCCGTCGGGAACGCGCCGCCTGGGGCGAGTTGTGGCCCTGGGGCCGTAGCGGCCCCTGTGGAGGGCCTGACGGTGTCCGGCTGTCCATGGTTTCAGCGTGCGTCCGCCGACCCGCATCCGCACTCGGGGAGGGAGGCAGTGTGCTGTGCTTGGCCTGCTCTTCTGTGGACCGATGGTATGGCCCCCCCTTTGCCGGGGAGGGCGCAGACTGGCTCCATGGGCACATACCAGGGCCACGCCACGGTCTTCGTCGGGGACACCGAGTACGACGTCGAAGTGGGTCTGACCTCGACCACCCAGCGGATGCAGGCCGGAGGCTCGGGGAGGACCACTTCGCTTGAAGGTCGGATTTCGTGGGATGGCGTCATCTAGTCATCTATACGAATGACGACACCGCGGCACGGGAGATGTTCAACGGCGGCGTCATGCGTATGCGGCTGCCGGACGGCACCGAGGGCGAGTTCTTGGTGATCGGCGGCTCGGCGGACAGGCCTGTGCGGATCTCGGGCAGCGGCGCCCCGCCGTTCTGAGCCACAGCTCTCATCCGATGGCCATCCCTGCGGGGGTGGAGGGGCTTTCGGTGTTCTGTGTGCGGCCGGCTACGCCGACGCGAGTGCGCGTGTGGTGGGGGCCGGGGTCGCCAGGGTCTGGTCGTAGCGGTGTAGGAGGAGGCGGGCCATGGCCGGGTGGGGGCCGAGGGGGGCCGAGGCGATCCAGGGGGCGGTGGTCGCGGCCTCCGTGGCGAAGCGGCCGGGGGCCGTGAAGTAGGAGGCGACGGCCACGCGGGTGCGGCCGTCGGCGGCCAGGGCGCGCAGGGCGTCGGGGACGGTGGGGGCGGCGGTGGTGGCGTAGGCCGGGACCACGGGGACGCCGAGGCGGGCGGAGAGCAGGGACGCCGTGCGGCCGGTGTCGACCTTCGACTCCGGGTCGCGGGAGCCCGCGGCGGCGAGGACCACCGCGGTGGTGCGGCGCGCGGCCTCGTCGGCCGGGGTGCGCCAACCCGCCTCCACGAGACGGTCGTAGAGCGCGTCCACGAGCAGCGGGTGCGGGCCGAGCGCGGCGGACAGGCGGGTGTGGGCCGGGGCGGCCGCGGCCATCTCGGGGATGTCCCGCTTCACGTGGTAGCCGCGGCTGAGCAGCAGCGGTACGAGGACGGCCTCGCCGGTGCCGAGGGCGGCGAGGGTGTCGGGGAGCAGGGGCTCGTTGAGCTCGATGTGGCCGAGGCGGACCGGCAGGCCGGGGCGGAGTTCGCGGACCTTGTCCAGGAGCGCGCGGACGGTGCTCAGGGCGCGCGGGTCACGGCTGCCGTGGGCCACGACGACGAGCGCGGGCGGGGCGGGTCGGCGCCGGCCGTCGAGCGACACGAGGCTGAGCTGGCTGGCGAGCTGGCTGCTGATCCGGTTCATGAGGTGCGCCGTACTGTCGGGGAAGGTCGTGGACTCGTCGCGAAGCTGGTTCGACGCCGTCATGGATCGATGGTGGTGGCCGGAGGTTGCCGCGGCGTTGCGCGGGCGTCACGGGTCTTTTCCGCGGGTTCACCGCCGGGCCCCGGGGTGGTGTGAGGTGGGGTGACCTGCGGTTTCAGGTCTTCCCGTGACGCTGGTCACGCAACCTGGGCGGGGCGCGGGGCGTCCTCCTGAGCGCAACCGACGTCTGCGAAGGGGCGCCCGATGGACTTCCGCCGACCCCGTCTGCCGCGCACCCGCACCGGGCAGCGGCGGCTGGTGCGGGCGCTGGTGGCGGTCTGCGTGCTGGCTCTGCTTCCGGCGACGTGGCTGCGCCTGTCCACGGGCGACCGGCTGCGGACCGTCGCCGACGCGCCCCGCACGGACGTGGCCGTGGTCTTCGGCGCCGGGCTGTGGAACGACGAGCCGTCGCCGTATCTGGCGTACCGGCTGGACGCGGCGGCGGAGCTGTACCGGACGGGCCGGGTCGAGGTCGTCCTGGTCACCGGCGACAACAGCCGCGAGGACTACGACGAACCGGACGCGATGCGCGCGTACCTCACCCGGCAGGGCGTGCCCGACGCGCGGATCGTCAGCGACTACGCGGGCTTCGACACCTGGGACTCCTGCGTCCGCGCGAAGAAGATCTTCGGAGTCGACGAGGCCGTCCTGATCAGCCAGGACTTCCACATCCGCCGTGCGGTCGCCCTGTGCCGGGCCGCGGGCGTGGAGTCGTACGGCGTCGGTGTGGCCGTGCGGCACGACGCGACCTGGTACTACGGCGGTGCCCGGGAGGTCTTCGCGGCGGGCAAGGCGGCGCTGGACGCGATGTTCCGGCCGGATCCCCGGTTCCTGGGGCCGCGGGAACCGGGGATCCGGGAGGCGCTCGCTAGCGGCCGGTGAAGCGCGGCGGGCGTTTCTCCAGGAACGCGGTCATGCCCTCCTTCTGGTCCTCGGTCGCGAACAGCGCGTGGAACACCCGGCGTTCGTAGCGGACCCCGTCGCGCAGGCCCGTCTCCAGCGCCCGGTCGACGCATTCGCGGGCGGCCCTGACCGCCGTACGGCTGTACGCGGCGATCGTCGTCGCCGCCTCCTGGGCGGCGGGGAGTACCTGGTCGTCGGGGACCACCCGGGAGACCAGGCCGGACGCTTCCGCCTCCCGCGCGTCCATCGTGCGGCCGGTGAGCACCAGGTCCATCGCCTTGGCGCGGCCGACCAGGCGGGTCAGGCGCTGGGTGCCGCCGATGCCCGGGATGACCCCGAGCTTGATCTCCGGCTGGCCGAAGACCGCCGACTCCCCCGCGATCACCAGGTCGCACATCATCGCCAGTTCGCAACCTCCGCCCAGGGCATGGCCGTTGACCGCGGCGATCTTCGGGGTGCGCAGGTCGGCGAAGTCCTCCCAGTCGGCGAAGTAGTCCTCCGCCGCCATCTCCACGGCCGACTTCCCGGCCATCTCCCTGATGTCGGCGCCCGCCGCGAAGACCCGCTCGGAGCCGGTGACGACGAAGCAGCCGACCTCCGGGTCCGCGTCCAACAGGCGCAGCGCGTCCAGGAGTTCGGCGAGCAGCTCGCTGCTGAGCGCGTTGCGGACGTGGGGGCGGTGCAGGCGGACGGTGACCACGCCGCCGTGGCGCTCCAGCTTCAGGTTGTTCATCGCAATCCCCTTCTACGAGTCCCAGATCGCGCCGTACGCCGGGATGCCCCGCCGTTCCAGGCCGTGCACCACCTGCCAGGTGAGCTTCTTGTTGGAGATGCAGATGACCGCCTCGGCGCCGAAGTCGCGGTACGCCTCGTAGGCGAGGCGCACCATGTCGGGCTTGCCGTGCCGGGAGGTGTCCCAGACCAGGGCCTGTGGCTGGACGGCGAGGATCTCGTCGACGAGGGCGTCGCCGTAGGTGGTGCGGGGGTCGCGGGTGGCCCAGACCAGGCGGGAGGGGACCTCGGCGGCGAGGAGATGGGGCAGGCAGGGGCCGATGCCGCTGCCGGTCGCCACGTAGATCACCTTCTTGAACAGGACCTCGATGTTGGCGACCCCGGCGGTGGTGATGCCCTTCACCCAGACCCGGGAGGGCATGTCGTCGATGAAGGAGCCGGTCCAGTCGCCGGCGCGGGAGATGGTGAGGCGGAAGCCGGGCCGGCCGGGTGCGGGGACGTTGGCGAAGGAGTGCCACTCCTTCAGCGGGCTGCGGCTGATGGCCGTGGAGGAGCCGGCGAAGGGGGTCTCGCCGTAGTCGAAGCGGGCCAACGCCACGTGTGGGGAGGGGCGTTCGACGCGGACGTCGACCTTGCGCAGCCGGAGCCAGGGCAGGGCGACGCTGAAGGTCGTCACCGCGAGGACGGCGAGCGGGACCGGTCCGCCCGCGGACAGCAGGGTGTGCGTCCAGAAGAGGGCGAGGGCGGTCCAGCCGCCGAAGCGGTGGATCTTCTCGAAGTGGTCGTGGTGACGGGCGCGGAAGGGCGGCAGGGCGGTGGCGACGATGACGGCGAGGAGGGCCACCAGGGTCCAACCCACCACGGCCGCCGGGCCGTTGTCGCCGGTGACGGTCGCGGCCAGGAACCAGGCCGAGCCCGCCAGTGCCCCGCCCACGTGGAGTCCGCCGAAGTGGTAGACCTTGCCGAGCGTCCAGCGGATCTTCAGCGGCCAGTGGGTCGGGGCGGAGGTCGCCAGCCGGAAGAAGAGGTTGATGACGTACTGCTGGCGGACGATCACGGCGAGGGCGAGGTTGGCGAGCGCGGCGTGGCTCATCGTGGCCGCCGAGGGGGTCCAACTCGCCCACAGAAAGACGGCGTTGACCGTGAGGACCAGGGCGGCGAGCCGGTTGTAGTGCATCAGGCGGGGGTGCTTGAGCAGACGGCGGGCGGCGGAGGTGAGCGGGGGGAGGTCGAGGGCCTCCCGGTCGAGGGACGTGGTCATCGGGCCGCCACCATCCGCAGCAGCGCCTGCTTGTCGATCTTTCCGCGGTCGGTCTCCGGCAGTGATGTCAAGGGCATGACACTCTCGGGTACGCAGTAGTAGGGAAGCGCGTCCGCCACCGCGCGCCGGGCCCGGTCGGGGTCGACGTCCGCCGGGCAGACGAAGGCCACCAGGGTCCGCGCGTCCCGCTTCAGCGTCACCGCGCGCACACAGCCCTCCACGGTCTCCAGCACCGAGGAGACGGAGTCGAGTTCGACGCGGAAGCCGCGGACCTTGACCTGGTCGTCGGTGCGGCCGAGGTGCTCCAGCGCGCCGTCGGCGGTCCATCGGCCCAGGTCACGGGTGCGGAACATGCGGCGGCCGGCGCCGAGGAAGGGATCGGGGGCGTACCTCTCGGCGTTGAGGGCGTCGTCGCCCAGATAGCCCGCCGAGACGCAGTCGCCGCCCGCCCACATCTCGCCGACCTCGCCGATGGGCAGGGGGCGGCGGTCGGCGTCGAGGACGTACACCGTGTTGTTGGGGGTGGGGCGGCCGATGGTCAGCAGGGGTGCGGACGGGTCGTGGCGGCCCATGGTGTTGACGATGGTCGTCTCGGTCGGGCCGCAGCAGTTGAAGAACGCGGCCCGCCAGGCCCAGCGGTCCGCGAGCGGGCGCGGGCACGGTTCCCCGGCGACGGCGACCGTGCGGACCCGGGGGCAGGTCGCGGGGTCGATGCCGGAGAGCACGGTCGGGGTGGCGACGAGGATGTCCGCCGTACGGGCGGCCGCCGCGATGTCCTTGCCGCGGATGACGAGGGTGCCGCCGTGCGCGAGGCAGCCGAGGATCTCCCAGGCGGCCATGTCGAAGGCGATGTTCAGCAGTTGGGCGACCCGGTCGCCGGGGCGGATGCCGAGGTCGCCGGGGGCGGTGAGCAGGATGTTGGCCAGGTTGCGATGGGTGATCTTCACACCGTTGGGCCGGCCGGTGGTGCCGGAGGTGAACAGGACGTAGGCCCCGTCGTCCGGGCCGGTCCCGGGCCGCGGGGCGGGGGCGTACGGCTGGGGCTCGTCCAGGGTGATCAGCAGGTGCCCGGCCGGCAGCGGTACGCGGTGGGCGTGCTCGGCGACGGTGAGGACGACGCGGGTGCGGGCGGCGCGGAGGACGTGGGTGAGCTGGGCCGGGGGCGCGAGGCCGATGTCCTGCGGGACGTAGGCGGCGCCCGCCTTCAGGATGCCGAGCAGGCCGACGAGCATCGGCAGGGAGCGGCGGACGAAGAGGCCGACGTGGTCGCCGGGGCGTACGCCCTCGCGGGCGAGGCGGGCGGCGAGGGCGTCGGACTGGCGGTCGAGCTCGCCGTAGGTGAGGTGCGCGCCCTCGTGCTCGGCGGCCACGGCGTGCGGTGCGGCGGCGGCCCGCCGGGCGACGGCGTGGTGGACGAGGGGATCCGGGACGCGGACGGTGGGGCCGTGGCCGTACTGACGGAAGAGGTGCCGGTCGCGGGGGGTGAGATGGCGCAGGGGCATGGTGACGAGGACCTCCTGGCTGGTTCGAGGGGGCGGTGGCCCGGCCGGGGGAAGCGGCGGGCATGCCTGGTGTGTCGAATGCCGTGCGGAAGTCGTGCGGCGGCGCCTGGCCGCACGTGGGCTCGACTGTAGCTCCGGCTGTTCAAGTCTCAACCAGGTGTGATGAGACAACTACGGAACGGAATGAGCCACATGTGACGACTTTCACACCGGAGGCAACTTTCGTCGCGGGCGGTGGCGACACGGGGTGGGGGGTGCTGTGTCCTGGGCCCTGCTGCCGGGGGGTGCCGTGTGCGAGGCGGCCCCAGGGAGTGCGGCCTCACGGCGGCCGGCCCGGAAGAAGGAGGCCGCCGTCCCTCCGGCGTAACAATCCGCCGACACGGCACGTAACACGGCCGAAGCACGCTGGAGGGCATGCAGAACTCCGCCACGCCCACGCACTGTCCGTACTGCGCCCTGCAGTGCGGGATGAATCTGACGCCCGCCCCCGAGGGGACGGTCGAGGTGAGCGAGCGGGCGGACTTCCCCGTGAACCGGGGTGCGCTGTGCGGCAAGGGCCGTACCGCGCCGGCGGTGCTCTCCTCCCGGGTGCGTCTGACCTCCCCGTTGGTGCGCTCCGAGGGCACGCTCGTGCCCGCCTCCTGGGAGGAGGCGCTGGACCGGATCGCCGAGAACGTCGTCCGCACGCGTACGGAACATGGCCCGGACGCGTGCGGGGTCTTCGGCGGCGGCGGGCTGACCAACGAGAAGGCGTACACGCTCGGCAAGTTCGCGCGGGTGGTGCTCGGCACCTCCCAGATCGACTACAACGGCCGCTTCTGCATGTCGTCGGCGGCGGCCGCGGGAATCAAGGCGTTCGGACTCGACCGTGGGCTGCCGTTCCCGCTGGAGGACATCCCGAAGACGGGCTGTGTCATCCTCGTCGGCTCGAACCTGGCGGAGACCATGCCTCCGTCGCTGCGCTTCTTCCACGAGCTGCGCGAGAACGGCGGCACCCTGATCGTCGTGGATCCGCGCCGCACCAAGACCGCCGAGCAGGCCGACCTGCACCTGGCCCCCCGGCCGGGCACCGACCTGGCCCTCGCGCTCGGGCTGCTGCACCTGGTCGTCGCCGAGGGCCGCACCGACGAGGAGTACATCCGCGAACGGACCACCGGCTGGGAGGACGCGCGCGCGGAGGCGCTCGCGCACTGGCCCGAGTACGTGGAGCGGATCACCGGCGTGGCCGTGCCCGAACTCCGCGAGGCGGTACGGATGTTCTGCGAGCCGGAGAACGCGATGGTGCTCACCGCGCGCGGCCCCGAGCAGCAGTCCAAGGGCACCGACACCGTCGGCGCCTGGATCAACCTGTGCCTGGCCACCGGCCGCGCGGGCCGCCCGCTGTCCGGCTACGGCTGTCTGACCGGACAGGGCAACGGACAGGGCGGACGCGAACACGGCCAGAAGGCCGACCAGTTGCCCGGCTACCGCAAGCTCGACGACCCGGCGGCGCGGGCCCACGTGGCGGAGGTGTGGGGCGTCGACCCCGACTCGCTGCCCGGCCCCGGCCGCAGCGCCTACGAACTGCTCGACGCCCTCGGTACGGACATCAAGTCGCTGTTGCTCATGGGCTCCAACCCGGTGGTGTCGGCGCCCCGCGCCGCGCACGTCGAAGAACGCCTCAAGTCCCTGGACTTCCTCGCCGTCTGCGATGTCGTGCTGTCCGAGACGGCGGCGCTCGCGGACGTCGTCCTGCCCGTCACGCAGTGGGCGGAGGAGACCGGGACCACGACCAACCTGGAGGGCCGCGTCCTGCTGCGCAGGCAGGCGATCACCCCGCCCGAGGGGATCCGCAGCGACCTGGAGGTCATGCACGAACTCGCCGGCCGGCTCGGGGTGGAGAAGGGATTCCCGACCGACCCCGAGGAGGTCTTCGAGGAACTGCGCCGGGCCAGCGCGGGCGGCGTGGCCGACTACTCCGGGATCACCTACCGCAGGCTGGTGGAGGAGAACGGGGTGTTCTGGCCGTGTCCGGCGGCCACGGCCGAGGAACCGGACGACGGCGAGGACTCGGCGCTGGACGCGCCGCCCGAGGACGTGGAGCCGCTCGGCGTCCATCCCGGCACGCCCCGCCTCTTCCTCGACCGGTTCGCCACGCCGGACGGCCGGGCCCGGTTCGTGCCGGTCGCGCACCGCGCCACGGCCGAGGAACCGGACGACGCGTATCCGGTGCTGCTGACCACCGGCCGGGTGGTGGCGCAGTACCAGTCCGGCGCCCAGACCCGCCGCGTGGACGAGCTCAACGCCGCCGCCCCCGGCCCCTTCGTCGAGCTGCACCCGCGGCTCGCGGCGCGGCTCGGCGCGGCCGAGGGCGACCCGGTGGCGGTCGTCTCCCGCCGCGGCCGCGCGGTGGCCCCGGCCCGCATCACCACGGGCATCCGCCCCGACACGGTCTTCATGCCCTTCCACTGGGCGGGCGAGGGCCGCGCGAACACCCTGACGAACCCGGCCCTGGACCCCACGTCACGGATGCCGGAGTTCAAGTCGTGTGCGGTGCGGCTGGAGGCGGTGGCGACTCCTGGCGGCGTGCCGTCCAGTCCCCGCCCCTGATGATCCTGCCGCGCACCCGTAGCCGGGCGGCGACGGGCGGGGCGGCCACGTACACCCAGGCCCGCACGGCCGTCCCGTCGGCGCCCCGGGTCACTTCACGGGCGACCCGCTCGTAGAGGTTGCGCGGGTCGCCGGGGGTGTACTCCTCCAACCGGTCGAGTACGGCGAGGAGTTGGGCGTAGGCCTCGGGGCGCGCGGTCACCAGGTCTCCGTGGACGGCGGCCTCCTGCTCCCCTTCCTCTACGAGGTACGGATAGCCGGGGCCGTCGTAGAGCAGGGCGCGCGGGAGCCGTGCCGGTTCCTCGCGCAGGGTGTGTCCGCGCAGGAAGAGGTCGTGGTTCGGCTCGCCGGGGCGCAGCGTGCCGTAGACGAAGAACGGAAGAGTCACAGAAACGATTCTGTCCTCTCACACACCTCCACGGGACGACCCTGGCCAGCGATATGTCATGACCCCTTAAATCGCAGGCAAGATCACCGCCCGTCCCGAGGAGATCCATGAGCCGGATACGGCCGCACGCCCGAGGTTCCCGTCTCGCCACCGCCGGTGTCGCCGCCACGGCTGTCGGCCTGCTCGCCGCGGCCACGCTGTCCCCGTCGGCGGGGGCGAGCGAGAGTACGACGCGGTCGGGCGCGGTAGGGAGTCCGACGCGGGCTGACGCGAGTGAGACTCCGACGCAGGCCGGCACGGTCGATCGTCCGACGCGGGCCGACGCGATCGAGGACGCGGCGGCGGCCCTCGTGGACCATGCCGCGGCCCTCGGGCTGACCTCCGCGCAGAAGACGACCGTCCGGGACGTGATCATCGACCCGGACGGCACCCGGCACGTCCGCTACGACCGGGCCTACCGCCAACTCCCCGTCCTGGGCGGCGACTTCGTCGTCCACCTGGCCGAGGACGGCACCTACCGCGGCGCCTCCCGCGCGACGAAGGGCTCCGTCGCACCGGCGAGCGTGACGCCCACGCTCTCCGCGCCGAAAGCGGCCGACCTCGCGGTGAGCGCGCTGCGCGCGGTCAACCTGGGCGAGGTACTGAAGAAGGTGACCGCCAAGCCCCGGCTGGTCGTCGACGCCCTGCACGGCGCACCGAAACTCGCCTGGCAGACCGACGTCCTCGCCCAGGACTCCCTCGGCAACCCGGTCGCCCGGACCGTGCTGACGGACGCCCGCACGGGCACGCAGATCGACGCGTGGGACGTCCTGGAGACGGCGACCGGCGACGGGCGCTCGCTGTACAGCGGAACGGTACCGCTGAACACGACGGCGTCGGGATCGACGTACCAGCTCAAGGACCCCACCCGCGGGGGCACGTACACGGGCGACGCGGCGAACCAGTCCGACCTGTGCCTGCTGGGCACCATCTGCGTCAGCCGCGCGCCGTCCACGGTCTTCACCGACGCCGACAACCACTGGGGCTCGGGAACGACGGACGACCGCGCGACGGCCGCGGTCGACGCACAGTACGGCACCGACGTGACCTGGGACTACTTCAAGAGCGCCCACGGCCGCAACGGCATCGCGGGCGACGGCAAGGGCTCGTACAGCCGCGTGCACTACGGCAACCGCTACAACAACGCCTTCTGGGACGACAGTTGCTTCTGCATGACCTACGGCGACGGTGACGGCACGAACCTCGGCCCGCTGGTGTCCCTGGACGTGGCCGGCCACGAGATGTCCCACGGCGTGACGTCCAAGACGGCGGCGCTGACGTACTCCGGCGAGAGCGGCGGCCTGAACGAGGCCACCTCGGACATCTTCGGCACACTGGTGGAGTTCCACGCGGCGAACGCCTCCGACCCCGGGGACTGGCTCATCGGCGAGAAGATCGTCCGCCCCGGCTTCGGCCGCAACGCCCTGCGCTACATGGACAAGCCGTCCAGGGACGGCAGTTCGGTCGACTGCTGGAGCGCGACGACGGGCACCCTCGACGTCCACTACTCCTCCGGCGTCGGCAACCACTTCGCGTACCTCCTCGCGGAGGGCAGCGGCGCCAAGACCATCAACGGCGTCCCCCACAACTCCCCCACCTGCAACGGCACTTCCCTCACCGGGATCGGCCGCGCCAAGCTGGGCGCGATCTGGTACCGGGCGCTGACGGTCTACATGACGTCGTCGACGAACTACGCGGGGGCACGGGCCGCGACGCTTCGCGCGGCGAAGGACCTGTACGGGGACGGGAGTGCGGAGTACGCGGCGGTGGGGGCGGCCTGGAGTGCGGTCAACGTGGGCTGATCGACGGTGGCCACGCCCGTCTTCACCGCACTCCAGCAACTATCCCCCGTACGGCCGCCTCTCCTTCGCCTCCCTCAACGCGCGGCCCCACCACACCAGTTGGTCCAGCATCGTCTTGGCGGCCGCGTCCGGGGCGGACGGGTCCTTGAGGCGGCCGGTGTCGTCGAAGGAGGTGCCGGCGTTGTGGAAGGAGACGGTGTCGCGGACGGTGACGGCGTGGAGTTCGGCGAAGACCTGGCGGAGGTGTTCGGCGGCGCGGAGGCCGCCGGCCATGCCGCCGTAGGAGATGAGGCCGACGGGCTTGGCGCGCCACTCGGCGTAGTGCCAGTCGATGAGGTTCTTCAGGCCCGCCGGGAAGGAGTGGTTGTACTCGGGGGTGAGGACGACGAAGGCGTCGGCGCGGGCGAGCTTCGGGGTGACGTCGGCCAGGGCCTCGGTGGCCTCGGGGGTGCGGGCGAAGGACATGGGCAGGGGGATGTCGGCGACGTCGACGACCTCGGCGGTGAGGTCCTCCCGGTCGCGGACGCGGGAGAGGAGCCAGTCGGCGACGACGGGGCCGAAGCGGCCGTGGCGGTTGCTGCCGATGACGACGGCGAGGTTGAGGGGGGCTTCGGGAGCGGTGTGTGTGGTCATGCCGTAGAGCGTGGTACCTCAACCTTTGTTGAGGTCAAGTGGTCGTGTCGGTCACCCGTTCACACGCGCCGCCTGCGCCCTTTGGGTGTTCTCCCTCCGGGTATCCGTGCGGTGGCTTTGACCTGGTGAAACGCGAGGGTGGGCGGGGCGTCTGACACCCGTTCATCCCAATTTCTGACGGCCCCTCAGCAAGCGGGTCCGGGCTCCTGCCACTTACCTCGGAAGGGCAGTCACCGCCGCTGACCTCCAGGGAGCACCGATGCGCCGTACCGCCCGTCTGCTGACCGGGAGCGTGCTCGCCGTGGCGGCCGCCGCTCCTGCCTACGCGGCCGACGGCCAGGGTCTGGAGGTGTATCCGTCCTCCGTCGTGCCGGGCGGGCAGGTCACGGTGAACACCTCGGCGTGCGCGGGCGGCGGTACGGCGGCCGGTGACGCCAGCGCGGTCGGCGCCGGTGCCTTCACGCTGGCGCCGAGCACCCACGAGGAGGACGCGATCGGGCAGTTCCGGGTGCCACCGAGCGCGCAGCCGGGGACGTACGAGATCACCGCGACCTGCGCGGAGGGCGGGCGGCGGGTGACGGTGACGGGTGACCTGGTGGTGACGCTGGCCTCCCAGCGGCAGCAGGTGCACCCGAGAGGAAGTGTGAAGACGGGGGTCGGCGGCGCACTCGGCCCCGACCCCGTGCAGACCGCGGCCGGCGTGGCGGCTCTCGCCGTCGCCGCCGCGGGCGGTACCTGGCTCCTGCATCGCCGGGCGAGAGGCGACGGGATCTGACGGACACCCTCCGCTGTCCGTCCGTCGGTACCGCATGTCCCCTCCCCCTCCGGGTCCGACGCCCCTCGCGGCCCGGAGGGGGAACCGGGGTCCGATGACGAGGAGGCGCCCGTGCGACGCGGGTTCGGCAACACCGCCATAGCGGCCGTGACTGTGGTGGCGCTGTGCTCCGGCGCGTGGCTGCTGCGCAGCGGCGCCGCGACGCACGCCCCGCCGCAGCCGTCCGCCGCCCAGGCCCACGCCGATCCGCGCACCCAGCGCTCCGCCGCCCCCGCGCTGCCGCCGTCTCCCCCGGACCGCGTCCGGATCCCCTCGATCCGCGTGGACGCCCCCCTGACGGGCCTCGGGCTCACCGCTACCGGCAGCCTCGACGTGCCGCCCGCCGCGCGGACGAACCTCGCCGGCTGGTACGAGGCCGGCACCACCCCCGGTGAGACGGGCACCGCGATCGTCGCCGGGCACGTCGACAACGCCGACGGCCCCGCCGTCTTCTACGACCTCGGCGCCCTGAAGAAGGGCGGCACGATCGAGGTGGACCGGCGCGACGGCACCACGGCCGTCTTCAGCGTCGACTCCGTCGAGGTGTACGACGCCCGGGACTTCCCCGACGAGAAGGTCTACGGCGCCGCGCCCCGGCCGGAGCTGCGGGTGATCACCTGCGGCGGCGGCTACTCACGCACGACCGGGTATCAGGGCAACGTCGTGGTCTTCGCGCATCTCACCGGCAGCCGCTGACGGCCCCAGCACGTGCTGCTTGCCCCACGCGCCCAGCGGCTCCAGCGCCGCGTTGAGGGTCACGCCCTTCGGCGTCAGCGAGTACTCCACCCTCGGCGGCACCTCGTCGTAATCCTCCCGGTGCACGATCCCGTCCGCCTCCAGCTCCCGCAGGTGGGCCGCGAGGACCTTCTCGGTCACCCCGGGCAGCTCGCGGCGCAGCTCTCCGAAGCGGTACGGGCGCAGATGCAGCGCCCAGAGGATGAGCACCTTCCACTTGCCGCCGATCACGTCCATCGCCGCGTCGATCCCGCAGACGTACGATCCCGGTCGTCGTCCCGTCGCCATGTCCCGCCACCCCGTTCCCACTGCCTGGACCCTTTCCCGGCGGTAACCACCCACTCTCAAGTACGTACTTGAGCAGGCCGATCCCCACGAACGAGCCTAGACGCCATGACTGACAACGCACCGACCCCTGCTCCTGTGACTCTCCTCGGCACCGGCGCCATGGGCACCGCGCTCGCCCGCGCCTGGCTCGCCGCCGGGCATCCCGTGACCGTCTGGAACCGCACGCCCGCCCGCGCCGAGGCGCTGGCCGCCGAGGGCGCCACGGTCGTCGACAGCGCGGACGCGGCCGTCGCCGCGAACCGGCTGGTCGTCGCCTGCCTGCTCGACGACGACTCCCTCGGCGAGGCGCTCGCCACGGCCGACCTGACCGGCCGCGACCTGGTGAACCTGACCACCGGCACGCCGGGCCAGGGCCGCGCCCGGGCCGCCTGGGCAGAGGCGCGCGGCGCCCGCTTCGTCGACGGCGGCATCATGGCCGTACCGCCGATGATCGGCAGTCCGGACAGCGGGGCCTTCGTCTTCTACAGCGGGTCCGCCGCGCTCTTCGAGGAGCACCGGGACGTCCTCGCCGTACCGGCGGGCACCGCCTACGCGGGCACGGACGCCGGGTTCGCGGCATTGCACGACGTGGCGCTGCTGAGCGCGATGAGCGGCATGTTCGCCGGGGTCTTCCACGCCTTCGCGCTGGTGCGCCGCGAGGACATCGCGCCGAAGGACTTCGCGTCGCTGCTGGAGGGGTGGCTCACCGCGATGGCGCACACCGTGCACCACACGGCCGACCAACTGGAGAGCGAGGACTACACGAAGAACGTCGTCTCCCATCTGGCCATGCAGGCGGCGGGCAACGCCACGCTGCTGCGCACCGCCGAGGAACAGGGGGTGGACCCCCGGCTGCTGACTCCGTACATGGAGCTGATGGATCGGCTGGTCGCCCAGGGACGCGGGGAGGAGGACACGACCGGGATCGTCGACCTCCTCGTCTCGGGGTCGCGTTCCTAGGCCAGCCACTGGTTCCTAGGCCAGCCACTGCTCGTACGCCATGTTCGCCACCAGCGCGAACACCACCGTCAGCAGGACGATCCGGACGAAGCCGCTGCCCTTCTTCAGCGCGGTACGGGCGCCGAGGGTGCCGCCCGCCAGGTTGAACACGGCCATCAGGGCGGCGAGCTGCCACAGGACCGTGCCCTGCCAGGCGAAGGTGGCCAGCGCGCCGGCGTTGGTACAGCAGTTGACGATCTTGGCGGTGGCGGAGGCGGTGACCAGGTCCAGGTGGAGGACGGCGGTGAGGGTGAGGACCAGGAAGGTGCCGGTGCCGGGGCCGATCAGTCCGTCGTAGAAGCCGATGCCGAGGCCCGCGAGGCCGATCGCGGCGAGGATCCGGCGGGGCCGGTGGCCGGGGCGGTGCCGAAGGCGGGGCGCAGGATCACGAAGGCGGCGACCGCGAGCAGCACCACCATGATCACGGGCTTGAGGACGTCCGTGCTCATGCCGGCCGCGAGGAAGGCGCCGCCCGACGATCCGGCCAGCGCCGCGAGGCCGATACGGACGGCGAGGCGGACGTCGACCGGGGCCTTGCGGGCGTAGGTCACCGCGGCGCCCGAGGTGCCGACGATCGCGACGGCCTTGTTGGTGCCGAGCGCGTACGCGGCGGGCGTGTTCGCGGGCAGGCCCAGCAGGAGTGCCGGGAGCAGCAGGAGCCCGCCGCCGCCGACCACGGCGTCGATCCAGCCGGCCGCGAGGGCCGCGACGCACAGGACGACGATCATGGTCAGCGATATGTCGGGCATGATCGCGACCCTATGGACGGGATGGATGTGGCGTCCATCGAGATGAGGGTCCTCTGAGGTTACGGCCCGTCGGCCCGCCGGTCCCCCGCTCCGGGCTCGCGCCCGCCCCCACCCCGCAGTCGTAGACGATGCCGCCTGCACCGAACCCCCGGTGTGACCGACCCCACCCCCAGTCCCCCCGCCCCTGCTCACAGCCCGCCCCACCCCACCCCCAGGAACCCTCACACCACCCCACTGCCCCTGCTGAGGGCAGCGTTCCTCACGGGAAACAAACGTGATGCGGTCGGGTAACACCGGCACCGCACGCTCAAGGGCATGACCTCGAATTCGCGTGTGGTGGTGATCGGCGCCGGCCTCGCGGGCGTACGGCTCGCCCGGCGGCTCGGTGAGCTCGGCACGCCCGTGACGCTGATCGGCGACGAGGAGCACCGGCCCTACAACCGGGTCCTGCTCGCCGAGGTGCTGGCCGGACGGTACAGCCCCGACGTGATCGCCCTTCCGGCGCCCGCGGAGCTGACGCGCGGCCGGGTCGCCCGTATCGACCGCGAGCTGCGAGCCGTGCATCTCGCGGACGGTTCGGTGATCGCATACGACACGCTCGTGCTGGCCACCGGCTCCAACCCGGTGCTGCCGCCGCTGCGCGGACTGTTCACGCCGGACCATGAGCTGCCGGAGGGTGTGCACGCGTTCCGCACCATGGACGACTGCCTGGGCCTGTCCAAGGCGGTACGGCCGGGGGTGCGGGCGGTCGTCATCGGCGGCGGGCTGCTCGGGGTGTCCGCGGCCCGCGCGCTCGCCGTGCGCGGGGCTCAGGTCGTCCTCGCCCAGCAGTCCGAGCGGCTCATGGAACGCCAGCTCGACCCGGGCGCCTCGAAGCTGGTGCTGCGGCACCTGAAGGACCTGGGCGTCGAGGTGCACACCGAGTGCCGGGTGCGTGACGTGCGCTGTGTCGGCGGGGCCGTTCGCTCGGTGGAGCTGGCCGACGGATACGCCCTCGACGCCGACCTCGTGGTCCTGGCCTGCGGGGTCCACCCCCGCGTGGGGCTTGCGCAGGCGGCGGGCCTCGAGGTGCGCAAGGGGGTCGTCGTCGACGACGAGCTGCGCACCTCCGACCCGCGCATCCGGGCCGTCGGCGACTGCGCACAGCACGACGGCACGCTGTACGGGCTGGCCACCCCGGCGCTGGAACAGGCCGAAGTGCTGGCTGAGTTGCTGGCCGGAGACCCGAACGCCCGCTACACCGGCACGCGTTCGCTGACCCGGCTGACGCTCAACGGCCACGCCGCCCACGACCGCACCGTGTTCGACCTCGCCGCGTTCGGCGAGACGGAGGCACTCCCGGGCGACGACGTCGTCCAGCTCACCGACGCCACCCGAGGCACCTACCGCAAGGTCGTCGTCCGCGACGACCGCGTGGTCGGCGGGGTGCTCGTCGGCGAACTCGGCACCGTCGGCGCGCTCGCCCGCGCCTGGGAGGGAGCAGAGCCGCTCCCCTCCGACGGCGGCCCTCTGCTCCACCTGCTCACCAACGATGGAGGCTCCTGATGACCGCCACCCCGGGGGCCACCCCCACGATCGTGCTCGTCGGCCACGGCATGGTCGGCCAGCGCTTTCTCGAAGCGCTCGCCGAGCGCGGCCTGACCGCCACGCACCGCGTGGTGGTGCTGTGCGAGGAGCCGCGTCCGGCCTACGACCGTGTGCAGCTCACCTCGTACTTCTCGGGCCGGACGCCCGAGGACCTGTCGATGACGGACCTGGAGTTCATCGAGAAGCACTCCATCGAACTGCACATCGGTGACCCGGCCGAGACGGTCGACCGCGAGGCACGCCGGGTGACGGCCCGCTCGGGCCTGGTCGTCGACTACGACGTCCTGGTCCTGGCCACCGGCTCCTACCCGTTCGTGCCGCCCGTGCCGAACAAGGACGCCGAGGGCTGCTTCGTCTACCGCACGATCGAGGACCTCCTCGCGATCGAGGAGTACGCCAAGA
Source organism: Streptomyces sp. TRM68416 (assembly GCF_014596915.1). Lineage (GTDB taxonomy): Bacteria > Actinomycetota > Actinomycetes > Streptomycetales > Streptomycetaceae > Streptomyces. The sequence continues at coordinate 503,203 of NZ_JACVWU010000001.1, forward strand.
CGGCGACGACCGGCACGGTGGTCGGCGGCGGTCTGCTCGGCCTTGAGGCGGCCGGCGCCCTGAAGGGGCTCGGACTCACCTCCCACATCGTGGAGTTCGCGCCGCGGCTGATGCCGGTGCAGGTCGACGAGGGCGGTGGCGCGGCGCTGCTGCGCACCATCGAGGAGATGGGCCTGTCCGTGCACACGGGCGTGGGCACGCAGGAGATCGTGGTCGGCGAGGACGGCGCGGTCACCGGCATGAAGCTGTCCGACGGCTCCGAACTCGCCACCGACATGGTGGTGTTCTCCGCCGGCGTGCGTCCCCGCGACCAACTGGCCCGCGACTGCGGTCTGGCGGTCGGCGAGCGCGGCGGCATCTCCGTCGACGAGCAGTGCCGCACGGTCACCGACCCGCACGTGTTCGCCATCGGCGAGTGCGCGCTGGCGGCGGACGGCCGGGTGTACGGCCTGGTGGCACCGGGCTACGAGCAGGCCGCGACGGCCGCCGCGACCATCGCCGCGGACGAGACCGATCAGTTGACGTTCACCGGCGCGGACCTGTCCACCAAGCTGAAGCTGCTCGGCGTCGACGTCGCCTCCTTCGGTGACGCGCACGGCGCCACCGAGGACTGCCTGGACGTCGTCTACTCCGACTCCCGCGCGGGCCTGTACAAGAAGCTGGTGATCGGCCGCGACGGCACGCTGCTCGGCGGCATCCTGGTCGGCGACGCGGAGGCCTACGGCACGCTGCGCGCGCTGACCGGTTCGGTTCCGCCGATCGCGCCGGAGTCGCTGGTGCTGCCGGCCGGCGCGGGCGCGCCCGCGCAGCTCGGCCCCTCCGCGCTCCCCGACGACGCGATCATCTGCTCCTGCCACAACGTCTCCAAGGGCACGATCCGCGGTGCGGTCACCGACCATCGGTGCACCACCGTGCCCGAGGTGAAGAAGTGCACCAAGGCCGGTACCGGCTGCGGCAGTTGCGTCAAGGTCCTCGGCCAGCTGGTCACCGCCGAGCTGGAGGCGTCCGGCGTCGAGGTCGACAAGGGCCTGTGCGGCTGCTTCGCGCAGACCCGCGAGGAGCTCTACGAGATCGTCCTCGCCCTGCGCATCAACACCTACCAGGATCTGCTGGACCGCTACGGCCGTGACGGCGCCAGGGGTGGCGACGGCTGCGAGATCTGCAAGCCGACGGTGGGCTCGATCATCGCGTCGCTGGCGCCCACGATCGGCGCGAGCGGCTATGTCCTCGACGGCGAGCAGGCGGCCCTCCAGGACAGCAACGACCACTTCCTGGCCAACCTCCAGAAGAACGGCTCGTACTCGGTCGTGCCGCGCATCCCCGGCGGCGAGGTCACCCCCGAGGGTCTGATCGTGATCGGCGAGATCGCCCGCGACTTCGGGCTCTACACGAAGATCACGGGCGGCCAGCGCATCGACATGTTCGGCGCGCGCGTCGAGCAACTGCCGCTGATCTGGGCGAGGTTGGTGGACGCCGGCTTCGAGTCGGGCCACGCGTACGGCAAGGCGCTGCGCACGGTGAAGTCCTGCGTGGGCCAGACCTGGTGCCGCTACGGCGTCCAGGACTCGGTCCGGATGGCCATCGAACTGGAGCTGCGCTACCGGGGTCTGAGGTCGCCGCACAAGCTGAAGTCGGCGGTCTCCGGCTGCCAGCGCGAGTGCGCCGAGGCCCAGTCGAAGGACTTCGGCGTGATCGCCACGGCCAACGGCTGGAACCTGTACGTCGGCGGCAACGGCGGCGCGACACCGCGCCACGCGGATCTGCTGGCGCAGGACCTGACGGACGCCGAACTGATCCGTCTGATCGACCGGTTCCTGATGTTCTACATCCGTACGGCGGACCGCCTGGAGCGCACGAGCGTGTGGCTGGAGCGGCTTCCCGGCGGCCTGGACCATGTGCGCGACGTGGTGGTGGAGGACTCCCTCGGCATCTGCGAGGAGCTGGAGTCCCTGATGGCGGCGCATGTCTCGAACTACCGCGACGAGTGGGCGGAGACCATCAACGACCCGGAGAAGCTGGCCCGGTTCGTCTCCTTCGTCAACGCGCCGGACACCCCCGACCCGGTCGTCGGCTTCGTCCCCGAGCGCGACCAGATCAAGCCCGACCTGCCGCTGCTCACCATCGGCCACCGTCCCCTGGAAGGAAGCGCCCAGCGATGACCCTGGCACCCGAGACGACCGACCTCAAGGTCCAACTCCAGTTGGCGGACGGCTGGTTCACCGTCTGCGACCTCAACCAGCTGCTCCCGGGGCGCGGCGTGGCGGCCCTGCTGCCGGACGGCCGCCAGGTGGCCCTCTTCCGCGACCGCGCCGGCACGCTCTACGCCATCGACAACCGCGACCCCTTCAGCGGCGCGGCCGTCATGTCCCGCGGCCTCACCGGCACCCACCAGGGCCGTCCCTTCGTGGCCTCCCCGCTGCTCAAGCAGCGCATCGACCTGGAATCGGGCCAGTGCCTGGACGACGAGGCGGTGCGGGTGGCGACGTACGAGATCCGGACGGCCTGACCCCACCCCCGGAACCGGCGGTCGGATGAGCGTGGCCCACCAGAGGACAGCCCGCGCTCACCCGACCGCCCAGCCATGCCGCTCGGGGCGGCGCCCGCTGCGGCGCCTCGCCCCGAAGAGGCAACCGAGACCAACCGAGACCAAGAACCAGCGCTCAAAAAGCGGATGACCCGTGCGGGCCGCCCCTGCTTCAATGGCCCGCATGGTGTCCACCGAACGGCTTCTCGCCTTCGCGGCGATGTCGTTCCTGCTGATCGCGGTCCCCGGCCCCAGTGTGCTGTTCGTCGTCGGCCGGGCGCTCGCCCAGGGCCGCCGCGCCGCCCTGATGACGGTGGCGGGCAACACGGCCGGCGCCTACGTGCTCATCGTGGCCGTGGCGTTCGGGATCGGCTCGGTCGTGGAGCGCTCGGTGCTGCTCTTCACGGCGCTCAAGCTCGCCGGCGCCGCCTACCTCGTATATCTGGGCGTCAGGGCGTGGCGGGACCGCGGGGCGCTGCGCGCGGCGTTCGCCGAGGACGGGGCGGCGCCGCACAGTGGGCTGCGCACGTTCTGGGAGGGGTTCGCGGTCGGCGTGAGCAATCCGAAGACCATCGTGTTCTTCGCCGCCGTGCTGCCCCAGTTCGTCGACCGCGGCGCCGGTCACGCGGCGGCGCAGATGCTGCTGCTCGGCCTGGTCTTCAACGCCATCGCGCTCGCCTCGGACAGCGTCTGGGGCCTGGCCGCGGCCACCGCCCGCGGCTGGTTCGCGCGCTCCCCGCGGCGTCTGTCCCTGGTCGGCGGGGTCGGCGGGATGACCATGATCGGGCTCGGTGTCACGGTCGCGGTGACGGGACGCAAGGACTGAGTCCGGACGGCATTCCGCGTCCGTACAACTCGTTGACGCCCTCGTGGGTCTCCCCCGTATCCGGACCATGATCCGGCCCCCTCGTGCTGGGAGAACCATGCGCAAGCGTTACGCGGCGGTCGTCACCGCCGCTCCCCTGGTCGCCCTCGCCGCCGTGGCGCCCGGCGCCCACGCCGACACGACCGTGGGCGACACCCGCATCACGTCCGTCACCTTCGGCAAGGCGACCACCGGGGTCGGCGCCACGCTCGGCACCTCGGTCGGCGTCACGCTGACCGCCACGGACGACTCCGGGATCGACAGCGTCGTCGGCCCCAAGGTGGTGGGCCCCGACGGGCTGGTCGTCCGGCCCACCCGCAAGGAGTGCAGTGCGCAGAGCGCGACCACGGTGAGCTGCGTCTACAGCTTCCCGCTCTCACCGGACGGCACGGACGCGCAGGACCTGCGGAACAGTTCGGCGGGCGGCTGGCACTTCAAGGCCAAGGCGGTGGCCGAGGACGGCGACTCCCACCACCTCTCGCCGGGCGCGCCGCTCAGTGTCAAGCGGCACGCCAAGCTGGAGTCCGCCCAGGCCACGCCCGAGCCGGTGGCGAAGGGCGGCAAGCTGACCGTCACCGGCTGGCTCCGGCGCGCCAACTGGGACACCAACGTCTGGGACGGCTACGCGGGCAAGTCCGTGGCCCTGCAGTTCCGCAAGTCCGGCACCGACACCTTCAAGACCGTCAAGAAGGTCACCACCGACAGTGCCGGCAAGCTGCGCACCACGGTCACCGCGGAGACCACCGGCACCTGGCGCTGGCGCTTCACCGCCAACGCCGTGTCGACGGGCGCGACTTCACAGGGGGACCGGGTCGAGGTGCGCTAGGTACGGGAGGGGCGGCGCCCGGAGGACGCCCGGAGGACGCCGCCCCGGCTCGGCTACGTCCGGAACGGGCCCGTCACCTCGTAGGTGATGCCGCCGGACGAACTCCCGCTGGTCCCCCGCTGGCTGGAGAAGTACAGCCGGCTGCCGTCCGGGGAGAACGCCGGTCCGGTGATCTCCGAGCCCGACTGGCCGTCGATGCGCAGGAACGGGGCGATGACGTCGTCCGGGGTGATGACGCAGATCTCCATGTTGCCGCCGTCCTCGGCCACGAAGAGGTCGCCGGAGGAGGAACCGGTGATGTTGTCGACGCCGGTGAGGGGTGCCGTGCCGGAGGTCACCAGGGAGTCGTCGTAGGCGAGTTCGTAGGTGTTGGTGGTCAGGTTCAGCTGCCAGACCCGGTTGTCGCCCTTGGTGGTGAACCACACGGTGTCGTCGGCGTAGTGGCAGCCCTCGCCGCCGTTGAAGGACTTCGACCCCGAGACCTGGGTGCGGGTGCTGGTCGGGGAGCCGTCCGGGTCGGGCACGTTCGCCCAGCTGAACGAGCCGGAGGTGGAGCTGCCGGCGACCATCACCTGGAGGGTGCCGGAGGAGAGGTTGCCCCAGGTCGTCGGCACGAAGCGGTAGAAGCGGCCGTTGGACTCGTCCTCGGTCAGGTAGATCACCTTGCGCACCGGGTCGGCGGCGGCCGCCTCGTGCTTGAAGCGGCCCATCGCGTCCCGGCGCACGGCCGCGTTCACGCCCCAGGGGTCGGTCTCGTAGACGTAGCCGCGGGAGACCTCCTCGCAGGACAGCCAGGTGTTCCAAGGCGTCTTCCCGCCCGCGCAGTTGGTGCGCGTGTTGGACAGGATGCGGTACGCGCCCGTGATCGCCCCGGTGGCGTTGAACTTCACCGCGCTCACCCCGCCGCCGGGGTTGATCTCCGAGTTGGAGACGTAGATCCAGCCCGAGCCGTCCGGGTAACAGGCGCCGCCGTCGGGGGCGTTGTGCCAGGTGTACGAGGTGCCGGGGACCGTCTGGCCGGAACGGGCGACGATCCTGCTGGTGAAGCCGCTCGGCAGCCTGATGCCGTTGGCGTCCGGCGAACCGAGCGGCCCGTAGGGTCCGGTGCCGGGCTGCGCCGGCGCGGCGTACGCGGCGCCGCGCCACAGGGTTCCGCCGAGCACGGCGGAGGTACCGCCGATCGCGGTCGCACGGAGGAAGGTACGACGTTCCACTGGTGCTCCAAAGGGTGCCGTGACCGCCCCGCCGCCGGTCGGGGGCGGGGTCGCGCGGGTGGGAACCTAGGCGAACGGGATGGAAAGGGCATGACCATGCCATGACCCGCAGGGGTACGGCGACGAGCCGCCCCGCTCCTTGCCGGGATACGGCAATGAATCGGCCGGGCGGTCATGCGATGCTCCTCGGCGTGAAGAGAAGCTTCAAGGTGCACGGGGCGATCGCGGGCGGCGCGAGTGCCCTCCTGCTGTCCCTCGCCGCGCTCACCTGCGTGCCGGGCGTGTCCCTGCCGGAGGACACCGCCGAGGCGGCCATGGGGCTCGGCGTGCTGCTCCTCTTCCCGGTGTTCGTCGCCGCGGTGGTGCGGGGAGTGCTGACCAAGGCGACCAAGTCCGAGATCTGGTCGGCCTTCCGGTGCCTCCCCGGCAATGTGCAGCTGGCCCTGGGGGCGCTGACCGTCGCGGGCTTCGCGCTGGCGTTCACCGGGGCGAGCACGACCTCGCTCCAGAACCCGGAGGTCATCAACGGCCGGTACTACGCCTACGACACCGCCGTGGGCCACCGCGGCAGGGCCGAGGTATCGCGCGAGGCGTACGAGACCGCCGTCGAGGGCGAGCAGCGGACGATGCTGAGCATCCCCGGCCTGCTCTTCGCCGCAGCCGCCTACTTCACCCTGGCCACGGGCGAACTGCGCCGCGCGGACGCCGCGAAGGCGTGAGCCGGGACCGGCGGACGGTGGCCAGGGCCGATACCTCCCGGCGCCGCTGCGTCGCGCGCGGAGAGCTACCTTCCGGTCACGTCACGCTTGCATCACAGGTCCGCCGAACCGCCCCGGCACCGGCGGCCTCTCAATACCGTCAACACCTCAAATCCGGCCGATCGCCTCGTAACGATCATGCGCATGGATATCAGTACGAATCTTGGGGGGTCCTCTGTGAACCCGGTGAACCTTTTCCGCACACCCGCCGCGCTGGCCGTCGCCACGCTCGCCCTGGCCGCGCTGCCCGCCACGGCCGTGGCGCACGACGGCGACCACCCGTTCAAGAACTGCACCGAGGCGTACGCCAACGGGTACGCCAACATCCAGAAGGGCGACGAGCACTACGGCAGCCACCTGGACCGGGACGCGGACGGCATCGGCTGCGACCAGCCACCGGCGGGCTTCGAACCGGCCAAGGACACCGCGGCCGACGACACCGCGGCCGACGACACGGCCGAGGACACCGACCTCGCCGCGACCGGCGGCAACGGCGCCACGCCGTTCCTCGCGGCCGGCGGCGCGACCGTCATCCTCGCCGGCGGCGGCGTCCTGCTGGCGGCCCGCCGTCGCCGTACGGGCGTACAGGGGTGAACGTGAAGGGGCGGCACCCCCGCACGGGTGCCGCCCCTCTCCTCGCGTTCCGGAGCCGCCGCGATCGGTGAGGGTCGGGGACCGACGACGGCTCCGGAGCCACAGAAGGTCAGCGGTGGTCGCTGCCCTCCGACTGGGTGGCCGCACGGCCCGCCTCGAGGCGCGCCACCGGGATCCGGAACGGCGAGCAGGAGACGTAGTCCAGACCGACCTCGTGGAAGAAGTGCACCGACTCCGGGTCACCGCCGTGCTCGCCGCAGACGCCGAGCTTCAGGTCCGGGCGGGTCTCACGGCCCGCCTTCGCCGCGGCCGCGACCAGCGAGCCCACGCCGTCCTTGTCGATCGTCTCGAACGGGCTGACGCCGAAGATGCCCTTCTCCAGGTACGCCGTGAAGAACGAGGCCTCCACGTCGTCCCGGCTGAAGCCCCACACGGTCTGGGTGAGGTCGTTCGTGCCGAAGGAGAAGAACTCCGCCGCCTCGGCGATCTGGCCGGCGGTCAGCGCGGCGCGCGGCAGCTCGATCATCGTGCCGATCGACAGCTTCAGCTGCGTGCCGGTCGCGGCCTCGACCTCGGCGATGACCTGGTCGGCCTCCTCGCGGACGATCTCCAGCTCCTGGACGGTGCCGACGAGCGGGATCATGATCTCCGCGCGCGGGTCGCCCTTGGCGTTCTTGCGCTCGGCCGCGGCCTCCGCGATGGCCCGTACCTGCATGGTGAACAGACCGGGGATGACCAGGCCGAGGCGCACACCGCGCAGACCCAGCATCGGGTTCTGCTCGTGCAGCCGGTGGACGGCCTGGAGCAGCCGCAGCTCGTTCTCGTGCGGGTCCTTGCGGGCCTCCGCCAGCGCCACGCGCACGGACAGCTCGGTGATGTCCGGCAGGAACTCGTGCAGCGGCGGGTCGAGGAGACGGATCGTCACCGGCAGGCCGTCCATCGCCGAGAACAGCTCGACGAAGTCCTGCTTCTGCAGCGGGAGCAGCTCCTTCAGGGACTCCTCGCGCTCGGTGTCCGTGTCGGCCAGGATCAGCCGCTCGACCAGCTCGCGCCGGTCACCGAGGAACATGTGCTCGGTGCGGCACAGGCCGATGCCCTGGGCGCCGAAGCGACGGGCGCGCAGCGCGTCCTCGGCGTTGTCCGCGTTGGCGCGCACCCGCAGGCGGCGCTTGCGGTCGGCGAACGCCATGATCCGGTGCACGGCCTCGACGAGCTCGTCGGCGTCGTTGGCGCCGGCGTGCATGCGGCCCTCGAAGTACTCCACGACCGGGGACGGGACGACCGGCACCTCGCCGAGGTACACCTTGCCGCTGGAGCCGTCGATGGAGATGAGGTCGCCCTCCTCCACGACGTGCCCGCCCGGGACGGTCATCCGGCGCCGCTTGGTGTCGACCTCCAGTTCCTCGGCGCCGCAGACACAGGTCTTGCCCATGCCGCGGGCGACGACGGCCGCGTGGGAGGTCTTGCCGCCACGGCTGGTCAGGATGCCCTCGGCCGCGATCATGCCGTCGAGGTCGTCGGGGTTGGTCTCCCGGCGGACCAGGATGACCTTCTCGCCCGAGCGCGACCACTTCACGGCGGTGTACGAGTCGAAGACCGCCTTGCCGACCGCCGCGCCCGGCGAGGCCGCGATGCCCCGGCCGACCTGCTCGACCTTGGCGTCCTCGTCGAACTTCGGGAACATCAGCTGGGCGAGCTGGGCGCCGTTGACGCGCTGGAGCGCCTCGGTCTCGTCGATGAGCCCCTGGTCCACGAGCTGGGTGGCGATACGGAAGGCCGCACCGGCCGTCCGCTTGCCGACGCGGGTCTGGAGCATCCACAGCCGGCCGCGCTCGATGGTGAACTCGATGTCGCAGAGATCCTTGTAGTGGTTCTCCAGGGTCTCCATGATCTGCATCAGCTGGTCGTACGACTTCTTGTCGATCGACTCCAGCTCCGCGAGCGGCACGGTGTTGCGGATACCCGCGACCACGTCCTCGCCCTGGGCGTTCTGGAGGTAGTCGCCGTACACGCCCTGGTGGCCGGAGGCGGGGTCGCGGGTGAACGCCACGCCCGTGCCGGAGTCCGGGCCGAGGTTGCCGAACACCATCGAGCAGACGTTGACGGCCGTGCCCAGGTCGTGCGGGATGCGCTCCTGGCGGCGGTAGAGCTTGGCGCGGTCGCCGTTCCAGGAGTCGAAGACCGCCTTGATGGCGAGGTCCATCTGCTCGCGCGGGTCCTGCGGGAAGTCCCGGCCGGCCTCGGTCTTGACGATCTTCTTGAACTTGGTGACCAGCTTCTTGAGGTCGGCGGCCTCCAGCTCGGTGTCGACCGTGACCTTCTTGGCGGCCTTCGCCGCGTCCAGCGCGTCCTCGAAGAGCTCGCCGTCGACGCCGAGGACGGTCTTGCCGAACATCTGGATGAGGCGCCGGTAGGAGTCCCAGGCGAAGCGGTCGTCGCCGGCCTGCTTGGCGAGGCCCTGGACCGACTTGTCGGAGAGGCCGATGTTCAGGACCGTGTCCATCATGCCGGGCATGGAGAACTTGGCGCCCGAGCGGACCGACACGAGGAGGGGGTTGTCGGCCTGGCCGAGCTTCTTGCCCATGCGCTGCTCCAGCGCGTCGAGGTGCGCACTCACCTCGTCACGCAGTGCCGCCGGCTCCTCGCCGCTGTCGAGGTAGACCTTGCAGGCCTCGGTGGTGATCGTGAAGCCCGGAGGCACCGGGAGACCGAGGTTGGTCATCTCGGCGAGGTTCGCGCCCTTGCCGCCGAGGAGGTCCTTGAGGTCCTTGTTTCCCTCGGTGAAGTCGTAGACGAACTTCGCTACGTGGGGTTCTTTGTTTTCCGACACGGTTCTCGACTCCCGAGGACGCGGTGGCTGCCCTGACGGCCAGGAACATACCCAGATCGAAGGCTCGTGGGTACGTCCACTTGCGCGTCATGCGCCCGTAACCGGCTGTCCGCCACTGGATCGAAAGTCAAGGCTTGGTAAGCCAAAGGCCCCGATTGTGTTCACCTCTTGAACTCGCGCACGCTCACACTCCCCGGATTCCGCTCAAACGAGCACCTCTCGGCACGCCTGATTTCGATCGATGAACGATCGAGGGGTGGCACTCGGTGCCACCCCTTGGAGAAGTGCAGCCGCCCAAGATCCGCTCATCTGAGCGAAACCCCTATCAAGCGTGGCGAGAATCACGCGCCCGCGCCCCCCGGAATTTCACCATCCGGACACCGCTCCGGACGGCCCCACAACGGAAACGCGCTCGTCACACGAGGCGGCCGTCAGACCCCGAGCGCCGCCAGCCGCTGCTCCGCCCGCTCCGGGGCGTACAGGTGCTCCACGACCATCGCCCCGGCGCCCACCAGCCCCGCCCGCTCGCCCAGTCGCGAGGTGACGACCTCCAGATGAGCGGTGGAGCGGGGCAGCGCCCGCTGGTAGAGCAGCTCACGCACACCCGTGAGGAAGGCGGTCCCGGCGAGATCCCCCGCGATCATCAGCACACCGGGGTTCAGCAGGGTGACCACGGTCGCGAGGACGTCCCCGACCTGCCGGCCCGCCTCCCGGGCGAGGCCCAGCGCCTCCGGATGCCCGGCCGTCAGCAGGTCCCGCACGTCCGAGCCGGAGGCGGCCGGCACCCCGGCCTCCGCCAGCCGCCGCGCCACGGCGCCGCCGCTCGCGACGGCGGCGAGACAGCCGTAGGACCCGCACCGGCACAGCGCCTCGGCGCCCACCCGGATGTGCCCGATGTCGCCCGCGCCGCCGTCGATGCCCCGGTACACCGTGCCGCCCACGACGACGCCCGCGCCGATGCCCGTGGACACCTTCACCAGCATGAACGCCGAGCAGTCCGGGTAGCCGACGCGCTGTTCGCCGTAGGCCATGAGGTTGGCGTCGTTGTCGACGAGGACCGGCACCGGGGCGGCCCCGGTGTGCTCGCGGAAGGATCTGGCGAGGCGGCCTCTTATGTCGTAGCCGTCCCAGCCCGGCATGATCGGCGGCTGGACGACCCGGCCGGTCTCGCTGTCGACCGGCCCGGGCACCGCGAGCCCGATGCCGCAGACCTCGTCCGCCCGGTGTCCCGCCTTCTCCAGCAGCTCGGCGAACCAGCGCCCCAGCTCCCCGAGGACCGCCTCCGGCCCGTCCTCGACCACCAGCGTGCCGCCGTGCTCGGCGAGGATCTCGCCGGTGAGCGTCAGGACGGCGGCGCGCGCGTGCCGGGTGTCGAGGTCGGCGGCGAGCACGACCGCGTGCGCGTCGTCGAACTCCAGCGTGATGGAGGGGCGCCCGCCGAGCGGCGAGTCCACCGGCCCGCCGGCCCCCTCGCGCAGCCAGCCCGCCCGGAAGAGCCGGTCCAGACGCTGCCCGACGGTGGCCCGGGACAAGCCGGTGACCTGTTGCAGGGCACCACGAGTCGTGGCCCGGCCGCTGCGCACCAGTTCGAGCAGATCGCCGGCGCTGACCTGACCGCGACCAGTCATGCGCACCCCCTTGTGTTTTCCAAGCCTGCATTACATATTGAGTTTTGCGTGTTAAATAGACGTAACCCTACGGTAGCCACTGCCGAACCGATCGGCCGACTCGTCTTCGGGGAGCCCCGAGTGGATCGCACCGCCCAGCTCATCGCCCGACCCACGCAGGGCGGCATTGCATACGATCCGGCCGTCGAGGCGCAGTCGCTGCACGCCAGAGCCGCCCGCGTCCTGGAGGACAACTGGACCGGCGCGTCGACCGTCCCCTCACGCGGCCTGTATCCGCACCAGTGGTCGTGGGACTCCGCGTTCATCGCGATCGGCCTGCGGCACCTGTCGCCGTTACGGGCCCAGACGGAGCTGGAGACGCTGCTGGACGCCCAGTGGGGCGACGGGCGCATCCCGCACATCGTCTTCAACCCCTCCGTACCGCTCGGCGCGTACTTCCCGAGCCCCGACTTCTGGCGCTCCTCGACCGCGGGGCGCGCTGCGGGCGCCCCGCGCACCGTCCAGACCTCCGGAATCGTGCAACCACCGGTGCACGCGCTGGCGGCCTGGCTGGTGCACTGCGCCGACCCGGGACTGTCCCGGGCGCGAGGGTTCCTCACCCGGGTCTATCCCCGACTGGCCGCCTGGCACCGCTATCTGCTGCACCGCCGCGACCTCGGCGGCGGGGGCCTCGCCTCCGTCGTGCACCCCTGGGAACAGGGTATGGACAACAGCCCCTGCTGGGACGCCCCCCTCACCCGCATCACGCCCGCACCGGCCCGCTCCTTCCGCCGCGCCGACCTGGACCACGGCGCCCCCGAGGACCGCCCGACGGACCTGGACTACGGCAGATACGTCCGCCTGGCGACGGACTACCGGGACGCCGAGTACGCGGACGGACGAGGCGAGTTCGCCGTGGAGGACCCGTCCTTCAACGCCCTCCTCATCGCCTCCGAGCACGCCCTCGCCCGCATCGCCCACGACCTGGGCGCGACGGGCACGGCCCGCCACGCCCGCGCGGAACGCCTGACGACGGCCCTGCTGGACCGCCTGTGGGACCCGGCCCGGGGCATGTTCTTCTGCCGGGACGTACGCAGCGGAGACCTCGTCCCGGAGCGCAGCGTCTCCGGCCTGATCCCCCTCCTGCTGCCCACGCTCCCCCGCGAGGTGACCGCCGCCCTGGTCCGCACCACCCGCGGCCCGCACTTCGGCCTCGGCGCCACCACCCGCCTCGTCCCGAGCTACGACCTGCTCGGCGAGGCCTTCGACCCGCACCGCTACTGGCGGGGCCCGGCCTGGTTCAACACCGCGTGGCTGCTGGAGCGCGGCCTGCGCACCCACGGCGAGCGACCCCTCGCCGAGGGCCTGCGGGAGGCGGTGCTGGAACTCGCCGACACATCCGGCTTCGCGGAGTACGTCGATCCGTACACCGGCGAGGCCTGCGGCACCGCCGACTTCGGCTGGACCGCCGCGCTCACGCTCGACCTGCTGCACGACGAGGGCCTGTCCGACGGACCGGGCCGCAGCGAAGAAACAGTGCCTGTTCCATGCCGGTGAGCGGGGCCGTGTGCCGGCGACATGAGCCGCCGGCCAGGACCTGCCCCGCAGGGAACATGCACGGCGTCAGGAAGTTCAAGGGAGGGGACCGGGGATGACGGACCGGCATCATCTGCTCGTGCACGGGGGGACGTTCGCCGCCGTCGGTGACGGCGGGGACATCAGCGGCGTCCGGGGCAGCGGCTCCCCGGACGGACTGTTCGTGCGGGACGCACGCCACCTGAGCCGCTGGCAGCTGACGGTCGACGGGGCGGTCCCGGAGGCCCTGACCCCCGTGGCGGACGGGGACACGGCCCGCTGCGTCCTGGTGCCGCGCGGCGGACGCCAGGAGCCGCCCGCGTACACGCTCTTCCGCGAACAGGCCGTAGGGGAAGGGGCGTTCGTCGAATCGCTCCGCGTGACGAGCAACCGCCCGGTGCCCACCACCCTCCGCCTCGCCATCACCGCCGACGCCGACTTCACCGACCAGTTCGAGCTGCGCTCGGACTACCGCACCTACCTCAAGACGGGCGCCACCCGCTCCCGTCAAGTCCTCGACCACGGCGTTGAGTTCACGTACCAGCGCGGCGAGTGGCGCTCGTGCACGACCGTCTCGGCGGAGCCCGCCCCGGACGGCGTCGAGGAGACCGGCACCGGCGCCCGCCGCCTCGTCTGGACCCTGGACCTGGAGCCGCACGGCACCGCCGAGCTGTCCCTACGGGTGATGGCCCGCCCGCACGGCGACAAACGGGCCCTGCGCGTCCCCCGCTCCCCCGCCGACCTGAACGAACAACTCCTCACCCTGGAAGGCGAGTTCGTCCAGGACGTGGCCTTCCCGACCGGCTGGCCCGAGCTGGCCGCCGCCTGCGCCCGCGGCCTGGCCGACCTGGCCTCGCTCCAGGTCACGGCGACGGGACCGGACGGCGAGGAGCTGCGCGTACCCGCCGCCGGAGCCCCCTGGTTCCTCACCCTCCTCGGCCGGGACGCCCTGCTCACCTCGCTCTTCGCCCTCCCCTACCGCCCGCACCTGGCCGCCGCCACGCTCCCCGCGCTGGCCGCGACACAGGCCACCGAGACCGGGGCGGCCTCGGTGGCCCAGCCCGGCAAGATCGTGCACGAGGTGCGCCACGGCGAGCTGGCCCACTTCGGCCAGGTCCCCTTCGGCCGCTACTACGGCTCGGTGGACGCGACCCCGCTCTTCCTCGTCCTGCTCGGCGCGTACGTGGAGCAGACCGGGGACGCCGCCATGGCCCGGCGCCTCCAGGCCCACGCCCGCGCGGCGATCGCCTGGATGCTGGACCACGGCGGCCTGACCTCCCGCGGCTACCTGGTGTACCGCGCCGACCAGGGCGGTCTGGCCAACCAGAACTGGAAGGACTCCCCCGGCGCCATCTGCTGGTCCGACGGCACCCGCGCAAGCGGTCCGGTGATGGCGGCGGGGGCCCAGGGCTACGCGTACGACGCCCTGCGCCGCACGGCCTGGCTCGCGCGCACGGTGTGGGAGGACGAGACGTACGCCGCCCTCCTCGAACAGGCGGCGGGCGACCTCCGCGACCGCTTCCAGCGGGACTTCTGGATGCCGGACCGCTCCTTCCCGGCCCTCGCGCTCGACGGCGAGGGCCGCCAGGTGGACGCGCTGGCCTCGGACGCCGGCCACCTGCTCTGGTCCGGCCTGCTGGACAAGGAGTACGGCGAGAAGGTGGGCCGCCGCCTCCTCGAACCGGACTTCTTCTCGGGCTGGGGCGTGCGCACGCTCGCGGCGGGCCAACCGGCGTACCACCCCCTCTCCTACCACCGCGGCTCGGTCTGGCCCCACGACAACGCCCTGATCACCCTGGGCCTGGCCCGCTACGGCCTGCACGACGAGGCCCGCGCGGTGGCCCACGCCCTGGTCGACGCCGCCACGGTGACCGGACACCGGCTCCCGGAAGTCCTCGCCGGCTACGGCCGCGATGTCCACGCCGAGCCGGTCCCGTACCCGCACGCGTGCGTACGCGAGTCAAGGTCGGCGGCGGCACCGCTGGCCCTGCTGACGGCGGTGGGAGGGGCGTAGACGGTCACCCCCCGTTTGCCGAGCGTTTCCCCGCCCCTGTGAACAGGGGCGGGCACGGACCCGTACGACATGACGACGGGCCCCGGGCCCGCCCCACGTTCCACCAACGGGTCACGCACGGAAGGACCTTCGGGTGCCGGTCTTCACGCGTCTACGCCAACCACAGGAAACCCCCGCACCCGAAAACCCCGCACCCGCACCCGAGGAACCCACCAACACCCCCACCCACCACCTCCGCATCCCCTGGCCCCTCATCCTCACCACCCTCTCCGCGGCCCTCGTCCTCGCCTCCCTCCTCCTCCCCAACAGCGTCGCCGCCCTGCGCCTCAACAGGTTCACCCGCATCCCCGGAGAGGCGATCATCGGCGCGGCGATCCTCCTGGCCCTCCCCCGCCGCCCCCGCACCGTCCTGGCCGCCGTCATGGGCACCACCCTCGGCGCGCTGACCGTCCTGAACCTCCTCGACATGGGCTTCCGCGCCTACCTGGGCCGCGGCTTCAACCTCGTCCTGGACTGGTCCCTCCTGGACGACGCCCAGACGTACATGGCGGACTCGATGGGCGGCACCACGGCGACGCTCGCCGCCATCGCCGCCGTAGCCCTGGTCGTACTCCTCCTCCTCGCCACGGCCCTGGCAACGGTCCGCCTGGCCCAAGTCCTGGCCGCCCACAAGCAGTCGGCAAGCAAGGCCACCCTCATCGCCGGCACCGTCTGGATCACCTGCACCACCCTCGGCCTCCAGCTGGCTGGCATGCCGATCGCCTCCGACCGCGCCGTGTCGGCCCTGACGATCCAGGCCCGCCGCGTCCAGGACACCCTCCGGGACGAGGCGGCCTTCGCGAAGGAGGCCAAGGAGGACACCTTCGGCGCCACCCCCGGCGCCCAGCTCGTCCCCGACCTGCGCGGCAAGGACGTCGTCTTCGCCTTCATCGAGAGCTACGGCCGCAGCGCGATCGAGGACGACATCATGGCGCCCGGCGTCGGCAGGACCCTCGACACCCGCACCGCGGCGCTGGAGAAGGCGGGCTACCGGGCCAAGAGCGGCTGGCTGACCTCGTCGACGTACGGCGGCAGCAGCTGGCTCGGCCACTCCACGTTCCTGTCGGGCCTGTGGATCGACAACCAGCAGCGCTACCGCACGGTCACGTCCGGCGACCACCTCACCCTCACCAAGGCGTTCCAGAAGACAGGCGCCTGGGACACCGTCGGCATCATGCCGGGCGTCCAGAAGGCCTGGCCGGAGGCCGACTTCCACGGCCTGGACAAGGTCTACAACGCCTTCCAACTCGGCTACGAGGGACCGAAGTTCAGCTGGTCCACAATGCCCGACCAGTACGCACTCGAGGCCTTCCAACGCCTGGTCAACAGCAAAAAACGCGACAAGCCGCTGATGTCGGAGATCATCCTCACCTCCAGCCACCAGCCGTGGGCCCCGATCCCGAAGCTGGTCGACTGGGACGACCTGGGCGACGGCTCCCTCTTCACCCCCATCCAGAAGGCGGGCAAGAACCCCCAGGACATCGTCTCCGACACCACCAAGTCCCGCGAGGAGTACGGCAAGTCGATCGAGTACTCGGTCACCGCCCTCACCCAGTGGCTGGAGCGCTACGGCACGAAGGACACGGTCCTGGTCTTCCTCGGCGACCACCAGCCGATCGCCCGCGTCAGCGGCAACAACGCCAGCAGGGACGTACCGGTGTCCATCGTCGCCAAGGACCCCGAGGTCCTGGACAACATCACCGCCTGGAACTGGACGGACGGCCTGAAGCCGGCCCCCGACGCCCCGGTCTGGAAGATGGACACCTTCCGAGACCGCTTCCTGAAGGCCTACGGCTCAACCCCGCACCCCGCGACCAACTGACCACCGAGGCTCCTCGCCCCCGCCGCCCCTACCCATCCCGTCCCCAGGGGCTGCCGCCCCTTCAACCCCGCCAGGAGCCGCTCCGACCGCGGGTGCGCGGGGGCTGATCGCGCAGTTCCCCGCGCCCCTGCCGCCCCTTCAACTCCGCCAGGAGCCGCTCTAACTGCGGGTGCGCGGGGGCTGGTCGCGCAGTTCCCCGCGCCCCTGCCGGGGCGCACCAGCACCCCCGCCGCACCCATCCCGCCCCCAGGGGCTGCCGCCCCTTCAACCCCGCCAAGAGCCGCTCTGACCGCGGGCGCGCGGGGGCTGATCGCGCAGTTCCCCGCGCCCCTGTCGGGGCGCACCAGCACCCGCGTACGGCGGGAAGGGGACGTGTCGGGGGGTGTCCGCCCGCAGCGGACGGCGAAAAGAAACGGCATCCCGCCAACAACCGGACCGGCGGACCGAGGACGGACACCCCCCGGCGCGGCCCCGACTCACCACCCCACCGAAGGCGCTACCCGCACCCCACCTCACCCCCCGGACGTGTCCAGCTCCGCATCCTCGCTCACGCCCGCGCAGTCGTACGGATCCTTCAGCCACCCGTCCGGCAGCACCACCCGATTGTTGCCGGACGTACGCCCACGGGGCCCGTCCGCACCAACCGGCCAGGCCTGATCCAGATCCAACTCGTCCAGCCCCGCCCGGAGTTCGGCCAGCGAAGACGTGACCGCCAGCCGCTTGCGCATCTCGGAACCGACCGCGAACCCCTTCAGGTACCAGGCCACGTGCTTGCGGAAGTCGATGACCCCGCGCGCCTCGTCGCCGATCCACTCCCCGAGCAGGGACGCGTGCCGGACCATGACGTCGGCGACCTCGCGGAGCACGGGACGCCGGAAGTCGGTACGGCCCTCGAACGCCGCCACCAGGTCCGCGAACAGCCACGGCCGCCCCAGACACCCGCGCCCGACCACGACCCCGTCGCACCCGGTCTCCCGCACCATCCGCACGGCGTCCTCCGCCGACCAGATGTCGCCGTTGCCGAGCACGGGAATCTCCGGAACGTGCTCCTTCAGCCGTGCGATGGCGTCCCAGTCGGCCGTGCCGCCGTAGTGCTGGGCGGCAGTACGGCCGTGCAGCGCGATGGCCGTGACCCCCTCCTCAACGGCGATCCGCCCGGCATCCAGATACGTGATGTGGTCATCGTCGATGCCCTTGCGCATCTTCATCGTGACCGGCAGATCCCCAGCCCCCGACACGGCCTCCCGGAGGATCGCCCGCAGCAGGTTCCGCTTGTACGGCAGCGCGGACCCCCCGCCCTTCCGCGTCACCTTCGGCACCGGGCACCCGAAGTTCAGGTCGATGTGATCGGCGAGACCCTCTTCCGCGATCATGCGGACGGCCTTGCCGACGGTCGCCGGATCCACGCCGTACAGCTGGATCGACCGAGGCTTCTCGCTCGCGTCGAAGTGGATCAGCTGCATGGTCTTCTCGTTGCGCTCGACCAGCGCCCGAGTCGTGATCATCTCGCTCACGAACAGCCCCTTGCCCCCGCTGAACTCCCGGCACAGCGTGCGGAAGGGCGCGTTGGTGATCCCGGCCATGGGAGCCAGGACGACGGGCGGCTGAACGGTGTGCGGCCCGATCTGCAGGGGCGAGGCGGTCGTGGACATTCCTCTATTGTGCCGTGCGACAGCCCGGCACAATTCATTAGTTAACCATACTATTGAACCCTGGAGACGTCATGCCGCCGATCGACACGAGCAAGGTCACCCGCTGGGACCAGCACGGACGCGAGCACACCGTGCGGGTGCAGCGAAGCGGAGTGCAGCGCACGATCAGATGCGAGACCTGTGGATGGCGGGCCTCGGCACAGTTCCTGCCGTGGCTGAAGGCGGAGGAGCATCTGGCGCAGGCGCACCAGGCGACGGTGGATCCGTCGGCAGCCTGACGGAGCCCCCTTGTGGGAGCGCTCCCAGACCCGGCACCATGCCAACCGTGACCCACATACCCGCCGTACGCCCCTACCACCCCGACGACCTCCCCGCCCTCGACGACATCTGCATCCGTACCGCCCACAACGGCGAGGACAGCCGCCCCTTCTACACGGACCCCGGCGTCTTCCCGGCCACCTTCGCGGTGCCGTACGTGCACCTGGAACCGGAGCTGGCCTTCGTTCTGGACAACGGCGAAGGGGAGGCCGTCGGATACATCCTCGGCACCGCCGACACGCCCCGTTTCGCAGCGGAGTTCCGGGCGAAGTGGCTGCCGACGGTCGCGGACAGCTACCCGGCGCCCGAGGGCCCGCCCCGCACCCCCGACGAGGAGATCGCCAAGCTGCTGCACGACCCCGAGCGAATGGTCCTGCCGGAGCTGGCGGCCTACCCGGCCCATCTGCACATCGACCTGTTGCCCGAGTGGCAGGGGAAGGGCCACGGCCGGGCCCTGATGCGGACGTTCCTCCGGGCCCTCCACGACGCCGGCGTCCCGGCCGTCCACCTGGTCATGGCGACGACCAACACCCGGGCCCGCGCCTTCTACGACCGTATGGGCTTCCACGAGATCGAGGTGCCGGAGCCGGGCGCGGCGACGTTCCTGGGGCGGGCGACCAGAAACGAGTGAACCGTCAGACCCGAAGCCCCCGTACCAGCAGCTCCACCACGGCCTCGAACTCGGCGTCGACCCCCGGCCGCACCCACTCCCGGTGGTAGCCGGGGTCGTGGAACCGGCCGGTGGCCTGGAAGACCGCGCGGGCCGCGGTGAGCGGGTCCGCCGCGGTGAAGTCCCCGGACTCCACCCCCGCGCGGACGATGTCGGCGAGCTGGCCGGTGAGGTCGGCGATGTGCTCGTCGACGGCGTCGCTGTGCTCCGTGGTGAGCACGGTGTAGGTGGCGAACAGCTCGGGGTCGTCGCCCGCCTTGTGACGCTTGGCGTCGAAGAGCGCCAGCAGCCAGGCGCGCAGCCGGTCCTCCGGGTCGCGGTCCGACGCGGCGACGATCCCGCACAGCACCTGCGAGGTGCGGTCCAGCCACCGCTTGGTCACCGCCTCGCGCAGCGCCGCCTTGGTACGGAAGTGGCGGTAGACGCTGCCGTGGCTGACGCCCAGCGCGCGGGCCACGTCGACCACGGTGGCCTTGGCCGGTCCGTGGCGGCGCAGCACCTCCTCGGTGGCTTCGAGGATGCGCTCGGCGGTCAGGGCTTCGGAGGTGGCGGCCATGAGGGAGACCGTACCTGGCCCCCGCGGCACTACTCGGTGCCGAGGTGGGACATCTGGGCGGCGGGGTAGCGGTCACCGGCGGCCGCGTCGGCCGGCACGGCCTGTTCGATCGCGGTGAGGTCGGCCGCGTCCAGCGTGACGTCGAGGGCGCCGAGCGACTCCGTCAACCGCTGCCGGGTGCGGGCGCCGACGAGCGGCACCACGTCCTCGCCCCGCGACAGCACCCAGGCGATGGCGCTCTGCGCGACGCTCACGCCCTTCTGCTCGGCGATCTTGCGCAGGGCCTCGACCAGGTTCAGGTTGTGCCGGAGGTTGTCGCCCTGGAAGCGGGGCGAGATCGCCCGGAAGTCGTTCGCGGCGAGCTGCCGCTCGGGGGTGAAGTGGCCGGAGATCAGCCCGCGGGACAGCACGCCGTACGCGGTGATGCCGATGCCCAGTTCGCGGGTGGTGGGCAGGATCTCCCCTTCGATGCCGCGGGAGATGAGCGAGTACTCGATCTGGAGGTCGGAGATCGGGGCGGTCGCGGCGGCCCGGCGGATCGTGTCGGCGCCGACCTCGCTGAGGCCGACGTGGCGGACGTACCCCTTCTCGACGAGTTCGGCGATGGCGCCGACGGTCTCCTCGATCGGCACGGCCGGGTCGAGGCGGGCGATCCGGTAGACGTCGATGTGGTCGACGCCGAGGCGCTGGAGGGAGTAGGCGGCGAAGTTCCTCACCGCGGCGGGCCGGCCGTCGTAGCCGCTCCAGCCGCCGTCGGGGTCGCGCAGGGCGCCGAACTTCACGCTGACGAGGGCCTGTTCGCGGCGGGCGGCGGGGGCGCTCCGCAGGGCCTCGCCGATCAGGAGTTCGTTGTGGCCCATGCCGTAGAAGTCGCCGGTGTCGAGCAGGGTGACGCCGGCTTCCAGGGCGGCGTGGATGGTCGCGACGGACTCGGCGCGGTCGGCCTCGCCGTACAGCGCGGACATGCCCATGCAGCCGAGGCCGAGGGCGGAGACCTGGGGGCCGGTGGTTCCGAGGATGCGGGTCTGTGTGGTCATGCATCCACCATGACATGACAGCTAACAGATTTCAATATCTGTCATCTGTCACCTGTCACGCCTCATGCGTCATTCGCCATGCGTCATTCGCCATGCGTCATTCGCCATGCGCCATGCGCCGATCACCGCTCGGCGGTCGCCAGCTTCGCCCCCAGCAGCAGGAACGACCCCGCGAAGCTCCGCCGCAGCCACGCCATCACCCGGGGCCGCGAGATCACCTGACTGCGCACCGACGCCGCGAGAACCCCGTACCCGGCGAACACCACGAACGTGGCGAGCATGAAGACACCGCTCAGCGCGAGCATCCGCGGGAGGGTGTGCGGGTCGCCCGGGCTCACGAACTGCGGCAGGAACGCGAAGAAGAAGATCGTCAGCTTCGGATTGAGCAGATTGATCAGCACGCCCTGGACGATCGTGCGCCCGGCGGAAAGGGGCGCGGCGGCCTCGTCGACCGCGATCGCCCGCTTGTCCCTGAGCGTGGCCCACGCCATGTACAGGAGGTAGGCGACACCGGCGTACTTGAGCATCTGGAAGGCCGCCGCACTGGCGTTCAGCAGGGCGGCGAGACCAGTGACGGTGGCCAGGACGTGCGGCACGATGCCGAGCGTGCAGGCGAACGCCGCGACGACGCTCGCACGGCGCCCGCGGGAGAGTCCGGCGGCGAGCGTGTAGACGACGCCGGTACCGGGCGTGGCGACCACGACGAGGGTGGTGAGGAGGAAGGCGAGGCTCATGCGCCCCAGCCTGGTGACACGAAGGCCCTCGATACAGGTCCACAAGGGGACCCGTATCAAGGGCCAATAGCCGTGCGAGAAGGAGCTAGGGGGAGCTAGGGGGAGCTAGCAGCCGATCAGACGCTGGGCCAGGTACCCCTCGATCTGGTCGAGGGACACCCGCTCCTGCTTCATCGAGTCACGCTCGCGCACCGTCACCGCGTTGTCCTCAAGGGTGTCGAAGTCGACCGTCACGCAGTACGGCGTGCCGATCTCGTCCTGGCGGCGGTAGCGGCGGCCGATGGCGCCGGCGTCGTCGAACTCGATGTTCCAGTTCTGCCGCAGCGCCTGGGCGAGGCCCTTGGCCTTCGGGGACAGCTCGGGGTTCCGCGACAGGGGAAGCACCGCGACCTTCACCGGGGCGAGGCGGTGGTCCAGGCGCAGCACCGTGCGCTTCTCCAGCTTGCCCTTGGCGTTCGGGGCCTCGTCCTCGACGTAGGCGTCGAGCAGGAAGGCGAGCATCGCGCGCCCGACACCGGCCGCCGGCTCGATGACGTACGGGGTCCAGCGCTCGCCGGCCTCCTGGTCGAAGTAGGAGAGGTCCTGGCCGGAGGCCTTGGAGTGGGCGCTGAGGTCGTAGTCCGTCCGGTTGGCGACACCCTCCAGCTCGCCCCACTCGTTGCCGCCGAACTGGAAGCGGTACTCGATGTCAGCGGTGCGCTTGGAGTAGTGGGAGAGCTTCTCCTTCGGATGCTCGTACCACCGCATGTTCTCCTCGCGCAGGCCGAGACCGGTGTACCAGTTCCAGCGCTGCTCCATCCAGTACTCCTGCCACTTCTCGTCCTCGCCCGGCTTGACGAAGAACTCCATCTCCATCTGCTCGAACTCACGGGTGCGGAAGATGAAGTTGCCGGGCGTGATCTCGTTGCGGAACGACTTGCCCATCTGGGCGATGCCGAACGGCGGCTTGCGGCGCGAAGTGGTCTGCACCTGCGAGAAGTTGGTGAAGATGCCCTGGGCGGTCTCGGGACGCAGGTAGGCGACGGAGCCGGAGTCCTGGGTCGGGCCGAGGTGGGTGGAGAGCAGGCCCGAGAACTGCTTGGGCTCGGTGAACTGGCCCTTGTTGCCGCAGTTGGGGCAGTTGATGTCGGCGAGGCCGTTCTCCGGGAGGTGGCCCTTCTTGGCCTCGTACGCCTCCTCCAAGTGGTCCGCGCGGAACCGCTTGTGACAGGACGTGCACTCGGTCAGCGGGTCCGTGAAGGTGGCGACGTGGCCGGACGCGACCCAGACCTCGGAAGCCAGGATGACGGACGAGTCGATACCGACCACGTCCTCGCGCGACGTCACCATGTAGCGCCACCACTGGCGCTTCAGGTTCTCCTTGAGCTCGACACCCAGCGGTCCGTAGTCCCAGGCGGCCCGCTGACCGCCGTAGATCTCACTGCAGGGGAATACGAAGCCACGGCGCTTGCTCAGGCTGACGATGGTGTCGATCTTGTCGGCGGCCACGGTGCTCTCTTCATTACGACGACGGGCGACGAAGCGAGTTGCTTCAGAGCGAATGCTTCAGGGTACCGGCGCCCTCTGCCCCTCAATCAAATCGGTAGCCCCCACCCGTCCGATCGGCAGCCCCTCACCCGCCCCATCGACAGCCCGTCGCCCGTCCGATCGGTAGCCCGCCGTGTGCGACCGCTCACGCTTGTTGACAATGGTTTCCATATTTGCTGAAAATGAGTGTCATGAACGTACGACGACAGCACATATCCGGGATCGCCATCGCGGCGGCCACCGCTCTCGGTCTCGGCTCGCTCTCCGCCTGCTCCTCCGACAGCGCGGCCGCGGGCAACACGGAGAAGTTCGACGTCGTCGCGTCGTTCTACCCGATGGCCTTCCTCGCCGAGCGCATCGGCGGCGACCACGTCAACGTCACCAGCCTCACCCAGCCCGGCCAGGAGCCGCACGACCTGGAGATCAGCGCCAAGCAGACCGCGCAGCTCCAGGAGTCCGACGCCGCCCTGTACCTCAAGGGCCTGCAGCCCTCCGTCGACGAGGCGATCTCGCAGTCCGGGGTCAAGACGAAGATCGACGCCGCCACGCTGACCACCCTGGAGGAGCACGGCACCGAGGTCGGCGGGCACGCCGAGGAGCACGAGGACGAGGAAGACGAGCACGGCCACGAGGAAGAGGGCGGCAAGGACCCCCACATCTGGCTCGACCCGGTGAAGTACGCCGAGGTCGCCGAGGGTGTCGGCAAGGCCTTCGAGAAGGCGGACCCGGACCACGCGGCCGACTACAAGAAGAACACCGCGGCCCTGGTCAAGGAGCTGGGCGAGCTCAACACCCGCTTCGAGGACGGCCTGAAGGACACCGACTCCAAGGTCTTCATCACCACGCACGCCGCCTTCGGCTACCTCGCCGAGCGCTACGGCCTGACCGAGGAGGCCATCAGCGGCCTCGACCCGGAGTCCGAGCCCAGCGCCGCCCGCGTCAAGGACCTTGAGAAGATGGCCAAGGCCGACGGCGTCACCACCGTGTTCTACGAGACGCTCGTCAGCGACAAGACCGCGAAGACCCTCGCCTCCGACGCGGACCTGGAGACGGACGTCCTCGACCCGATCGAGGGCATCACCGACAAGTCCAGGGGCGACGACTACTTCCAGGTCATGGACGCCAACCTCAAGGCCCTGCAGAAGGCCCTGGGAGCCAAGTGACCGCCACCCCGTTCCGGAGGACCTCGTGAGCGAGCCCGTCATATCCCTGCGTGGCGTACGCGCCGAGCTGGGCTCGCGCCCCGTCCTGCGCGGCATCGACCTCACCGTGTCCCGCGGTGAGGTCGTCGCGCTGCTCGGCGCCAACGGCTCGGGCAAGTCGACCGCCGTCCGCAGCGTCATCGGCCAGGTGCCGGTCAGCGACGGCGTCATCGAGCTGTTCGGCACCCCGCGCCGCCGCTTCCGCGACTGGCACCGCCTCGGCTACGTCCCGCAGCGCACGACCGCCGCGAGCGGCGTCCCGGCCACGGTCACCGAGGTCGTCTCCTCCGGCCGCCTCTCCCGCGCCCGCTTCGGCCTGCTGCGCAGGGCGGACCGCGAGGCGGTGCGCCGGGCCCTGGAGCTGGTGGGCATGGCCGACCGCGCGAAGGACCCGGTCGACGCGCTCTCCGGCGGCCAGCACCAGCGCGTCCTGATCGCCCGCGCGCTCGCCGCCGAACCCGAACTGCTGATCATGGACGAGCCGATGGCGGGCGTCGACCTGGCCAGCCAGGAGGTCCTGGCGCGGACGCTGCGCGAGCAGGTCGCGGCCGGTACGACGGTACTGCTCGTCCTGCACGAGCTGGGCCCCCTGGAGCCGCTGATCGACCGCGCGGTGGTCCTGCGCGACGGCTGCGTCGTCCACGACGGCCCGCCGCCGAAGGCCGTCGGCCAGCACGCGCTGCCCGGCCACGACCACGTCCACCCGCACGCACCGGCGGGCGCCGAACCGATTCGCACAGGACTGCTCAGCTGATGGAAATCCTGAACTACGCCTTCATGCAGCGGGCGCTCGTCGCGGCCGTCCTGGTCGGCATCACCGCCCCCGCGGTCGGCATCTACCTCGTCCAGCGCCGCCAGGCCCTCATGGGCGACGGCATCGGCCACGTCGCGATGACCGGCGTCGGCCTCGGCTTCCTGCTCTCCTGGTCCCCGGTGTGGATGGCGACCCTGGTGTCGGTCCTCGGCGCGGTCTGCATGGAGCTCATCCGCTGGTACGGCAAGACCCGCGGCGACATCGCCCTCGCGATGCTGTTCTACGGCGGCATGGCCGGCGGCGTGATGTTCATCAACCTCGCGCCGACGGGCTCCAACGCCAACCTGACGTCGTACCTCTTCGGCTCGCTGTCGACGGTCTCCGAGTCGGACGTCACGGCGATCTGCGTCCTGGCGGCCTTCGTGGTCCTCGTCACCGTCGGCCTGCGCCGCCAGTTGTTCGCGGTGAGCCAGGACGAGGAGTTCGCGCGGGTCACCGGCCTGCCGGTGCGTGCGCTGAACCTGCTCACCGCGGTGACGGCGGCGGTCACGGTCACGGTCGCGATGCGCGTGGTCGGCCTGCTGCTGGTCTCGGCGCTGATGGTGGTCCCGGTGGCCGCCGCCCAGCAGCTCAGCCGCAGCTTCGCGGCGACCTTCGCGATCGCGGTGGCCATCGGCGTGAGCGTGACCATCGGCGGCACGGTCACCTCGTACTACCAGGACGTGCCGCCCGGCGCGACGATCGTGCTGCTGACGATCGCGGCCTTCATCGTGCTGACCGCGCTCGCCGCACCGCTGGCCCGCCGCCGCGCGCGGGCACTGGCCGCCGCGCAGGACGCCGGCGACCCCACAGAGTGCACGATTCCGGCCGGTCGGGGAACCGGCGGAACGGTCGGCGTCTGACTCCTGCCGGGCCGGGCTGGCACAATGGCCACCCGGCAGGCAGGCAGACGGACGTGAGGAGGCACCCGGTGACGACCGCTGGACCGCCCGTGAAGGGCCGCTCCACCCGGCAGCGGGCCGCTGTGGCGGCGGCACTCGACGAGGTCGACGAGTTCCGCAGTGCGCAGGAACTCCACGACATGCTCAAGCACAAGGGCGACTCGGTCGGGCTGACCACGGTCTACCGCACGCTCCAGTCCCTGGCCGAGGCCGGCGAGGTCGACGTGCTGCGCACCTCCGACGGCGAGTCCGTCTACCGCCGCTGCTCGACCGGCGACCACCACCACCATCTGGTCTGCCGCGTCTGCGGCAAGGCGGTCGAGGTCGAGGGCCCGGCGGTGGAGAAGTGGGCCGACGCGATCGCGGCGGAGCACGGCTACGTCAACGTGGCCCACACCGTGGAGATCTTCGGCACGTGCGCGGAGTGCGCCGCGCGCTGACCGGGGGTGGATAGGCGGCCTGGGGGCCGAGCCCCCAGACCTCCTCGATCCTCGGTCAGTCCTGCTTGCCCTCCATGGCCAGCAGCTCCTCGTTCGGGACGGCCCCGCCGAACCGGCGGTCCCGGGAGGCGAACTCCACGCACGCCCGCCACAGATCACGGCGGTCGAAGTCCGGCCACAGCACGTCCTGGAAGACCATCTCGGCGTAGGCGCTCTGCCACAGCAGGTAGTTGGACGTCCGCTGCTCCCCGCTCGGCCGCAGGAACAGGTCCACGTCCGGCATGTCCGGGTAGTAGAGGTACCTCGCGAACGTCTTCTCGGTCACCTTCGACGGGTCGAGCCGCCCCGCCCGCACGTCCTCGGCCAGCGCCTGCGCCGCGTCCGCGATCTCCGCCCGGCCGCCGTAGTTCATGCAGAAGTACAGGGTCAGCCGGTCGTTGTCCTTGGTCTGCTCCTGGGAGATCTCCAGCTCCCTGGCGACCGACTTCCACAGCTTGGGCATCCGCCCGACCCACCGCACCCGGACGCCCAGCTCGTCGAGCTGGTCGCGGGTCTTGCGGATGAAGTCGCGGTTGAAGTTCATCAGGAAGCGCACCTCGTCGGGCGAGCGCTTCCAGTTCTCGGTGGAGAAGGCGTACAGGGAGATCGCCCCGACGCCCATCTCGATCGCCCCCTGGAGGACGTCCAGCACGCGCTCCGCGCCCACCTTGTGGCCCTCGGTGCGCGGCAGCCCCCGCTCCTTGGCCCAGCGGCCGTTCCCGTCCATGACGATCGCCACATGGCGGGGGATCAGCTCCCCGGGGAGCTTCGGCGCGCGGGCCCCGGACGGATGCGGTTCCGGCGCCTTGTACTCCCGGCGCTGCCGCCCCAGGATCCCGCGTACGACCATGTGCTCCTCGTCTCCCTTACTTTTCCACGTACCGAAGCGAACGCAGCCCGCGCTCCAGGTGCCAGTGCAGATAGGCGGACACCAGCCCGCTGCCCTCCCTGACGTGGCGCCCCTCGCAGGCGTCCGCCGTCTCCCAGTCTCCCGTAAGCAGCGCACCGAGCAGTTCCAGGGTCTGCGGGGAGGGCACGACGCTACCGGGCACCCGGCAGTCGACGCAGACGGAGCCTCCGGAGGCCACCGAGAAGAAGCGATTCGGCCCCGGCATTCCGCACTTCGCGCAGTCACTGAAGCTCGGGGCGTAGCCGTTGACGGCGAGGGAGCGCAGCAGGAAGGCGTCGAGCACGAGATGCGGCGCGTGCTCGCCCCGGGCGAGGGTCCGCAGCGCCCCGACGAGCAGCAGATACTGCTGGACGGCCGGTTCGCCCTCGTGGTCGGTGAACCGCTCGGCGGTCTCCAGCATGGCCGTCCCGGCGGTGTAGCGGGCGTAGTCGGTGACGATCCCGCCGCCGTACGGCGCGATCGTCTCGCTCTGGGTGCACAGCGGCAGCCCGCGTCCGACCAGTTCGCTGCCCCGCGCGAAGAACTGCACGTCCACATGGGAGAAGGGCTCCAGGCGCGCCCCGAACTTCGACTTCGTGCGCCGCACTCCGCGCGCCACGGCCCGCACCCGTCCGTGCCCGCGCGTGAGCAGCGTGATGATGCGATCGGCCTCACCGAGCTTCTGGGTACGCAGCACGATGCCGTCGTCGCGGAACAGGCTCATGGGCCCATTCTCCCGTATGCCGGCGGTTCCCCGGGGGCCTATACCCGGGAGGGGTCCTGCCCGGGTTCGGCCTCCGGTTCCTCCTCGGGTTCCTGCTCGGGTTCCTCCTCCGGTTCCGCGTCCGGGGTGCTGGCCTCCCAGAGGTCGTTGAAGCGTTCGACCCGTTCCGCGACATGGCCCGCGGTCGCCTTCAGCAGGGTCTTGCTCGGCGCGGCCCGTACGTCGGGTTCGATCTCGTAGCAGAGTTCGCCGTCGAAGATGATGAAGTCGTTCACCTCGGTCACCGGGACCCCGTCCAGTTGCGACTGGTCACAGATACGCGCGTCGATGCCGTACCTGCGCTGTCTCTCGCAGAGGTCGCGCAGGCTGTCGGTGATCTCGGAGGGGTCGTCCACGAGGAACAGCCGCCGTATCTCCACACCCCGTTTGCGGATGGCGTCGCCCTGCGCGACGAGGTAGCGCTTGCCGGGGCCGCTGGACCAGAAGTCACGGTCCACGGAGGTGCTGGTGGCGTAGAGCGTCTTCCGCGTGCACGCGGTCAGGGTGAGGATCCACTCGTTGTTCTCGCCGGGGCAGTCCGCGGTGCCGTTGCTGAGGCTCTCCATCAGCAGGGCGAGGCCGGCGATCTCCTCCTGCGCGAACCTCTTCACGATCTCCGAGCCGTGCTCGCCGACCTGGGTGTACTTGCGGGCCAGCCGGGTCACGCCGTCGGAACGCAGGACGGACCGGTCGACCTGGCTGAACAGCTCCGTCGCTGCGTTGATCTTGGCGAAGCTCTCGTCGACCGCCGACCGCATCTCGCGGTGGTGGTCGGACAGACTCTCCCGCATCCCGCGTATGCGGCGCTTCTGGGCCTCCTCCACGTTCTCCAGGCGTTCGCCGAAGTCCACCAGGTACTGCACGATCAGCACGGCGCTGCCGACCATGACGGACATCATCCACTGCCAGACATCGCTGGCGTCCGGCGTCAGCACGTTGGTCAGCACGAAGGTGCCCGCCGCCAGCGACAGCGTCACCAGTGTCTTGCGGAACAGCTTGGACCGGCGTTCCTCCGCGGGCTGTGGCAGTGTCCCTGCTTCCCCTGTCGTCGCTCCGTTCATGTCGCTCCCCCGTCGGGTGTCTTGTCCAGCCGCCTCAGCGCGAACCGCTCAGCGCCTCGTGCAGCAACGGAATGGCCTGGACGGCCAGTTGGTCTCGGATGCGCTGAACCAGGTTCCGCCACTGGCGGGTGAAGCCCGGCTCTCGTTCCAGTTCCTCCCACAGCGCTGCCAGCGTGCGGTCGACGTGCGCGTACGGCATCCACAGATGCAGCAGGTGATCGACGGCCGGGCGCAGGGCGAGGACGGCCGCGGGGCCGCTCGCCGCGCCGGGCCGGCTGTTCTCCAGCATGTGCTGGACGGTGGTGAGCAGCCAGTCGTGCAGGGCCAGGTCCTCGCACAGGCCCGCGGCATCGGCCGCCGGAATGTCCTCGGGCAGGCGCAGTTGCACGGTCCGCAGACCGTCCTCGGCCAGCGTGAACCGGGTCAGTGCCGGGGCTTCGCCGGCCGGGGCCCGGCGCACCACCCAACGCAGGTGGGTACGGCGGGACTTGAAGGGCGCCTTGTGGTCGAGCAGGGGGTGGCGCAGGAGCTGGGCGAGCAGCCCCTCGGCGATCATCCCGAGGTCGAGTTCGCCGCGCCCGGCGCCGCGCAGGACGCCGTCGGCGGTGGCCTGTTCCGGCAGTTTGCCGAAGGGTTCGACGAGGCCTGGCCGGACGAGGTAGTGGCCCCAGGGGCGGCGCAGGTCGGGGCCGGTGGCCGGGGCGCCGAACCAGGCGGTGGACTGCAGTACGCGGCCCTCGGTGAGCACGGCCCGGGCGGCCACCGTGCCCACGGCCCGGACGCGGGCGCCGTTGGCGGTGGGCAGCCGGCAGTCGACGCCGGTGAGGACGTGCGGGGAGCGGACGTAGAGGTTGGGGCGCTCGGAGACCCGGACGTGGTCGTCGGCGCGCAGCCTGAGCAGTCCGGCGGCGGCCCGGCCGTCCAGGGCGTGGAAGGAGGGCAGCAGACAGGTGCGCACCTCCCCGCAGGCGAGGACCGGGCGTGCCGGCCGTTCGGGGGCCGCCATCTCAGGTCCTCTCGCCGGAGGGGTCCGCGGGCTCCTCGTAGAAGACGTAGGAGGCGCGCTGGGCGACCGCGGCGGGGACGTGGACCCGCTCGGCGGCGGATCGTGCGGCGACCTGCTTCAGGGCTTCGGAGTCGACGTCGGTCTGGTCCAGGATCAGGCGTACGGCGTCCTCGACGGCGAGGAAACGGTTGGGCATCACGGTGCAGGTGCGGTAGGCGCTGAACGGGTCGGCCTCGGGGTTGAGCCTGAGCAGCGGCGGCAGCCGGTCCCAGTCGTGCGGGAAGTCGGCGCCGTCCCACGGCCTGGGGGTCAGCACGGGTTCGCCGAGGTGGCGCAGCAGGCCGAGGCGGGCCAGCTGCCATACGGCGGCGAGGAAGGGGCAGGACCACAGGCGCCGGCCGTCCCGCTCGGACCACAGCTCCACGTCCATGAAGACGGAGTGGTTGCGGGCGGCGGTCTCCTTCGGCGGCTGCCAGCCGGTGACCTCGGCGAGGGCGGCGGCCCGGCCGGGGCTGCGCTGCCCGTTGGCGAGCCAGCCGGTCTGGCTGACGGGCGGGCGGGAGCCGTAGGAGCCGGGCGGCGGGGACTCGACCAGGCGGTGCATGACGGACTCGGCGAGCTCGATCCGGTCGGCGACGGCACAGCCGGACTCGCGGGCCAGGTAGTCGATGGTCAGGCCGGCCTTCTCGGCCTCCTTGACGACGAGCGGGACGAGTTCGGCGGGGGTGGAGAAGCGGGTGAAGTAGTCGTCGACGAGGAAGCAGGTGCTGATCCGGGGCTGGTTGCCGCCGGCCCGCCGGGCGGCGGAGGCGCGGGCGGCCTCGGCCCAGACCCGCACCTCGGCGAAGTGCTCGCCCAGCCGCTCGGGTCCGGCCTCGAAGTCCTCCATGTAGAGGTGGCCCAGTTCCAGGGAGAGGTGGGACAGCGGCACGGACTGGGTGCGCGGCTCGGCGCTGGTCTCCCGGAAGACGGCGTCGCTCATGCCTGCTCCCAGTACTTGTCGTCGGTGAGCCGGCCGGCCAGTTCGCTCAGCGCCTGCCAGGTCTCCATGTTGGCGATCTGGCTGTCCAGCACGTCCTCGTCGGTGATCAGCTGCTCGCGCCACTGGAGCACGGGTTCGAGGGGTACGGCGCCCAGGACCTGGCTGTAGCCGATGCCGTGGGTGGAGGCGAGCTGCTTGAGGTCGCGGTCGCACTCGCGCATCCAGGCGGACTGGGTGGCCGACACCTGCGACCACAGCGCGGAGGACGGGTCGGGTACGGCGGCCCGGACGAAGCGGATGGCGGCGCGCAGGGCGTCCTCGTCGTGGCCGCGGGCGACTCCGCCGGCGACGATGCCGCGCTTGCCGAAGACCAGGCTCGCGGCGGCCGCCACATGCTGGCGGGTCCAGCGGTGGAAGACCAGCCAGCGGGCGTCGACGCCGCTCATCTCGGGCTGCGAGGTGGCTTCCAGGGCCATGTCGACGGCGTAGGAGCGGCCGGCGCTGAGGTCGACGACGATCAGGTCGAACTCGGAGTTGAGCCGCAGCAGCAGGTCCACGCAGCGGCGGAGGTTGTCGTCGGTGGTGGCGAACTCGCCGCCGCTGAGGTCGCCCGGCATCAGCACCAGCCGGCCGGAGCCGGGCGGCCGGTTGCGCAGCACCCGGTGCTCGGTGTCGGCCCAGACGTCGACCCGGACGGGTTCGCCGACCTCGCCGACCAGGTAGGAGTGGAGTCCGCGGTCCTCGGCGGCCTGGCGGGCGTCGGGCACGTCGAAGACGGCGGTGGCGGTGGGCGAGCCGAAGTCGAAGTCCAGGTAGCAGACGTCGTCCCCGGCCAGCGCCCGGTGGTAGGCGAGGTTGGCGCTGGTCACGGAGCGGCCCGTGCCTCCCTTGTCGGAGGCCGCGAAGATCAGCACGGTCACACTCCCTGGGACGCGGCGTCGCGTGCCCGGGCGAGGGCGTCGATCTGGCCCAGCACGTCGAGGGCCAACGAGTAGGAGGTGCCGGGCTGTTCGTCCACGAGGCTGCGGGCGCGGCGCAGCTTGACCTCGATGTTGCGCAGTTGCATGCCGTGCCGGCCGTCGTCCTTGGGCGCGGGTTCCATCTGCTCGTTGCCCAGCAGATGGGCGGCCTCGCTGAGCAACGCCTTGGACAGCTCGATGAGTTCAAGGCTGCGGATCGGCGGCTGCTGGTACATCTGGTGGGCCTGGACCATCACCTCGGTGACCCGCTCGGTGATGCTCCACGACACCGGGACGCGCCGCTTGAGGATGTCGGCCTCGGGGTAGGCGGCGTGGACGTTGTCCCAGAGGCCGACGCCCTCGCCGTCCCGGATACGGCGGCGCCACATGTGGTCGAAGATGCTCTCGGCGAGCCCGAGGAGCCGGTCGTGCGAGGCCAGGTTGCGGGAGAGCGTGCACAGTTGGACGGTCCGCTTCAGCAACTGCGCGGAGAAGTCGCTCATGGACCAGGTCATGGGCGGTCCGATGCGCTCGCTGCCCTGGAGGGGCAGGGCCACGCCCACGTTGTGCAGTTGGTGGACCATGGGGTCGTCGCGCGTCATCCGGCTGGTGATGCGGCCGCGTTCGGCGAGGCGTTCCATGACGGTGACGGTGCGGGTCAGCTCCTCGTCGGTGGCCCGGCGCCGCATGAGGTCGTGGACGAGGATGGCGGTGACGGAGAGGGAGAAGTACTCCGACTCCAGCTTCTGTCCCGTCGTACGCCAGGGGATGTCCTCCAGGGGCCAGCGGTCGGCGTCGAAGCGGGCGATGCGGGACCAGTACTGCTGGGTCAGCTCCCAGCGCAGCCGGAGCGCTTCGGCGAGCTTCTGCTGCTCGGTGTTGAGCAGGCCCAGGGTGAGGGTGCGGTCGGAGAACAGGTCCTGGATGCCGTCGAGGGCGACGACGGTGAAGTAGAGGTAGGGCACCGCGCTGGCGACGCCCTCGGGCTGGGGGCCGATGGGTTCGTCGGTCTCGACCTCGGGGGCGTCCTTGACCAGGCTCCAGGCCCAGCCGCACTCGAAGAGCTGGTTCTCGTCCTTGAGTCCTTCCTGGACGTCGATACCGAGCTGGAGGCTCTCGACGATCGCGGCCCGCAGCGGCCGGAAGCGTTCCTGGAATTTCTTCAGCACCTGGCGCTGTGACAGCCGTCCCTGGCCGAGGAGTTCGGCGAGGGTCTGCCCCTGGGAGGAGTCGGTGTCGAAGACGTTGACGGTGAAGGAGCGCAGCAGGCTGACCATGGCGGCGGTGAGGCGGTTGCTGGTGGCCGCGCGGAGTTCGGCGATCGTCTCCTTGATGTCGGTGCGCCGGGTCTTGGTCTCGTAGACCTTGAGGAAGCCGAGGGTGGCCAGGCACAGGGTGATGGACATCGAGAAGGAGTCGACCACGCCCAGGCGGCGCTGTTCCTCGCTGAGTTCCTGGTCGCTGTCCGCGCTGCCGAAGTAGTAACCCCCGGCGAACGTGGGCCGTTTGTCCTCGCCGGTGTGGGTACGCATGAACTCGGCGGCGGCCGTGACGAGGTTGGCCGGGACGTCGAGCCGGCCGCCCGCCTTCTTCATGGCCAGCTGGACGTCGTCCTGTGTGGTGTCGGGATCGTCCAGCCGGAAGGCGGGGATCTCCGTGGCGGGGTAGAGCAGGCAGAGCAGCCGCTCCGCGTCGGCGACGCTGCTGTCGCCGCCCCATTCGCCCCAGTTCCACGCTCCGCCCTCGAAGGAGTGGCGAGCGAGCGCCTGCCAGATGTCCAGCAGGTGCTGACGTGGCTTGATCTGCATCCCATGCCCCTCACACAGGCCGCACTGCCATCAATGGAGAAAAACCCTCTTCTGTTGTGCCCGAGGATCTGCTCGGACCCGAGGATCTGCTCGAATCCGAGGATCCGTTTTGGGCCCGAAGGTCTGTTTGGGCCCGAGCATTCGGTACCGGTACGGTGTCGGCGGCCGGTCAGCGACCGACCGGCGGAATACCGGAATCCGAATTCCGCCGCCCATAGGCGACGATCATTCCGGAATAGCCGTCGCGCACGGCGGCCGAGGATTTGAGCCGTGTGGTCTTGAAGTCGTCGGCGAAACGCTCAAGGCTCGCATACACCTCCGACTCCCCCACATCGCAGGCGGGGAAGAAATGCTCACCCGCGTGATAACCCTTCGAGTGCTCCATGAAGGCCGCCGCGAAGGGCGCGCCGGGAGCCAGGGCACGCAGGAAGCACTCGACGCCGCGGCGGAACTCCTCATGGGAGGAGGTCATCGACTCGGCGACGAAGAACATGGTGCCCAGCGACCACTCCCCCTCGTGCCGCACGAGGTCGAAGAGATCGCCCGGCCGGACCTTGACGACCTCGCGGAACCGGGCCCGCGGGTCGATGTCGAGGGCGGCGTAGGCGTCGTTCTTGCACAGCACGCGCCAGAACTGGTCCCAGTTGCCGTCGAAGGAGTCGACCTGACTCCTGAGATAGCGCACATTGGCGGACGAGCGCTCGTAGAGCGTGACCTCGTCGCACCAGGGCAGCATCGCGAGCGCGGGGTAGAGGTTCGCGCCGGCGCCCACGTCGATGCCCGAAACGGGTCCGACGGCCCGCTTCCGGAAATGCTCGCCGAAATGATCCCGGACGATGGAAAGGATCTCCGCGTCCTCGGCCTGTAAGTCGCGGTAATTGTGATCAACGTAGGCGATCGGGTCGAATGCCGCCCAGGACACGTCCGCATTAAGCTGGGCATCCCCCGACGATCTCAAGGTCATTCTTCAACGGTACCAACGCGGGGCGCACCTTGGCTCCCCCATGCGCCAATGTGACGTAACAGCGACGGGGGCGGGGCGCATCAGGGGCGCATCGTGGCGAATGGATTCCCACGAGCGACGCGGCCTTGAACGGCCGTATCGCCCCGCCCAAGATGGTCGGAACTCTGCCGAACACACCCTAAAGGCAGACATCTCGCGTCTCGCTCGCACCACCCGTACGAGTGTCAACGCACCATTGACTCCTTCCCGCAGGGGGCGCCATGGCGGCTTTTCCAGAGGAACGTTTCCCTTCGCGTGGCGGCCCCACCGGACCCGCCCTGTTCCGCGACCGGTCGTTCATCGACCGGCCCCTGACGATGAGAGGCGTCACCGAGGCCGACCTGCCCGAACTCGTCCGGGTGGACCGCGAGGCGTTCCCCGACGAGCCCTATCCCTACTTCGTGCTGCGCCAGTTGTACGACGTGCACGGCGACCGCATCCTCGTCCTGGACGACGGGCGGCAGTTGCACGGCTACGTCCTCTTCCTCACCACCTCGGACGGCTACCAGGGCTGGATCGTGAGCCTGGGCGTCACCCGCGACCAGCGGGGGCGGGGTCTTGGCCGGCGGCTGGTGCTGGAGGTGCTGCGCCGGATGCGCACCGAGGGCGTGCACGAGGTCCGGCTGACGGTGGAGCCGACGAACGCCGCGGCGATCATGCTGTACCGGTCGATCGGCTTCGGCTCCGACGAGGGCGTCCACAAGGGCTACTTCGGGCCCGGCGAGGACCGGCTGGTGATGACGCTGCGTCTGTGACCCGTCGGTGGCATCGCAAGGCGTGACCCGTCGGTGGCATCCCGAGGACCGGGCTTGGGGCAAACCCCCGGAAGGATCAGGCTGTTACCCGGATGTGACGGGTGGTCATGTTCCGTGAGGCTGCTGTGCATGAAGCAGATCACGAGAAACGCCGCCCTGATCGCCGCCACCGCCGGAGTCGTCCTCGGCCTGGCCACCCCGCTCACCGCGTCCGCCACCGACGCGCCCGCGCCGCTGAAGTGGACCGACTGCGAGGGGGACGGGCTCGATCCGCGCCAGCGGTGCGCGACCCTCTCCGTGCCGATGGACTACTCCGACCCGGACGGCCGGAAGATCGACATCGCCGTCTCCCGCATCCCCAGCGAGAAGCCGTCCGCCCGCCGCGGGGCGCTGCTGATGGTCGCCGGCGGACCCGGCGGCGACAGCCTCGGCGACCCCTCGGGGAAGGGGCAGAAGCTGCCGCAGGAGGTGCGGGACGCCTACGACCTGATCGGTTTCGCGCCGCGGGGCAACAGCCCGTCCACCGCCGTGAGTTGCGAGGCCGCACATGACGACCTCGCCCTGACGAAGCGGCTCCCCTGGCCCGCGCCGA
Source organism: Streptomyces sp. TRM68416 (assembly GCF_014596915.1). Lineage (GTDB taxonomy): Bacteria > Actinomycetota > Actinomycetes > Streptomycetales > Streptomycetaceae > Streptomyces. The sequence goes on from NZ_JACVWU010000001.1 coordinate 539,559, forward strand.
ACGGTTCGGTCACCGAGAGCATGGCCACCGCCCGGCGCATGTCGAAGGCCTGCGCCCGCAACGGCGGGGAGCTGATCCGGCACATCAGCACGCTGAACAACGCCCGCGACGTCGACCGCATCCGCGCCGCGCTCGGCGAACGCAAGCTGTCCGCCTGGGGCGTGTCGTACGGCAGCTACCTCGCCGCCGCCTACGGTGAGCTGTTCCCGCACCGCACCGACCGCGTCGTGCTGGACAGCACCGGCGACCCCGACCCGGTGCGGGCCGAGCGCACCTGGCTCCGGGCGTTCGAGGTGGGCGTCGAGGACAACTTCCCCGAGTTCGCCAAGTGGGCCTCCGCGCCCGGCAATCCGTACCGCGTCGCCGGCACGGCGGCTGAGGTGCGCCCGCTCTTCCTCCGCCTCGCCGCCCGTCTGGACCGTGAGCCCCTCCCCTGGCCCGGCGCCCACCCCGCGGAGCTGAACGGCAACGTCCTGCGCCAGACCATGCTGAGCAACCTCTACGACCCCGACGACTATCCGGTCCTGGCCCAGCTCGTACTGGCCGCCCGCGAGGGCACGGTGCCGCCCGCGCCGCCGAGCCCGCCGGAGTCGGCGCTGCAGAACTACACCGCGGTCGCCGCGGGCACCATCTGCAACGACGCGGCCTGGCCCAGGTCGGCCGGCGTGTACCGCAAGGGCGTCACCGAGAGCCGGGCCAAGTACCCGCTGACGGCGGGCATGCCGAGGAACGCGATGGTGTGCGCCGCCTGGCCCTGGCAGCCGAAGGAGGCACCCCTGCGGGTCACCGACCGCGGCCCGTCCAACGTCATGCTCATCCAGAACGCACGCGACGTCGCCACCCCGCTCAGCGCCGCCCGGAAGATGCGCGCGGCCCTCGGCGGCCGCGCGGTCATGGTCGTCAACGACTCCACCGGCCACGACGCCTACCTCGCCAACGGCACCGAGTGCGGCGACCGCCTGGTCTCCCGCTTCCTGTCCACAGGGGAACGGCCGGAGGGGGATGTGCACTGCAAGTGAGCGGACAGGGACGTCTCTTCTGAGCAACCGCGCACGGCCTCCACGGCGTCGGTCACTGGAGAAGATCGACGCCGTGAAACCGAGTGAAGGAGTCCGAGATCTTAAGCGCCGCCCAGTCCCCGATGACCCGCCGTACGCTTCTCGCGGCCGGTACCGCCACGGCCGCCGCCCTGCTCGCGGGCGGGCCCGCCCAGGCCGCCGCCCCCGCCGGCTCCGTCCACGCGCGCCTGCGCGAGCTGGAGGAGCGGCACGGAGCGCGCCTCGGCGTGTACGCCCACAACCTCGCCACGCGGCGCACGGTCCGGTACCGCGCCGACGAACTCTTCCCGATGTGCTCGCTGTTCAAGACGCTGGCGGCCGCCGCCGTCCTGCGGGACCTGGACCGCGACGGGGAGGTGCTGGCCCGCCGGATCCACTACACCGAGGCCGACCTGGTGGAGCCGGTCCCCGACCGGATCAGGGAGCACCTGGCCGACGGGATGACGGTCGCGGAGCTCTGCGAGTTCGCCATCACCCACAGCGACAACACCTCCGCCAACCTGGTGCTGCGCGAGCTGGGCGGCCCCACCGCGATCACCCGCTTCGCCCGTTCCCTCGGCGACCGGGTGACCCGTCTCGACCGCTGGGAGCCGGAGCTCAACTCGGCCGAGCCGTGGCGGATCACGGACACCACCAGCCCGGCGGCGATCGGCCGCACCTACGGCCGTCTCGTCCTCGGCGACGCGCTCGACCGCCCGGACCGGGCCCTGCTCACCGACTGGCTGCTCGCCAACACGACCAGCACCGCCCGCTTCCGCGCGGGCCTGCCGCCGGCCTGGACGCTCGCCGACAAGACGGGCTCCGGCTCCTACGGCACCGCCAACGACGCCGGCATCACCTGGACCGAGGACGGCACCCCGATCGTCCTGGCCGTCCTGACCACCAAGCCCGACCAGGACGCGGCCTGGGACAACGCCCTGGTCGCCGGTACGGCATCGGTGCTCGCCGAGACCCTCAGCTGAACCGTCGTACGTACCGCCGCTGCCACGGCGTCTCCACCGCGTGGCGGTCGTAGTGGCGGCGGACGTACGCGACGGCCTCGGCGGCCGGGACCCCGTCCAGAACCGCCACACAGGCCAGCGCCGTGCCCGTACGGCCGCGGCCGCCGCCGCAGGCGACCTCCACCCGCTCCGAGGCGGCCCGGCGCCACACCTCCGCCAGCATCGCGCGGGCCTGCGCGCGGTCGGCCGGGAGCCGGAAGTCGGGCCAGCGGATCCACCCGGATTCCCAGGGGACCTCGGGGGGTTCGGCACCGAGGAGATAGACACCGTACGAGGGGACGGGCGCCCCGGCCTCCAGGGGGCGGCGCAGGGCACGGCCCCGGATCAGGCGCCCCGAGGGCAACCGGAGTACGCCGGGGGCCTGTTCGTCCCACTCTTCGCTGTCCGTCATCCGCTCATTCCAAACCGGTCGCGGATCCCGGGCAACCGATTTCGCGGCAACGGTGGTCTGGGGGGCGAGGGAGGGTGCTTGATGCAGGCCGAACAAGAGGACCGGTTCCAGGAATTCGTCCGGGCGCGGTGGTCCCATCTCGTGCGGACCGCCTACTTGCTGACCGGCGACGCACACCACGCCGAGGATCTGACGCAGACGGCGCTGGCGAAGGCGTACCGGTCGTGGCGGCGCGTCTCGCGCAGCGACAACCCGGAGGCGTACGTCCGGCGGATGCTCGTCAGCTGCAACAGCGACCGGTTCCGCAAGCGGCGCGTCCGGGAGGCGCTGACGGCGGCGCCGCCGGAGCGGGCGGGCCGCGACGAGACCTACGCATGGGCCGACGAGCGCAGCGCCCTGCTGCCGGCCCTCGCCCAACTGCCGCCCCGGCAGCGGGCGGTGGTCGTCATGCGCTACTGGGAGGACCTGTCCGAGGCGGAGGTCGCCGAGGTGCTCGGCTGCTCCGCCGGCACGGTGAAGAGCCAGGCCTCGAAGGGGCTGGCGAAGTTGCGCGCGTATCCGGGGCTCGCGGGGGTCATGGGCGGGTCCGACCGCAGCCAGGTGTCGAACGGAGGGACACAGAGGTGACCGAGGAACAGCACGAGCGGGATTTCGAGGAGCAGGTGCGCGAGCTGCTCTCGCAGGACGCGTACACGATCCGTCCGTCCGCGGCGCCCTACCCGGCGATCCGCCGCCGGGGCGTGGTGGAGCGGCGGCGCAGGGTGGCGGCGGCCGGGGCGGTACTGGTGACGCTGGCGGCGATGCCCGTGGGGGCGTACGCGCTGAGCGGGGGCGGGGGCGGCTCGGACGTGGCGTCGCCGGCACCGACGGTCAGCGTTTCGCAGGCCGCTTCCCCCACACCGTCCCCCACGGCGTCCGGGCCCGCGCGCCCTGCCACGGACGGGCAGCTCCTGGACGGCATCACCTTCGAGCAGGCGGTGAGCGGCCTGGAGTCCTGCCTGACCTGGGAGTCCAGGGTCGGCTTCGGTGAGAGCGAGAACCTGGGGGCGGCCGAGGACTACCGGATCATCCTCGCGATGAACAGCACGGGCGACTCCAACGCGCCCGGTGACGGCATCTTCGTCGTCGCCGTGCAGCGGGACGACCCGGACCAGCAGCGGCTCATCTGCAACATCCGCGACGGCGAGGCCCAGGGCCTCAACGTCGGCGGTGGCGGCTGGGACGGGCCGGACGCTCCCGCGGTCGTGGTGGACTCCAACGGCGGCAAGCTGTACCAGCAGTCGTTCCTCGACCGCGGCAGCTGGAAGCTGCCCTTCCGTTGGGGGGTCATCGGCACGGTCGACCCCTCGGTGGCCCGGGTGACCGTCTCCTACGGCGAGGCGACCAGCGAGGCCGCCCTGGACCACGGCTGGTTCGTGGCCTCCGGCGTGCTGGACCGGCAGGTCACGGTGACGATGGCGCCCCGGATCAAGGGCTACGACGCGGACGGCAAGCTCCTCTACGACTCCGACCAGGACGAGACGTACGAGAAGAACCTGCCGTAGGGCGGCGGAAGCGCGCGGGAGGTGCCGTACGGGGGGCGGCACCTCCCGCGTCGACTCTGCCGAAGTCCCTGGTGGCGACCGGTCTGCCGGGAAGTGAACGGCGAGCGCATTGCGTACAACCATTCGGTTTCATCGTGGGTCTTGTGGGGTGTGAGGGGCTGATCTGACGGTCCGTCACATCATCGCACCCTGAGCAGGAGGCCCTGTGCGCAAGCGCACACTTCGCAGGACGGTGGCCACCGCCGTGGCGATCGCGGCGTCGGCCGCGATCGCCCCCGCGGCGCAGGCCGCCCCGGCCGCCGGGACCACCACCGGCCTGGCCAAGGCCGACTTCAACGGCGACGGCGTCGGCGACTCGGCCACGGCCGCGCCCGACGCCACCGTGAGCGGCAAGAAGGGCGCCGGATACGTCGCCGTGACGTACGGCAGCCGCACGCAGGCACTGAAGGACCAGACCCGCAAGGTCTACCACCAGAACACCACCGGGGTGCCCGGCACGGTCGAGTCCTACGACCGGTTCGGCTCCTCCCTGACGGCCGCGGACCTGAACGGCGACGGCTACACCGACCTGGTCGTCGGATCGTCCGGCGAGAGCATCGGATCCGTTGGCGCGGCGGGCTCGCTGACCGTTCTGTGGGGCGGCAGGAGCGGCCTCACCGGCGGCACCGTCGTCAAGGGCACGTCCTACCGCGAGAACCTCGGCGCAATGCTGACCGCCGGCGACTTCGACGGGGACGGCCACCAGGACCTGGCCACCGGCAGCACGGTCTCCTACGGCCCGTTCGACCGGACCACCGGTCCGGCCCGCACCGAGACGATGGACCTCCGGGGCGAATACGCGGAAGAGGATGTTCCGGGCTGGCATGCCTGGGACAACCCCGCGCTGGCCACCGGAGACGTCAACGGCGACGGCATCGACGACGTCGTGGGCGTCGTCTCGACCGGCATGGACGAGCTGAGTGACCACGGCCCCCGCCTGGTCCGCTACTTCGCGGGCAGCCGGGACGGGCTGAAGGCCGCGCAGACCCTGCGGGACGCCAAGACCGGCGAGCTCCTGGACGGCGGCGTCGACATCGCCGTGGGCGACCTCGACCGCGACGGCTACGCCGACATCGTGCTCGGCCGCGCCGACACCTACGACCGGCCCGGCGTCGGCGACGTCGAGCGGGTGGGCGGCGCCGTCGAGATCGTGCGCGGTACCGCCTCCGGCCCGGACACCGCGAACCCGCGCGTGCAGTTCCACCAGGACAGCCCGGGCGTCCCGGGCACCGCCGAGGAGGGGGACGGCTTCGGCAGCACGGTCTCCCTCGGCGACGTGAACGGCGACGGCCGCCTCGACCTCGCCATCGGAGCCCCCAGGGAGGCCGTCGGCACCCTGGCCGGAGCCGGTGGCGTGACCGTCCTGCTGGGGGGTGGCACGGGGATCACCACGACGGGTGCGAAGTCCTTCACCCAGAAGACCGCGTCGGTGCCCGGCACCGCCGAGAAGGGCGACGCCTTCGGCGCCGCCGTGCGCCTGGCCGACGTCACCGGCGACGGCCGCGCGGAGCTGTTCGCCGGAGCGCCGGGGGAGAACGCCGAAGCCGGTGGCGTCTGGGTGCTCAAGGGCACCTCCACCCAGGTGTCCGCCACCGGCTCGATCTCCTTCGGCTCGTCCAAGCTGGGGATGACCTCCTCGCCGGGCCGACTGGGCGACACCTTCAGCCGCTGACGCCCCCTCCCACCGCCGGGCGCCCCTCCCTCACCGGGCGCCCGGCGTCACCATTCCCGACTCGTACGCCACGATGACCAGTTGGGCCCGGTCCCGTGCGCCCAGCTTGCCCATGATGCGGCTGACGTGGGTCTTGGCCGTGAGCGGGCTCAGCCCCAACGCCTCGCCCACCTCGGTGTTGTTGAGGCCGCGCGCGACCAGCGTCAGCACCTCGCGCTCCCGTTCGGACAGGCACTCCGGCCCGCCCGCGGCCGGGGCGGCGGACGGGCCGCGCAGGAACCGCTCGATCAGCCGTGCCGTCGGCCCGGGCGACAGCAGCGCCTCCCCCGCCGCCACCGTGCGGATGGCGTCGAGGAGTTCGGCCGGCCGGGTGTCCTTGACCAGGAAGCCGGAGGCACCGGCGCGCAGCGCCTCCACGATGTGCTCGTCCGTGTCGTAGGTGGTGAGGACCAGGACCTTCACCTGAGCCAGCTCCGCGTCCGCGGCGATGAGGCGGGTCGCCTCGATGCCGTCCAGCTCGGGCATCCGGATGTCCATGACCACCAGGTCGGCCCGTTCGCCGCGGGCCAGCGCGACCGCCTCCCGGCCGGTGCCCGCCTGGCCGACGACCTCCATGTCCGGCGCCGACTCCACCAGCATCGCGAACGCGGCCCGTACCAGGGTCTGGTCGTCGGCGAGCAGTACACGGATGGTCATCGGGCCCCTTCCAGAAGCGTCAAGGGCAGTGCGGCGGTGACCTCGAAGCCGCCCTGCCCCCGCGGCCCGGCGTCGAGTGTGCCACCGACGCTGCGCGCCCGCTCCCGCATCCCCACCAGTCCGAACCCGGGCGAGCCGCCGGGCGTGGGCCCGATGCCCTCGTCGGCCACCGACAGGCGCAGGACGCCGCCCTCCTCGTACAGCTCGACGCGTACGGCCGGTTCGGGGCCCGCGTGCCGGACCGCGTTGGTCAGCGCCTCCTGCACGATGCGGTAGGCGGCGGCGCCGACGGCGGGCGGCAACTGCCTTACCCGTACGGACTGTTCGACCCGCGCGCCCGCGAGGCGGGCCGCCTCCACCAGGTCGGGCAGCCCGTCGAGGCCGGGCAGCGGGCCGCGCGTCTCGCCCACGGAGCCCTGCTCCCGCAGCACCTCCAGGGTGGTGCGCAGTTCGCCGCGGGCGGTCCGGCAGGTCTCGGCGATGTCGTCGAGCGCCTTGGCGACCGTCTCCCGGTCGAGCCGCTCGGGGTCGGCGGCCAGGACGTGCGCGGCGACGGAGGTCTGCACACCGATCAGGGTGATGCTGTGCGCGAGCAGGTCGTGCAGGTCCCGGGCGATGCGCAGGCGTTCCTCGGCGACCCGGCGGCGGGCCTCCTCCTCGCGGGTGCGTTCGGCGCGTTCGGCGCGTTCGACGATCGCGGCGATGTACTGGCGGTAGTAGCGGACGTCGATGCCGACGAAGATGACGGCGAAGACCCAGCCGTAGATGCGCAGCAGTTCGACGGCCTGCCTGTCCCCGCCGAAGGTGAGCATCGCGGCCAGGGACAGGCCGAGGCCCGCGCCGCTGACCACGAGGGTGCGCAGCGGGCGCTGGGTGACGGTGACCGTGTACAGCGCGATGAACGAGGCGGGGACGGGCGCGCTGTGGTTGTTGTCGAGGGCGTGGTACGGCAGCACCAGGGCCACCACCGCCGCGAACACCAGCAGCGGCCTGCGCCGCCGCCACACGAGCGGCACATGGGCGGCGATCAGCAGCGTCCAGCCGAGCGCGTCGGGCCGGCGGGCGTCGTCGGTGGACAGGGCCAGGCACACGGCGAGCGCGACGGCGGCCGCCGCGAGCAGGGCGTCGTTGCGGGTGCCGTGCGGGGCGGTCCGCGGATCGCGGTTGATCACGGCCATGATGCGCTCGCCGAGCCGGGGCCGCACCGGGGTGGTGGTGAGGTGCATGGGGGTCATCCTCTGCCGGGACGGCGCCCCTCCGGGAGAGGAGGGGCGCCGGTCGGTCGGGTTCAGCGGGTCATCACCGCCACGGGCTCCGGTTCCTTCGGCGGCACCGGCGCCTCGGGCTCCTTGGACAGGGCGCCCGGCCACCACAGTGTGCGGCGCAGCGCGACGGCGGCACTGGTCACGAGGTAGGTGCGGACCAGGAAGGTGTCGAGCAGGACGCCGACCGCGATGACGAAGCCGAGTTCGACGAGCTGCACCAGCGGCATGCTGGTGAGCACCGCGAAGGTGGCGGCCAGGACGAGCCCCGCGGAGGCGATGACCCCGCCGGTGGTGCGCAGCGCGGTGAGCGCGGCGGTGACGGGTTCGGCGCCGTGCAGGGACTCCTCGCGCATCCGGTGCATCAGGAAGATGCCGTAGTCGACGCCGAGGGCGACCAGGAAGACGAAGGAGAGCAGTCCGAGGCCGGGGTCGGTGCCCTCGAAGCCGAAGAGCGGCCCGAAGACGAGCCCGCCGATGCCGAGGGCGGCGCCCCACACGGCGACCACGGCCGACACCAGGATCAGCGGCGCGACGAGCGAGCGCAGCAGGGCGATCAGGATCAGCAGCACGGACACGAGCACCAGCGGTACGACGACCGTCCGGTCACGGGCGTTGGTGTCCTTCAGGTCGATCTGTTCGGCGCTGGGGCCGCCGACGTAGGAGCCGTCGAGGGTGTCGCGCAGTTCCTCGATGGTCCTGGTCTCCCCGGCGGACTGGGGGGCGTCCTTGGCGAGGACGGAGATCTCGGTCCAGCCGTCGCCGCTCCGTCCGGGCTCGGCGCTGTCGACTCCCTCGGTGCCGCGGATGTCGGCCAGGGTGGCCTCGGCGCGGTCGGCGGGGGTGAGGACGGTGATGGGCTGGGTGCCGCGCTCGGGGTAGGCGCGGTTGAGGGTCTCCATGGCGGCGACCGCGTCGGGCTTGCTGGTGAAGGAGTCCTCCTGCTTGACGGCGCCGGGCAGGTTGAGGGCGCCGAGCGCGAGGGCGCCCAGGAGGAGGGCGCCGCCGACCAGCACGGTCCGCGGGCGGCGTCCGGCGGAGCCGCCCATCGCCGCGAACAGGGAGCGGCGGGCCTTGGGGGTGCTGCCGTAGCGCGGGACCAGCGGCCAGAAGACGCGGCGGCCGAGCAGAACCAGCACGGCCGGCAGCAGGGTCAGCATGGCGACCAGCGCGCACAGCACGCCGACCGTGCCGAGCGGGCCCATGCCCCGGCTGGAGTTGAGGTCGGCGGCGAGCAGGCACAGCAGCCCGGCCGCCACCGTCCCGGAGGAGGCGAGCACGGCGGGCCCGCAGCCCCGGAGCGCGGCGATCATGGCCTCGTACGGGCGCTCGATGCGGCGCAGTTCCTCGCGGTAGCGGGAGACGAGCAGCAGCGCGTAGTCCGTGCCCGCGCCGAACACGAGGATCGTCATGATGCCGGCGCTCTGGCCGGTCACCGAGGTGTCGAACATCTGGTTGAGCGCGTAGGCCACGCCCCTCGACAGGAAGTTGGCCATGCCCGCGACGAAGAGCGGCACCAGCCAGAGGAACGGGCTGCGGTAGATCAGGATCAGCAGCAGCGCGACGACCGAGACGGTGGTGTAGAGCAGCGGTCCGTCGAGCGAGTTGTAGACCTCGGCGGCGTCGGTGGCGAGCGCTCCCTCGCCGCCGACCTCGACGCTCAGCCCGTCGCCGCCGACCGCCACGTCCCGCACGTCGTTGACGAGCTCGTCCCGCAGCTCCTCGTCCGTGCCGGGCTCGTTGCTGGCCACCGGGTACATCAGGGTGGAGCCGTCCTTGGACGGGACGCCGACCGGGTCGCCGGTGAGCCGGTGGGCCCCCGCGATCTCGGCGATCTGGTCGGCGGCGGTGGCCTCGTCGGCGGCCGTCAGCCCGCCCTCGCGGTGGTAGACCACGATCATCTGCGTGGTCTCGCCGCCCGGCAGCCGCTCCTGGACCTTCGCGACCTGCGTGGAGTCGGCACTGGCCGGCAGATAGTCGACGGCCCGGTCGCGCTGCACGTCCTCCAGCTTCGAGGCGAACGGCGAGGTGATGGCCAGCACGGCGATCCACAGCCCGAGCACAAGCCAGGGAACGCCCCGCCGACGTCGTACGGCTGTCCTTACGGCCCCCATGAGACGGGCCCCCTTCCGGTCGGGTGGTCTGGGTCGTCTCCAGACTCCCGGCGGGAGGGGGCGGGTTCGTCGGGCGTGAGGGCGAGTTGCGGGGTACTGCCCGGGGTGACGGCGCGGGCGCGTTACTCCCGCGGGAGTAACGGCGGGATCAGGACGGCGTACGCGCCGCCGCCAGCAGTCGGGTCACGTCGTCGCCGCAGATGGTGAGGGCCGCGCCGACCGTGCTGAGGACCTCGCGTTCGGCGGGGGTGTAGGGGCCGTCGGCCAGGGCGATGCGGGCGCCCTGGAGGAGGATCGACTCGCGGCCGGCGGGGGCCAGGTGCGGGGCGAGGGGGTCCAGGGCCTCGTGCAGCTCTATGGCCAGGCCCGCACCGCAGGGCTCGCCGGTGATCCGGCCGGTGTCCGCGGCCAGCGCCTCGACCAGGGCGTCGAGCTGGTCCTCGGTGCAGTCGTCGAAGCCGGCCGCGCGGACCGTGGCCGCCGCCGACTCCAGCGCCGTACGGGCGCAGGAGCCGCTCGCGGCGAGCACCGCGAGGGCGACGGTGTGGACGGCGTCCCGGAGCATCGCGGAGAAGCGGGTGGTGGTCGGATGGTCGAGGACGTCGGCGCCGAAGTGGCGGCGGCACGCGGCGCACTCCACGACCGGCCCGGTCTCGCCGCGCGGCAGCACGGGCACCCCGAGCAGGGTGAAGCGGCGGCGTCCGGTCAGCCGCTGGTAGTTGCGGTCGCCTCCGCAGCCCGGGCAGAAGAACTCGCCGTCCCCGACGGTCGTCCACGCGGTGCGGGTCCCCAGAATGCGGGCAGGCCTCGCGGCACGGCCGTTTCGTCCCCGTCCTGGCAGCACGTCGCACCTCCGCGAAACCCCGCGGCAACATCGCCGCGCTTGCGTGATGTTAGCCACATACGGGAGCCGGAGTCAGCACCCCGGACGAGACCTTTCCGTGACCTGGGGGCGGATTGGCCGATATACGACGCGTTCCCCGCGCCCCAAAGGGGCGCGGGGAACTGCGCGACAAGCCACGACGCAGCGGCAGCCGCTCGACGGCCTGTCGAGGCACCCCCGTAGGCGAATCTCAGCGAGCCGCCCGGTTGACGGCGGAGACGACCGCCTTCAGCGAGGCCCGCGTCGTGTTCGCGTCGATGCCGATGCCCCACAGCACCTTGTCCCCGATCGCACACTCGATGTACGACGCGGCCTGCGCGGACGCGCCCTCGCTCATCGTGTGCTCCTGGTAGTCCAGCAGGCGTACGTCGATCCCGATGGACTGCAGGGCGTCGAAGAAGGCGGAGATCGGGCCGTTGCCCGAGCCGGTCAGGACGGTGTCCTGACCGTCCACCGTGGCCTCCACCTTCAGCGTGTCCACGCCGTCGGTGTCGGTGGTCGACTGGTTGTTCTTGACCTGAATCCGACCCCACGGGTTCTCGGGGTTGGGCAGGTACTCGTCCTGGAACACGGCCCAGATGTCGCCGCCGGTGACCTCGCCGCCCTCGGCGTCCGTCTTCGCCTGGATGATCTTCGAGAACTCGATCTGCATCCGGCGCGGCAGGTCCAGCTTGTGGTCGTTCTTCAGGACGTACGCGATACCGCCCTTGCCGGACTGCGAGTTGACCCGGATGACCGCCTCGTAGGAGCGGCCGACGTCCTTGGGGTCGATCGGCAGGTACGGCACCGCCCACTCGATGTCGTCGACGGTGACGCCCTTGGCCTTCGCGTCGGCCTCCATCGCGTCGAAGCCCTTCTTGATGGCGTCCTGGTGGGAGCCGGAGAAGGACGTGTAGACCAGGTCGCCCACGTACGGGTGGCGCGGGTGGACCTCCATCTGGTTGCAGTACTCCCACGTACGACGGATCTCGTCGATGTCGGAGAAGTCGATCTGCGGGTCGACGCCCTGCGAGAACAGGTTCATGCCCAGGGTGACCAGGTCGACGTTGCCGGTGCGCTCGCCCTGCCCGAACAGACAGCCCTCCACCCGGTCCGCGCCGGCCATCAACGCCAGCTCGGCCGCCGCCACCGCCGTACCGCGGTCGTTGTGCGGGTGGACGGAGATGCAGACGTGCTCGCGACGGGAGAGGTTGCGGCTCATCCACTCGAAGCGGTCCGCGTGCGTGGACGGGGTCGAACGCTCCACCGTGGCGGGCAGGTTGAGGATGATCTCGCGGCCCGGACCGGGCTGGTAGACGTCCATCACCGCCTCGCAGACCTCCAGCGCGAAGTCCAGCTCGGTGTCGGTGAAGATCTCGGGGCTGTACTGGTAGCCGAACTCCGTGCCACCAGCCTCCGGACCCAGCAGCTTCTCCGCGTACTCCATCACCAGACGGGTGCCGTCCACCGCGATCTGCTTGATGTCGTCCTTGGAGCCGCGGAACACCACCCGGCGGAAGACGGGCGCGGTGGCGTTGTACAGGTGGACGGTGGCCCGCTTGGCGCCCTTCAGGGACTCCACCGTGCGCTCGATCAGGTCCTCGCGGGCCTGGGTCAGTACGGAGATGGTGACGTCGTCGGGGATCGCGCCCGGCTCCTCGATGATGGAGCGCACGAAGTCGAAGTCGGTCTGGCCCGACGCCGGGAAGCCGACCTCGATCTCCTTGTAGCCCATCTTGACCAGCTGGTCGAACATCCGGCGCTTGCGCTCGGGCGACATCGGGTCGATCAGGGCCTGGTTGCCGTCACGCAGGTCCGTGGAGAGCCAGCGGGGGGCGGCGGTGATCCGCCGGTTCGGCCACGTGCGGTCGGGGATGTCGACCTGCTCGTACTGGCCGTACTTGTGGATCGGCATGGGGCTGGGCTGCTGGCGGTTCGCCATGATGCTTCGGGCTCCTCGTGTGTCCGGGAAAATCCCGGTGTCCGGAAGGACGGCCGACGACGCAACGCCAAAGCACCGCGGGGAGGGGGTCGGCCTCGACTACAGGCCCTCGCCGCGGCAGCTAAGGAGGAGCAGCCCGAAATGCATGATGCTCCGCATGCTAGCCGAGCCCTCTCCTGTGCGGCGGTGCGTATCAGTATGCGGGACCGGTGGGATAAATAGGGCGAGGGGTTACCAAAAGTGCGCCATACCACTCCGCGGGCAGGCGCTGGCTGTCTTGTCGGCACATTTCACCAATCATGGTTGCGGGTAGTGACAGCCACGTAACGCAGTGCAAGGGTGCCGGGCATGACGACCAACGGGGGCCACGAGCCCGTCTTCTGCACCGTCGTACCGCCCCACGTCCTCGACAAGCTCGCCCAGGCCGAGGACCCCGTGCTCGCCGGACCGGCCCGCCGGACCCTCCAGCGCGACGCCTACGAGCGCACCCACCGCCGGCTGACCACCGTCCTCGGCGCACCCTCCGTCGCCCCGCCCGTCGGAGCGGAGCCCGGCAGGCCGCGGCGCACGATCCACGACGCCCGGCACGGCACCGACCTGCCCGGCCACAAGGTCCGCGGCGAGGGCGAGGAACCCGGCAAGGACGCCACCGTCAACCGCGCCTACGCCGGACTCGGCGCCACCTTCGAGCTGTTCCTCACCGCCTACGAGTGCGACTCGATCGACGGCAACGGTCTGCCGCTCACCGCGACCGTGCACTACTCCAAGGACTACAACAACGCCTTCTGGAACGGCGAGCAGATGGTGTTCGGCGACGGAGACGGCGAGATCTTCCTCGACTTCACCATTCCCATCGACGTCATCGGGCACGAACTCGCCCACGGCGTCACGCAGTACACCGCGAACCTGACGTACTTCGGCCAGCCCGGCGCGCTCAACGAGTCGATGTCCGATGTCTTCGGCGCGCTCATCAAGCAGTACACGCTCGGGCAGACCGCGGCCGAGGCCGACTGGCTGATCGGCGCGGGGCTGCTGGCCCCGCGGGTGACGGGCAAGGCGCTGCGCTCCATGAAGGAGCCGGGCACGGCCTACGACGACGACGTCCTCGGCAAGGACCCGCAGCCCGCGACCATGGACGACTACGTCCGCACCGGCCGCGACAACGGCGGCGTCCACATCAACTCCGGCATCCCCAACCACGCGTTCTACCTCGCGGCGACCGCCCTCGGCGGCCACGCCTGGGAGCGCGCGGGGCAGATCTGGTACGACGTGCTGACGGGGGGCGAGCTGAAGTCCCAGGCCCTGTTCGTCGACTTCGCCACGCTGACCGTCGCCGCCGCGCGGGCACGGTACGGCGACGGCAGCGAGGAGTTCCAGGCCGTTTCGAAGGCCTGGGAGCAGGTCGGGGTGCGCACCCTCTGAATCCGTACTAGACATTTCCCCATGCGTATTCAGGTGAGGCGCACAGGCGGATTCGCGGGCATCGAGCGGCATGCCGAGGTGGAGACCTCGGGGCGGGCCGACGCGTCCGAGTGGCACGCGCTGGCCGAGAAGGCGGTCGCGGCGGGCCGGGGGACGCCGCCCGTCGGGGTGCCGGACGGGTTCAGCTACCAGATCACGGTGGACGGGAAGACGGTGTACTGCTCGGATCCCCGGCTCACCGAGGAGCAGCGGAAGCTGATCACGAAGGTGCTGAAGGAAGGCGCGTAGGGAAAGCGCGTAACCGGTTCTTCACGCCGGGGCGTTGACTTCCGTTACCGGTGGTACGGATGATCCGGCGCATGGCGACTGATCCGATACCCCGGTTCCCCGACGGCTTCCTGTGGGGCGTTTCGACCTCGGCCCATCAGATCGAGGGCGCGGCGGAGCTTCGGGAGCCGTCCGTGTGGGATGTCTTCACCGGCCTTGAGGGGCGGGTGAAGGACGGCTCCACCGCCGCGGTCGCCTGCGACCACTACCACCGGTACCGGGAGGACGTGGGGCTGCTGGCGGAGCTGGGCGTGTCCGCGTACCGCTTCTCCGTGTCGTGGCCCCGGGTCCGGTCCGCGGGCGGTCTCGACTTCTACGACCGGTTGGTGGACGAGCTGTGCGCGGCGGGCGTCCGTCCGGTTCCGACCCTGTTCCACTGGGACCTGCCGGTCGGTCTTGACTGGCTGGACCGGGACACGGCCGCGCGGTTCGCGGAGTACGTGTCGGTGGTCGCCGACCGTCTCGGCGACCGTGTGAAGAAGTGGATCACCATCAACGAGCCTGCCGAGCACACCCTGTTCGGGCACGCGCTCGGCGCCCACGCGCCCGGTGAGCAGCTGATGTTCGACGCGCTGCCGGCTGCCCACCACCAGCTGCTGGCCCACGGTCTGGCGGTGCAGGCGTTGCGCGCGGCCGGGGCCGGTGACGTCGGGATCGCCAACTCGCACGGGCCGACGTGGGCCGCGTCGCGGGGGGCGGCGGACGTGGAGGCGGCCGACTTCTACGACCTGCTGCTGAACAGGATGTTCGCGGATCCGGTGCTGCTGGGTGAATACCCTTCGGGGATAGGCGAGTTGATGCCGGGCGACGTCGCGGCCGACTTGAAGGTCATCGGGGAGCCCTTGGACTTCTACGGCATCAACTACTACGCCCCGACCAAGGTGGGCGCCCCGCAGGGCACGGACATCGAGTTCGGCGGCATGACCATTCCGGCGGAACTCCCCTTCTCCGTAAGGGAGATCGAGGACGTCCCGGTGACGGACTTCGGCTGGCCGGTGGTCCCGGAGGCCCTGACGGAACTGCTCACCGGTTTCCGCGAACGCTACGGCGACCGGTTGCCGCCCATCGTCATCACCGAGAACGGCTGCTCGTACGAGGGTGTGGACGACCAGGCCCGGATCACCTACCTGGACGGCCACATCCGCGCCCTGCACCGAGCGACGGAGGCCGGAGTCGACGTCCGCGGCTACTTCGTCTGGTCCCTCCTCGACAACTTCGAGTGGGCGGAGGGCTACGCCCAGCGCTTCGGCCTGGTCCACGTGGATTTCTCCTCCTCCCTCGAACGAACTCCCAAGGCGTCGTACCACTGGTTCCGCGAGCAACTCCGCGCCCAACCCTGACGGAATGCCTGCGGCGGCCTGCCCGGGTGCGGTGGGGGTGCGCGTAGCGCCTGGGGCGGGTGGGTGAGTCGGGGCCGCGCCGGGGGGTATCCGTCCTCGGTCCGGCGCCCCGCACACCTACAGGTCCCCCACGTCAACGCCGGCCGCTGCGGGCGGACACCCCCCGACACGTCCCCTCCCCGCCGCGCGCGACCGCGGCCCCGTCCACCTTGCGGTAAGGGCGCGTCCGTCAACCGGTCCGCCGTCCGAGGACGAGACGAACACCGTCCCGAACCCCCACCACCCACCCGCGAGGGCTGCCCCGGGGCCTCCTACCGCCACCGGTCGCTACATCCAGCCCGTCCGCCGTTTGAGGACGAGACGAACACCATCCCGAACCCCCACCCACCCGCGAGGGCTGCCCCCGAGGCCTCCTACCACCGCCGGTCGCTATAGCCAGCCCGTCCGGCGTTTGAGGACGAGGCCCCTTCAGGGCCGATGGGGGTCCGGGGGCGGAGCCCCCGGGTGGGGTGCAGGGGCGGAGCCCCGTGGGGGTCCGGGGGCGGAGCCCCCGGGTGGGGTGCAGGGGCGGAGCCCCGTGGGGGTCCGGGGGCGGAGCACCCTGGCGGGGTTGAAGGGGCGGCAGCCCCTGGGGACGGGACGGGTAGGGGCGGCGGGGGCGAGATCTGGCTTGGGCGGGTGCGGGGCCGCGGGAAAAGGCCTACGACGTTGTCAGTCGCCCGGCGTACCCTTGAAACCGCCAGGCCGCCCCCGTGGCGGGCACCGTTTCGAGGAGGACGAGCAAGGCCTACAGAGCCGGCCCATGACTCAGACACCCACAGATCGCACACCCGCGCAGGGGCAGGCGAGAGCAGAGTTCACCGTCCCCGCCCAGCACCCCATGGTGACCGTACTGGGGTCCGGCGACTCCCTGCTGCGCGTGATCGAGAAGGCCTTCCCGGCGGTCGACATCCACGTCCGGGGCAACGAGATCAGCGCGGTCGGCGACACCGGGGAAGTCGCCCTCATCCAGCGCCTGTTCGACGAGATGATGCTGGTGCTCCGCACCGGACAGCCGATGACGGAGGACGCAGTGGAACGCTCGATCGCCATGCTCAGGGCGAGCGAGAACGGCGAGGGGGCTCCCGAGACCCCGGCCGAGGTGCTCACCCAGAACATCCTGTCGTCGAGAGGCCGCACGATCCGGCCCAAGACGCTCAACCAGAAGCGGTACGTCGACGCGATCGACAAGCACACGATCGTCTTCGGCATCGGCCCCGCCGGTACCGGCAAGACCTACCTCGCGATGGCCAAGGCCGTGCAGGCCCTGCAGTCGAAGCAGGTCAACCGCATCATCCTGACCCGCCCGGCGGTGGAGGCGGGAGAGCGGCTCGGCTTCCTGCCCGGCACGCTCTACGAGAAGATCGACCCGTACCTGCGTCCGCTGTACGACGCCCTGCACGACATGCTGGACCCGGACTCGATCCCGCGGCTGATGGCGGCGGGGACCATCGAGGTGGCGCCGCTGGCGTACATGCGCGGTCGCACGCTTAATGACGCCTTCATCATCCTGGACGAGGCCCAGAACACCAGCCCCGAGCAGATGAAGATGTTCCTCACGCGGCTCGGGTTCGACTCGAAGATCGTGATCACGGGTGATGTGACGCAGGTGGACCTGCCGAACGGCACGAAGTCGGGTCTGCGGCAGGTGCAGGACATTCTGGAGGGTGTGGACGACGTGCACTTCTCCCGGCTGTCGTCCCACGATGTCGTACGGCACAAGCTCGTCGGCCGTATCGTCGACGCGTACGAGCAGTACGACAGCGAGCACGGCACCGAGAACGGCACGCACAAGGGCGGCCGGGCGAAGTCCGCGCGCAAGGGGAAGTAGACAAGCACAGCGTCATGTCGATCGACGTCAACAACGAGTCCGGAACCGAGGTCGACGAGCAGGCGATCCTCGACATCGCCCGTTACGCACTCGCGCGGATGCGCATCCACCCGCTCTCCGAGCTCTCGGTGATCGTCGTGGACGCCGACGCCATGGAGCAGCTGCACATCCAGTGGATGGACCTGCCCGGGCCGACCGATGTCATGTCCTTCCCGATGGACGAGCTGCGGCCGCCGTCGAAGGACGACGACGAGCCGCCGCAGGGGCTGCTCGGGGACATCGTGCTGTGCCCGGAGGTCGCCAAGAAGCAGGGGGACGAGGCGCCCACCCGGCACTCCATGGACGAGGAGCTCCAGTTGCTCACCGTCCACGGAGTGCTGCACCTCCTCGGCTACGACCACGAGGAGCCGGACGAGAAGGCCGAGATGTTCGGCCTCCAGGCGGCCATCGTGGACGGCTGGCGCGCGGAGAAGGGCCTGACCGGCCCCTCGCCCGCTCCGACCGTGTCATGAGCCCGCAACTGGTCCTCGGCGCGGTCGCCCTGATCGTCGTCGCCTGGCTCGCCGCCTGCGCGGAGGCGGGCCTGGCACGCGTCTCCAGCTTCCGCGCCGAGGAGGCCGTACGGTCGGGGCGGCGGGGCAGCGAGAAGCTGGCCCAGGTGGCCGCCGACCCCACCCGCTATCTGAACGTGGCGCTGCTGGTGCGCGTGGCCTGCGAGATGGCGGCCGCCGCCCTGGTGACGTACGCGTGTCTGCGGTCGGTCGACGGGACCACGCAGGCGCTGCTCGCCGCGATCGGCGTGATGGTGCTGGTCAGCTATGTCGCGGTCGGTGTCTCGCCGCGCACCATCGGGCGCCAGCATCCGCTGAACACGGCGACGGCGGCCGCGTACGTGCTGCTGCCGCTGGCCCGGGTGATGGGTCCGGTCCCGTCGCTGCTGATCCTCATCGGCAACGCCCTCACCCCCGGCAAGGGCTTCCGCCGGGGTCCCTTCGCCTCCGAGGCCGAGTTGCGCGCGCTGGTCGACCTGGCCGAGAAGGAGTCGCTCATCGAGGACGAGGAGCGCCGCATGGTGCACTCGGTCTTCGAGCTGGGGGACACGCTGGTGCGGGAGGTGATGGTGCCGCGGACGGATCTCGTCGTCATCGAGCGGTACAAGACCATCCGGCAGGCGCTGACGCTGGCGCTCAGGTCGGGTTTCTCGCGCATCCCCGTCACCGGGGAGAGCGAGGACGACATCGTCGGGATCGTGTATCTCAAGGACCTGGCCCGCAAGACGCACATCAGCCGGGACGCCGAGAGCGAGCTGGTGTCCACGGCGATGCGGCCTGCGGCCTTCGTGCCGGACACCAAGAACGCCGGCGATCTGCTGCGCGAGATGCAGAAGGACCGTACGCACGTGGCCGTCGTCATCGACGAGTACGGCGGCACGGCGGGCATCGTCACCATCGAGGACATCCTCGAGGAGATCGTCGGTGAGATCACCGACGAGTACGACCGTGAGCTGCCGCCGGTGGAGGAGCTGGGCGAGGACCGCTACCGGGTCACCGCCCGCCTGGACATCACCGACCTGGGCGAGCTGTACGGCCTGGACGAGTACGACGACGAGGACGTGGAGACGGTCGGCGGGCTGCTGGCGAAGGCGTTGGGGCGGGTGCCCATCGCCGGGGCGTCGTCCGTGGTCGGGCTGCCCGACGGCCGGGAGCTGCGGCTGACGGCGGAGGCCGCGGCGGGCCGCCGGAACAAGATAGTGACCGTGCTGGTGGAGCCGGTGGGGAACCGGAAGGAAGACGTGGAGGACGGGTGACCCCGGGTGAGCTGCGTGACTTCTGTCTGTCGTTCAACGCGGCGGAGGAGGATTTTCCGTTCTCCCCGGAGGTCTCCGTGTTCAAGGTGCGGGGCAAGATGTTCGCGCTGAGCTGGCTCGGTGCCCGGCCCCTGAAGGTCAATCTCAAGTGCGACCCGGAGGACGCGGTCCGGCTGCGTGGCGAGTACGAGGGGCTGATCGCCCCCGGCTATCACATGAACAAGCGGCACTGGAACACGGTCACCGTCGACGGCGGTCTCCCGGACCGGCTGGTCAGGGAGCTGATCGAGGACTCCTACGATCTGGTGGTGGCCGGTCTGCCGCGGGCCGAGCGGCTCCGCCTGGACCGGCCCTGATCGCCACTTCGTATGCTTCCGGCATGACCGAGAGCAACGCGCTTGACCCCGATGACCGCAAGATCGTCACCCTGGCCCGTTCCGCGCGGGCGCGCAACGGTGTGCCGGAGGGTGCCGCCGTACGGGACGAGACGGGACGTACGTATGTCGCCGGGACCGTGGCGCTGGAGTCGCTGCGGCTGAGTGCCCTGCGGACGGCCGTGGCGATGGCCGTGGCGTCCGGGGCGAAGTCGCTGGAGGCGGCGGCGGTCGTGACGGAGGCGGAGTCGGTGGCGGCCGAGGACCTGGCGGCCGTACGGGATCTGGGCGGGGCGGGGACGCCGGTGCTGCTGGCCGGGCCCGACGGTGCGGTGCGGCTGACGGTTCCCGCGGAGTAGTCCGGAATTCATCCTTGCCGGGTTCCGTCTCTCGCGCATCAATGGAAACGTAAGTTCCGACGGACCGTCAGATTCGGCCCTCCCGCAGTGTGTCCGCACCCACCTGCCGAGGACGGGCCGTCGGTCCCCCACACCCGAAGGGATCCGGAACCCCATGAGAGGCACTCGCTCAGGCACCGGTGCGGCACTCGCGGCCGGGGCGCTCGCCCTGGCCGGGCTCGTCTTCGCACCGGCCGCCGTCGCCGTCGCCCCCACGACGGCGACGATCGAGGCGGACTGCGGCTTCTTCGGCGGCGGTGAGGCCACGCTCACCGCCACCCAGGACGGCACCGCCGCCACCATGACCCTCACCTCCTCCGCGATCACCGCGCCCGTCGGGCTCGGGGAGGACTCCATCGACTCCGCGCTGACCCTGGTGAACGCGGGCGGCGGCACCGTCGTCTTCTCCGGCACGGAGAACCCGGCGATGGAGGCCGGCGACCCCGTCCAGGTCGGCCCCCTCGACGGCACCGTGGCCTCCGGCGACAGCCTGGAGGCCTACGGCGGCTCGCTGACGATGACCGTCTTCGGCATCACCATCACGTGCACGGCGACCGGGCCGCAGTCGCCGGGCCCGTTCGTCTTCGACTGAGCCGCGGCCGGTCGGGGCGAGCGCGGTTCCTCAGAGCGCGTCGGGGCCGCGCTCGCCCGTCCGGACCCGTACGACGGTCTCGACGGGCAGCGCCCAGACCTTGCCGTCGCCGATCTTGCCGGTCTGCGCGGCCTTCACGATCGCCTCGATGACGGCGTCGCTGTCCGCGTCCTCGACGACGACCTCGATCCGGACCTTGGGCACCAGGTCGACCCGGTACTCGGCGCCGCGGTACACCTCGGTGTGGCCGCGCTGGCGGCCGTAGCCGCTGGCCTCGGTCACGGTCAGACCGTGCACGCCGATCTCCTGGAGGGCCGACTTCACCTCGTCGAGGCGGTAGGGCTTGACGATCGCGGTGATGAGCTTCATGCCTGGCTCTCGACTTCCGGATGAAGGGGGCGGACGGGGCGGCGGTGGGGATCGGGACGCCGTGATCGTATGCCGTCCCGGTGTCCTGGGCCATGGCGGCCACAGCGCTGTGAATCAGGGACAATGAACGCCATGAGCGTTCGTAGTCAGTCATCCCAGCAGCCGGCCGAGGAACTCCACCGGGCCGGCTTCGCCTGCTTCGTGGGGCGACCCAACGCGGGCAAGTCCACCCTCACGAACGCTCTGGTCGGGCAGAAGGTGGCGATCACCGCCAACCAGCCGCAGACCACCCGGCACACCGTGCGCGGCATCGTGCACCGCGAGGACGCCCAGCTGATCCTGGTCGACACCCCTGGCCTGCACAAGCCGCGCACGCTGCTGGGCGAGCGGCTGAACGACGTGGTGCGCACCACGTGGGCCGAGGTGGATGTGATCGGGTTCTGTCTGCCGGCGAACGAGAAGATCGGCCCCGGTGACCGGTTCATCGCCAAGGAGCTGGCGGGGATCAGGAAGACGCCGAAGGTCGCGATCGTCACCAAGACGGACCTGGTGGACTCCAAGGCCCTGGCCGAGCAGCTGATCGCGATCGACCAGTTGGGCAAGGAGCTGGGGATCACCTGGGCGGAGATCGTGCCGGTGTCGGCGACCGCGGGCAAGCAGGTGGACCTGCTGGCGGACCTGCTGGTCCCGCTGCTGCCGGAGGGCCCGGCGCTGTATCCCGAGGGCGACCTGACCGACGAGCCGGAGCAGGTCATGATCGCCGAGCTGATCCGTGAGGCGGCGCTGGAGGGCGTGCGCGACGAGCTGCCGCACTCCATCGCGGTGGTGGTCGAGGAGATGCTGCCGCGCGAGGACCGGCCCGCGGACAAGCCCCTGCTGGACATCCATGCCAATGTCTACATCGAGCGCCCCAGCCAGAAGGGCATCATCATCGGCCCCAAGGGCAAGCGGCTGAAGGACGTGGGCATCAAGTCCCGCAAGCAGATCGAGGCGCTGCTGGGGACGCCGGTCTTCCTGGACCTGCATGTGAAGGTCGCGAAGGACTGGCAGCGCGATCCGAAGCAGTTGCGGCGACTGGGCTTCTGAGAGACGTCACGAAGCGCTTCAGGACGTCGGCAGGCCTTCACGCCGACCTGCGGAACCCGATCGTCGGCACCGCCCGCCTCAGCGGCCACGGCCGCGCCGACTCCTCCGGCACCAGTCGGCCCAGGAAGGCGTATCTTCGCAGCGCCGTCGGGTCCTGCTCCTCGTAGGACTGGATGCGGCGCCACCACGCCCCGATCTCGGCCCAGCCGGGGGCGGAGAGGGAGCCGCCGAACTCCTGGACGGAGAGGGCGGCGGTGAGGCCCGCGAAGGCGAGCCGGTCGGGGAGCGGCCAGTCGGCCAGGGTGCCGGTGACGAATCCGGCCACGAAGACGTCTCCCGCGCCGGTGGGGTCCAGGGCCTCGACGGCGATGGCCGGGACCTCCGCGGTCTCCCCGGTCCGCCGGTCCACCGCGTAGGCGCCGTCCGCGCCGAGGGTGACCACGGCCAGCGGCACGTGTTCCGTCAGGCGGTGGGCCGCCTCGCGCGGGCAGGTCGTGCCGGTGTACCGCATCGCCTCCTCCGCGTTGGGCAGGAAGGCCTCGCAGTGTTCGAGGTCGGCGAGCCCGGCCAGGTCCCACGCCCCGGTGTCGTCCCAGCCGACGTCGCCGAAGATGCGCGTGCCCTTCGCCGCGGCCTGCGCGATCCACGGCGCCCGCCTGCCCGGCTCCAGGGAGGCGACGGCGGCACGCGCGCGGGGCGGGCAGTCGGGAGCGGGCTCCTCCGGGGGCGGCTCGTGGCCGTGGGAGACCATCGTGCGCTCGCCCTCGTAGGCCATGGAGACGGTGACCGGGGAGTGCCAGCCGGGGACCGTGCGCGACGGGGTGAGGTCGATGCCCTCGCCCTGCTCCAGCGCGTCCCAGCAGTACTCGCCGTAGTGGTCGTCGCCGAAGGCCGCCGCGAGGGAGGTGCGCAGGCCCAGGCGGGCCAGGGCCGTCGCCATGTTCGCCACGCCGCCGGGGCTCGATCCCATGCCGCGCGCCCAGGACTCGGTGCCGCGCACCGGGGCGGAGTCGAGGCCGGTGAAGATGATGTCGAGGAAGACGGTGCCCGTGAGGTAGACGTCCCAGGGCGGTTCGACGGGGGTGCGCAGCGCGGCCAGGGGGTCGACCTGGACCGGGCAGTGCGGCGGGCCCCCTACGACGGAGGACGGTCCCTTTCCGGTGGACGCGGCGGACGCGATCACGGTGCGCTCCCTGGCGTGGTGCGGTTCAGGCCAGTGTGCACCACGCCGCTGACAACCCGCCGCCCGTCACTCCGGAAGCATCCGTCCTCTCAGGTCGTCGCAGGTCACGGCCGTACGGGCCGGATCGCCTACCAGCGCGGTACGGCCGGGGTGACCCAGCCGGGTTCGGCCACCCGCATGGCCGCCGCGTCGTCGCGGTCGCGCAGCGGGCCGTCGTCGTCGAGCCACCGCCGGTGCAGCAGCGCCAGCCGGTCGCGGTCGAGTTCGACGCCCAGGCCGGGGGCGTCGGAGACGGTGAGCCTGCCGTCCCGGAACGTGTGCCGCCGGGTGAGGACGTCCTCCGACTGCCAGGGGTAGTGGGAGTCGCAGGCGTGGTGGAGGTTGGGCACCGTCGAGGCGACGTGGGTCATGGCGGCGAGGCTGATCCCCAGGTGGGTGTTGGAGTGCATGGAGACGCCGACGCCGAAGGTGCCGCAGACGGCGGCGAGGTGCTGGGTGTTGCGCAGCCCGCCCCAGTAGTGGTGGTCGGAGAGGACGACCTGGACGGCGTCGCGCGTGAACGCCTCCTTGATCTCGGCGAACGTGGTCACGCACATGTTGGTGGCGAGCGGCACGTCGGTGTGCGCGGCGATCTCGGCCATGGCGGGTGTGCCGAGCGCGGGGTCCTCCAGGTATTCGAGGACGTCACCGAGTTCCTTCGCCACCGTCAGCGAGGTCTGCACGCTCCAGGCGCCGTTGGGGTCCAGCCGCAGCGGGTGCCCGGGGAACGCCTCGGCGAGCGCCCGTACGGCGGCGATCTCCTCCTCGGGCGGGAAGACACCGCCCTTGAGCTTGAAGGAGGTGAAGCCGTACCGCTCCTTGAACCTGCGGGCCTGCTCGACGACGCCGGCCGGGTCGAGGGCGGCGCCCCAGTCGTCCCGCTCGGCGGCCACGCCCTCCGGGTGGTCGGCCCACTTGTAGAAGAGGTAGGCGCTGTACTCGACCGTGTCGCGCACCTTGCCGCCGAGCAGCGCGTGCACGGGCAGCCCGGCCGCCTTCCCCCACGCGTCCAGGCAGGCCACCTCGAACGCCGAGACCACGGACAGCCGCAGCTTGTCGGCGGTCTGGACGCCGCGCAGCCCGCCGACGTCGACCTGGTCCTCGACCCGCGCGGAGTCGACGGAGACCTCGTCGGCTATGCCGAACAGCCCGTTCAGGTCGGTCACCTGACGTCCGATCAGCCGCTCGGCGAACGGCCGGGCCAGCTCCAGGTACTTGGTGTCGCCGTACGTCTCGCCGAGGCCGGTGGTCCCGTCGGCGGTCTCCACCTCCACGATCAGCCGGGGCGTGTACGGCTGGTGCACACCTTGCGTGTTGAGCAGCGGCGGGTCGGCGACCAGGATCGGCGTGAGGCGGACGTCGGTGACGGCGAGGTTCACAGCGAGGCTCCTACGAGGTCGAGTCCGGCGGCCAGCAGGTTCTTCAGGTCGGCCAGGTCGGCGGCCGAGGGGTCGGTGAGCGGGGCGCGCACGGGTCCCACGGGTCCGCCGCGCAGTCGGGCCGCCGCCTTGACCAGGGAGACGGCGTATCCGGGGCGGCGGTCGCGGAGTTCGACGAGCGGGACGTAGAAGCCGCGCAGCAGCCGGTCGACCGTCTTGTGGTCGGCGTTCCGCAGGGCGGTGAAGAAGGCGTCGGCGATCTCGGGCGCGAAGGCGTGGACGGCGGAGGAGTAGGCGGGGACGCCGACGGCGGCGTAGGCGCGGGCCTGGATCTCGGCGGTGGCGGCGCCGTTGAAGAAGAGGAAGTCCTCGGGGGCGGCGAGGGTGAGGCGCTGGAGCCGGTCGAGGTCGCTGTGGCCGTCCTTGAGGCCGATGACGTTCGGGAGGGCGGCGATTCTTCGCAACGAGTCGGCGGTGAAGGCGACTTGGCCGCGCTGGTAGGCGATGAGCGGCAGCCGGGTTCCGGCGGCGATCCGCTCCGCCTGCCGGACGAGGCCCTCCTGCGGGGCGGCGACCAGGTAGTGCGGCAGGACCAGCAGGGCGTCGGCGCCCGCCTCCTCGGCGATGCGGGCGAAGCGCAGGGCCTGGGCCCAGCCGTAGCCGGTGCCGGCGACGACGGGCAGGCGGCCGGCCGCCTCCTCGACGGCGGTGGTGACGACCGTGCGGTACTCGTCCTCGTCGAGGGAGAAGAACTCGCCGGTGCCGCAGGCGGGGAAGAGGGCGCCGGGTCCGGTGGCGATCCGGTCGGCGACATGGGCGCGGAAGCCGTCCGGGTCGAGGGAGCCGTCGTCGTGGAAGCTCGTGAGCGGGAACGACAGCACGCCGCGCGCCATGCCGTCCCGGAGCCGCTGGACCGTATCCGTGCCCACGACTGTCTCCCCATGTAGACGTCGTCCATGTATGAAAATGGAGGCTAGATACGCGAACGGCGACCGTCAATGGCGCCGCCCCGCCCGCTGACGACACACGACCCCACCCGCCCCTCAGAACTCGTACGCCTCGACCTCCGCGAGGTACCGGGCCCGCCGCTCCTCGTCATGCTCCAGGAAACTGGCCAGGAAGGAGTTGCGGGCCAGCTCCCGCAGTTGCTCCTCGCTCAGGCCCAGCGCCGAGCGCACCGCGTCGAAGTTGTCCCCCGCGTAGCCCCCGAAGTAGGCGGGGTCGTCGGAGTTGACCGTGCACAGCAGCCCGGCCTCCAGCATCGCGGGAAGGGGATGCTCGGCCAGCACGTCGACCGTGCGCAGCCGCACGTTGGACAGCGGGCACAGCGTCAGCGGCACGCGCTCCCGCACCAGCCGCTCGACCAGCTCGGGCGACTCCACGCAGCGCAGCCCGTGGTCGATCCGCTCGACGCCGAGCACGTCCAGGGCCTCGGTGATGTACTCCGGCGGCCCCTCCTCCCCGGCGTGCGCCACCCGGCGCAGCCCGAGCCGGGCGGCGGCCTCGTAGACCTCCCGGAACTTCACCGGTGGGTGGCCGACCTCGGCGGAGTCGAGGCCGACCCCGACGATCCGGTCGAGGTGGGGGCGGGCGGCCTCGAGGGTCGCCATCGCCGACTCGGCGGACTCGTCCCGCAGGAAGCACATGATCAGCTGGGTGGAGACGCCGTGCCGCTCCTCGCTGCGCTCCAGCGCGCGGGAGAGTCCCTCGACGACCGTGCCCATGGCGACGCCCCGCGCGAGGTGGGCCTGCGGGTCGAAGAAGATCTCCGCGTGCCGGACGCCCTGCGCGGCGGCGCGGGCGAGGTAGGCGTCGGCGAGGTCCTCGAAGTCCCGCTCGGTGCGCAGCACCGCCATCAGCTCGTAGTACAGGTCCAGGAAGGACTGGAGGTCCTCGAACCGGTAGGCCTTGCGGAGCGCGTCGGTGTCGGCGTACGGCAGTTCGACGCTGTTGCGGGCGGCCAGCTCGAAGGCCAGCTCCGGCTCCAGGGTGCCTTCGATATGCAGGTGCAGTTCAGCTTTGGGGAGGGGCATCAAAGCATCGTACGGGCGTTTCAGCGACGTTTCGGAACCGGTACCCGCAGCAGATCGTGCGCCACCGTCAGCTCGCCCTCGAACCCGGCCGCCCGCGCCTGCCGTTCGAATTCGTCGGGATCGCTGTAGCGCTGGCTGAAGTGAGTGAGCACCAGGTGCCGTACGCCCGCGTCCTGGGCCGCCCGTGCCGCCTGCCCGGCGGTGAGGTGGCCGTGCTCGACCGCGAGGGCGGTGTCCTCCTCGAGGAAGGTGGACTCGATGACGAGCATGTCGCAGCCCTCGGCGAGGGCGTGCACGCCGTCGCACAGCCGGGTGTCCATGACGAACGCGAACCGCTGGCCGCGGCGGACCTCGCTGACGTCGTCCAGCGAGACACCGCGCAGGGAGCCCTCGCGCTGGATCCGGCCGACGTCCGGGCCCTTGATGCCGTGCGCGGCGAGCCGTTCGGGCAGCATGCGCCTGCCGTCGGGCTCGACGATCCGGTAGCCGTACGACTCGACGGGATGCGAGAGCTTGCGGGCCTCCAGCGTGTAGCCGGGCGCGGTGGCGAGGACGCCGTCCCGGCTCACCGGCGCCTGCCGGATGTCGACGGTCTCGCGGTAGGCGGTGGAGTACCGGAGGCGGTCGAAGAAGCGCTGCCCGGACTTCGGGTAGTGGGCGGTTATGTCGTGCGGCACCCGGTCGAGGTTGATGCGCTGGATGACCCCGGCGAGGCCGAGGGAGTGGTCCCCGTGGAAGTGCGTGACGCAGATCCGGTTGAGGTCGTGGGCGGCGACTCCGGCCCGCAGCATCTGCCGCTGGGTGCCCTCGCCGGGGTCGAAGAGGATGCCCTCGCCGTCCCAGCGCAGCAGGTAGCCGTTGTGGTTGCGGTGCCGGGTGGGCACCTGGCTCGCGGTGCCGAGGACCACCAGTTCACGTACGGACACGGCCGGCTACCCCGGCGGCCACTGCAGGCCACGGCCGCCGAGGACGTGCGCGTGGGCGTGCCAGACGGTCTGGCCGGCGCCGGAGCCGGTGTTGAAGACGATGCGGTAGCTCTCCGCCTTCTCCTCGTCGGCGACCGCCTGCGTCTCACGCAGCACGTCGGCGGCGATGTCCGGAGCGGCGGCGGCCAGCGCGGCGGCGTCCCTGTAGTGCGCCTTGGGGATGACCAGGACGTGCGTGGGCGCCTGGGGGTTGATGTCCCGGAAGGCGATGGTGGTCTCGGTCTCGCGGACGATCGTCGCCGGGATGGTGCCGGCGACGATCTTGCAGAACAGACAGTCGTCCTGGGGCTCCCCTGCCATGCGTGTGCCTCCTTCACGCTGGTGATCTCGTAGGGGCATGGTAGCGAGCCGGTCAGGGCAGCGACGGCGGTGTCTTCGCCGGGTTCCGGTCCAGCGACTCCAGCGCGATCCTGATCGCCTCGTCCAACTGCGCGTCCCGCCCGGCCACATGGTCCTGGGGGCGCTGTACGACCTCCACGTCCGGGTCCACGCCGTGGTTCTCCACGTCCCACCCGTAACCGTCGAGCCAGATCGCGTACTTCGGCTGGGTGACGAGCGTCCCGTCGACCAGCCGGTAGCGGCTGTCGATGCCGATGACACCGCCCCAGGTCCGCGTGCCCACCACCGGCCCGATCCCGAGCGCCTTGATCGCCGCGTTGACGATGTCCCCGTCGGACCCGGAGAACTCGTCGGCCACCGCCACGACCGGCCCGCGGGGCGCGTCCTCGGGGTAGCTCGACGCCCGCATCCCCCGCGGCACGGTCCACCCGACGATCCGGCGGGCCAGCTTCTCCACGACGAGCTGCGAGGTGTGCCCGCCGCGGTTCTCCCGGACGTCCACGACGAGCCCCTCCCGGGCCACCTCGATCCGCAGGTCCCGGTGGATCTGCGCCCAGCCCGGCGCCTGCATGTCGGGCACGTGCAGATAGCCCAGCCGCCCGCCGGACCGCTCATGGACGTACGCCCGTCGCCCGGCCACCCAGTCGTGGTAGCGCAGGGGTTCCTCGTCGGCGACGGGCACGACCACCGCGTGCCGCGGCTCGCCGCCGCCGGCCGGGGACACGGTCAGCTCGACCGGCTTGCCCGCCGTGCCGACGAGCAGCGGACCGGGCCCGGCCACCGGATCCACCGGCACCCCGCCCACCGCGACGATCGCGTCCCCGGCCCGCACGGCTACGCCGGGCGCGGCGAGCGGCGCCCGCGCCTTGGGGTCGGACGTCTCCGAGGGCAGGATGCGGTCGATGTGCCAACTGCCGTTCTCCCGGCGGGAGATGTCGGCCCCGAGCAGTCCCTGCCGGGCGCCGCCGCGGTGTCCGCCGCGCGGGATGACGTACGCGTGCGAGGTGCCCAGCTCGCCCTGCACCTCGTAGAGCAGGTCCACCAGGTCGTCGTGGGTGGCCACCCGTTCCAGCACCGGCCGGTAGCGGTCGAGGACCCCGTCCCAGTCCACCCCGCTCAGGTCCGGCCGCCAGAAGTGGTCGCGCATGACGCGGCCGGCCTCTTCGTACATCTGCCGCCACTCGGCGGCCGGGTCGACGGTCTGCCGTACCCGGCCGAGGTCGACGGTGACGTTGGTGTCGCTGTCCTCGTCGCCGGAGGCCCGCCGGTCGCTGGGGACGACCTTGAGCCGGCCGTCGGTCCACAGCAGCACCCGCTTGCCGTCGCCGCTGACCTCGAAGTGGTCGGCGTCGGCGGCGAGATGCTCGACGCGCTGCTGAAGGAGGTCGTAGCGCTCCAGCTCGGCCCTGGGGTCGGGGTCCTCCGGTGCGGCCCGGGAGGCGCCGAGTTCGCCCGTGACGGGGTGCCGCAGCCACAGCAGTCCGTCCTTGGCGGCCCGCAGGGCGGTGTAGCGGGCGGCCTCGACCGAGAACGGCACAATCCGGTCGGCGAGCCCTTCGAGGTCGATACGGGTGGCCGGGGCGCCCTCGCTGTCGGGCGTCTCGTCCTTGTCGGGGGCGTCGAAGGGCCGCCCGTGCCGCTGCGGCCCGAACGGCGAGGGCGTGGTGGCGGCCAGGGTGATCAGGTACGGGCGGGAGCCGACCACGAAGGCGAGGTCGAAGACGTGCTCGTCGTAGACGGGGTCGAAGGAGCGCGCGGACAGGAAGGCCAGGTGCTTGCCGTCCTGGGTGAACGCCGGCGCGTAGTCCTGGAACCGCAGCGGGGTCGCCTCGGTGACCGACAGGTCGGTCGTGTTGGCGAGCCGCAGCTGGCTGAGCGGGCGCGGGCCGGGGTGCGCCCAGGCGAGCCAGGCGGAGTCGGGCGAGAACACCAGCCCGGACACGTCGCCGTCCGTGCTGCGGTCGACCTCGCGCACCTCGCCGGTCTCCCGCTCGACGAGCAGCACGCGTCCGTCGTGCGCGGCGACGGCGGCCCGGCTGCCGTCCGGGGCCATGGCGAGGTCGAGGACCCGGCCGAGCTGTCCGGCGGCGAGCCGGCGCGGGGTGGCGCCCGGGGCGAGTCCGGTGGCCGGGGCGAACTCCAGGGCGTCGTCGCCCTCGGCGTCGGTCACCCACACCACCCACTCCTCGCCCTCGGCGCGGAAGCTGCGCGGCTTGCGGGCCCGTACGCCGGGTTCGGCGGCGAGCGCGCGGGCGGGGCCGGAGCGGTGGGTGACCCAGTGGACGGCGCCGCGCACGCAGACGGCGCTGCCGCGCGCGGTGTGGTCGGGGGCGGCGGAGCCGAACCAGCGGGCGGCGTTGACCGGGTACGGCTGCCGGTCGGTGCGCTGTCCGCCGAGCCGGACGTCCAGGCGGCGCGGCTCGGCGCCGTCGAGGTCGTCGAGCAGCCAGAGTTCACCGGCGCAGGCGTAGACGACGCGGGTGCCGTCGGAGGCCGCGTGGCGGGCGTAGAAACCGTCGAGAGCGGTGTGCCGGCGCAGGTCGGAACCGTCGGCGAGCGAGGAGTACAGCGCCCCGACGCCCTCGTGGTCGGAGAGGAAGGCGATGCGCTCGCCGACCCACGCCGGGTACTCGATGTTCCCGTCCAGCTCCTGGTGCAGCCGGACGAACTCCCCCGCGCCTTCCCCGTCGCGGACGTCCCGGTCGATCCACAACTTCCCCGTCGTACCGCCCCGGTACCGCTTCCACCGGGCCGCCTCCAGTCCCATGCCCACGGACAGCAGCACGGTGTGCGGCCCGTAGGCCACTCCCCCGACGGGCCCGTACGGCAGGGTCGTCGCCGGTCCGCCGTCGAGCGGGACGGCGTGCGCCCAGGTGCGGCTGCGGCTCGCGCGGCCCTGGCTGCTGGTCGCGAGGACGTGTCCGTCGGGGGTCCAGCCGCGCACCCGGGTCGGGTAACTGCCCCAGTGCGTGAGGCGGGTGGAGGCCCCGCCGTCCACCGGGGCGATGTGCACCTCGGGTGCGCCGTCGCGGGTGGAGGTCCAGGCGACGGTGGTGCCGTCGGGCGAGATGCGCGGCGCGGTGACGGGGACGTTGTCGGCGCTGACCCGCCAGGCCCGTCCGCCCTCTAGAGGGGCGAGCCAGACGTCGTCCTCGGCGGTGAAGGCGATCAACTCGCCGTGCAGGTGGGGGAACCGGAGATACGCGGATGCCGTGGCCGCAGGCTGAGTCACCCGCTCACCCTACGCAGCGGCGTGACCCGCGGTAAGGGGTTTCGATCACTTGCCCTCCGGACGACCGGCCCCCGGGGGTCATTTGCCCTCGGGCCAGCACTGCGGATCCTCCTTGCACCACAGCGTCTTGGTGACGGTCACGGTGACGGTGGGGCCGGGCTGCTGCTGACCGCCGTTGCTCGGTACGACGACGGGTGACGGCGTCCCCTCGCAGTTGCCCAGCCCGTCCACGTGGAACCACTCCTTGCCGTCCACCTTGGCAACGAGGTTGCCGCGGACGCACTTGCCGTCGACCGCGCGGGTGACGGTGCCGTCGACCGTGATGTCCTTGCCGTCCTTGGTCCTGCCGTCGCAGTCGACGTCGGCCACCGTCTCCTCGCCCGCGCTGGGCGTCGAGCCGTTGCCGTCGTCGCCGTAGGAGGCGCGGCAGGTGAGCCACTGCACGTCCGCCTTCTGCCGCTCCAGCTCCCGCGTCACGGTCTGGTCGGTGGTGTACGCGATGGACGCGGTGCTCATCCCCATCGTCTCGCACGCGACGGTTCCGCCGACGGCGACCACGACCAGCCCGGCCGCACCCGCCACTCGCGCCCCTCGCGGGCGACGCCAAATCCGCCTCAATGCCCCCATGGAGGGCAGCCTGCCACTGTCCCGGCCGCCGCGGTAGAGCGCATACGGCCACAACTCCGCTCCCGCGGGCCCCGTCGACGTACTGTTCTGCCGTGCGCAACGACCGCAGGCCGAGAGACTCGTCGTGACCGAACGGACGGTCCACTGGTGGACCGTCCGGCGGGGAGTTGAACGGATGGGGCCGATGTCAGGACCAGCGGCCGGTACGGCCGAGCAGCAGGGCCGCGGCGGCGGTGCCCGCGGTCGACGTGCGCAGCACACTGGGCCCGAGCCGGTAGGGCAGCGCCCCGGCCTCTTCGAAGAGGGCCAACTCCTCCGGCGCCACGCCCCCTTCGGGCCCGACGACCAGCACGATCTCCCCCGCGGCGGGCAGTCCGACGGTCGCCAGCGGCTCCTGGCCGCTCTCGTGGAGTACGGCGGCGAAGTCGGCCTTCGCGAGCAGCGCGGCGACCTGCTTGGAGGTCGCCGCGTCCGCGACCTCGGGGAAGCGGACGCGCCGGGACTGCTTGCCGGCCTCACGGGCGGTGGCCCGCCACTTCGTGAGCGCCTTCAGCCCGCGCTCGCCCTTCCACTGCGTGATGCAACGGGAGGCCGCCCAGGGCACGATCGCGTCGACGCCGACCTCGGTCATGGTCTCGACGGCGAGTTCACCGCGGTCGCCCTTGGGCAGGGCCTGGACGACGGTGATCCGGGGAGACGCCTCGGCCTCTTCCGCGACCTCGCCCAGCTCGACGACGAGCCGGTCCTTGCCCTCGGTCTCCAGCACCACGCACTCGGCCCAGCGCCCGGCCCCGTCGGTGAGGACCACACCCTCACCGGCCCGCAGCCGCTTCACGGAGACGGCATGCCGCCCTTCGGGCCCGTCGAGGACGTACCGCCCGCCGCGACCCGCATCGAAGTGCTCGACCACGAACA
This sequence comes from Streptomyces sp. TRM68416, assembly GCF_014596915.1. Lineage (GTDB taxonomy): Bacteria > Actinomycetota > Actinomycetes > Streptomycetales > Streptomycetaceae > Streptomyces. Next base: position 572,458 of record NZ_JACVWU010000001.1, read on the forward strand.
CCGGAGCCGTCATCGCCCCGCACCGCCTTCCTGACCCACCGACAACGCTGTCCTGGCGGCGTCGAGTTCGGCCGCCAGCACCTCCACCAACTGCCCCGCCGGCAGCTCACGGGCCATCCGGTGCCCCTGCCCGGCCCACAGCGCCATGCCCTGCGCGTCACCCGCCTTGGCGGCCGCCTTGCGCAGCGGCGCGGTGAGGTGGTGGACCTCCGGGTAGGCGGCGGGGGCGTACGGCCCGTGCTCGCGCATGAACCGGTTGACGAGCCCGCGGGCGGGCCGCCCGGAGAAGGCGCGCGTCAGCTCGGTGCGTACGTACAGGGGGTTGGTCAGCGCCTGCTTGTGCACGGCGCCGGCCCCGGACTCGGGCGTGGCGAGGAATGCCGTACCGAGCTGGGCGGCGCTCGCGCCCGCGGCGAGCACGGCGGCGATCTGGCTGCCCCGCATGATGCCGCCGGCGGCAACGACAGGAATGGCGACGGTCTCGCGGATCTGCCCGATCAGCGACAGCAGCCCGATCCCGGTCCCGTCGGTCTCGGGGTTGTCGCGATGCGTCCCCTGGTGGCCGCCTGCCTCGATCCCCTGCGCGATCACCGCGTCGGCCCCGGCCCGCTGCACGGCGAGCGCCTCGTCGGCGGTGGTCGCGTTGACCAGGGTGAAGGTCCCGGCCCGGCGGAGGGAGTCGAGCACTTCGGGGCTCGGCACTCCGAAGTGGAAGGAGACCACCGGCACCGGGTTGTCGAGCAGCACGGCGAGCTTGGCGTCGTACCCGTCGTCCCGTCCGCAGTCCGGATCGCCCAGCTCCGTCTCGTACCAGCCCGCCTCCCCGGCCAGCTGATGGGCGTAGACATCGACGGCGGCCGCGTCCGCGTACTCCGGCTGCGGCAGGAACAGATTGATCCCGAAGGGCCGGCCGGTCAGCCCCCGCAACTGCTTGATCTCCTGGTACATGCCATCGGCGGTCTTGTACCCACCCGCGAGAAACCCGAGCCCTCCGGCCTCGGACACGGCAGCGGCAAGCGCCGGCACGGACACACCGCCCGCCATCGGGGCCTGCACGATCGGATGGGGGAAAAGATCGGTCAGCGCGGAGGACATGACGGCATGTTGTCACGTCCCCAGAACAAGACCGAACCCACCCTTCCGCCCACCCATCACAACCCCGCCCAGCGCTTGAAGCCGACGCAACAACCAGACGCCCCTTGCCGGCGCCGGTCGGTACATCCAGCCCGTCCGGCGCTTGAGGACGAGGCCCGTTCAGGGCCGATGGGGGTGCAGGGGCGAAGCCCCGCGGGGGTCCAGGGGGCGGAGCCCCCAGGCGGGGTCGAAGGGGCGGCAGCCCCTGGGGATGGGACGGGTAGGGGCGGCGGGGGCGAAAACAACCCGGCGCCCACCCACCGTCACCGCCCGTTGAACGCATCCTTCAGCCGCGAGAACAACCCCTGCTGCCCCGGCTGGAACTGCCCCTGCGGCCGCTCCTCACCCCGCAGCTTCGCCAGCTCCCGCAACAACCGCTCCTGCTCCGGATCCAGCTTGCTCGGCGTCTGCACCTCGACATGCACGATGAGATCACCGCGCCCACCACCCCGCAGATGCGTCACACCACGCCCGTGCAGCGGAATCGACTGCCCGGACTGGGTCCCGGGCCGAATGTCGACCTCCTCAAGACCGTCCAGCGTCTCCAACGGCACCTTCGTCCCCAGCGCCGCCGCCGTCATCGGAATGGTCACCGTGCAGTGCAGATCGTCCCCGCGCCGCTGGAACATCGCATGCGGCAGCTCATGGATCTCGACGTACAGGTCACCGGCAGGACCGCCACCCGGCCCCACCTCACCCTCACCCGCGAGCTGGATCCGCGTGCCGTTGTCGACACCGGCCGGGATCTTCACGGTCAGGGTCCGACGGGACCGCACCCGCCCGTCCCCCGCGCACTCCGGACACGGCGTCGGAACCACGGTCCCGAACCCCTGGCACTGCGGACACGGCCGCGAGGTCATGACCTGCCCCAGGAACGACCGCGTCACCTGCGACACCTCACCGCGCCCGCGGCACATGTCACACGTCTGCGCGGAGGTCCCCGGCGCCGCGCCCTCACCGCTGCAGGTGTTGCAGACGACGGCGGTGTCGACCTGGATGTCCTTCGTCGTACCGAAGGCCGCCTCGTCGAGCTCGACCTCCAGCCGGATCATCGCGTCCTGACCGCGCCGCGTCCGCGACCTCGGCCCGCGCTGGGACGCGGTCCCGAAGAACGCGTCCATGATGTCCGAGAAGTTCCCGAAGCCGCCCGCGCCGAAGCCGCCCGCGCCCCCGCCGCCCGCCTGGGACAGCGGGTCGCCGCCGAGGTCGTAGACCTGCTTCTTCTGCGGGTCCGACAGCACCTCGTAAGCGGCGTTGATCTCCTTGAACCGCTCCTGGGTCTTCGGATCCGGGTTGACGTCCGGGTGCAGCTCGCGCGCGAGCCGGCGGAACGCCTTCTTGATCTCATCCTGCGACGCGTCGCGGCGCACGCCGAGAACGGCGTAGTAGTCCGTGGCCACTTACGACTCCGCCAGGATCTGTCCGACGTACCGTGCCACTGCGCGTACCGCTCCCATCGTTCCCGGGTAATCCATGCGGGTCGGTCCGACCACGCCGAGCTTGGCGACTGCCTCGCCGCCCGAACCGTAGCCGACCGACACCACGGACGTTGAGTTGAGTCCCTCGTAGGCGTTCTCGTGCCCGATGCGCACGGTCATGCCCGAATCCCCGGCCTCGCCAAGGAGTTTGAGGAGCACGACCTGCTCCTCAAGGGCCTCCAGGACGGGCCGGATGGTGAGGGGGAAGTCATGTCCGAAGCGGGTCAGATTGGCGGTGCCGCCGATCATCAACCGCTCCTCGTTCTCCTCGACGAGCGTCTCCAGCAGGGTGGAGAGCACCGTCGAGACCGTGCCGCGGTCCTCCAGGTCGAAGCCCTCGGGGAGGTCCTCGACGAGCGTCGGCACGTCGGTGAAGCGCCGACCCGCGATCCGGCTGTTCAGCCGGGCCCGCAGATCGGCCAGGGACGTCTCGCCGAACGGCGCCGGGCAGTCGACCATCCGCTGCTCGACCCGGCCGGTGTCCGTGATCAGCACGAGCATCACGCGCGCGGGTGCGAGCGAGAGCAGCTCCACGTGCCGCACGGTCGACCGGGTCAGCGACGGGTACTGCACGACGGCGACCTGCCGGGTGAGCTGGGCCAGCAGCCGTACCGTCCGCGCGACGACGTCGTCGAGGTCGACGGCGCCGTCGAGGAAGTTCTGGATGGCCCGCCGCTCGGGCGCGGTCATCGGCTTGACGCCGGCCAGCTTGTCGACGAAGAGCCGGTAGCCCTTGTCGGTCGGGATCCGCCCGGCACTGGTGTGCGGCTGGGCGATGAACCCCTCGTCCTCCAGGGCCGCCATGTCGTTGCGCACGGTGGCCGGGGAGACGCCGAGGTTGTGCCGCTCGGTGAGGGCCTTGGACCCCACCGGCTCCTCGGTGCCGACGTAGTCCTGGACGATGGCGCGCAGCACCTGAAGCCTGCGTTCACTCAGCATCGCGCACACCTCCAGAAGTCGTCCCCTTGGCGCTTCGCCTGGCACTCTGTCCGTGCGAGTGCCAGCCGTCCCCGGCCCAGTGTACGGCCGTGGGGTGCACCCCGGGCAAGGCCGGTCCCGCGACGCCGTGCCGGAAGGGGCGGTCACCGCTAGCGTCGCCGTATGACGGTGACTTGGGAAGAGCTGGGATGGGAGCAGGTCGCGACCGGGGTCTTCCGGCGTCGGCTGCCCGGCTGGGACTGCACGGTGGGGCTGGTCGTCGGCGAGGGTACGGCGCTGGTGGTCGACGCCGGGTCGAGCCTCGCCGAGGGCGGGCGGCTGCGGATGCGGGCGGAGGCGCTGACCGGTCACCGTGTGACTCATCTCGCGCTGACGCATCCCCATTTCGATCATGTCTTCGGGGCGGCGGCGTTCGCCGGGGCGGAGGTCTACGGCGCGGTGGGCATCGAGTCGGCGTTCGCGCCCCACGCGCGCGAGGAGCTGCGCGCGGACGCGGTCCGCAACGGTCTGGACGCCCGCCTGGCCGACGAGGCCGTGGACACGCTCACCCCGCCCCGCCACCACGTCTCCGGCGAGTGGACCCTCGACCTGGGCGGCGACCGGCAGGTGCTGCTGGCGAACGCGGGCCCCGGCCACACCGCCCACGACCTGGTCGTCCTGGTCCCGGGCACCCCGGAGGTCGTCTTCTGCGGCGACCTGGTCGAGGAGTCGGGCGAACCGCAGGCGGGCCCGGACGCCGTCCCGTCCCAGTGGCCCGCGGCCCTGGACCGCCTCCTGGCGCTGGGCGGCGAGGACGCGCTGTACGTGCCCGGTCACGGAGCGGTGGTGGACGCGGCGTTCGTACGACGCCAGCGGGACGCCCTGGCAACCCGTTTCGGCGTGTCGCAGTGATCGCGCGGGGGCTTCTCCTATCGTCATCCGAATGCGCCAGTACTCCGCCGACCTGACCCCTCCGTGGAAGAAGCCGAAGCCGGTACCGGAGGTCCCCGCCGAGCCCGGCCTGGTGGTCGAGGAGCCGGGGACGGGCTTCTGCGGCGCGGTGATCCGCTGCGAGGCGGGCACGGTCACCCTGGAGGACCGCTTCGGCAAGCACCGGGTGTTCCCGCTGGAACCGCGCGGCTTCCTCCTGGAGGGCCGGGTGGTCACCCTCGTACGCCCCACCGCTTCGCCGCTACGGGCGACCCGTACCGCCTCCGGTTCGGTCGCCGTCCCCGGCGCACGCGCGCGCGTGGCCCGCGCCGGGCGCATCTACGTCGAGGGCCGGCACGACGCCGAACTGGTCGAGAAGGTGTGGGGCGACGACCTCCGCATCGAGGGCGTCGTCGTGGAGTACCTGGAGGGCGTGGACGACCTGCCGTCGATCGTCGCGGACTTCGCCCCGGGGCCGGACGCCCGCCTGGGCATCCTGGTCGACCACCTGGTGCCGGGCACGAAGGAGTGGCACATCGCCCAGTCGGTGACGAACGAGCACGCCCTCGTCGTGGGCCACCCGTACATCGACATCTGGGAGGCGGTGAAGCCGTCGTCCCTGGGCATCGCGGAGTGGCCGAGGGTCCCGCACGGCCAGGACTGGAAGACGGGCGTGTGCCGCGCGCTGGGGTGGCCGTCGGAGAACACCGGGGCGGTGTGGCAGGCGATCCTGAAGCGGGTGGGGTCCTACAAGGATCTGGAGCCGGAGCTGCTGGGGCGGGTGGAGGAGTTGATCGACTTCGTTACGGGTAGCGGTGAGGCCTGACGCCCGAGAACGTTCCAAACTCGCTGGTGTCCAGTTCGAGCCCCAGCTCCTCCAGCGGCAACGGCGCCCCGAACTTGGTGATCTGCTGCCGCTGGTAGTCGGCGTCCTCGCCCTTCCCGACGGGTCTTGTCAGCAAGACACATTGCGCCATGATCGGGTCAATGATGAGGTAGGCGGGCACCATGCCGGCGGCGTAGATCGAGCGCTTGACTCCGTAGTCCCGTGCGGCGCTGGTCTTGGAGACGACCTCGACCACCATCGTGATCAGCTGTGACGGCAGCAGGCGCCCCGATTCCGGACCAGCTCCGCGTTCCATCACCACCAGGTCCGGCACAGGCTCACTGGCCTCACTCACAATGTCGACGTCCTGAGTCTGGAGCCGTTCCCAGCGTTTGCCCGGAATCTGATCCTGCACCATCGTGACGATCCGGTTATGCACGAGATCGGGGCTGGCCGTCATCACGATCTCTCCCCGCAGAAGCTCCACCTTGAGTCCGTCGGGCGGCTCAAAACCCTCGAAGAACTCTGCGACTCCACGTTCGTCCACAGTGGTCATCTCCGTGGCCTCCACATTCGCCGCGTGCTTTTCAGCGGCAGCCTTCGAACCAGGTTAGGGACCGAACCCGCGTTCCGCACTGATTCACCCGCCCGAGTCATCAGTCCACCAGGTCCCTGACCACCGCGTCCGCCAGCAACCGCCCCCGCAGCGTCAGTACCGCGTGCCCCTCGGCGTACGGCCCTTCCTGGAGCAGTCCGTCCGACAGTGCCCGGCGCGATGCCGCCAGTCCGTCGGGGCGCAGGAGGTCCAGCGGCACCCCGTCCCGCAGCCGCAGCTCCAGCAGGATCCGTTCGACCCGCCGGTCCTCGGCCGTGAGGATCTCCCGCCCGGCCCCCGGCGACCGCCCCGCGGCCAGCGCCGCCGCATACGCGCCCGGATGCTTCACGTTCCACCAGCGGACCCCGCCCACGTGGGAGTGGGCGCCCGGCCCTGCGCCCCACCAGTCGGCGCCGCGCCAGTACAGCTCGTTGTGCAGGCAGCGGCCCGCCTCCGAGGTGGCCCAGTTGGAGACCTCGTACCAGTCGAAGCCCGCCTCCGACAGCGCCGACTCCGCGATCAGGTAGCGGTCGGCGTGGACGTCGTCGTCGGTCATCGGGACCTCGCCCCGGCGGATCCGGCGGGCGAGCTGGGTGCCCTCCTCGACGATCAGGGCGTACGCCGAGACGTGGTCGGGTCCGGCCCCGATCGCCGCCTCCAACGAGGCCCGCCAGTCGTCGTCGGACTCGCCGGGCGTGCCGTAGATCAGGTCGAGGTTCACGTGCTCGAAGCCCGCCGCGCGGGCCTCCGCCACGCATGCCTCGGGGCGGCCGGGCGTGTGCGTGCGGTCCAGTACGCGCAGCACGTGCCGCTTCGCGCTCTGCATGCCGAAGGAGATCCGGTTGAAGCCGCCCTGCCGGAGCGTGGCCAGGTACGCGGGGTCCACCGACTCCGGGTTCGCCTCCGTGGTGATCTCCGCGTCCGCCGCGAGCCCGAACTCGTCGCGGATCGCCCCCAGCATCCGTACGAGATCGTCGGCGGCCAGCAGGGTGGGCGTGCCGCCGCCGACGAAGACCGTGCGGACCGGACGGGGGTCGTCGCCGAGGACCTTCCGCGCCAGCCGGATCTCGTCGACGAGGGTGTCCGCGTAGTTGTCGCGGGAGGCCAGCACGCCGCCGGTGCCGCGCAGCTCGGTGGCGGTGTAGGTGTTGAAGTCGCAGTAGCCGCAGCGGGTCGCGCAGTACGGGACGTGCAGATAGAACCCGAGGGGGCGGTCGGCGGCCCCGGCGAGCGCGGACGCGGGCAGTGCGCCGTCCTCGGGGACGGGCTCGCCGTCGGGAAGTGCAGAAGGCATACCTTCCATTGTCCAGCACCCCGGCCGGTCGCCCGTCACTCGGCCTGCAGCACCAGCAGCGCCAGATCGTCCGCCGGTGGCCGTCCGTCGAACTCGTGCACGAGCCGCCGGATGCGTTCCGCGATGAGCGGGGCGGTCAGTCCGGCGCATCCGGCGAGGGCGGTCGCGAGTCCGTCGCCGTCGTCGAACTGGCGGGAGCCGGAGCGCCGCTCGGTCACCCCGTCCGTCACGCACAGCAGGCTGTCGCCGCACAGCAGCTCGAAGGTCTCGCTGGTGTACGTGGCGTCCTCGACGACGCCGAGGAGGGTCTGCGGCCGCGCGGCGGTACGCACGCTGCCGTCGTGGCCGAGGAGCAGCGGCAGCGGGTGCCCGGCGGAGGCGAGGGTGCAGCGGACGCCTCCGGGGAACGGGACGAGTTCGCCGTAGAGGAGGGACAGGAAGCGGGTCTGCGGTCCGTCGCCGGGGGCGGTCGGCCCGGCCAGGGCGCGCGCGGCGGCGTCGGCGGCCTCCGTGGTCTCGTCGAGGAGGAGCTGGTTGAGGCGGTCGAGGACGTCGGCGACGCGGTAGCCCTCGCGGGCGAGCAGCCGCAGCCAGGGCCGGGCCAGGCCGATGACCACGGCCGCCTCCGGCCCCTTGCCCTGGACGTCGCCGACGGCGAAGCACCAGCGGCCGTCGCCGGCCGGGAACAGGTCGTAGAAGTCGCCGCTGGGGCCGCCCTTGTCGCACGGCTCGTACACCAGCGCGCTGGACAGGCCGGGTATCTCGGCGACGGCTCCGGGCAGCAGGCCGCGCTGGAGGACGGCGCTGATGGTGGCCTGGCGGGCGTACTGGCGGGCCGCGCCGATGGCGAGGGCCACCCGGCGACCGAGGTCCTCCACGAGCCCGGTGACCTCGTCGGGGAAGCCCAGCAGCCCGGCCCGGCCGATGACGAGGGTGCCCAGCGGGCGGCCACCCGCGACCAGCCGGTACGCGAGCGCCGTGCCCTGTGCCTCGTACGGGCCCAGCGCCCGGCCGGGCCAGGGGTGCGCGACGGGGCCGGAGCGCAGGTCGTCCGTCGGGCGCGGCGGGTCCTTCTCCAGGGCCCGGCGCAGTTCCTCGATGCGGGTCTCGCTGCCGTGCCAGACGCGGGCGAGGTGCGGTCCGGCCCCGCCGGGGTCGCCCAGGGCTCCGGCTCCGGTCGGCCGGGCTGAGCCCCAGCGGCTGGTCTCGTCCTCCAGCCACACCGCGCACCAGTCGGCCAGCCGGGGCACCAGGAGCTGCCCGGCGAGCGCGGCGACCAGGTTCTCGTCAAGCTGTCCGGCCAGCAGGTCGGAGGCCTCGGCGAGGAAGGAGAGGGCGCCGCGGTTGAGCCATTCGCGGTCGCGTTCGGGCCGTAGGGGGGCGGGGTGGGGTATGGCGAGGGGGCGGGGGGCGGCGGGCTGAGCGGCGTGCGCCTCGCGGCGCTCCGTGGCGCAGGCCTCACGGCGCTCCGTGGCGCGGGCCTTGCGGCCCTCCGTGGCGCAGGCCTCGCGGCCCTCCGTGGCGCGGGCCTTGCCGCATCCCGCGGCGAACGCCTGGCCGCCGTCTGCGCCGCATTCCTCGCCACCTTCCGCGGCGCACGCCCGGTCACACCCCGCAACGCATCCCTCGCCGCCTGCCGCAGCGCACGCCTTAGTGCCCTCCGCGCCCTCCGCGCCCTCCACAGCCCCCGCCTGGCCGCACCCCTCACCACCTGCCGCAACGCAGGCCTCGCCGCCTGCGCCTGCCCACGCCCGGCCGCACCCCGCAGCGCACCCCTCACCACCTGCCGCAGCGCACGCCCGGCCGCCCTCCCCGCCGCACCACTCACCACCCTCCGCACCGCACCCCCCGCCACCCCCCGCGTCGCCCCCACCCCCCGCCGGGAGCCTCGCCCACACCGTCTTGGCGCCGGTGCGGTAGGTGACGCCCCAGGAGTCGGCGAGGCGGGCGACGAGGTGCAGGCCGCGGCCGTACTCCGTGGGCCCGTGCGGGAGTTCGGCCGCGCCGCCGTGCGGTGCGCGTGAGGGGTGGCGGTCGGAGACCTCGACGACGAAGGCTCCCGACTCCTCCGTCCGGCATGCCAGTTCGACGTCGGTGCCGGCGTGGACGACGGCGTTGGTGACGAGTTCGCTGGTGACGACGAGGGCGTCGGCGATGAGGCGGCCGGTGAGGTGTTCGCTGCCGGGCAGGCCGAGGCCGATCCACTCCGCGACCCGGGCGCGCACGAACGCGCGGGCGGCGCCCGGCGCGAGGGGGTTGCCGGGCAGTGTCACGCGCGCCTGCGCACGCGGTCGTGCGCCGCCGTGCGCAGGCGCGTCAGAGGGATCAGAGGGACGGGAGCCGGTCTCCCGTCGCACCGGAATGGCCCCCATGGACAGCTCCCCGAGCGGTTCGGACGATTACGCCGCAGTCGACGCCGCCAGAGTGACAGACTGGCCACGCCCATAAGCACCGAGTCACCGAAGTGGGCCGCCATGAGTGAGAACAGTGGTACAGGCATGCTCGAAGACGGTCTGATCAGAGCATCGGATCTCCTTCCTCTGCTCGCCGCGATGACATCGGCGCGGGACGGCGACTTCCGGAAGGTCTCCGACCCCGGCCCGGGCACCGGGCCGGTGGCCGAACTCGTCGCGGTCTACAACCAGATCCTCGACCGGAGCCTGCACTTCAACTCCGAGGTACAGCGGGTCAAACGGGAAGTGGTCCGGCACGGCCGGCTCGACGAGCGGCTCACCGCGAGTCCGGGCCAGGGCCACTGGACCGCCCGGGTCAACGACGTGAACCAGCTGCTCGACGCCCTCGTGGCGCCGGCGGCGGACGCGACCCGGGTGCTGGACGCGGTGGCCGGCGGCGACCTGACCCAGCGGGTCGATCTGCACCACGGCACGCGGCAGTTGCGCGGCGATCTGCGCCGGATGGGCCGCGCCGTGAACAAGATGGTCGACCAACTGTCGCTGTTCACCGGCGAGGTGACCCGGGTGGCCCGCGAGGTCGGCACCGAGGGCCGGCTCGGCGGACGGGCCAAGGTGCAGGGCCTGTCGGGCAGTTGGCGGGATGTGACCGAGGCGGTCAACACCATGGCGTCCCGGCTGACCGCGCAGGTCCGGGACATCGCCCTGGTGACGACGGCGGTGGCCCGCGGCGACCTGACCCGCACGGTGACGGTCGAGGCGACCGGCGAACTCCTCGAACTGAAGCTCACGGTCAACACGATGGTGGACCAGCTCTCCGCGTTCGCCGACGAGGTCACCCGGGTGGCCCGCGAGGTCGGCACCGAGGGGCAGCTCGGCGGACGCGCCCAGGTGCGGGGCGTGTCCGGGGTCTGGAAGGACCTCACCGACAACGTCAACTTCATGGCGTCGAACCTGACCTCGCAGGTCCGCAACATCGCCCAGGTGACCACGGCCGTCGCCAACGGCGACCTGTCGCAGAAGATCACGGTCGACGCGAAGGGCGAGATCCTGGAGTTGAAGTCGACCATCAACACCATGGTCGACCAGCTCTCCGCCTTCGCCGACGAAGTCACCCGCGTCGCCCGCGAGGTCGGCACCGAGGGCAACCTCGGCGGACGCGCCCAGGTGCGAGGCGTCTCCGGGGTCTGGAAGGACCTCACCGACAACGTCAACTTCATGGCCGACAACCTGACTTCGCAGGTGCGGAACATCGCCCTGGTGTCCACCGCCGTGGCCCAGGGCGACCTCGGCAAGAAGATCACGGTGGAGGCGAAGGGCGAGATCCTGGAGCTGAAGTCGACCATCAACACCATGGTCGACCAGCTCTCCGCCTTCGCCGACGAAGTCACCCGGGTGGCCCGCGAGGTCGGCACCGAGGGCAACCTCGGCGGACAGGCCCAGGTGCGAGGCGTCTCCGGGGTCTGGAAGGACCTCACCGACAACGTCAACTTCATGGCGCTGAACCTGACCTCGCAGGTCCGCAACATCGCCCAGGTGACCACGGCCGTCGCCAACGGCGACCTCTCCAAGACGATCACGGTCGACGCCCGCGGCGAGATCCTCGAACTGAAGGACACCGTCAACACGATGGTGGAGCAGTTGCGGGCCTTCGCCGACGAGGTGACCCGCGTGGCCCGCGAGGTCGGCACCGACGGCCGACTGGGCGGCCGGGCCCAGGTGCTGGGCGTCTCGGGCGTCTGGCGGGATCTGACCGACAACGTCAACTCCATGGCCGACAACCTCACTTCGCAGGTGCGGAACATCGCGCAGGTGACCACGGCCGTGGCCAACGGCGACCTCTCCAAGAAGATCGACGTCGACGCGCGCGGCGAGATCCTGGAGTTGAAGACCGCCATCAACACCATGGTCGACACGCTGTCCTCCTTCTCCTCCGAGGTCACCCGCGTGGCCCGCGAGGTGGGCAGCGAGGGCCAACTCGGCGGCCAGGCAAGGGTGGAGGGCGTCTACGGCACCTGGAAACGCCTGACGACGAACGTGAACGAGCTCGCGCTGAACCTCACCACGCAGGTGCGCGCCATCGCCGAGGTCGCCTCCGCGGTGGCCCAGGGCGACATGTCCCGTTCCATCACGGTGGAGGCGCGGGGCGAGGTGGCCGAGCTGAAGGACAACATCAACCTGATGGTGGCCAACCTGCGCGAGACGACCCGGGCCAAGGACTGGCTGGAGTCCAACCTGGCCCGTCTTGCCGCGTTGATGCAGGGCCACCGCAACCTGATGGAGGTCGCCGACCTGATCCTGCGCGAGCTGACCCCGCTGGTGAACGCCCAGTACGGTGCGTTCTTCCTGGCCGACCCCGACGAGGACGGCGCCTCGCTGCGCACAACCGTTCCTGCGAAGGGGCTCGCGTTCATCGCCGGGTACGGCGCCGCCGAGGGCGCGACCGTCGAGACCGGCGGCCTGCCCGTGCACGGGTTGGTCCGCCAGGCCGCCCGGGAGAAGAAGCGCATCCTGGTCGAGGAGGCCCCGCCGGACTACATCACCATCAGCAGCGGGCTCGGCGAGGCGGCACCCACGACGATCGTCATCATCCCGATCCTGTTCGAGGACAAGCTCCTCGGCGTGATCGAGCTGGCGTCCTTCTCCCGCTTCTCCGACGTCCACCTGGCCTTCTTCGACCAGTTCGTGAACACCATCGGCGTCGCGATCAACACCATCATCGCCAACTCCCGCACCGAGTCACTCCTCGGCGAGTCCCAGCGCCTGGCCGGGCAGCTCCAGGAGCGCTCGGACGAACTCCAGAAGCAGCAGGCCGAGTTGCGGCGCTCCAACGCCGAACTGGAGGAGAAGGCGGCCCTGCTGGCCACCTCCTCGCAGTACAAGTCGGAGTTCCTGGCGAACATGTCGCACGAACTGCGCACCCCGCTGAACTCCCTGCTCATCCTGGCCCGCCTGCTGTCGGACAACCCGGACGGCCATCTGTCCGACCAGGAGGTCCAGTTCGCGGCCACGATCCACCGCTCGGGCTCCGACCTGCTCCAGCTGATCAACGACATCCTCGACCTGTCGAAGATCGAGGCGGGCCGGATGGACGTACGCCCCAAGCGCCTCCCCCTGATCAAGCTGCTGGACTACGTCCACGCCACCTTCCGCCCGCTCACCCTCGACCGGGGTCTCGCCTTCGAGGTGACGGTCGGCGAGGACGTGCCGCGCGTGATGTACTCCGACGAGCAGCGCCTCCAGCAGATCCTGCGCAACCTGCTGTCCAACGCGATCAAGTTCACCGCGTCGGGCCGGGTCGAGTTGCGGGTCACCCGGGTCAAGGACCCCGAGCGCGTCCGTGTCCGCGAGAGCCACGAGGTGGTCGCCTTCACGGTGTCCGACACCGGCATCGGCATCGCGCGGGAGAAACTCCCGGTGATCTTCGAGGCGTTCCAGCAGGCCGACGGCACCACCAACCGCAAGTACGGCGGCACCGGCCTCGGCCTGTCCATCAGCCGGGAGATCGCGGGCCTGCTCGGCGGCCGTATCGTCGCCGAGAGCGAACCCGGCAAGGGCTCCACCTTCACCCTGTACGTCCCCGTCGTCAGCCCCGGCCACCCGGCGACCGGACCCGCCCCGGAGGACCAACTGCTGCCGGTCCCGGAGCAGTTGTCGGCCGACCCCTTCCCGGGCGGGCCTGACGCGGACGACTCCTGGCCCACGCCCGCCAAGCTGGAGGCCTGGCAGTCCGGGCGCCCCGGCCAGGTGCTGCCGGGACGGCGGGTGCTGATCGTCGACGACGACATCCGCAACGTCTTCGCGCTCACCCATGTCCTGGGCCGCGTCGGCATGCCGGTCCTCTACGCGGAGAACGGCCGCGAGGGCATAGAGACCCTGGAGCGCCACCCGGACGTCGAACTCGTCCTGATGGACATCATGATGCCGGAGATGGACGGCTACGAGACGATCGCCGCCATCCGCCGCACCCCCCGCTGGGCGGGGCTGCCCATCGTCGCGCTGACCGCCAAGGCCATGCCCGGCGACCGCGAGAAGTCCATCGCGCGCGGCGCCAGCGCGTACGTGCCCAAGCCGGTGGACGTCGACCGGTTGCTGACCGTGGTCTGCGCGCTCCTCGACCCCGAGGCCGAGGACAGGTCCGACATCCCGGAGGAGGGGGCCCCGTCGTGAGAAGCGCCGAGACCACGACCGCCGAACGCGCGGGCATCCTCATGGTCGACGACATGGAGGACAACCTGATCGCGCTGGAGTCGGTCCTCGGGTCGCTCGACGCGCCGCTGGTACGGGCCCGTTCGGGCGAGGAGGCGATGAAGGCGCTGCTGCGCCGCCGCTTCGCGCTCGTCCTGCTCGACATCTCCATGCCGGGCATGGACGGCTTCGAAACGGCGGCCAACATCAAACGCCTGGACCAGACGAAGGACGTGCCGATCATCTTCCTCACCGGCGCGGAGAAGGCCCCCGGCTTCACCTTCCGCGGCTACGCGACCGGCGCCGCCGACTACGTGACCAAGCCGTTCGACCCGTGGGTCCTACGGGCAAAGGTGCGGGTGTTCCTGGACCTGCACCGCAAACAGCTCCAGTTGGAAGCACTGAGGGCCGAAGTACAGGAACTCCGAGCACAGCTGAGCAAGGGACCGGAGTAACTCCGAAAGGGGCGCGGGGCTGTGTCACTGTGCGGCTCCGCCGCGTGGGCGCGCCAAGCAACAACGCACCGTGACCCGCCCGCGGCCCCCGCCATCCCCTACGCCTCGCGCGCCCCCTCATACATCTCATCGATCAGATGCTTGTACTCCCGCTCCACGACCGGCCGCTTCAGCTTCAGACTCGGCGTGATCTCCCCGTGCTCGACGTCGAGATCGCGCGGCAGCAGCCGGAACTTCTTGATGGTCTGCCACTTCTGCAGCTTTTCGTTGAGCTGCTTGACATAGCCCTCGACCATCTCGACGGTGGCCGGCGCCGCGACGACCTCCGCGTAGGACTTGCCGCCCAGCCCGTTCTCCTCGGCCCACGCCAGGATGGAGACCTCGTCCAGCGCGATGAGCGCGGTGCAGAAGTTCCGGTCGGCGCCGTGCACCAGGATGTTGGAGACGTACGGGCACACCGCCTTGAACTGGCCCTCGATCTCGGCGGGCGCGATGTACTTGCCGCCGGAGGTTTTGATCAGGTCCTTCTTGCGGTCGGTGATCCGCAGGTACCCGTCCGGGGAGAGCTCGCCGATGTCCCCGGTGTGCAGCCAGCCGTCGGACTCCAGCACCTCGGCGGTCTTCTCGGGCAGCCCGTGGTAGCCCTCCATGATGCCGGGACCGCGCAGCAGGATCTCGCCGTCGTCCGCGATGCGCACCTCGGTGCCGGGCAGCGGCTTGCCGACCGTGCCGGTCCGGTAGGCCTCGCCGGGGTTCACGAAGGAGGCGGCGGAGGACTCGGTGAGGCCGTAGCCCTCCAGGATGTGGATGCCGGCGCCGGCGAAGAAGTAGCCGATCTCGGGCGCGAGGGCCGCGCTGCCCGAGACGCACGCCCGCAGGTTGCCGCCGAATGCCTCGCGGATCTTGGCGTAGACGAGCGCGTCGGCGATCTTGTGCTTGGCGCCGAGCCCGAAGGGGACGGAGGCCGTGCCGGTGCGCCGGAAGTTGTCCTGGCTGACCTTGGCGTACTCGCGGGCGAGCCCGGCGGCCCACTGGAAGATCTTGTACTTGGCGCCGCCGCCCGCTCGGGCCTTGGCGGCGACCCCGTTGTAGACCTTCTCGAAGATGCGCGGCACGGCCGCCATGTACGTGGGCCGGACGACCGGCAGATTCTCGATGATCTTGTCGACGCGGCCGTCGACGGCGGTGACGTGACCGACCTCGATCTGGCCGGAGGTGAGCACCTTGCCGAAGACGTGCGCGAGCGGCAGCCACAGGTACTGCACGTCGTCCGCGCCGACCAGACCGGTCGAGGCGATCGCCTTCGCCATGTACGCCCAGTTGTCGTGCGGCAGGCGCACGCCCTTGGGCCGGCCGGTGGTGCCGGAGGTGTAGATGAGCGTGGCCAGCTGGTCCTTGGTGATGGCCCCGACCCGCTCCTTGACCAGGTCGGCGTCCTTCTCCAGCCGGGCGGCGCCGCGCTGCTCCAGCTCCTCCAGGGTGAGGATCCAGTCGGCGGTCTCGACGCCGGCCGGGTCGATCACCACGACATGCGTGAGATCGGGCAGCTCGGCGCGCTTCTCGACCACCTTGGCCAGCTGGGCGGCGTCCTCGGCGATCAGCACACGGCTGGCGGAGTCGGCGAGGATGAACGCCGACTCGTCCG
Source organism: Streptomyces sp. TRM68416 (assembly GCF_014596915.1). Taxonomy (GTDB): domain Bacteria; phylum Actinomycetota; class Actinomycetes; order Streptomycetales; family Streptomycetaceae; genus Streptomyces. Next base: position 588,332 of record NZ_JACVWU010000001.1, read on the forward strand.
CGTTGGTCTGCGGGTACACGGTCGTCGTGGCCGCGCCGGCGCACATGATGCCGAGGTCGGCGAGGATCCACTCGATGCGGGTCGAGGAGGCGAGGGCCACCCGCTGCTCGGGCTGGACACCCAACTCGACCAGGCCGGCCGCGATGGCGAAGACACGCTCCGCGGCCTGGCCCCAGCTCAGCGACTTCCAGTCGTCGGGTCCCTCCCCCGAAGCGGGTGCCACGGGGTGGCGATAGGCCTCGGCGTCCGGCGTGGCGGCCACGCGCTCCAGGAAGAGGGCCGCCACGCTCGGCGGACGGTTCTCGATCAAAGTCTGTGCGTCGCTCACGACATCCTCCGGGGCCCGCGACAGCGCGGCTGGCTCAGTGTGCGGCTGGTTCCACTCGCGCGCCGTTGTTTAACTCGCGAGTAACTATCGAGCAGGGATCAGGTTAAAGCGCGACCGGCCGGGGCGTAAGACTCCGCGCCCCGTCAGTTCCTACCGAGACCTACCCGTCACCTACCGAAAAGGCCCGCCGCACTTTCGTACGACGGGCCCCTCGATGACCGTTTTGCCGGAACGACCTGAAGCAACCAGCGGTTACTTCTTGCCCTTGCCCGAACCCGCGCTGTCATCACTGCTCAGTACGGCGATGAAGGCCTCCTGCGGAACTTCCACGGAACCCACCATCTTCATCCGCTTCTTGCCCTCCTTCTGCTTCTCCAGCAGCTTCCGCTTACGGGAGATGTCACCGCCGTAGCACTTGGCGAGGACGTCCTTGCGGATGGCGCGGATGGTCTCGCGGGCGATGACCCGGGAGCCGATGGCGGCCTGGACCGGCACCTCGAAGGCCTGCCGCGGGATCAGCTCCTTCAGCTTGGCGACGAGCCGCACGCCGTAGGCGTACGCCTGGTCCTTGTGCGTGATCGCCGAGAAGGCGTCCACCTTGTCGCCGTGCAGCAGGATGTCGACCTTGACCAGGCTGGAGGTCTGCTCGCCGGTGGGCTCGTAGTCCAGGGACGCGTAACCGCGCGTCTTCGACTTCAGCTGGTCGAAGAAGTCGAAGACGATCTCCGCGAGGGGGAGGGTGTAGCGGATCTCGACCCGGTCCTCGGAGAGGTAGTCCATGCCGAGGAGGGTGCCGCGCCGGGTCTGGCACAGCTCCATGATCGCGCCGATGAACTCGGTCGGCGCGAGGATCGTGGCGCGCACGACCGGCTCGTACACCTCGTTGATCTTGCCCTCGGGGAACTCGCTCGGGTTGGTGACGGTGTGCTCGCTGCCGTCCTCCATCACGACCCGGTAGACCACGTTCGGCGCGGTCGCGATCAGGTCGAGGCCGAACTCGCGCTCCAGCCGCTCGCGGATCACGTCGAGGTGCAGCAGCCCCAGGAAGCCGACGCGGAAGCCGAAGCCGAGGGCCGCGGAGGTCTCCGGCTCGTAGACCAGGGCGGCGTCGTTGAGCTGGAGCTTGTCCAGGGCCTCGCGCAGCTCGGGGTAGTCGGAGCCGTCCAGCGGATACAGGCCGGAGAACACCATCGGCTTCGGGTCCTTGTAGCCGCCGAGGGCCTCCGTGGCGCCCTTGTGCTGGCTGGTGACGGTGTCACCGACCTTGGACTGGCGGACGTCCTTCACACCGGTGATGAGGTAGCCCACCTCACCGACGCCGAGGCCGTCGGCGCCCAGCATCTCGGGCGAGTTCGTCCCGATCTCCAGCAGCTCGTGGGTGGCGCCCGTCGACATCATCCGGATGCGCTCGCGCTTGTTGAGCTGGCCGTCGATGACACGGACGTACGTCACGACACCGCGGTAGGAGTCGTAGACGGAGTCGAAGATCATGGCACGCGCGGGGGCGTCCTTGACGCCGACCGGCGGGGGGACCTCGGCGACCACCTTGTCGAGCAGCGCGTCGACGCCCACACCGGTCTTCGCGGAGACCCTGAGCACGTCGCTCGGGTCGCAGCCGACCAGATTGGCCAGCTCCTCGGCGAACTTCTCGGGCTGCGCGGCCGGCAGGTCGATCTTGTTCAGTACGGGGATGATCGTGAGGTCGTTCTCCATCGCCAGGTACAGGTTGGCGAGGGTCTGGGCCTCGATGCCCTGGGCGGCGTCGACGAGGAGGATCGTCCCCTCGCAGGCGGCGAGCGACCGGGAGACCTCGTAGGTGAAGTCGACGTGCCCCGGGGTGTCGATCATGTTGAGGATGTGCGTGTTGCCCGGGTCCGTGGTGGGGGCCCAGGGCAGACGCACGGCCTGGGACTTGATCGTGATGCCGCGCTCGCGCTCGATGTCCATGCGGTCGAGGTACTGAGCGCGCATCTGCCGCTGCTCGACCACGCCGGTCAGCTGGAGCATCCGGTCGGCGAGCGTGGACTTGCCGTGGTCGATGTGCGCGATGATGCAGAAGTTGCGGATCAGAGCCGGGTCGGTACGGCTCGGCTCGGGCACATTGTTAGGGGTCGCGGGCACGCAGGGTCCTGTCTCTTGAGGCGCCTTATGCCTCGGGTCGGATCGATACGTAGCCTCCATGGTCCCACGGCCGGGGACCGGCGGCCGGTTTGGGCCACCTGGAGGGCCGCTGGTAGTGTGGGGGGCTGTGTCTCATGCCCTCTCAGCGCGAGGCACATCCCAAGAAATCACCTTGGTACGGGACCCGGGTCTTCCGCGCGCTGTCGTGCTCGGAATCCTCCTGGCCCCGTGCCTGAACCTGAAAAGGCTCATTCGTGGCGAACATCAAGTCCCAGATCAAGCGGATCAAGACCAACGAGAAGGCGCGGCTGCGCAACAAGGCCGTCAAGTCCTCCCTGAAGACCGCGATCCGCAAGGCCCGTGAGGCTGTTGCCGCGGGTGACGTCGAGAAGGCCACCGAGTACCAGCGCGCTGCCGCGCGCCAGCTCGACAAGGCCGTCTCGAAGGGCGTCATCCACAAGAACCAGGCCGCCAACAAGAAGTCGGCGCTGGCTTCCAAGGTCGCCGCCCTCAAGGGCTGAACCTCTTCCTTGATCTGACCGGTCCCGCGGGACCGACCGCCGGAGGGACCCAGAGCGGGCCCTCTCTCATCCGCTCCCGTCCGGCACCCACGGATCCGCGCGCGGCCTGCGTTCGCCACGCGGGCGCGGATCCAGCAGCTCGAACCGACGGCCCCGGCCACCGCCCTTCCCCAGGGCGGGACCGGGGCCGTCGGCCTTTCTCGTTGCCGGTGGTCGATCACGACCAGAAGTCGTTGGACCTGTCCATGTCCTCGACGCACTCGTCGAGATCGGTGACCTTGTCTCCGACGATCCGGAAGACGATGCACCCGTTCTCTTCGAAGTGCTTGCCGTTGCGGTCGGCCGTGAAGCGGTGCACGGCGACGGCGTGCCCCCGGCCGTCGACGAGGATGCTCCGCAGGTCGACCTGCATGGTGCCGCCCGTCTGCTCGGCCATCTGCCCATACATGCCGATGATCGTGTCCTGCCCCTTGAAGTCACCCGACAGCTGGTGACTACCGGGCACATGGTGCGTGCAGTCCGCCGACATCAGCCCACGCAGGGTGTCCATGTCCCCCCGCGCGAAGGCCTCGTACCCCTTGCGGACGAGCTGCGCGTGCGGGTGTTCAGCCATGACCATCGCCGCCTCTCCGTTCTTGGCGATATGTGGCTGCCAGTTCCGATTGTCCTCGGCAGGGGTGAAGGGGCCAGTGGATCACCGACACCTCGTGGGACCCGGCCTACGGGGCTACGGTGCTCATGCCCGCCCTCGCGACCGCGCGGCCCGGGCGATCGCCACGACGGCCTTCTCCAGGGCGTACTCGGGGTCGTCCCCGCCGCCCTTGACCCCGGCGTCCGCCTCGGCGACCGCCCGCAGCGCGACGGCCACGCCGTCCGGTGTCCATCCCCGCATCTGCTGCCGCACCCGGTCGATCTTCCACGGCGGCATACCGAGCTCACGGGCCAGATCCGCCGGCCGTCCGCCCCGCGCCGACGACAGCTTCCCGATCGCCCGCACGCCCTGCGCCAGCGCGCTGGTGATCATCACCGGTGCGACGCCCGTGGCGAGCGACCACCGCAGCGCCTCCAGCGCCTCCGCCGCCCGCCCCTCGACGGCCCGGTCGGCGACGGTGAAGCTCGACGCCTCGGCCCGCCCGGTGTAGTACCGCCCGACCACGGCCTCGTCGATGGTGCCCTCGACGTCGGCGACGAGCTGCGACACGGCGGAGGCCAGCTCCCGCAGATCGCTCCCGATGGCATCGACGAGCGCCTGGCAGGCCTCGGGGGTGGCGGATCGCCCGGTGGCCCGGAACTCCTGTCGCACAAACGCCAGCCGGTCGGCCGGCTTGGTCATCTTCGGGCAGGCGACCTCTCGCGCGCCCGCCTTCCGCGCGGCATCGAGGAGCTTCTTGCCCTTGGCCCCGCCGGCGTGCAGCAGCACCAGGGTGATCTCCTCGGCGGGCGATCCCAGATACGCCTGCACGTCCTTGACGGAGTCGGCCGACAGATCCTGCGCATTGCGTACGACGACGACCTTGCGCTCCGCGAACAGCGACGGGCTCGTCAGCTCGGCCAGCGTCCCCGGCTGCAACTGGTCCGAGGTCAGATCCCGCACATCCGTATCGGCATCTGCGGCCTTCGCCGCGGCCACCACCTCCTGCACGGCCCGATCAAGCAGCAATTCCTCCTGCCCCACGGCCACCGTCACCGGAGCAAGCAAACCCTCATCCGCACTCTTCCTGACCATCCCCCCAAGCATGACACGCCCCACCGACACCCCACCCAGCCATGGCCGACGCCGGTAGCTGCGGGCAGTCGTGCCGCTGGGGCGGCACGGGTGGGCGCAGGCGGCACCCCGCAAGCGCGGGCGAGCACACCCACCCCCGCAGCACCCCTCACCCAGCCCTACCTCACCCAGCCCTACGGCTCCTCCCGCCACCCCTCCCACTCCCCCGCAAACGCATCCAGCTCCGCAGGATCAAGCCGCCCCGCCTCATCCCGCACCACCACCAGCCACTGCGCATCCTCCGCGTCGTCCTCCCCGGCCAACGCATCCCGCACCAACTGCGGCTCCTCATCCACCGCAAACCGCTCCCGGAGCGCCTCGGCCACCTCCTCCGCGGCATCACGATCAGGCAGCACCAGCACATGTCTCACATCACTCACGAAGTCATTTTCCGGCACCCCCACCTCCTCAGCCCCCACCCCCCACCACCGGCACCCGGTCGACCTCAACGCCGAACCGCTCCCGATACACCGCCAGCACCTCCTCGTCCGTCCCCAGCTCCCGCTCCTCCCGCCCCCCACCGGCCGCCGTCTCCTTGAACGTGCGCCCGCTGAGCGTGATCCGCCCCCCGTCCTCCGTCACTCGCGAACAGACCAGCGACCGCGTGAAGTGCGAGGCCGGCGACGTGCTGTGCCACCATGCCCCCGCGACGAAGTCACCCAGCACGCGCGGCCGCACCTCCAGCCGGTACTGCGGCCTGCCGTCCCTGACGACGTCCAGGTCCGAGAAGCCCGCCTCCGCCGCCCGGTGCCCGCCGCGCACCCCGGCCGCGTCCGGCCCCGCCTCCACAATCCGGAACGTCCCCCCGGGGTCCACCTGCTCACCCCGCATCTCCAGCGCCAGCGGATAGTGGCTGTGGGCCCCGAACCCGACGTCGGCCAGCCACTCACCCCCGTCCACCGTCCGCACCCGCAGCGCCAGATGGTCGTACGGGATCCCCGGCCGCCCCTCCGCGTCGTACACCCGCGCCGCCAGCAGCGCGACCTCGTACCCGAGCGCCGCGAGCAACGCGCCGAACGCACCGTTCAGTTCGTAACAGAACCCTCCCCTGCGCGCCCCCACCACCTTCTCCAGCAGCCGCTCCTCCTCCAGCACGATCTCCTCGCCGAGGTGGATCGACAGGTTCTCGAAGGGCACGGTCTGCAGATGGCGCACATGCAGCTCACGCAGCACGTCGACCGTCGGCCACGCCGGGTGCGCCACGCCCAGCCGGTCCAGATAGGCATCAATCTGTGCGGAATTCATGACCTCAGTCTCCCGCCACGCGCAACTCCCCACCCTCACCGACCACGGCCAACGCCCCGTCCTCGTCCGTTCTCATCACCACCGCCCCCAGATCCCGCAGCGCCGCGACCGTGCCCGGAGCCGGATGCCCGTACGAGTTGCCCTCCCCGGCGGAGATCAGCGCCACCCGCGGTGCCGCCGCGCGCATGAGGTCCGGATCCTGGTAGGCCGACCCGTGGTGAGCCACCTTCAGCACGTCCACGCCGGCGAGCAGCGCACCGGCCGGTGACCTCAACAGAGCCCGCTGCGCGGGAGGTTCCAGGTCCCCGAGCAACAGGAACCGCACCCCGGCCACCCGCGCGAGCATCGTGACGCTGGAGTCGTTCGGCCCCTCCGCACCCGGCGCCGGATACGGCGGCGGCCACAGGACCTGCCAGGACAGCGCCCCGACGCGCCGCTGTTCCCCGGCCGCAGCCCGCGTCACGGGAACACCCCGGGCGGCGGCCTGTCTGCGGACGGCCTCGACCTGTTCCACGGGCGCCTCGTGACCGGTCGTCTCGATCGCCCCCACGGCACGCCCCCGCAGCACTCCGGGCAGGCCCGCCACATGGTCGGCGTGGAAGTGGGTCAGTACGACGAGGGGGATCCGTGTGATGCCGAGCGTGCGCAGGCAGTGGTCGACGAGCGCCGGATCGGGCCCGGCGTCCACGACCACGCCGGTGCCCTCGCCGGCCGCCAGCACTACCGCTTCTCCCTGTCCCACGTCGCACATCGCCAGCCGCCACCCCGGCGGCGGCCAGCCGGTGACGACCCTGACCAGCGGCGGCGGCTGCACCACCGCCAGCACCAGCAGCACCGCGCAGCCCGCGCACCACCAGGGATGTCTCAGCAGACGTCGGCCCACCACCAGCACAGCCACCGTGACGAGGGCGAGCAGCGCGGCTCCGGCCCAGCTGCCCGGCCAGTCGATCCCCGCACCGGGCAGGGCCGCCCCGGTCCGGGCGATGTCCGCGATCCACCCCGTCGGCCAACTCGCGCACCAGGCCAGCGCCTTGGCCACCGGCATCGCCACCGGCGCCGTCGCCAACGCCGCGAACCCCAGCACCGTGGCCGGCGCGACCGCGAACTCCGCCAGCAGATTGCAGGGCACCGCCACCAGGCTCACCCGCGCCGACAGCACCGCCACGACCGGTGCGCACAGCGCCTGCGCGGCAGCCGCGGCCGCCACCGCCTCGGCCCACCGGGGCCCGAGCCCACGGCGCTGCAGCGCGGCGCTCCAGCGGGGCGCGAGTGTGAGGAGGGCTCCGGTGGCCAGGACGGAGAGCAGAAATCCGTAACTGCGGGCCAGCCACGGGTCGACCAGCACCAGCAGCAGGACGGCCGTCGCCAGCGCCGGGACGAGGGAGCGGCGTCGCCCGGTCGCGAGCGCGAGCAGGGCGACGGCCCCGCAGGCCGCGGCTCGCAGCACGCTCGGGTCGGGTCTGCACACGACGACGAACGCGAGCGTCAGCGCTCCGCCGGCCAACGCGGTGGTACGCAGGGAGAGCCCGATCCGCGGTGCCAGACCGCGGCGTTCGGCGAGCCGGGCGGTTCCCGGCGGTCCGATGAGCAGCACGAGGATGATCGTGAGGTTGCTGCCCGAGACGGCGAGCGTGTGGGCGAGGTCGGTCTCCTTGAAGGCCTCGTCCAACTCCGGTGTGATCCGCGAGGTGTCCCCCACGACCAGCCCCGGAAGCAGCGCCCGCGGGTCGGCCGGCAGCCCGTCCGTCGCCTCCCGCAGCCCGGCGCGCAGCCGCCCCGCGAACCGCTGCGCCGCCGTGGCGGGGGCGACCACCTCCGGCGCCGCTGTGTCCCGCACGCGCAGGACGGCGGCGGTGCGGTCACCGCCCGTCGTCGTGGGCGCCGCCCGCGCGGTCACCCGCAGCCGCGTCGAGGGCAGCAGCCCCAGCCAGGGCGACGCCCCGGACGCCTCCTCGACGCCGGGTCCCGCAGACCGCGCCCCCACGTCCACGACCAGCAGCACCGGCGTCCGCGTCACCGCCGCGCTGCCGTCGACGGCCGCCACCCGGCGCACATCGGCCTTGATCAGTACGGCGGCCGGGGCCGCGCGGTCCCCTGTGACACGGGGGCGGGTGAGCCGTGGGTCGGAGGTGACCTCGACCTCGGCGGTCACGGTGGCGTACGCCGCGGCCAGCCCGGGGACCGGCCCGCGTCGCAGATCGGCGCCGTGCAGCCCGGCGGAGGCGGCGGCCGCCGCGACGCACAGCAGGACAGCGGCGGCCGACACCCGCGGCCACCCCGGTCGGGCGCCGCGCCGCCGAGCCCACAGCAGGACCACCGTGGCGACCAGACACGCGGCCGCGACACCGAGGCCCCGGCCGAGCGGTTCGTCCAGCATCAGCGCCGCCGTCGCCCACGCGGCGAGCGCCGGAGGTACGAGCCGTAGATCCGTGGGCCCTTCCTGACGCGGCCGGGACGCCCCGAGCCGCTTCCCGGAGGCCGCGTGCACCTCCACCCGCCCGCCACTGGAGGAAGCCCGCCTACCGACGAACGAGAGCCGATCCCCGCCGGCCGCAGGCCGACCACCGGTGGACAAGGACCGGTCCCCAAGAGACGCAGGCCGGCCCCCGCTGGAGAGAGCCCGCGCGCCGACAGACGAGAGCCGGTCCCCGGCGGGCGCTGCACCGTCCTCGGCGGGCGCAGGCCGGTCCCCGGCGGACACAGGCAGCTCCCCGACGGGCACAGACCCGTCCCCGACAGACGCAGGCAGCTCCCCGACGGGCACAGACCCGTCCCCGACAGACGCAGGCAGCTCCCCGACGGACACAGACCCGTCCCCGACAGACGCAGGCAGCTCCCCGACGGGCACAGACCCGTCCCCGACGGACGCAGGCCCGTCCCCGGCGGACGCAGGCCGGATGCCGCCCGTCATGGCTGTACGAGGTTCCGCAGGTCGGCGAAGCGTCGGTCGCCGATGCCGTTGACCTCGCGCAGTTCGTCCACGGAGCGAAAGCCGCCGTGCCGGGTGCGGTAGTCGATGATGTGCTGGGCCAGGACCGGTCCGATGCCCGGCAGGGTGTCTAGCTGTTCCGCCGTGGCGGTGTTGAGGGAGACGGGCGCCGCCGGTGCCGCTCCCGCCACGCCCGTACCGCTCTGCACCGGTGCCTGGGCGGGGGCGGGGACGCCGACGGCGACCTGCTCACCGTCGACGAGGAACCGCGCCCGGTTGAGCCCCTCCGTGCTCGCGCCGGGACGCACCCCGCCGGCCGCCTCCAGGGCGTCGGCGACCCGGGAGCCCGCGGGCAGCCGCTGGATGCCCGGTTTGCGCACCTTGCCGCTGACGTCCACCACGATCTCGGCAGCGGCCGTCCCCGCGGCGGGCGCCGTGACCCCCGGCTCGGCCTCCTGGCCCTGCTTCCGTTCCTCGAACGGAGCCGCCCGCACCAGCTCCGGCGGCCGCACGTCCTGCGTCCGGCCGGTCCAGAAGTGCTGGACGGCAAGCCCCGCGGCGAGAACGAGCAGCAGCGTGAGCGCGACCACGCTCCGCCGCTCCAGACCGCACCTCGCCTGCATCCAGACCGGCATCCGCTCCCGCAGCGCGAGCCCGGCCCGCCCGCGCCAGTCCCGCTCCGGGTCGGCCGGTGGGGAGGAAGGAGGCTCGTCGACACGGTGCACGTCCGTGTCCGGCGTCGGGTCGGTGCGCGGCGCCGGGGCGGGCCGGACGGCGACCGCCGGTGGTCCTTTGCCCGACTCCCGCTCCTCCTCGGCCCGTTCGCCGAAGAGCGCCTCCGCGCGTCGGCGGAGTTCCTCGGCCGAGGTATGCCGGGCCCGGCCGCGCGGACGGGCACGGTGGTGCCGGGTGCGGACGTCGGAGTGGGGGCCGCGGCCCGGGCCGCTGGTCGTGGTCGCTGTGCGTGAGCGTGATCGAAGTGCCATGCGACGAGGATGGGACATCTCGACGACTAGTGATGATCTTGCTCAATTTCCGGGGAAGACCGCCCGGTTGTGGATAACTCGGTCACCCCTACAAGTGAACGACAGGGCCGGCGCAGCTCACCGGGGCGACACCACAACCCCCAGCAACCCGGGCCCGGTGTGTGCCCCGATCACCGCCCCCACCTCGCTCACATGCAGGTCGGCGAGGCCGCCCACCCGCGCCCGCAGCCGATCGGCCAGAGCCGACGCCCGGTCGGGGGCGGAGAGATGGTGCACGGCGATGTCGACGGTTGCGCTGCCGGCCCGGTCCGCGGCGATCTCCTCCAGGCGGGCGATCGCCTTCGACGCCGTGCGCACCTTCTCCAGCGGTTCGATACGGCCGCCGTTCAACTGGAGCAGCGGCTTCACCGCGAGCGCGGAGCCGAGCAGGGCCTGGGCGGCTCCGATCCGGCCGCCGCGGCGCAGATAGTCGAGGGTGTCGACGTAGAAGTAGGCGGACGTGCTCGCGGCCCGCTTCTCCGCGGCCGCCACGGCCTCGTCCACCGTGCCGCCCGTCTCCGCCGCCTCGGCCGCGGCGAGCGCACAGAACCCCAGCGCCATCGCGATCATCCCGGTGTCCACCACCCGCACCGGCACCGGCGCCTCCCGCGCCGCGAGGACGGCCGCGTCGTAGGTGCCGGACAGTTCGGCGGACAGGTGCAGGGAGACGATGCCGGTGGCGCCGGACTCCGCGACCTTGCGATAGGTCTGCGCGAACTGCTCGGGGCTGGGGCGCGAGGTCGTGACCGGGCGCCGCTTCTGCAGTGCCTGGGCCAGGGAGCGGGTCGAGATCTCGGTGCCCTCTTCCAGGGCCTGGTCGCCGAGGACCACGGTCAGGGGCACCGCGGTGATGCCGTGGCGCTCCATCGTCCGCGGCGGCAGGTAGGCCGTTGAATCGGTGACGATCGCGACATGGCGGGACATGAGCTGGAGGTTACCTGCCGTAGCGCCCGGACGGCAGCCCGGCCCCGTTCACCTCGACGGCCGTGGCCGGATCACGTCGTGCTCTCGGGGCGGCGCTTCTTCTCCCAGGGGTAGGCGGCACGCGGGGCCGGCGGGGTGATGGCGGGGCGCGTCGGCTCCTCGGCCGTGGGTGAGGGGGTGTCCGGCCAGGTCTGCTGTGCGGCCGGTGTCTCGGCGGCCGGGGCCTCCGGCCACGGCGGCGGGGCGGTGGCCGGCGGCTCCTCCGTCGTCCAGTGCCGCAGGGCACCGGCCTCCATGTCGATCTGCGCTCTCAGGGAGTCCAGGTCGTCGTCCGCGAAACGGCGGGCGCGGTCGCGGGCCGCCCAGCGCAGCGCGTCCGCCGACCGGACGACCTGCTCGGTGCGCTCGCGCAGTCCGGGCAGCCGCTCGGCGAGGGCCGCCCGGTCGGGCTCGGCCTCCAAACGCTTGAGTTCGCCGTCGAGTTCATGGCCGTGCACGCTGAGCCGCTCGAACAGGCCGATGGACTCCTTCAGCGACTCGTCCTCGGCCACGCCCGCGTGCAGCGCGTCCTGGGTGGCGCGCATGGACGTGCGCAGCTTCAGCCGCAACTGGGCCAGCTCGCCCTGCGCACCGGGCTGGGCGAAGGACTTGGCGCGCAGGGTGTGGTCCTCGACGGTGCGGCGGGCCTGGGTGAGGGTGCGGTCCACTCCGCGCTTGGCGGCGCCGACGACCTTCACCGTGACATAGGCACCGAGCACCAGGAAGAGGACGAAGAGCAGGGCAACGACGGCAAACACTGCTTCCACGACGCTCCTCCTGGGTTCCGCGGCGGCACGCGCCGCGCCGCTCTTCCACGGTAAACGCAGCGGGCAGGCCCGGAGTTCCAGGAGAACCCCGAACCTGCCCGTACCGAACCCCTAGGGGGCGTTACGCCGGAACGATGTTCACCAGCTTCGGCGCCCGCACGATCACCTTGCGGATGCCCGCCCCGTCCAGCGCCGCGACGACCTTCTCGTCGGCCAGCGCGACCTTCTCCAGCTCCTCCTCGGAGATGGACGGCGCGACCTCCAGGCGGGCCTTGACCTTGCCCTTGACCTGGACCACGCAGGTCACCGTCTCGTCCACGACGTACGCCGGGTCGGCGACCGGGAAGTCCCGGTGGACGACGGAGTCGGTGTGGCCCAGCTTGCGCCACAGTTCCTCGGCGATGTGCGGGGCCAGCGGCGCGACCATCAGCACCAGCGCCTCGGCGACCGGGCGCGGCACCGGCCCGCCCGCCTTGGTCAGGTGGTTGTTCAGCTCGGTGACCTTGGCGATGGCGGTGTTGAACCGCATGCCCTCCAGGTCGCCGCGCACCCCGTCGATCGCCTTGTGCAGCGCGCGCAGCGTGGCCTCGTCCGGCTCGGCGTCGACGACGGTGACCTCGCCGGTCGCCTCGTCGACGATGTTGCGCCACAGCCGCTGCAGCAGCCGGAACTGGCCGACCACCGCGCGCGTGTCCCACGGCCGGGACACGTCCAGGGGGCCCATCGCCATCTCGTACAGGCGCAGCGTGTCCGCGCCGTACTCGGCGGCGATCTCGTCCGGGGTGACGGCGTTCTTCAGGGACTTGCCCATCTTGCCCAGCAGACGGCTGACCTGCTCGCCCTGGTAGTAGTAGGCGCCGTCGCGCTCCTCCACCTCGGCGGCCGGCACCGCGATGCCCCGGCTGTCGCGGTAGACGTAGGCCTGGATCATGCCCTGGTTGAACAGCTTGTGGAACGGCTCGGCCGAGGAGACGTGTCCCAGGTCGAACAGGACCTTGGACCAGAAGCGCGCGTACAGCAGGTGCAGCACGGCGTGCTCGGCGCCGCCGACGTACAGGTCGACGCCGCCGTGCGGCTGTCCCGCGCGCGGGCCCATCCAGTACTGCTCGATCTCGGGGTCGACCAGCTTGTCGCTGTTGTGCGGGTCCAGGTAGCGCAGCTCGTACCAGCAGGAACCGGCCCAGTTGGGCATGGTGTTGGTCTCGCGGCGGTACTTCTTGGGGCCGTCGCCCAGGTCCAGGGTGACGTTGACCCAGTCCTCGTTGCGCGACAGCGGCGTCTCGGGCTGGGTGTCGGCGTCGTCCGGGTCGAAGGTGCGCGGCGAGTAGTCCTCGACCTCGGGCAGCTCCAGCGGCAGCATCGACTCGGGCAGCGGGTGGGCGATGCCGTCCTCGTCGTAGACGATCGGGAAGGGCTCGCCCCAGTAGCGCTGGCGGCTGAACAGCCAGTCGCGCAGCCGGAAGTTGACGGTGCCCTCGCCGGCGCCGGTGCGCTCCAGCCACTCGGTGATGCGGGCCTTGGCCTCGGCGACGCCCAGGCCGTCCAGGGAGACGCCCTCACCGGTGGAGTTGATGATCTTCGCGTCGTACGACGCGAAGGCGTCCTCCCAGGTGGAGGTGTCCGTGCCCCGGCCGTCGGTCGGTTCGACGATGCAGGGGATCGGCAGCTCGAAGGCGCGCGCGAACTCGAAGTCGCGCTGGTCGCCGCAGGGTACGGCCATGATCGCGCCGGTGCCGTAGCCCATCAGGACGTAGTCGGCGATGAAGACGGGGACCTGCGCGCCGTTGACCGGGTTGGTGGCGTACGCGCCGATGAAGACGCCGGTCTTGTCCTTGGCCTCGGCCTGGCGCTCGACGTCCGACTTGGCGGCGGCCTGCGCGCGGTAGGCGGCGACGGCCTCGGCGGGGGTGGCGTGGCCGCCGGTCCAGACGTCGTGCGTGCCCTCGGGCCATTCCCGGGCGGTGAACTTCTCGACTAGCGGGTGCTCGGGCGCCAGCACCATGTAGCTCGCGCCGAACAGCGTGTCGGGGCGCGTGGTGAAGACCGTGATGCGCTCGCCGTCGATCGGGAAGTCGACGCGGGCGCCCTCGGAGCGGCCGATCCAGTTGCGCTGCTGCAGCTTGATGGCCTCGGGCCAGTCCAGCGCGTCCAGGTCGTTCAGCAGCCGGTCGGCGTAGGCGGTGATGCGCATGTTCCACTGGCGCAGCTTGGCCTTGAAGACGGGGAAGTTGCCGCGCTCGGAGCGGCCCTCGGCGGTGACCTCCTCGTTGGCCAGGACGGTGCCCAGGCCGGGGCACCAGTTGACCGGCGCGTCGGAGGCGTAGGCCAGGCGGTACTCACCCAGGACGTCGGCGCGCTCGGCGGCGGTCAGCTCGCTCCACGCGCGCGTGTGCCCCGGTACGGCACGCTCACCGGACTCGAAGGCGGCGACCAGCTCGGCGATCGGGCGGGCCTTCCCGGCCTCGTCGTCGTACCAGGAGTTGAAGATCTGCAGGAAGATCCACTGGGTCCACTTGTAGTACTCCGGGTCGATCGTGGCGAACGACCGGCGCTTGTCGTGGCCCAGGCCCAGCCGGCGCAGCTGGACCTTCATGTTCTCGATGTTGGCCTCGGTGGAGACACGCGGGTGCGTGCCGGTCTGCACGGCGTACTGCTCGGCGGGCAGCCCGAAGGCGTCGAAGCCCAGGGTGTGCAGGACGTTGTGGCCGGTCATCCGCTGGAACCGGGCGAAGACGTCGGTGGCGATGTAGCCCAGGGGGTGGCCGACGTGCAGGCCCGCGCCGGAGGGGTACGGGAACATGTCCATGATGAACTTCTTGGGCTTGGCGACCAGCTCGGGGTCGCCCGCCAGGTCACCGCTCGGGTTCGGCGCCGCGTAGGTGCCGTCGGCGTCCCAGAAGTCCTGCCAGCGTGCCTCGATGTCGGCCGCCATGGCGGCCGTGTAGCGGTGCGGCGCGGCCACCTCGGCGGCGGCAGCGGGGTTCGTCTCGCTCATGATCCTCAAAGCTCCATCGATCGTCTCTGCCAGCGGCTGCGACTTTCAGAAAACGAAAAATCCCCTCGCACAGGAGGGGACGCCGCGCCGATTCCGACCACTCGTTCCGACGGTGGTCGGTGCTGATCAGCGCGGCTCGCTAAGCAGAAGGCGTACGGCACGCATGGCGTCAGGGTACCGCAGGGCTTGAGCACGTCGCGACGCGCTTCCGTATGACTCCTTGGCCCGGAAACACCCCCGGCCCCCATGAAGCTCTCCGGCCGCCCCGACAGAACCTGACCCAGAGTCAACGTTTACTCCGCGTAACAGTAGCTATAGGACATCACGCCAGTCGCATCGTCCCTTGATAACAGCGCAATAACTGAAACCCCCGCATCCATCGGTATGACGCCGCTTAGAGTGCGGCTCCGGGACCGCCTTCCCGAACCATTCGGAGTTGCCCCCATGAACGATCTCCCTCACAGCAGCTCGCCCCCCGGGCCGGCCCGGTCGGCCCACGGAACGGCGACGGCTGCCGCCGCGCAGTCCATACCCTCCGGCACGACACGTGGAGGCACGCCGTGACGACGACGGACAGCACCGCAGACGACACGCTCATGTACTTCCTCGACTTCGGTGTCGGCGTCCTGTCCCTCGTCTGCCTCACGTGCTCGGTGATCTGGGGGCTCGTCGCCCAGGACCGCATGCTCCTCAACACGCGTCAGCGGCTCATCGCCCAGGCCGTTCACCGAGTGACGGCGGTCGCCTCCATCGCCTTCCTCCTCGTCCACATCGGGACCAAGCTGGCGCTGGAGCACACCGGGTGGATCGCCGCGGTGATCCCGTTCGGGCTGTTCCTGACCGACGGCGACCAGTTCGCAGGCACCGACTTCCTCGTCGGCCTGGGCACCCTCGCCGCGATGCTCATGATCTTCGTGGGCGTGACCGGCGTACTGCGCAACCGCTTCGCGTCCCCGGCACCCGTGGCAGCCCGCTGGCGCGCCATGCACATGCTGGCCTACCCCGCCTGGTGCGCGGCCCTGGTCCACGGCCTGTACGCCGGCCGGCCCGCGAAGACGTTCTTCATGGTGGCCTACATGCTGTGCGTGGTCGCGGTCGGCGCGGCCCTGGCGCTGCGCGCGGCACCGCGCCAGGTCAAGCGCATGGTCGCCGACCGCGTCACCGGACTGCTCGACGGCGGGGAGAAGCCGGCCGCCGCGAGACTGGAGGAGAGCCGGGCCAGGGCGGCACAGTCCACGCTGCCGGGCTACGAGAATCCGTCACCGCGCGGCACGCCCTCCTACGACACCCCCGCGCCGACGAAGGGCTTCGCGGCCGCCTACCGCGCCGTCTCCGCACCACAGCCCGCCCAGGAGCCCTTCGCCGCCGACCAGACGGCCCGTATGGAGCTGCCCATGGACACGCAGCCCACGGAGGCCATCCCGCGCATCGACGGCAGCACCTCGGGCAGCTGGCCCATCCCCTCGCCCCCGCCCGTCGGCGAGGCGCCCCCGTCGGCCTACGACCCCCTCAACGACACCGGATACAACATTCCCACCTATGACAATTCGGGCACCAACGGGTACGGCGGGAGTGATGTGTACGACACCGGTGAGTCGAACACCCTCTACGGCACGTACAACCCCAACGACACGTACAACAGCGGTCCCGCCACGGAAACACTGTCCGGCTCCTCCTACGACTTCGAGGCGCCGGGTTCGGGCGAACCTTGGAACACGCCTTCCGGAGGCTTTAAGTGAACGAGGCCCTGCCCGACGTACCCGAAGTCCGCGTGGTCGGCCTTCCCCAGCTCACGTCGGGCTTCGACCTTGTCGAACGACTCGATCTGCCCATGCACCTGAAGGTGCACGGGCCGCTCGAACCGTTGGGCGGCGAGCAGCTCGCCCAACTCGCCGAACGCATCAACCTGAAGGGCCGCGGCGGCGCGGGCTTCCCCTTCCACAAGAAGCTGCGCTCGGTCGCCGAATCGGCGATCAAGCGCGGCGTACGGCCGGTCGTCGTCGTCAACGGCAGCGAGGACGAACCGGCCTGCCGCAAGGACACGGTGCTCATCAACCGTGCCCCGCACCTCATCCTGGACGGCGCGCTGCTGTGCGCCGAGGCCCTGGGCGCCCGCACGCTCGTGGTGGGGGTCACCCGCGAGTCCACCCAACGCTCCATGGAGGCCGCGCTCGCCGAACGCGGCCTCAGCAACGGCCGCCGCTCGGCTCTACGCGCGCGCGTGCAGCGCAATCCGGTCCGGATGGTCACCGGAGCGGCGGCCTCCCTGATCCGCTCCATCGACGGCGGCCCGGCCATCCCGCCCGGCCGCAAGATCAGCGCCTCCAAGAGCGGCGTCGGCGGCGCACCGACCCTGCTGTCCAACGCCGAGACGTTCGCCCAACTCGCGATAGCCGCCCGCATCGGCCCGGAGCGCTACGGCAACACCGGCCTGTACGACGAGCCGGGCACCGTCATGCTCACCGTCTCCGGCGCGGTCGCCCGCCCCATGGTGATCGAGGTCCCCACGGGCGTACCGCTGCGCTACGTCCTTCAGCTCGCCGGCGCTCCGCCGGTTCCGCAGGGCGTGCTGACCGGCGGCTACCACGGCAAGTGGATCGACGCGGCGACGGTCAACGAGGCGATCGTCTCGCGCAACTCCCTGGACGCCGTGGGTGGTTCGCTGGGCGCCGGCGCCATCCTGCCGATCAGTCAGAACACCTGCCCGCTGGGCGAGTCGCTGCGGGTGGCGCAGTGGCTGGCCGAGGAGAGCGCGGGCCAGTGCGGCCCCTGCTACCTCGGCCTGCCGGCCGCCGCGCGCGGCATGGAGGACATCCTCAACGGCGGCGGCCCGGCCGCCCTCGAGGCGCTCAAGCAGGTCGCCAAGAACGTGAAGCGGCGCGGCGCGTGCTCGCACCCCGACGGCTCCGCGATGTTCCTGGAATCGACCATCAAGGCGTTCACCGACGACCTGGCCGCGCATGTCCTCGGCAACGGCTGCGGACGGCCCGTGGAGGGCGTTCTGCCGCTCTTCGAGGGAGGCAGGGCCCCGACGGGCATCCCGGGCGGCGCAGAGTCCGAGGAGAACGGCCCCAGCCGCCAGAAGATCTACGTGGACTGGACGCTGTGCCGGGGCCACGGCCTGTGCGCGGACATCCTCCCCGAGGTCTTCGAACTGGGCGCCGACGGCTTCCCGACCGTCGCCCAGGCACAGGTCCCGCGCTACGCGGAGGCGAAGGCGCTGCGCGCGGTACGGCGCTGCCCCGCGCTCGCCCTGCGCATCGAGGACCAGACGGAGCGGCCCCCCTCCCGCAGCAACCTGCCGGTGCTGTCCCAGGGCCGGGGCCGCCGCGCCCTCGGCCGCTGAACCGGCCCGGGCCCGCGCGGCCCGGGCCCCCCGGCACGAACCGGACACGGCCGCAACGAAAAGATCCCGCCGGATCATCATCCGGCGGGATCTTGCTGTGGAGCTAAGGAGAATTGAACTCCTGACCTCCTGCATGCCATGCAGGCGCTCTACCAACTGAGCTATAGCCCCTTGCTCTTTCCTCCGGGTTTCCCCGGCGGCGACGCCAACATTACACGGTCCCCCCGGTGCATCGCCAAATCGTTTCCGTCTCGCGCCGGTACGGGGGCAATGTCCGGTTCCCGGTCCGTGTCACGCCGTGACGAACGAATAGAAACGCTTGAGCGTGCAGTGCTCCTCGAGGAGCCGCCCGTAGATCGGCTCGCCCTCCAGCTCGCGGTACGTCTCGATCGGGTCGCCTTTTATGATCAGCGCCCGTGCGCATTCCTCGCACCAGTACTGGTAGTCCGGGTTGAGCGGCTCCATGTCGCGGACGATCGGCGTGCCGCTGCCGCACCAGTCGCACTTCCGCCTGTGTGCACCCATCGATCAGCTCCAGCTGTGGCCGCAGGCCGTGCACACGTAGGAAATCCCGCCGTTGTCGCCGAGGACCTGGGCCACATGGGCGGAACCGCAGGAAGGGCAGCTGAGGCGGACGACCGTATCCCGAGCCCCGCTTGCGCCGAAGAGGTGACCGGCCTCTCCGAGGATGCTCGCAGGCATCACTGCTCCCTCCCGTCGGGTCGCGCCCCCTTCCGGCCGTTTGATTCTGCCACGGCCGGACCAATACGGTCAGCGACGCCTCAGTACCAGTCCGGCCACGGCAGCCGCCGCGGCCGTCCCGGCCGGCGTGGACAGACACGCCGAGAGCGCCTCCGCAGAGGTATACGCCCCGGAGGCCCCAAGTGACTCAAGCCGGTTCAGGAACAGTGTGCCGAACAACGCGACGCCGGTCAGCTGCCCGAGCACCTGCCCGCGACCGACGCGCGCTACGAAGTCCTCGCCGCCGACGGCTCCTCTACCCGCCGGACGGCGAGGAGACGGAACGGAAGGCGGCCTGGTGGCACGAAAAATCCCGCCCCCTGACGGGTACGGGATTCTGATCCACTGATCTTCGACAACTCGAGAGTGTCATCTGTGGAGCTAAGGAGAATTGAACTCCTGACCTCCTGCATGCCATGCAGGCGCTCTACCAACTGAGCTATAGCCCCTTGTGTTCTTCGTGTCCTTCCCGCTTGGCGGGGCGAACAAGAAGAACTTTAGCCTGCGACCTGCCGGAAAGTGAAATCCGGGTCCCGGGCCCGCCTCCGGGAGCGGTCGGGGCGGTCAGTCGTCGTCGCCGAGCACCGGTTCCGGCAGAGTGCCGGCGTTGTGCTCCAGCAGGCGCCAGCCGCGGGCGCCCTCGCCGAGGACGGACCAGCAGCAGTTGGAGAGGCCGCCGAGGCTCTCCCAGTGGTGGGGCTCGAGGCCGAGGAGCCGGCCGATGGTGGTGCGGATCGTGCCGCCGTGGCTGACCACCACGAGGGTGCCGCCGTCGGGCAGCTTCTCGGCGTGCCGGAGCACGACGGGGGCGGCGCGGTCGGCGACCTCTGTCTCCAGTTCGCCGCCACCCCGGCGGACCGCCTCGCCGCGCTTCCACGCGGCGTACTCCTCGCCGTACCGGGCGATGATCTCCTCGTGCGTCAGCCCCTGCCAGACACCCGCGTAGGTCTCGCGCAGGCCCTCGTCGTGGGCGACCTCCAGGCCGGTGAGCAAGGCCAGCTCGGCGGCCGTGTGCGCGGCCCGCTGGAGGTCGGAGGCGACGATCGCGTCGGGGCGCAGGGAGGCCAGCAGCCGGGCGGCGCGGCGGGCCTGGCCGGTACCCGCCTCGGTGAGGGCGACGTCGGTGGTGCCCTGGAAGCGCCGCTCGACGTTCCAGGCGGTCTGGCCGTGCCGCCACAGGATGAGACGGCGGCCCCGGCCCGGGCTGCCGCCGCTGACCTCGCCGGTGGCGCTCATCGCCACTCACCACCCGGCTCGGCCGCCTCCTCGGCGGACTGCAGCTTGGCGTGCTCCTCGGCCTTGCCGCGGGTGGCCTTGGCGTCGGCGGGCAGTTCCAGCTCGGGGCAGTCCTTCCACAGCCGCTCCAGGGCGTAGAAGACCCGCTCCTCGCTGTGCTGGACGTGGACGACGATGTCGACGTAGTCGAGGAGGACCCAACGGGCCTCGCGGTCGCCCTCGCGGCGCACCGGCTTGGCGCCGAGCTCCTTCTGCAGCCGCTCCTCGATCTCGTCGACGATCGACTTGACCTGGCGGTCGTTGGGCGCGGAGGCGAGCAGGAAGGCGTCGGTGATCGACAGCACGTCGCTGACGTCGTAGGCGATGATGTCGTGCGCGAGCTTGTCGGCGGCCGCCTGAGCGGCGGTGTTGACGAGCTCAAGGGATCGGTCAGTGGCGGTCACTACAAGGCTTTCCGTCGGCGGTCACTTGACCACAAGGGTCTCACGACCGGTGACGGCACCCCACGTGATTGTCGGCTCACCAGGGGGTGCCGTCCGCCCGGCTCACTGGGACGACGACGGGGCGTAGTCCTGCCCGAGGACCACGGTGACGTTCGCGTTGGAGGAGATCTTGCCCTTGGTGACGGAGCTGGTGGGCAGGCCCAGGGTCTTGGCGACCTCGGTGGCGTTCTCCTTGTCGGCGGCGTCGGCGTAGACCACCTGCGACGCGGTCCGGGCGGCGGAGGCGGTGCCGCCCTCCAGGAAGGTGAAGCCTCCGTTGAGGAGCACCACGCGGGCCTTCTCGGTGTTGTCCTTCACACCACTGGCGTTCTGGACGGACACGCGGACGGCGGCGTCCTTGTCGGGGCTCTTGGCGGTGCCGCCGAGGACGTCCTTGACCACGCTGTCACTGGCCTCGGCGGTCAGTGTGCCGTCGGCCTGCACGGGCAGCAGGGCCGTCTTGTAGTCGCCGCCCTTGGCGAGGTCGGCGAGCTTGGCGAGGAAGGCGCCGAGATCCTTGTCGGTCATCGACGGGTCGAGGATCTGCTGGAGCGTCTGGACGGTGATCGTCGCGGCCTGGGCGTCGGAGGACAGCTTGCGCAGGACGCCCTGCATGACCTGCCCGAACCGCTCCAACTGGGCGTTCTGGGCCTCGCCGGAGGCGCGGTAGGTGGCGTAGGCGACGGCCATCTTGCCGCTGAGGGTCTGCTGCTCGCCCTTGTTCACGAGGGGTGCGGCGCCCTTGGACTTGGCGCCCGGGTCGGGCACGTCGGTGTCGGTGTCGATGTCGATGTTGCCGACGAGGTCGACGAGGTTCTGCAGGTAGGGGGTGTCCAGCCGCCAGGTGCCCTGGATCTGGGTGCCGAGGACCGTGTCGATCGCCTCGCGCGTCCCCGTGGAGCCGTCGTCCTCGACCGACTTGGCGAGCGTGGTCGTGCTGCCGCTGTCGTCGGTGAGGGCGAGGGAGTTGGGCAGCAGCACGGTGGTGCCCTGCTCGGTGGTGGTGTTGTCGACGAGCAGTGCCGTGGAGGTGTCGCCGCTCTTGGTGTCGTGCAGGTGGACGACGACCACGTCGCGCTTCTGGGCGCCGCCGGCCGTGGTGCCGCCGGTGCTGTCGTCGGAGGAGGACAGGCCGGGCAGCTTCCCGGCGTACCAGAGGTAGCCGACGCCGCCGACCGCGCACAGCGCCAGGACGACGACCAGGGCGACGATCCGGCTGCGGGCGCGGCGCCGGGCCTCCTCGCGGCGCTCGGTGCGGTTCTCGGTGAACTTCAGCCAGTCGATGACGTCCTCGGAGTCACCGTCGGGCTCCTCGACGAAGGCGAACTGCTCGGTGCGGTACTCCCGTTGGCCGGGGGCGTCGGGCTCCTCCGCGTCCTGCGCCGGGCCCGCCTGCTGCGGGATGTAGGCGGTCTGCTCGGCCACGCGCTGCTGCCCACCGGCCGCGGCCCGGCCGTAGGGGTCGTACGAGGTCGTGGCGCCGCCACCCGGCTGCCCGTCGGCGGCGTAGGAATCGTAGGAGGGGGCGGGCGACTGTCGGCCGGTGTCGTAGGAGGGGGCGGCGTCCTGGCGACCGGTGTCGTAGAAGGGGGCGGTGTCCTGGCGACCGGTGTCGTAGGAGGGAGCCGGGTCCCGGTGGCCGGTGTCGTAGGGGTCGTACGACGGGACCGGCTGCTGCTGGCCCGTGGCGTACGGGTCGTAGCCGTAGCCCTGCTGAGCGTAAGGGTCGTAGGGCTGCTGAGGGGGCTGCTGCTGGGGGATCTGCCGGTACACCGGCTGTCCGTACTCGTCGTAGCCGACGAGCTCGTACTGGTCGGCCCCGTACTCTGCGCCCCCCGCGTCGTATCGGTCGTTCACCGGTGCCCCTCTCGGCTCAGTCGCCGCGGTACAGCTCGCGCTTGTCGATGTAGCGCACGACTCCGTCCGGCACCAGATACCAGACGGGGTCGCCCTTGGCGACTCTCGCACGGCAGTCTGTGGAGGAGATGGCGAGGGCGGGGACCTCGACGAGCGAGACGCCGTCCTCCGGGAGCCCCGGGTTGGCCAGGTGGTGGCCGGGCCGGGTGACTCCGACGAAGTGCGCGAGGGAGAACAGCTCCTCCGTGTCCCGCCAGGTCAGGATCTGGTCGAGGGCGTCGGCGCCGGTGATGAAGAAGAGGTCCGTGTCGGGGTTGAGCGCGCGCAGGTCGCGCAGGGTGTCCACCGTGTAGGTCGGGCCGCCGCGGTCGATGTCGATGCGGCTCACCGAGAACTGCGGGTTCTCGGCGGTCGCGATGACCGTCATCAGGTAGCGGTCCTCGGCCGGGGAGACGTTGCGGTGGGTCTTCTGCCACGGCTGCCCGGTCGGGACGAACACCACCTCGTCCAGGTGGAACTGCGCGGCGACCTCACTGGCCGCCACGAGGTGCCCGTGGTGGATCGGGTCGAACGTTCCGCCCATGACGCCGAGGCGGCGCTTGCCGCGGTTCGTCGGGGCGTTGCCCGGGCCGGTAGGCATGTCCTGCTCTCCCATGCGTGCAGACCCTACCGGCCCGACCCGTGGGCCACGGTCGCCAGACCCCCGGGAGCACCCCCGGGGCGGTCTCGGCCGGGGTTCAGCGGTCGCGGTTGAAGCGGGTGGTGACCCACAGCAGCAGCATGAGGATGACGAACGCGCCGCCACCGGTCACCAGCGGGTTGAGGCTCTCGTGGTTGCCGCCGTGCTCTCCGCCCTCAGAGGCGAGGGTGACCAACTGGGCAGCGGTGCTGTGGAAGCTCATCTTCGGCAGGACCTATCGGGTGTGGGCGGGATAAAGATGTCGGCCCATCGTAAGCGGGCGGCTCCGCGCCGATCACGCCGACTCCGCCGTTGCGGGGAGAGCCCTCGCTTCCGTGCGCCGGCGCCGAGGCAACTTTCCCCGCGCCTCACTCGTCCTTCCGCGTATACCCCGCGGCAGCTTCTTCGCCGTACTGCCCGTCCACGGGAACTCCGCCTAGGCTGGAGCCTGCTTCGGGGGCTCGAAGGGCCGCACAGGCCACACAGACGCACATGGGGGACCACATGTCCGACGACGGCCACCAGCACAACGGGCACGAGAACGTGCCGAGCAGGCAGCGCAGGCGCTTTCCCGGAATCTCCTCGCGTGCGTACGAGCATCCGGCCGACCGTTCCGCCCTGGTGGCGCTGCGGAAGCTGAGCGGTTTCGACACCGTCTTCAAGGCGCTGAGCGGTCTGCTGCCGGAGCGGAGTCTGCGGCTGCTGTTCCTGTCCGACTCGGTGCGGGTCTCGGACCAGCAGTTCGCGCACCTCAACGACATGCTGCGGGACGCCTGTTACATCCTGGACCTGGAGAAGGTCCCGCCGATGTACGTCAACCAGGACCCGCAGCCGAACGCGATGTGCATCGGACTGGACGAGCCGATCATCGTCGTCACCACGGGGCTCGTCGAGCTGCTCGACGAGGAGGAGATGCGGGCGGTCGTCGGGCACGAGGTGGGCCACGCCCTGTCCGGTCACTCCGTCTACCGGACCATCCTGCTGTTCCTGACCAACCTCGCCATCCGGGTCGCCTGGATCCCGCTGGGCAATGTCGCGATCATGGCGATCGTGACCGCGCTGCGCGAGTGGTTCCGCAAGTCGGAGCTGTCCGCCGACCGGGCCGGCCTGCTGGTCGGGCAGGACCTGACGGCCTCCATGCGCGGCCTGATGAAGATCGCCGGTGGCAACCATCTGCACGAGATGAACGTGGACGCGTTCCTCGCGCAGGCCAAGGAGTACGAGGCCGGGGGCGACCTGCGCGACTCCGTGCTGAAGATCCTCAACGTGCTGCCGCGTTCCCACCCGTTCACCACGGTGCGGGCCGCCGAGCTGAAGAAGTGGGCGGAGTCGCGGGACTATCAGCGGATCATGGACGGCCACTACCCGCGGCGCTCGGAGGACAAGGACACGTCGGTGACGGACTCGTTCCGTGATTCGGCGGCCCACTACGCCACGCATGTGAAGTCCTCCAAGGACCCGCTGATGAAGCTGGTCAGCGACATCGCCGGCGGGGCCGGGGACCTGGGCGGCCGGGTGCGACGGGGCTTCGGCGGCTTCGCGGGCGGAGGCGGCGCGGCCGGCGGCTCGGGCGGTTCCGGCGGTCCGGGCGGCTCAGCACCGAAGGACCAGCCGCCCACGGACACGCCTCCGCGGGACGAGGACTGAGGGCCCCAGCAGCACAGAGGCTCAGCAACCCCGGCGGCTCGGCAGCGCGCAGGTCAGTGAACGAGCCGCGCCCCGGGCCGCCAGCCGTCCCATCGGCACATCGGCCTGCCGCCCGCTGCCCAGCCCGTAGGCCCATCGACCCGCCAGCCAACCCTCCGTCCCACCACCCCAGGCTCACACCCGCGGCTGTGCGCTCTGGGCCAGTGACCCGCACAAGGCCGTCGCGCTGCCCGTCGCGTACGGGTCGGTGCCGGCCGGGCCGCCCGACTTGGCGGTCTGGCCGGCGAGCAGCGGGCGCAGCCGGTTCGCGGAGTCGTCGGCGCAGGACAGCGGGCCCGCCTGGACGTAGGAGACGACCAGCTGGGTCTGGCGCATGCGCAGGTCGTCGTGGTCGAAGCGGAAGTGCAGCTCGCGCCGCACGGTGAACAGGGACGCCTCGGCCCGCGACCCGCCGCCCGCGGGACGCAGCGCGTACACGAAGGTGTGGTCAGCGGTGACCTCCAGCGTGGACGAGTCGGTCTCGGCCGCATGGAGGCTGCCCTGGACCCGGATCCTGCGGTCGGCGAGTTCGACCTTGTCCGGGTCGAAGCGGACCAGCCAGCCGGTGGGCGCGTGCCGCCCGTCGGCGGCCGGGTGGTCGAAACTCTGGTCGAACTGGTCGAGTTGGTCCGAATCGAGCAGGACGCGCACCGGTCGGACCTGGTCCCCGATGACCACCTCGGGGTGGAGCGCCGACCGGACGATGTAGTCCTTGACCACGGTCAGGGCGCCCACGACCTGGCTGTCCGAGAAGTGCGCGGTGTTCCGGGAGGCGGGCAGCGGAACGCCCTCGGCGCCGATCCGGTACTGGGCGGCGGGGCTCTGGGCGTACAGCGTCTCGATGTCGGTGGAGCCGGGCACCTTGCCCTGGGGCGCCAGCGGTATGACGGTCATCCGCAGGGGTTCGACGGGCTGCTGGGCGGCCGGTGTCCGGTAGGGGTGGCGGGCACCCATGTAGATCGCGGTGCCGAAGGCGATGGCGATCAGCAGGACGAGGACGAACACCTGCCGGGACAGTCCTCGGCGCACGGGCGGACGGCGGCGCACGGCGGGCGCGTGGTCGGCCAGGCGCTCGTGGGCGGAGAACTCCTGGAGCCGGGCAGCGCGGACGAACGACTCGTCGAAGACGACGGATCGGTACTCCTCCTCGCCACCTCCGGGTCCACCCTCGGGCGTCCCCTCAGATGGGTCTCCAGGCCCTCCCATACCTTCAGGGTAGGTCTCGGGGAGCTCGGGTAAACGCCCGGCCGCGACAAGTTCTGACAGGTTCTCACCACGATGGTCCGGTTCCGGCCGGGGTGGATTCAGGGGGTGCGGGGGATCGCCGACGCCGCCGGCTGGGAGTAGTCGGCGGAGGCCGAGGGCACCACCGCACCGCCCTGTTCCAGGCCCGTGGAGGCCGGTGGGGGCGGTACCTGTTCGCCGTTGTCCGAGGAGGCGCCCCGGTAGACCGCCGTGAAGGCCAGCGCGACCATGCCGATGCCCATCACGAGGGCCAGCAGCCAGGCGACGGGACGGTGCCAGCGGATCTGCTTGCCGTAGGTGCCCGGAGCGCCGTGGCGGCTGTCGAGAACGTCGGGGTCGTCCGGGTCGCCGAAGTCCGGATCCTGGCCGAAACCGCCGCGGCCGTCGGGGCCGTATCCGTCCTCGTACCGCTCGCTGCGGCGATGGGTCCGGCGGGCCTCGGCCTCGGAGGCCTCCGCTCTCGCCTGGGCGGCGGCCAGGAGGCGTTCGACGGCGGTCGGCTCGTGCACCGCGGCCGCCTGTACGAAGGCCTCGTCGAAGACCACGGAGGCGAACTCTTCGTCCGACACCCCGCGGTCGTGGTCGTCGTCGGGCTCCCAGCCGTCAGGGAACGGCGTGCCCCCCACGTCCTCCGGCACGGATCCAGAGTAGTCCTGGGGGGTCATTTTGGGCAGACGGTAGAGAAATTCATCCATCTCGTGAGACGCCGCTCATGCGACTTTCGAGCGGCGCACGCGCGCGGCAGGGGCGCCTGCCGCGCGCTCATGCGCCGCACGGCAGGCGTCAGCGCCGCACGTGTCCGTCGCCGGTCACGATGTACTTGGTGCTGGTCAGCTCCGGCAGGCCCATCGGCCCGCGCGCGTGCAGCTTCTGCGTGGAGATGCCGATCTCCGCGCCGAAGCCGAACTGGCCGCCGTCCGTGAAGCGGGTCGAGGCGTTGACCGCGACCGTGGTGGAGTCGACCAGCTGGGTGAAGCGGCGGGCGGCCTGCTGGGAGGTGGTCACGATGGCCTCGGTGTGACCGGAGGTCCACAGCCGGATGTGCTCGACGGCCTTGTCCAGGGAGTCCACGACGGCGGCGGCGATGTCGTAGGAGAGGTACTCCGTCTCCCAGTCCTCCGGGGTGGCCTCCACGACCGTCGCCCGGGAGTCCTTGGCGTACGCCATGACCCGCTCGTCGGCGTGCACGGTGACCCCGGCGTCCGCGAGGGCGTCCAGGGCCCGGGGCAGGAACTCGGCGGCGATGTCCTGGTGGACCAGCAGGGTCTCGGCGGCGTTGCAGACACTCACCCGGTGGGCCTTGGAGTTGATCAGGATCTCGACGGCCGTCTCGAGGTCGGCGTCGGCGTCGACGTAGACGTGGCAGTTGCCGGTGCCGGTCTCGATGACCGGGACGGTGGAGTCGTTGACGACCGTCCGGATCAGCGAGGCGCCGCCGCGCGGGATCAGGACGTCGACCAGGCCGCGGGCGCGCATCAGCTCGCGCACGCTCTCCCGGCTCTGCCCGGGTACGAGCTGGACGGCGTCGGCGGGCAGCCCGGCGCCGCCGACGGCGTCGCGGATGACCCGGACGAGGGCGGAGTTGGACTCGTAGGCGGAGGCGGAGCCGCGCAGCAGGACGGCGTTGCCGGACTTCAGGCAGAGGGCGGCGGCGTCCACGGTGACGTTCGGGCGGGCCTCGTAGATGATGCCGACGACGCCGAGGGGGACGCGGACCTGGCGCAGGTCGATGCCGTTGGGCAGGGTCGAGCCGCGCACGACCTCGCCGACCGGGTCGGGCAGCGCGACGACGTCCCGTACGTCGGAGGCGATGGCGCGCACGCGCTCGGGGGTCAGCGTCAGCCGGTCGATGATCGCCTCGCTGGTACCGGCCTCGCGGGCGGCGGCGATGTCCTTGGCGTTGGCCTCGACGATCTCGCTCGTGCGGACCTCCAGGGCGTCCGCGATGGCGAGCAGCGCGTCGTCCTTGGCAGCCCGCGGCAGCGGGGCGAGGTCGGCTGCGGCGGCCTTGGCGCGGTAGGCGGTCTGGGTGACCGGGGTCATGGAGTCGTACGGCGAGAGCGAGGTCATGAGGGAAGGGTAGTGCGCCGGACGGGCCGGTTCACCGGTTGTTCCACACCGCGAGACAAGCCACCCGAAGGTCACGCAAAAGGGATCCTCCAGAGCCGCCCGACGGCCACCCGAAGACCACTCAAGACGACCGCCCGAAGCTCCCCCTCGGCACGACCACCCGAAGCCCCCTCGGCACAGCCACCCGACGCCCCCGGAGCGGCCACCCGAAGCCCCCTCGGCGGCACAGCCACCCGAAGGTCGCTCAATAGGGATGCACGCCCACCGGGCTGGCCGGCGGCGGCCCGTACCCCTCCGCGATGCGCTGGTGGTAGGTCGCGCGGTCGATGACCTCCAGGCCGACGATCTCCCAGGGCGGCAGCCCGGCGGTCTGGCGGTGCTCGCCCCACAGGCGCAGCGCGACGGCGGCCGCGTCGTGCAGGTCGCGGGCCTCCTCCCAGTACCGGATCTCCGCGTGGTCGTTCGCGTATCGGCTGGTCAGCAGGAAGGGGTGGTCGTGGGCGAGCTGCTCCAGGGCGCGCCGCACCTCCTTCAGGGGGGCCTCGGCGCCGGAGACGCTGAGGGTGACGTGCCACAGCCGGGGCAGTTCCTCGGGCTCGCCGCCGCCGGCCCGCTCGCCGGTCGCGACGCTGGTCAGTGCGCGCTCCTCGCCGGCCGCGCGGGAGGGAGGCCCGCCGGTGCCACCGCCGGAGGCCGCCACCCCAGGGCGCACTCGTCTCACGACGGCCTCCTTCGTCCAACGGTCGAGCAGCGCTCGTTGCGGATTGTGTCCCTGAGACAAAGTTGAGCAGGCCGCAAGCAGTTCTGTGGCGCTTTTTCGGAACGTCCACCTCACGGCGACAGCTTCGCCGGGGCGTTCACCCTGTTTTCGGACGGATGACGCCCGTCAGGGATGCAGAACGACCAGATCGTCGCGGTGGACGACCTCGCGTTCGTACGCCGGTCCGAGCTCGCGCGCCAGTTCCCGGGTGGAACGGCCGATCAGCTGGGGGATCTCCTTGGCGTCGAAGCTGACCAGCCCGCGCGCGACGGCCCGTCCGGCGGCGTCACGCAGTTCGACCGGGTCGCCCGCGCTGAACTCGCCCTCCACGGCCGCGATGCCGGCCGGCAGCAGCGACTTGCGCCGCTCGACGACCGCACGCACGGCCCCGTCGTCGAGGGTGAGCGACCCCTGCGGGGTGGAGGCGTGCTGCAGCCACAGCAGCCGGTCGGCGGACCGCTTGCCCGTGGCGTGGAAGTAGGTGCCGGTGTCGCCGCCGGAGAGCGCGTAGGCCGCGTGGACCGCGCTGGTCAGCACCACGGGAATGCCGGCGGCGGCCGCGATCCGGGCGGCCTCGACCTTGGTGACCATGCCGCCGGTGCCGACCCCGGCCTTCCCCGCGCTGCCGATCTCCACGTGCGCGAGGTCCGCGGGCCCCCGTACCTCCGCTATCCGCGAGGTTCCCGGCCTGCTGGGGTCGCCGTCGTACACGCCGTCCACGTCGGACAGGAGCACCAGCAGGTCGGCCCGGACCAGGTGGGCGACGAGCGCGGCGAGGCGGTCGTTGTCGCCGAAGCGGATCTCGTCGGTGGCGACGGTGTCGTTCTCGTTGACGACCGGGAGGGCGCCCATCGCGAGGAGCTTGTCGAGGGTGCGGGAGGCGTTGCGGTGGTGGGCGCGGCGGCTCATGTCGTCGGAGGTGAGCAGCACCTGGCCGACGCGGACGCCGTAGCGGGCGAAGGAGGCGGTGTAGCGGGCGACGAGCAGGCCCTGGCCGACGCTGGCGGCGGCCTGCTGGCGGGCGAGGTCCTTGGGCCGGCGACGCAGTCCCAGCGGGGCGAGACCGGCCGCGATGGCGCCGGAGGAAACGAGAACAATCTCACGTTCTCCGCCGCTGCGGCTCTTGGCGAGGACGTCGACGAGGGCGTCGACCCGGTCCGCGTCGAGCCCTCCGGACGCGGTGGTCAGCGAGGAGGAACCCACCTTGACGACGATCCTGCGGGCCTCGGTCACAGCCTGCCTTACGCCTTCCACCTGCGGTTCCGTCCCCTCACCGTTCGACTGCCAGGCAATCTACGCGAAGGGGGCCCGAGGGCGCGCGCCGGTCCAGCCCCCGGACAGCCGTAGCGTAATCATTCACTCACGCCCTGCGTATGGCAAAAAGGTTGTACGGGTTCCATATAGAAATGAAAGACTCCCTAAACTTAGTCTGGACTTTGTGTCATCGAATGTTCCCCCCATGCAGCGCATCCTCCTCAGATCGGGGAAGAGCCCCTACGACGTCGTCCCCGTGGAGGAAGCCCTCCACCGTGACGTGATCGCCACCAACTCCGGCAACCTGATCTTCAGTGATGCCACCCACAAGATCCTGGAGACGCCCGGCACCGAGGTCGTCTCGAACGGCATCAGGACGGACGTCAAGGCCGCAGGGAGGATCAACGACCAGTACGACGCCTTCGTCGTACCGCTCGCCAACGCCTTCCGGCCGTCGTTCGAGGCGTCGCTGAAGCGGATGACACAGCTCATCAGCAAGCTGAAGATACCGGTCGTCGTGGTCGGCGTCGGCGCCCAGACCGGGCTCGGCTACGACCCGGCGCGCCTGAAGCCCATCGAGAAGTCGGTACGCGCGTTCGTCTCGGCGGTCCTGGACCGCAGCGCCTCCATCGGCGTGCGCGGCGAGTTCACCGAGCAGTACCTCAAGGACATGGGTTTCCGGGACGTCGAGGTCATCGGCTGCCCGTCGCTGTTCATGTACGGCAAGGACCTCGCCGTACGGAAGGGCGTGCCCGCGCTCACCGCCGAGTCGCGCATCGCGATCAACGGCTCGCACAGCGCGGTGCAGTCCCAGGGCCTGGACCGGGTCATCGCAGCCGCGCACGAGCGCTACCCCCACCTGCGCTACATCGGCCAGAACCTCAGCGACGCCCAGCAGCTGCACTGGCGGGACCTGTCCCACCCGAACGGCAGGATCACGGCGATGCCGACGCATCCGGACCACCCGATGTACCGGGAGGACAAGGCGCGCGTCTACATCGACCCGATCACCTGGATCGACGACCTGCGCGAGTTCGACTACTCGTTCGGCTCCCGCATCCACGGCAACATCGCGGCGCTGCTGGCCGGCACGCCCGCGACCGTGCTGTGCAGCGACTCGCGCACGCTGGAGCTCTGCCGCTACTTCGACATCCCGCACCGCAGGATCGACCAGCTCGCCAAGGGCGAGGTCGTCGACCCGGCGGAGCTGTACGCGGAGTCCGACTACTCCGCGCTGGTCGACGGCCACCACGAGCGGTTCGAGCGGTTCACGGGCTTCCTGGACCGCAACGGCCTGCGCAACACGTTCACGCACGGTGACGGCGGGGCGGCGTTCGAGAAGCGCATGCGCTCCCTGTCCTTCCCGCCCGGCGTCCGCCCCTGGATCGACAGCGACCCCGCGACCCTCGCCTCCCGGTTCGGCTGGCTGCAGACGCGCATCGGCGCGCTCTCCGCGGAGAACGCCAAGCTGAAGAAGCAGCTGGCCCAGAAGCCCGCGCCGGTGGTCGTCCAGGCCCAGCAGCCGACCTCCGTCTACCGGCGGGCCCGCCGGGCGATGGGCAGGGCGATCCAGACAGGGCGTTAGCCCGTACCCGGCCGTCATTCCAAGGCCAAGAACCCGGACACCCGCGTGTCGTCGGGAGGCAGGCGCGCGTTAACCCGGACGCACGTTCTGCGCCGACCTTGGAGTGACCGCCGTGCCTCTACCTCCCCTCCGTCCGCTCCTGCGCCCCCGGCTCCCGGTGAAGGCGCTGGTGGCGGCCGCCCTGGGCGCCGCCTTCTGCGCCCAGGCCGTGGCCGCGCTGCTTCCCCACGTCCCGCTGCTGCTCGCGGCCACCGCCACCGCGCTGGCCGTCGAGGGCGTGCTGTTCCGGTGGCAGCGGGGCATGCTGGCGGTGTTCGCCAAGTCGCACGCGGACATCACCGTGCGGCACGTAGTGCGGGACCTGCTGCTGGTGGTCGGTCTGCTGCGGCTGGGCGGGCAGGAGCGGGAGACGGTGTACGCCCCGCTCGTCGCCGGTCTGCTGGCCTTCTACGCGCTGCACTGCGCGATCCAGGCCGTCTCCGTCCTGGTCCGCCGCACCCGCACCCTACCGGTGGTGACCCGGAACATCGACGCCTCCGCGCTGCGGCTGTCCCCCGCGCCACCGCTCCTGCTGCGCCGCCCCGGCCCCCGGCTGCTGGTCTACGGCCTGCCCTCGACGGCGGGCCTGCTGGGCACCGCGGCCACCGCCGACCCGCGCTGCGCGGCCCTGGGCATCGCGCTGTCCCTGGGCCTTTCCCTGGTGGGCCTGTCCGGCCTGCTGCTGCGGCTGCTGCCGGGCCGCCGCCCGGCGGGCGAGCAGGAGGTGCTGAGGTGGCTGGACGCGTGGCTGGCGGAGTACCGGCCGACCGTCGGGCTGTACTTCTCCGGCGGCACGTCCTCGGCCTACCAGGCGAACATGTGGCTGGAGCCGATCGCGCGGCTGGACGGGCGCCCGCTGATCGTGCTGCGCGAGCGGTTCATGGTGCAGAAGATCGCGCCCACCGACATCCCCATCCTGTGTCTGCCCAGGGTCTCCACGCTGATGCGGCTGGAGCAGTCCACCCTCCAGGTCCTCATCCACCCGTCGAACTCCGGCAAGACCTCCCAGGTGCTGCGCATCCCGACGCTCAAGCACACCTTCGTCAACCACGGCGAGAGCGACAAGCTGTCCTCCTGCAATCCGTACGCGAAGGCCTACGACGAGGTGTGGGTGGCCGGTCCGGCGGCGCGTGAGCGGTACGCGCTGGCCGAGGTCGGCGTCGAGGACAAGGACGTGGTGGAGATCGGCCGCCCGCAGCTGGACGCCGTACGGCGGTACGCGGGGCCGCCGACCGGGCCGTACACCACCGTGCTGTACGCGCCGACCTGGGAGGGCTGGGACGGGAACCCGGGCAACACCTCGGTGGTCGAGGCCGGGGAGAACCTCGTGCGGGCGCTGCTGGCGGATCCGGGGGTACGGCTGCTGTACAAGCCGCATCCGCTGACCGGCTCGGTCGATCCGCGGGCCGGGGCGGCCGATCTGCGGATCCGGGAGCTGGTGCGGGCGGCGAACCGGGAGCGGTCGGGGGAACGTCCCGCTGACGACGGCGAACTGGCCCGGCTGACGCGGGAGTTGGACCGGCTGACCACGTCCGGCTTCCGGGCTCGGGCGGACCAGGTGGAGCGGATGATGGTGCAGTCGACGCCCGAGGCGGGGCGCGCGCAGGCGGTGGCGCGGGCCACGGCCGCCTGGGAGGAGGCCTACTGGGCGGCGCTGCCCGAGTGGGAGCACCAGGTCGTCACGGACGTCCGGCCCACGCTGTTCTCCTGCTTCGACCGGTCCGATCTGCTGATCAGCGATGTGTCGAGCGTGATCAGCGACTTCCTGGCGAGTGAGAAGCCGTACGCGGTGGCCAACACCAGCGGGCTCGCGGAGGACGTGTTCCGCAAGACCTTCCCGACCGTACGGGCGGCGACCGTGCTGACGCCGGACGCGGCCGGGGTGCCGACGCTGCTGGCGGCGGTGCGGGATCCGGAGAAGGACGAACTGGCTGCCGCGCGGGCCGAGTTGAAGCGCCATCTGCTCGGTCCGGCCGAGCCGAGCGCCCAGGAGCGGTTCAACACGGCCGTACAGGAGCTGGGTTCGGCCGCCCGGGAGCACCGGGCGCGGATGGCCGAGCGGCTGGCGGCGGAGGTACCGGAGCAACGGCAGGAGGACGCGCCCGCCCGCACGTGAACCGTCAGGCGGTCGCGGTCCGGCCGGTCGACCGCAGCAACCGGCGTGCCTTGCCCAGCGCCCGGCGCATGAAGGTGTCGATGCCGCCCTCCCGGTAGCCCGGGAAGGCGCGGGCCTCGCGGGGCTCGGCGAGGTACACGGAGTCGGGGACGCCGGCCTTGGCGTCGCGGAAGTACGGGTAGGCGAGGTACAGGCGGCGGCCCTTCTTCTCCAGGAGGGCCGTCGGCTGCTTCTTGGCCTTGGCGAACTTCAGGACCTCCAGGAGGAGTTCGGGCTGCTGCCGGGCCACCAGGTGCAGGCGCAGCCGCTGCTCGACCTTGACACGGCGGGCGACGTCCTCGTTCCAGTAGGCCGCCATCAGCGGCGCGGCCAGTTCGAACTTGTGCCGCCGGACCTCCTTGCTGTCCTTGAGGAACTTCGGGCCGAACTGCGGCAGCAGGGTGACGGTGAAGGGGCGGACCATGAGCACGTCGCGCTTGGGGCCCGGGGGGCACATCCGCGCGATCAGGTCCATCAGGGCGCGCGCGGAGTCGAAGCGCAGGGCGTAGCCGCCGCTCTTCGTCACGTGCTTGCCGTCCTCGCGGCCCACCAGGTAGTAGCAGGTGTAGTCGGCGAGCACGGAGACGCCGTCGGCCCGCAGGTAGGCCTCCATCGTGAACAGGGCGTCCTCGCCGGTCCACAGGGACTCGTCGAACCGCATGCCGTGCCGGTCCAGCAGCGCGCGGCGGAACAGCTTCTGGGCGCTGAGCGTGAACTTGATGTTGGAGGACCAGACGTCGGTGCGGTCCAGCGTGCGGCCCCACATCGACTTCGGGGGGTTGCGGTTGATGCCCTCGACCCTGCCGAGGACGACGTCCGTGCCGTTGCGGTCGGCCATGGCGACCATCCGCTCCAGGGCCTCGGCGCCGAGCCGGTCGTCGGCGTCCAGGAAGAAGACGTAGCGTCCGGTGGCCTTGCCGAGGCCGACGTTGCGCGGGCCGCTGGGGCCGCCGGAGTTCTCCTGCCGGATCACGGTGACCTGCATGGGGGCGCGGGCCGCGAACTCCTCCAGGTACTCCCCCGTGCCGTCGGTCGAGCCGTCGTCGACCGCGATGACCTCGATGCGGGTCGCGTCCATGGTCTGCGCCTCGACGGACGCCAGGCACTCGACGAGATACGGCATCGCCTCGTAGGCACCGATGATCACGCTGACGTCGGGCTGGGTCACGGTCACTCGGTTCCCC
This sequence comes from Streptomyces sp. TRM68416, assembly GCF_014596915.1. Taxonomy (GTDB): domain Bacteria; phylum Actinomycetota; class Actinomycetes; order Streptomycetales; family Streptomycetaceae; genus Streptomyces. Next base: position 623,310 of record NZ_JACVWU010000001.1, read on the forward strand.
TTGGTAAACGGAAGGTTTTCTCCCGTATCTCCTTTTCGCTACCTACTAGACGGTTCATTTCAGAGAGCGGTTGCTCCGCTTCACCCATTTAGTGGGCCACGTCACAGTACGCATGAGGAAGGAAAAGGTTTCGGCCCCCGGGGAGGGAAACTCCTCGGGGGCCGAAGTGCGGGGCCGGACCGGCGGTCAGCCCGCCAGTTCCGCCTCTTCCGCCGCCGCGATCCGTGACTCCTGGCCGAGGTTGCGGGCCTCGGCCTTCAGGGAGAGGTTCGCCACCGCGGTGTTGAACTGGTCGATGGACGTCGGCTCGTCCGGGCCCAGCAGATACCGCTTCAGCTCGGCACGTTCCTCCGCCAGCGGGTCGGCGGCGGGGTCGCGGACCGCGTCCAGCAGACCGCCCAGCTCGGCGGCGCTGTTGGACAGGATCGTCGCGGCGCGCACCGCGGTGTTCTGCCGCTTGAACTCCTCCGCGCCCAGCTCGGCGGAGTCGGTGACCGCGTACGGCTTGCCGCTCGCGATGAAGTCGGAGACCACGCTGGAGATGTCGGAGACCATCGCGTCGGAGACGTTGAAGCAGTCGTACAGCCGCGGTTCGGCGCCCGTGATCACACGGTGCTCGTAGGAGCCGAAGGAACGCCAGTACGCGTCGTTCCACTCGGCGCGCAGCCGGGCGATCTCCTCGTGCCGGGCCACGTCCACCACGCCGTCGCGGGTGGCCTCGGCCTCGTCGCCGCGCTCCTTGCCGTTGCCGGAGAGCTCGGCGATACGGGCCTCGATCCGGGCCAGCTCGGCCTTGGCCTGCGCCTGGGCGGCCGTGTCGGGCCGGTAGCGGGCGTCGGCGGCACGCTCGGCGGCGGCCTTCTCCACCAGGGCGGTGATCCGCCGGTGCGCGGCGCCGGCCTCGGCGCTGACGGTGCCGGTGAACGGGTGCGGCTTGTACAGGACACGGACCGGCGGGTCGGCCTGCACCAGCTGCTTCACGATGTTCTCGCCGGCCAGCATGAGCGAGGTGTTGCCGGGGTTTCCGTCCCAGCCCTCCCAGGTGGGCGCGTACAGCACGGTCGGGATGCGTCCGTCCGGCACGCCCTGCCAGGTCTGGATGGGCGCCAGCTGCGGGCGGCCGACCTCGACGATGTCGTCGTCGCGGACACCGACGTCCGCTATGGCGTACCGGTCGCGGCCCGCGCGTCCGGCGGTCCACACCTCGTCGTAGACCTTGCTGAACGGGTTGACGCTGGCCAGCTTGTCGCTGTCGCCGTGGCCGATGAAGACGTGCTTCATGGTCGGGACGCGCAGCATGTGGATGTTCTTGCCGACGTTCGCGGCGTACAGCGCCACGCGCACCGTGGACAGGTCCATGTTCATCAGGTGCACCCCGCCGGGCACGCAGATGACGGGGACCGTGGTGGGCGCCAGGTTGGCCAGGATGACGCGCTCGCGCAGCAGGATCAGCGGCTTGGAGTCGAGCTGCTCCATCGTCTCCAGCCACATGTTGACCTGGTAGGCGGAGTCCTTGGAGCCGGAGAAGTACAGCACCGTCTCGGGCCGGTACTCGGCCAGCCAGTCGTCGACGGCGGCCAGCACGGTGTCCGCGTTCGGCGGGATCCTGCGGCCGCGGACGTACGGCACGAGCGCGAGCACGTACAGGGAGCTCAGCAGCAGCGTCAGGCCCATGCCGAGGAACCCGGCCGCGGGCTCGTCCAGGAACGCCGAGACCAGCACGCCGCAGACGGCGATCAGGTCGAGGTGGAGCATCTTCTCGGCGGAGCGGTTCAGCAGTCCCCTCGGCGGGGCGTCGGGGATGCGGATGCGCGAGACCAGGTCAACGTTGCGGGTGGCGACCGGCATGCGGCGGCGGTTGCGGATCAGGGTGACCAGCGCGCCGTGCGGGGCCTGGAGGCCGTAGAAGAGGATGAAACCGGCGACCGCGGCGTAGAAGACCAGGTTGTCCGAGAGGTCCAGCCGGGCCAGCAGGAGGACCAGGAGCAGCTGCCTGATCAGGAAGCGGATCGACAGGCCTGCCCGCACCTTGCTCAGGCGGTTGACCAGGTAGCTGCCCCTGCGGTGCAGGAAGTGGTCCGCCAGGTACGTCACGGCGGCCGCGGCCGCGAAGGCGGGGACGCTCGGGACGAGCGCGGCGACCATGAGGCAGGGGAAGCCCAGCATCATGAGGACCGCCGCGGCCAGCTCGGCCGCGCTGCCCACCCGGGCGACGCGTATAGCGGTGGAAATCACGGAGAAACCTGCTCTGGGAAGGTGAGTGCCGGTTTTGTTCTGAATTTATGGTGCTACGGATTCAGGCCTCTGCGAACGCTCCTTTAACGGGCACCCACAGAGGCCTGAATTCCTCAAAGCTATATGCGCTCGATTATTACACGCCGTCCTGGCGGTCGAGCACCGCGGCCAGGGCCGCCTCGAACCCGGAGGCCTTCGCCGCACCGGCCGTCGGGTCCTGCTGGCGGACGTCGATGACATGGCCGGTCAGCTCGGACAGCAGCACGTCCAGCGAGGTACGGGCGACGGCCTCGGAGGAGAGCAGGCTGCCCGCCGGCTCCTGGCCGAAGGCCTTGGTACGCATCGGCGTGGCGGTGCGCTCGGGGTTGATGCAGTTCACCCGGACGCCGTCGCCGGCCCACTCGTCGGACAGCGCCTGGGTCAGGTTCACCATGGCGGCCTTGGTGGAGGAGTACAGGCTGTACTCGGCGCGGCCGCGGGTGTAGCTGCTGGAGGTGTACAGCAGCAGCTGGCCCTTGGACTCGGCCAGGTACTTGTAGGACGACCGGGCGATCTGCACCGGGGCCAGGTAGTTGACCTTCAGCGCCTCCTCGATGGTGGCGTTGTCGGTCTCGGCGAGCTTCCCTATGCGCAGCACGCCCGCGGTGTTCACGACGTAGTCGATGCGTCCGGTCTCCGCGTACGCCTTGGACAGCGCGTCGTCGACCTCCTCCGGGTTCTCCACGTGGGTGCCGGTGGTGGAGCGGCCCAGGGCGTAGACCTTGGCGCCGTAGGACTCGGCCAGCTCGGCGATGTCCTTGCCGATGCCGTAGGAGCCGCCGAAGACGACGACGGTCTTGCCGGTCAGCAGCTCGCGGTAGGCCTCCTCGGAGACCTGCTCGGGCACGGCGGTGGAGGCCAGCTGGAAGAGCTTGTCGGCGATGAAGACGTCGACGGGCTGGGTGACCTTCATGTTGTACTCGTCGCCCGCCACGACGTGGATCGGCACGTCCGGCAGGTACTTGAGTACGACGGAGCAGTCGTCCGTGGCCTGGAAGTTGGGGTCGCCGGCGGCGACCTCGTAGGCCCGCCGGATCGTGGACAGCTTGAAGGCCTGCGGCGTCTGGCCGCGGCGCAGGCGGGAGCGGTCCGGGATCTCGGTGATGAACTCGCCGTCCTCGCCGTGCGTGCGGGTCACGATGATGGTGTCCGCGGACGGGATGGCCACGTCGACGGCCTGGAAGCGCTCCAGGGCGATGACGCAGTCGTCGATCACACGCTGTGACAGCAGCGGCCGTACGGCGTCGTGGAAGAGGACGTTGAGGTCCTCGCCCTCGGCCAGGCCCTCGCCGAGCGCCTCGATGGCGCGCTCGGTGGTCTCGTTCCGGGTGGCGCCGCCCTCGATGATCTTCTTGACCTTCGTGAAACCGGCCTTGGCGACGATCTTCTCGATGTCGGGGACGTAGCCCGGCGCCATCAGCACGATGACGTCGTCGATCGAGTCCGCGTTCTCGAAGGTGGTCAGGGTGTGCTCGATGACTGCCTTGCCGGCGATCTTCAGCAGCTGCTTGGGTATCGAGAGACCCACGCGCTGACCGGTACCGCCGGCGAGGATCACTGCGGTGGTACGGGGCTTGGCTATGTGCTGGGACACAGGTGACCTACCTTGGGGCGACAGGGAACGTGGAAATGGTCCCACTTCCGGTTACCGCAGTGCAAGGTGAGCGACCTCCACCGCATATGTGCGCGCAACCTGTCATTCACCTTGTACTCCTGGTGATAGGCGGAGCGGTTCCGCGGACGCCCTTGTAATTGCTGTGAGTAACCGCACAGGTTCAGCGGCGTCGCAACTTCTTCAGTGCGCGATGGCCGAGCACCTTCACGAGTTCCTTGGAAGACGTCTGGTGAACGGTCCGCGGCTGCACGGGCGGCGCGACGTTCGGCACCGGTTGTTCGGCGGCGACCGCGGCGAGGGCTCCGTAGAGGGCCTGCGCGGCCACCTCCGGATCCATCCGCACCTTGCTCACCGCCTGCTCCTTCGCCTTCGGCACGGCCGACAGCAGCGCCGGGTCGCCCAGCACCCGTACGCCCATCGCGACGATCCGCTCCGTCATCTCCGCGCCGAGCTCGGCGGCGGCCTCGACCGCCCACTGCGGGGTGCTGATCTTCACGTCGTCGGGACCCGGTGAGCACGCGTTCTTCATATGGATGACGGCGCCGTACCGGATGAGCTTCGAATAGAGCTCGTCCGGCAGCTCATTCCCGCGGAATTCCGCATTGAGATTCCGCAGCATTTCGGTCTCGGCGAGGGTGAGGGACCGGTTCGCCGTGTCCGGAACGGGCTGAAGGAGATTCTCCGGCAGCCCGAGCAGCCCCTCGAAGGTGCGCATCAGCCCGCCCCGGTCACGGTCGTCGACCACGACGACCGTGACCCGGTCCGCGCCCACGGCCCGCACCCAGCGCTCGACGAGCCGGTCGTGCCGGTGCCGCCGCCAGAAACTCGGGTTGGGCCTGTCGTACGGCGGCTTCTTCAGCTTGTGCTTCAGCCAGCGCTCGTAGTCCATGCGCAGGCCGTTCTGCACGTACTGCTGCCACTGCGAGGGCATGATCTTCGCCAGCGGGCGCAGGGTGACCAGCACGTGCACCCGGTCGCCGCCCAGCTCCCGGACGATCCGCTCAATGGTCTCGTCGTCGGGGGCGTCGGCGAAGAACTCGCTGCTGATCACCGAGGTGCGCTCGCCGGTGGCGGCGACCTGCTCGACCAGCGTCGCCCAGTGCTGCTCCTTGGGCTTCTGGTTGCCGATCATCCCGGGGCGGGCGCAGACCGCCAGGGCGGCCTGCATGGGGTGCCTGCTGGTGGCCGGGAAGTCGACGCCGTGCTCGGCCATCGCCTCCTTGGCGCCGAACAGCGCACCCTGGATCGAGGTGGTCCCGGTTTTGTGCGGGCCGATGTGCAACAGGCGGGTCCCGGCCGGCAGCGGGGTGACGGTGCCGTTGGCCGGGACTTCATCTCTCGTGCAGTCCGTCTCCATAGTCAAGGGACGGTAAGCCCCGTTGCTGAGGGACGCCTAAGAGCGGGCGGTGACAGTGACGAGCGCCACATCCGTCACACGAGTTCCACTCCCGGCCGGCCCGCCTCCACCCGCAGCCGGGCCAGCGTGCTCGGCGTGGCGACCGGCTGCCGGACCGTGTCCACGACCCTGACCGTCGCGTCGATGCCGTCGTCACGGATGTCGAAGAGGTGGTAGCCGCGGTGGGCGTCGAGCAGCTTCCAGTGCGGGTTGTCGGGCCGCCGCGGGTCCCACTGGGCGTGGAAGGCGGCCTGGTCCTGGTCGCCGTTGCTGGCGATGGAGGTGCCGACGAACTCGGCGCCGACCACGGCGGACTCCGGATCGGCGAAGTCCTCCTTCAGATCGCTGATCATCGTCAGATGCCGGTCGCCGGTGAGCACCACCGGGTTGCGCACGCCCTTGAACTCCCGCAGCAGCTCGTTGCGTTCGGCCTGGTAGCCGTCCCAGGCGTCGTAGAACCACTGCTTGCCCTCGCCGACCAGCAGGTCCGTCTCGGCCATCATGATCTGCGAGGCGATCAGGTTCCAGCGGGCCGGGGAGCCGCGCAGCCCGTCCAGCAGCCATCGCTTCTGCCCGGCGCCGAGCATGGTGAGCGAGGGGTCCTGGGCACCGGCCTGACTGGTGGCCTGGTCGCTGCGGTACTGCCGGGTGTCGAGGACGTTGAGGCGGGCGAGCCGGCCGAACTCCAGACGGCGGTGCATCCGGATGTGCGGACCGTTCGGCACCGCGCTCGCGCGCACCGGCATGTGCTCGTAGTACGCCTGGTAGGCCGCCGTCAGCCGGGCCACGAACGCGTCGTGCGGCTGCTTGGGGGGGTCCTGCGGGATCTGACCGGCGAAGTCGTTGTCGACCTCGTGGTCGTCGAAGGTGACCACGAAGGGCGCGCCCGCGTGCATCGCCGCGAGATCGGGGTCGCTGCGGTACTGGGCGTAGCGGTTGCGGTACTGCTCCAGGGTGTACGGCTCACCCGCCCCCTCGTGCCGGCGCAGCGCCGTCGCCGAGGGCACCGACTCGTAGATGTAGTCGCCGACGAACAGCACGACGTCGGGGTCCTGGGCGAGCATGTCGGCGTAGGGCGTGAAGTAGCCGTGCTGCCAGTTCTGGCAGGAGGCGAGCGCGATGCGCAGGTTGCCGCGGGTGCTGAGCGGGTGGGGCGCGGTACGGGTGCGGCCGACCGGCGAGATGCGGCCGCCGGCCCGGAAGCGGTACCAGTAGGTACGGCCCGGGCGCAGCCCCCGCACGTCGACGTGCACGCTGTGCCCGTACTCGGGGCGGGCCTGCGCGGTGCCCCGGCGCACGACCTTGCGGAACCGCTCGTCCTGCGCGAGTTCCCAGTGCACCGGCACGGTGCTGTCGGGCATGCCGCCGCCGCTGAGGGGATCGGGGGCGAGCCGGGTCCACAGCACGATGCCGTCGGGCAGCGGGTCACCGGAGGCCACGCCGAGGCTGAACACGCCCTCGGGCAGGGCTCTTTCGGCGGCCCGCGCGGAGGCGGGCAGCCACAGCTGGGCGGAGGCGGCGGCGCCGAGCACGGCGGCACCGGCGGTCAGGAAGCGGCGCCGGTCGGGTGAGTCTGCGGTCCTCGCGTCGGCCATCGCTTCGGTCATCTGCGAACTCCCTTGCGTCACGGGCCCCTTGGACACCTGAAAGCTCACGCTTCCGGTGGGGCGGCCCGCTGAATCGCAGGGTTCGCGCGCATGACAAACAGACAGACAACAAGAACGCCTCGTTGTCTGCCTGGGGATCTCGACCGGGGTCGATCAGTCCGGGAGGCAGCCCCCGAACCGGCCGCCGTTCACGGCCCTGCCGAAGGCGCGGGCCCCGAGGGAGACGGAACCCCGGCCGCGGCCCCGGCGGAGGTGGAGCGGAAGGCCCGGATGCCGCCGCTCTCGTCGTTCTGAGCGACCGGCAACGCGGTCACGCCCCGGCCGGCAGGGCGACGGCGACCGCCACGCACCGCCGCCTTCCGCGCGAAACGGGCTCGGGCACCTCGAATCCGGGGAATCGTCCGGGCAGTTGACCGCGGAGAGGACCGAGATCCTCACCCGCGTGCCCCGTACGACTCACCGGACCGACGGTCGGTCGCCCTGCCGTGGTCGGTCGCCCTGCCGTGGGCCGGATCCTCCCGGGGTCAGCCCTCGAACGGCTCGAAGTCGTCGAACTCCTGCTGGGCCTCGTCCCGTTCGGCCTGCCGGTCCCGGCGGCGCTGGGCCGCGGGCCGCGGCGCCTCGAACCGGTGGTCCTCACCGCGGCGTCCGAGCATCTCGGCCCCGGACATCATCGTCGGCTCCCAGTCGAAGACGACCGCGTTCTCCTCGGGACCGATGGCGACACCGTCGCCGGCCCGGGCGCCCGCCTTCATCAACTCCTCCTCGACACCGAGGCGGTTGAGCCGGTCGGCGAGGTAGCCGACGGCCTCGTCGTTGTTGAAGTCGGTCTGCCGCACCCAGCGCTCCGGCTTCTCGCCGCGCACCCGGAACAGCCCGTCGTCCTCGCGTACGACGGTGAAGCCCGCGTCGTCCACGGCCTTGGGCCGGATGACGATCCGCGTCGCCTCCTCCTTCGGCTTCGCCGCCCGCGCCCGGGAGACCAGGTCGGCCAGCGCGAACGACAGCTCCTTCAGCCCCATGTGGGCGACCGCGGACACCTCGAAGACGCGGTAGCCCCGCTCCTCCAGGTCCGGCCGCACCATCTCGGCGAGGTCCTTGCCGTCCGGTACGTCGATCTTGTTCAGGACGACGATCCGCGGCCGGTTGTCGAGACCGCCGTACTCGCGCAGCTCCGCCTCGATGACGTCGAGGTCGGACACCGGGTCGCGGTCCGACTCCAGCGTCGCCGTGTCCAGCACGTGCACGAGCACGCTGCACCGCTCCACGTGCCGCAGGAATTCGAGGCCCAGGCCCCGGCCCTGGCTGGCGCCCGGGATCAGCCCCGGCACGTCGGCGATGGTGTACACGGTCGAGCCGGCCGTCACGACGCCCAGGTTCGGGACGAGGGTGGTGAACGGGTAGTCGGCGATCTTCGGCTTGGCCGCCGAGAGGACGGAGATCAGCGAGGACTTGCCCGCGCTCGGGTAGCCCACCAGCGCCACGTCCGCGACGGTCTTCAGCTCCAGGACGATGTCCTGGAGGTCACCGGGCTCGCCGAGCAGCGCGAAGCCGGGCGCCTTGCGCCGGGCCGAGGCCAGCGCCGCGTTGCCGAGGCCGCCCCGGCCGCCCTGCGCGGCGACGTACGAGGTGCCGTGGCCGACCAGGTCGGCGAGGACGTTGCCCGCCTTGTCCAGCACCACGGTGCCGTCGGGCACGGGCAGCACCAGGTCCTGGCCGTCCTTGCCGGAGCGGTTGCCGCCCTCACCGGGCTTGCCGTTGGTGGCCTTGCGGTGCGGGGAGTGGTGGTAGTCGAGCAGCGTGGTCACGGACTGGTCGACGGTCAGGATGACGTCGCCGCCGCGTCCGCCGTTGCCGCCGTCCGGGCCGCCCAGCGGCTTGAACTTCTCACGGTGGACGGAGGCACAGCCGTGACCTCCGCTACCCGCGGCGACGTGCAGCTCGACGCGGTCCACGAAGGTGGTCATGGGATGTGCCTCCAGTTACGTACGTACGCGTATGTCTCTTGGTTAACACGCGAAAGGCGGACCCGCCTTCCCGTCGGGGAAGTGAGGTCCGCCTCGCGAAGCGTTCGGTCTTGAGCCTGGATCAGGCGACCGGAACGATGTTCACGACCTTGCGGCCACGGTGGGTGCCGAACTGCACCGCACCGGCGTTCAGCGCGAACAGCGTGTCGTCGCCGCCACGGCCGACGCCCGCACCCGGGTGGAAGTGGGTGCCGCGCTGACGGACCAGGATCTCGCCCGCGCTCACGACCTGACCGCCGAAGCGCTTCACGCCGAGGCGCTGAGCGTTGGAGTCACGACCGTTACGGGTGGACGATGCGCCCTTCTTGTGTGCCATCTCTCCTCAGTCCCTTACTTCGCAGCCGCGGGGATCTCAGTGACCTTGATCGCCGTGTACTGCTGGCGGTGGCCCTGACGACGGCGGTAGCCGGTCTTGTTCTTGTAGCGCAGAATGTCGATCTTCTGGCCCTTGTGGTGGTCCACGACCTCGGCCTGGACCTTGATGCCGGCCAGCACCCAGGGGTCGCTGGTCACGGAGTCGCCGTCGACAACGAGCAGGGTCGAGAGCTCGACCGTGTCGCCAACCTTGGCAGTGGAAATCTTGTCAACCTCAACGATGTCGCCGACAGCAACCTTGTGCTGGCGACCACCGCTGCGCACGATGGCGTACACGCGGATCTCACTCTCTCGCTCGGGGAACGGCACCCCCGCAGTCCAGCTGCCCGCACACGAGCGAGCGGACAGCCTCTCCCAGCCACTCCGTGCCCGGGAGGAAGAAGGTTTACGGGGATGTGGCACGTCAGTGGACATGCCGACGGTCAAGGTTACGGGGCCGCGGCCGAACGGGTCAAACCGGGCCGGGCCCCAGGGGTGTGCGGCTGATCACTCGGCCGCACACCCCTGTCCGGGTCAGCCCTCGTCGGTGGAGGCCGAGACGGAGGGCTGCGCCTGCTGCGCCGCCGCCGCGGTCTTCTTCGACGTCGACTTCTTGGCGGCCGTCTTGGTGGTCTTCGCCGCCTTCTTGGCCGTCGTCTTCTTCGCGGCCGTCTTCTTGGCCGCGGTCTTCTTGGTGGCGGCCTTCTTCGCCGTCGCCTTCTTGGCCGTCTTGCGGGCGGCCGCCTTCTTGGCCGGAGCAGCCTCCTCGGCGGCCTCCGGCGCCTCTACGGCCTCCGTGGACGACGGTGCCTCCGGTGCCTCCGGTGCCTCCGTGGCCGACGGGACGACCACGACGGCCGCCTCCTCGGACGCGGTGGGCGCGGTGGCCTTGCGCACGGCACGGCGCCGCGGACGGGCCGGGGCGGCGCTCTCGGTGACAGGCGCGGGCTCGGGCTCGGGCTCGGCGACCGGCTCGGCGGGCGCCTCCTCGGCCTTGGGCTCGGGCGCCGTCTCGGCGACCGTCACCACGGCGGCCTCGGCCCCCGCGGGCGAACCGGCCGGCGCCGTCGCCTTACGGGTCGCACGACGACGCGTACGCCCCTTCGGCGCGGCCTCCTCGACGGGCGCGGCTTCCTCCGCGGGCGGGGCCTCGACGACCGCGTCCTCCACGGCGACGGGCTCGGCGTGCGCCTCGGCGGCCGACTCCGGCTGCACCGGACGCTCGACCTCCTCGGCGACGGTCACGTCCTGAGCCGTGGGGACCTTCTCCGCCCGCTCGGCCTTCTCCCGCTTCGGCGCACCCGCCGGAGCCGACGCACGCCGACTCGACCGGCGCCGCGAGCGGCCACGACCGGCCGCGGCCTCCGCCTCGGCGACGCTGCTGTACAGCTCCTCGTCCGGCGCGAAGTCCGGCGCGGGCAGCGCGACCGGCTCGGCGACCTCGGCCGCGACCTCGGCGACGGTCTGGCTCTCCCGCACCTCCGGCTCCACCGGCTCGGCGGTCTCCGCCGCGGTCGCCGCAGCCTCGTGCTCGTGCGTCTGGTCACCGCCGCGCCCGCGCTTCTTGCGCTTGCCGCCGCCTCCGGCGGAGGTCGGCTGCTCCATGTGCACGATGACACCGCGGCCGTTGCAGTGGACGCAGGTCTCGGAGAACGACTCCAGCAGCCCCTGGCCGACCCGCTTACGGGTCATCTGCACGAGCCCCAGCGAGGTCACCTCGGCCACCTGGTGCTTCGTACGGTCGCGGCCCAGGCACTCCAGCAGGCGCCGCAGCACCAGGTCCCGGTTGGACTCCAGCACCATGTCGATGAAGTCGATCACGATGATGCCGCCGAGGTCGCGCAGCCGCAGCTGGCGCACGATCTCCTCGGCCGCCTCCAGGTTGTTCCTGGTGACCGTCTCCTCCAGGTTGCCGCCCTGGCCGGTGAACTTGCCGGTGTTGACGTCGACGACGACCATCGCCTCGGTCCGGTCGATCACCAGCGAACCGCCGCTGGGCAGCCACACCTTGCGGTCCAGCGCCTTGGCGAGCTGCTCGTCGATCCGGTAGGAGGCGAAGACGTCGACCTCGGAGGTCCACTTCTGCAGCCGCTCGGCGAGGTCCGGCGCGACGTGCGAGACGTACCCGTGGATGGTCTGCCACGCCTCGTCGCCGCTGACGACGACCTTGGAGAAGTCCTCGTTGAAGATGTCGCGCACGACCCGGACGGTCATGTCCGGCTCGCCGTACAGCAGGGTCGGGGCGTTGCCGCTCTTCGCCTTCTTCTGGATCTCCTCCCACTGCGCCTGGAGCCGCTCGACGTCACGGCGCAGCTCGTCCTCGCTGGCGCCCTCGGCCGCGGTGCGCACGATGACGCCCGCGTCCTCGGGGACGATCTTCTTCAGGATCGTCTTCAGGCGGGCGCGCTCGGTGTCGGGCAGCTTGCGGCTGATGCCGGTCATCGACCCCTCGGGGACGTAGACCAGGTAGCGGCCGGGCAGGGAGACCTGGCTGGTGAGCCGGGCGCCCTTGTGACCGATCGGGTCCTTGGTGACCTGCACCAGCACCGACTGGCCGGACTTCAGGGCGGACTCGATGCGGCGCGGCCCGTTGGCCATGCCCAGCGCCTCGAAGTTGACCTCACCGGCGTACAGGACAGCGTTGCGGCCCTTGCCGATGTCGATGAAGGCGGCCTCCATCGACGGCAGGACGTTCTGCACCTTGCCCAGGTAGACGTTGCCGACGTACGAGGTCGACTGCTCCTTGTTGACGTAGTGCTCGACGAGCACGTTGTCCTCGAGGACGCCGATCTGCGTGCGGTCGCCGTACTGACGGACGACCATCACCCGCTCGACGGCCTCACGGCGGGCCAGGAACTCGGCCTCGGTGATGATCGGGACGCGCCGGCGGCCCTGCTCACGGCCCTCCCGGCGGCGCTGCTTCTTGGCCTCAAGCCGGGTCGAGCCCTTGATGGACTGCACCTCGTCGGAGGGCTCGGCACCCCTGTCCCGCGGGGCTCGCGGCTCGCGCACCTTGACGACGGTCCGCTCGGGGTCGCCGTCACCGGGCTCGACGTCGGCGCCGGAGTCACCGGCACGACGGCGGCGACGGCGCCGGCGACGGCTGCTGGAGGTCGACCCGCCGGTCTCGTCGCCGTGGGCGGCGTCCTCGGCGTCCTCTTCCTCCTGCTCGGCGGTGTCCTCGCCGTCCTGCGCCGCCTGCTCGGCGGCGGTCTCCTCGGCGTCCCCGTCGGCCGACTCGGCGTCGACGGACTCACCCCGGCGACGGCGACGACCGCCCCGGCGACGACGACGGCGCGCCCCCGTCTCCTCGGCCTCCTCGGCCTCCTCGCCCTCGGCGGCGTCCTCGGCCTCCTCCGGGTCCTCCTCGACGGGGGCCTCGGCGGTACGGGCCGCGGTCTCCTCCTCGGCCGCGGCACCCCGGCGACGACGCCGACGCCGCGTGGTGCCCTGCTCCTCGGCGTACTCCACGGGCTCCGCCGCCTGCTCGGCCTCCGGGGCGTCCTCGACCTCCGACGCCCCGGCCGCGGCCTCGGCGGCGGCCCGCTCCGGGGTCTGGAACTGCGGCTCGGTGAACACGGGCGCCTGGAAGACGGCGACCGCGGGGCGCGCCGGCCGACGCGGGGAGTCGGCGTCCTCGCCGTCCCCGGCCGCCTTCGCGGGCTCGGAGAACCCGGTGGCGGCCGTACGCACGACCCGGCGGCGGCGCCGCGGCGCGGCCTCCTCGGCGGCGGGCGCCTCGGCCTCGGGGGCCTTCGACGCGGTCTCGGCGGGCGTGGTCTCTTCGGCGGCAGTCACGGGCGCCTCCGCGCTCTCGGGCGCCCCGGCGGGGGCGGACACACGACGCGTGGCACGCCGACGGGTACGACGCGGGGCGGCCTCCTCGGCCTCCTCGGTCTGCTGGGCGGGCGCGGCCTCGACAGCGGCCTCGCCCGTCTCCACGGACGCACTCTCGGCCTCGGGCGCGGACGCACCACGCGTGGCACGCCGACGCGTACGACGCGGAGCGGCCTCCTCGGCGGCGGGTGCCTCGGCCTCCGCGGCCTCCTCCTGCGCAGGCGCGGCCTCGACAGCCTCGGGCGCGGACGCACCACGCGTGGCACGCCGACGCGTACGACGCGGAGCGGCTTCCTCAGCCTCCTCGGCCTCCTGCGCAGGCGCGGCCTCGGCGGCCTCGACGACCTCGGTGGCGGGGGCGGTCTCCTCCGCGGCCGTCGCCGCGGGCACAACGGTCTCGACGGCCTCGGCCGATGCCGGCGCCCCGGCGGGCGCGGACGCCCGGCGGACCGCACGACGGCGGGTGCGCGGGGCGGGCGGCGCCTCGGCCGCGACGACCTCGGCCTCCTCGGCCTTCTCCTCCGCACCGGCCTCCTCGGCCTGCGCGGTCACTTCGGCCTCGGCGGGCTCCACGACCTCCTCGGCCTCCGCATCCGGTATGGCCGGAGCGACCTCGGTCGCGGCTTCGGAGCCGCCGGCGGGCGGGCCCGCGGGCCGGGACGCGGCACGGCGCCGACGACGCGGCGGCAGGGTGTCGCTGGGGGTGTTCGATTCGGAGCCCGTGGCGGACTCGGCGGGTTCGATCGGTTCGAGCATGCGGGCGTTTCTCCCGTCAGGCTCCCGGGCGCCGCGCCTGGTCCGGCAGTGTGCCGGTGACGTCCGCGGCTCGCGTGGTGCGCGTATGCCGCCGTCCGGGGCGCGGGCGCCGCACGGGAGCTCTCTGTGTCCTGTCTCGCCGGTTCCGTACACCGAATGCGTACGGCCTGGCGAAAGTCTTCTGGTCGGTGCGCTGCCCGACCCAGGTGGCTCCCGAGTACGAGGGCGACGCTACGACGTCCGTCCCTACGCGGGACCTTCCTTACGCCGGCGCCTTCGCGGCGGCAGCGGATCCGGCCGTGGGGGCCTCCGCTGCCTCGCGGTCGGGCGCGAGCGGGTCGGTCACCGTGCCGGTCTCTTCATCGAGCAGCCCCTGCGCCAGCCTGGTCACCGCAGCGGGGACCGGCGGCGCCAGGTCGGCCACGGCGCGGAGACCGGACAGGACGTCGTCGGGTCGTACGGCAGGCGTCACGTGCCGAACAACCAGCCGCAGTATCGCACAGGGCTGGTCGGTAGGCCTATCAGCCGGTTCACCATGTGTTTCCAGTGCCACGACCGCCGGACGGGCGTCGAAGGTCCGTACGCCGTTCTTGGTCATGCGCTGGACCTCGACGGACTCCGCGGCGTTGAAGGCCGCGACCGCGCGATCGGCGTCGGTCGGGTCCACACCGTCGAGCCGCAGCTCCCACACGGAGGCGGTGAGCCGGTCGGCCAGGCCCGAGGTACGGGCCTCGACCGCGTCGACGACGTCGAGCCCGGCGGGCATCGACTCGTCGAGCAGCGCCCGGAGCGTCTCGGGGTCACGCGCCTCGGTGAGGGCGATCTCCAGGTATTCCGCCTCACTGCCCGTGCCGGTGGGTGCGGCATTGGCGTACGACACCTTCGGATGCGGCGTGAACCCCGCCGAGTACGCCATCGGTACGTCGGCACGGCGCAGCGCCCGCTCGAAAGCGCGCTGGAAGTCTCGGTGGCTGGTGAACCTCAGGCGGCCGCGCTTGGTGTAGCGCAGTCGGATGCGCTGCACCGCCGGTGCGGGCGGCGGGCCTTCGGGCTGTCGCTTGCCCAGTGTCGTTCAGTCCTTCGTGAGATTCGTGAGAGCGGTCGTACTGCTACCAAGAGTACGTCTCCCGCCGCCCCGAGGTTCCCGCCGGGCCACCGCCTCCCGCTCCCGGGGCTCCCCGAAGAGCATCCGGCGGACGTCGGCGCGGGCCTGACGGGCGGAGTCCCGGGCGGCGGCGAGGGCCTGCCGGGTGGCCCGGCCCACCGTGCGCGCGGCCTCGGCACAGGGCCGCAGCACCGTGTCACGCACGACGTGCCCGACCGGAGTGAGGATCGTCCGGTACACCCAGCGAACCGGCTCCACGAAGATCCACCGGAAGAGGGTCGCGAGGAACCGGCCGACGGCGAGCGAGATCCGCCCGGCGACCCGCCAGGCATGCCCGAGCGCGTCCCGCACCTCACGCCCGACAGCCGCGAGGAACCGCCCCACCGGCACGAGCACCCACCGCCACACGGCGAGCGCGGGCAGCACGACCAGCACGCGGCCGACCCAGTACAGCCCGATCCCGATCCCGGTGACGACCTTGCCCACACCCCACGCGACGCCCCGCGCGCACCAGGCGATCCCCCGCCCGACGGGCGCAAGCACCCACTGGTACACGGCAAGCGCGGGCACAACAAGGAGATACCGCACCAGCCACGCGGCAGCGGTGTACACCCCGAGCCCGACGGCGGCAAGCACCACCCCGATCCCCCGGACAACCCACATCACCCCGTGCCCCACGGGCGTCAGCACCCACGCGTACACCCACCCCAGCGCGGCCCCGACCCCCCGCCCGACCCAGGCGATCCCCCGCCCGACCGGCGTCAGCACATACCGGTACAACCATCCGGCGGGCACCACGACAAGCACGTTCCCCAGCCAGCCCAGCCCCTTCCCGACCGGCACCAGCACATACCGCCACACCCCCACGAACGGCCACACGAACACCGCCCGCCCGACCCACAGCAGCCCCCGCCCCACCGGCGGCAACACCGTGCCCCCCACAAACCGCCACCCGACGACCAGCGCGTCCCACACCATCCGCACCGGCACGACCAGCACAAGCACGACAATCCGCACCGGAATGCGCACCGCCACGACCAGGCACCCCCCGGGCTCCTGCCGCCGCTCCGTCTCGGGCCGCTTTTCGAGATCCATGCCCCACAAGACGCGACGAGGCCCCCCACCCGTTGCGACAAAGCCCCTCGTCACCAAGGTGTTACGCGACAACGCCCTACTTGACGACCGTCAACGGCAGCAGCTTCTTGCCTGTGGGGCCGACCTTGATGTGCGTGTCCATCTGCGAGCAGCGGCCAACGACTCAGTAGCTGGCAGTGCGGTTGAAGCTGGTGATGTTGAGCTTGATGCCCTTCGCGCTCTTGAGCGTCGTGGGGTACTCACCCCGAGCCGTCTGGCCGGGTTGCACGTTGGTCTCGAACTGCGAACCATCCCCCACACGAGTACCGCTGGCGTCGACGGCCTCCCAGTCCCAGATGTAATTGGACTTTTCACTGCTGTTGTTCTTGATCGTCCAAACGACCCAGATATTACTCAAGCCGGCGTGTGAGCGGTCGTCGAGCTGGAAGCTGACGAGGTCGGCGCGCTCCCCCTCGGGTTCCTCCGACTGCCCCTGCTGCACCTTCGCAGTAGGGCTCGTACTGGGCGCAGGGGTGTTGCTCTCGTCGCTCTGCCCCGGCGCGATCACCAGCACAGCGATGACGATCACGGCCACAGCGGCCAGAGCGCCGACGCATCCCCAGAGGCAGCCATGAACTGATCGCTTCTTCTGCGGTGGCCCGGGGGGCGATGCCCACTGGCCGAGAGGGCGAGAAGCTTGGCCCGGACTTCCCGGGCTTCCCCACCGAGGATTGCCCCCAGGGGGCTCGCTCGCTGACATGTCGCCTCCTCGGTAGCGGATATCGCCACGCTAGGAAGCCACGAGGCGCGCCGCGAACCGAGAGCAGCCACTCAGGCGACGCAGCCGAGCGCGGTGCCCGCTCTCCGCCCCCAGCGCCCTGGAGGACGGCAGTGATCCCATCCTCACTGCCGTCCTCCAGGGCTTCCATCACGCGTCGCAACGCCTCACTCACGTCAGTGAGAGGGACCGCTCGCAGCCGGCGTCGGACCCGCGTTCTTGACCGCAAGAGGCAGCAGCTTCTTGCCGGTCGGGCCGATCTGGATCTCCGTCTGCATGGCCGGACACACCCCACAGTCGAAGCACGGCGTCCAGCGGCAGTCCTCGACCTCTGTCTCGTCGAGGGCGTCCTGCCAGTCCTCCCAGAGCCAGTCCTTGTCGAGGCCGGAGTCGAGGTGGTCCCAGGGGAGGACCTCCTCGTAGGAGCGCTCGCGGGTGGTGTACCAGTCGACGTCGACGCCGAAGGGGGCCAGGGCCTTGTCGGCGCAACTCATCCAGCGGTCGTAGGAGAAGTGCTCGCGCCAGCCGTCGAAGCGGCCGCCGTCGTCGTAGACGGCGCGGATGACGGCGCCGATGCGGCGGTCGCCGCGGGAGAGGAGGCCCTCGACGATGCCGGGCTTGCCGTCGTGGTAGCGGAAGCCGATGGAGCGGCCGTACTTCTTGTCGCCGCGGATCTTGTCGCGGAGCTTCTCCAGGCGGGCGTCCGTCTCCTCGGCGGAGAGCTGCGGGGCCCACTGGAAGGGGGTGTGGGGCTTGGGGACGAAGCCGCCGATCGAGACGGTGCAGCGGATGTCGTTGGAGCGGGAGACCTCGCGGCCCTTGGCGATGACCTTGGTCGCCATGTCGGCGATCTGGAGGACGTCGTCGTCGGTCTCGGTGGGCAGGCCGCACATGAAGTACAGCTTCACCTGGCGCCAGCCGTTGCCGTAGGCGGTGGCGACCGTGCGGATCAGGTCGTCCTCGGAGACCATCTTGTTGATGACCTTGCGCATGCGCTCGGAGCCGCCCTCGGGGGCGAAGGTGAGGCCGGAGCGGCGGCCGTTCCGCGTCAGTTCGTTCGCCAGGTCGACGTTGAAGGCGTCCACGCGGGTGGAGGGGAGGGAGAGGCCGATCTTGTCTTCCTCGTAGCGGTCGGCCAGGCCCTTCGCGATGTCGCCGATCTCGCTGTGGTCCGCGGAGGACAGGGAGAGGAGGCCGACCTCCTCGAAGCCGGTCGCCTTCAGGCCCTTCTCCACCATCTCGCCGATGCCGGTGATCGAGCGCTCGCGCACGGGGCGGGTGATCATGCCGGCCTGGCAGAAGCGGCAGCCTCGGGTGCAGCCGCGGAAGATCTCGACCGACATGCGCTCGTGGACCGTCTCCGCGAGGGGGACGAGGGGCTGCTTGGGGTAGGGCCACTCGTCGAGGTCCATGACCGTGTGCTTGGACACACGCCACGGGACGCCGGACCGGTTGGGGACGACGCGGGCGATGCGCCCGTCGGGCAGGTACTCCACGTCGTAGAAGGCCGGGATGTACACCCCGCCCGTCCTGGCCAGGCGGAGGAGGACCTCCTCGCGGCCGCCGGGGCGGCCCTCGGCCTTCCACTCGCGGATGACCTTCGTCATGTCGAGCACGGCCTGCTCGCCGTCGCCGATGACGGCGGCGTCGATGAAGTCGGCGATCGGCTCGGGGTTGAAGGCCGCGTGGCCGCCGGCCAGGACGATGGGGTCGTCGACGGTGCGGTCCTTGGACTCCAGCGGGATGCCGGCCAGGTCCAGGGCGGCGAGCATGTTGGTGTAGCCGAGCTCGGTGGAGAAGCTGAGTCCGAAGACGTCGAAGGCGCGCACGGGGCGGTGGCTGTCCACCGTGAACTGCGGGACGCCGTGTTCCCGCATCAGGGCCTCCAGGTCCGGCCACACGCTGTAGGTGCGCTCGGCGAGGACGCCCTCCTGCTCGTTCAGGACCTCGTAGAGGATCATGACGCCCTGGTTGGGCAGTCCGACCTCGTACGCGTCGGGATACATGAGCGCCCAGCGGACGTCACAGGATTCCCACGGCTTCACCGTGGAGTTGAGCTCTCCGCCGACGTACTGGATCGGCTTCTGCACATGCGGGAGCAGGGCTTCGAGCTGCGGGAACACCGACGCAGCGGCTTCGGCAGGCATCTCGCGTACCTTCGTGAGCTGGACTGAACGGACAGGGGTGACCATCCAGACTAACGCGGTCGCGGCGGTGCCCCGCACGCTCAGACGGTCGTCGTCTCCTTGATCGCCGTCCAGGCGGCCGGCAGCCGGGCCTCGTCGTCCGCCGCGCGGCGCTCCTCCCGGCCGTAGAGCACGCCGTACGTGAACGAGCTCTCCCCCGCCGCCTGTGCCTGTCGGGCGAGCTCGCGCAGGGCCTCGCGCGCCATGACGCTGTCCTGGTGGTCGCCGAGGAGTCCCTGGAGGGCCTTCATCGATTTCAGCAGCGTGCGGGCGGGGTCGCCGAGCGCCGGGACGGCTGCCTCGGCGGAGTAGCGGGTGCGCTTGGCCTTCTTGCGTGCCTCGTGCAGGGCGAGGTCGCGGTCCTGCGAGGGCGGGAGGGTGAGGGCCTGCTCGATCAGGCCGGCGAGTGCGGCGAAGTCCTTGCCGACGGCCTTGGCGACGGTCTTTTCCGGTTGTCCGGCGGCGGCCTTGAGCAGGGGCGGGTCCGCCACCAGCGCGTCGAGGGCGGTGAGCAGTTCCAGGTACCGCTTTCCGTCGAGTACGGCGATCAGGCGTCGGCGGGAGCCGCTGCTGCGGGCGTGGGACCAGGTGCGCAGGCGGGTGCGGACGGGTCCGGCGAGCAGGGTGCGGGGCAGTTCGTCCAGGGCGGCCGTGAGGCGTTCGGTCAGCACTTCCTGGTCGCGGTCGACGCCGAGTTCTCCGGCCAGCCACTTCAGTTCCTCGCCGATCGGGTCGGTCACGGTCCGGTCGAGTACTTTGCGGAACGAGCGGAAGGCGCTGCGCATGCGGCGGGTGGCGACGCGCATGCGGTGCACCGAGTCGTACTCGTCGCGCCGTACGGCCGGGTCGAGGGCGACGATGGCGTCCCGCTGGGCGCGGACGTAGGCGAGGACGTGGTCTCCGGCGGTGACGGGTGCCTTGGCGGGCTTGGGCCTGCGCTTCTTCTTGGGTGCCGTCTCGGCCAGCGCCCGCGCCAGTTTCGAGGCCGAGCCCGAGGGGCGGACGCCGGCTCTGCGCAGCCGTTTGTCGATCTTGTCGAGGACGGCGGGGTCGGCGCCGTCGGCCAGCTCCACCTCGATCTCGGTCCACTGCACCTCGGTGTCGGCGCCGAGCCGCTCGGCGCGTACGGCGTCCACGCTGGCCTCGGCGAGGAGTGTGCCGTCGGCGTCGACGAGGTGGCGTACGTCGCGGTCGGAGCGGAGGCGGACCAGGGGGAGGAGTTCGGCGTCACGGACGCGGGAGCGGACGAGGGCGGCGAGGGTACGGGGGACGGTGTCGGACAGGGGCGCCCGGATCTCGTCCCGTACGCCGGGGGCGACGGGGAACTTCAGGTGCCAGCCCGCGTCGGATCCCCCGGTGCGGCGGCGCAGGGTGATCGAGGAGGCGGCGAGGCGCTCGTCGTGGGTGTCGTAGTAGGTGGCGTCGAGGTGTGCGACACCTTTGTCGATGACGGCCGCGACCCCGGCGACGCCGGTCAGGTCGGGCAGACCGCTTTCGCTGGACTCGTACTTTCGTTCGATCTCGCGCTTTGTGTCCGCCATGACCCGAATCTAATGGGAGTCATGGCGGTACAACAGGGCCCACCGGACCCGAACTCCGGGGAAACAGTGGATGACCAGCGGCTACGCGGAGATTGGCCGCTGCACTCTGATCGACTGCAGCAGCCCCACTGCCACCCACACCGCGAACATCGACGATCCGCCGTACGACACGAACGGCAGCGGCAGGCCGGTCACCGGCATGATGCCGAGCGTCATGCCGATGTTCTCGAAGGACTGGAAGGCGAACCAGGCCACGATCCCGGCGGCGACGATCGTGCCGTACAGCTCGGTCGTCTCGCGGGCGATGCGGCAGGCGCGCCACAGCAGGATGCCGAGCAGCGCGATGATCAGGCCGCCGCCCACGAAGCCCAGCTCCTCCCCCGCCACCGTGAAGACGAAGTCGGTCTGCTGCTCCGGCACGAACTGGCCGGTGGTCTGCGAGCCGTTGAACAGCCCGGACCCGGTCAGCCCGCCCGAACCGATCGCGATCCGCGCCTGGTTGGTGTTGTAGCCGACGCCCGCCGGGTCGAGGCTGGGGTTGGCGAAGGCGGCGAAGCGGGCGATCTGGTAGTCGTCCAGGATGTGCAGTTGCCAGACGGCGAGCGCGCCGATCGTGCCCGCGGACAGCAGGCCGAACACCCAGCGGTTGGAGGCGCCGGAGGCCAGCAGCACGCCCAGCACGATGACCACCATCACCATGACCGAGCCGAGGTCGGGCATGAGCAGCACGATCAGCATGGGCACGGTGGCCAGGCCCAGGGCCTGCAGCACCGTGCGGTGGTCGGGGTAGGGCTTGTCGCCCGCGTCCACCCGGGCCGCCAGCAGCATCGCCATGCCCAGGATGATCGTGACCTTCACGAACTCCGAGGGCTGGAGCGAGAATCCGCCGCCGAGCACGATCCACGAGTGGGCGCCGTTGACCGTGGAGCCCAGTGGGGTGAGCACCAGCAGGATCAGGAACACCGAGGCGCCGTACAGGATCGGCACCGCGGTGCGCAGGGTGCGGTGGCCGAGCCAGACGGTGGCGACCATCAGCGCGAAGCCGATGCCGGTGTTCATGAGGTGCCGGATCAGGAAGTAGTACTGGTCGCCCTGGTTGATCTCGGTGCGGTTGCGGGTCGCCGAGAAGACCAGGACCGAGCCGATCAGCGACAGCGTGAGCGCGGACAGCAGTATCGGCCAGTCGAGGCGGCGGGCGAGCGAGTCACGGGCGAACAGGCGGGTCCAGCCCGGCCGGTCGGGCCCGTACCCGGAGATGTGGAAGCTGTTGCCGGTCACGTCAGCCTCCTGGCCCGCCGTCGGCGGCGGCGGCGCGTCTCACGGTTCTCCGGGGACGCTGTCGCCACCGTCGCCGCCTGCTGCTGCTGCTCGCCCTGCTCGGGCACGCCCTGCTGGCTGGCCCGCTGCTCCTTCGCCGGGTCCTTGGCGATCTTCGGGGAGATGATCGACCCGTCCGTCTGGATCTTCGGCAGCTTCTTCTGCGGGGTGGGCAGCAGCGCGTTCTTCTTGTTGATCGTGCCGTCGTCGGAGACGCCGTACAGCGCGTCGTAGATGTTGCGGACGGCGGGGCCCGAGGCGCCGGAGCCCGTACCGCCCTGGGAGATCGTCATGACGATCGCGTAGTCCTCGGTGTACGTGGCGAACCACGACGTCGTCTGCTTGCCGTAGACCTCGGCGGTACCGGTCTTGGCGTGCATCGGGATCTTGTCCTGGGGCCAGCCGCCGAACCGCCAGGCGGCGGTACCGCGGGTGGCGACGCCTTCCAGGGCGTCGTCCATCTGGGCCAGCGTCTGCTTGCTGACGGGCAGCTTGCCGTGCGCCTTGGGCTTGATCTCCGAGACCTGCTTGCCGTCGGGGCTGACGATCGCCTTGCCGACCGTCGGGTTGTACAGGGTGCCGCCGTTGGAGATGGCCGCGTAGATGGTGGCCATCTGGATCGGGGTCACCAGGGTGTCGCCCTGGCCGATGGAGTAGTTGATCTCGTCACCGGCACGCATCTTGTTGCCTTCGAGGCAGTTCTCGTAGGCGATCTGCTCGACGTAGTCGCCGCCCTTCTTGCCCTGCTTGCACCAGGCGTCCTTGTTGGCCTCCCAGTACCGCTGCTTCCACTGGCGGTCGGGGACCCGGCCGGCGACCTCGTTGGGCAGGTCGATGCCGGTCTCCGCGCCGAGGCCGAACTGGTGGGCGGCCTTGTAGAACCAGTCCTTCGGCTTGCCCTTGGGGTTGATGCCGCCGTCCTTCTTCCACTCGCTGTGCGCGAGCTGGTAGTAGACGGTGTCGCAGGAGACCTCCAGGGCGCGGCCGAGGTCGATCGAGCCGTGGTTCTGGGACTCGAAGTTCTTGAAGACCTGGCCGCCGACGGAGTACGAGCTGGAGCAGTTGTAGCGGCCGTCGAAGTCGTAGCCGGCCTGGACCGCGGCGGCCGTGGAGACCACCTTGAAGACCGAGCCGGGCGCCGCCTGACCCTGTATGGCCCGGTTCAGCAGCGGGTAGTTGGAGGACTTGCCGGTGAGCTTCTTGTAGTCCTTGGCGGAGATGCCGCCCACCCAGGCGTTGGGGTCGTAGCTCGGGTTGGACGCCATGGCGACGACGCGGCCGGTCTTGGCCTCCATCACCACGACGGCGCCGGCGTCGGCCTTGTACTTCTCCCCCGTGTTGCGGTCCCACACGTCGCGGGCGTCCTTCATCGCCTCGTTCAGCTCGTACTCCGCGACGCGCTGGACGCGGGCGTCGATGCTGGTGACGAGGTTGGAGCCGGGCTGGGCGGCGTCCGCCTCGGCCTCGCCGATGACCCGGCCGAGGTTGTCGACCTCGTAGCGGGTGACGCCGGCCTTGCCGCGCAGTTCCTTGTCGTACTGGCGCTCCAGGCCCGACCGGCCGACCTGGTCGGAGCGCAGGTAGGGCGAGTCGGTGTCCTGCGCCTTGGTGATCTCCTCGTCGGTGACCGGGGAGAGATAGCCGAGGACCTGGGCGGTGTTGGCGCCGCCGGGCCCGGCGTACCGTCGGACGGCCTGCGGTTCGGCGGTGATGCCGGGGAAGTCCTCGGCGCGCTCGCGGATCTGCAGGGCCTGCTTGGGGGTGGCCTCGTCGGTGATGGGGATCGGCTGGTACGGCGAGCCGTTCCAGCAGGGCTGCGGGGTCTCGGCGTCGCACAGCCGGACCTTCTCCCGCACCTCCTTGGGCTTCATGCCGAGGACGCCGGCGAGCTTGGTGAGCACGGCCTCGCCGTCGTCCTTCATCTTCAGCAGCTCGGTGCGGGAGGCGGAGACGACGAGCCGTGTCTCGTTGTCGGCCAGGGGCACTCCGCGCGCGTCCAGGATCGAGCCGCGCACGGCCGGGTCGACGACCTGCTGGACGTGGTTGCCGGAGGCCTCCTTGGCGTAGGCCTCGCCCTCACGGATCTGGAGGTACCACAGGCGGCCGCCGAGGGTGCCGAGCAGGGAGAGGACGAGGATCTGGATGACGACGAGGCGGATCTGGACCCGTGGGGTCCGCCCGGTCTCGGGGATGTTGGTCATGGGCGCAGCCCATTCGTTGGAAGGGTGGTGGTGGGAGACGGGTGGGCGTTGGTCACTGCGGTCGCCGCCCCCTCTCAGTGCGTCGGCGTGTGTGCGCGTACGAATGATGAACGGCCGGCCTGTGAGGCCGCGTTCCGCCCCGGTGAACCCGTTCGAGTGAATTCGAAACTGCGCTCTCTCACAGCCGCTTGACCCCCTTGATGCGCCCGGCGCGTGCCGTGCGCGCCCGCACCGCCTTCACCTTCAGACCGCCCAGGCCCCCGCGCTGGCTGCCGATGCGCAGGCCGGTGCCGGAGGAGAGCCAGCCGGAGGAGATGTCGGTGTTCTTCTTGGCGGCGGAGGTGGTCTCGGCGAGCGGGTCGTTCTCCGCGCGCCGGGCCAGCGCCATGATCCCGGGGACGACGAACGGGGCGAGCAGCAGGTCGTAGAGCGCGGCCGTGAACAGCAGGCCGCCGAGGCCCACATGGCGGGCGGCGTTGTCGCCGACGAGGGTGCCGACACCGGCGTAGAGCAGGGTGGAGCCGACGGCCGCGGCGACGACCACGGCCATGGGGCCGGTGGCCGACTTCAGCTGGCCGTTCTCGGGCTTGACGAGGCCGGCGAGGTAGCCGATGACGCAGAGCACCAGCGCGTAGCGGCCGGCGGCGTGGTCGGCGGGCGGGGCGAGGTCGGCGAGGAGTCCGGCGCCGAAGCCGATGAGGGCGCCGCCGACATGGCCGTAGACCATGGCCAGGCCGAGGACGGTCAGCAGCAGCAGGTCGGGGACCGCGCCCGGGAGGTGGAGGCGGGCGAGGACGCTCACCTGGAGGACCAGGGCGACGACGACGAGCGAGGAGGAGAGCAGGATCCGGTTGACGCGCATGGGCTTCAGCTCCTACTGCTCTTGGTACTGGCCGTCGAGGGGTGCCTGGGCGGACGGGGTGACGGTCACCGTCACGGTCGGCGTGGGGGTCGGCTTGGGCTTGGCGGGGAGCACTGTGTCGCGCGGGTCCTTCTTCGGGGCCTCGACGACGACACCGACGATGTCGAGCTTGGTGAAGCTGACGTACGGGGTGACGTAGAGGGTGCGGGTCAGGTCGCCGCCGGAGGGGTCGACGCGGGAGACCACGCCGACCGGGACCCCTGGCACGAAGGGCCTGTCGGCCTGCGAGCCGAAGGTGACCAGACGGTCGCCCTTCTTGATCTGCGCCTTGCCGTTGAGGAGTTCCACGCGCAGCGGGCCGTCGCCCTGGCCGGAGGCGAAGCCGAGTTCGTCGTTGCCCTCCATGCGGGTGCCGACGGTGAAGTCGGGGTCGTTGGCGAGCAGCACGGTCGCGGTGTTCGGGCCGACGGTGGTGACGCGGCCGACGAGTCCGTCGCCGTTGAGGACGGTCATGTCGCGCTGGAGGCCGTCGTTGGCGCCGGCGTCGATGGTGACGGTCCAGGAGAAGCCCTGGGCCGCTCCTATGGCGATGACCTCGGCGCCCTTGATGCCGTACTGGCCCTCGCCCGCGACCTTGAGCATCTTGTCGAGCTGCTTGAGTCTGCTGCGGTTGCGGTCGTCGCTGCCGAGCTCCGCCTTGAGGGCCGCGTTCTCCCGCTCCAGTTCGGCGAGCCGGTCGTGGCGTTCACCGGAGTCGCGGATCGCGGAGACCGCGTTGCCGACGGGGTCGACCGCGGCCGAGACGCCGTTCTCGATCGGGCCGAAGACGGTGGCGGCGGCCTGCCGGGCACCGTCGACCGGCGAGTCCTCCCCGCCGCGGATGTCCACCGTGATCAGCGCGAACGCGATGGCGATCAGCAGCACCAGGAGCAGCCGGCTCTCTCGTGTGTCCCTCACGTGCGGCGGCCGTGCCTTCCTCACTAGGAATTCGTGACTAGGAATTCGTGAAGCCCCGGGGAAACCCAAGGGGCTGGCTTTGCGGGTCCTCTGCCTCTATATCAACGATCCGCCGCACGAGAGGAGATCGTCTCGTACGGCGGAATCGAAGAGTTACGTCATCTGCGCGGCTGGGCGTCCAGCACCTGCTGGAGCGCCTCGAACTCCTCCACGCACTTGCCGGAGCCGAGCGCCACGCTGTCCAGCGGGTCCTCGGCGATGTGGATCGGCATCCCGGTCTCCCGGCGCAGCCGCTCGTCGAGGCCGCGCAGCAGGGCTCCGCCGCCCGTCAGAACGATTCCGCGGTCCATGATGTCGCCGGACAGCTCCGGCGGGCACTTGTCGAGGGTCGTCTTGACGGCGTCGACGATGGCGTTGACCGGCTCCTCGATCGCCTTGCGGACTTCGGCGGCCGAGATGACGACGGTCTTGGGCAGCCCGGAGACGAGGTCCCGGCCGCGGATTTCGGTGTGCTCGTCGGTGTCGAGGTCGTACGCCGAACCGATCGTGATCTTGATCTGCTCGGCCGTCCGCTCACCCAGCAGAAGGCTGTACTCCTTCTTGATGTGCTGGATGATCGCGTTGTCCAGCTCGTCGCCCGCGACGCGGATGGACTGGGCGGTGACGATGCCGCCGAGGGAGATGACCGCGACCTCCGTGGTGCCGCCGCCGATGTCGACCACCATGTTGCCCGTGGCCTCGTGGACCGGCAGGCCGGAGCCGATGGCCGCGGCCATGGGCTCCTCGATGATGTGCACCTGACGGGCGCCGGCCTGGGACGACGCCTCGATGACGGCACGGCGCTCGACGCCCGTGATACCGGAGGGCACACAGACGACGACCCGCGGACGAGCCAGATACCGCCGCTTGTGGATCTTCAGGATGAAGTAGCGGAGCATCCGCTCGGTGATCTCGAAGTCGGCGATCACGCCGTCCTTCAGCGGACGTACGGCAACGATGTTGCCGGGCGTGCGCCCGATCATCTTCTTCGCTTCGGCGCCGACCGCGAGGATGCCACCGGTGTTGGTGTTGATCGCGACGACGGACGGCTCGTTGAGTACGATCCCGCGACCCCTGACGTACACCAGCGTGTTGGCGGTCCCGAGGTCGACAGCCATGTCACGGCCGATGAACGACATTGAGTTCCCCATCAGGATTCGTCTGGCCTTCCCACGAGCTTTTGAGGGCTTTTCAGGTCGGCGAGGTGGGTGCTGTGACGTGAAGGCTTCCATCGTAGACGCGCCTTCGCGTGCACGGCGTGAGGGTCCTTCGCCATTGTCAGCAGATGATGTGCGGGTTCGCTTCTGGAGACGGGCGTTCGGGGACTCTCGTTCCCCCGAACGCCCCGCATGTGCCGGAAAGTCCGGAAGCGATGCCTCCGGGCTTGCTCATCCGCCGGACAGGGCGTCAGGCGCGACCGGGGAAGAAGATCTTCACCTCACGCTCGGCGGACTCCTCGGAGTCGGAGGCGTGGATCAGGTTCTCGCGGACGATCACACCGTAGTCACCGCGGATGGAGCCGGGGGCGGCGGCGATCGGGTCGGTCGGGCCGACGAGCGCGCGCACGCCCTCGATGACCCGCTCGCCCTCGACGATCAGCGCGACGACCGGGCCGGAGGACATGAACTCGACGAGCGGCTCGTAGAACGGCTTGCCCTTGTGCTCACCGTAGTGCTGCTCCAGCGTCTCCTGGTCCAGGCTGCGCAGCTCCAGCGCCGTGATCTGCCAGCCGGCCTTGCGCTCGATACGGCTGATGATCTCGCCGGTCAGGCCACGACGGACGGCGTCGGGCTTGAGCAGGACGAGGGTGCGCTGGGTCACGACGGGCTCCTTATACGTCAAGGGTGTGCGGGAAGACGAGGTTACCCGGCGTGTCCGGGCGCTTGTTACGCAGCGTCAGGTGTACAGGGTCCGAGTACGTCACGCCGCGTCGGGCGGAGAAGGTCAGGCCGCGTCCGGTGCGGACGCCTCGGACTGGGCCGCCCATCTCGCCTTCGCCTCGTCGATCTTCCGGCCGAAGTGCACGGACGCCCACCACAGCACCGCGAACAGCGCCCCCATGAAGAACATCGTCGGAACGACGAAGCCGGCGGCGATCAGGGCCACCTGGAGCGCCCAGCCGAGGGCGATGCCGCCCGGTCGGGTGACCAGACCGCACAGCAGCAGGCACAGGAACATCGCGATCCCGCAGACCGTCCACACCGTCGCCATGGACAGATCGGGATCCTTCATGGCGACCAGACCGGCGAAGCCGATCACGAAGAACTCGCCGATCAGGGTCGAAGCACAGAGCGTACGCATTCTCGAAAACCTCAGCCCTTCCCCAGCAGCAGCCGGGCCTCGCCGACCGTGATGACCGAGCCGGTCACGAGCACCCCGCCGCCCGCGAACTCGCCCTCCTCCTCGGCCAGCGTGATCGCGGCCTCCAGGGCGTCCGGCAGCCGCGGCTCGACCTGCACCCGCTCCTCGCCGAAGACCTCGACGGCGATCGCGGCCAGCTCGTCGGCGTCCATCGCGCGGTGGCTGGAGTTCTGCGTGATCACGACCTCGGCGAAGATCGGCTCGAAGGCCTCCAGCAGCCCCCGCACGTTCTTGTCGCCGCTGGCCCCGACCACCCCGATCAGCCGGCTGAAGTCGAAGGCCTCCCCGATCGCCTCGGCGGTCACCCGGGCGCCCGCCGGGTTGTGCGCGGCGTCGAGCACCACGGTCGGCGAGCGCCGTACGACCTCCATGCGGCCCGGCGAGGAGACCGCCGCGAAGGCCTTGCGCACGGTGTCGATGTCGAGCGCCTCGGCACGCTGGGCGCCGACGCCGAAGAACGCCTCCACCGCGGCGAGCGCCACGGCGGCGTTGTGCGCCTGGTGGGCGCCGTGCAGCGGGAGGTACACCTCCGGGTACTCGCCGCCCAGGCCGCGCAGGGTGACGAGCTGTCCGCCGACGGCGACCTGCCGGGAGACCACGCCGAACTCCAGGCCCTCACGGGCGACGGTGGCGTCCACCTCGACGGCCTTCTTCAGCAGCACCTGCGCCGCGTCGACCGGCTGCTGGGCCAGGATCACGGTGGCGTCCTGCTTGACGATCCCGGCCTTCTCTGCGGCGATCGCGGCGGGCGTCTCCCCGAGCCGGTCGGTGTGGTCGAGGTCGATGGGGGTGACGACGGCGACGTCACCGTCGATGACGTTGGTGGCGTCCCAGGAGCCGCCCATGCCCACCTCGACGACGGCCACGTCCACGGGCGCGTCGGCGAAGGCCGCGTACGCCATCCCCGTCAGCACCTCGAAGAACGACAGGCGGTACTCCTGCTGGGCGTCGACCATCTCGACGTACGGCTTGATGTCGTTGTACGTCTCGATGAAGCGCTCGGCGGAGATGGCGGCGCCGTCGAGGCTGATGCGCTCGGTGACCGACTGGACGTGCGGGCTGGTGTACCGGCCGGTGCGCAGCTCGAAGGCGCCGAGGAGGGCCTCGATCATGCGGGCGGTGGAGGTCTTGCCGTTCGTGCCCGTGATGTGGATCGAGGGGTACGAGCGCTGCGGGTCCCCCAGCACGTCCATCAGCGCGGAGATACGGCTGACGGAGGGCTCCAGCTTGGTCTCGCCCCAGCGGGTGGCGAGCTCGGTCTCCACGTCGCGGAGCGCCTTGTCGACCTCGGGGTCCTCGGGGCGGGCCGGCACGTCGGCCTGCGGGGGGCCTCCCTGGGTGCGCAGGGTGCGGCTACCTGCCTCGATGACGGCGAGGTCGGGGTCACGGTCGGTCTCTTCCGTGATGATCTCTTCGAAGGCGTCGAGGGGGTCGGGCTCGTTCTGGTCGCTCACGGGGCCAGTCTACGGAGCCTTGGCAGCCGGCGTAGCTGCGGGCAGTCGTGCCGCTGGGGCGGCACGGGTGGGCGCAGCGGCACCCCGTCGGCGCCGGGCTGCGCAACGCCACTACGGCAACCAAAAGCCCCGGAACATTGCAGTTCCGGGGCCCTCAGCGACGTACAAACCCTTACGCGGGTGGCAGCCTGTCCAGCTGGGCCTGGACGCGGGCGATGTCCTCGTCCGCCTTCGCGAGGCGGCCGCGGATCTTCTCCACGACGTTGTCCGGGGCCTTGGCGAGGAACGCCTCGTTGCCGAGCTTGGCGGTGGCCTGGGCCTTCTCCTTCTCGGCGGCGGCGAGGTCCTTGGCGAGGCGCTTGCGCTCCGCGGCGACGTCGATCGTGCCGGAGAGGTCGAGGGCGACCTCAGCGCCCGCGACCGGCAGGGTCGCCGTGGCCGTGAAGGCGTCGCCCTCCGGCTGGAGGCGCAGCAGCTGGCGGATGGCGGCCTCGTGGGGCGCCAGCGCCGTGCCGTCCAGGGTGAGGCGGGCCGGGACGCGCTGGCCGGGCTGGAGGCCCTGGTCGGCGCGGAAGCGGCGGACCTCGGTGATGACCGACTGCAGGCTCTCGATCTCCCGCTCGGCGTCGGCGTCACGGAAGCCGCTGTCCTTCGGCCAGTCGGCGATGACGACCGACTCGCCGCCGGTGAGGGTGGTCCAGAGGGTCTCGGTGACGAACGGGACCACCGGGTGCAGCAGCCTGAGCGTGACGTCGAGGACCTCGCCGAGGACCCGCTTGGAGACCTCGGCCGGCTCGCCGCCCGCCTGGAACGTCGTCTTGGACAGCTCGACGTACCAGTCGAAGACCTCGTCCCAGGCGAAGTGGAAGAGGGCGTCGGAGAGCTTGGCGAACTGGAAGTCGTCGTAGAGCGCGTCGACTTCGGCGACGACGGAGTTGAGGCGGGAGAGGATCCAGCGGTCGGTGGCGGACATCCGCTCCGGCGCCGGCAGCGGGCCGTCGACCGTCGCGCCGTTCATCAGCGCGAAGCGGGTGGCGTTCCAGATCTTGTTGGCGAAGTTCCGGGAGCCCTGGACCCAGTCCTCGCCGATCGGGACGTCGACGCCGGGGTTGGCGCCGCGCGCGAGGGTGAAGCGGAGCGCGTCGCTGCCGTACTTGTCCATCCAGTCCAGCGGGTTGACCGCGTTGCCGAAGGACTTCGACATCTTCTTGCCGAACTGGTCGCGGACCATGCCGTGCAGGGCGATGGTGTGGAACGGCGGGGTGCCGTCCATCGCGTACAGGCCGAACATCATCATCCGGGCGACCCAGAAGAAGAGGATGTCGTAGCCGGTGACCAGGACGGAGTTCGGGTAGAACTTCGCGAGCGACTCGGTCTGCTCGGGCCAGCCCATGGTCGAGAACGGCCACAGGCCGGAGGAGAACCAGGTGTCGAGGACGTCGGTGTCCTGGTGCCAGCCCTCGCCGGTGGGGGCCTCGTCGTCCGGACCGACGCAGACGACCTCGCCGTCCGGCCCGTACCAGACGGGAATCCGGTGACCCCACCACAACTGGCGCGAAATGCACCAGTCGTGGAGGTTGTCGACCCAGTCGAAGTACCGCTTCTCCATCTCCTGCGGATGGATCTTGACCTTGCCCTCGCGGACGGCGTCACCGGCCGCCTTGGCGAGCGGGCCGACCTTGACCCACCACTGCATGGACAGCCGCGGCTCGATGGTGGTCTTGCAGCGCGAGCAGTGGCCGACGGAGTGGACGTAGGGCCGCTTCTCGGCGACGATCCGGCCCTCGGCGCGCAGCGCGGCGACGATCGCCGAGCGGGCCTCCAGGCGGTCCAGGCCCTGGAAGGGGCCGTGGGCCGTGATGACGGCGTGCTCGTCCATGACCGTGATGGCCGGCAGGTCGTGCCGCTGGCCGATCTCGAAGTCGTTCGGGTCGTGCGCCGGGGTCACCTTGACGGCGCCGGTGCCGAACTCCGGGTCGACGTGCGTGTCGGCGACGACCGGGATGGAACGGTCCGTCAGCGGCAGCTTGATGAGCTTGCCGACGAGGTGCTTGTAGCGCTCGTCGTCCGGGTGAACGGCGACGGCGGTGTCACCGAGCATGGTCTCCGCGCGCGTGGTGGCGACGACGATGGTGTCGTCCCCGTCTCCGTACTTCATGGAGACGAGCTCGCCGTCGTCGTCCTGGTACTCGACCTCGATGTCGGAGATGGCCGTCAGACAGCGCGGGCACCAGTTGATGATGCGCTCGGCGCGGTAGATCAGCTCGTCGTCGTAGAGCCGCTTGAAGATGGTCTGGACGGCCTGCGACAGGCCCTCGTCCATGGTGAAGCGCTCACGGGACCAGGCGACGCCGTCGCCGAGGCGGCGCATCTGCCCGGAGATCTGCCCGCCGGACTCGCCCTTCCACTGCCAGACGCGCTCGACGAAGGCCTCGCGGCCGAGGTCGTGCCGGGACTTGCCTTCCTTCCCGAGCTCCCTCTCGACGACGTTCTGCGTGGCGATGCCGGCGTGGTCCATGCCGGGCTGCCACAGCGTCTCGTAGCCCTGCATGCGCTTGCGGCGGGTCAGCGCGTCGATGAGCGTGTGCTCGAAGGCGTGCCCGAGGTGGAGCGAGCCGGTGACGTTCGGCGGCGGAATGACGACGGTGTAGGCCGGCTTGTCACTCTTCTCATCGGCCTCGAAGTAGCCCCGCTCTACCCAGCGCTCGTACAGCGGCCCCTCTACATCGGCCGGCGCGTACTGGGTCGGCAGTTCGGTGTCGGGCGCTGGTGGCTGCTGCTGAGCGTTCTCGGTCACGGGCTCAGTTTAGGGGTGTCGCAGGGCTGTCCCGAAACGCGTTTGTTCTGTAACGGTGCGCCCCCCGGTGCGCCGCGCGCCCCCCGCCTGGTCCAGGATGTCAGGACCACATAAGCATCTGGAGGGGAACCCAGTAATGAGCTACAACCAGCCGGGCCCGTACGGCGGGCAGCCCCAGCAGCCCGGACCGCACGGCCAGCCGGGCCCCTACGGCCAGCAGCCGCAGGCCCCCCAGCCCGGCTACGGCTACCCCCAGCAGCCGCAGGCCCCGCAGCCGGGCTACGGCTACCCGCAGCAGGGTGTCCCTCAGCAGCAGCCCCCGTACGGCCAGCAGCCCCCTTACGGTCAGCAGCCTCCTTACGGCCAGGCCCCGTACGGCACTCCCCCGATGCCCCCGGCCCCGGGCGGCGGCAAGAAGAAGACGGGCATCATCCTCGGCGCCGTCGCGGTCGTGGCCGCGATCGGCGTGGGCGTGTACTTCGTGATCGGCGGAGGTGGCGGCGGCGGTGCGGACATCGCCGACGACGGCCCGCACAAGCTGACGACTCCGGCGACGGTACTCAGTGAGTACAAGAAGTCCGAGAGCGACAGCGGCAGCATGACGGAAGACGACATGGCGGACGCCGAGAAGTGGGGCGTGCACGACCCCAAGGACGTCAGCGCCGGCTACACGGCCGGGGACGAGGACAATCCGCTGAGCCAGAAGGGGATCAAGTTCAGCGGCGTCTACGGCACGATCGACGACCCCGAGAAGACCGTCGACGCGATGTTCGCTCATATGAAGAAGGAGAGCGAAAAGGGCAGCGACGACGACGTCAGCCTGGTCGGCGAGCCCAAGGCGTACGAGCCGGCTTCGCTGAAGGGCGCGGTGCTCAAGTGCCAGCAGGCCAAGGGCCCGACCGGCACGACCAGCGGCGGCCCGAAGGACGTGACACTCACGATCTGCATCTGGGGCGACCACAGCACCCTGGGATTCGTCATGCCGATGGACTTCGCCAACCTCGCGGCCGGCCGCAGCAGCGACGCGGCCGCCGACGCAGAACTGACCGCCAAGCTCCGCAACGAGGTCCGCGTCAAGGCCTGACACCGGACGCCGTGAACGGCGAAGGGGCCCCGGTCGGTCGACCGGGGCCCCTTCGCATGCCAAGTGCGGCGGCTACGCCGTCTTCTGCTCCCCGGACCCCCGCCCCCGCGCATCCCGCGGAATCAGTGTCGGGTTCACGTTGGAGTGGACGACGTCGGCCGTGATGACGACGCGGGCCACGTCCTTGCGGGAGGGGACCTCGTACATCACGGACATGAGGACTTCCTCCATGATGGCGCGGAGGCCGCGGGCGCCGGTCTGGCGGAGGATGGCCTGGTCGGCGATGGCTTCCAACGCCTCGCGTTCGAAGTCGAGTTCCACGCCGTCGAGTTCGAAGAGGCGCTGGTACTGCTTGACCAGGGCGTTGCGCGGCTCGACCAGGATCTGGAGGAGAGCCTCGCGGTCCAGGTTGTGCACGCTCGTGATCACGGGCAGGCGGCCGATGAACTCGGGGATCATGCCGAACTTGACCAGGTCCTCGGGCATGACGTCCTCGAACTGGTCCTTGGATTCGAGCTCCCGCTTGGAGCGGATCGTGGCGCCGAAGCCGATGCCCTTCGCGCCGGCCCGGGACTCGATGATCTTCTCCAGGCCCGCGAAGGCGCCGCCCACGATGAACAACACGTTCGTCGTGTCGATCTGGATGAACTCCTGGTGGGGGTGCTTGCGGCCGCCCTGCGGCGGGACCGAGGCCGTGGTGCCTTCGAGGATCTTGAGCAACGCCTGCTGGACGCCCTCGCCGCTCACGTCGCGCGTGATCGACGGGTTTTCACTCTTCCGCGCGACCTTGTCGATCTCGTCGATGTAGATGATCCCGGTCTCGGCCTTCTTGACGTCGTAGTCGGCCGCCTGGATCAGCTTCAGCAGGATGTTCTCGACGTCCTCGCCGACATAGCCCGCCTCCGTGAGCGCCGTCGCGTCGGCGATGGCGAACGGGACGTTGAGCATGCGGGCCAGGGTCTGCGCCAGCAGGGTCTTGCCGGAGCCCGTGGGGCCCAGCAGGAGGATGTTGGACTTCGCCAACTCGATGGCGTCGTCACGGCCTTGGGCGCCGCCGTTCTCGCCGGCCTGGACGCGCTTGTAGTGGTTGTAGACCGCGACGGAGAGGGCCTTCTTGGCCGCCTCCTGCCCGACCACGTACCCCTCGAGGAACTCGTAGATCTCGCGGGGCTTGGGGAGTTCCTCCCAGCGCACCTCGCTCGTCTCCGCGAGTTCTTCCTCGATGATCTCGTTGCAGAGGTCGATGCACTCGTCGCAGATGTACACACCGGGCCCTGCGATGAGCTTCTTGACCTGCTTCTGGCTCTTGCCGCAGAACGAGCACTTGAGCAGATCGCCGCCGTCACCGATGCGTGCCACGGTGTGCTTCCCCTTCGCCTGGGAGACGACTGGACGCTTTCGAATCCAGCGGCTCCTGGTGCTGCCTTATGTCCGACGGTACCTTGCCGGGGCCCTCGTTCGGGCCCCCCTTGGCACGGTTCACTTTGTCGTGGACCGTGCCAAGGAGCGGCAGACGATACAGCCCCTCCGTCAGCGGACGGCGGCGTTGTTCATCTTCCGGGTGGAGATGATCTGGTCGATCAGGCCGTACGAGAGCGCTTCCTCAGCGGTGAGGATCTTGTCGCGCTCGATGTCCTCGCGGATCTTCTCGATCGGCGTGGTGGAGTGCTTGGCCAGCATCTCTTCCAACTGCGCGCGCATCCGCAGGATCTCGTTCGCGGCGATCTCCAGGTCGGAGACCTGGCCGCGGCCGGTCTCGCTGTAGGGCTGGTGGATCAGCACGCGGGCGTTCGGCAGCGCCATGCGCTTGCCGGGCGTACCGGCGGCCAGCAGGATCGCGGCGGCGGAGGCCGCCTGGCCCATGCAGACCGTCTGGACGTCCGGCTTCACGAACTGCATCGTGTCGTAGATGGCCGTGAGCGCGGTGAAGGAGCCGCCCGGGCTGTTGATGTAGACCGAGATGTCCCGGTCGGGGTCCATCGACTCCAGGCACAGCAGCTGCGCCATGACGTCGTTGGCGGAGGCGTCGTCGATCTGCACGCCGAGGAAGATCACGCGCTCCTCGAAGAGCTTGGCGTACGGGTCGTACTCACGGATGCCCTGCGAGGTGCGCTCGACGAAGCGCGGAATGACGTAGCGGGACTCGGCGGCGGGACCGGTGTACTCGGCGCGCGTGCGGTCGTACAGGCCGCTGCCGGGGAAGTCGTTCACTGTCTGTCTCCTAGGAGCTGAGGCGGTCGGCTGGGGGCTTGTGCGGGGGTCCTTCCGGCCCCTGCTGGGGCTGCTCAGGCCCCGGTGCCGCCGCCGCCCGGCATGTTGGCGGCCGTGGTGATGACGTCGTCGATGAGGCCGTACTCCTTGGCCTCGTCGGCGTCGAACCAGCGGTCGCGGTCGGAGTCGCGCGTGATCTGCTCGAACGACTGACCGGTGTGCTGTGCCGTGAGCTCGGCCATGCGCTTCTTCGTGTGCAGCAGCCGCTCCGCGTGGATCTTGATGTCGGAGGCCGAACCGGCCAGACCGGCGGAGGGCTGGTGGATCAGGATCTCGGCGTTCGGGAGCGCGAAGCGCTTGCCCGGGGTGCCCGCGCTGAGCAGGAACTGGCCCATCGAGGCGGCGAGGCCCATGGCGATGGTCACCACGTCGTTCTTGATGTACTGCATGGTGTCGTAGATCGCCATGCCGGCCGTGATCGAGCCGCCGGGGCTGTTGATGTACAGGTAAATGTCCTTGTCCGGGTCGGCGGCAAGGAGCAGCAGCTGTGCGGTGATCTTGTTTGCGATGTCGTCGTCGACCGGCTGGCCGAGGAAGATGATCCGCTCGTTGAGCAGCCGGTTGTAGACCTGGTCGCCGAGGCCACCACCGATGGAAGGCTCGCCGGCGGCGGAGGGCATCAGATTCGTCACGTATCCACCTGCTCGTCTTACGACGGCGCCGGGCCGTCTCACGTTTCCCTGCGGGGGCCTGCGGCGGTTCAACCGACTTGGGGCCCCATACTCATGGACCCTAACGCGCTGGTCCCCTCGGGGAATCCCGGAGTAGGAGGTGTTCGCCGGGGGCGTAGAGCGTACGGAGGGTGTTTGTTCGCTGCTCGCCGTGGTTGTGGCGGCACGGGGGCGCGCGCGGGGCCGTCGCGGCCGTTCGCGCAGTTCCCCGCGCCCCTTCGGGGCGCCCCCTCCGCCGTACGGCACAGAGGCCCCTGGGGAATCCCCAGGGGCCTCTGCTACGGGCTGCAAGGCGCCGTGGGCTCAGCCCTCGGTCTTCTCCGTGTCGGCCTCGGTGGCGTCGGCCTCGGTGGCCTCGGCGGCGACGTCGGCGGCCGTCTCGACCTCGTCCTCGTCGTCGAGGTCGATGACCTCGCCGTTGGTGTCCTTGACCGTGGCCTTCTCGACCACGACGGCCAGGGCCTTGCCGCGGGCGACCTCGCCGACCAGGAGCGGAACCTGGCCGCCCTCGACGACGGCCTGGGCGAACTGGTCGGGGGACATGCCGGAGGAGGCCGCACGCCGCATGAGGTGCTCGGTGAGCTCCTCCTGGTTGACGTTGAGCTTCTCCTGCTTGACGAGCTCGTCGAGGACGAACTGGGTCTTGATGCCCTTGACCGCGGCCTCGCGGGTCTCGGTCTCGAACTCCTCGACCGTCTTGCCCTGGATCTCCAGGTACTTCTCCAGGTCCAGGCCCATCTGGCCGAGCTGGTGGTGCTCCAGGTTGTGCTTGCGGGTGTTGATCTCGTCCTCGAGCAGCTTCTCGGGGACGGGCACCTCGACGAGCTCCAGCAGCTTCTCCAGGACGCGCTCCTGGGCCTGCGTGGCCTGGTCGTACTGCTTCATGTTGGTGAGGCGCTTGCGGCTGTCCGCCTTCAGCTCCTCCAGGGTGTCGAACTCGGAGGCGAGCTGCGCGAAGTCGTCGTCCAGCTCGGGCAGTTCGCGCGCGGCGACCTGGGTGACCTTGACGGTGACCTCGGCCTCCTTGCCGGCGCCCGTGCCGCCCTTGAGCTCGGAGGTGAAGGTGGCCTCGGCGCCGGCCTCCAGGCCCTTGACGGCGTCGTCGATGCCGTCGAGGAGCTCACCGGAGCCGATGGTGTAGGAGACGCCCTCGGCGACGCCGTCCTCCAGGACCTCGCCGTCGACCTTGGCCTGCAGGTCGATGGTGACGACGTCGCCGTCCTGGGCGGCGCGCTCCACCGGGGAGGTGGAGGCGAAGCGCTCACGGAGCTGCTCGACCGACTTCTCGATGTCCTCGTCGGTGACCTCGATGGCGTCGACCTCGACCTCGATGCCGGAGTAGTCCGGGATCTCGATGGCCGGGCGGACGTCGACCTCGGCGGTGAAGTTCAGCGTCTCGCCGTCCTTCAGCTCCGTGATGTCGACCTCGGGCTGGCCCAGCACGTTGAGCTCGGCCTCGTTGACCGCCTCGGTGTAGAACTTCGGGAGGGCGTCGTTGACGGCCTCCTCCAGCACCGCACCGCGGCCGAACCGCTGGTCGATGACCCGGGCCGGGATCTTGCCCTTGCGGAAGCCCTTCACCGTGACCTGCTGGTTGATCTTCTTGTACGCCGCGTCGAGGCTGTCCTTGAGCTCCTCGAAGGGCACCTCGACAGTGAGCCGAACCCGGGTCGGGTTCAGGGTCTCCACGGCGCTCTTCACGGTTCGGTCTCCTTGTGGCTGACTGCTTGGTTTCTGCCGGAGCCAGACTGGTCCGGCAAATTCGCCGCCCGGAGGACTGTCAGGGAGTGAGAGACACACGGGCGCGCAGCTTGCATAGTAACCGCAGCCGCTGAACGACCCAAAGGCGATCATCGAGGATGATCGGGCAGGTGGTCGGGGTGGCGGGATTTGAACCCACGGCCTTCCGCTCCCAAAGCGGACGCGCTACCAAGCTGCGCCACACCCCGTCTGGTGCGACACGTAGGGTACATGCCCGCAGGCAGCGGGGCCGCCCCTTTGAGGGGTGTGCATCGAGGGGCGCCGACCCGCTACGATGCCTTCAGTGCCGCGGTCACCTGACCTGCGGCGCGTCCTGTGCGGGCGTAGCTCAATGGTAGAGCCCTAGTCTTCCAAACTAGCTACGCGGGTTCGATTCCCGTCGCCCGCTCTGTACGGCTCGGGGCCGGGCGGAGGAAGAATCCTCCGCCCGGCCCCGATCGTTTTCCGTCTGCTTCCGTGCGCTTCTGGCTTCTACTTGCTTCTACTTGTCGGCCCGGTAGAGCTTGATGTCGCGGTTGACGAAGAGGTGGACGTATCCGCAGCGCCAGCAGATCAGACCGGTGGCGCTCTCGTCGGCCCAGGCCAGCTTCATGAACTCCATGCCGGCGCTGTTGAGCAGGACGCCCCGTTCCCGGAAGACGTCCCCCTTGCAGACCTGGCAGCTGAGCCAGACATCGCCCAGTGCCGCACGTACCGGCTTCGCCATCCCGCGAACGCCCACGTTTGTTGCCGTATGACCGTGTGAGGGGGATGAGACTACCGGGCAGTAAGGGCGGTCGGCGGGGTGGGTCGGGGCTTCTAGAACTGGATCGAGTTGATGGTCTCCGCCAGTGAGTCGAGGAAGCGCTGGATGTCGTCGGCCATGCCGGTCGAGGCGAGGAAGAAGCCGAAGAGCACGGCGACGACCGCCGGGCCGGCCTTGAGGGATCCGCCACGGATCAACACCACCAGGACGATCGCCAACAGCAGCACCACTGACAGCGAAATGGCCACAACTGATCACACCCTCGGTCGGTCCGCTCTCCCGGCCCAGGGGCGCCAACCCCACGCACCCCCGCCAGAACCATCGTGCCACCAACAGGCCCCCCGTATGCGGCGGGTGAGGCAACGTGCGTCACAACTCCGGCCGGTCCGGGGGGCGTCGGGCCGTGCGGGCGGACGCCGGGCGCGCCCCCGCACAGTAATTCGAGACGACACTCGCGCGGGGAATTCCAAGAGATCGTTTCCATCTCCACACAACGCGTTCGCAGGCATTTCGAATTGCCATCACAGGCATGACAACAGCGGTGCGGGCAAAGGATTTACGTGATAGTTTGTCCGGATGCATCCGGACAAACCCGATGGCGTGGGATGTGAATTCCCCTCCCCGCCACCGGCTTTCACCCGCAATAGCCCGAACGCTGTCGCGCGTTTTACGAATACCCACGGCCGCCGCTAGGGTGCCTCAGATGTTCCACGCTGCCTCGTCCCCCGCACACCCGCCGCAGAAACAGCAGAACGAACACAAGCAGCGCGACGCCTTCTTCGACAACGCCAAGTTCCTGGCGATCGTGCTGGTGGCCGTGGGCCACGCCTGGGAGCCCCTCAAGGGCGACAGCCGGATCCTGGAAGGCCTGTACACCGTGGTGTACGCCTTCCACATGCCGGCGTTCATCATCATCTCGGGCTACTTCTCGCGCAGCTTCGACATGCGCCCGGACCGGCTGCGGCGGCTGATCACCGGCGTCGCCGTGCCGTACATCGTCTTCGAGACGGCGTACTCCCTGTTCAAGCGCGTCATCGACGACGACCCGGACATGGCGATCAGCCTGCTCGACCCCTGGTACCTCACCTGGTTCCTGATCGCGCTGTTCGTCTGGCGGATGACCACCCCCGTCTGGAAGGCGATCCGCCGGCCGCTGCCGGTCGCACTCGGCATCGCGATGCTGGCCTCCGTCACCCCGGAGATCGGCAACGACCTGGATCTTCAGCGGGTGCTGCAGTTCCTGCCGTTCTTCGTGCTGGGCCTGAACATGAGGGCCGAGCACTTCCAGTGGGTGCGCCGGCGTGCGGTGCGGATCCTGTCCGTGCCGGTGGCCGCGGTGGCGCTGGCCGTCGGCTGGTGGTCGGTGCCGCGGATGAACACCGGGTGGTTCTACCACCGGGACTCCGCGCAGGAGCTGGGCGCGCCGTGGTGGACCGGGCCGGTCATGGTGCTCGCGCTGTTCGGCTGCTCGCTCGTGCTGACCGCCTGCTTCTTCGCCTGGGTGCCGCGTCGCTCCCTGTGGTTCACGGCGCTGGGTGCGGGCACGCTGTACGGCTATCTGCTGCACGGGTTCTTCGTGAAGGCCGCCGACTACCGCGGCTGGTACGACCACGACTGGCTGTACGGGCCGCTGGGCGAGATCTTCGTGACCGTCCTCGCGGCGGCCGGAGTGACCCTGCTGTGCAGCGCGCCGGTACGGCGGTTCTTCCGCTGCGTCATGGAGCCCGAGATGAAGTGGGCGTTCAAGCCCGACCCGGCGGAGCTGGCCCGCGGACGGGAGAAGCGCGGCGAGGACGCGCCCGCGCGCGAGAAGGTCAGCGCGTAGGCGCTCCGCTGGATGTGCTGTGTTGCGTCGTTGTTCGGCTGCGGGCTTCTCGTGGCTGGTCGCGCCCCGCGGCGGAGCCGCATGTGCAACACAGCCCCGCGCCCCTTTGGGGGCGCTGTTCGCCGGGGCCGTTTGGCTCAGGAGGGCTCCAGGCCGAGAAGCGCGCGCATGCGTGCGTACTTCTCGGTCAGGCGGGTGCGGGTGGGCTCGTCGAGGGTCGCGAGGCGGGCCGGGTCGCCGTTGTGCGCCAGGTCCGCCTCCTTGACCAGCAGGGCGCCGGGGGTCGCGAGAATGCGCTGGGCGTACGTCTCCGGCGGCTCGCCCTTGCGCTTGGTGACCGCCAGGACCATGGCCTTCGTACGGGCGCTCAGCGCGGCCTCGTGCAGCCAGTGCTCGGAGAGGGCGTCGTCCTCGACGGCGTCGTGCAGCCAGGCCGCCGCGATCTGGTCGGCGTCTCCGCCGCGGGCGCGGACGCCGTCCGCCACGGCCTTCAGGTGCTCGGCGTAGGGGCGGCCCGCCTTGTCGGTCTGGCCCTCGTGGGCGGCGCGGGCGACAGCCTCGACCTCGGCGAGAGTGAGCGGGAGCGGTGCGGGCGTCGTCATCCGTGGGCTCCCGTCTGCGCCATGACCGTAGGGCCCTCGCGGCAGATCAGCAGGAGTGCGCGGTCGTCGTTGACGTCCTTCGCGACCGCCTCGATCAGATGCCAGGCCGCTCCGTGGAAGCCGCCGGCGACATAGCGGTCGGCCTCGCCGGTGAGGCGGTCGATGCCCTCGACGATGTCGCGGTCGGACGTCTCCACGAGCCCGTCCGTGAACAGCATCAGCACGTCGCCGGGGCGCAGCGAGCCCTTCACGGGGTCGAACTGGGCGCCGTCGTACACACCGAGCAGCGGGCCCTCGGCCGCCTTCTCCTCCCAGCGGCCGCTGCCCGCGCTGAGCTGGAGGCCCGGCGGGTGGCCGGCGGAGTACAGCTCGTAGTCGCCGGAGTCCAGGTCCAGGACCAGGTGGATGGAGGTGGCGAAGCCCTCGTCCCAGTCCTGGCGGAGGAGGTAGCCGTTGGCGGCGGGCAGGAAGGCATGCGGGGGCAGGCTGCCCAGCAGGCCGCCGAAGGCGCCCGAGAGCAGCAGCGCCCGCGAGCCCGCGTCCATGCCCTTGCCGGAGACGTCCGTCAGGACGACCTCCAGGGTGCGCCCGCCGTTGGTGCGTGCCGCGACCACGAAGTCACCGGAGAACGACTGGCCACCGGCCGGCCGCAGCGCCATCTCGCGGTGCCAGCCGCTCGGCAGTTGCGGCAGCTTGCTCTGCACCCGGATGCGCTCGCGCAGGTCGAAGAGCATGGTGCCGCCGCGCCGCCAGGGCACGCCCACCCGGCTGCGGAACTGCGCGATCAGCAGGCCGACGAAACCGCAGGCGGCGACCACGAGCACCACGCCCGGGGTGACCCGGGCGGAGCCTTCGGTGTACGGCCCGAGCTGCACCGACTCCACGATGAGCGCGGTGGCGGCGGCCGCGTACAGGCCGAGCAGGCTGGCCGGGCGCAGCAGCAGGCCGCCGGCGACGATCGGGAGGACGAGCGCGGCCGGCGCGCACCACACCGCGTTGGCCAGCGTGGCGGCCGTGATCAGCGGGACCGTGAGGAGCAGGCCGGCCAGTGCGATCCAGTCCGAGCCGTCCCCGCGGAAGTAGTCGACGGCGCTTCTGCGCAGGCCGACGCGGACCCGGTGCCACTGCATCTTCAACCGGGCCGTGAACGTCTCGGCGGCCGTGCGCCGCTCTCGTCCTGCTGCCATTAGTTCGGGACCCTATCCATCGGACCAGCCGCTTGGCACGGGAGGTCCCACTTGTCCCCCGTCCGAGGCTCGACTTCACAGTGAACTTCACGAACAGCGGCCCCGCCGCAACCTGGTGGAAATTCCCTGGCTCGCCCCGCACAGCCCTGATAGGCATGGCCCATGGGCACAGACTTCACGACCGGTTCCACGACCGAGCTGCGTACGCTGCGGCCGGACGACTGGGACGAGTGGTACGACACCCTGCTGCGCGCCTTCGGCGGGGTGCCGGAGCCCGTCGAGGAGCGCGAACTGGTGAGGGCGCTCACCGAGTTGGACCGGTCCTTCGGTGCCTGGGACGGCGGCGGTTGGGTGGGGACGGCGGGGGCGTTCAGCTTCGGACTGACCGTGCCCGGGGGCGCCTCGGT
Organism: Streptomyces sp. TRM68416; assembly: GCF_014596915.1. Taxonomy (GTDB): domain Bacteria; phylum Actinomycetota; class Actinomycetes; order Streptomycetales; family Streptomycetaceae; genus Streptomyces. The sequence goes on from NZ_JACVWU010000001.1 coordinate 666,401, forward strand.
GCCCGCGGCCGGTGTGACCATGGTCAGCGTCGCCGCCACGCACCGGCGGCGCGGGGTGCTGACGTCGATGATGCGGCGGCAGTTGGACGACGTGCGGTCCTTGGGCGAGCCGCTGGCCGTGCTGACGGCGTCCGAGCCCGCGATCTACGGCCGTTTCGGGTACGGCGCGGGGACCTTCCAGGTCGGCGCCGAGATCGACACGAACCGGGTGCGGCTGTCGGTGCCGCCCGGCACCGATGACGTACGGCTGCGGTACGCGGCGCCCGCGGACGTGCTGGACGCGTGCGAGGCGGTGCGGCTGGCGCTCGTGCCCCTGCGGCCGGGGATGCTGTCCTACCGGCGGCCCGGTTGGGAGGCGCTGGGGGTGCTCGATCCGGAGAGCGGGCGGGACGGGGCCTCGCCGCTGCAGTGCGTCGTCGCCGAACGGGACGGCGGGACCGTCGGGTACGCGCGCTTCCGGGTCAAGCCGGGCTGGGAGGTCGCCGGGCACAACGGCACGGTGGTCCTGGAGAACGTGGCCGCGCTGGATCCGGCGGCGGAGGCGGCGCTGTGGCGGTTCCTGTGCGACATCGACCTCACGACGACGCTGCAGGTGCGGGGGCGGCCGGTCGACGAGGCCTGGCAGTACCAGGTGTCGGACCTGCGGCGCTGCCAACCGCGGCTGCGGGACGGGCTGTACGTGCGGCTCGTCGACGTGGGGGAGGCGCTCCAGGCGCGGACGTACCAGGCGCCGGTGGACGTGGTGTTGGAGGTCGAGGACGCCTTCTGCCCCTGGAACGAGGGGCGTTGGCGGCTGACCGGCGACGCGAAGGGCGCGTCCTGCGAGCGGACGGCGGAACCGGCGGATCTGGCCCTGTCCGTACGGGAGTTGGGAGAGGCGTACCTCGGCGGGGTGTCGCTGGCGGCGCTGGGCGCGGCCGGGCGGGTGCGGGAGCTGCGGGAGGGTGCGCTGACGGAGGCGGCGGTGGGATTCGCGTCCACTGTGGCGCCTTGGCTGCCGCACGGCTTCTAGGGGGCGTGCGGGTGCTAGAAGCCGTACCGCTTCTGGGAGCGGTGCCGGCCCTGGAAGCCGTGCCGACCCTGGAAGCCGTGCCGGGTCAGGGCTTCTGGCACTGCGGGCACCAGAAGAGGTTGCGGGCGGCGAGATCGGCGGTGCGGATCTCGCCGCCACAGATGTGACAGGGCTGGTCGGCCCTGCGGTAGACGTACACCTCGCCGCCGTGGTCGTCGACGCGTGGCGGGCGGCCCATGGCCTCCGGGGTGTGCTCGGGGCGGACCGTGTCGATGCGGTTGTTGCGGACGCCCTCGCGCATGAGGGCGACGAGGTCGGCCCAGATCGCGTCCCACTGGGCCGGGGTGATGTCCCTGCCGGCCCGGTAGGGGTCGATGCGGTGCCGGAAGAGGACCTCGGCGCGGTAGACGTTGCCGACGCCGGCGATGACCTTCTGGTCCATCAGGAGGGCCGCGATGGTGGTGCGGCTGCGGGAGATCCTCCGGTACGCGGCCTTCGGGTCGGAGGTCTCGCGGAGCGGGTCGGGACCGAGCCGGTCGTGTATCGCCTGCTTCTCGGCGTCCGTGATCAGTGCGCAGGTGGTGGGGCCGCGGAGATCGACGTAGGACGTGCTGTTCGCGAGGCGGAGCCGGACGGTGTCCGTGGGCGGGGGCGCGGGGGCGGCGCCGAAGCCGACCTTGCCGAAGAGGCCCAGGTGGATGTGGACCCAGTCGGTGTCGCGGAAGCCGAGGAAGAGGTGCTTGCCGTGGGCGTCGGTACGGGTGAGTTCGGCGCCGTCGAGGAGGGCGGCGGCGTCGGAGAACTTGCCCTGGGGGCTGGTGACGCGGGTGGGGGTGCCGAGGAACGCGGCGGCGTAGTCCTGGGCCAGCCGGTGGATCGTGTGCCCCTCCGGCACGGTGGCTCGCTTTCGTCGTCGTCAGTGAGTGGGGGCGTGGGGAACGCCACCGGGGGCTGCCGCCCCTTCGGCCCCGTCCAGGGGGCGTCGCCCCCTGGACCCCCGACGGGCCGGACAGGGTCAGCGGCTACTGGTCCTGCTGGGGGTGGTGGGCCGGGATCGGGGGGAGGTCGCCCGTCGTCTCGTACGCGGACAGCATGTCGATACGGCGGATGTGGCGCTCGTCGCCCGAGAACGGGGTGTTCAGGAAGGTCTCGACGAACTTCGTCGCCTCCTCCTGGGTATGCATGCGGGCGCCGACGGCGACGACGTTGGCGTTGTTGTGCTGGCGGCCGAGGGACGCGGTCTCCTCGCTCCAGGCCAGCGCGGCCCGTACGCCCTTGACCTTGTTCGCGGCGATCTGCTCGCCGTTGCCGGAGCCGCCGATCACGATGCCGAGGGCGTCGGGGTCCGCCGCGGTGCGCTCTGCGGCACGCAGGCAGAAGGGCGGGTAGTCGTCCTGGGCGTCGTAGATGTGGGGGCCGCAGTCGACGGCCTCGTGGCCTGCCGCCTTGAGCCACTCGACGAGGTGGTTCTTGAGTTCGAAGCCCGCATGGTCGGAGCCGAGATACACGCGCATGGGATGAGTGTGACATGCGGGTTGCCGGTCGGCAGTGGCGGGTGCCGACCTGGTGAAAGGGTCCCGGGGGCCCCTTTCACCACCCTCTCACCAGGTGCGCTGGGCCGTGTTCAGAGGACGACGAAGCTGTCCTTGACCTTCTCGTACGTTTTCAGGGCCTGGCCCTCCATCTCCGGCTGGTACCACGTGTTGACCTGGAACGACTTGCCGTTCTGGTTGAAGCCGAGCAGCCTCGCGTGCCAGTGGACGCCCTTGAGGGTGAAGGTGTACTCCCAGACGACGGCCGGGTGGCCGCGGAACGTCGTCTCCTCCAGGCGGATCTTCCGGTAGCCCTGGCCCTGGCGGGCGTTCTGCTCGGAGGTCTCCCAGGTCTCCATCAGGTCGCCGCGGGCGATCGACGACTTCGCCACGAGTTCCTGTCGGCCGTCGGGGGACGTGTAGTGCACCTCCGCCCCCGTCTTCACGTCCCGCCGCCAGCCGTCGGGCGTCGCCCACGCGAACCCGCCCGCCTCCCGGTGGGTGCCGGGCGGCAGGCTCTGCGGCCTTGAGGTTCCCTCGACGGTGGGCGAGGCGCTGTACGAGGCGCTGTACGAGGGTGACGGCGACGTTCCCCCCGCCCGGTTACCGCCGGGCGAACCGGCGTTCGCGACGAGTACGACGGCCAGGACACCGCCGGCGACCACCGCCCCCACCACGGCCGCCAGCCGGGCACGCCGGCCGCCGCTACGGGGGTGCCGCGCCGGAATCGCCGGCCCGGGCCGCTCACCGGGCGGCATCGCGCCGGCCTGCGCGTCGGCACCGACACCGGGCCCGGCCTCCGGCCGCCGCACGGTCTCCGTCCGCGCCCGGACGAGCGACACGCCCACGGCACGAGGAGAGCCCTGCACGATCCCTCGTACCGGCGTCTCGGACCGCACCTCCGACCAGGTCCGTGAGGCGAGCTCGGTGGACGCGTTGGACGTGCGGTGCTGAGCGTCCTGGGTGGGGGTCGTGGCGGCGGCGGGTGCGGGGAGAGCGGGCGGCCCGCCCTGCACGGGAACGTCGGGAGCGGTCGCAGCGGGCGCACCGGAGCGGCTGCCCTCGGCGGGAACGTCGGCGCAGTCCGACGCGGACGAGCCGACGCGAGCCGTCTCGACCGCCCTCTCCGGGGAGGCCGGGGGGCCTGCCGCCGCGGCAGGGACATCGCCCCCGACACCCTGGACGGCCGCGGAACCCGCGCCCACACCAGGCGCGTCACCACGGGAGTCCTCGGCCGCCGCTCCCGGGGAAGCCTCGGGGCCCGCAGACGTACCGGCCCCGGCGTTCTCGATCCGCACCTCCCCGGAAGCCCTGGGATCCTCCAGCGCACCGGACGCCCCGGCCCCGGCACCCTCGACGGGCACGACCGCGGAAGCCGCAGGATCGGCGGCCCCCACGCGCGTACCGCCCCGGAGGTCCTCGACAGCCCCAGGGACCGGGCCCACACCAGGCGTGCGGACACGGGCCTCCTCGACCGGCGCCTCCGCGGAAGCCGCAGGCTCCGCAGCCGGACCGGACGTACCTGCGCCGACGCCTTCGACCGGCGTCTCCAGGGAGGTGGGGCGGCGGAGGTTGTGGGTGGGGTGTTGGGGGGCCGGGGGCGATGGGGGTGCGGGCCTTCTGGGGTCGGTGGTCGGGGGTGGGGGCGGGGGCGTGGTGGTGTCGTTCGCGGTGGTCGGAGCCGTTGCGGCTTCCGGTTCCTGCGTCGGCTGCGGCGCCTCGGGGTGGTCCGCCGGTTCTGGCGGCTCGGAGGTCTCGGCGGCCCCGGGCCGGGCTGCCGCTTCCGCGGCCGCTTCCGGGCCGGGGGGTGGGGTTCCGGCAGGTGTGCCGAGCCCGTCCGGCACCTCGACCGCGCCATCCCGCCGGGCCGCTTCGGGCTCTTCTCCTCCCTCCGGGCCTTGCTGCCGAACCTGTTTGGGGTCCTCTCCTCCCTCCGGGCCTTGCTGCCGGGCCCGTTCGGGGACCTTTTCCCCCTCCGCACCATCCCGCCAGGCCCGTTCGGGGGCCTGTGCTTGCTCCGGGCCGGGCTGGGCGGGGTGGTCGACGTGGGTGTTGGGCCGTTGGCTCGGTGGGGCCTGCTCGCGGCCCAGTGTCTGGGGCAGTTGTGGGTTGGCAGGCGGCGGGGGAAGGGCCGGTCCGCCGCCCACCGGCATCGTCACGGTCGGGGTGGGGGGTGGGAACGCGACGGGGTGGAGGGCGGTTTCGAGGTCGTTCAGGCCGGGGCGGACCGCCGGGTCCTTTTCCAGGAGGGCGGAGAGGATGTCCCGCAGGGGGCCCGCCGTGGCCGGGAGGGCGGGCTCCTCGTAGAGGACCGCGTGCAGCGTGGCCAGCGTGGTGTCGCGGGAGAAGGGGGAACGGCCGTCCAGGGCCGCGCAGAGCGTGGCGCCCAGTGACCACACGTCCGACGGAGGCCCCTGGGGTCGGCCGGAGATCCGCTCCGGGGCCATGTAGTCCGGCGAGCCCACCAGCATGCCCACCATCGTCAGCGCCTTGGCGTCCTGGATCGCGGCGATGCCGAAGTCGGTGAGGACGATCCGCCGTGCGCCGGACTCCACGAGGACGTTGCCCGGCTTGATGTCCCGGTGCAGCACGCCCCTTTCGTGCACCTGGCGCAGCGCGGCCACCAGCCCCAGGCCGAGGAGGGCCGCCTCGCGCGGTCCCAGGGGGCCGTCCTCCGCCACGATCCGCTCCAGCGAGCGGCCGGCCACCAACTCCATGACGATCCACAGGCGTTCACCCTCGTCCACCACGTCGTAGACCCGTACGACGTTGGGGTGGTCGATGCGCGCCGTGGCCCGCGCCTCGCGCAGGGTGCGTTCGCGGCGGGTGCGGGTGTCCTCGGCGTCGAGACCGTCTATGCGCATCTCCTTCACCGCGACCGGCCGGTCGAGCATTTCGTCGGCGGCTCGCCACACCCGCCCCATTCCCCCCTGACCGATACTTTCGACCAATCGATAGCGCCCCGTCACCAGTAGCCCTGGGACTCCGCCGCTCCTCGTATTCCCCGGCAATCCGCTGCACCCCCTCAAAGTCCCCGAAGGATCCGCGAAGATCCTGAACGGCCCGTCAAAGACTGCCCATTTGAAACATGATGGTCACACTTCATGCCGTACCAGCATAGTGCGGAGAAATCTTGTGGTACCTCTTCAAGTACTGCGAATTCAGGCGCAGCCAAGGGGGACGAACATGAGTTCTCGTCGTACGACGACCATCGCGGGATCGCTGGTTGCAGCATCTTTCTCGGCAGTGATGATCCTTCCGTTCACCGCCGCGGCAGACGAACCGGGACCGGCAAGCAGCAAGGGGGGAAAGGCCGTCGACGAGGCCCCGGCAGGCGTGAAACTGACCACGACACTGCCCGAGAAGATCTCGGTCGACAACAACTCGGAAGAGACGGCGATTACCGCCACGGTGAAGAACGAAGGGACCGAGGACAGCGGAAAGATCAATCTCCTGGTCGTCGGTTTCGATGGCCTTACAGTCAAGAATGTTCAAGGCTGTTCGGAAATCGCCAAGGGCGATCTACCGGAAGGATCGAACAGCGGTTTCAGTTGTCCCGTGGACAATCTGGCGGCGGGTGACTCCAAGTCGTATGACGTGGACGCGACTTACGACCTGAGCAAGACGGGGAAGATCTGCCTGCCCGTCCAGAGCGCCGACGGAAAGAAGACGTACTGGCAGCAGGGTCCGGTGCCGTTCGGTACGACGAACCCGTCGCCGAACGCCCCCGCCACCCCGCTGCTGCTGGGCACGGACAACCAGCCGGTGGCGCCCGGCGGCGACGAGGACGAGTTGCCGAAGACCGGCGTCCTTCGCGATGTGCTCCCGCTGGGCGCGGCGGGCGCGGCTCTCATGTCGGCCGGTGTCGCCGGTCTGTGGTGGTCGTCGCTGCGGCGGCCGCGCCGACAGCAGGTCTGACAGGTCCGGCAGGTCTGACGCGCGCATACACAAGGGAGCGGGGCCGGGGGTGTCCCCCGGCCCCGCTCCTTCGTCTACCGCCGCGACCTCACCGGTTGACGTACTTCCAGGCGGCCGGCAGCAGGCCCATCGCCAGGGCCGCCTTGAGGGCGTCGCCGATCAGGAACGGGGTGAGGCCGGCCGCGACCGCCGCGGAGGCGGACATGCCGAGGTCCAGGGCGAGGTACGGGACGCCGACGGCGTAGATGATCGCCTCGCCCAGCAGCATCGCGCCCGCCATGCGCCACACGGAGCGGTCGGCGCCGCGGCGGGCCAGGGCGCCGACGACCGCGGCGGCGAGGACCATGCCGAAGACGTAGCCGAGGGAGGGCGCGCTCACGCCGGAGGAGGCCTGGGCGAACCACGGCATGCCCGCCATGCCGGCGATCGCGTAGAGCGCGAGGGAGAGGAAGCCGCGGCCGGCGCCGAGCGTGGTGCCGACGAGCAGGGCGGCGAAGGTCTGGCCGGTCACCGGCACCGGGGAGCCCGGCACGGGCACGGCGATCTGGGCGGCGAGGCCGGTGAGGGCGGCACCGCCCGCCACGAGCGCGATGTCGCGGACACGGGAGGCCGGGAGCAGGTCTGCGAGGACCTGGCCGGGGCGGGCGGGGGCGGCGACGGCGGTGCTCATGGGGACTCCGCGGAGGTGTGGACAGGCTGGGACACGGTGACGCTATCCCGGCGCCCTCGCGTCGATCACCGTCAGCGGTCGACAAAGGCTGGATCACCGGCTTGGTGGGCTCCGGACAAAGAGTGTGGGTTACACCGGGTAGGGCGTGATGCTGGTCACTGAGGTGGGGATGCGCGGGTCACCGACGGCCCGGTGGGCGGGTCTGTAGGTTCTCGCCAAACAGGCCCCGTGAAGGGTCCCGTACCCTGGGTGGCGTACCTGTCCGCATACTGGGCATCCTCGTCGCCTGAGCGGACAGGAAGCTCAGACTGTGGGCGTTTTTGCCCTCTCATGCATTGGACGAGCCGCGCCCATGCCCAGCACCACAGTCGAGACGCCTGCGCAGCAGGACGACGACGTCTCCCTCTCCCACGGCCTCAAACAGCGCCACCTGTCGATGATCGCCCTCGGCGGGGTCATCGGCGCGGGCCTGTTCGTGGGCTCCGGCGCCGGTATCGCCGCCGCCGGCCCCTCGATCGTCCTCGCCTACGCCCTCTCCGGCCTCCTCGTGATGCTGGTGATGCGGATGCTCGGCGAGATGTCGGCCGCCTATCCGTCCTCCGGCTCCTTCTCGGCGCACGCCGAGCGGGCCATCGGCCCCTGGGCGGGCTTCACCGCGGGCTGGTCGTTCTGGGTCCTGCTGTGCACGGCCGTGGGCCTGGAGGGCATCGGCGCCGCGAAGATCGTCACCGGCTGGCTGCCGGGCACGCCCGAGTGGGCGTGGGTGGCCCTGTTCATGGTCGTGTTCTGCGCCACCAACCTCGCGGCGGTGAAGAACTTCGGCGAGTTCGAGTTCTGGTTCGCGGCGCTGAAGGTCGGCGCGATCACCCTGTTCCTGGTCCTCGGCGGCCTGGCCATCTTCGGTCTCCTGCCCGGCACGGACTCCCCCGGCACGAGCCACCTCACCGACTTCCTGCCCAACGGCGGCGAGGGCCTGGTCATCGGCCTGCTCGCGTCCGTCTTCGCCTACGGCGGCATGGAGACGGTCACCATCGCGGCGGCCGAGTCGGAGAACCCGGTCAAGGGCGTGGCGAGCGCGGTCCGCACGGCGATGTGGCGCATCGCGCTGTTCTACATCGGCTCGATGGCCGTCATCGTGACCCTGGTCCCGTGGGATTCCAAGGAGGTCGTCGAGAAGGGCCCGTACGTCGCCGCCCTCGACGAGCTCGGCATCCCCGGCGCCGGTCAGCTGATGAACGTCGTCGTCCTGGTCGCCCTGCTGTCCGCGATGAACGCCAACATCTACGGCTCCTCCCGCATCGCCTACTCCCTGGTCCAGCGCGGCCAGGGCCCGAAGGCGCTGGGCCGGGTCTCCGCCGGGGTGCCGCGCATCGCGGTGCTGGCCTCCTCGGTGTTCGGCTTCGCGTGCGTGCTGCTCAGCTACTGGCGGCCGGACGACGTCTTCAGCTGGCTGCTGAACATGATCGGCGCGGTGATCCTCGTCGTCTGGATCTTCATCGCCGTCTCCCAGCTGCGGCTGCGCGCCCGTCTGGAGCGCGAGGCGCCGGAGAAGCTGACCGTGCGCATGTGGGCGTTCCCAGTGCTGACCTGGGTCGCGCTGGCCGGCATGGCGACGATCTTCGTCCTGATGGCCCGTGAGCCGGACACCCGGGTGCAGTTGTACTCGACCGGCGCGATGACGCTGTTCCTGGCGGCCGTCGGGTACGCGTGGCAGCGGGCGCGGGCCAAGGCCGCCTGACGCCCCCTCCCCCGACCGCCGGAAGGCCCCCGCGAGACATGCGGGGGCCTTCTTCGTTGCCCGGGCGACCCTTTTTGCTGCTAGTGTGCAGTTGCAAGCTCTTTGCAATAAGAGGTCGGAGGGGACCTGTCATGCCCGTCTACACGCTTCCTGAACTGCCGTACGACTACTCCGCGCTCGCGCCCGTGATCAGCCCCGAGATCATCGAGCTGCACCACGACAAGCACCACGCGGCGTATGTGAAGGGGGCCAACGACACTCTGGAGCAGCTCGCCGAGGCGCGGGACAAGGAGCAGTGGGGGTCGATCAACGGGCTGGAGAAGAACCTGGCCTTCCATCTGTCCGGGCACATCCTGCACTCGATCTACTGGCAGAACATGACCGGCGACGGCGGCGGCGAGCCGCTGGCCGCCGACGGGGTCGGCGAGCTGGCCGACGCGATCACCGAGTCCTTCGGATCGTTCGCGGGCTTCAAGGCCCAGCTGACCAAGGCCTCCGCGACGACGCAGGGTTCGGGCTGGGGTGTTCTCGCCTACGAGCCGCTGAGCGGACGGCTCGTCGTGGAGCAGGTCTACGACCACCAGGGCAACGTAGGGCAGGGCTCGGTGCCGATCCTCGTGTTCGACGCCTGGGAGCACGCCTTCTACCTCCAGTACAAGAACCAGAAGGTCGACTTCATCGAGGCGATGTGGCAGGTCGTCAACTGGCAGGACGTGGCCCGGCGTTACGAGGCCGCCAAGTCCCGCGCGGACGTGCTGCTGCTGGCGCCCTGACCCTCTGAGACGCCCTGCCTCGTGATCGTCTTCTCACCTTTCACGCGGGCAGGCGGAATGAGGGAAGCCCCCGCGAGGACGTGACTCGCGGGGGCTTCCTGGTCCGTACGGGCGTCCGCCGAGCGCTCCGCTGGAAGTACGGCGATGGACCGTCAGTCGTCTGCGGCACCACAGTGGCTGGTCGCGCAGTTCCCCGCGCCCCTTCAGGGCGCTACCCCGCCGCAGTGAACTTCGCCCGGCCCGCTCAGGGCTTGCGGGCCAGGCCGCCGTGCTGGCCGATCGGGGCCGGGTGCTCCTCCTCCGGGCGCCACAGCGGGACCGAGACGACGCCCGGCTCCACCAGGTCCAGGCCCTCGAAGTAGGCCTCGATCTGGTCCACCGGGCGCAGGAAGTAGGGGACGGCGCCGGTCTCGTTGTAGGCGTCCTGGGCCTCCTCGTAGACCGGGTCGGTGCCGCGGGAGCCGTCGTTGACGCACAGGTAGCTGCCGGAGGGCAGGCCCGCCAGCAGCCTGCGGACCAGGTCGCGGGCCTCGGCGTGGTCGGGCACATGGCCCAGGATGCCGCTGAGGATCAGGGCGGTGGGTTGCGTGAGGTCCAGTGTCCTGCCCGCCGCCTCGATGATCCGCTCGGGCTCGTAGAGGCTCAGGTCCTCGTACGCCGTGACGCCCTCCGGGGTGGAGGTGAGCAGGGCGCGGGCGTGTGCCAGGACCAGCGGGTCGTTGTCGACGTAGACGACCCTCGACTCGGGGGCGAGGCGCTGGGCGACCTCGTGGGTGTTGTCGACGGTGGGCAGGCCCGTGCCGACGTCCAGGAACTGGCGGATGCCCGCCTCCTGCACCAGGTACCGGATGCTGCGGCCCAGGAAGGCCCGGCTGCTGCGGGCGATGGTGACGATGCCGGGGAAGACGGCGGTGTAGGCGTCGCCGGCCGCCTCGTCGACGGGGTAGTTGTCCTTGCCGCCGAGCCAGTAGTTCCAGATCCGCGCCGAGTGCGGTACCGAGGTGTCGATCTCCGTCATGTGCCCATGGTGCTACGGGCGGTCGGGCTCGCAAGGCAGATTGCGGGACACGGGTGCGTGGATCCGTCGGATTTCACGCCGGAACCGAGTTTCGGGATGGCCGCCTCCCCGGCCCCGCGGGCTCGTATGCTCGCGGGGCCGGGGGGTTCGCCCCCTGCAGAGGGAGGTGTGCGCCGTGGTCGTACGTTGCCCGAACTGCGGTGGTCCGCTGCAGAAGTTCCGCAAGCTCTCCAAGGCCGAGCAGGACTACGTCGCACAGACCAAGCAAGTGTCGGATCCCGGCGCCTACCAGCGCTGCACGGGCAACGACGGGGCCTGTCGCCGCTTCCAGCGGTGGAGCAACTGGCGGGACGGCGGCGACTTCCCCGTGTAGCGGGACTCCCGTGCGGAGGGACTACAGGTTGCTGAAGTCCGGCCCCTTGGTACGGGTGCGCTTGATCTCGTAGAAGCCGGGTACGGAGGCCACCGCGAGCGTGCCGTCCCAGAGCTTGGCCGCCTCCTCGCCCTGGGGGGCCGGGGTGACGACCGGGCCGAAGAAGGCTATCTGCTCGCCGTCGGCGCCGGGGACCGCGATGACCGGGGTGCCGACCTCCTGGCCGACCTTGTCGATGCCCTCCTTGTGGGAGGCGCGCAGTTGCGGCTCGTACGGGGTGGAGTCCCAGTGGTCCATCAGGGACTCGGGCAGGCCCACGTCCTTCAGCGCGGCGGCGACCACCGACTTCTCCGGGCCCTCGCCCTGGTTGTGGATGCGGGTGCCGAGCGCGGTGTAGAGGTCGCCGAGCACCTCCGCGCCGTGCTCCTCCTGCGCCGCCGCGACGACCCGGACCGGGCCCCACGCCTTGGTCCGGAGCATCTCCTGGTACTCCTCGGGCAGCTCGTCGATCTTGTCCTCGTTGAGGACGGCGAGGCTCATCACATGCCAGCGGACCTCGATGTCCCGCACCTTCTCCACCTCCAGCACCCAGCGCGAGGTCATCCAGGCCCAGGGGCACAGAGGGTCGAACCAGAAGTCGACGGGCGTCTTGTCCGACATGTCTCTCCTTGTGAAGGAACCGTTTCTCCGGGAACACCGGCGCCGGTCGCAGCCATTCCCGCTGCCGCCTGTCAGGAGCACATGGCAGTATCGGCCCTGTCCGCATTGTGAACGCCGTCCGAGGGAGTACCGTCCGTGCCCGGTGAGAACCTGTCCCGCGAGGAAGCCCGGGAGCGGGCCGCCCTGTTGTCCGTCGACGCGTACGAGGTGTCCCTCGACCTGCGTTCGGCGGTGGGAGAGACGGGGGCCGAGCCGCGTACCTTCCGCTCCGTCACCACCCTGCGCTTCCGCTGCGCGGAGCCCGGCGCGGCGAGCTTCGCCGACCTGATCGCGCCGAGCGTCACCTCCGTCTCCCTCAACGGCAAGGACCTCGACCCCGGCGAGGTCTTCGACGGCTCCCGGATCCTCCTGGAGGACCTCGCCGCCGACAACGAGCTGGTCGTCGACGCCCAGTGCGCCTACTCCCGCACCGGCGAGGGCATGCACCGCTTCGTCGACCCGGAGGACGGCGAGGTGTACCTGTACACCCAGTACGAACCGGCCGACTCCCGACGGGTGTTCGCCAACTTCGAGCAGCCGGACCTCAAGGCGCCGTTCCGCTTCGAGGTGCGGGCGCCCGAGGGCTGGACGGTGTGGAGCAACGGCGTGGGCACGCTCACCGACGGGGTGTGGCGGTTCGCGGAGACGAAGCCGATCTCGACGTACATCACCTGCGTCGTGGCCGGGCCGTACCACTATGTGACGGACTCCTACTCCCGCACCTTCGACGACGGTACGACGCTGGAGATCCCGCTCGGCGCCCTGTGCCGCAAGGGCCTGGCGCCGCACTTCGACGCCGACGACGTGTTCCTGGTCACCAAGCAGGGCCTGGACTTCTTCCACGACCACTTCGACTACCCGTACCCGTTCGGGAAGTACGACCAGGCGTTCGTGCCGGAGTACAACCTCGGCGCGATGGAGAACCCGGGTCTGGTGACCTTCCGGGAGGAGTACATCTTCCGCGGCAAGGTGACGCAGACGTCCTACGAGGCGCGGGCGAACGTCATCCTGCACGAGATGGCGCACATGTGGTTCGGCGACCTGGTCACCATGGTGTGGTGGGACGACCTGTGGCTGAAGGAGTCCTTCGCGGACTTCATGGGCACCTTCGCCAACGTCGGCGCGACCCGCTTCACGGACGCCTGGATCACCTTCGCCAACCGCCGCAAGGCCTGGGCCTACCGCGCCGACCAACTGCCCTCCACGCACCCGATCACGGCCGACATCCGCGACCTGCAGGACGCCAAGCTCAACTTCGACGGCATCACCTACGCCAAGGGCGCGTCCGTGTTGAAGCAGCTGGTCGCGTACGTCGGCCAGGACGCGTTCCTGGAGGGCGCGCGGCGCTACTTCAAGCGGCACGCCTACGGCAACACGCGCCTGGGCGACCTGCTGTCGGTGCTCGGCGAGACCAGTGGCCGGGACATGGCCGCGTGGGCCCGGTCCTGGCTCCAGACTGCCGGCGTCAACTCGCTGACCCCGCAGGTGCTGCTGGACGCCGAGGGCCGTATCGACGAGCTGGCGGTCGTGCAGGAAGCCGCCGAGTCGCACCCCGAGCTGCGCCCGCACCGGATCGCGGTGGGCCTGTACCGGCGGACCGGCGGCGCGCTGGAGCGGTACGCGCGCGCCGAGGTGGACGTCCACGAGCCGCGTACGGTCGTGGCCGAGCTGGCCGGGGCCGAGGCGCCGGAGCTGGTGCTGGTCAACGACGACGACCTGACGTACTGCAAGACCCGCTTCGACGAGACCTCGCTGGCCACGCTGCGCTCCGCCCTCGGTGAGCTCACCGACCCGCTGGCCCGTGCGCTGTGCTGGTCGGCGCTGTGGAACATGACGCGGGACGCGCTGCTGCCGGCACGGGACTTCGTGGACCTGGTGGTGCGGTTCGCCGGGCGCGAGTCCGACATCGGCGTGCTGCAGATGCTGCACGCCTGGGCCGATTCCGCGCTCGTCCACTACGTGGCGCCCGAGTGGCGCGAGCGGGGCGGTGCGCTGCTGGCCGAGAGCGCGGAGCGCGAGCTGCGGGCCGCCGAGCCGGGCAGCGAGCACCAGTTGGCGTGGGCGCGGTTCTTCGCGCGGACGGTCGGCGACGAGACCGGCTTCCGGCTGCTGCGGGAACTGCTGGACGGTACGACGGCGATCGAGGGCCTGGCCGTCGACCAGGAGCTGCGCTGGGCGTTCCTGGACGCGCTCGCCGAGCACGGCTTCGCCGACGAGAAGGTGCTGGAGGCCGAGCTGGCCCGGGACGACACCGCCTCCGGCAAGCGCCACCAGGTGCGCTGTCTGGCCGCCCGTCCGTCGGCGGCGGTGAAGGCGCAGGCCTGGGCGCAGGTGGTGGAGTCGGACGCGCTGTCCAACGCCCTGGTCGGGGCGACGATCGCGGGCTTCGCCCGGTCCTCCCAGCGGGAGCTGCTCGCGCCGTACGCGGAGAAGTACTTCGCCGCGATCGAGCGCCTGTGGGACGAGCGGTCCATCCAGATCGGGATGGACGTGGTCAGCGGTCTGTTCCCGGCCTACCGGGACTCCCCGGCGACGCTGGAGGCGACGGACGCCTGGCTCTCCGCCCACGAGGACGCCCCGCCGGCGCTGCGGCGGCTGGTACTGGAGGCGCGGGACGACCTGGCGCGGTCGCTGCGGGGTCAGGCGTGCGACGCGGCGGCCACCCGCGCCGAGAAGGGCTGATCATTGGCCTTGGCCTAGCCCCTCCGTGACCGTTACGGAATTCAGGCAATAGCAGCCGTAACCCCTGGTCCAACCCGAACGGACCAGGGGTTTTCCGCGCCTACTCGGCATCCGAACATCCGTCCTTTAGGACGAGCTTGTCCGGTTTTGTCGACGGGCGTGTAACAGCGGTTAAGGGGCGGATCGGTCGCGGGAATGGCAGGGTCATGAACCACAACACCCCGCTCTCCCCCCGCCCCCTCCACCACCTCGCCGACGTCCGGCGGCGCGTACTGACGGCCGCTCAGCTGCGGGCGCACGGTGTCTCGGCCGCCGAAACGAACGAGCAGTGCCGGGCCGGCGGCCCCTGGCAGCAGATCCTGCCGGGCGTCTTCCTGCTCCACCCGGGCCCGCCGACCAGCGAGGAGCGGCTGCACGCGGTGCTGTTGTTCGCGGCACGGGAGCGGAACGCCGGGGTGCCCGCGCAGCCCGGCGCGGAGGAGCCGCACCGGCCGCTGTACACCGAGGCGATGATCACCGGGCTGGCGGCGCTGACCCTGCACGGCTTCTCCGCCACGCCCCCGCTGACCGCCCTGGACTCGATCGACGTCCTGGTCCCGCGGCTGCGCCGGCTCCGCTCCACCGGCTGCGCCCGTATCGTCCGCACGGCGTCCCTTCCGGCCCCCGAGCAGGTGACCGGCCTCCCGGTCGCCCCGGTGCCGCGCGCCCTGGCCGACGCGGTCGCCGAACTCTCGGACGCGGGCGCCGTACGCCGCCTGCTGACCGAGGCCGTGCGCGGCGGCCACTGCGAACCGGCGGCAGTGGTACGGGAGTTGAACCAGGCGAAGCTGCTCAGCCGCCCGCACGTGGTGGACGCGGTGGACTCCCTGCTGGCCGAGGGGCGGGCGATCGCGGAGGACCGCCTGTACGCGATGGTCCGCGAGCACGGGCTGCCCGACCCGGTCTGGAACGTCGACCTGCGGCTGCCCGGCGGCCCGCACCTCGGCGGCCTCGACGCCTACTGGCCGGAGCACGCGGTGGCCGTGGAACTGGACACCCGCGCGCCCCGCCAGGACGAGGACGCGCTGTGGTCGGAGTACGCCCGCAAGCGCGAGCACCTGGAGCGGCTCGGCATCACGGTCGTGTACATCACGCCCAAGAAGCTGCGGGACGCGCTGGAACAGCAGGCGGCCGTGGTCCGTACGGCCCTGATGGCGTCGACGGACCGCGATCCGGCCGCGTATGTCGTGGTGCTTCCCCGGTAGGAGGGGGATCGGGGAGGCATCAGGAGGGGAGAGGAGGGGCCGCCGGGCGGAGGGGACCGGGCGGCCCCTCCTCGTGCGGGCGCGAGCGGGATCACAGGGGCGCGGTAGAGTCGGGAGAGGTTAAGCAAGATTCAATCTACGTAATATCGAATCTACGTTTCTCGGAGCTGTGGCTGATGGAGTTCCAGGGCAGGGCAGCTGATCTCGACTTGCTCTCGCGCCAGCTGGGTGACGTGGTCAACAGGAAGGGCGCCACCCGCGGCCGGGCCGTGATCATGACGGGTCGCCGACGGGTCGGAAAGTCCAGGCTGGTACAGGAATTCTGCGACCGCTCCGGGCTCCCCTACGTCGTGTTCCAGGCGACCCGGGGTCGCAACCCCGCGGCAGAGCGAGCCGACTTCTCGGCGGCGCTCTCCACTCTGCCCGGTGCGGAACTGGTCGCCGGCCTGCAAGCCACCGACTGGAACCAGGCGCTGCGCTCACTGGCGGTGGCCGTGCCGAACGACTCGCCGAGTATCGCCGTGATCGACGAGGTTCCCTGGCTCGTGCAAGGAGACAGCGAGTTCGAGGGCGCTCTGCAGACGGTCTGGGACCGCCACCTGTCGGACAAGCCGGTCCTGCTCGTCCTCGTCGGCAGCGACGTGTCGGTGATGGAGGCCCTCCAGTCGCATGGCCGGCCGTTCTTCGGGCGTGCGACCAAGATGACGGTCAGGCCGCTCCATCTCGCCGACGTGCAGAGGATGACCGCGCTCGGAGCGGCGGAGGCGGTGGACGCGCTGCTGGTCACAGGAGGCTTCCCCGAGATCGTGCAGTCGTGGCGGCCCGGCACGCCCCGAACCGAATTCCTGCGCGAGGCGGTGAGCAACCCGCTCTCCCCGCTCCTGGTCGCCGGGGAACTCACCCTGCTCGGCGAGTTCCCCGAGGCGTCCCATGCCCGAGCGGTACTCGAAGCCGTCGGCAGCGGGGAGCGGACCTTCTCCACCATCGCCGCGCAGGCCGGGGGCGTCGGCGCACTGCCCTCGGGCACACTGACCCCGCTGCTCAACACCCTGCTGACGAAGCGCGTCCTCGCGACCGACCTGCCCTTGTCGGCCAAGTCGGACACCAAGAACAAGCGCTACCGCATCGCCGACCCGTACCTGCGATTCTGGCTGGCCTTCCTCCAACGCGGCATTCCCCTCATCGAACGCGGCCGAGGCGATCTCGCCCTGCAACGGATCGAACGCTCCTGGACCACCTGGCGTGGCCGGGCGATCGAACCGGTGGTCCGCGAGTCACTGCTCCGACTGCTCCCGAACGACGAGTGGCCGGACACCGAGGCCGTCGGCGGCTGGTGGAACCGCCAGAACAACCCCGAGCTCGACCTCGTGGGCACCGACCGCGAGCCCGTAGCCGGAGCCGTGCACTTCGTGGGCTCGATCAAATGGCTGGAGTCCCAGCCGTTCGGCCGCCGCGAGTACGACACCCTGGTTCGCGACGCCCTCGCCGTACCCGGCACCGGTCCGGGCACCCCGCTCGTGGCCGTGTCCCGCGCCGGAGTCGTGGAGGGCCTGCCGTTGGCGGCCCACTGGGGGCCGGAAGACTTGGTCGAGGCCTGGCGATAGGCATCCGGCTACACGGCTCGACGGAGCCATCCGCACCGAATACAGTCGATCTTGTATACCGATATAAGGCATTGTATATATCGGGGAGCCCTTATGAGCCGCACAGTCATCGACCTCGACGACGAGGCGCTGGAGGAAGCCGCCAGAGAACTCGGCACCACCACCAAGCGCGACACCATCAACACGGCCCTGCGCGAGGTCACGGCACGCTACCGACGGCTGCGCGCGCTGGACGAGGCCCGAACGCTGACAGCCGAAGGCGCCCTGGACATCGACCTCCTCCTGGACAAGAGCAAGTACCGCGCTACGGGAGCGGATGAGTGAACGTCGCCGACTACCTCATCGACACCTCGGCGCTCGCCCGGGTCCTTCTCGGGCAGAACACGGCCGACTGGGACGACAGGATCGGCGCCGGGCTCGTTGCGATCTGCGACATCACCGAACTTGAGGTGCTCTACTCCGCCCGCTCGATCGAGGACCGCACCCGCCTGAGCGCGGCCCTCGAAGCCCACTACGCGTGGTGCCCGATGCCGGACGGGGTCTACCGCCGCTCCCGCGTCATCCAGGAACAGCTCACCACCAAGGGCGAACATCGCAGCGTCGGCCCCGTCGACCTTCTCGTGGCCGCCGCCGCCGAAGAGGCCGGCCTGACCCTGCTGTACTACGACCGGGACTTCGAGACCATCGCCCGTACGACGGGCCAGCCGGTGCGCATGATCGACCTGAAGCCGTAGGCACACGCAACGCCGTCCGGCGCGACGTCATCACCGGCAGCCCCTCCTCATGCGCTCGTGTGCCTTTGGGCGGCTATCGCCCGCCGCAGAACTCCGCCTCGATCACCGCGTCGGTGTCCCCCGACCAGTCGCCGTTGAAGTTGAAGGCCAGGGAGTGCTTTCCGTCCGCTGTCGTGGCGCCCTCGGAGACCGAGCCGTGGATGCCGCCGCCGTGGCCCCAGACCGTGGTGCCGCAGCTGAGTTCGCGTTCGATCAGGCCCAGGCCGTAGCCGGCGTTGGGAATGCCGTCGACCTTGACCGTGGTCTTCATCTTCGTCAGCTGCTTGCGGGGCAGCAGCTTCCCCTTGAGGAGCGCGGTGTAGAAGCGGTTCAGGTCCGCCGAGTCGGAGATCATCTCGCCCGCCGCGTGGGCGAGGGAGGGGTTCAGCTTCGTGACGTCGTACGTCGGCCCCGTCGTCTCCTCCGCCAGCTTCGAGTACCCGCGGCTGCTCGGACGCGGGACGGTGACCCGGGTGCCCGGGACCGAAGTGGCGCGCAGGCCGAGGGGGTTGATGATGCGGTGGCGGATCTCGTCGCCGTAGGGGCGGCCCGTGACGCGTTCGATCACCATGCCGGCCAGGACGTAGTTGGTGTTGGAGTAGTTCCAGGACGTGCCCGGGGCGAAGTCCGGGCGGTGGGCCATGGCGATCGCCACCAGTTCCTCGGGGCTTCTGGTGTCGTAGCGGTGCTGGAGGAAGCCGTCCTTGAGGAGGTACGTACGGACGAAATCGTCGTCGTCCGTGTAGTTGTAGATGCCGCTGGTGTGGTTCAGGAGCTGGCGGAGCGTGATGCGCCTGCCGTCGTGGCCGTTGCCCCGGACCGTGCCCGGCAGCCACTTGTCCACCCGGTCCTCCAGCGACAGCCTCCCCTCCGCCTCCAGTTGGAGCAGCACGGTCGCCACGAAGGTCTTGGTGATGCTGCCCACCCGGTAGCGGTCGGCCGTCGAACGCGGCTCGCCCGTCCTGATGTTGCCCACGCCCTCGGTCGCCGACCAGCCCCGGCCGCCCTCCCGCGCGGTCGCCGTCACCCCGGGCACCCCGTCCTTGACGGCCGCCGCCATGGCCTCGCGCATCGCCTCGTGGCCGCCGCCGGCGTCCTGCGCGAACGCGGGGGCCGCGAGGGCGGCCGACAGCGCAATCGCCGTCGTCGCCGCCGCCATCGTCCGTACACCTCTCATGTCTCCTCCTTCTGACTTCTGACTCGGTCAGGAGGGCAGACCTGTGGTGGTACGCGAGGGTTGACGGGCCTCGGGGCGGTTGAGCCGGTTTCAGCCCTTCTTCAGCAGCAGCTCCGACGACACGCCCCATCGAGTCGGCGCCATCCTGGCCCGCACCGTCTTGCCGACGTCGGCGCGCAGGAACCAGTCCAGCTCGACGGCGAGCCGCCCGACGAGCAGCAGACCCCGCCCACCCTCGCCCTCGGCCTCCAGGCGGCCCTCACCGATCACGGGGAACCTACGCAGCGGATCCGACACGTCGATGTTCAGCATGCCGCCGTCCAACACCGTGATGCGCAACCACAGTTCATGGCCGGGCAGCCGTCCATGCCGTACGGCATTGGAGACCAGCTCCGAGGTGACGAGCACGGCGTCGTCGATGTCACCGGGCCACTGCCACATGGTCAGCCGACGGCGGGTGTGGAGTCGGGCGAGGCGGACGCTGCGGGGGGTCAGGGGGTAGCTGGTGGAGCAGTCGTGGGTGGGGGTGGTGGGCATGTGGGGGTCCCTTCCGTTCGTGGGCCTGCCCCACCAGCGTGTTCGTCCCGCTCGCGCGGTCACAATCGAACGTGCACTGAAAATTCAGCAGCACCGCAATCGGACTATGCCTGAATCTGCACAATCGTCTGCGTGAGCCGCACGATGGATGTCACACTCTGCACACGGCATCAAGCACAACGTGCTGAACGACGAGGGCGGTGCACATGGCTGCGAAGCGCGGGCGCACGGCGCAACGACTCGAACTCGGTCTCCAACTCCGTCAGTTGCGCGAGAACTGCGACACAGGCCACGGAATCGGACTGCCCCGCAAGCAGGCGGTCCAGGGGCTGCGCATCTCCGAGGCGTCTCTGCAGCGGATCGAGACCGGGTCCCTCAACTTCCGTAACGTCGGCGACCTGCGGAAGCTGCTCACCAAGTACGGCGTCACCGACGAGGAGGTCATCGAGTCACTGATCAGCCTCAACCGGGAGTCCAACCAGCAGGATTGGCTGACTCAGCATCGCGGTCTCATGCCTGCGGGGATGCCCGGGTTCGTCGGCCTTGAGCCGGAGGCCCAGGCTATGAAGGCATATCACCCGACGCTGGTGTACGGCCTGCTCCAGACCGAGCGCTATGCGCGCGCTCTGCATGAGGTGCAGAAGCCGATCGAGGAAACCACGACCGAGCTCATCCGCAGTAGCGTGGCAGTGCGAATGGAACGCCAGGAAGTGCTCACGCGGGACGCCCCCGTCAGGTTGCACGTCATCCTTGGAGAGGCCGCCCTGCGTTACCCGGTCGGAGGCGCCGAGGTGATGCGCGAGCAGTACGCCAAGCTTGAGACGCTGTCGGCATGGGACCACGTCACCATCCAGGTACTGCCGTTCCGTTGGAGCTACCGCGCCACTCACGACTTCGCGCTCCTCGACTTCGGCAACGAGTTCCCTCCGAGGGTCCAGATCGACAACGCCTGGGGAGCACTCTCCACCTCGGACAAGCCGCGTGAAGTGGACCGTTTCACACGTCGGTTCGAAGCCATGACAGCATCAGCGCTGTCCCCCGAGGACACCCCCGACTTCCTGCACCGACTAGACCGAGAGCTGTAGCCCGATGCCCACACACCCCGCCGCCCACACCCTCGCGCCCAAGCGCACCTGGTTCAAGTCGTCCTACAGCGACGGCACAGGCAACAACTGCCTCGAAGCAGCCCACCTGCCCCCCGCCATAGCCATCCGCGACTCCAAGAACCCCACCGGCCCCGCCCTCGTCCTCCCCGCGTCGGCCTGGGCCCCCTTCGTCGCGCACGTCCGTCAGCTGTGACCGAGACTCGGCGCTGAAGGCAGGGCGGTTTCAAAGTCCGGCTGTTCGCGGGTCTGTGCTGGTCAGCTGAGTCCGAGGAGGGCCAGGGGACGGGTGAACGGCTCGTAGGACATCTCGCGGAGTCCGGCGGCGATGTTGTGGTGGTCGGCGGCCCGTAGGCAGTTGATCGCGAAGCTGCGCAAGGTGGCCATGTTCTCCGGGCCGTGCTCGGTGCGGACCTTGGAGGCGTCCTCGCGGAAGGCGGTGTCGCGGACGAAATGGAGCCGGTTTTCGATGACCCACTGCGAACGAATGATCTTCGCGAGCCGCTGCGGGGAGGCTTCCCGGCTGGTCAGATCGGTGATGACGTAAACGGTCTCGCGGCTGCGCCTGCCGGTCTTCAGGCAGGTTCGGTGGCGTACGACCCGGGCGGCCTGTGCGGCGTGCGGGAAGTCGAGGTCATCGACGGTCAGGACCTGCACCACGCGGGTCTCCTTGCGGCCGTGCCCCTCGGTGCGGTCGTAGAACTTCGCGGTCACTTCCCTCCAGGGCAGCGTGTGCAGCCGCTCGTAGAGACCGGCCTGGTTCTTCTTCACGCACAGCGCGTAGTGCGCCTTCTTGTCCTCGACGAGGAAGCGGGCGTGGCCGCGCTGGGCGTGCAGGGCATCGGCGGTCACGGTCACCCCGGTCAGGTCGAACGGGGCCAGCAAGCCGGCGAAGCAGGTGATTTCATCGGCAGGGCGACTTGAGAGGTCACCCGCTCCAACCGGAGCTTCGTTGTATGCGAGACGGGTCAACCGGCAGTCGTCACACCACCGCGACCTGCGACTCCACAGCATCACTCGGACTTTGAAACAGCCCTGATGTAGACGCCGACTGCTGTGGCAGCCGAGAGTAGCCCGACCTCACGAAAGCCGCCTAATGTCTGCATTTCTTATCAAAGCTTGCACCACAACTCTTCGCCTCGACGCAGTTCTTTTCACCCTCGCACACAGAACGAAAGAGACCCACTGCGGACAGAGTCACAATTTTCGACATTGAAGCTTGCAAGATTGACACCGGGAATAAATTATTCAGCCAGGGAAGGAGGCTCTACCCCATTCCAGCGAATCCATGCCTCAAACAATTCAACTGCCAGCCAATGTCTACTCACGAATGCCAAATGGTAAGCCGAAACTCCAGTCCCCCCGTGAGAGCGGCGCATTGGATCAGCACCTTTGGCAAGAAGCAGCGCCGTCGCGTCAACATGCAAGGGCTCGCCCGTTTGAACGTGCCCGTCAGCTTCACCGTCAACGGCCGCATGAAGTAGCGTGAAGCCGTTAGTCTCTTCATGCACGTTCCATCCAGAGTCCAGAAGTCGACGCAATTCTGGAAGATCATCCATTTCCAGTGCGAGCCTTGCTGGGGACATGTCCATTGCATCACTCCATCTCTTCAAAGTCTCAATAGTATATCAGGTGAAAAATCAACCGCGAGCCCCTCGCTGCTCAATCATCGCGAGGGGCTCAAAAGTATCTCAATTCAACCGGTTGTGACAACTATCCTAATGTTAGGATAATCGACCTGGAATGATCCAATAACTCCGCTGCATGAATCGCATACAGCCCTCTGGGAGTGGAGTCGAATCACTCCTGAAGCGTAATCATTTGGAGGACCCAACTGGTCGGCGAGGTAGTTGAACAATTTCTGTTCCGAATCAGAGTCACGCCCAACCGGAACATACCGCTGCGGATACCCATTCACTGGGTCGCCGGGGCTCGGAACCATCCCCTTCCGCGCTTCTCGGCCGCTCGTAGCAACGAGAAGCATGGGATCAACACCTCGGACATCGACTGTTGCGGCAGCTATATTTGCCGAACTCTTTATTCGCCCGGTGGAGCGTAGCGTGTCGACTACGTCTTTCGGATCTATGCTGCGGATATGGCGTGCACTATTCCAGGCTTCCTGGATCCTGTCGAACTGCTTGCCAAGTTTTCCAAAATCCCCGAGCGGAAGAAGTCCAGCAATGCCCATGCCCACACCAAGCTTATCTCCCTCGTCGTGGGAACGCTTGACGTCGTAGGCATCGCAACCTAGACCAACGGCAGGCATCCAACTGCACGCCGCGAGTGCCAACTCCTTCCAGACAGACGTAGTAGTCAGATACGGGCCACCGTAGGGACCAGGCACCGGTTCTGGGCCAGGGCTAGGGCTAGGGGTCGGAAGGGTGGAGGCGTTTGTGTTTCCTGTGCTGCCGGTTTGGGCAGTTCCGCTATTTGTCTTGCCGTTCCCAGTCGCAGCTTCGTTGGGACGTCCGTTTCCTGGTGTTCCGTCAGGGCGGGTCGGGCATGCCGGGAATTCGGGGCCACCGCACGCGAGCCCCATTCCGGTGGGGTCGGAGTAGGTCAGCGGGTTCTGGGCGGCGTAACTGTAGCCGTTGAGGGTTTGGGGTTTGTCGATTTCGAGGAGCGGGTCGACGCTGATGAACTGGCCGAGAGTCGGGTCGTATTCGCGGGCGCCGATGTGAGTCAGGCCCGTGGTGGTGTCGCGGGTTTTGCCGAGGAAACCCTTGTCGTCGGGCCAGGTGGTGGTGTCGCCGTCGGGGGTGCCTCGGTCGGCGCCGAAGGGGGTGAGGTGGCGGCGGGTGAAGGTCTGGGGGGTGCCGGGGGTGAGGGCGAGGGTGCTGGTGCCGTGGTGGTCGCCGGTGAGGTAGGTGAGGGTGTTGGTGCCTGATTCGTTGGAGCGGAGTGCTGCTGTGACGTCTCCGGCGGTGTAGTAGCGCTGGGCCCACGTGGTGCCGTCGGCCCTGAGGTGGAGTTCGGTGGCGCCCGCGTAGAGGATGCGTTCGCCGTTCTCCGTGGCCCGGATCAGCAGGTTGCCGGCAGCGTCGTAGAGGTACGACGTGAGGATGCCGTTGGGTGCCGTGCTGGTGGCGAGGTGGCCCTCGTCGTCCCAGGTGTGGCTGTGGGTGCCGGAGGAGACGGGTGCCGTGCCGATCCAGGAGCCGGCGCTCCACTTCAGTTGCCAGTTGGCGTCGTAGAGAGCGAAGGTGCCGCCGTCCTGAAGGGTGGCGAAGTAGCCGGAGCCGGAGCCCTTGTAGGTGCCGGTGGACCACAGCGGGGTGCGGTCGGTGTCGTAGACGACGAAGTTGCCGTCGTCCTGCATGGTCGCCCATGCGCCGGGGTTGCCCGCGGTGCCGGTGCGCCACTTGACCTTGCCGGTGTCCCGGTCGTAGATGACCAGGTCGCCGTCGTCCTTCATCACCATGCGGGCGCGCTGGGAGCGCACCTCCTGGCCTGCGGTGAGCTTCCATCCGGCCCGCAGGTACTGGTGGGAGACGCTGGTGGCGCGGCGTTCGGTGTTACCCGTCTTGTCGTAGGTGAAGGACTGGGTGCGGGTGCCGTCCCCTGTTGTCTTCACACTCGACAGGGTGTGCGGCTGCGGTTCACCCGTCGGCGGGTAGGCGTACTCGCGCTTGGTGTCCTGTCCGGTGCGGACGCCGGTGCCGTGCTGGATCTCGGTCAGGCGCTGGCCGGCGTCGTTGTAGGTGTAGCTGGTCCAGTACGGGGCCGGGCCCGACAGCGCGGACGCGCTGCGGGTGTCCGCGCACTTCTGTGAGCTGGGGGTCCACGCCTCGGTCAGGCGCCGGTGGCCGTCGTAGGCGAAGCACTGGGTCTCCGGGCTGCTGGTGCCGCCCAGGGTGGTCGGGTCGCTGATCGCGGTGACGTTCCCGGCCTGGTCGTAGGCGTAGTTGAGGTCCTGCAGCATGTACGGGTGCGTCTGGTCCGTGACATGGCTGCGGGTCAGACGGCCGGTGCCGTCCTCGAAGTCGTTGGCGACGTAGAAGCTCTTGCTGCCGGTGCCGCCCGTGCCCAGCGTCAGCAGTTGCGGCTGGCCCAGGGCCGAGTAGGACACATCCCTCAGGTAGCCGGTCGACCCGCCGATGGAGAGCAGACCGCCCAGGCCGTTGTAGCCGAAGCTGATGTTCTCCGACGGCAGGCCGCCCATCGCGGGCTGCTTGTCGAACTGCTGGGTGCCGTCGATGTTGTAGTACGTCTCGTAGGCCAGCGTGGACAGCGACGGGTCCGCCTTGACGAACGGGTCACTGTCCGGCAGTTCCAGCTGCGTTCGGGTGGCCCGGTCCAGGCTGTCGTAGTCGGTGACGGTCTGGGTGTAGGCCTCCTGGCCCGTCTTGCCGCCCACGTACCGGGTGGACGACGTGGGCAGGCCCTTGAGGACCGTGTCGTAGGTGTAGCCGGTGAGCTGGTTGGCGTCCGTCTTCGAGCCCGCCCAGGTACCGGTGACGCGGCCGAGGTCGTCGTAGCCGGTCACGATCGACTTGCCACGGGCATCGGTGGTCCGGATGGGGCGGTCAAGCTTGTCGTAGGCGGTGAGCGTCGTGCCGCTGTCCGGGTCGGTGGCGCTGACCTGGCGTCCGAAGAGGTCGTATTCGTAGGTCCACTGGGCGCCGTCCGGGCCGGTGATGGACTTCTGCTGACCGTCCAGGGCGTAGGTGAACTTCGTCGTGGTGTACGCGGCGCCGGGGCCGGTTCCGAAGGAGGCGTCGGCCGGGCTTTCGGTCGCGTAGTCGCGCTTCTGTGTCGTCCGGCCGCGGATGTCGGTGATCGTGCGCTGGGCCGAGCCGCCCTTCACCGCGGTCGTGGCCACGGAATCACCGGTGTAGCTGGTGGTCGTGGACCACTTCTTGGCGCCGTAGACGTACAGCGTGCTGGTGGTCGGCCGGCCCGCGCCGTCGTAGGCCGTCGCGGTCTGGGCGGGCGCCTCGCCGTACTCGGCCCGGGTGTAGGTGCCGTTGGGCGTGGCGCTGGTGTCAAAGATGTCCGCGTACGCCTCGTACGCCAGGCCGCGGGTGTCGTAGCGCGTGTCCGTCAGCAGGCGGCCGCCCTGTGGCGTCGGCGACTGGGTCTGCAGCGGGCGCAGCAGGGAGTCGTAGAGCGCGTAGCTGGTGTTGTAGGTTGTGCCGTCCTTCTTCAGTGTCGAGGTGGACACCCAGGACGGCTTGGTCCTGTCCAGGTGATAGGCGAACTTGGTGTTCGGGGCCTGGCTGCCGCGGACGCGGTTCGGGAGCCAGACCTCGGTGAGGCGGCCGAGCGCGTCGTAGTTCAGCTCGGTCTTCTTGCTGTTGGGGTCGTAGCTGCGCAGCGACAGCCCGCGGCGGGGATCGAGATAGGTGACCGTCTTGTACTGCTTGGGGTTGGTAGTGATCGTCCTGGTCAGCGGGCCGGATTCGGCGGGCGTGTAGGCGGTCGACGTGGTACGCCCCGTCGTGTCGGTGACGCTCAGCAGGCGGCCCAGTACGTCGTACTTGGTGGTACCCATCGTCTGCCAGCCCGTGGGGAGCCGGTCACCGTTGCTGTCGGCCGAGGCCGCGTAGCCGGTGGCGCGCCCGCTCCAGGTCGCCTCGCCCTTGGTGGGCTTCTGGGATGCCGACCAGGTCGTTGCCGTGGGGTTGTCGTAGACGGTCGCGGTGTCGGACAGGACGTCGCCGCGCGTGTCGGTGTTCGCGGGCAGGGCCAGGTCGCTGTCCGCGACCGAGCACTCGCGGGCGACGGTTCGCGTCCGGGAGACCAGGCCGGTGATGCCGACGTCGGCGTTGCGGGCGTACCAGGTCAGGGTGCAGGTCTCGTCGCCGCCCAGGCCCTTCTGCCCATAGTCGTCGTAGGCGTACACCATGCCCAGGGAGTCGTACCGCTTGGTCGCGACATGGGAGCGCCAGGTGCCGGTGACGGTGAGGTAGGTGCTCGTGTAGGTGACCGTGTCGCGGACCCACCGGGCGACGTGGTCTGCGGCGCCGGGCACGGTCTGGGTGGCCGTGTCCTTCCGGGTGTAGTTCTTGAAGGTGCTGCTGACGGGCTGGCTGCCGTTGTAGGTGATCTGCTGGCGCAGCAGGCCCTTGAAGTAGTCGCTGTCGGTGGCGGCAGCGAAGTCCACATCCGTGTCCAGCATCGGGTCCACGCTCACGGACTTGGTGGTGCCGTCCTTGTTCTTGTCCCCGTGCATGCCCTGCATGTACAGGGACACCGTCTTGGAGCGCGTCACATTCGTCGCGCCGGTGTAGGCCGTCACCTTGCGGTAGCCGCGCCAGTCCGACCAGGTCCGCTCGCTCTTCGGCGTGAACGGGTCGTCGTTGTGGTGCCAGGCAGCGCCGCTGTAGGAGTAGGCGTGCTCGACGATCTCGTTGCCCGCGGCCGGATCGGCAGCACCGACGGCCAGGACGCGGTACTTGTGGAACCAGTCCACGGAGGCGTCCGAAGCGCCGTTGATGTTCCAGTACTGCGGGTAGCAGGAGCGTGTGTTGGAGTCCTCGGCCGCGCCCAGCACCTGGCTGCGGACGCACTCCGGCGACGACAGGGTCACCGTGGTGACCGCGCCGGTCTCCGAGGTCACGGTGGAGATGCGCGGACGCGTCAGCGGCAGGATGTCGTCGGTGCCGTCTACCCGGTTGGGACGCATCTGGTACGTGAACGAGACCGGGTTGAGCGTGATGTCCGTATCGCCGGCCTTGCCGGTGCGCTTGAGCGACTTCAGCGTCAGCACCTGGTCGGAGCTGTCGCCGATGTCCCCGCCGTCCAGGTACTGCTGGACCAGGGCCCAGGAGTCCACCGGGTCGTAGGTGTCGCTGGTGGCGTCGTACGAGGAGGTGTTGATGCTCGTGACGCGCTTGCGGGAGAAGAACGACGGCCCGGACGCGTTGCATTCGGAGTCGTCCTTGGAGCAGATCGCGTCGAACGGGACGTCCGGCCACCTGTCCGCCGTGTCCTTGGTCAGGCTGGAGCAGTCCGATGCGGTGCAGCGCTCGGCGTGCCCAAGAGTGACCTTCGCGTCCGCCTTGTCCGTGAACAGGGCCCCCTTGCGCAGGCCGTACTCGATCCGCTTGAGGTACCCGCCGCGGGTGTAGTACGAGTTGGCCGTCGTCGCCTTGTTCTTCTTGTAGTAGTTCGACTCCTTCGCGTACCAGTAGGTGGCCGCGTTGCCGTGCGTGTCCTCGACGTAGTCAAGGTTCCAGCGCCACGCCTGGACCACCGAGCGGCCACTGAAGGAGCCACCGTTGTCGTACCCGGGCTCGCCCGCGTCGTCGCCGAACACCGCCACCGTCCAGGTGGAGTTGGTGCGCTCGGTGTCCGCGCCGGGCAGCTTGTTCAGGCCGAACACGTACTTGGTGCCGTCTCCGGTGACGACGGTCCAGTACTCGCCGTCGCCGTCGCCGTTGTCCGCCCCTGTGGAACGGGTCACCGTCGACGCGTCGTCGTCCGCCAACTTCCACTTGCCGCTGGCGTCATCCTTGATCAGGCGGGTCGACTTGCCGTTGAGGACCAGGCTCGCGTTGTCGTACTTCCAGCAGCGGTCGAAGACATCCGCATGACCGTCGTCGTCACATGAGCCGTAGCTGCGCTCGATGTAGGACTCGGTGAGCGTGAAGCCCTCACCGACCGCCGTGCCCTGGTTGTTGGTGGTCGCGGTGCGGCCGTCGACGCTGCCCGAGTCGTACGACAGCGACAGCGAGGGCGCGGGACCGGCCGCGGCGGGCGGCATCGTGAAGTCGTACGACCAGGTGAAGGAACCGGAGCTGCCTCCCGCCTGCCACTCGGAGGAGGCTGAGAGCGGGGTTGCCGAGTAGTCACCAGTGCCCTTGGGGGACTCGCCGGAACCGGCGGCAGCGGCCGTGACCGCGAGGACCATGGCCGACGAGGACGTGGCATCGGCGGAACGCAGGAGCTGGGTCGACGTTCCGGTTGGCGCCTCGGGCAGGCTCACCCGCGCCGACACCGACTGGTGCACGACGTCGTTGTCCGACGCGAGCGGCTGCTGCTGACGGCATTCCGCCTTCTGCGGGGTCGTCAGCACACAGGCCGGCAGCTGTACCAGGTGCAGCCGCTGCGACCAGCCGCCGCCCACGGCCGACGCGAAACCGCTGTAGTCGACGCTCACATCGGCGGAGCCGGCCGTGTCCGCCTCGGCAGTCAGCAGGACACCGGTGATTCCCGCCTTCCGGGCCGCCGTCTGGTCCAGCACCGTGACCCGCGCCTCGCCGTCGGCCGCGGTCTTGCTGCCGGAGGGAACCATCGAGACGGGGACACCGCTCGGCGTGGCCTTGCCCGCCTTGCCGCCCGTGAGTGGCAGGGTCGCCCCGCCGCTCCTGGGCCAGGCGGCCTTCTGCTCCGACGCGGCACGTTCGGCCTGTGCCGAGTTGGCCTTCCTGTCCTCGGCGACCTTCCGCCGGACCTTCCCCGCTCCCGGCCCGTCGTAGGCCCTGACCTTGCTCACCTTGGACTTCGGCACGTCGGGCCGTCCCAGTCCGCCGGCAGCCTCCTTCGCCTGGGCCACCTGGGTCAGTCCCAAGGGCGCCACGAGCGCCAGCGCCAGCGACTGCGCCAGGAGGCGGCCAGTGCGGCGCCGCGTGTCCCTGCCACCCGTTCTTGAGGTGCCTATGCCAAAGGCCATGGTTCGTGTCCCACCCAGTCCCGTTCAGAGAGGTCCGGCGAATCCCCGAAGGTCGCCGCGTCGGTCGTAAGCGGCAGGCGGGGGCAGCCCCGTCTCAGGACGCCCCACCTGCCGCAGGTCAGTCGCCCACTCTCACCTCGACCTGTTCCGGACTGGCCATCGCCCCGGCCCACAGACGTATCTCGGCAACCTGGCCGGGCAGATAGTGACCCCAAGCGCCGCCGACGAACCCCTTGCCGACAGCGAAGTCGCCCGAGGCGGCCTTCGCGGTGAACGCACTGGCGTCACCGTTCTGCACGCCCCCCACATAGAGACTGATCGTTCCCACCTGGGCATCGAAGATCCCGGTCAGGCGGACCAATCCGTCCGTGAGGGCGGTCGTGTCGGATGCCACCGCGCTGAAGGTGCCATCGGCGTTGAGCCGCCCGAAGCGCCAGAAACCGACCGGTACGGTCTTCTCCTCCTGCGCTTGGTCGTCCCAGACGCTCTGCTTGCCCTTCAGCTCGTACCAGAACCCCCAGGCCGACCCGTCCGCCGTCCGCTGGCCGAGCACTTGGCCTCTGTAACCGACGCTCTTGGCGGCGAGTTTGTCACCGTCGAGGGACGCCAGCGTGGTGACCGTGAAGGATCCGGTGTCGTCCACGATCGGCCTGGATGTCGCCGCCGCGTCGTCCACGCCGTCCAGCACGATCGATTCGCCGTCCAGCGACGCGCCTCCGGTCAGGGTCAGCGACCTGCCGTAGCCGGAAGTGGTGTCAGGGATGCTGCTGCCACTGCCCCGCTCCGCCGACCAGTCGGCGACCAGCTCTGCGGCCGCGTACTTCTCCGAGACCGACAACCTCGCCTCGTCCGCGACCGGCGCCTCCTTCAGCGCGGTTTGCCACACGGCCACTTCGTCGATCTGACCGTCGAAGTAGTCCACGTGGTTCCCGCGATACTTCACCCGCCCGACCTGCAGCGGGCCGTTCGCAGACCATGAAGTACCGGCGTCCGCTTCACCTTGCAGAACGCCATTCACATACAGGCGGAGCTTGTTGACGCTGGCGTCGAAAGTGCCCGCCACGTGCGTCCACACACCCTCCGTGCCAGGGGCCTTTGCCCGCACCGTGTGCCACGTGGAGGAATCGCCCGTCCTGGAAAGCAGACGCAGGCTCCAGTACCCGGACTGGTACGACAGGTAGAACGGACTGTAGGTGTCACCGTCCTGCCCCAGAACGGTCTGTGTTCCAGAAGCACCAGGCTTCACGCGCGCCCACGCCGAGACCGTGTACGACGCCCGGGTCTCCAGTACAGGTCCACTCGTGGCCGCGTAGCCCGTACTTCCGTCGAGCGTCAGCCCCTTGTCCGTGACCGGGGTCTGAAGGGCCGTGCCCGTGGCGTCGTGCGTCATCAGACCACGGCGGCCTCGGTCATCCCGTACTGCACCACCGCTCAGTGACAGGTCGTCGCCGCCATCAGCGGTCGCGGAGTCCCGTGCGGCACCGCTCGCTTCGCTGAAGTGCCACCGGCCGACCGGCCCGGGACCGGCGTCCACCAGGAAGTCCACCACGCTCTGCGCGCCCCAGTCGATGCTGTCCCGGGCCCGTACGTACAAACGGTGCGTGCCTGAGTCCTCGGGTGTGGTGTGAACGGAAACCGTCGAACCATGAACGGGCGGAGACCACGCGTCCCCGGATGAGAGCTTGTACTGGTACGCGGTGTTGGTGGCCGCGTCTCCGGCGGCGGGGCTGAAGGTGAAACTCCCCTCCACGCCGGGCCCGCCCTTCGCCGCGCAGTCGTTGGTGGTGCACTCGCTGTACGGACCGTCGAAGGTGATCACCGGAGCCTTCGGGCGGGTCGGGTCCACCTTGAAGTAGCACCAGCCGGTCGTCGAGGCGTTGGACGGGCCCGCCAGATAGTCCGCACCCTTGTTGTAGTACGAACGCACCCAGGCCCGGTACCGGTACAGCGTCCCTTCCGTGAGCGTCGACCAGACCATGCTCACCTTGGCGTCGTCGCCCACATAACCGGTGGAGGGCCGCAGATCACCGTTCCCGGCCGGGGCGTCGGACCACGTGCCGTCGCCGCCTCGCCGGTCGATGTCGAAGTACACCCGCAACTGCGCGTCCTTCTCGCCACCCGGCTTGGTCCGGGCCGTCGCCATCAGCGTCGGGGTGGGTGAGGAGAGCACCTGGGGGTTCGAGGAACTGCTCTCGCACACCGGCTTTCCGCCGACATTGAGTCCGATGCCGCTCGGCTTGTCCGGCAGCCCCACGAAGTCCACCGCGAGCGTCGCGTCGTTCCTGAACCGCTTCCACGCCGCAGTGTCCGTCTCGTCGTGCGCCTTGATCATCAAGGTGAGCCGGTCGAACTTGCCCGCGGCGAAGTCGGCCACCGTCGGGGTCAGGTTCTCGTTCGTCTCCGGTGCGTGATCCTTGAACTCGATCGGCGCATCCGGCGAGTCCGGATCACACAGCGACCCACGTCCCGCCGACACGTTCCGGTCCACCATCAGATCCAGATGCCTTGGCCGTGACGACCAGGTCGTGGAGGACGAGATGTTGCTCGTCCGCACCAGATCCACCCAGCGCGGATCACACTGGAACGCCCACGGCTCGGTCACCCGGAACGTCGCATCCAGGATCTTCTTGCCCTTCAGACTGGCCGGGGAGAACTCGAAGTACAGGCGCTGCACATACCCAG
Source organism: Streptomyces sp. TRM68416 (assembly GCF_014596915.1). Taxonomy (GTDB): domain Bacteria; phylum Actinomycetota; class Actinomycetes; order Streptomycetales; family Streptomycetaceae; genus Streptomyces. Next base: position 698,553 of record NZ_JACVWU010000001.1, read on the forward strand.
GACCGCAGTAATAGCCGTTCCAGGTACCGCACTTGCCCGCACCCTTGCCGTTGTCGTCCGAGCCGTTGCCCCAGCCGTACGACTCGTAGCCGTCACTGCGCAGCAGCGTGCGTTCCGACTCGCCCCACGACACGGTGGGGTCGATGAAGACCGGAAACGCCGTTTCCGGTGTCGCCGACAGCATCTCGGTATCCGGCACAACCGTCAGCGAGTCCTCGGTGACGTCCACCTCCATACGGGCCACCGCGTCACCCTGACCAGGCTCAAGGCCCGAACCCGAAGGTGCCGACTCCGAAGTGTCGGACGACTCGGCGTCGTCAGCCGAGGCCGTCTCCGCCGTCATCAGTTGCGTCTGCGTTCCGGAGGCCGCTCCCGCCGAGTCCCACATGCGCGCCGGCGGCGCTCTGAACACCCGGCGGCCGTCTCCATCGGTGGCGATGAGGTTGCCGACTGCCCCCTCGCGGACAATCAGGCCCTCGGCCTTCAACCCGAAGGTCAGCTTCTTCAACTCGTCGCCAGCCGCGGCCTCGGGAGTCCTGACCACAAACACGGGCTGGAAACTCTCGGGCGTCGCCGTCACTTTCAGATCGACACCCGGCAGGACATCGGCGTACAGAGCACTGGTTCCGTCCAATTCCGGGACCGGCAGAGTGCCCGGCCACGCAAGCTCCAGAGCCCTTCCTTGATCGTCGATCCTCGCCAGGGGCGCCTTGTCGCCCCCTCCCGAGAACTCCATGTCCACGGCAGCCGCCTTCGGCGCGACCGAACCGTCGGATCGTTTCTCCAAGGCCGCGTCCGGCGCCCGCCAACCGCCATCGGCCGTGGGCACACGTACCGGGACCGCCGACTCCTCAAGGGTGAAGGTGAAGCCGTCGGGATTGGCATACACCGTCGTCCGCTGCGAACGCTGCCCCGTCACCTCCACCCGCTCGCCGGTCCGCTCAGCTTGGGCAAGGGCCCGTTGCCCCTCGGTCAGAGACGCTTCGTCAGCGGACGCTGCCGCACTGGGAGTTGGTGTCAGCACGGGCAAGGCCGCGAGCAGCGCCCCCGCCGTGATCACACCGATCGCACGCCGACCAGATCTGCCCACCTCGTCGCCGACGCGACGAAGCCCCCTCAACCTCACAGCCCCACCCCTGAGTCGCTGTACGTGTTCACCTGTTCCCGGTCAACACGCATCCGACGGATGCGTGACGGAACGGAGTGAATGGTTTACGAGGCGCAAGTGAAAGTAAAGGTTCCGTGATGTGAATGTGACTCAACGTGTCGACTTTGAGTAGCTCTGAGGGGCAGTGCGCTCTTGGCGCTGCTGTTATGTCGGTTGAGCCGGTTTCAGCCCTTCTTCAGGAGCAGTTCCGTGTTGCGGTCGGTGCGGGTGCCCGCCAGGTCCGTGCGGGCGCCGGGGGCGTTGTACGACAGCTCGCGGTACAGGGCGGCGAGGCCGGTCTGGGAGAGGTCGGTGAAGTCCGTGCGGTGGGGGGCCGCGGACTCGACGCAGGTGGTGAAGAGGGAGAGGGTGCCGTCCTTGTTGTCCACCAGCTCGATGACGCGGGCGAGTTGGGGGTAGTCGACGTGCGAGGCGGTGGAGATCTCCCAGAAGCCGTCGCGCGCGGTGATGTTGTTGCGGTGGATGTGGCCGTTCACCCAGGCGAGGACGTTGCGGTGGCGGCCGAGGAGGGCGAGCACCTCCTTGCCGTTGTGCCGGCGCTCGTCGGGGCGGGCCGGGTCGCGGTTGGTGTTGTCCATCGTGGCGCTGGTGTGGTGGCTGAAGACGATGGCGTACGCGTCGCTGTTGTCCCGCAGGGTCCGGTCCAGCCAGCGCAGTTGGGCGGTGCCGATGGAGCCCTCGTGGTGGCCGCCGGCGTCGGTGGTGTCCAGGCTGATGCCGATGACGTCGTCGGCGATGCGGAAGCTGTAGTACTGGGTGCCCGTGTCGAGGTTCGCGGTGGTGTAGCCGTGGCCCACCGGGCCCCTGCCGCGGTAGGCCGGGTCCAGGTGGGCCTTGAGGTACTCGGTGGGCGTGTGCGGGGCCCGGCGCTCGTCGGAGGTGACCGAGCGCAGGTCTCGGGCGTGGGCCTTGATCAGCTCGCGGTATCCCACGCCGTTGGGGTCCTTGGCCTTCCTCAGCGCGTCCTGGAGCTTCTTGGCCTCGGCGGCGGGCAGTTCCATCAGCTTCTTGCCGCCGACGGCGAAGTCGGTGAGGTAGGGGTCGCGGTGCGTGGCGTAGGTGCCGAGCGGCATCGTGTCGTGGTTGCCGACGGTGGAGTACCAGGGGAGGTTCAGACCGGGGCTGTTCAGCTCGCGGGTGGCGGCGGCGAGGAAGTCCTCCAGGTAGGGGAAGCCGAGCCGCTTGTCGGCGTCGCGGACGGTGGAGTCCGGCTGCCAGTACTGCTTCAGGCCGCTGTTCTGGACGCCCTCGTAGTGCCGCGGGTCACCGGAGTTGGGGGTGATGCGGCCGCCGCTCATGACGGTCAGGAACCACTCCAGCTCGGTCATGGCGTTGTTGTCGGTGTTGTCGCCGGTGGTCATGGCGAAGCGCAGCGGGGAGCCGGTGACGGGGCCGGCGCGCAGCGCGTTGACCCGCTCCACCAGTGACACGGCCCCGTGCACGGTCAGCGCCTCCTGCGGCCGCCAGGCGTGCGGGTCGTGCGAGCGCAGGAACTCCAGCCGCATCGGGTGCTGGGTGTCGATGATGTGCAGGTCGGTGAGGTGCACGAACGCGGCGAGCGTCGTACGGCGGGACGCGCGGCCGGACTTGGCCGCGGCCAGCTCGTCGCGTACGACGCGCTTCCAGCCGGGGCCGGAGGCCAGCCGGCGGAACCCGGAGGTGCCGCGCGGGGTGGCGAGGCCCGCGAGGGTGGTGCCGCGGCTGTAGGGGGCGAGCGGGCGCCAGGGCGCCTTGGCCGATGTGGCGGCGGGCGTCTCGGTCGCGCCGGGGGTGGCGCGCGGGGCGGGGACGGTGGCGGCCTGGCTGTCGGTGGGCCGCAGGGCGTAGCCCACCCCCGCGGAGAGGGACACCGCCCCGGCGGCGGCGAGGACGGAACGGCGGTGGACGCCCAGCGCGGAGCTGGCGACAGAGCGTGTGCGCGACATGGCGCGGTCTCCCCGAGTGCGTGACGCGTCGGCAGTGGTCGCGGGCGCCCGCAGGTGCGGACGGCCCGCTCGCTCTGGATCGTTGGCACCGGGGATGACCTGCGCGTGAACGAGGCGGCAACGCGCGACACCGATCGCCGTACGTGGATCTTGGCCCACCCCGCCCGTACCGGACCGCTCCTCGGACGGCCGGGGAGCGGTCACGCGCTGTTCATCTTCGGGGGTATTCGGGGGCGTTCAGGGGGGTGCTCGGGGTCGTTCAGAGGTCCTCCGGGTTGGCGGGCGACAGCTCGGGCGCCGCCCAGCGCAGGGGGACCGCCGACGGGGTTTCGACGGCCTCGGTCACCGTGAAGCGCACTCTGCGGTCGGTGCCGAACTCCGTGTGGGCCTCGCCGGTGAGCTGGAGCGTCGTGCCCGTCGTCCAGTCGAGGAAGAGCAGGCCCGCGCGTGGGTCGGCGGCGAGGTTGCCGAGGGTGAGGAACATGGCGTTGCCCGGGTAGTCGCGCCAGCTGAGTTCGCCCGGGGCGTCGACGCGTACGAAACCGGGGTTGCCGCCGCGATGGCTGGCGTCGGCCCCGCCCTCGCGCACGGTGGCGACGAAGAAGGTGTCCGCGCGGGTGACGAACTCCGCCTGGTCCGGGGTCAGTTCACCGCCGACGCGAGTCTCCCCCGGCCTGCGGTCGGGCAGCGTCTCGTAGGTCTCCCTTCGCTGGAGGTACTTGGGGCAGTTGGCGAAGACCTGGTCCGCCTCGACGGCGAACCCCCTCGCCGTGGGCCGGAGCCGGCCGTTGAGCCGCATCCGGCGTCGGGTGCGGGGGTCGAGGGCGATGGTGCCGACCGGGGTGCCCTCGGTGCTCAGCGCCGTCGCGAGCGGGTCGGCGGCCCCGGGTCCGCCCGCGACGGAGATCTGCCGGGGTCCGGTGGCGCGGACGAATCCCGGGGCTCCGGAGACCACCGTCGCCCACACCCGGCCCGTCGCCGGGTCGGCGGCGCCGACCACCAGTTGGGGCTGGAGTTCGAGGAAGGCGGCGGCGACCGGTTTGATGCCCTCGCCGATGGACCGGCCGACGTGGTCGGCGAGCTGCCGCACGCCGACCCGTTCCTGCACGGCGCGCGAACCCGCGTGGTAGACGCCCACGGCTAGAAGAACCCGCAGGTCGGGGCCGCCTCGGTGGGGGCCGGTGCGTCCTGCGCCCCGCTCGGCACGGAGATCTCCAGGCGGGTGCCGTCGGGGTCGTGGAAGAAGATGCCGCCGGACGCGGCGCCCTCGGCGTGGGCGACGACCCCCTCGTAGGCGAAGTCAGCGCCGTACCGCCGCAGGGCCGCCTCGTACTCACGGACCTGTTCGATCGAGTCGGCCTCCAGGGCGAGGTGGTGCAGGCCGGCCCGGCCGCTGTCGTACGGCCCCTGTGCCTGCTGCCAGAGGGTGAGCACCAGGCGCTCGCCGTCTCCCAGGAAGGCGTACCGGCGGTCCTCCTCCTTGCCCTCGCCGAGCAGGACGAAGCCGAGCACGTCGCGGTAGAAGCCGAGCGAGCGGTCGAGGTCGGTGACGTTCAGTCCGATGTGGCTGGTGCCCAAGGTCATGACGGTTCCCTTCGCCTGATGCGTCGTTCTAACTCTTGAAAGTGAGATTAGTGGTTAGAAATGGCGAGTGTCAACCGGTCACGTACTCTTGACCGGTTAGCACGGAAGGGAGCCCCCCTCATGACCCCCACGCCCTCCACGTCCCCCACGTCCACCCCCCGCCCCGACCCCCGCCCCCTCACCGGCGAGCCGCTCGCGCTCGACCTGCTGAACACGCGCTGGATGCAGGACGGGGCCGTGCAGGACCTGCTGGCGGACACCGAAGGACTGGCGGTGTGGCTCACGGCGAACGGCCTGGACGGCGACCACCCCTGCGACGCCACGACCTTGCGCCACCTCCTGCAGGCCCGCGACGCACTGAAGGCCGCCGTCGACGGCTCGCCCCGGGAAGCGGCACCGCTCGTCGACGCCGTCCTCGCGCACGGGCGGATCCGGGCCACGCTCACCGCCGACGGGCCGGGCGAGCTGACCGAGTTCGACGCGCCCGCCTGGGGTCCGGCCTGGCTCGCCGCCCGCGACTACCTCCGGCTGCTCAGCACCGTGCCGGACCGCATCCGCGCCTGCGCCCACGAGGCGTGCATCCTGCACTTCCTCGACACCTCACGGAACGGCACCCGCCGCTGGCACTCCATGGCGACCTGCGGCAACCGCGCGAAGGCCTCCCGCCATTACGCCCGTACCAAGGAGGACTGACCCCCCTCGGGCGACTTGCCCCCTTCGTCGGGGATCGGCACGGAAAGGGATAGCGGGTTTTCCCCATTCCTCCATTTCGTTTGTGTCAACTCTCCCCAAACATCTGTCCCTTCGGTAAGGCTGAGCGGTCGTTCCACGCTCGTTCCTTTACCAACAAGGGATGCTGATGACCCTCACCCCCCAGCGTGATCCGATATCCGGCACCAGACGCGCGGCCCGTATCGCCGTCGCCGCCGGACTCGTGGCCGCGCTCTCCGCTGCCGGGCCGATACCCCTGGCCCTCGCCGCGGACGACCCGGCACCCGCCGCCGCGGCCGACCCCGGCCTGAAGCCCGCGCACGACAAGCTCGGCGCGGACGACGCGAACCGCCTCGCCGACGCCAAGGCGGCCGGCGACAAGAACGTCACGATGATGATCGCCACCGCTCCCGGCCGGGCCGAGCAGGTCGCCGAGCAGCTCGACGCGATCGGCGGCTCCCTGGTCGGCAGGACCGACGACAAGCTCGGCTACGTCCGGGCCACCGTCCCCACCGGCCGGGCCGACAAGGCCATCACGGCGGCGCAGAAGCTCTCCTCCGTCCAGGCCATCGATCTCAAGCAGGAGATCAAGCTGGACGACCCGACCCCGGACCTCACGGGCGGCGCCAAGGCCTCCCGGGGCACCTCGGCGGCCGGCACGGGATACGCGGCACCCGGCAAGAAGACCCCGGCCGTGAACCCGTACAACCCGTCCTTCGAGACCGGCGCGGTCTCCTTCGTGAAGGACCACCCCAAGTACGACGGTCGCGGCGTCACCATCGGCATCCTCGACTCCGGCGTCGACATCGCGCACCCCGCCCTGCAGAAGACCACCACCGGCGAGCGCAAGATCGTCGACTGGGTGACGGCCACCGACCCGGTCGCCGACCGCGACGGCACCTGGCTGCAGATGAACTCCGCGGTGACCGGCCCGGTGTTCACCGCCGCGGGCCGCACCTGGAAGGCGCCCGAGGGCTCGTTCATGTTCCGCACCTTCGCGGAGTCGGTGACCCGCGGCGGCGACATGGCCGGCGACCTGAACCGCGACGGCGACACCACCGACGTGTGGGGCGTGCTGTACGACCCGGCCACCGGGACCGCCCGCGTCGACCTCGACAACGACGGCGACTTCACCGGCGACGAGGCGATGAAGCCGTACAAGGACGGCTTCCAGATCGGCTACTTCGGCACGGACAACCCCGACACGCCGATCGCCGAGCGGATCCCCTTCGTCATCGAGATCCGCAAGGACGTCCCCTACAACGCGGCCGGCGACAAGTCGGACTTCGTCAGCATCGGCGTCATCACCGGCCGGCACGGCACCCACGTCGCCGGCATCACCGCCGCCAACCGCCTCTTCGGCGGGAAGATGAACGGCGCGGCGCCCGGCGCCAAGCTCGTCTCGTCCCGCGCCTGCAACTGGACCGGCGGCTGCACCAACATCGCGCTCACCGAGGGCATGATCGACCTCGTCACCAAGCGCGGCGTCGACATCGTCAACATGTCGATCGGCGGCCTGCCCGCGCTCAACGACGGCAACAACGCCCGCGCCCAGCTCTACACGCGGCTCATCGACGAGTACGGCGTGCAGCTCGTGATCTCCGCGGGCAACTCGGGCCCCGGCACCAACACCATCGGCGACCCCGCCCTCGCCGACAAGGTCATCTCCGTCGGCGCCTCCGTCTCCCGGGAGACCTGGGCCGCCAACTACGGCTCGGTCGTGGAGAAGAAGTACGCGATGATGCCGTTCTCCTCGCGCGGGCCGCGCGAGGACGGCGGCTTCGCCCCGACGCTCACGGCTCCGGGCGCGTCCGTCAACACCATCCAGACCTGGTCCCCGGGTGCTCCCGTCGCCGAGGCGGGCTACTCGCTGCCGCCGGGCTACGGCATGCTCCAGGGCACCTCGATGTCCTCGCCGCAGGCCGCGGGCGCCAGCGCGCTGCTGCTGTCCGCCGCCAAGCAGCGGAGGATCGAGCTGTCCCCGCTCACCCTGCGCACCGCGCTGACCAGCACCGCCCGCCAGATCAAGGGCGTTCAGGCGCATGAGCAGGGCGCCGGTCTGATCCGTATCGTGCAGGCCTGGGACGCCATCAAGGACCGGGCCACCGCCCACAGCTACACGGTGAAGGCCCCGGTCGACACCGCGCTCAGCGGCTTCCTGAAGGAGCCCGGCTTCGGCACCGGCCTCTACGACCGCGAGGGCGGCCTGAAGGTCGGGCAGAAGAAGACGTACGAGCTCACCGTCACCCGTACGTCCGGGCCCGACCGTCCGATCTGGCACGAGCTGGAGTGGGCGAACAACGACGGCACCTTCCGTCTGCTCGGCGACGACGAGGTCCGGCTGCCGCTGAACAAGCCGGTCACCGTCAAGGTCCAGGCGCGGGCGAAGACCGCGGGCGTGCACAGCGCGATCCTGGAGGCCGACGACGAGCGCACCGAGGGCGTGGACCACCAGATCCTCACCACGGTCGTCGCCGCGCAGCCGCTGGCGAAGCCGTCGTACGCCGTCTCCGCCTCCTCCTCGGTGCAGCGCAACGGCACGACCTCGTACTTCGTCACGGTGCCCGAGGGCGCCAAGACGCTGGAGGTCGCGCTCGGCGGGCTGAAGGAGAAGAGCCAGACCCGGTTCATCGCCATCAACCCGCACGGCGTCCCGGTCGACAACACCGCGACGATCTACTGCTACCCGCACTTCTCGCTGCCGTCCGACCCCAACACCTGCCGTCCCGACCTGCGGACGTACGTCGACCCGCAGCCGGGCGTCTGGGAGATCGAGGTCGAGTCGCGGCGCACCTCGCCCGACCTCGACAACCCCTACAAGCTGGACGTGTCGGTGCTCGGCACCGTCTTCGACCCGGCGGTGACCACGGTCCCCGAGGCGACGATCGGCACCCCGGTCACCGCCGAGTGGACGGTCACCAACAACTTCGCGGCGCTCCAGGGCAAGCTGGAGGGCGGTTCGCTGGGCTCGGCCGTGCTGGACACGCCGACCATCGGCCACCACGAGGTCCGCACGACGACGGTCGAGGTCCCGGCCGGGGCCGAGCGGCTCGACGTCTCCATCGGCCGGACCTCCGACCCGGGCGCCGACCTCGACCTGTTCGTCCTCAAGGACGGCGTGACGGTCGGTCAGTCCGCGGACGGTGACTCGGAGGAGTCCGTCAGCCTGTCCAAGCCCGCCGCCGGTACGTACACGATCCGCGTCGAGGGCTACGACGTGCCGTCCGGCTCCACGACGTACGCCTACCAGGACGTCTACTTCGCCCCGGCCCTGGGCTCGGTGAACGTCGACTCCGGCGCCACGGTCTCGCTGGCGAGCGGCGCTTCCGCGAAGATCTCCGCCGAGGTCCTGGTCGACGCGGCCGGTCCGACCGGCCGGCAGTTCTTCGGCGAGGTGCGGCTGGTCAACGCCCGTGGCACCGCCGCGGGGCTGGGCACGGTCGTGATCGAGAAGGTCGCGGGCTGACGGTCGTCCGCTGAGGGACTGCTGATCCCTCCGGTGACCGCATGACCGGGCCAAGGGGCGGGTGCTCCCCTGTGACACCCGCCCCTTGGCCTGTCCGGTCCTCCTGCTCCCCCGTTGGGACACCCGCCCTTCGTCATCCGCAGGTGAGCCCCCGCGACTCGGGCAGCGAGCCGTTGATCCGCTCCCGTTCCGGGGCGATCTCCTTCTCGCCGACGATCCACACGTCGGGCGGGCCGCCCTTGTCGGGGACGCCGAACAGGACGTGGTCGCCGGGGCGCAGGCCGGGGGCGGTGTTCCTGTCGATGACGTAGGTGAGGTCGTCGCCGTTCTTCGGTGCCGGTTCCTCCGGCTTGTAGACGTGGGTCAGATCGAGGCTGACGCGGACCAGCTCCGGGTCCGCTGCGGACGGTTTCGCGGAGCGGACCTCGCCCTCGGCGACCAGGTACGCGCAGGCGAGGTAGCGAGGGCTGCCGAAGTAGGCGTCACCGGCGGCGGCCTCCTTCTGGGCCTCGTCCGCCGCCGACGCCGCCGCCCCGTTGTCGTCGCCGTCACCGGTGCCGGACTGCACCACCAGCCAGCCGAACCCCGCCATCACGGCCGCCGCGGCCGCCGCGGCGAGGGAGCCGACGGCGAGCCGAAAGGTCCGGCGTCGCCTCACCGGCCTCACCGGCCGTACCGGCGCGGGGGCCGGGGCGGTCCGCGGATCGTCCCCGCCCAGGGCGTGGCCGATGATCTCCAGTTGCTCCCGCAGCACGGCGAGGTCGGCGGTGGCGGACCGGTGTTCGGCCAGGAAGGCGGCGTCCGCCTCCTCGGGCAGGGGCTCGTCGGTGATCGCGGCCATCAGGGCGTCGAGACCGTTGTGTTCGGCGGTCACGTCACACCACCTCGTCCTCGTGCAGGCGGGCGCGCAGGGCCCGTACCGCGGTGTGCAGCCTGCTCTTGACCGTTCCCTCGGGGATCCCGAGCTCCCGGGCGATCCCGCTCACCGGCAGGTCGGCGAAGAACCGCAGGACGACCACCTGGCGCTGGGCGTCGGGCAGTTCCTCAAGACCCTGGGCCACGGCGAGCGAGAGCACGCTGGTGTCCTCGCCCGAGGGATGTTCCAACTGACGCAGGGAGGCCAGGCGTTCGCCGATCCGCTCCTGGCGGCGCTTGGCCCGGTGCCAGTCCATGGCGAGGTTGGAGGCGACGACCGCGGCCCAGGCCGACACGTCCCGCGGTGCCTCGTACCCCTTCGCCGCCCGCTCCAGCAACCGCAGGCGGACCTGCTGCACCCCGTCCGGCAGGTCCGCCTGCGGCACTCCGCCGAGCGCGAGCACCGCTCGCACCCTGCGCTCCTGGGCCGCGTCCAGAGGGTCGTCCGGTACGTCGAGCACCGCGTCCCCCTGGCCGCCGCGCCGGGCCTTTCTGCGCAGCACAGCCACCCCTCCCCTCGCCGCGTTTCTCCTATGACGCCGGCGGGGACGGAAACGTTCGGCGCGACTTCCGGAATCTCGCGGACCGGAGGGGCGGGCGCTGAACATATCGGACCAAGTCACCCGCAAACGCGGCCCTTTACCGGACCCGGATCGGAAGCGCATCGGAAGCGCGAAAGCCGTTCGCAGTCGATGAATATCGGGCAGAGTGAGCTTCGTCATACCAGCGAGACAAGCGAGAACTCCGCGTTCTGCCGGGGGTTGCGAGGGCCCATGAGACACACCTACGAGGCGCCGAATCTCTTACCGGCCGGCGGTCAGGAACGGACGTACGCCCTGCTCATCGGCGCGGTCCCCCTGGTCCTGCTGCTCTTCGGTGTCCTGCCCCAACTGGGCTCCGGCGGCGACGGATCGGGGACCGGGCCGCTGCCCGACCGCGGCGGCAACCTGTTCGGCGCGCCGACCTCCCTCACGCGTGAGCCGGAGACCGCCACGACGTACGGCTCCGCGCCGTCCCTGCCCGCTTCCGGCGGCGAGGCCACCGGCCCGACCCCGAGTCCCCTCAGCCCCTGGGGCGAGGAGACCACGCCGAGCCCCGACGCCACCGCGAGCGCCGCCGACGACCCCGCCACGGTCGTCAACCGCTACTTCGAGGCCATCAACGACCGTGACTTCCGGACCGCCTGGGACCTGGGCGGCAAGAACTTCGACTCGTCCTACGAGTCCTTCGCCGAGGGCTTCGACAAGACCGAGCGGGACGAGCTCACCATCGAGTCCACTCTGGGCAACCGGGTCACGGTGTCCCTGGTCGCCGTCCTGTACGACGGCACCGTGCAGACGTACAGCGGCTATTACACCGTCGTCGACGGGCTCATCACCGACGGCTCGTTGGACCTCACCGGCTGAGCAGAGCGGAGCGGCACAGACATGTCGAGCGACACCCTTTCCCTGCCCGTTCAGCCGCCGGAACCGCCCCGGGCGGTCCCTCAGCGGCCCGCCCCCGACGCCACCAGCAACGCCACCCGGCTGCTGTGCGCGGGCACCTATCTCGACGCGGCCTACCGCGCCACCGTGATCCGCGAACTGCTCACCAACCGGTCCCGGGTGGTGGCACCGTCCTACGGCTACGACGCGGTTCCGGTGCTCGCGCACGCCCTGGCCGCGCGCCGGCTGCAGCGGATGCGGCGGGCCGCACTCGGCGCGGGCACCGTCGTCACGGTCTTCCTGACGGCCGTCGGCGTCCTCAGCGGGTTCACCGCGACGCTGGTGGTGCTGTGGCTGCTGTGGTTCACCGCGTATCTGCGGCGGGTGGTCACCCTGCAGACGCTGACGGGCCGGCTGCGGCGCCGCACCGACGGGGCGAACGCGTTCGACGGGTCCTGTCCCCAGCGCCCCGAGCTGACGGCCGAGCTGGTCGCCAAGATCGACGAGGAGCAGTCGTCCGACGGCAGCGTGATCCGCTACGGCGGCTACAAGCCCTTCGTCGGCGCGGGCGCGCAGGTGCGCACCTGGTCCACCGCCGAGTTGTTGATCGGGGCCCGGGAGACCGTGTTCGACCGCGACCGGCGGACGGGACGTGAGCCCTGGGAGCCGGACGAGGTGGACGAGGTGGACGAGGAGCCCCGGCGCAAGGAGGTCGTCCCCTTCACCGTCGAGGAGATCACCTCGTACGTCGATGCCCACATGAAGGCGAACCTGCGCGAGCGTGAGCGCCGGACGGAGCGGATCGACGGCCTCGCCGTGGCGCGGAGCACGTTCACCACGGAGGTCAGGACCCGCCCCGGCACGCCGCAGGGGGCGGGCCACTGGCAGGACACGTACGGCTCGGGGCGCTCGTACCTGTGCATCCGGGTGGGCTCCTGGGACCAGGAGCTGGTCACCACGGCGTTCGTGGGCTTCGACCTCAAGGGGAACACCCTGCACACCGAGTTCTACTCGTACGTGCTGGCACCGATCCGGGCGAGCTTCCACCTGGTGGACCGGCTGCCCGCCACGCTCAACGGCGGCCTGCTGCTCCGGGTCGCCTGGGACACCGTGCGCGCCACGCCCGACGTCGTGCTGAAGCCGGTGCTCACCAGGCTGCGCTCGTGGGCGCCCGGCCTGAGCGCGGGGCAGGTGGAGGAGACCCTGATCGAGGCGGCGCGGCTGCCCGACACCAGCGAGTTCCGCCTGGGCCGCTACGCGGACTCCGCGTCGGGGCGCGGGGCGCTGCTGAGCATCAGGGAGATGGCCACGAGCCGCCGCTTCCACGTGTTCTTCCAGGAGACGGACACCGTCAAGTACACCCAGATCGTGGAGCGCGAACTGCTCCAGATCGTCCGTGACTTCCTGCACGAGCACCACGTGGACCTGGCGGAGCACGAGGCCCGCCAGACGAACATCCTCAACAACTACGGCAACAACAACAACTTCGTGAAGGGCAACAACAACAACGTCAACTCGGGGACGCAGCACGGCGGCCGGCCGTCCGACGGCGGCCAGGGCGCGGCCTCCTGACGGCGGACGTCAAGGGTGATGGGAAAGATCTCATGAGCACCGACGCGGGCAACACCAGCAACTACGGCAGGCGCAACAACTTCGGGCGCAACAACAACTTCGTCACCGGTGACGGCAACACCGCCAACTCCGGTACGCAGAACTTCTACGGTGACGTCCCCGGGCCCCGTCCCGACCGCGAGCGCCGGGAAGAGGCCCGGGAGCCGGAGCGTGCCGGTGTCCCCACGGCCCCGGACCCGGACCGCAGCCGCAATGTCTTCGTCGTCCACGGGCGGGACGAGGAGGCGCGGATGAAGATGTTCGACCTGCTGCGCCTGCTCGATCTCCATCCGCTGGACTGGGAGGACCTGATCCGGGCCACCGGCCGGACGGCACCGTACCTGGGCGAGGTGGTGGCGAACGCCCCCGCACAGGCCCAGGCGGCGCTGGTCCTGCTCACCCCGGACGACGTCGTGCAGCTCCACCCCGAGCTGCACGGTCCCCACGAGCCGCCCTACGAGACCCGGCCGACCGCCCAGCCGCGGCCCAACGTGCTCATCGAGCTGGGCATGGTGCTGGCGGCCTACCCGGAGCGCACGCTGCTGGTGCAGCTGGGCGAGATGCGCCCGATCGCCGACATCGGGGGCATGAACTACATCCGCTTCGACGGTTCCGAGACCGCCCTGGGCAAGATCGTGGAGCGGTTGAAGCTGGCGGGGTGCAAGGTCAACGACACCGGCTCCGACTGGCGCCACACCTGGCCGTACCGGCTGCTGTCGGCGTACGGCCGCACCGGGCAGTCGGTGTCGCCGGCCTCCTGAAGCCGCGGTACGGGCCCAGGGGCCGGCCCCGGTCCGGGGGATGGGCCCGTACCGCTCCTCTTCTCAGACGTGGCGCCGGGCACCCGCCGCCAGGGTGTCCAGGAACGCGCCCGTCTCCGGAAGGTTGATCCGCCCCAGCTCGCCGGGGCGGATCACCACGTGCAGCTCGCGGCAGACCGCCCGCTCCCAGGAGTGCACGACGAACGACAGCAGGATCAGCCGCAGCAGACTGTCCTCGTCGAGGTCGTACAGCCGGGCGAGCCCCGCGCCGGTCAGCGGCATGGTGACGCGTCCCAGCTCGCCGTGGTCGCGGACGGCGTCCCACAGCCGCTCCAGGCCGGTCCACAGGTCCCGGACATTGGAGGAGGCCACGCAGTCGTTGCCCATCCGGGAGTAGGCGACGGCGAAGACCAGCCGCGGCCGGCTCCCGAGCACCGCGACGGTGCCCAGCGGGTAGCGTGCGCGCTTGCCCCGCGGCTTGTCCCGCGCGGTCTCGGTCGCCACCGGTGCCACCCCGTGCAGGGCCGCCGCCAGCTCCGCGTCCAGGCGCCGGACGTCCCCCGCGTAGCGGCGGGCCAGCAACTGCCCCTGAACACTGCCGTCGTTGATGACACTGCTGTCGCCGACCACGGTGTCGAAGGTGTCGGTGAACCCCACCACCAGATGACCGGGCCGGTCGAAGAGGTCGCCCTCCTCCACCACCACCGTCATGCCGGGCCGGGTGAACTCCTGTCGTACGCACATCGGTTGACGCGACCGGGCCAGCCCCCAGGCCAGGCACAGTGCGAGCGAGCCGGCCAGCACCGGCCCGGGCCGGGAGACCGCGTCGGGGAACAGCTGTCCGGCGAACTGCACGGCGGCCGACACACCGCCGAAGGCCACCAGGGCCTGGGTGACGAACGCCCGCCGCCCGAGCCGCGAGCCCGGGAGCCACCGCCGCACCGGACGGATCGACGGGTGCGGAACGGTCCTTCGCATGATTCCCTCCAGGGCACCTTGGTACGCTGACGACCCTGCTGAGGGTGTGTCACGCGGCAATAGGGGGGCGGGCGCGTGCAGACTCACACTCCGGGCGTGCGTGTACGGGTCCTGGGTCCCGTCCGGCTGGACGTGAACGGCGCTCCGGTACGCCTCACACCACTGACCGCGCGTCTGCTGCTGCGCCTGGTCGCCGCCGAGGGCGAGGCGGTGACCGCACGCCGGCTCTACCAGGACGTCTGGCAGCACACCGTGGAACTGCCGCGTCAGGAGCTGCGCAGCCGCAACGAGGTGCAAAAACGCATCCTGGAGCTGCGCCGTGCCTTCGACCTGGCCGGCCCGGGGTGCGGTGCCCGGATCGTGCGGACCGGGCAGTTGCCGACGGCGCGCGGGGCGCAGAGCACCTACCGGCTCGACCTGTCGGCGCAGGAACTGGACAGCGCCGAGTTCACGCACCTGGTGAGCGAAGCGCTGCGCGCGGCACCGGCCTCGGCCGTCCGGCTGCTCACCGACGCGCTGCGGCTCTGGCAGGGCCCTCCGCTGGCCGAGGCGCACGAGGAGGACTTCGCTCTGACGGCGGTCCGCCGGCTGACCCGGCTCCGGGAGACCGCGCTGCGGGAACTGGTCGCGGGCCACACCGTGCTCGGCCGCTACGACCTCGCCCTGCCGGTCGCCGAACAGGCCGCCCGGGAACGGCCGGAGGACGCCGAGGCCGCCGCCGCTCTGGTCCGGCTGAACGCCCGGCTGCGCGAGCGGCACGGCGCCGAACTGCTCCGGCACAGGCTGCGCGGGCTGCGGGTGGACGTGGTCGTGGTGCGCGGCGACCTGTTCGACCAGGACGACGCCAATCTGGTCGTGGGGTTCTCCGACACCTTCGACACCTCCGCCAACGACGTCGTGATCAGCCGGGAGAGCGTGCAGGGGCAGCTGGTCGACCGGCTCTACGAGGGGCGGCACCGGCTCCTCGACGACAAGCTGCGCCGCGGGCTCAGGGACGTCACCCCGCTGGCCACGGAGAGCCCCCGGGCGAAGCCGCGCGGCCGCCGCACCCGCTATCCGATCGGCACGACGGTGGCGGTGCCGGTGGGCAGACGCCGTGTCTTCGCCCTGGCCTACTCCCGGCTGGGCAACGATCTGCGCGCCCGGTCCGGGCCGGCGGACCTGCGGCTGAGCCTGGAGCACCTGTGGCCGTCGGTCGCCCGGCACGGCATGTTCAAACCGGTGGCGATGCCCCTGATCGGGGCGGGTCTCGCGCGGGTCGTCGAACTCGACCACACCCAGCTTCTGCTGCTGATCGTCGAGACCTTCACCCGCAGTCTGCGACAGGACTCCGCCGTCTCCCCCGAGCTGCGCATCGTGCTGCGCGACGACGAGCTCCGGCGGACGGAGCTGACGGCCGTCGAGGCGTTTCTGGGCGCCGCGGACGAGCGGGGTCCGGCGTCCCCGCCGCTCGGCGCGCGTTGACCTGGTCATCTCCCCAGCAAAGATCACCTCCCGCTTCCGCGGACAGTCACCGCCCGCTTCCGGTGCGCTTCCGGGACGCTTCCGGCCGACGGTCGGCTCATACGGACGGTTCGCCCCGGCGGCCGGAGGGGGCCGGACACGGAGGTGTGCGTCACACCGGGACGGAGGCCGGACCCGCGCCCGTCCTGGGGCGGCAGCCCCCTCCCCGTCCACGCACCGCGCGAAAACCTCCGCCCGAGGCAGGGGATCGCCGGAAATTCCGTCCGCAACCGCATACCGGGCGCAATCCCGCACGTCCCGGGAGCCGGCGCGAGGGGGGCCGAACGGCATCCCCGACGTGAGCCACGTCCCATCCCTCGGGCAAACGATTGGACACGACGGGCCTGGACAGACGCATGATGGAAACGTCCAGGCCACGCAACCGCCACGCAAGGGAGTCGCCGTGAAGGTAGGAATCGTCGGAGCCACCGGTCAGGTCGGCACGGTCATGCGCAGGATCCTCAAGGAGCGGAACTTCCCCGTCTCCGAGCTGCGCCTGTTCGCCTCGGCCCGTTCGGCGGGGACGGTCCTGGACGGCGTGACGGTGGAGGACGCGGCGACGGCCGACTACACCGGCCTGGACATCGTGCTGTTCTCCGCGGGCGGCGCGACCTCCAAGGCGCTGGCCGAGAAGGTCGCCTCCCAGGGCGCCGTCGTGATCGACAACTCCTCCGCCTGGCGCAAGGACCCCGAGGTGCCCCTGGTGGTCTCCGAGGTGAACCCGCACGCGATCGCGGACCGTCCCAAGGGCATCATCGCCAACCCGAACTGCACGACGATGGCCGCGATGCCGGTGCTGAAGGTGCTGGACGCGGAGGCGGGTCTTGAGGCGCTGGTCGCCACCACCTACCAGGCGGTGTCCGGGTCGGGTCTTGCGGGCGTGGCCGAGCTGTACGGGCAGGTGCAGAAGGTCGCCGCCGACGCGGAGAAGCTGACCCACGACGGCGAGGCGGTCGACTTCCCCGAGCCGCAGGTCTACAAGCGCCCCATCGCCTTCAACGTGCTGCCCTTCGCCGGCAACCTCGTCGACGACGGCCTGAACGAGACCGACGAGGAGCAGAAGCTCCGCAACGAGTCCCGCAAGATCCTTGAGCTGCCCGAGCTGAAGGTCTCCGGCACCTGTGTGCGCGTGCCGGTCTTCTCCGGCCACTCGCTCCAGATCAACGCCCGTTTCGCCCGCCCGATCAGCCCGGAGCGCGCGACCGAGGTGCTGGCCGGCGCCCCCGGTGTCGTCCTCTCCGACATCCCGACGCCGCTCCAGGCGGCCGGCAAGGACGCCTCGTACGTCGGCCGCATCCGCAAGGACGAGACCGTCGACAACGGCCTCGCCCTGTTCCTCTCCAACGACAACCTCCGCAAGGGCGCCGCGCTGAACGCGGTGCAGATCGCGGAGCTGGTGGCGGCCGAACTCCAGGGCTAGG
>NZ_JACVWU010000010.1 GCF_014596915.1 Streptomyces sp. TRM68416
GGCCGAGGAGAGCCGCGTGCTCGACCGCTGGCCCGACACCCCGGCCCAGCGGCTCCAGTCGTACAACTTCCCGGACCGGTACGTGCGGCACGCCGACTTCGACGTGCGCATCGACCAGAACGTCACCGGTCCGGACGCCCAGTTCCGGCTGCGGCGCGGCCTGGCGGGCTCCGGCACCGTCTCCTTCGAGTCGGTGAACTACCCCGGTCACTTCCTGCGGCACTCCGGCTACGACTTCCGGCTCGCCCTCGACGACGGCACCTCCCAGTTCGCCGCCGACGCCACCTTCCACCAGGTCGCCGGGCTCGCCGACGCGGGCTGGTCGTCGTTCCGGTCGTACAACCACCCCGACCGCTACATCCGCCACTACGCCTACGAACTCCGCCTCGACCCGGTCACCACCGCGACGGCCCGCAGCGACGCCACCTTCCGCGTGACGAGCTGACCCGCCGACGCCGAACGCGCCGCCTTCACCTCCGTCCCCGGCCCTGCCGACGCGTGCCGCTCGTTCCGTGCCGCGCCCTCGACCACCTGGAAGGACGTATGAGATTCCTCCGACGACGCGGGGCGGGAGTCGCCGTCGCGGCCGCCGCCGTCCTCGCCGGCACGGGCCCGGTCACCGCGGTGCCCGCGTCCGCCGCCACGCCGGGCAACTGGACCTCGGTCCAGCCCGGTGTCGCACAGACCGGCTGCGACGGCGTGCGCGCCACCGTGGCACTCGACGCGAACGGCGCCCTGTCGCTCGGCGCGACCTGGAACTGCCGCCAGGCCCTGGCGCCCGCCCCGATCGGACTCGTCACCGGCCAGACCGACTTCACCACCGGCATGGAGTTCGTCGGACGCACGGACACGCCCGTCTCGTACCGCTACGAGGTCGCGGCGGGCAAGTCCCGCGTCCGCACGCGGTCCGCGACCGAGACGAGACTGGTGTTCGCGAAGGGCTCCGCGCAGATGACCGTGCACGTCCGCACGTCCGCGGACGGTATGGCCCTGCGCTACGAGCTGCCGTCGGGTGCGACCGTGCTGCGCGAGGCGACGTCGTTCCAGCTGCCGGCCGACGCCCAGCTGTCCCGGCAGGTCTTCAGCCCCGATCACGAGCGGGGGTACGTCACCTCCACGGTCGCCGACACCCCTACCGGGTCCTACGACATGGGCATGTTGGCCCAGCAGTCCAACGGGGCCCGGGTGCTGCTCGCCGAGTCCGGTGTGGACGGCGGCTATGCGGGCGGCTGGTTCACCCACACCCAGGGCACCGGCCGGTTCACGGTCGCGCTGGCCGACGCGCAGATCGTGCGGACCGGCGCGTTCAGCACCGCGTGGCGCACCGCCGTCATCGGCAGCACGGCGACGGTCGTGGAATCCACGCTGGTCGACGACGTCGCACCCGCGTCGAAGGTCTCCGACACCTCGTGGATCAAGCCGGGGGTCGCCGCGTGGCCGTGGCTGGACGGCATGTGGGCCACCCAGCGCGACCTGGCCAAGCTCAAGCAGTGGGCCGACTACGCCGCCTCGCAGGGCTGGCCCTATCTCCTGGTGGACGACGGCTGGAAGGACAACCAGGCGATCATTCCCGAGCTGGTGGCCCACGCCCGCGAGCGCGGCGTGCGGATCATGCTCTGGTACCACTGGCAGGACCTGGACACCGCCGCCGAGCGGGACGCCGAGTTCACCAAGATCACCGGGTGGGGTGTCGTCGGCGTCAAGATGGACTTCATGGGATCCGAGAGCCGGGCCCGCCAGCAGTGGTACGACGCGGCCCTGGCCGACACCGCCCGGTACCGGCTGATGGTCGACCTGCACGGCTCGCGCCTGTCCGTCGGCGTCCACCGCACCTGGCCGCACGTGCTGACCAACGAGGCCGTCCGGGGTGAGGAGTACTCCGGCGGCCGGGACATCGGGCACGTGGCCGCGCTCCCGTTCACGCGCGGCGCACTGGGCCCGGCCGACTACTCGCCGATGAGCTTCCAGCAGCGCAACCCCAACAGCGACGCCGCCGAACTCGCCCTCGGCGTGCTCCTGGACAGCGGCATCATGCTGCCCGGCAGCCGCATCCCGGACTACCAGGCCCGGCCCGAGGCACAGCGGTGGCTGCGCATGCTGCCGACCGTGTGGGACGAGACGAAGTACGTCTCGGGCGACCCGCTCACCGGAGGGGTCATCGCGCGCCGCGACGGCGACCGGTGGTTCGTCGGCGCTCTGCGGCGCGGCGGCGCCACCACCGTCAGTTACCCGACCACGTTCCTCGGCTCCGGCACCTGGCACGCGGAGATCACCACCGATGGCTCCGACGGCCTGACCCGCACCAGCAAGGTCGTCCAGGCCGGTGACACGCTGAGCGTCCCGGCGGTCGCGAACGGCGGCCACGTGGTCAGGCTGACCAGGGTCGCGGCCCTCCCGGCCGGGAACCGCACGGTGACCGTCGCCGGCAGCGGCCACGTACTCGACGTGAAGGGCGCGAGCCTCGCGAACGACGCCGAGATCATCCGCTGGCCCGGCTCCGGCGGCGCCAACCAGCGCTTCGCGTTCGTGCCCCTCGGCGACGGCTACACCCGGATCGTCAACCAGGCGAGCGGCAAGGACGTCGTCATCCGGTGGGCCTCCCGCGACGCGGGCGCCAAGGCCGTCCAGTACCCGTACGAGGCCAACGCGAACACCAACGACGAATGGCTGGCGGAAGACGCGGGCAACGGCCGCATCCGGCTCCTCAACCGGCACAGCGGCCTCTACCTCACCGCGGGCGGCGCCCAGGGCGACCAGGTGGAGCAACGCCCGTTCGACGGCGCCGACCACCAGCTGTTCACCGTCTCGTGACGCCCGGCGCCGGGCCGCTGCACTGACGTGGACCTGCCTCACCCCTGTGGTCAGAGCCCACCCCTCACACCGGAGTCGTGGGCTCGAACCACGTGGGTTCGTCGGACAGGGCCTGCTTGATCCTCAGATGCGCGAACCCGTTCAGCTCGGGCAGCGCGTCCACGTCGAACCAGCCGACCTCCAGCGACTCGTCGTCGTTGACCCGTGCCTGGCCGCCGACGGCCCGGCAGTGGAACGAGATGTCCATGTACTGGCACGTGTCGCCGTTGTCGTACGTGACGGGCTGGAGGGCCTGGACGACGAGCACCCGCTCCACCACGCAGTGCACCCCCGTCTCCTCCTCGACCTCCCGCACGGCACACTGGGCGGGCTGCTCACCCGGCTCCGGGATGCCGCCGATCAGGGCCCACTCACCGGTGTCGGAGCGGCGGTTGAGGAGCACTCTGCCGTCGTCGTCGAGGACGACGACGCTGACGCCGGGCAGCCACAGCAGGTCGTTGCCGACGGAGGTCCGGAGCGTACGGATGAAGTCAGGAGTAGCCATGGCCCCGACCCTAACGGGCCCGGTCCGCGGCCCCGTTGCTGCTCCCGGGGCGCACGGCTACACCTGACCGGCGCGTCGCCCGCGCAGACCCGCCCCGATCGCCCAGCCCAGCCCGCCCGCGGCGAGCAGCACCAGCGCGATCTCGGGCAGGATGCCCAGCCGGGTGGCGGGCGTCTCGGAGGAGCGCAGCGGCACCTTCTGCACCAGCGAGTCGGCCACGAACATGCCGGTCCTCTGGGTGATCGTGCCGTCCGGCATGATGATCGCGCTGACGCCGCTGGTCACCGGCACGGTGACGGTCCGGCTGTGCTCCACGGCGCGCACCCGGGACATGGCGAGCTGCTGGTAGGTCATCTCGCTGCGGTCGAAGGTGGCGTTGTTGCTCGGCACCGAGATCATCTGCGCGCCGTCGGTGACGGTGTCGCGCACCGCCCAGTCGAAGGCGGCCTCGTAGCAGGTGGCCAGACCCACCTTGGCGCCGCCGACGGTGAACACGCCCGGCTCGCTGCCGCGGCTGAAGTCCTGGCGGACCATCGACGTCCACTCGGAGTTGATCGCCCCGATGAGGGAGCGCAGCGGCAGGTACTCGCCGAACGGCTGGATCTGCCGCTTGTCGTAGGTCTGCAGCGGGCCCTTGACCGGGTCCCACAGGATCTGCTCGTTCAGCAGCCTGCCGTCGCGCTGCACGACGCCGCCGACGGAGACGGGCACGCCGATCGCCCTGGCCGCCCGGTCGATGACCTCGCGGGCGTCGTCGTTGGCGAACGGGTCGATGTCGGAGGAGTTCTCCGGCCACAGCACGAAGTCGGGCCTGGCGACCTTGCCGGCCTTGACCTCGGCGGCCAGCCGCTCGGTCTCGCGCGCGTGGTAGTCGAGCACGGCCCGGCGCTGGGCGTTGAACTCCAGTCCCGCGCGCGGGACGTTGCCCTGGATGAGCGCGACGGTCACGGTGCCGTTCTCGGCCTCGTCGCTCACCAGCGGCCGGGCGGCCAGGGCGCCGGCCACCGGGACCGCCACGCTGAGCAGGGCGACCGCCGCGGCCGACCGTTGCACGGCCCGGGTGCGCCGCCGCTGCACGGCGAGGCGGGCCGCCTCGTACAGGCCGAAGCCGCACAGGACGACCGCGAAGCCCAGGACGGGGGTGCCGCCCACCGCGGCGAGCGGCAGGAAGACACCGTCGGCCTGCCCGAAGGCGATCTTGCCCCAGGGGAACCCGCTGAACGGCGCACGCGCGCGTGCCGCCTCCGCGGCGATCCACAGGGCCGCCGCCCACACCGGCCATCCCGGCAGCCTGGACATCGCGGCGGCGCCCGCGCCGACCAGTGCGACGAAGACCGCCTCGATCGCGACCAGCGCGAGCCAGGGTCCTGGGCCGACCTCCACGCCCGTCCACACCAGCAGCGGCAGCAGGAAGCCCAGGCCGAAGAGGTAGCCGAGGCCCAGGCCCGCCTTCCAGGTGCGGCCGCGCAGGACCCAGCCGAAGCCGGCGAAGGCCGGCAGGGCCAGCCACCACAGGGTGCGCGGCGGGAAGCTGACGTAGAGCAGCACTCCGGAGAGTGCCGCGGTCAGAGCCGGTACCAGGCGCACGAGTCGCGCCCCGCGCGGGGCGGGCGCGAGCGGCTCCACCTGGTCCGACTCGTCCACGGATGTTGCGGTGACGGTCACTCCGGGAGTGTACGGCGGCCGGGGAGGGCGCCGACAGCGCGGTCCCGGCACCGGCGGCCGCCCCACCTGCCGCAACGTTCCTGCGCTGTACGTCCACAAACCGCCCATCAGCGGTTACGGTGTGCCGGAGCATGTGTCGTACGAGCTGGTCGGGGCCGTGCGGGAAAGGGGTCCCGCGCAGGTCGGGGGCGACCGGGTTGCGGGGGTCGGGGTGGGTGGCACGGGGATGACGGCCGCGTCCGGTCCGGCGGACGAGGGCGACAGACGAAACGTTTCTGATATGGCGGGCGTGGTGGTGCTCGGCGCCTGTGCGGCCTGGGCCCTGATCACCGCCGGGGTGCGGGACGGCCGCCCCGAGGGCGTGCTGCTCGCCATCCTGGCCGTGGCCGCCGGGTACGCGGCGGGACGGATCTGCGGGGCGCTGCTGCCGGTCGCCGCGCCCGCCGCGGCCGCCCTGACCGGAGTGGGTCTGGCCGTCTCCTTCCCGCACCTCGCCCCCGGCCCGCAGTTGGACACGCCGCTCGGCCACGCCGGGGCCATGGCCGCCCTGCTCACCCTCGCCACGGGCGCCGCCTGCTGTGCCGCCTGGGCCGCCGGTGCGTCCGCCCTGCGGCTGGCACTGCGCGCGCTGGCCGTCGCCGTCGCGGTGACCGCGGCCGTCCTCGGCTCGACCACCGGTTTCGTCGTCTGCTTCGCGGTGCTGCTGTGCTCCCTCGCCGCCGGACGGATGCGCAGCCGCGGCCCGGGCATCGCGGGCCTGGCCCTGGCCGCGGCCCTGGTGACCGGTCTGACCTGGGCGGTCGCCGGCCATGCGGTGCCGGCCGGGATGGCCTCGTCCCTGGAGGGGCAGCTGACCGGGCATCGCCTCCGGCTGTGGCACGACGCCCTGCACCTGGCCCGCGAGGACGCCGTTCTGGGCGTGGGCCCGGGACGCTTCGGGGAACTCAGCCCGACCGCGACCAGCACCCTGCTCTCCGACGGCAAGCCGCATTCGGCGCCGCTTCAGCAGGCGGCCGAGCAGGGTGTCGTAGGAGTCGCCCTGCTGGCGGCGGCCTTCTGCTGGGTGCTGTACGCACTGTGGCGCACGCCGCGTCCGACACCCGTGGCGCTCACCGCGGGCGCGGCCCTGACCGGGCTCGCGGCGATCGCCACCGTAGGCAACGCGCTCAGTTTCACCACGGTGTCGGTGGGCGCGGGCCTGCTGGCCGGACTGGCCACGGCCCGCCCCCTGGCCGACGCACCGCCCGCACCGGAACGGAAGGCACGCCCGCGCGGCGACCGGTTGACGCCCTGAGCGGACCTGGCGAGTCCGACCGCGGTTCGGCGGCGCCCCGAAGGGGCACGGGGAACTGCGCGACCGGCCACCACGAGCCCGCGGGCAAGGACGACACACCGCGGCACGTCCGGCGGAGCGCTCAGCCCGCGTCCGGCGTGGCGTCCCTCCTGCCCCGTACGTCGGCGACGGCGTACGGCAGTCCGGGCAGGAGCAGCAGCGCGGCCGCCCACAGGGGCACCGTGAACAGCGTCCCGTCGCCGCCCAGCCACTGGGCGAGCAGCACCACGGGCAGTCCGACCACGCAGCCGACCGCCAGGGTCCTGCCGAACCCCAGGCTGCCGCGTCGCAGCTCCCAGACGACCGTGACCGCGGCTAGGACGGCCCAGAAGACGACGTCGTTGACGCTCACGGCCCGTTCGGTGGTCCACCGGAGCAGACAGGTGGCCAGCAGCAGCCAGCCCATCACGAAACAGACCATGGCCGCCGTGCGCAGCAGGCGGCGGGCGAACGGGGCACGGGCCCGCGCCCAGGAGGCGGCGAACCTCTTGACGTCGTCGCCCACGACGTCCCGGGGCGTACGGCCCGCGGCCGCCGCGTCCTCCAGATGCGCGGAGAGTTCGTCGAGCATCTCCCGGACGGATCCGTCGTCGATGCCCCGGTACTCCCAGTTGCTGCGGCAGACCGCGAGTACCTGCTCGTTCGTCATGGCGCGCTGGTCGGTCATGGTGCGCTCTCCCCCGTTGGTTCTGCGGCGGTCAGAATCCGCCCCACTCGCCCGCTGAAGGCGTGCCACACGGCCCGGCCGCTGGTCAGTTCGGCACGTCCCGCTTCGGTCAGGCGGTAGTACTTGCGCGGGGCGCCACCGCTGGCCGACGGGGCGCGGTACGAGGAGATGAGCTCCTCCCGCTCCAGCCGGGCGAGCAACGGATAGATGCTGCCTTCGCTCACGAGATCGAGCCCGGCGTCGTCGAGCGCGGCCACGAACTCGAAGCCGTAGCGCGGCCGTTCGGCGATCAGCGCCAGCAGGCACAGGTCGAGCACGCCCCGTAGAAGCTGACTGCGACGCTGGTCGCCACCGGCGGGCACCCCCTTTGTCATGCGGTACAAGATAGTCAGCCATTGTCATGCGACACAAGAGTCTTGCGGCGCACGACAACGAGCGGCGGTCAGGGGGTGGGGACGGGCGTGCGAAGATCCCGCCGTGACGATCACCCTGCACAACCTCGACGGCGAGCCTTCGCTGACCTTCCCTGCCGGTACGTCGGCCGCCGATGCCGCGGTGCGGGCTGCCGGGCACGAGCCGAACGGCTACTTCTGGGAAGGGCTGGTGGAGTTCGCCTGGCCGGACCTCGCCGAGCGCCTCGACTTCGACAGCGAGGGCGACATGTTCTGTGCGCTCGGGAGCCCGAAGGACCTCGCGCGGCTCAAGGACGTCCTGGAGCCCGTGATCGTGAGCCCCGACGCGGTGAGCGGGATCGTCGCCCGTGCCGCGGCGGAGGGCTTCGAGTTCGACGACCGACGGCGCCTCCGGCACCGTGGGGCTCAGCGGGTCACGAACGGCTCGGTCAGGTGCGGTGTCGCGAGGTGGAGGGTGCCGTCGGCCGGGTGGTGCAGCATCCTTTCCCGTGAGGACCTGGCCCGCTCGGCGTCCATCTCGTGGGCGTAGGCGAGTTCGGGGTGGAGCAGTTGGACGGCGTGCACGAGCAGGTCACCGGTGACGGCGACCAGGTCCCGGCCGGAGGTGACGAGCACGCTCTGGTGCCCGGGGGTGTGACCGGGCGTGGCCAGCACGCGTTCACCGCCGCGCAGCGGGGTGTCGCCGTCGAGCAGCCGCAGCTGGTCGGCCCTGCGGAGCGGGTCGATCACGGTGGAGCGCAGCTGCGGGTTGATGTCCTCGATCGCGTCGAGCTCGGCCCGCTGCAACAGGTACGCGGCGTTCGGGAAGTACGGCCGCGCCTGCTCGCCGCCGACGACGGCCCAGCCCACGTGGTCGGTGTGCAGGTGGGTGAGCACCACGGTGTCCACCTCGGCCGGGTCGATGCCCGCGGCGGCCAGCGAAGCCGGGAGTTCCCCGGGCACGGGCGCCCATGCGGCCGCCGGGCTGTCGGCCGGGCCGATTCCCGCGTCGACCAGCGTCACACCCCGGTCGCTGCGGATCGCGAACGCGCGGAACCGAAGCCACCAGCGCCCGTCGGCGTCGAGCGCGCCGGGATCGAACCGGTCCGCCGCCGCCCACTGCGCGGCGGTGGCCTCGGGGAACGCCTGCGACCGGGGCGAGAAGAAGGGGCCCGCGCCGTCGGCGAGCGCGATCACGGTGTACGGGCCGGCCTGGAGGGAAGGAGGCATCCTCCAGATGATGCCACCGGCGGGCGGCCCAAGATCGGGCGGGCTGGCCGGAGTTCGTCGACCACGCACGGGCCGGGGTTGCCTCGGTCGTGCGTCCGCTGCGGGAACCCGGTCACCGGACGCGGCCGCTCACTGCGTACGGCGCCGGTTTCAGTGCGCCGTACCCGGCGTCCCCGAGCGCAGCCGGTCCCTGATGACCCGGACCGCGGCCTCGGCGTCGTCGACGGTGACGGTGAAGGTGTGGCCGTCCCACAGCCGCAGCACGATCCCCTCACCCCGCCGTACGACGACGGCGGTGCCCTTCTCGGGCCGCCAGCGGTAGCCCCAGCCGCCCCAGTGGCGCGGGGTGACGACGGGGGCGAACTCGGCGCCCGCGACATGGGACAGGGGGATGCGGCGGCGCGGCACGCCCATGTGGCCGCAGCGTACTTCGAGGGACTCCTTGTCGACCCTCAGAGCCACGTGCACGAAGGCCAGGGTGCCGAAGAGCACCAGCAGCCCGGCCGCGATGCAGCCGACGACGGCCATGGCGAGCGGGGCCACGCCGGAGGTCCAGGCCGAGTCGACGGCCAGCTCGATGCCGAGCGCCATGCAGGCGGCTCCGACGAGCGCCAGCAGCCACTGGATCCGGTTCGTGGCACGCCCGGTCCAGACGTCGGGATGCGGCGTGTGCTCGCCGTGGGGGTGGTCCCTCATGCCTACGAGCGTACTCAGGTTTCGCTGTGCGGGTAGCGCGATGCACAGGGTGACTGGGCCGACCGGACCCCGGCGTGGCCGAAAACGCCGGTCAGGTCACCGGGCGGGGGCGGCCGCCCGCAGCAGCCGCCCCTCCTCGTAGGTGAGGGCGGCCTCGGGCAGCGTGCCCTCGCGTCCGCTCAGCAGCACCGTCAGGGTTCCCTCGGGGTCGGCCTCGGGGGCGGGCAGCTCGCCGAGGCGGCGCAGGGCCTGGGCGGCGACGGCCCCCGCGGAGCCGTGCAGGACCAGCGGCGGGCGGCCGGGGCGCTGCACGGCGGCCCGAATGCGTTCGGCGACCAGCTCGTAGTGGGTGCAGCCGAGAACGACGGTGGTGACGTCGTCGGGGGTCAGGGCGGCGGCCGCGGCGACGGCGGCGTCGATCGCGTCCTCGTCCGCCTGTTCCACGGCCTCGGCGAGCCCGTGGCAGGGCACCTCGGTCGCGGTCACGCCGCCGGCGAACTGCTCGATCAGTCCGCGCTGGTAGGGGCTGGCGGTGGTGGCGGGCGTCGCCCAGATCGCGAAGGGGCCGCCGCCGGCCGCGGCGGGCTTGATCGCCGGGACCGTGCCGATCACCGGGATGCCGGGCTCCAGGCGGGCGCGCAGGGCGGGCAGGGCGTGCACGGTCGCGGTGTTGCAGCCGACGATCAGGGCGTCGGGCCGGCGGGCGGCGGCGGCCTCGGCGACGGCCACGGCACGCGCGGTGAGGTCCTCGGGCGTGCGCGGTCCCCAGGGCATGCCGTCGGGGTCGAGGGAGAGGACGAGATCTGCGTCGGGTCGCAGTCGCCGTACCGCGGCAGTGGCCGCCAGCAAGCCGATTCCGGAGTCCATCAGCGCGATCTTCACCCGGCCACGATAGACGATGGCCCCGTGCGGGCCCCTTCGGTGGGGCAGACTGCGCGGGTGAGCGCCTTCGTGTGGATCGCCGTGGGATCACTGGCCGCCTGGCTGTGGCTGCTGCTGTGCCAGGGCTTCTTCTGGCGTACGGACGTACGCCTGCCCGCCCGGCGGGAACCGGCGCGGTGGCCGGACGTCTGTGTCGTCGTCCCCGCGCGCGACGAGGCGGCGGTGCTGCCCGACAGCCTGCCCTCGCTGCTCGCCCAGGACTATCCGGGCCGGGCGGAGGTCTTCCTCGTCGACGACGGCAGCACGGACGGCACCGGGCGCCTGGCGCGGGAGCTGGCCGAGCGGTACGGCGGGCTGCCGCTGACCGTGGACTCCCCGGGCGAGCCCCCGGCGGGCTGGACGGGCAAGCTGTGGGCGGTGCGCCACGGCATCGCGCTGGCCCGCGCGCGGGAGCCCGAGTACCTGCTGCTCACCGACGCCGACATCGCCCATGCGCCCGACAGTCTCAGGGAGCTGGTGGCCGCGGCGGACACCGGCGGCTTCGACCTCGTCTCGCAGATGGCCCGGCTGCGGGTGGCGAGCATGTGGGAGCGGCTGGTCGTGCCGGCCTTCGTCTACTTCTTCGCGCAGCTGTATCCGTTCCGCCGGATCGGCCGGAAGGGGACGCGGATGGCGGCCGCGGCGGGCGGCTGTGTCCTGCTGCGCACCGAAGCGGCCGAGCGGGCCCGCATTCCGGACGCCATCCGGCACGCCGTCATCGACGACGTGGCGCTCGCGCGGGCCGTGAAGGCCGGTGGCGGGCACATCTGGCTCGGGCTGGCCGACCGGGTGGACAGCGTGCGCCCCTATCCCCTCCTGCACGACCTGTGGCGGATGGTCTCCCGCAGCGCGTACGCGCAGCTGCGGCACAGCCCGCTGCTGCTGGCCGGTACGGTCGCGGGCCTGGCGCTGGTGTACCTGGTGCCGCCCGTGGCCCTGGTGGCGGGCGCGGCGGCGGGGAGCCCTGCGACGGCGGTGGCGGGCGGTCTGGCGTGGCTGGTGATGACCGGCACGTACGTCCCGATGCTGCGCTACTACCGTCAGCCGCTGTGGCTCGCTCCGCTGCTGCCGTTCACGGCGGCGCTGTACCTGCTGATGACGGTGGATTCCGCGGTGCAGCACCGCCGGGGGCGCGGCGCGGCCTGGAAGGGCCGCACCTACGCCCGTCCGGAGGCGGTTCCCGACGAGGGGTGAGCGCTCACTTGCGGCCGGGGGTCCAGTTCATGCCCCAGCCGTAGGCGTAGTCGACGGTCCGCTGCGGGCTCACCCCGCGTTCGGGCACCAGGTAGCGGGCCTCGCGCTGGACGACGAGGTCGCCGCCGTTGTTGGTGATCAGGGCGAGGGCGCACACCGTGGAGGGGACCGTGCACTCGTCGAGGGAGAAGTCGATCGGGGCGCCGAACTGCGGGGTCAGGGTGACCGTGGCGTGCAGGTCGGCGAAGGATCGCGCGCCCTCGTAGATGGTGACGAAGACGAGGATGCGCCGGAAGTACTGCTTGTGGTCGAGGTTGACGGACAGGTTCTCGCCGCTGGCCACGGCGCCGGTGCGGTCGTCGCCGTCGAGGTGGATGAACGGGGGCTGGTGGAGGGCGCCGAAGGCGTTGCCGAGGGCCTGGACGACGCCCTTGCTGCCGTCGGAGAGCTCGTACAGGGCGCACAGGTCGAGGTCGAGGTCGTTGTGCATGGCGACCGGGCGGCCCAGTTTGCTCGCCCATCCCGAGAACTGCTTGCGCACCTCCCAGTTGAGGTTCACGTGCAGGGTGCCGGAGGTTCCGCCCTGCTTGGTCAGCGAGACCGACGGTGCCGCCTTGGTGAGCGTGACCTTGGAGAGGCTGACCGGGGCGGCGGGGGGCGGCGCCTGCGG
The DNA here is from genome assembly GCF_014596915.1 of Streptomyces sp. TRM68416. Classification (GTDB taxonomy): domain Bacteria; phylum Actinomycetota; class Actinomycetes; order Streptomycetales; family Streptomycetaceae; genus Streptomyces. Next base: position 12,124 of record NZ_JACVWU010000010.1, read on the forward strand.
CATGGGCGGGGCGGCGGGCGGGGGCATGGTGACGGCGGGGGCGGGAGGCGTGGGCGCCTGGGGTGCGGGGGCGGCGGGGGCCGCCTGCTGGGGTTCGTCCACCGTGATGCCGTAGTCGGTGGCCAGGCCCTCGAGGCCGGTGCCGTAGCCCTGGCCGACCGCGCGGAACTTCCACGCGCCCTGGCGGCGGTAGAACTCGCCGAGCACGAAGGCCGTTTCGACGCTCGCGCCCGCGCTGTCGAAGCGGGCGGCCACGGTGCCCTGCGCGGCGTCCTTGACCTCGATGTACAGGTCGGGGACCTGGCCGAAGGAACCGCCGTCCGAGGAGGCGGCGAGGATCACCGTCTCGATCTCGGGCTCCACGCGCGCGAGGTCGACGAGGAGGGTGTCGGTCACCCGGCCGCCGGCGTCCCGCTTGCCCTCGTGGCGGACCGCGCCGGAGGAGTGGGCCGGCTGGTTGTAGAAGACGAAGTCCGCGTCGGAACGGACCTTTCCGCCGACGAGCAGCAGCGCCGAGGCGTCGGCGTCGGGCACCCCCGGCCCCGACCGCCAGCCCAATTCGACGCGCAGCGCCGTCGTCGGCACCGGAACATTCGATCCTTTCGGCATTGACATGTCCGCCCCCATCACGTGTCGGCACGCCAGGTCGGGCCCCGGCAGTCCATTCGTTGCTGTCCTGGGCCAACCTATTCCCCGGCGCGCGGAACTCCCATCAGGGGCACGGCAAGATCCGTGGTCAACCGCCGGTAACCCGCCCGGAACTCGGTCTTTACCCGATCCGAACGCCGATCGGCGCCCCTTTTTGCCAAGTTCGCTCACATTGGGGATCCCACGCCTCTGCCGACACGGAAAACAACCCTCTTATCGGTCTCCCCAACCAGCACATCGTGGGCTTACCTTATGTGCCATGACCTCCCCCCGCTCCACTTATGGCGGCGGCTACTACTCCGCCTCCTTCCCGGACACTCCGATCTACGACTCGCTCGTGGCCGAGCGGGGCACCCCGCAGATCGCCCCGATCCGGGTCCCCGCCGCCTACGACACGGGCAGCAGCCACCTGCCCGCGCTCCCGTCGGCGCTGCCCGCCCTCCCGGCGGCCCCGTCCCAGCCCTCGTACGGCTACCCGCAGGCGGCGCAGCCCGCCCCGCTGCAGCAGGCGCCGGCCGCCTACATCCCGCAGCAGGCGTCCGCGCCCCGCGGCTATCCCGGTCCGCAGGCCCAGCAACCGCGGCCGATGATGCCCGGCACAGGCTACGAGGCGATGCGCCCCGCGGCCCCCCGCCCGGCGCCGACGCCGTATCAGGACCCGTACAACAACCAGCAGTACCGCGGCTACTGACCTCTCCTGCGGCTCCTGAGCGCCTGCTGGCACGATGAGCTCATGGGGAAGGCAGAACTGCAGGCGATTCACGTCCATCCGGTCAAGGCGTTCCGAGGCACCGCGCCGAGGGAGTCCCTCGTGGAGCCCTGGGGGCTGGCCGGGGACCGTCGCTGGACGGTGATCGACGACGGGGGAAAGGTCGTCACACAACGTCAGCAGCCGCGCCTGGCGAAGGCCGCCGCCGAGCTTCTGCCCGGCGGCGGCCTTCGGCTGTCCGCGCCCGGCATGCCGCCGCTGACCGTGCCGGTGCCGCGCCCGGACAGCACCCTCGCGGTCCAGGTCTTCCGCGACAAGGTCGAGGCGGTCCTCGCCGAGGACGACGCCGCGCACGCCTGGTGCAGCACCTACCTCGGCGCCGACGTGCGGCTGGTGCACATGGACGACCCGGCCACCCGCCGGCCCGTCGATCCCGACTACGCGCGGCCGGGCGAGACCGTCAGCTTCGCCGACGGCTATCCGCTGCTGCTGACCTCGGCCGCGTCCCTGGACGCCCTCAACCGCCTGATCGCCCAGGGCGAGCACGCCGACGAGGGGCCGCTGCCCATGAACCGGTTCCGGCCGAACGTCGTCGTCTCCGGCGCGCCCGCCTGGGCCGAGGACGACTGGTCGCGCATCGCCATCGGGGATGTCGTCTTCCGGGTCGCCAAGATGTCGGGGCGGTGCGTCGTCACCACCGTCGACCAGGCCACCGCCGAGCGCGGCAGGGAGCCCCTGCACTCCCTCGGACGCCACCGGCGCAAGGACGGCAAGGTCGTCTTCGGGCAGAACCTGGTGCCGCTGACCGGCGGCACCATCCGCGTCGGCGACCCCGTCACGCCCCTGGCCTGACCGGGAATCTCCCGCTCCCCGCAGCCGGGCGGGAACCGCCGCCGCGGGGCCGGTCGTTGAGCGGGGCGCGAGCAGGTCATGAGAGGCTCCCGGCCGCAGGGGGTATCGCTCTCTCGTCGACCGGGCTCGCGCGTGAACGGCTCCGCCGGGGGCGGTCGCACAGCGGGAAGGGGGTGCAGGAGACGGTGCGAGCGATCAGCGGACTCTGGCGCTGGCGGCACAATCCGCTGCGCCGCGCGACCGACCTGGCCGAGGCCTGGCTGGCCGTGGCCGCCCTGCTGGCCGTGCTGGTCGCGGCCCCCGTGGCGGGCGCCGTCGTCGGCGGCCTCGCCCAGGACGCCCTGCAGGAGTCCGTGCGCCAACAGCGGTCCTCGCGCCACCTGGTGACCGCCACCGTCCTCGCCGAACTGGGCAGAGCGCCCCTGGACGCCGATCCCGAGGCCGCGGCGGGACGCGAGCCGCGCACCCGCGTCCAGGCCGACTGGACCGCCCCGGACGGCACCGCGCGCAGCGGCGCGGTCACGGCCGCCCTCGACGCCCCGCGGCCCGGCGACCGCTTCGCGCTGTGGACCGACCGTCAGGGCCGCCCGGCGGCCCGCCCGCTGGACTCCGCGACCGCCACCACCCACGCCGTGCTCGCCGGGTTCGGCGCGGCCCTGGTGAGCATCGGCCTGGTCGAGACGGTGCGCCGGCTGATCGTCTGGCACATGGTCCGCCGCCGGTACGCACGCCTGGAGCAGGCCTGGATACGCGTGGGCCCCGACTGGGGCCGGGCGGGCACCGGCTGCTGACGGCCTTCCGCCTCTGGTCAACCCGATGCGTGCGCGCACGCTACGGTGGACCGGCCGAGGTCCTCGGCGACCAACCCGCGGACAACGAGGTGGGGGCACAGCAACGCCATGGCACAGGGCACGGTCCAGGTGACGCACACCGGCACGTCGCGGTGGCGGCGCCGCACAGGTGAGTACGCATCGCTCGCCGCAGCCCTGGAGGCGGCGGCCGACGGTGATGTCCTCACCGTCGCCCCCGGCACCTACCGGGAGAACCTCGTCGTGCAGCGGGCGGTGACCCTGCGCGGCCCGGAGAACTCCCCCGGCTCGGTGCGGATCGCGCCCGTGGACGGAGTGCCGCTCACGGTACGGGCCTCGGCGGTCGTCCAGGACCTGCACGTGGAGGGCCAGGACGCGGCGGCGCCCGCCCTGCTCGTGGAGGAGGGCACACCGGAGCTGGCCGACATCCGGATCGTCACCCGCTCCGCGGCCGGCATCGAGGTGCGCGGCGGCGCCCGCCCCACCGTGCGGCGCTGCACGGTCGACAACCCCGCGGGCGTCGGCATCGCCGTACTCGACGGCGGGGGCGGGGTGTTCGAGGAGTGCGAGGTCGTCGCGGCCGGCCAGTCCGGCGTCGCGGTGCGCGGCGGGGCCCACCCCCGTCTGGAGCGCTGCCGGGTGCACCACACCTCGGGCGCGGGCCTGAGCGCGACCGGCGAGAACTCCGCGCTGGAGGCCGTCGGTTGCGAGATCTACGAGGTCCGCGGCAGCGGCGTGCAGATCACCGCCCGGGCCACCGGCCACCTCACCGACTGCGATGTGCACCGCACCACGGCCGACGGCGTCACCCTCGACACCGACGCCGTGCTCACGCTCGCCGACTGCCGCATCCACGACATCCCGGAGAACGCGGTCGACCTGCGTTCCCGCTCCGTGCTGACGCTGACCCGCACCAGCGTGCGGCAGTTCGGGCGCAACGGCCTGTCCGTGTGGGACCCGGGCACCCGCGTCGACGCCAACCAGTGCGAGATCTTCGACAGCACCGGCGACTACCCGGCCGTGTGGGTCAGCGACGGGGCGACCGTGGTGCTGGACTCCTGCCGGGTGCACGACGTGCCGGACGCCCTGTTCGTCCTGGACCGCGGCTCGCGCGCGGACGTCGTGGACAGCGACCTGTCCCAGGTGCGCAACACGGCCGTGTCGGTGAGCGACGGCGCCACCGCGCAGCTCGACGACTGCCGCATCCGGGACGCGGCGACCGGGGCCTGGTTCCGCGACCACGGCAGCGGCGGCACCCTCAACAACTGCTCCCTGGACGGCATGCAGACCGGCGTGATCGTCACCAAGGGCGCCGACCCCACCATCGAGCGCTGCACGGTCGACTCCCCCGCCGAGGCCGGCTTCTACGTCTCCGCCGGCGGCCGGGGCTCCTTCCTCGACTGCCGGGTCACCGGCAGCGCCGGCTACGGCTTCCACGTCATCGACGGCTGCCGCACGACGCTGAAGAAGTGCCGGACCGAGCGCTGCGCACGCGGCGGTTACGAGTTCGCCGACGGCGGCCCCGACCCGGCGTCCGGGACCGGGCCCGTGGTGGAGGACTGCACCGGCGACGAGAGCGGGGGGCTCAGGCAGCCGGCCGCGGTCCGCGAGACCGCCGTACAGACCCTCACGCAGTCACCGGGCCTGCTCGGCACGGTCCCCGGCCCGCGGCCGAGCGAACCGGAGGCGCCGGCCGAGCCGGTCCGCACCTCCAAGGACGTCCTCGGCGAACTCGACGCGCTGGTCGGCCTGGACAGCGTCAAGCGCGAGGTCCGCGCGCTCACCGACATGATCGAGGTGGGCCGGCGCCGCCAGCAGGCGGGACTGAAGGCCGCCTCCGTCAAGCGGCACCTGGTCTTCACCGGCTCCCCCGGCACCGGCAAGACCACCGTCGCCCGGCTCTACGGCGAGATCCTCGCCTCCCTCGGGGTGCTGGACAAGGGCCACCTCGTGGAGGTGTCCCGGGTCGACCTGGTCGGCGAGCACATCGGATCCACCGCGATCCGCACCCAGGAGGCCTTCGACAGGGCACGCGGCGGTGTGCTGTTCATCGACGAGGCGTACGCGCTGTCCCCGGAGGACTCGGGCCGGGACTTCGGCAAGGAGGCCATCGACACACTGGTGAAGCTGATGGAGGACCACCGCGACGCGGTCGTGGTGATCGTCGCCGGCTACACCGCGGAGATGGAACGCTTCCTTTCCGTCAACCCCGGTGTGGCGTCCCGGTTCTCGCGCACCATCACCTTCTGCGACTACGACGCGGGGGAACTGCTGCGGATCGTGGAGCAGCAGGCCGAGGAGCACGAGTACCGGCTGGCGCCCGGCGCTCCGGAGGCCCTGCTGAAGTACTTCACCGACCTGCCCAAGGGGCCCGCGTTCGGCAACGGCCGTACCGCGCGCCAGACGTTCGAGGCGATGGTGGAGCGGCACGCCAGCCGGGTGGCCCAGCTGGCGGAGCCCAGCACCGACGACCTGACCCTGCTCTACGCGGAGGACCTGCCCGAGGTGTCCTGAGCCCGCGGGGCCGGCAGCTCGGGCCGGAGGCGGGCCAGCAGCCGCGCGCGTTCCTCGGCGAACGCCGGGTCGGCCTGGTAGTCGGAGTGACCGAGGATCGGCGCGGGCAGCGGGTGCAGGTCGGTGCGGCCGTACGCCATCGGGTCCTTCAGCGCGGCACGGTCCACCTCCGGTCCGCAGTCGCCGGGCAGCCGCACCGGGCCGCCGATGGGGTCGGTGGGCCGGTGCAGATTGCGCCAGCAGTCCACCTCGTGGTGCAGGGCGCTGAGCGCGGCCGGGCCGAAGTGGGCCGGGAACCAGCGGCCGTACAGGCGCTCCAGGGGGGAGCCGTAGGTCAGCAGGGCGACCCGCTTGCGTACCGAGGGTTTCAGCTGCCAGGCGGCGGCCGCGGCCAGGACGCTGCCCTGGGAGTGGCCGGACAGCACGAGCCGGCCGCCGGTGGCGCGGGTCCAGGTGGCCATCCGCCAGGTCAGGTCGGGCACCGCGCGCTCGGCGTAGCAGGGCGGGGCGAAGGGGTGGGCGGCGCGCGGCCAGAAGGTGCCGACGTCCCACAGGATGCCGATGGTGCGCCGCGCGGAGGCGTCCTTGTAGGCGCGCCGGCCCCAGGTGACGAACAGTATGAAGCCCAGGCCGATCAGCCAGGAGCCCAGCGCCTGCGCGGTCTCGGCGGCCCCCTGGACGAAGTCGTGCGCCGGCTCGGCGGCCTGCGCGGGGGTCTCGTCGCTCGTCAGGGCGCCCACGAGGGCGGCCGCGCCCAGCAGCAGGGTGGAGGCGGAGACGACGGCGACCAGGAGCGGGCCCCGGTCGGTGAGGCCGGCCATCGCGCGCGTGTGGGCGATCCGGCGGGTGCGCGCGGGATCCTTGGGTTCGTCCGGGTAGTCCCGCTCCACCAGGGCGCGTTCGGCGCGGCTCAGTCGCCAGGTGTCCCGGCCGGCCCACAGGCACAGCAGGAGCACCAGGAGCAGCAGCGGCGGGATCACGGACGCCTGCCAGGTGAGCACGACCGGCGGTCCGTCGATGGACGCGCCGGTGCCGTCCAGCCAGTCGGACACGCGTTGGGCGACTCCGCCGGACATCACTCCGCCGAGGGCGCAGGCCAGCATGGCGACCGCGGGCCCGCCCTGGCCGTGCAGCGCCGCCCGCGCGTCGGGGTGAGTGCGGTGCAGGAGGTGGGCGATCACGCCCAGGACGATGACGATCAGGCCCTGCGCGAAGGCGAGGGCGCCGAAGGCCGCGTCGCCCGGCAGCCGGCCGCCGGACTCCCACCCCGGGCGCTCCCAGCCGGCGTACACCAGGGTCAGGGCCAGCAGAGCGAGCGCGGCGAGCGGCAGGCGTCGTACCAGGCGCCGGTCGAGTTCCCGGTCCAGGCGTCGCTCGCTGCGGCCCCGGCGGCACACGACCCACACCACGACGGCCGCTCCGGCGACGAGCGCCGCCTCCAGCAGGCGGCCCAGCGCGTCGAGGGCCGCCGGGCCGCCGGGACGGTGGTCGAAGGCGGCCGCCGAGGTGCCGACGGCCGCGGCGACGGTCAGCAGACCGGCGGCGGTGTGGGCGGCGCGCAGCCGGGCGACCAGGCGCCGGCCGTACCAGAAGCCGGGGCGGCCGAGCGCGGTGCGGTCGGTGTCCTCGTCGGGTTCCCGCTCACGGGTCAGCGGCTGCTGGGACTCGTAGGCGCTCCAGGTGCGGTGGGAGAGGTACCAGAGCAGGCCGGTGAGGGCGAGGGGGATCAGGGCGGCCAGGGCGAGGCGGCGGCCGGGGCGGCTCCACCAGCCGCCGGCGGAGTCCTCGGGGGTGAGGAAGCCCAGCCAGGAGTGCCGGTCGGCGCACGCGCGGGTGCCCGCGCACTGCCAGGCCGCCAGGTCGAGCGCCACCTCGCAGGCCGCCGCGACCAGCAGGACCGTCAGCGAGAGCCCGGCGAGGCGGACCAGCAGGCCGTAGAACCGGACGGTGCGGGCCCGCCCGCGGGTGCTGGGGCGCATCCAGTGGGCGAGGTTCACCACCATGAACGGCAGGAGCAGCAGCCACAGGGCGCGGGCCCCGTTGCCGGAGGTGAGGTTGCACCAGACGTACGCCTCCGGCACGGGCCTGCCGCGGTAGTCCTCCGGCCGGGACTCGGCGTCGGCGTCGTCGGCGCGCCGGAAGACGGCCGCCGTGTCGTCGCCGGTGATCCGCACGGTGCGCGGATCGTCCAGCATCTCCTCGGGGGTGGTGCCGCCCACCCCGTGGACCAGGAGCTCCAGGGCGGTTTCCGCCTTCTCGGTGCCCTCGGTCTTCTCGGTCTTCTCGGTCTTCTCGGTTTCCCCGGTCCGCGGGGCGTTCGAGGCGTCTTCCGGCGCACGCTCCACTGTTCGCACTTCCCCCGTGACGAGCCGTCGGCTTGTGTCCGTGCGGGCACAAGGATCTCCGCTGCGGGGGCGGCGCACACCCGTCGTCACCGAATCTCCCCGATCCGGGTGACCGGCTTCGGGCGGGTGGCATGCGCGCGTCGGGCCGGTCGGTGGCGCGTCGTGTACCACGGCGTGCGAGGATGGGACGCCCGCGCACCCGGGACCGGTGAGAACCTCCTCGTCGGAACAGGCGCGCAGGGCGTGTCGGACGGCCCCAGGCGAAAGGAACCGGAGCGTACGTGAGTGAGAATCAGAACCTCCTCGCGGAGCAGCGGCGCTCCCTGATCCTGGACGAGGTCCGACGCCGCGGCGGGGTCCGGGTCAACGAGCTCACCCGCAAACTCGGCGTGTCGGACATGACCGTCCGCCGCGACCTCGACGCGCTGGCCCGGCAGGGCGTGCTGGAGAAGGTGCACGGCGGCGCGGTCCCGGTGGTCGAGGCCAGCACCCACGAGCCGGGCTTCGAGGCCAAGTCGGGCCTGGAGCTGACGGCCAAGGAGGACATCGCGCGCGCCGCGGCGCAACTGGTGGCCCCGGGGGCGGCCATCGCGCTGTCGGGCGGTACGACGACGTACGCGCTGGCGCATCAGCTCGTCGAGGTGCCCGACCTCACCGTGGTCACCAACTCGGTGCGGGTCGCCGACGTCTTCCATGTCGCGCAGCGCACCTCGGGCCCGCGCCAGGGCGCCGCCACGGTCGTCCTCACCGGCGGGGTGCGCACCCCGTCCGACTCGCTCGTCGGCCCCGTCGCCGACCAGGCCATCGCCGCGCTCCACTTCGACGTGCTGTTCCTCGGGGTGCACGGCATATCGGTCGAGGCCGGGCTGTCCACGCCGAACCTGGCGGAGGCGGAGACCAACCGCCGCCTGGTGCAGTCGGCGCGCCGGGTCGTGGTCGTCGCCGACCACACCAAGTGGGGTGTGGTGGGCCTGAGTTCGTTCGCGGCCCTGGAGCAGGTCGACACGCTGGTGACGGACGGCGGGCTGCCCGCCGAGGCGCGCGCGGAGATCTCGGAGCATCTGCGGCGGGTACTGGTCGCGGGCGAGCCCGAGGACGGTACAGACAGCTGACGCACTGTCAGCTAGGGTGACGCCTCCGGCCACCACCGGCCCTTGAGGGGGTTGCGTCCATGCTCCGCCAACTCCGGCCAGAAGGACCCGACTTCGTCGCGTCCGCCCCGGTACGGCTCGTCTTCGCCCGGGAGATCTCCGCGCCCCCCGAGGCCGTCTTCCACGCCCTCGCCGAGGACACGCCCGGCTGGGCGGAGTGGTTCTCGGCGGTGACACGGGCCGTCCCGGTGGACGACCCCCGTCCCGGACGCGAGATCACCCTGCGCGGCGGCATCCGCTTCCAGGAGCACATCCTCACGGCGAAGGCTCCCGAGGTCTACGCGTACGGCGTCGCCGCCACCAACGCGCCCGGCCTGCGCGCCCTCGTCGAGGAGTGGCACCTCACCCCGGCCGGGACGGGCACGCGGGTGCGGTGGACGTTCGCGGCGGACGGGACGGCAGCCCTGCGGGTCCTTCTGAAGGCCGCCCGGCCGGGCCTCGGACGCGCCTTCCGGGACGCGGTGACCTCGCTGGACCGGCGGCTGGCCGGGTGAGGCGGGGGCGGCGGAAACCCGCCACCCCGGCGGGTCAGGACGGCCAGACGCCCGTCTCCAGCAGGGACTCGATCGCCGTCGTGTAGGGGGCGATGTCCAGATTCTGCTCGGCGAGCCAGGTGTCGGAGTAGTACTTGTCGAGGTAGCGGTCGCCCGGGTCGCACAGCAGAGTCACCACGCTCCCCCGGCGCCCCTCGGCGACCATCTCGGCAACGATCTTCAGGGCGCTCCACAGGCCGGTGCCGGTCGAACCGCCCGCCTTGCGGCCGATGGCCTGCTCCAGCGCCCGTACGGCGGCGACGCTCGCCGCGTCCGGCACCTTCATCATCCGGTCGATCGCCCCGGGCACGAAGCTCGGCTCCATCCGCGGTCTGCCGATGCCCTCGATGCGCGAGCCGCAGTCGCAGGTGACGTCCGGATCGCCGGTGGTCCAGCCCTCGAAGAAACACGAATTCTCCGGATCGGCCACACAAATGCGAGTGTCGTGCTGCATGTAGTGGACGTAGCGGGCGATGGTCGCCGACGTGCCGCCGGTGCCGGCCGTGGCCACGATCCACGCGGGCTCGGGGAACCGCTCCAACTCCAGTTGCCGGAAGATGGATTCGGCGATGTTGTTGTTGCCGCGCCAGTCCGTGGCCCGTTCCGCGTAGGTGAACTGGTCCATGTAGTGGCCGCCGGTCTCCACCGCGAGGCGGGCGGACTCCTCGTACATCGTGCGCGGGTCGTCCACGAAGTGGCACTGCCCGCCGTGGAACTCGATCAGGCGGATCTTCTCGGCGCTCGTCGTGCGCGGCATGACGGCGATGAAGGGCACCCCGATCAGCTTCGCGAAGTACGCCTCGGAGACGGCCGTCGAGCCGCTGGACGCCTCGATCACCGGGCGGCCCGGCCGGATCCAGCCATTGCACAGGCCGTAGAGGAACAACGAACGGGCCAGCCGGTGCTTGAGGCTGCCGGTCGGATGGGTGGACTCGTCCTTCAGATACAGGTCGATCCCCCACTTCTCCGGCAGCGGGAAGCGCAGCAGGTGCGTGTCGGCCGAGCGGTTGGCGTCGGCCTGGACCTTGCGCACGGCTTCTTTCAGCCAGCCGCGGTAGGTGACGTCACTGTGGTCGACATCGAGGGTTGCGCCGGTCCGGGTCTGCCGAGGGGTGCTCACGGCGGGGCTCCTTACGCTTCACGCCGAGGCCGCCTCGCGCGGCCGGCGCCCCGATCATAAACACCTTCCGCACGCTCCTCACCTGCATAAACACGTCTTTGAGCACCTCAAAGACCACCCTGGGGTCACCGCGCCGGGCGGCCGCTGGGGGCGCATTCGCCGAGTGCTCCCTCAGCTGCCGGGGCCGGGCCGTCGCATGCACTGGTGCTGGGCGCCGGGGGCGTGCAGACTGCACCGAACGGGGGCGCACACTGGATCACGACACGAGCCGGACCTCGGGCCACACGGCGCACGGTCCGGGAAACCGACGCGCACAAGGGGGCGGGGCGGCATGGCGGAGCCGGAGTTCACGGCCACGGGCGTGCGGATCGGGAAGCGGCTGCGCTCGCTCACCCGGGCCGGACAGGTCCGGATCAGCGGTGGTCGGCTCGAACTGCTCACCAGCTACGGAAGCGAGATCGACAGTGCGCCCGTGCAAACGGTACGGGCCTCCAAGCCCTGGTTCGCCCCGGACGACCGGGCGCTGGCCGACCTCAACGGCAAGCGGTACCTGCTGACCCTGGGCGACCACGACCCGGCACCGGGCGAACCCGGTCCACCCGCCGCACGCCGGTTCATCGAGGCCGTACGGAAGGCTGCGGGGCGTAGCCGCTGAGCCACCGCGAGTTGCGGGGTTTCACCCCTTGCGTCACGCTGGTAACACGTCACTCTGGGTTTACCGGCGATAACGCTGCGAACCAGCCCGCCGGCCACGACAGCAGGCGGCCGTTGCACTCAGGCACTCTGCTGGTTCGATCCGAACTCCTGTTCTTCCGGACCTCAAGTCGGGGAGTCGCAGCCGTGATCAGTCACCCAAGCAGGCACTGCACGGTGGAGCTTCAAGCCCTGCCGTCGCGGATCGGCCAGGTCCGCAGAATCCTTTCAGCGCAGTTGCGCTACTGGCATCTGGATCCTCTGATAGACCGGGCGGCGCTCGGTGTGACCGAGCTCCTGACCAACGTCCACCAGCACGCACAGCCCGACAAGACGTGCACCGTGGAGATCGAGCTGCTGCTCGACCGGCTCATGGTCTCCGTGCACGACCACGACCCGCGTCTGCCGGTCGTGGAGGACATGGAGGACGTCGCACCGCTCGCCACCTGCGGGCGCGGCCTCGCGATGGTGGCCGCCGTCAGCGAGAGCTGGGGTGTGCGGCCCGACGGCGAGTCGGGCAAGGTCGTGTGGTTCACCCTGCCCACGCCCGCCTCCGCACGGGCCGCGGCGGCCCGGCCGCCGCGCCGCAAGGCCGTCGAGAAGCCCGCGCGCCGGTTCACGGAGGTCGAGCATCGAGTCGATCTGCGCCGCGCTCCGGAACATGCTCCCGCCCGGTCGGCCGTTGCCGGCTGACCGGGCGGTGACAGGTCAGATCTGACGGGCCGGTTGCCCGCGGAGCGCGCGCCCGCCTTCCCGCGGCCACCGGGCCGTGGGCGGCCGTGACCACCGTACGGCCGAGGCGCATGGACGGTCTCGCCGATGACGCAGACGGCCGCGACGGCCGGGGCGCCCAGCCGGTCCCGAGCGAGGCGGCCGTGAGGAAGCCGAGGCGAGGCTGCGGGAGCGCCACCCACCCGCGTCCACCCCTCCGAGTGCGTCTTGCGCGTGCCGCAGCGAGGCGGGCGTGAGGAAGCCGAGGCGAGGCTGCGGGAGCGCCGCTCGGTCGATGGGCGCGCCGACCCGCGTCCACCCCTCCGAGTGCGTCTTGCGCGTGCCGTGCGGTGATGCCGCGAACGACGTCTGCCCCGAACTGCGGCGGGGAACTGGCGGCCAGCCCCCGCCGCACGGTTCAGGGGCGGCCTCTAGCCCCGGCCGGTATGGCGGAGGACGGCGTCGGCGAGGTGGGCGTCCAGGGCAGCGGGCAGGGTGTGCCCCATGCCGTCGATCAGGACCAGGCGGGCGCCGGGAATGGCGGACGCCGTGGCCTCGGCGTGTGCGGGCGGGAACATCGGATCCTCGGTGCCGTGCAGGACCAGGGTCGGTGCGGTGACGGAGGCCAGGTCGGCCGTGGAGTCACCGCCTGCGGCGCCGGCATAGGTGTGGTTGAGCGGCGCCCGCAGGTCGCGGGCCCGTTCGTACACCCGCCGTTCCATCGCGCGGTACTCGTCCTCGTCGAACGGCAGCACCGAGCCGTGCAGGACGCGCCACAGCGGGAGTCTGGTGGCGAGGTACTCCTCAAGACCGGCCCCGGGCTCGGGGAAGGTCGACATGAGGGCGGCGAGCAACTCGGGTGTGGGCGGAGGCAGTTCGCCGGGGAGTGGAGGTTCGCCCGCGAGGGCGCGCTGCACCGCCGCCGCCGTGTCCGTGCCGAGGGGCTGGGACGACAGGCTCGTCAGGGTCAGCACCCGGTGCGGGTGGGTGACGGCCAGCCGCTGGGCGATGACGCCACCGAGGGACGCGCCCACGAGGTGCGCCCGTTCGACGCCGAACGCGTCCAGGACGGCGAGCGCGTCGTCGGCCATGTCGGCGATCGTGTACGGCCGCGTGGCGAAGTCGACGGTGGAGGAGCGGCCGGTGTCGCGGTGGTCGTACCGGATCACCCGCAGCCCCCCGTCGACCAGGCGGCGGACCAGGCCGTCGTTCCACTGGACGCCTTGGGCCTGCGCGCCCATCACCAGCAGCAGCGCCGGGTGTTCCGGATCGCCGAAGTCCTCCGCCCACAGGGTGAGGTCGCCGGCGCGGACGGTGTGCTCGCGGCCGGTCGGGCGGTCGTTCGTCAGTGTATTTTCCTGCATGGTCATTCAGGATAATGGTCAGGGTCCGGAGCCGCACCGGTTTTTCCGCCGGCTCCGTAGGCTGATCTCCATGGCCGGAGTCAAGGGACAGGTGCAGAAGCGGGGCGTGGAGCGGCGCCGCGCCATGGTCGACGCCGCGATCGAGTTGTTCGCGCGGCACGGGGTGCGCGGCACCGGAGTGGCGGCCGTCGCCGAGCGGGCCGGGGTCACTCCCTCCGCCCTCATCCACCACTTCGGCAGCAAGGACGCACTGGTCCGGGCCGTACTGGAGGAGGCCGACCGGCGCGCTCTGGAACGGCTGTCCGCCGCGCCGGACGCCGAGCCCACCCTCGCCCAGGCCTTCGAGTGGTTCGTGCGGGACGCCGAGCACACGGCCGCCGCCGAGCGCGAGCTGGCCGCGCTGCACACCACGCTCACCGCCGAGAACCTGGAGCCCGGCGCCGCGCTCCACTCCTGGTTCCGGGACCGCGGCCGGGCGCTGCGGGCCCATCTGGTCGCCCTGTTCACGCGTGCCGCGGCCGACGGCTCGGCCCGCGCCGATCTGGATCCGGCGGTCCTGGCCGTGGAGACGGCCGCGTTCCTCGAGGGGGCCCATCTGCTGTGGCTGCTGGATCCCGAGCAGGTGGACCTGACCGCCGTGCACCGGAGCTACTTCGCGGGACTGGCCGCGCGGTTGAGGCCCTGACCTCACCGGTCAGCACACCTGCGATCACCGGGATGCCGGCACCGACCACGGACAGGATCCGCACGCTCGCTCAGGCCTACCGGCCGTTCGGCGAGGCCGACGCCACCGGGACCTCGCCGCTGTCCGCGCGCGTCGCCGTTGCCCTGAGCGTGTCCGACGAGGCGCTGCGCGCCATCCAGGCGGCTCCGGCGCGCAGGCGGCACCCCACCGTGATCCTCGCCCCGCTGCACGACCTCGCTCTGGCCGGTCGTGCGCCGCGGCCCATGCCGCCGGGGACGGCGACGCGGTCGCCGAGGCCGCGATCGGCACGCTGCCGCGCATCACCGCCACCGTCGCGGCCGTCGCCGCGCGCCGGCCCCCGCGGACCGACGAGACCGGACGCTGCGCCGTGCTGTATCCGGCCCTTCCCGAAGCGGCACGCCGCGCGGACGCGCCCGCGGTCGGCCTGATCGACGTGGGCTGTTCGGCCGGGCTCAACCTCACCGTCGACCGTGTCGGCATCACGTACAGCGACGGCCGGTCGCCGGCGACCCGTCCTCGCCCGTGCAGTCGTCGGCTTCCCTCGTGGGGGAACGGCCCGTCCCCGCACGGGCGATGCCCGAGGTCGTCACCCGGATGGGCCTCGACGTCGATCCGTTCGACGTGACCGACGCGCACGACGCCCGCCGGCTGCGCACCTGCCCGGGGCTCGACCGGCGGGAGCCGATCGCACGGCTCGACGCGGAACCGGCGTTGGCGGCCACGGCCCCTCCCCTGCTGCCGCGAGGGGATCCCGTCGAGGTCCCGGCACGGCTGCCGGAGCCGTTGGTGAGCCGGACCGTGGCCGTCACCGAGCCGGCGTTCGTCACCGCCCGGGGCCGGGTGGACCCCGGCCTGGACGGGCCGTTCGTGCTGCCTCACCCGGGGGCTGGTCCGGGAGGCCGCGGACCGGTGGTTCCGCGCCCGCGGCCCGGTGCCGGAGGTGGCCTGCGAGCCGGACGGGCACGAGGCGCTGCTGACCCTGGTGGCCCTGGGCTGCGGCACGGGTGTCGTACCCCGGCTCGTGCTGGAGCGCAGTGCCGTCCGTGACCGGCTGTCGGTGCTGCCCGTGGATCCGCCGCCGTAGTCGTTCCCCATCGGGCTGTGCGTACGGCGGGCGGATCTGCGCCGGCCGCTGGTGGCGGCCCTGTGGAGCCTGACGGACGACCAGCGGCCGGGCCGGTCCGCCACCGTCTACCGGGGCGGCGGGCCGTCCGCCGGGAAGTAGCCGCCGGTCGGGCCGTCCGGCCCCGCCCGTGTCATGCGGACGAGGGTCATCGACCGTCCACAGGTGGGGCGGCTGACCCTGGACTGCGACGTCCTCACCGCGCGGGGCGGGGATCTGCGGATCGTGGTCCGCACGGCCGAGCCGGGATGCGCTGATCGGTGTCCTGTGCGGTCGGTCACCTGTCGGCGAGGGCGGACAGCGGGTCGTCCAGCACCGGCTGCCACGCCAGTTCGGCGGCGCCGACGAGGCTGTTGTGGTCCAGGGTGCAGGCGAGGATAGGGACTCCGCCGCTCTGGCCCCACAGGCTGCGGTCCGCGACGACCGCGCGCAGTCGCTCGGGGTCGGCGTCCAGGAGGGTGCGGTGCAGGCCGCCGAGGATGATGCGGTCGGGGTTGAGGATGTTGACCAGGCCCGCCAGGCCCAGGCCGAGGCGGTCGATCAGCGCTTCGACGGCCCGGCGTACGGCCGGCTCGGTGGCGTGGTTGCGGACCAGGTCGTTGGCCTGCTGGAGCAGGGACACCACCGGTCCGGGCTCGCGGCCCGCTGCGGTGAGCAGGGCCAGCGGGTCGGCCTCGACGTCGAGGCAGCCGCGGCTGCCGCAGTGGCAGGGGCGACCCTCGGGGTTGACGGTGAGGTGGCCGACCTCCAGCGCCAGTCCTGAACTGCCCGTGTGCAGGCGGCCGTCCAGCACCAACGCGCCGCCCACGCCCCGGTGCCCGGTGGCCACGCACAGCAGGTCCCGCGCGCCGCGTCCGGCGCCGTGCCGGTGCTCGGCGAGCGCGGCGAGGTTGACGTCGTTGGCGGCGAACGCCGGTCCGGTGATCCCGGCCGCGCGGATCCGCTCGGCGAAGATACGGCGGACGGGCGCGCCCACCGGCCACGGCAGGTGCAGCGGGTTGAGGGCCAGCCCGTCCGGTTCGGCGACCGCCGACGGTACGGCGAGCCCGGCGCCGACGCAGCGCCGCCCGCTGCCGCGCAGCAGTTCGGCCCCGGCTTCCACCACGGAGCCGAGCACCTTGGCGGGGTCGGCGTCGACGGTCTCGCGGCCCGGCGCGGTGGCGACGATCCGCCCGCCGAGGCCGACCAGCGCGGCCCGGAACCCGTCGGAGTGCACCTGGGCGGCGAGGACGACCGGTCCGTCCTCGGCGACCGACAGCCGGTGCGAGGGCCGGCCCTGGGACCCGGCCGCCGCGCCGGGCCGGGCGTCGACCCGGATCAGCCCGAGCGCCTCCAGTTCGGCGGCGACCGCGCCGGCCGTGGCCCGGGTCACGCCGAGTTCGGCGGTGAGCACGGCCCGGGTCGGGGCACGGCCGGTGTGCACGAGCTCCAAAGCGGGCCCGAGCGCACCGCGTCCCCGGTCCAACCGCGTCCTGGAGGTGGTCCCTTCCCCCGCCGGCCGGGGGTCAGCCTTGCCGCTCATGTGGGCGAGTCTCCCATGATCCGCTCGTGGTCCGGTCCGGGGCCCACCCGGCATGATCCGCCGGGCAGGAGCTACAGGCCACTGACCCGGAGCGTGATGTTCAGCCGCCCGGTGAGCCGCAACTCGGGCGGGGCGGTGCCCGGGTGCACGCGGGGCACGCCGTGGTAGGCGAGCCTGGACGCGCCGCCGAACACGAACAGGTCGCCGCTGCGCAGCTCGACGTCGGTGTAGGGGCGGGTGCGGGTCTCGGTGTTGCCGAACCGGAAGACGCAGGTGTCGCCCAGGCTCAGGGACACCACCGGCGCGTCGGCCTGCTCGTCGCTGTCGCGGTGCATGCCCATGCGGGCGTCGCCGTCGTAGAAGTTGATCAGCGCGATGTCGTACGGCTGGGTCGTCGTCCCCAGCGCCTCGCGCACGGCGCTCCGGCCCAGCTCCCCCAGCCAGTGCGGGAACGGCTTCACCGGGGCGCCGTCACCGTCGACGACCGTGCGGGCGTAGCCGTACGGATACCAGTGCCATCCCAGGCACACCTGTCGGGCGGTCATGGTGCCGCCGCCGGGGGTGCGGACCGTGCGCAGGCCTGCGGGCGGGCGGGCCCACTCCCGGCAGGCCTCCACCAGTTCGCGCTGGCGTGTCGCGTCGAGCCAGTCCGGCAGGTGGACGGCGCCCGGTGCGACCTCGGTACGGGCTCTGGGGAACAGCTCTGCGGCCATGGGGCCATGCTGCCCGACCACCGGGGAGCGGGCAGGCCCCCGCGACCTCGCGGGGGAAGCGGGTCTTGCCCCGGCCCCCACGTCGACGCGGCCTGAGCTGCGGCTCCGCTAGCCTTGACGCACGATGAACGACCGTATGACGACCCCCTGGGGCGAGTTCGCGCTGGCCCGTTTCCCCGAGGACCCGCGTGACAGGCTGCGTGCCTGGGACGCCTCCGACGAGTACCTGCTGCGGCATCTCGCGGACGAGGGGACCCCGCTGTCCGGCACGGTCGTGGTCGTCGGTGACCGCTGGGGCGCGCTGGTCACGGCGCTCGCCGCGCACCGGCCGGTGCAGATCACCGACTCGCATCTCGCGCAGGAGGCGACCCGCGCGAACCTGGAGCGGGCGGGCGTCGAGACGGGGGCGGTGCGGCTGCTGACCACGCAGGACCCGCCGCCCGGCCGGATCGACGTACTGCTGGTGCGGATCCCGAAGAGCCTGGCGTTGCTGGAGGACCAGTTGCTGCGGCTGGCGCCCGCCCTGCACGCGGACACCGTCGTCGTCGGCACGGGCATGGTGAAGGAGATCCACACCTCGACGCTGAGGCTGTTCGAGCGAATCGTCGGGCCGACGCGGACCTCCCTGGCCGAGAAGAAGGCGCGGCTGGTCTTCAGCACGCCGGATCCCGCGCTGAAGCCCGGCGACACCCCCTGGCCGTACCGGTATGCGCTGCCCGAGGGCATCGGTGCGGTGTCGGGGCGCACGGTCGTCAATCACGCCGGGGTGTTCTGCGCCGACCGGCTGGACATCGGCACGCGGTTCTTCCTCGCGCACCTGCCGGGCAGCGAGGGCGCCCAGCGGGTGGTGGACCTCGGCTGCGGCAACGGCGTGGTGGGGACGGCCGTGGCGCTGGCCAATCCGCAGGCCGAGGTGCTGTTCGTCGACGAGTCGTTCCAGGCGGTGGCGTCGGCGGAGGCCACGTACCGGGCGAACGGGGTCCCGGGCCATGCCGAGTTCCGGGTCGGCGACGGGCTGGCCGGGGTGCCGGCCGACAGCGTGGACCTCGTACTGAACAATCCGCCGTTCCACTCCCACCAGGCCACCACGGACGCCACCGCGTGGCGGATGTTCACCGGGGCGAAGCGGGCCCTCAAGCCGGGCGGCGAGCTGTGGGTGGTCGGCAACCGGCACCTCGGCTACCACGTGAAGCTGCGGCGGCTGTTCGGCAACAGCCGGGTGGTGGCCGGTGATCCGAAGTTCGTGGTGTTGCGGGCCGTCAAGCGGTAGGCGCGCGACGCCGGGCTCACCGGATCGTCAGGGTGCGGATGAGGTGGGCGACCGTGTGCACCATCGCCTCCCGGCCGACGCTGAGGTACTTGCGGGAGTCGACGGCTTCCGGGTGGGCGGCGAGGAAGGTGCGGATCGCGCCGGTCATGGCAATGTTGAGAGCCGTGCCGACGTTGACCTTGGCGATGCCGCCGGTGACCGCCTTGGTGAGTTCGTCGTCCGGCACGCCGGAGGAACCGTGCAGGACGAGCGGTACGTCCAGGACGGCGGCCAGGCGTTTGAGGCGCTCGTGGTCGAGGGCGGCGGTGCGGGTGGTCATGGCGTGCGTGCTGCCGATGGCGACGGCGAGCGCGTCCACGCCGGAGTCGGCGACGAAGGCGCGGGCCTGGGCGGGGTCGGTGCGGGCGCCCGGGGCGTGGGCGTCGAGGGCGGGCCGGCCGTCCTTGCCGCCGATCTGGCCCAACTCGGCCTCGATCCAGAGCCCTTGGGCGTGGGCCCAGTCGGCGGCGACCCTGGTGGCGGCGAGGTTCTGGGCGTACGGCAGACGGGCGGCGTCGTACATGACGGAGCTGAATCCGGCGCCGGGCGCCTGGCGCAGCAGCTCGTCGCTCTGGACGTGGTCGAGGTGCAACGCCACGGGCACGTCGGCGCGTTCGGCGGCGGCGACGGCGGCGCGGGCGAGCGGCAGGAGGCGGCCGTAGCGGAACTTGACGGCGTTCTCGCTGACTTGGAGGACGACGGGGGTGTGCACGGACTCGGCGCCCGCGACGACGGCCTCGATGTGTTCGAGCGTGATGATGTTGAAGGCGGCTACGGCGGAGTGCTGTGCGGCGGCGCGGGTGACGAGTTCGCCGGTGGTGACGAGGGGCACGGCGGGTCCTTCCGTGGGCGTCAGTCGGCGAGGACGACCGAGCGGGTGAGGTGGCGCGGCCGGTCCGGGTCGAGGCCCCGCGAGCGGGCGACGGCGACGGCCAGGCGCTGGGCACGGATCAGGCCGGCGAGCGGGTCGAGGGTGTCCGCCACCCAGGTGGCGCCGGTGGCGCGGACCTGCTCGGCCAGGCCTTCGGGGGCCTCGCCGAGCATCCAGGTGGCCGTGTCGTGGGTGGTGATGCTGATGGGGCCGTGCCGGTACTCCATCGCCGGGTAGGACTCGGTCCACGCCTGGGCGGCCTCGCGCATCTTCAGCGCGGCCTCGTGGGCGATCCCCACCGTCCAGCCGCGGCCGAGGAAGGTGAACTGGGCGCGTTCGGCGAGGCCTTCGGGCAGCGGGGTGCGCAGGGCGGTGCGCGCGTCGGCGACGACGGCGTCGGTGTGCAGGCCCAGGTGGGCGCGGAGCAGGGTGAGCGCGGTGGTGGCGAACCGGGTCTGCACCACGGAGCGTTCGTCGGCGTAGTCGAGGACGACGACGTCGTCGGCGGCGGCCGTCACGGGGGTGGCCGGGTCGGCGGTGACGGCGGCGGTGCGAGTGCGCCCCTTCAACTCCCCGAGCAGCGTGAGCACTTCGGTGGTCGTGCCGGAGCGGGTGAGGGCGAGGACCCGGTCGTAGGCGCGGCCGTGCGGGAACTCCGAGGCGGCGAAGGCGTCGGTCTCGCCCTGGCCCGCGGCCTCGCGCAGCGCCGCGGCGGACTGCGCCATGAACCAGGAGGTGCCGCAGCCGACGATCGCGACCCGCTCCCCCGGTGCCGGCAGCGCCCCGCGGTGCGCGGGCGCCTGCGCGGCTGCCCGTGCCCAGCACTCCGGCTGCGCGGCCAGTTCCTCTTCGACGTGGGTCATGGCTACCCCTCCCCAACTTTTGCTTGTTCCTGCAACATACTGCGAGGTTTCAAGCAGAATCAAGCAATCAGTGGGTGCGCTAAGGTCGCCGGAAGATCGAGGAACGGAGGCTGCGGATGTCGCGCGACGCCCGCTGGAAGACGCTGCTGGAACTGCTCGTCGAGCGCGGCCGGCTGGACGTCGAGGAGGCGGCGGCCGAGCTGTCGGTCTCGGCCGCGACGATCCGGCGTGACTTCGACCAGCTCGCCGAGCAGCAGATGCTGGTGCGCACCCGGGGCGGCGCGGTCGTGCACGGGGTCTCCTACGAGCTGCCGCTGCGCTACAAGACGGCCCGGCACGCCTCGGAGAAGGAACGCATCGCCAAGGCGGTGGCCGCGCTGGTCGCACCCGGTGAGGCGGTGGGGCTGACCGGCGGCACGACGACGACCGAGGTGGCCCGCGCGCTGGCCGTGCGCGGCGAGCTGGCGTCCGGCTCGCCCGCGCTGACCGTCGTCACCAACGCGCTGAACATCGCCAACGAGCTTGCCGTACGCCCCCAGTTCAAGATCGTGGTGACCGGCGGGGTCGCCCGCCCGCAGTCGTACGAACTCATCGGACCGCTCGCGGACGGCGTGCTCGGGCAGATCACGCTCGACGTGGCGGTGCTCGGCGTCGTCGCCTTCGACGTCACGCACGGCGCGGCGGCCAACGACGAGGCGGAGGCGGCGATCAACCGGCTGCTGTGCGAGCGGGCCGGGCGCGTGGTGGTCGCCGCGGACTCCAGCAAGCTGGGCCGCCGGGCGTTCGCCCGGATCTGCGCCGCCGAGGCGGTGGACACGCTCGTGACCGACACGGCCGCCGCACCGGAGACGGTCCGGCGCTTCGAGGAGACGGGCATCGAGGTCGTCACGGTCTGAGGCCGTTCCCGGCCCGGGGGCGCCCGTTCCCGCCTACGCTGGGACTCCAGGCGCATGTCGGGGGCCACGGGAGGCTGCGATGAGCACAGCACCGAGCGACCAGGAGTTTCCGGGGGAAACGCGGTACCTGCCGATCGCCGAGCACGGACTGATCGGCGATCTGCGCAGCGTGGCCCTGGTGGGCACGGACGGAACGATCGACTGGTACTGCTGCCCGTCCTTCGACGCCCCGAGCGTCTTCGCCGCGATCCTGGACGCGGAGCGCGGCGGCTGCTTCGAGCTGGCGGCCGCCGTCCCGGCCCGCACCAAGCAGTTCTACTTCCCCGACACCAACGTCCTGATCACCCGGTTCTTCACCGAGGACGGCGTCGGTGAGGTACAGGACTTCATGCCCGTCGACGGTGCCTCGGTCGAGACCGAACGCCACCGGCTGATCCGGCGCGTGCTGTGCGTGCGCGGCTCCATCCCCTTCCGCACCCGGGTCGCCCCGCGCTTCGAGTACGGCACCCAGCGGCACAGCGTCCGGATGGACGGCGACGTCGCCGTGTTCGAGTCCGCCAAGCTGTCGCTCGGGCTGACCGCGACCGTGCCGCTGGAGGCCGACGGCCCCGACGTACGGGCGGAGTTCAAGCTCGCCGAGGGCGAGTCCGCGGTGTTCGCGCTCGACCAGGTCGGCGGCGAGGTGTCGCCCCGCCGCTGCCCGAGGGCGGAGGCGGAGGAGCAGTTCAACTCGACGGTGGCGTACTGGCGGCACTGGCTGTCCGCGTCCAAGTACCGTGGCCGGTGGCGGGAGATGGTGCACCGCTCGGCGCTCACGCTGAAGCTGCTGACGTACGCGCCCAGCGGGGCCATCGTCGCCGCGCCGACGACCAGCCTGCCCGAGGAACTGGGCGGGGAACGCAACTGGGACTACCGGTACGTGTGGGTGCGCGACGCCGCGTTCTGCGTGTACGCGCTGCTGCGGCTGGGCTTCACCGGCGAGGCCGAGGCGTTCATGAAGTTCGTCACCCGGCACATCAGTCCCGGCGACGGCAAGCCCTCGGGACCGCTGCAGATCATGTACGGCATCGACGGCCGCACCGATCTGACCGAGCGCGAACTCGACCACCTGGAGGGTCACCACGGCTCCGCGCCGGTACGGATCGGCAACGCCGCCGCCGAGCAGCTCCAACTCGACATCTACGGCGCCCTGATCGACTCGATCTACCTCTACGACAAGTGGGCGCAGCCCATCTCCAGCGACCAGTGGGACGACGTGTGCGCGCTGGTCGACTGGGTCTGCGAGCACTGGGACCAGCCGGACGAGGGCATCTGGGAGACCCGGGGCGGGCGCAAGAACTTCCTGTACTCGCGCCTGATGTGCTGGGTGGCGATCGAGCGGGCCATCCGGATGGCCAACCGGCGCGGCCTGCCCGCCGACATCGTCCGCTGGCGCAACTGCCGGGACACCATCTACCGGCGGATCATGGACAAGGGCTGGTCCGAGACCCGTCAGGCGTTCGTCCAGCACGAGGACGACGACGTGCTCGACGCGGCCGTGCTGATGATGCCGCTGACGAAGTTCATCGCCCCCACCGACCCCAAGTGGCTCTCCACCCTGGACGCCCTGACCGCCGACCTGGTCTCCGACTCGCTGGTCTACCGCTACGACCCGCAGGCCAGCCCCGACGGGCTGCACGGCGACGAGGGCACGTTCTCGATCTGCTCGTTCTGGTACGTCGAGGCCCTGGTGCACGCCGGACGCGTGGACGAAGCCCGGCTGGCCTTCGAGAAGATGCTCACCTACGCCAACCATCTCGGCCTGTATGCCGAGGAGATCAGCCACACCGGTGAGCAACAGGGCAACTTCCCGCAGGCGTTCACCCATCTCGCCCTGATCAGCGCCGCGTTCAACCTGGACCGGGCGCTGGGATGACGAGGCGGGCCGGCGGGCTCGTCCGCCGGCCCGTCAGGGCCCGGGGCATCAGTGTCCGTGACCGGACTCGTCGTGCCCGGACTCCGGCTCCCCCGCCGGGGCCGACGCCTGCGGTGCCGCCGCTCCGGCCCGGACCGTGAAGGCCGCCGTGCGGACCTTCCCGTCGTGCTTGAAGTCGAGGAAGAGGCGGTAGTCGCCGACGCTCGGGGCGGTGGCGGTGAAGGAGATGCCGGGACCGGACGCGGTCCTGCCGTCGCCGGGTTCGCCGTTGGGGTGGACGTGCAGGTAGGCGAGGTCGCCGGAGCGCAGGGCGACCAGGTGGCCGTAGGCGCCGAGGTAGGGCTGGAGGTCGGTGACGGGCTTGCCGTCGCGTGAGACGTTCAGCTTCAGTTCGCTCCCCGCGCCGGGGCGCAGCGTGCCGTCCAGGGTGACCTGGTAGCCGTCGACCTCGGCGGTGGCCCTGGCCGCGGGCAGGCGCTGGGGCTCGTACGACCCGGACGCGGCGAGGTCGGCCCCGAGGGTGAGGTTCTCGGCGCCCTTCTTGGCCGGGGTGAAGTCGGCGAAGACCCGGTAGCCGCCCGCGCGGGGCAGGTCGACGGGGGTGCTCCAGGTTCCGTCGGCGGCGCGGGTGGGGTGCAGGTGCCGGTAGGTGACCAGGTCGCGCGAGGCGATGATCAGGTGCAGTTCCTTGTCGTGCTCGCGCTCGTACGCGGTGACCGCGCGGCCCCTGGCGTCCCGTATGACGAAGCGCAGGTCGGTGCGCTCGCGGGCGGTGACGGCCGGGGTGCGCAGGTCGAGGGTGTAGCCGGCCTCGGAGATCTGGAGTCCGCCGGCCGGTTCCGTGCCGTGCCCGCCCTCCGCCGCGTGCCCACCGCCTTCCTCCGGGGCCGGTGAGGGCTCGGCGTGGCTTTCGTGGCGGGCGGGCGCGGGGTCGTCCGTGACGGAGCCCACGCTCTGGCCGACTCCGTAGGCGGTGCCGAACGTGGCGGCCAGCCCGGCGGCGAACGCGGTGATCTTCAGTCCGGCGTGCATGACGGTCTCCTGGGTGTCAGGGCCTCCCTGCGAGGCCTTTCCATGCGGCTCACCATACCCCTAGGGGGTATAAAGTCAACCCGAGTCCGGGCTTGCGTTCAGTACCCCCCAGGGGTATACATGGTGTCCGGCAAGGATACCCCCAGCCGGTATCCCGCCCCCCATGGACCACGCACTCGGGAGGAACCCCATGTCCACGACCGCGACCTCGTCCTGCTGCTCCCCCTCCGGCACCTGCTCGACCGCCTCCGCGACGCCCGCGCAGACGGCCGCCGCCGTCACCACCACCTACGCCGTCTCCGGCATGACCTGCGGCCACTGCAAGGCCACGCTCACCAAGGTCATCGGCGAGTTGGACGGCGTGACCGGCGTCGACGTCGACCTCGGCACCGGCCTCGTCACGGTCACCAGCACCACGGAGCCGAACGACACCCTCGTCGCCGAGGTCGTCGACGAGGCCGGCTACGAGCTGACCGGCCGGGCCTGACCGCACCGCCCCACCGGGCCTGACCGCACTTCCCCTCCCCCGCCGGGACCCGCCCCGCCCGGGTCCCGGCCTCCGTCCCGTACGAGGAGCAGACATGACCACCAGCGTGACCACCGACGTCGAACTCGCCATCGGGGGCATGACGTGCGCCTCGTGCGCGGCGCGGATCGAGAAGAAGCTGAACCGGATGGAAGGGGTGACGGCGACCGTCAACTACGCCACGGAGAAGGCGAAGGTGAGTTTCGGCGGGGATGTGTCGGTGCCGGATCTCATCGCGACGGTGGAAGCGACCGGGTACACGGCCCAGGAGCCCGTGCCCGAGCCGGAGGCCGTGCCGGAGGCGGTCGTCTCCGACGAACTGCGGCCGCTGCGGGAGCGGTTGGTCACGGCCGTGGTGCTGGCGGTGCCGGTGATCGCGATGGCGATGGTGCCGGCGTTGCAGTTCGAGTACTGGCAGTGGCTGTCGCTCACCCTGGCGGCGCCGGTGGTCACCTATGCCGCCTGGCCCTTCCACAGGGCCGCCTTCACCAACGCCCGGCACGGTGCGGCGACAATGGACACGCTGATCTCGGTGGGCACCTCGGCGGCGTTCCTGTGGTCGCTGTGGGCGCTGTTCTTCGGCACCGCCGGCACACCGGGGATGACCCACCCCTTCGAGCTGACCATCGCCCGCAGCGACGGCGCCGGGAACATCTACCTGGAGGCGGCGGCCGGAGTCACCGCGTTCATCCTGGCCGGCCGCTACTTCGAGGCCCGCTCCAAGCGCAAGGCCGGCGCGGCCCTGAAGGCGCTGCTGGAACTGGGCGCCAAGGACGTCACCGTGCTGCGTGACGGCCGTGAAGTGCTCATCCCGGTGGGTGAGTTGGGGGTCGGGGACCGGTTCCTGGTGCGACCGGGCGAGAAGATCGCCACCGACGGGGTGGTGGTCGAGGGCTCTTCCGCGGTGGACGCCTCCATGCTCACCGGCGAGTCCGTGCCCGTGGAGGTCTCCGTGGGGGACACGGTCACCGGCGCGACCATCAATGCCGGCGGGCGTCTGGTGGTGGAGGCCACCCGGATCGGGACCGACACCCAACTGGCCCGTATGGCACGGCTGGTGGAGGACGCGCAGAACGGCAAGGCTGCCGCCCAGCGTCTGGCCGACAGGATCTCCGCCGTGTTCGTGCCCGTCGTCATCGCCCTCGCGCTGGGCACCCTGGGCTTCTGGCTCGGCAACGGCGCCGGTCTGACCGCCGCGTTCACCGCCGCCGTCGCCGTCCTGATCATCGCCTGCCCGTGCGCCCTGGGCCTGGCCACCCCGACCGCGCTGATGGTCGGCACCGGCCGCGGCGCCCAGCTCGGCATCCTCATCAAGGGCCCCGAAGTACTGGAGTCCACCCGTCGCGTCGACACCATCGTGCTGGACAAGACCGGCACCGTCACCACCGGCCGCATGACCCTCCTCGCCGTGCACACCGCCGACACCGCGGACGAGGCCGACGTGCTGCGCCTGGCCGGCGCCCTGGAGCACGCCTCCGAGCACCCCGTCGCCCGCGCCGTCGCCGACGCCGCCGCGGCCAAGCTCGGCACCCTGCCCGCCCCGGAGGACTTCGCCAACGTCGCCGGTCTCGGCGTCCAGGGCATCGTCGACGGCCACGCCGTCCTCGTAGGCCGCGAGCAGTTGCTCAACGAGTGGGCGATCGAGCTGCCCGCCGAGCTGGCCCGGGCCAAGGCCGAGGCGGAGGCGGCAGGCCGCACCGCCATCGCGGTCGCCTGGGACGGCGAGGCCCGCGCGGTCCTGGAAGTCGCCGACGCCGTCAAGGACACCAGCGCCGAAGCCGTCGAGAGGCTGCGCGCGCTCGGCCTGACGCCGATCCTGCTCACCGGCGACCACCAGGCCGTCGCCGCGTCCGTGGCCGCCCAGGTCGGCATCGACGCCGAGCACGTCATCGCCGAGGTGCTGCCCCAGGACAAGGTGGACGTCGTCAAGCGCCTGCAGGCGGAGGGCCGTTCGGTCGCCATGGTCGGCGACGGTGTCAACGACGCCGCCGCCCTCGCCCAGGCCGACCTCGGCCTGGCCATGGGCACCGGCACCGACGCCGCGATCGAAGCCGGTGACCTCACCCTCGTGGGCGGCGACCTGCGCACCGCCGCCGACGCCATCCGGCTGGCCCGCCGCACCCTGGGCACCATCCGCTCCAACCTGTTCTGGGCCTTCGCCTACAACGTCGCCGCCCTTCCCCTGGCCGCCGCCGGCCTCCTCAACCCGATGCTCGCCGGAGCGGCCATGGCCTTCTCCTCCGTCTTCGTCGTCGGCAACAGCCTCCGGCTGCGCGGCTTCCGGCCCACCCACCACTGACCCACCGACCGGGAGCGGTCGACTCCGTCAGCCCCTTCGAGGCGGCCGGCGGAGTCGGCCGTTCAGTCCGCAGCCGCCACCCGCCCGAGCACCAGCAGGTAGGGAACCTCCAGCACGAGCGTGCCGTCCTGCGCCCGGTTGTTCTCCTCGAACAGCCCGGCCAGAGCGGCACGGGCCCGGTCCCAGCGCCCGGCGGCCTCAAGGGCCGCGCGGTGGGCGCGCAGGGGGCCGGGCTTGTTCTCGAAGACCCGTACGGCGTGTTCCACACCGGGGTAGACAACGCGGACGTGGCACACCTGCATCCGGACGGTGACGGGCAGCGGCGCGAACCAGGCGCCCACCCGGTCGGGGTCGCCCCACTGGGTGGGCGGCAGGGACTTCGGGCGGTCGTCCAGGTGGGCCAGGACCGTCGGGGCGATGCGGCCCATGACGCCGTCGGGTGTCCAGGAGGCGACGGCGACCACCGCCCGCGCGCGGCAGACCCGGACGAGTTCGGCGGCGGCGCGTGCGGCGTCGGGGGCGAACATCACGCCGAAGGTGGACAGGACGAGGTCGAAGACTCCCCTCGGGAACGGGAGCGCCAGGGCGTCCCCGGCGACGAAGTCCGCCCGGTGCGCGAGGCCGGACGTCCGTGCCCGCTGCGCGGCGATCCCCAGCAGGCCGGGCTCAAGGTCCAGTCCTACGACCGGGATTCCGGCGCGGGCCGCGGCGAGCGCCCCCGGTCCGGATCCGGTGCCGACGTCGAGGGCGCGGAGGGTGGCGGGCGGTGTCGTGCCGCCGAGTTCCGCCACCGCGGCCCCCACCACGTCCCGCGCCGCATGCGCCCACGCGTCGCCCGCGCTCGCGTAGTCGCCGCCCCGCCAGCCTCCGCTCACTCCCCCTCCCCCGGCGCCGCCCGCCGCACCGTGACCCCGTCCGCGCCGAGCCTCTCGGGCAGATCGGCCAGCGCCGGCAGCCGCTCGATGTGGTGCACCCCCGTCGGCAGCGCCCCGGTCAGCACCTCGCCCGCCACCTCGGCGGCGACCAGGCCGGTCACCCGGCTCTGCTCGCGCCCGGCGAGGACGAACGCGGCATGCCCGTCCCCGTCGTACGCGTCGGCGCGCAGGGCGAATCCGTCCCCGCCCAGGTGTACGCGGGTGAAGGCGGCGGTGAGCAGGCGCCGCAGCCCCTCGCGGCGGGCGCCCCCGGTCCGGCGTACGGCGAAGAGGGCGGCGGTCAGCAGCGGGGAGTCGAGGCACAGCCGTGTCGTCACCCGGGGGACGCCGAGTGTGCCGCGCAGGGTGTGCTGGTCGGAGAACGGGAACGGATGGGCGGTGCGGACGCCGTGGCCCGGCAGGCTCACCTTCCGCGGGCGGTCCGTCACCGGCTCGGCAAGGCCCGCGACGGTCCAGCGCACCGCGTCGGTGCCGTGGCGCTCGCCGGAGCCGAGGAGCACCGTCAGGTCGAGCCGGTCCGCCCCGCCGAGCGCCCGGTGGGCCCGCAGGGCGAGCAGGTTGGTCAGGCCGGGGGCGACGCCGACGCTCAGTACGGCCGTGGCGCCGGACTCGACGGCGAGGGCGTGCAGGCCGGACACGGCGTCGAGCAGGCGGTACGAGGCGCCCACGTCCACCAGGTGGATGCCGCGTTCCAGGCAGGCGCGGGCGATCGACGCGTCCGCGGGTTCGACGCAGAGCACCACCGCGCCGACGTCGCCCAGTTCGTCGAGCACGCGCCGGAAGTCCTCGGGGTCGCCGACGTCGGCCCGCACCCCGCCGAGCCGACGGGCCCGCTCCCCGTCGCGTCCGGCGGGGAGCACCCGCCCCGGGAACCGCTCCGCCAGCCGGGAGGTCACCGTGGCGCCCACGGCGCCGTAGCCGCCGACGACGAGGATCCGGCCCTCGGGGGACCGCTTTTTCACTGTAGTCATACTCCAGTGACTTACACTGTAGTCTCACTACAGTCAAAAAGGTCGATCCCGGAAGGCAGCACCGTGGCAGCGCCCCTCACCCGTGCCGAGAAGACCCGGCGCACCCGACGGCGGATGCTCGACGCCGCCGCCCTGCTCTTCGCCGAACGCGGCTGGGCCGGCACGACCGTGGAGGACATCGCCCGTACCGCCGAAGTCGGCGTGCAGACCGTGTACTTCACGTTCGGCACCAAGCGCGCCGTGCTGAAGGAGGTCCTGGACACCGCCGTCGCCGGTGACACCGACCCGGTGGCCACCCTGGACCGGCCCTGGGCGCGCGAGGTCCTCGACGCGCCCGACCCGGCCGCCCAGCTCGCACTCCAGGCCGCCGGCGCCCGCCGGGTGCTGGAGCGCGCGGCGCCCCTTCTGGAGGTGGTGCGCGGCGCGGCGGCCGCCGACGCCGAGCTGGCCGAGCTGTGGCGGACCAGTCTGGAGCAGCGGCACACCGTTCAACTCCGGTTCGCCGAGGCCCTGCTGGCCAAGTGCGGCGGACGGCTGCGCGACGGCCACGACGCCGCTTCGGCCGCCGACGTCGCCCTGGCCGTCCTCGGCCCGGAGAGCTACGGCGTGCTCGTCACCGCCCGCGGCTGGTCGCCGGAGCGCTGGCAGGAGTGGGCGGCGGACGCGCTGCAGCGCCAACTCCTGCCCTGAGCGGGCGTTCGCCGGCCATTCACGGCGCCCTCATGTCGCAGGGGTTGAGCGCACGCGCCACCGGACTAACGTCTGGTGGTCGTCGCCCCTACCCACACGATCGAGGTCGCGATGAACTCACGCCCTGTCCTCGCCGGCCTGGCGCTGGTGCCGCTGCTCCTGTCCCCGGTGGCCGCGCACGCCACGACCGGCGCGCCCCCGCAGAAGACCCGGTTCGACCTCCAGGCCCACCGCGGCGGCCTCGGGATGACCACGGAGTCGTCCCTGGAGGGCTTCGCCAAGGCGCTGCGGCTGGGCGTGTCCACGCTGGAGCTGGACACGCAGATCACCAAGGACGAGAAGGTCGTCGTCACCCACGACCGGCAGGTCAGCGCGGCCAAGTGCCGGGACACCGGGCCGCTCGTGCCCGGCGACCCGATGTACCCGTACGTCGGCAAGTACATCAAGGACCTGACGCTCGCTCAGATCAGGACCATGAACTGCGGCTACCAGCAACTGCCCGGCTTCCCCGAGCAGGAGCGGATCGACGGCCTGAAGATGATCGAACTGAAGGACGTGCTGAACCTGGTCAAGCGCTCCAGGGCACGTCAGGTCACCCTCAACGTCGAGACGAAGGTGGAGGCGGGCGCCCCCGAACAGACCGCGCCGCGCGAGCTGTTCGTGCGCCGGGTCCACGAGGAGATCCGCGCGTCCGGCATCGAGAAGCAGGTCACCGTCCAGTCCTTCGACTGGGGTGCGCTGAAGGCGATGCACCGACTGGCGCCCCGCCTGCCGTTGGTGGCGCTCACCAACTACGACTTCCTCCAGGTCGGCAAGCCCGGCGCCTCCCCGTGGCTGGGCGGCATCGACGTCGACGACCACGACGGCGACTTCGTGAAGGCCGCCGCCACCCTCCCCGGCGTCACCACCCTCTCCCCCAACTACGGCTTCCCGCAGAACGGCACGGTCGGCGACCCCGGTTTCCGCTTCTACGCCGACGCGGCCATGGTCGACGCGGCACACGCCCGCGGCCTGAAGGTCGTCCCCTGGACCTGCGACGACCCGGCGACCGTGGAGGCGCTGATGGACGCCGGGGTCGACGGCATCATCACCAACTACCCCGACCGGGTACGGCAGATCATGGCCGACCGCGGCATGCGCCTGCCCAAGGCGTACCGGCCGCGCTGACCGGCGGCCGGGTCCGCCGTGGTCAGACGCGCTCCAGGGGGCGGTGCGGGCCGCTGGGAAGCTCCACGTCGATCGTGTCGCCGGGACGCACCACACCGCCTTCCCGCACGATGCTCATGATTCCGGCCTTGCGCACGACGGCCCCCGCCTCGTCCCGCCCGACGACCTGCTTCAGCAGCCCGTCCTGGAAGTTGTCGATCTGCAGACACGGATTGCGCAGGCCGGTGACTTCCAGGACCGCGGAGTCGCCGAGGCGCAGCACGGCGCCGACCGGCAGGCCGAGCAGATCGATGCCGCGCGTGGTGATGTTCTCGCCCAGTTCCCCGGGCGCCACCTTGAACCCTTCCTCGCCGACCTCGGCGAAGAGTTCCTCGTGGATGAGGTGCACCTGGCGCAGGTTCGGCTGGGTGGGGTCCTGCGCGACGCGCGAGCGGTGCTTGACCGTCACACCGGCGTGCACGTCCCCCTCCACACCGAGTCCGGCGAGCAGCGTGATGCTGTCCCGGTTCGGCTTGGTGAACGAGTACTCCCCGTTGCTGCTGACCGCGACCACTGTCCCGCTCATTGTCCGGAACCCCCCTCATCTCCGACCATGATCGACCGCGAGTCTAGTCCCCACCCCGCCGGTCGCGGCAGGCCAGGGGCGGTCAACGCGCCCGGTACGGCAGCGTCGTCCCCGGCAGTGCGTACTCGTCGCGTCTGCCGCACATGCCGAAGCCGCCGCGCCGGGAGGGCGCCGCTTCGTACGCGGTCGCCTCTTCGAGGTACGCCGGCTCGCCGGACGTCAGGGCGTCCAGGTGGGCGCCGGTGCGCTCCGCGGTGGCCAGGGCACCCGCCTGCCACAGCTCACGCCAGTGCGGCACCTTGTCGCGGACCAGGTGGGCGGCGGCGCGCTGGAAGGCCAGGTAGGGGCCGTTGTCGCCCGCGGCGAGGGATTCCCGTAGCGGGAGGTAGCCCTCGACGGCGAGGTCCCGGCGGCGGCGGGCGGCCTCGGCCGTGTCGGGGCCCGTGCCGGGCGGGAGGGTGGCGGCGGCCGCGTAGCGCTCGGGGTCGGACAGCACCTCGGGCGGGAAGGTGAAGACCGCGTCCCCGGCCTCGGGCAGCCCGCTGTTCTGCATCAGGACGGTGATGCGCAGGTCGCCGCCCTGCACCATGCGGTGCACGGTGCCGGGCGTGAACCAGGCCACCGAGCCGGGCTCCAGGGGGATGTCCCGGTAGCCGTCGGGGCTCAGGGTCTGCACGGCGCCCCGGCCGCCGGTGACGACGTAGGCCTCGGTGCACACCAGGTGCAGATGCGGGCTGCCGCCGCACACGCCGTCGGCAGCCTCCCAGTCGTAGGCGCTCAGGTGGGACAGGCCGACGGCGCCGGGCAGGGGGTGGGGCAGTGCGGGCTTCACCACGGCAGCGCCTCCAGGTGCGCCGCCACGCGTTCCCGGTCCCAGGCGCCGTCCGCGATCACCACCCGGTAGCGGTAGCCGAAGGTCTCCTCCGGCGGCAGCTCGAACTCCTCGAAGAAGGCCCAGGAGAACGCGACCGTGGGGAAGGGCTCGGAGCGCACGAACCAGTGGGACTCGTGGATGGCGTCGCGGTTCTCCGGGGCGTGTGCGAAGACGACCGTGGAGTGGGCGTCGACGTCGTCGTGCTCGGCGGTGAAGGCGAGCCAGGGGCTCTGGCTGCCCATGAGCTTGTCGGCGTCCGCATCGGTGTCCGGGGCGAAGACGGTGCCGCCGGTGTAGTCGCGCGGTCCGCGCCACTGGAGGCCGGTGTAGCCGGCCATCTCACGGCCCGCCGTGGTCGGCGAGCCGAAGGCGAGGGGCTCCTCGCGGAGGTTGGTGAGCCGGATCGACCAGTCCAGGGCCCAGGTGCCGGCCGTCTCGTCCACCGAGTGGACGGTGAGGCCGCGCTCCTCGCGTGCCCATTCCCGTCCGTCGTTGGCGACCCAGGTCAGGTCCTCCGCGACGGTGAGGCGGTCGTCCTCGGCGGCGATCAGCGGGAAGCCGTCGTGCCGCATCGAGCCGACCCGTTCGGGCAGGCGCAGATAGCCCTGGCCGTGGACGTAGCAGTTGCCGCCCCAGAAGTTCTGGCCGGACAGATGGCTCGCGGTCATCTGCAGGCCCTTGTGCCAGCGGTGGTCGTTCGGGCGGTATCCGGTGACCGTGCGCCCGGCGAGGGTGCGCAGGGGGTGGGCGTAGGGCTTGCGGGACTCGAAGGCGTCCGGGTCGGGGCGGTAGACGTAGCGGAGGATCTCCGTGCCGTTGGCCGCCGCGACCGCGATGTGCTCGCCGTGCGCGTGGCTGACTCGGATGCTCATGCGCGCTCCTTGGGGGCCCAGTCGGGGTGGTCGCCGTGCATCGCCTCGTAGAAAGGGTCACCCGGGCGGATCTCGCCGGAGCGCACCGGCAGGCCGGTGAACGCCGCCTTGTACAGGGCGGCGGCGAATTCGAGCGTGGCGCGGGCCTCCGGGCCGCTGCCGGGCGGCCGTACGCCGGCGTCGTAGGCGTCGAGCAGGCCGCCGAGCTGGGCGGTGTGCGAGCTGGGCACGTCGGCGGCGGGCGCGCCCCAGGCGGCGGCGCGGGCGGCGGGGACGTGCGGGGCGGGGGTGTAGGCCCAGTCGGTGTTGCGGTGGCCGTACAGGTGGGTCAGCTCGACCGTGGCGTCGGCGCAGTCGATGCGGATGCGGCTGACCTCGTCCGGGGACAGGACGCTGTTGACCACGGTGGCGAGGGCGCCGTTGGCGAACCGCACCAGGGCGGTGGAGACGTCCTCGCTCTCGGTGTCGTGGACCAGCCGGGCGGCCATGGCGCGCACCTCGTCCCACGCGCCGAGCAGGTGCAGCAGCAGGTCGTACTGGTGGATGCCGTGTCCCATGGTCGGTCCGCCGCCCTCGGTGGCCCACCGGCCGCGCCAGGGCACCGCGTAGTAGGCGGCGTCGCGGTGCCAGGTGGTCTGGCAGTGCGCGACCAGCGGGGCGCCCAGTTCGCCGCCGGCGATCAGTTCGCGGGCGTGCTCGGCGCCGGAGCCGTACCGGTGCTGGAAGATCACGGAGGCGTACCCGCCGGAGGCCTCCTCGGCCGCCGCGATCTCGTCGTACTCGGCCAGCGACAGCGTCAGCGGCTTCTCGCACAGCACCCACGCGCCCGCCTTGAGCGCGGCCACCGTCTGCTCCCGGTGCAGGGACGGCGGGGTGCCGATGAGCACCAGGTCGGGGCGTACGGCGTCGAGCATCGACTCGACCGAGGTGTAGCCGGCGACCTGGTCGCCCGCGAGGTTCCGGAAGGCGTCGAGGCGTTCGACGTCGACGTCGACGGCGGCGACCAGTTCCGTCCGGTCGGCGTGCGCGGTGAGCGCGGCCAGGTGGCTGCCGCTGACGATGGCGCCGGTGCCGACGACGGCGACGCGGCGGCGGGCGGGGTGCCCAGGGGGCAGGGACATGCGGCGCTCCTCGAACGGCCGACGGACATGCCAACAGAAAGCGCTTGCTCTCAGAGGTCGACCCTAAGACGCCGGAGAATGTCCGAACAACCCCCCGCAGAGACATTGACGAGCGTTTTTCTCACGTCAGAGGCCTTGGGGCTCACGTCAGACGCTTCGGGGCTCACGTCAGACGCCGTGCGGCTCACGTCAGACGCCGTGGGGCTCACGTCAGACGCCGTGCGGCTCACGTCAGCGGCACCGAGAGGGCCGGCGAAGGCCGCTCGCCGCTCCTCCTGCCCCCTGCCGCCCCCTACTGCCCCAGCGGCGCCGGAGGTGTGGTGTCCCGGACCGCCGGGGCGGGGACCGCGGGGCGTGCCGTCGCCACCCGCTCCTTCGTCAGGGCGCCGACGACCACCCGGGCCAGCAGCGGGTCGGCCGGCAGGACGTGGGAGGCGAACCAGCGGGCGGCCGCCGGAGCGGGGGACGGCTCGACGAACTCGCCGCCCGCGTAGTCGTCGAGCGGGGGGTCGTAGACGTAGCCGCACACCATGCCGTGGTCGACCAGGCGCTCCAGGAGGGCGTCGCGGCCGTGGACCAGGAGCGGAACCCGGAAGAGCGGGAGCGGGCCGTGGTGGACCGTCCGCTCGTGCAGCGGCGCGGGGGCCCAGGCGGTGCCCGCGAGCAGCAGGACGCCGGCTCTGCGCCGGGCGAGGTCCTCGTCGAGGCGGGCCATCCGCAGGCCCAACTGTCCGCGGACGAAGGAGCCGTGGCGGGTGCGGAAGCCGTGCAGGTCGACGCGGACCCAGGGTTCGTAGGCGGTCAGGCTCGGGGCCGAGCGGGCGCTGTCGGACAGGCGCGGGGCGTGCAGTTCCATGCGGAAGTCGTCGCGTTCCAGCAGGCCGAGGTGTTGCATCGTGCGCCACACGGGGCGCACCAGGCGCAGGGTGCGAACGGCGGAGCGGGCCAGGGGGCGCAGGGTGACGGTCAGGTCCTCGCGCAGGCGGCGCGGGGCGAGCAGGTCGTCGCGGAGCAGTTCCAGTTCCCGGCGGGTGCGCGCGTCCTCGACCGCGAGGAAGCCGCCGGCCATCGCCGCCACGTGCTTGGAGAGGCTGAAGGCGGCCGCCGTCCCGAAGGTCCCGATCGGCTGTCCGTCGACGTGGCTGCCGATGGCGTGCGCGGCGTCCTCGATGAGCGGGATGCCCAACTGCTCGCAGCGGCGGCGCAGTTCCACGACCCGGTCGGGTACGCCGTAGAGGTTGGTGGTCAGTACGGCGTC
Organism: Streptomyces sp. TRM68416; assembly: GCF_014596915.1. Classification (GTDB taxonomy): domain Bacteria; phylum Actinomycetota; class Actinomycetes; order Streptomycetales; family Streptomycetaceae; genus Streptomyces. Next base: position 47,801 of record NZ_JACVWU010000010.1, read on the forward strand.
GACCTCGCGCCAGGTCGAGTCGGGGACGGCGGCCGGGTCGATGTTGCCGTCCCACACGGAGACGGGTGCCATGACCGGGCGCAGTCCGGCGGCCAGCACCACGAAGAGGATCACGTCGTCGTTCACCGGCGACATCAGCACCCGTCCGCCCGGTCGGCACCAGCGCCGTAGCGCGAGGTAGAGGGCCAGTCTCGCCGAGGGGGTGTAGACGCATTCGCGTCCGAGCCGCTTCGTCATCGTCGCGGCCAGCCGCGCTCCGTACGGCATGAGTTCTTCCGTTCTTCCGGAGGGAGTTGGGGACGGGAACATGGCGCGGAGCGGTTCGGGGCGCGCCGGGGAGAGCTGTGGGGCCGACCGCTCAGGCCCGGTGCGCGGAGCGCAGCGCGCCGACCGTCTTCAGCAGCCGGTCGGCGGGCTCGCGCAGCGCGGGATGGGCCAGGACCGTGTTCCGCAGCCCGCGGACGGGCCTGCGCCACATGCGGTGGACGGCGGCGACCGGGTGGGGGCGGACGGCGAACCCCTCGCCCACGCGCAGTTCGCGCGTCTTGAGCCAGTCCTTGTACTCCTTGTCCCCGCGCCCGAGGTCGACGACCCGCACGCCGTGCCGGGCCGCCGCCTCCGCGGTGCGCAGGTGCATCATCAGCCCGGGCGAGTAGTAGTGGAACGCGGGATCGTAGGCGGTGAACCAGGCCGCGAGCACGGTGCGGGAGCGGGGCCCGAAGTGCGCGGCGACCGGCCGGTCCCCGGCGTAGAGGACGGAGAGCACTCCGGTGAAGTGCTCCTCCTGGAGCCGGAAGAGGTCGTGCACCAGGTGGACGATCCAGGGCCGGGCGAACCGGTCCATGCGTCCGGTCCTGCGGTACTGGGCGGACTTCCACTCCATCAGCCGGCGCAGCATCCGCGGGTCGCGCTCGTCGAAGACGAACCGCACCTCGCCGACGTCGCGCGCGAGCCGGCGTTCCTTCTTCAGCGTCGACTTGGCCTGTCCGGGGTAGGCGGCGCGCAGCCAGGCCGCGTAGTCGCCGTCGCCGGGCCTGAGATCGATCACCGGCGAGGCGAACATCCCGGTCACATGGCGGCCGAACGGCTTCTGCTCCTCGACGAGATGGTCGAACTCGAAGCTGGCGAGCCCGCAGGCGCGCAGCAGTTCCTCGGTGTCCCAGATGATCCCGGGCCGGTGCACGAGCGCCTGGCAGTCGGAGAGGCCGAGGCCGACGGCGCGTCCGATGCCGAGGAGGTTGCGCTCGTAGGGCAGGAAGCCGACGGGTTCGCCGTGTTCGTGCAGGACGGCGATCTGCACCCCGCCGCGGTGCCTGCCGATGCCGGCGGCGAACTCCGGCGACAGGAAGGGATTGGCGTACTCGGGCGACTCGTCCATCGCCCGGTGCCAGGCCGCGCGTTGCGCGGCGCTCAGGTCCTCGGGCCGGTGGACGGTGATGTCCGTTCCGGCGGCCCTCTTGGATCGTCCGGTCCTGCTCGTGGACCGTCCGGTCCTGTTCGTGGACCGTCCGGTTCTGCTCATGGCTCGCATGGGCGACCGCTCCCCCCAGTTGCCCCCGTGGCGCTGTCCGCACCACGCCCCTCTTCCGTCGGCTCGGACGGGTGCACACCGGCCGGCGTCCGAACCTTCGGCAGGGATCAAACGTGGCGAAAGGGCATGCACACTGTCAAGGGTGCCGGTCGTAACGGACGGACAGGTTTCGGATATCCCTCCCCGCCACCCGAGGCACCCTTCTGCTCAACTCACCTCTCCCGTAACGTCGTTGCGGATTGTCACGAGCATGACTACGAAGGGGTTCCGATGGGCAGAGGTCTGCTGTCACTGGTGCTTGCCACGGTCACCGGAGCCGCGCTGCTGGCGGCACCGGCCTCCGCGGCACCGCCGCCTCCGCCGGAGGACGTGTACCGGCCGGTGCGCGGACCCGCGGCGCCGGCGGAGTACCGCTATCTGCAGAAGACCCTGCCGGGCGAGTCGATACCCCGGCACGCCCATGAACTCGCCGCGGCCGAGGCGCGCGCACTGCCCACCGTGGGCAAGCGCTGGAAGAGCGTCGGCCCCACGAACATAGGCGGCCGGATCGTGTCGCTCGCGCTCGACCCGAAGCGTGCCGACACCTTGTACGCGGCGGCGGCCAGCGGCGGTCTGTGGCGCAGCACCGACGCCGGTTCGACGTTCCACTCGGTGTGGCCGGACAGCTGGACCCAGGCCATGGGCGCGGTGGCCACCGCGCCGGACGGCACCCTGTACGTCGGCACCGGCGAGGCCAACCCGGGCGGCGGCAGCATCACGTACGAGGGGACCGGCCTGTACCGCAGCAAGGACGGCGGCCGCACCTGGCAGCGGCTCGGGCTGCGCGACTCGGGCGCGATCGGCGCGATCACCGTCGACCCGGCCGACCCCCGCCGCATCTACGTCGCGGCCGCCGGTTCCCTCTACAACGGCGGCGGCGACCGCGGCGTCTACCGCACCGAGGACGGCGGCGCCACCTGGGAGCGCATCCTCACCGGCGCCAACGAGTTCACCGGCGCCACCGAGATCATCAAGGACGGCGACCGCCTGTACGCCGTGATGTGGGACCACCGCCGCCGACCCGACCTGCGCACCTACGGCGGTGTCGGCTCGGGCGTCTTCCGCAGCGACGACGACGGCGAGAGCTGGCAGCGGCTGGAGGGCGGACTGCCCGCCCGGGGGCCCGACGTGGGCCGGATCGGCCTCGCCGTCGCGGGCGACCGGCTCTACGCGATCGTCAACAAGGCCGACGGACCCTTCGAGGGCTTCTACGCCTCCTCCGACGGCGGCGACAGCTGGACCCGCACCCCGGACAACGCCGACCTCACCGCCTCCCAGTCCAGCTTCGGCTGGTGGTTCGGCAAGGTGTGGATCGACCCCCGCGACACCGACCACGTACATGTGGCCGGCGTCGCCCTGCTGACCACCAAGGACGGCGGACGGACCTGGACGGCGGACGACACCAGCATCCACGTCGACCACCACGCCATGGTCTGGGACCCGCGCCGCCCGGGCCGCGTCTACCTCGGCAACGACGGCGGGGTCTACCGCTCCGACGCCGACGGTGACGGCGGCTGGGTCAAGGCCCGCCACGAGCCGTACACCCAGCTCTACAGCGCCGCGATCAGCCCGCAGGACGTCACCCGGATCTCCGGCGGCGCGCAGGACAACGGCTCGCTGCGCTCCTGGGGCGGGGACGGCTTCAACGAGTACCTCGGCGGCGACGGCGAGGAGAACCTGATCAACCCGACCGACGTGAACAACGTCTTCGCCTGCTACCAGTACGGCAACTGCTTCCGCTCCACCGACGGCGGCGACACGCTCACGTACTTCGCCAACGCCACCACCTTCAAGCGCCGCAACTGGTTCACGCCGATGGCCTTCGACCCGCGCGACCCGAAGATCCTCTACTACGGCTCGGAGGTCCTCAACCGCTCCACGGACGGCGGCGTGACCTGGCGGCCCATCAGCCCCGACCTCAGCGGCGGCCCGGGCGCCGACCCGATCTACACCAACTACGGCACGATCACCTCGATCGCCCCGGCCTCCGACGGACGCACGGTGTACGTCGGCACCGACGACGGCCGCGTCTGGGTCACCAGGAACCTCGGCGCCACCTGGACGAAGCTGGCGGAGGGCCGCCCCTGGGTCACGCGCGTGGTCGTCGACCCGAGGAACCCCGACCGCGTCTGGACCACCCACTCCGCCTACCGCTCCGGCTCCTCCCTCCCCCACGTCTACGGCAGCACCGACGGCGGCGCCCACTGGCGGAACCTGTCGGGCAACCTCCCCTCGGCCCCCGTCAACGACCTGGTCGTCGCCCGCGGCGGCACCCTGCACATCGCCACCGACCAGGGCGTGTTCACCAGCCCCACCGGCGGCCGCCACTGGCTCCGCCTCGGCCGCGGCATGCCTGCCGTGCCGGTCGACGACATCGAGTACGACCCGGGCCACCGACGGCTGGTGGCGGCGACGTTCGGGAGGGGGTTCTACGAACTGAGCGTCAACTGACCGCCGCCCGGCTGCCCTCGGCGCGCATGCCGGGGGCAGCCGCGGCCTTCCTCAGCGTTCCACCAGCGCGAGCACCCGGGCGGGGGATCCGGAGCCGGTGACGATGGGCAGCGGCCCGGCGATCACGACGCAGCCGGTGGGCGGCAGCAGGGCCAGGTTCTGCAGTTGGGTCAGTCCGTACTTGTCGCTGCCCATGAGGTACGCGTGGCAGGGGAAGGGCGGGTCGAAGGCGTGCGCGCGTCCGGCGTCCGTGCCGACCGTCTCGACGCCGAGGCCGATCACCGGCGACTCCTGGGCCAGCCACCGGGCGCAGTCCGGCGAAAGGCCGGGAGTGTGCGGGCCGTTGTCGTCCGCGTTGAGGAACTCCTGCTGGGACTGGGCACGGGCGTCCCAGCCGGTGCGCAGCAGCAGCCAACCGCCTTCCGGCAGCGGCCCGTTCTCCGCCTCCCAGGCCTTGACGTGGTCCACCTCGACGACGAAGTCCGCGTCCCGCTCCGCCTCGGCGGTGAAGTCCAGCACGGCCGCGGGCGCGATCAGGCGACGCGCGGGCACCGACGCCACGTCGGCGAGGTCCTTGCCGGTCACCCAGTGGTTCGGGGCGTCGAAGTGGGTGCCGGTGTGTTCGCCGGTGCGGAAGTTGTTCCAGTACCAGTCCGGGCCCCGGTGGTCGTAGCGGCTGATCTCCTGCAGTTCGAACGTCGCCGTCTGCCCGTATCCGTGCGGGAGTTGGATCAGTGGTGTCGCCGCCGACAACGGGGCGGTGAGGTCGACGACTTCGATCGCCCCCTGCCGCAGGGCGGACACCAGCGAGGCGAGGACGGACGGCTCGGGCATGACGGCCTCCAGACACCATTCGGAACACCCAGGATGGAGCGGTTCCGTGGCCCGCACCATGGAGCGGCACGGTCTTGAGCGCCCCTGCGGTCGCTTCTGTGCAACCGACGGCCCGCGACGGCCGTCTCTCACAGCGAGCAGAGGGGGGACGATCTTCCCCCGGTAAGGCAGCAGGAGGCACACATGGCCATGGTCGGCCTGTTCTGGATCACCGAGGACGCGGTGTACGTGGGAGCCGAGCCCACCGGCACGGCCTCGGGGGTGCGGCTGTCCGCGGACGGGGTCGACGTGCTCGGCCCGGAGGAGGACTCCGGCTCCTGGGGCTGGGCCGAGGTGCTGCGGATCGAGGCCGGTGACGTGGCGGTACGGCCCGCCGTGCGCCGCTGGGTCTCCAGGGCCGTCGACGCGGTGACCGTCGCGGTGACTGGGGACGGCGACCTGCCGCCCGCGTTCACCGTGCGGGTCGCCACCGCCGACGGGGTGTCCGAGGTCGGCGTGCTGGCGGCGGTCGCCGGAGGGATCTACGGCCCGGTGGAGTACGAGCTGTCCCGCACGCTTCTGAACCGGCTCGTCGACGGCCGCGCCGACCTCGGCGACCTCCTCGCCTGGCGCCGGGAGCGCGCCGACGACAGCACGCCGGGCCGGGAGGAGCGCGAGTCGCTGCTGCTGAAGTGGACCGGCGACCGCGACCCGTCGTGACCGGGCGGTCTCAGCGCACCAGGGCGGCGATGTGGGCGGTGACCGTGTCGAGGATGCCGCTGAAGGCCGTTTCGTCGCCGAGCACCAGGTAGTTGAGGGTCAGGCCGTCGGTCATGGCGGCCAGGTAGCGGGCCAACTCCGGTACGGGCACCCGGAGTTCGAGGTCCATCGTCCGGGCGAGCTGCTCGATGAGGTGGGTGTAGGCCTCGCCGTACAGCTCGTACTGGCGCCTGGCCAGGTGCTCGAAGCCGGGCTGGCGCAGGGCGTACTGGGTGAGTTCGTAGGTGAGCATGTGCTCGTCGGGGTGGGCGCGGACGTGGTCCCAGTACGCTTCGAGGCCGGCCCGGACGGTCTCCTGGAGGCTGGCGCGGGGGCGGATGGCGTCCTGCACCAACGTCACGTAGTGGTCGGTGATGGTGGTGATGACGGACTCGATCAGGGCCTGCTTGGAGTCGAAGCAGTAGTGGACGACGCTCAGGGAGACACCCGCCTCGGCGGCGATGGCCCGGGTGGTCGTCTTGGCGACGCCGTCCCGGGCCATCGCCCTGATCGCGGCTTCCGTCAGCTGTCGTCGTCGTTCGGCCGACGGCATCCGTGCCATGTGCGCTGCTCTCTCCCGCCCGCCGGTCAGCTGCTGTGGACGCCGACCTCGTACAGCGAGTATCCCCAGTCGGTGCCGCGTTGCAGGCCCTGGATACGGACGTACCGGGCCGGTGTGCCGTCGAAGCGGGCGGTGTCCAGGCCGCCGTCGCCGGCGGTCGTGGACCACGCGGTGTGCCAGGTCGCGCCGTCGGTGGACAGGTCGACGCGGTAGGCCCTGCCGTAGGCGCGTTCCCAGTCGAGGGTGACGCGGGCGACGCGGTGGGTGGCGCCGAGGTCGATGCGCAGCCACTGGTCGTCGTTCCAGTCGCTGGCCCAGCGGGTGCCCTTGTCGCCGTCCACGGCGCGGGACGGGGCGTAGCTGGTGAACGGGTTCCACTCCGCCGAACTGGCCGTGGCCGGGGCGTTCTTGGCGAGGTTGACCGAGGCCTGGTGCCGTTCGGAGGCGCCCCAGGTGTCGAGGTAGGACTCGGCGCCGCGGAAGAGGTCGTTCACCACGTCCTGGCCGCCGACCCGCCGGATGTCCTCGATCCAGTCCGGGACCAGGCCGTAGTGCGCGGCTCCGTCGGTGTTGAGGTCCCACGTCCGCTGCCCGGTGGTCTGCTTGTCGATCACGGAGCCGCCGTCGACGCTGCGGTAGGGGTAGATCACCTTGTTCGGGGCGTCGGCTCCGCGCGGGGCGGGCCAGCCGCCGACGCCGTTCATGTCGGTGCCGTAGCCGTAGCCCACGCCGTACTTGTCGCGCAGGGCGTCGGTGCGCTTCGCCTCGGCGCTGAAGCCCTCGGAACCGTGCATGTACTGGGCGATGAAACCGCCGAGGCCGTAGACGCGTTCGGTCCAGTTGAGGTCCATCCAGCTGTGCGAGGAGAGCACGCCGGGGTAGGAGGCGGCCTCGAAGATGTCGAGCACCCGGCCGGTGGCCTTGACGCTCATGTGGTCGATCTCCAGCATCATCTTGCGTTTCATCATGCCGCGCACGGCGTACTCGCCGAGGTCGGTGAGGCCGCGGACGTTGCACTGCGCGTCCTGCTTGTACGAGGGGACGTCGACGTCCTCGGGCAGCTCCTTCTCGGCCTCCGGCGCCGAGGCCAGGCCGATGGGGTTGTCATGCTGCGGGCCGGTGCACTTCTCGGTGCGCCAGAAGGTGCCGGTGGACAGGAACTGGCCGACGTTGATGGCGGTTCCGAGGGCACCCTCGTCGAAGCGGACGCCGCACAGGGCGTTGTCGAACTTGTGGCACAGGAACATGCTGCGTACGCCCAGCGCGTACAGCTCGTCGAGGCCCTTGTCGATGTCCGCCCTGCTGCACTGCGGAATGTCCAGCACCTGCTTGCAGCCGAAGGGCTCGGAGGTCTCCACGCCCAGGATCACGGCCAACTTGCCCTGCTCGATGACCTGTCGGGCCTGGGCGCTGTCGGTGACGATCCGGAACCAGCCCTTGCCGGTGCCGCCGTACATCTTGTCGATGTAGGCCTGCAGGTCGTACGTCAGCTTCGCCTGGAGGCGGATCGAGGTCATCTCGTCGCAGGTGCGGTCCTTGAAGAAGTACACCGAGCAGATCACGCCGTTGGTGACCAGGTCGTTGACGAGGACGCGCTGACCGCCGCGCCAGGCGCGCTCGATCCAGGCGTAGTAGTTCTGCTGGTGGGTCAGGGAGTCGTGGGCGGGCCAGTCCTTGAAGGTGGGCCAGCCGACCGGGTCGTGGCGGCCGTCACCGCCGTTGGTGATGAAGTCGAAGATCGCGAGTGAGCCGTCGGGGTAGTGCTCGGGGCAGTCCTTGAGTGCGTCGGCGATCCCGGCCTCCGAGAAGGGCTTGCCGCAGATGAGCCGCCCGCCGAAGGCCTCGTTGGAGAACAGGTGGTTGTGCGCGTCGACGAAGCCGCGTACCTCCCCCGCGGCGTTGGTGCCGGTGAACGGCTCACCGGTGACGTTGATCTGCGAGTCCGGCGTGGGGCGCGCGGTGGGCAGCCACCAGTCGGTGCCGGCCGCGGAACTCGGCGCCGGGCCGAGCGTCAGGGTCAGGACGAGGAGAAGCAGCGAGACGACGGTGAGGTTGGTGCGTCTGCGGTACGGGAGCCGAGCCATGGGCCACCCCTCCTGGATTGTCATGACCTCCGCAAGGTAGGGAGCAGGATGTCCACTGCCGGTCAATGAGTCAAGGGTCCCGGACAAGCGACCTGTTATTGAGCGCGGGTGGCTCGGGCCCACGGGTCCGGCGAAGCCGGCCACGGTTCGGCAGCGCTCCGAAGGGGCGCGGGGAACTGCGCGACCGGCCACCACGAACCCGCAGCCGAACGACGACACACCACGGCTCCCCCAGCGGAGCGCTACCGCTTCTTGTAGGCCGCGGTGACCTCCACCTCGACCAGCCAGCCCTTGACGGCCAGGGAGGCGACCTCCATGGTGGCGCGCGCGGGCCGGGCCTTGTTGGCAACCAGCGGGGCCTTGGGGGCGGAGGTGCCCATGGGGACGGGCACGACCTTGTGGGTGGCCAGGTCGATGTTGGCGAAGTACTGCCGGTAGGCGCGGTTCCAGCCCGCGTAGTCGGCGGTCTCGGCGCCGGGCGGCTTCATCAGATAGCACTTCATCGTGATGACGTCGGCCGGGGTGACGCCCGCGGCCTCCAGGTTGGTCTTGATGTTGCGCAGTACGACGAGCGCCTGCGCCTCGGTGACGGTGACGCCTTCGGCGCCCTCGGTCAGGGAGGGGTCGGTGTAGCGCTCCGGACTGCCTCCGGGGGCGGCGGGGTTGAGCGCGGTGGGGCCGAGGCCGCTGCTCTGGTAGACGGCGACCTCGCCGCCCGTCGCCACGCCGGTGGCGATGCCGGGGTTGGACTGTCCCTCGGGCAGCATCACGCGCACCTCCTTCGGCGCGGGCCGCCAGCTCCTGCCGTCGGCGAGCGCGGTGCCGCCCGCGAGGAGGGACGCGGTCAGGGCCGTACCGAGGACGGTCTTCGTACGCCGGTTCATGCGGCCATCACTTTCTGGTGGATGTCGGTGGCGACCTTGCGGGCCGAGGTGAACGCGCCGTGCTGCCAGGCGATGACGTGGCTGAGCCAGTCGCCGGCGAAGTGGACGTGCCCGGCGGGCTGGTTGAGCAGCTTGTACTCCGGGCCGCTCTGCGAGGGCCAGCTCACCCAGCCGCCCTCGATGTGCGGGGTGCGGTGCCAGGCGACGCTGAAGGAGTGGTCGAGTTCGGTGCGGTACTTGTCGCCGTGGATCCGTACGCCCCGGCTCAGCGCCCGCTTCAGGCGCTCCTCGTGCGGCAGGGCGCTGTAGGCAAGGGCGTTGGCACCGAAGTTGTAGTAGCCGATGAGGGTGCCGCGGCGGCCGAGGTGGCCGTAGGACGGGTACCAGACGGTGCCCAGGTCGGTGTCGGTGGGCGTGATCCCGCCGTAGATGTGCTCGTCGGTCTCCCACCAGCGGCTGCGGTACTCCAGGCCGATCTTTCCGACGGGTGTCGCGGCGGGGTACTTCAGGGCGGCGGTGACGTTCGCGCCGAGGTTGTGCTTGATGCGGGCCATGACCATCGGGGGCATGGCGGCGACGACGAAGTCGGCGTGCGCGGTGCGGGTGCGGCCGCGGGGGTCCTTGTACGTCACCTCCGCGCCGGCCGGCAGGTCCTTGACCTCCGAGACCTCGGCTCCGTAGGTGATCCGGCCGCGGCCGACGGCCTCGGCCAGAGCCCGGGGAATGGCGTCCATGCCGCCCACCGGCTGGAACATGAGCATGGCCTGGTCGTAACCGAGCTCGAAGGCGAATCTCTGTCCGACACCGCTGGCCAGGACGTCGGACAACGTTGGCACGGGGCCCAGGACGGTGCCCTCCTCGAAGGCGGCGCCGGGCTCGACGGCGTAGCCGCGACGGTCGGTGCCGGTGTAGGCGTAGCCGTCCGCCTTGCCCTTGATGGCGCCGAAGTTCTGCAGGAAGGCGATCAGCCGCTCCTTGTCGGCGGCGGTCAGCTCCGCGTCCAGGGCGCCCTGGTCGGTGGCCTTGGCGAGGAGCTCGGAGACGTAGCCGTGGACGTCGGCCTTCGCGGTGCGCCAGCGCACGGGCTTGCCGGCGAGGGCGGCGCTGTTCTCGTGGTGGATGTAGGCGTTGGCGTTCTGGTTGGTGAACACCTCGACGGGGACGCCGAGTTCGCGGCAGTACTCCAGCGTGACGTGCGACTGCGGCAGCCGGGCGGGCCCCGCGTTCATGTACTGGCCCTTGGTGAACGAGGCGGTCTGCTTGCGGCCGTCGAGGTCGGTCAGGGTCGTGCCGCCGCGCACGGTCCAGTTGCGGCCGCCGGGCCGGTCCGCGGCCTCCAGGATCCGGCAGTCGTAGCCGGCCTTGCCGAGTTCGTAGGCGGTGGCCAGGCCCGCGATGCCGGCGCCGAGCACCAGGACCTTCTTGGCGCTGCGCCCGCTCAGGCTGAAGTCGCTCGCGCGCGGCGCCCGGTACTCGGCGGCCCCTGCCTCCGGCACCGGGGCGATGCCCAGTGCGCCCATCGCCGAGTAGAGCATTCCCGCGCCGCCCGCGACACCGACGTTGCGCAGGAAGTCGCGACGGGATCCGGTCGCTCTTTCCGCAGCCATCCACTCCTCCTCACCCGCGCCCGCGGCCGGGCGCGCTGTGCGATCAACCCGGTCACGTGGGGGGTGAGTTGCCGATGAGACCGGAGGTGCGCACTGAGCCTCCGTCAGGAGTGTTACGTGGCTATACCGATGACGTATCCGTGTCATGAGCACGGAAGTCCGGGGCGAAGGGCGGACCGAGCGGGCGACGTGCCGGTCCCCGGGGCACGCCGGAGTTCAAGTCGTCCTTCGCGTAAGCCCCTGCCGGGGCGCAGCCCGGCTCAGCTCTCCTTGAGCAGCGGGTCGATCATCCTGCGCAGTTTGGTGTCGTCGAGCGCGCCGAATGCCCTGGCCGCTATGTTCCCCTTGCGGTCCACGGCGATGGTGACCGGCAGCGCCTGAAGGTTCACCGTGCCCTTGGGGAATCCCGACAGGAGCAGTTTCCCGGTCGGGTCGTACAGGCTCGGGTAGGAGATGTCGAAGTCGTCCTCGAACGCCTGGGGCCGCAGCCTGTCGTCGTCGCGCGTGTTGATGCCGACGAATTCCACGCCCTTGGCCTTCACCTCCTTGGCGACCTTGTTCAGGTAGGGGGCTTCGGCGCGGCAGGGAGGGCACCAGGAACCCCAGACGTTGATCACGACGACCTTGCCGCGGAGGTCGGCGAGGTCGAGTTGCTCCCGCTGGAGGGTCTCGCCCTTGATCCGGCCGACGGGGCCGCGCTCCTGCGCGGCGACCGTCTCGATGCCGTCCGCGCCCATGACGTAGTGCGTTCCGCCGCGGTCACCGGACTCGCCGCTGCCGCAGGCGGACAGGGCGAGCGAACCAAGAGTGACGGTCACGGTCAGTGCGACCGTACGGGCGCGGCGGCTGAAGATCATGCACTGAGCTTCCCACGGAGCCCCGCATGCCTACGACTCCTATACCAGGACCAGCAGTTGGGCGGCGACCAGCACATCCACCACACCGCACCACTCCGCGAACGTGCGGGCCACCACCCGGTCGCGCCACAGGTGTACGAAGTCCCAGACGCCGTGGAGGAACCAGCCGGTCGCCACGAGGTAGCGGCCCAGATCCGGGTCCACCGCAAGACCGGCCAGCGCCAGCCCGCAGAAGACGGCCGCGCCCGTCGCCTGCACGCCGAAGGTGGCCGGACCGTGCGGAGTTCCGCGCAACACGCCCCACAGCAGGAGGACGAGCGCGAGGGCGACCAGGGCGGTGGACGGGGCGACCGCGCTCTGCAGGGGGAGGACGAACACGACCGTCAGCCCCGCGCCGAGCACCGGCCAGGTGGCCCGGGGCGTGCCGAGCTGGTGGACGGTCAGGTAGATCAGGGGAAGCAGCGGCAGGACCTCTCCGAAGCCGCCGACGGCGTCGGCCACGTCCTCCGAGCCGGATGCCGTCAGGTTGAGCGCCGCGGCCGCGAGGGCCAGCGCTGTCGGCCGGCGTCGCTTGAGTGCCGCGGGCCGGAGGCAGCGCTTCCGTGCCTCGGGCCGGAGGCCGTGTGCGGTGCTCATGGGATCAGCTCCCGTACTCGTCGCGACGACGGAGCATCACGAGGGCCATGAGCGGAAGCATCATGAGGTGCTCAAGGACCATCAGCGAGTCGGAGGTGAGGACGTCCAGCCAGAGCAGGGGGAACAGCAGGAGCAGGGGTGCGAACATCGCCCCGCACATCTCCAGGGTGCCCGCCCGGCCGTGACCTCGATGGCGCATCCACACCCCCATTCCGGCCGCCATGGCGAACGCCATCTCCAGGGAGGCGAGTTCGGGCTGGCGACTCGCGGAGATCTCCGCCCCGGCGAGCGCGAGGACGCCTCGCGTCACCGCGCCGAGGACGAGCATCCCGACGACCATCGCGGCCACCATCTCCAGGTAGTGGCGGGCGAAGTGCCGGAGGGCCGGTCGGCCGTGCGTGTCCTTCCTGAGCTGTGTCGTCTGCTGCATGACGGCCTCTCCTCGGGTACGGGGGTGGGGTATTGCCCGGTGTGCCTTCAGCCTGCTGCGGGGAGAGGTCCGCCAGTAGTGCCGAATCCCCCTGTGCTCACGTGGAGTTGTCACGGCCGCGAATGACATCTGTCATGGGCCAGAATGGCCGCATGGGGGACGAGGCAGTCGAACGCGGCGCGGGGCTGACGGGCTTCCGCCGCTACACGTGGTGGACCGTGCCCGGTATGAGCGCGTGCGTCCTGCTCGCCTTCTTCGGGGAGTGGCTCCTCGACGGCGACGTCACGCTGTGGGCCCGCGTCCCGGCCGCCGTCGCCCTGCCGGTCGAGACGGTGGCGTGCGTGGTGCTGCTGGGCCGGCGCCTGGCGCCCCGGTCGGCGCCCGTGGGCTGGTTGTCCACGGCGGCCGTGGCCGCGGTCGTCCTCGCGGTGGCGCCCCTCGCCGTACGCAACTACGCCCTCTGGCCCCTCGCCCCGGCACTGGTGGTGACGGCCGTCGCGACCTACCTCCCGCCGGGCCGCCGACGGCTGCTGATCGCCGGTGCGACGACCCTCGCGCCCCTGCCCGGCGGCGTCATCAGCCTGGCCGCGGGGGACGGCGAACTGGCGTACGCCGCACTGTTCCCGGCCGGGATCGTCGCCTTCACCGCCTGGGTGACGCTCGGCCCCCTGTGGGCCTGGGACACGGCACGGCGGCTGGACGAGGCGCGGCGGTTGGAGGCGGAGCTGGCGGTCCGGGAGGAGCGGCTGCGGTTCGCCGCCGACCTGCACGACATCCAAGGCCACCACCTGCAAGTCATCGCGCTGAAGGCCGAGTTGGCGGAGCGGCTGGTCGAGAGGGACCCGGCGCGCGCCGCCACGGAGATGAAGGAGGTACGGCAGTTGGCGGCCGACGCCCTCAGCGACACCCGTGCCGTGGTGCAGGGCTACCGCCGGACGGCCCTGGACGACGAGATCACCAACGCGACCCGGGTGCTGGCCGCGGCCGGCATCGACGCGCGGACGGACCTGTCCCCCACCGCCACCGAACTCACCGAGCCCGCCCGTCATCTGCTCGGCCTGGTGATGCGGGAGGCGACCACGAACGTACTGCGGCACAGCCGGGCCCAACACGCCTCCGTCGCCTACCGCATCACCGACGGCTCCGCCCGCCTGAGCGTGACCAACGACGGCGCCGAGGACCACCCCACCGCCCTGGCGGGAGCCGGCCTGGCGGGAACCGGCCTGCGCACCCTCGCCGCACGTCTGACGGCAGCCGGCGGCGACCTCACCTGGCAGCACGCCGACGGCCGGTTCGCCGTCACGGCCGTCCTGCCCGCGGACGGAGCCGCCCGGTGATCCGCCTGCTCATCGCCGACGACGAGGATCTGCTGCGCAGCGCCCTGGCCGCCCTGCTCGCGCTGGAGGACGACTTCGATGTCGTCGCCGAGGCGGCCACCTCCACCGACGCGGTACGGCTCGCCCGCGAGCTGCGCCCCGACATCGCCGTCCTCGACCTGGAGATGCCGCCCACCGACGGCCTGCGCGCCGCCGAGGAGATCCCGGCGGAACTCCCCACCCAGATCGTCATGGTCACCCGGCACGCCCGTCCCGCCGTCCTGCGCCGGGCCCTCGCCGCCGGCGTACGCGGCTTCGTGCCCAAGACCACCCCGGCGACCCGGCTCGCCGAGATCATCCGCGACATCGCGCAGGGCCGCCGCTACGTCGATCCGCACATCGCCGCCTCCGCCCTGGCCGAGGACGACTGCCCCCTGACCGGCCGCGAACTGGAGATCCTGCGCGCCGCCCGCACCGGCGCGTCCATCGCCCAGATCGCCGCGGAGGTCAACCTGGCCGCCGGCACGGTCCGCAACTACCTCTCCTCCGCGATGTCCAAGCTGGGCACCCCGACCCGTCACGCGGCCGCGCACCGGGCGTGGGAACAGGGATGGATCTGACGCCCCGGCCGCTGTCGTCCGAGGACACCGACCCGGCACGCCCGCGCGCCGCCCGGCGAGCGGGTGGCCCTCGTGAGCACGCACGAGCGGCGCGAGGGCTACGGCAGCGGAGAGCCGTCCGTCAGCTTCGTCCGGCGGCACCGGGGCCAGCCCCGGTCAACGGCGGTCGCGGTGCCCCGGGCCACGGTCTCCTCGGCGCCCCACCGCGCCGGACAGGGCCGCTTTGAGGAGGCGGCGGAAGGTGGAGCATTCCATGTGGCTCGGCGCCGGGCAGGCGGCGGCGTGGCGCAGGGAGTCGCGCAGGACGCCCAGTTCGCGGATTCTGCGGTCCAGCTCGTCCGCCTTGTCCGCGAGCATCCGCCGGTCGAGGCGTGGCTGCCCGTCCGGCGCGAACATGCCCGCTATCTCGTCGAGCGAGAACCCGGCCGTGCGCCCCAGCGCGATCAGCGCCAGGCGCTCCACTACGCCGGGATCGTACTGGCGGCGCAGGCCCCGTCGGCCGGTCGAGGCGATCAGCCCCTTCTCCTCGTAGAACCGCAGGGTGGAGGCGGGTACCCCGGCGCGGCGCGCCACCTCGGCGATGTCCAGCTCCGTCATCCTCTTGACCTCAAGTCGACTTGAAGTAGCACGCTGTCATCTCCGCTCGACGACGGCAAGCACGGGAGGCGATGATGGACGTGATGCGTGAGACCTCTGACGAACAGGCGGCCCGCTGGAAGGGCCGCGGCGGCCATGTGTGGGTCGAGAGCCAGGCGCTGCTGGACGGGATGTTCCGGCCGCTGGAGGAACTGCTGCTAGAAGCGCTGCCCGCCAGGCCCGGAGACCGGGTGCTCGACGTCGGCTGCGGCACCGGCGGTCTGACGCTGGCCGTGGCACGGCAGCTCGGTCGGGCGGGTCGCTGCGTCGGGGTCGACATCTCCGAGCCGATGATCGACGCGGCCCGGGCGCGCGCCGAGCGGGAGGGCACACCGGCGTCCTTCGTCCTGGCCGACGCCGCGGACCACGCGTTCGAACCCGGCGGCTTCGACGCCGTCGTCTCCCGCAACGGCGTGATGTTCTTCGGCGACTCCGTGCAGGCGTTCGCGAATCTGCGGCGCGCCGCCAGGGACGGTGCCGGGCTGCGGTTCGTCTGCTGGCGCGGCGCGGAGGAGAACCCGTACATGACGACGGCCGAGCGCGCCGCGGCCCCGCTCCTGCCGAACCTGCCCGCCCGACGGCCCGACGAGCCGGGGCAGTTCGCGTTCGCCTCCGCGGAGAGGATCCACCGGATCCTGGCGGAGAGCGGGTGGACGGACATCGACATCCGGCCGGTCGACAGGACCTGCACGCTGCCCGAGAGCGAGCTGGTGGGCTACTTCACCCGCCTCGGCCCGGTCGGCCTGGTCTTCGCCGAGGCGGACAAGGAGACACAGACCCAGGTCATCGAGCGGGTCCGCGCCGCCTTCGAGCCCTTCGTACACGGCACGGAGGTCCGCTTCACCGCCGCCTGCTGGCTGGTCGCGGCGCAGGCGGGGTAGGGCTGGGGCAGGGGGCGGCTCGGCGCGCGGCTCGGAGGCTCAGCGGCTCAGCGCTCGGCGCTCACGGCACCCGGACGTCGTGCAGCTGATCCGGGCCCAGATCGCCGCGCACAGGGCGTCCTTTCGCCGTCGCGACCGGCGTCAGTCCACGGGCCAGGTGTGCGCGGGCGCGTTGAGATGCATGTAGTCCATGTACGTCGTGGTCATCTGCCGCAGCGCCGCCGCCCGGTCGGCGGTGGACTTCTCCAGGTGGTGGACCGACTCCGCCTGCCACAGGGCTCCGTTGCGGGCGGTGACGCAGCGCTGCTCGATGACGCCGAGCAGGGGTTCACGCCACTCCACGTCCATGCCGACCAGCTCCAGCCCCCGGTGGGCCAGGGGCAGCAGCCGCCGCAACACCAGCTCCGTGACCGGTACTTCGCCGGTGCCGGGCCAGTACAGGCGGGCGTCGATGCCGTCGCGGGCGGCCGCGTGCAGGTTCTCCTCGGCGACCGAGAAGGACATCCGGGTCCAGACCGGCCGGTCGTCGTCGACGAGGGCGCGGGTGAGGCCGTAGTAGAAGGCGCCGTTGGCGATGGTGTCGGCGACGGTGGGGCCGGCGGGCAGGACCCGGTTCTCGATGCGCAGGTGCGGGCCGCTGTCGGTGACGGCGTAGACGGGACGGTTCCACCGGTAGATCGTGCCGTTGTGCAGGGTGAGTTCGCCCAGCTGCGGGACGGCGCCGCGGCCGAGTGCCTCTTGCGGGTCCTCGTCGTCGCAGAGCGGCAGCAGCGCCGGGTAGTAGCGCACGTTCTCCTCGAAGAGGTCGAACACGCTGGTGATCCACCGCTCCCCGAACCACACCCGGGGCCGTACTCCTTGGGCCTTGATCTCCTGCGGGCGGGTGTCGGTGGCCTGCTCGAACAAGGGGATACGGGTCTCGCGCCACAGTTCCTTGCCGAAGAGGAACGGCGAGTTCGCCGCCAGCGCGATCTGTACGCCCGCGATGGCCTGGGCCGCGTTCCAGTAGTCCGCGAACTCCCTTGGGGAGACCTGGAGATGGAACTGGGTGCTGGTGCAGGCGGCCTCGGGGGTGATGGTGTCGGCGTACGTCGACAGGCTCTCCACGCCGTCCACCCTGATCCGCAGATCCTCCCCCCGCGCCGCGAAGATCTGCTCGTTGAGCAGTCGGTACCGCGGATCACCGGACAGGGCGGTCTCGCCCACGTCCGACTCGCCCAGGGTGGGCAGAATGCCGATCATGATCAGGTGTGCGCCCACCTGCGCGGCGCGTTCCTCCGCGTGGTTGAGCGCGTCGCGGATCTCCTGTTCCCAGGCGCCGGGACCGCCGGTCGTGAGCTGCCGGGGCGGGATGTTGATCTCCAGGTTGAAGCGGCCCAGCTCGCTCGACCAGGCCGGATCGGCGATCGCCTGCAGCACCTCGGTGTTCCGCATCGCGGGCAGCCCGCGCTCGTCCACCAGATTGAGCTCGATCTCCAGCCCCACCTGGGGGCGCTCGCTCTCGAACCCCGACTCACGCAGCATCTGCGCCAGTACGTCGAGACAGGTGTGCATCTTGTCCCGGTACCGACGGCGGTCCTCGCGCGTGAACACCAGGGCCGGTACGTCGCGTCCCATCGCACCCTCCCGAGTCACCTCGGCGGACACCTCTCGCTACCCCAGCGTCCCACTTCGGACGGGGCACGCCCAGTCAGCCCGCCTGACGCCTCTTCCGGGCCTGCCCACCAGCCACTTTGTACCCCCGGCAAACAAAGCCGCTGCCGACGCCGGTGGGCGATCTCCACCGCGGCGCGGACGGGCTCTTGCGGGGCATCTGTCACGGGGCCGTGGCCCAGGCACGGGGCCGTGGCCCAGGCACGGGGCCGTGGCCCAGGCACGGGGCCGTGGCCCAGGCACGGGGCCGTGGCCCAGGCACGGGGCCGTGGCCCAGGCACGGGGCCGTGGCCCAGGCACGGGGCCGACGCCCAGGACGAAAGCGCGTGCGTCGGGGGGCGGGCGGCAGCGGGGCGCCAGTCGGACTCCCCGGGCGGCCGGACACGCGCGGCTCCGGTCCCGGACCGTCGGGGCGCGCGGCCGCCAGCGGACCGGCCGAGCCGCGTCACGGCAGGCCCGGACGACCCGCGTCCGCAGGAGGGCCGGACGACCCGCGTCGGCGGGAGGACCTGGCGAGCCGCGTGGTGCCGTACGCCCACGCAGGCCGCGCACGCGACCCGCGGCGGCCCTCAGCCCCCGCGCCGCACCCGCGCCGCCCTGCGGGCCTCGGCGAGCTTGCGGGCCTCGTCGGCCTTGCGTGACTTGCCGCCGGTGCCTCGGGAGGCGGCCTTGCCGGTGCCCAGGCCGCGGAAGGGGGCGTTGGTGTTCTTGGGGCGGGGTGCGGCGGGACCTCCGTCGAGCGGGGTGCCGGAGGGGGCCTTGGCCCCGGTGATCCGGCTCAGTTGCGCCTCGCCCGAGCGCACCTTGGTGACGGTCGGCGCGATACCGGCCTCGGCCATGACCCGGCTCATCTCGCGGCGCTGGCCCGACAGCACCAACGTGACGACGCTGCCGGACTCGCCCGCTCTGGCGGTGCGGCCGGCGCGGTGCACGTAGTCCTTGGGGTCGGCCGGCGGATCGACGTTGACGACGAGATCGAGGTCGTCGACATGCAGGCCACGGGCCGCGACGTTGGTCGCCACCAGGGCGGTGATCCGGCCGTCCTTGAACTGCGCGAGGGTGTGCGTGCGCTGTGGCTGGGACTTGCCGCTGTGCAGGGCGGCGGCGCGCACGCCGCTGGCCCGCAGATGCCGGGTGAGCTGGTCGACCGCGTGCTTGGTGTCCAGGAACAGCAGGACGCGGCCGTCCCGGGCGGCGATCTCCGTGATGACGGCGTACCGGTCGGGACCGTGGACCACCAGCATGTGGTGCTCCATGGTCGTGACCGCGCCCGCACCCACGCCCGCACCCACGCCCCCGTCCACGGGCGAGTCGACGGAGTGCACGACCGGGTCACGGAGGTAGCGGTGGACCAGGTCGTCGACGTCACGGTCCAGCGTGGCCGAGAACAGCATCCGCTGACCGTCGGGACGCACCTGGTCGAGTGCTTCGGTGACCTGCGGCAGGAACCCCATGTCACACATCTGGTCGGCCTCGTCGAGGACGGTGATCCGTACCCGTCCCAGACGGCAGGCCTTCCGGTCGACGAGGTCGTGCAGACGGCCGGGCGTGGCGACGACGACCTCGGCGCCGTCACGCAGCGCGGCGATCTGTCGTCCGATCGACATGCCGCCGACGACCGTGGCCATCCGCAGCCGCAGCGCCTCGGCGTACGGCGTGAGCGCCTCGGTGACCTGCTGGGCCAGCTCCCGCGTGGGCACCAGGACCAGCGCGAGGGGCTGCTTCGATTCCGCACGCCGCCCGGCCGTCCGGGCGAGCAGGGGCAGGCCGAAGGCGAGCGTCTTGCCCGATCCGGTACGGCCGCGTCCCAGCACGTCGCGCCCCGCGAGGGCGTTGGGCAGGGTGGCCGCCTGGATCGGGAAGGGCTCGCGCACGCCGCGCTCGGTGAGCGTGCGCAGCACCTCGGTCGGCAGCCCCAGGTCGGCGAAGGAGGCGACCGCGGACACCGCGGAACCGGTGGGCACCGACTCGGCGAGGCCGCCGTGCGCGGTGTCGTGGCGGTCGGGGTGATGCATGAGGAGCCTTCCGTCCGAGGAATGTGCCGAGGAAGGCCCGGCAGGAATCAGCGTCCGACGACCGTGGGAACCGACCGGGCAGAATCACCGACCATCACGAACGCACAAAGGTCTGAGGATAACACAACGTGACGATCCACCGTCCGGGCTCAGGATGCCGAGCCCGGGCGACCGCCGCGGCGCAGTGCGCGGGTGCACCAGCCGATGATCGCGGCGTTGGCCCCCGCCCCGATGGCGACGGCGCCGAAGAACATGGCGCTGTTGTCCGGCAGCACCAGGAAGACGAGGCTGCCGGGGGCGGTGGCGAGGAGTGGGATGACGCCCGCCATCGACTCGCCCGAGCTGTCGGCCGCGGTCACCACGAGCGCCCACCCGAGCAGGACGGCACAGACCCCGAGGTAGACGAGGCCGAGGACGCCGAAGTGGTCGCGCAGGCGGCGCGGCACGGGTCGGCCGGAAGCAGAATCGGTACCGGTCACAGAAATGAACTCCAGGGTTGCATGGTAGCGGTCAGAGGTGGGTGCCGGGCGGATTCGGGCGGGCGAGCCCGAGGTCGTACGCGAGGATCGTCGCCTGTACCCGGTCGCGCAGGCCGAGTTTGCGCAGCAGCGCGTTCACGTGGGACTTCACGGTGCCCACGGTGATGCCGAGTTGCTCGGCGATCTCGGCGTTGGTGAGGCCGGACGCGACCAGGGCGAGGACACGCCGCTGGCTGTCGGTCAGGCTGTCCAGCTCGGGGGAGCCGGCGTGCGGGACGGCGGCGGTCGGTCCGGACGCGTAGTGTCCGATGAGGCGGCGGGTCGCGGACGGGGCGAGCACGCTCTCGCCGGCCGCCACCACCCGTATGCCGTGCAGCAGTTCGGCGGGGCGCACGTCCTTGAGGAGGAAGCCCGAGGCACCGGCGCGCAGCGCGTCGAAGACGTACGCGTCGAGGTCGAAGGTGGTCAGGACGAGGACCCGGGGCGCGTCCTGGCGAGCGGTGATGATGCGGGTGGCTGCGATGCCGTCCAGTTCGGGCATGCGTACGTCCATCACGACCACGTCGGGCGCCAGTTCTTCGGCGAGCCGCACCGCGCCGGCGCCGTCGGCGGCCTCGCCGGCGACCGTCATGTCCTCCTCGGCGTCGATCACGGCGGCGAATCCCGCCCGTACGATGCCCTGGTCGTCGACGACCAGCACCTTGAGGCTCATCGTTCCCTCTCGTCGTTGCCCGGCGTGACCGCGAGGGGCAGCCGGATGCGGACCGTGCCCTGCGGTCCGGTGGTCAGGGTGCCGCCGAGTGCCGAGACCCGTGCCGTCAGCCGCTCCCTCAGCGTGGGCTCGGCGGCGCGGGGCACCCCGGTGGCCATGAGCGTCAACGTACCGTCGTCCGCGTCGACTTCGAGCGCCGCCGGTTCCTCGCCGCCGGCCGTGAGCACGGTCTCGGCGGCGTGGTAGGCGGCCAGGTCGACGGCGGTGGGGAGGCGCTCCGGTACGCGGTCGGTCAGCCGTATCTCGATGTCGCGTCCGGTGGCGCGGAGTTGGCGGGCGAGCAGGTCGAGCGCCTGGAGGGTGGGCTGCGGCCGCAGCTCTGCTCCGGCCTCTCCGTCCCGGACCGCGTCGAGCAGGGCGCGCATCGCGGCCAGGGCCTCCCGGGCCCGTTCGGCGGTCGCGTCGAGCCGTCCGGCCTCCGCCTCCCTGATCATGTCGGCGGTGCGTGAGAGGACGGTGGTCTCCAGCCCGGCGGCGATCCTACGGCGCTCCGCCCACGCGTCCCGGACGGCATCCTCCGTCCAGGCGGCAAGGCGTTCGTTCCGCGCTCCCCGGGCGGCCCGGTGGCTCCGACCTCGCAGGACTCCGGCCCCGTGGGCGGCGCCGACCGCGAGGGCCGCCGCGACCGTCGCCGACGCCACGACCGCCCCTACGGGGACCGTCGTGCCCCGGTCCAGCACGGCCGCCGTCGCGGCGAACGCGTGCACCACGACGGCGGCGATCGGAAGGACCGGCCATGATGTGCGCGGGCGCACCGGCTGCGGCACGCGCGGACGCCCCTCGGCGACACCTGCCGGTTCCGCCCGAGCGGCTCCGCCTGCGGTGGTACGGGCCGATGCCCGACCCGCGGGAGCGGAACAGTCTGCGCCTGTACAGGCCGAGCTTGGGCTCCCGGAATCGGAGTGGCCTTGGGCAGCACGGGCCGAGCCCCGCCCCCCGGAAGCAGAACGGCCTGCGGCCGCACGGGCAGCGTCCGCCGCGACTGCCGCGCACGTCGCGAGCACGCTCAACACGGGAGGCAGGACCGCCGGCCCGGTGTACTCCCCCGCCGCCATCGCCACCGGCCACAGCAGGGCCAGACCGAGCAGGGCTCCCCGAGCAGCGCGGGGCGTCCGGCGCAGCCACAGCAGGGCGACCGCCTGTGCAGCGGCCAGCAGCGCGAAGAGCACGCCCGCGGACACCCGCGTACCGTTCGACACGTCCTCCGCCCGGACGACCAGCGCCGGCAGCAGCGGCTGTACGACCAGACCGGCGGCGGCCGTCAGTTGTGCCAGGCGGTAGGTCCGCGGAACGGACGACTCCACCGGGGCCGCGGTCCGGCCGGGCAGGACCGCGCGCACCTCCCAACCGCCGTCCGCCGTGGGGCCGGTGGTGAGGCTGCCGCCCGCCTCCCGAGCCCTCGACCTCAGAAAACCCTGGCCCCGGCCGCCGCCGAGTCCCGCCCCGTGCGCCACCGCCCCGGCCGGCGCTGACGCGCTCGTGACCACGACGTCCGTGCGGGTGTCGCCGTACCGGACCTGCACCCTCGTATGCGCACCCGGGGCATACCGCGCCACGTTGGTCAACGCCTCGCGCACGATGCCGTACGCCGCGTCCGCGAGGGCACCGTCCGGGAGGGCGTCGATGGCGCAGTCCACTTGCTGGTCCAGGCGCCGGAATCCCTCGACCAGGCTCAGCAGACGCTCCTCCGGTGACGGCAGTTGCTCGCGGGAGGGCGCCGGGGCCCGAACCGCGCCGAGCGCACGGCTGACCTCGCGTCCGGTCTCCCTCGCGAACTCCAGCGCCTCCTCGGCCATTTCGGGGCGGCGTTCACGCAACCCGAGGGCCGCACCCGCCGTGACCACCACAGCCGTCAGATGATGAGCGCTGACGTCGTGCAACTCCCGCTCCATCCGCTGCCGTTCCACGGCCGGAAGCCGGTGACGTTCGAACTCGGCCCGCTTCAGCACCTGTTCGGCCGCATGCCGTGCCCGACGCGCCCGCCGCACGAGCAGGCCGACGCCGCACGAGGCGGCATACAGCACCGCCGTCAGAACAAGATCGAGTCCGTTGCGGTCGCTGAGCCCGTGCAGGCTGATGCCCTGCAGGAGCTGCCAGACAGCCAGCGCCATCCCGCACAACACAGCGGTGAAGGCGTCGAGTTCGGTCGCCACGGTGAACAGGGCCAGCGCGACGCCTGCGGTCCCGAGCACCGCCATCGCCCCGGCGGGCAGCGGCCCGGCGCCCAGCGCACAGGCGGCGGCGACCACGACAAGGGCGGCCACCGGGCGGACGCGACGAAGCGCGAGTGCGGCCGTCACCACCCCGGCGACCAGGGCCGCGACGAGAAGAGCGGACGCGGGCGGGACGACCCCGCGCACCAGCGCCGCGCCCGGCCACACCACGGCCTGGACACAGGCCGGCAGAGCCGGAAGCAGCCGGTCGCCGGTTCGGCGCGGCATGACGCATTCGACAGCGGTTGAGATGACGGACGGGATGACGGATCTCGCGGCGGATTTCATGGCGGATCAAGGCTATGACCGCAGGTGAGCGGCCCGAATCCGGCTGACGACGGATTCCGGTCTCCAACCTGGGTTACAGACCCTCTACCTGCGGTTCGAGGCCCCGATCCTCCCGCAGCCCGAGGACGGCCCCACGCCCTCGACCATAGGCTCGATCACATTGAGAACGCGGCAGGCCACCGCTTCTACGACCGCTTCTACGACCACTTCCACCAGCGGTTCTTCCACACAGCTCCGCGTATCCAACTCTCCAACGAATTCAGGGGGATCTCCCATGTCCAAGCGCATTCTCCTCTCCTCGCTCATCGGCGCCGTCGCCCTCGGCGGAGTGGCCGCCGGCGGCCTCGCCCTGGCCTCGGCCCCCTCGGAGCCAACGCTGAAGAACGAGTCGGCCCGCTACGTGGCTCCGTCCGAAGCCGGCGCGGGTTCGCTCACCTACACCGTGGACGTGAGCGACGAGTCGGGCATCCGGGACCTCAAGGTCCTTGCCTGGCCCGCGAGTTCCAAGCTCGACCCGACCGAGGAGGAGCTTCGCTCCGTGGACCGCGCCGAGTGCCGCAGCACCTCGGACGAGACCACCCGCTGCACCTACGCACTGAAGGTCACGAAGAAGGAGGCGGCCGATCTGGCCAAGGGCACCTGGTACATCTCGGCCCTGGCCACGGCCAAGGACGGCGACACGACGTTCGCGCCCCGCGCCGCCACGTTCATCGTCACGCCCTGACACGCCCGTCGAGCCATCGTTCAGTGCGCCCGTCCGCCGAAGGCACATGCCGTCGGCAGGCGGGCGCACGGCTTCCCCGCTCACCCGAACACCCTTGCCCACAACCGAGCAGGCACCCTACGCTGACTTTGTGCCGCCAATAAACAAATCCCGTCGGCGCACCGCCGCGCCGGACGCCCGAACCGACCTCACCCGCCTCCGCACCGCCCTGACCACCTTCTTCGCCCTCGACGGCTTCATCTTCGCCGGCTGGGTCGTCCGCATCCCCGCCATCAAGGAACAGACCGGCGCCACCGCCGGCACTCTCGGCCTCGCCCTCCTCGGTGTCTCCGCGGGCGCCGTGATCACGATGATGCTCACCGGCCGCCTCTGCCGCCGCTACGGCAACCACCGGGTCACCGTCGTCTGCGCGGTCCTGCTCTCCCTCAGCGTCGCCCTGCCCCCGCTCACCCACTCCGTCCCGGCCCTCACCGCGGTACTGCTGGTCTTCGGCGCCGCCTACGGCGGGATCAACGTCGCCTTCAACAGCGCGGCCGTCGACCTGGTCGCCGCCCTGCGGCGGCCGATCATGCCCAGCTTCCACGCGGCCTTCAGTCTCGGCGGGATGATCGGCGCCGGGCTCGGCGGCCTGGTGGCCGGGGCCTTCTCCCCGACGCGGCATCTGCTCGGCCTCACCGCCGTCGGACTGGTCGTGACGGCGGTCGCGGGGCGCACGCTCCTGCGGCAGGAACCACCGCGGCCACCGGATCGCGTCGTCGACAGCGCCGGGCGGGGCGAGTCGCGCCGACCGGACCGGCGCACCCGCGGGCTGGTCGTGGTCTTCGGACTGATCGCGCTGTGCACGGCCTACGGCGAGGGGGCCATGGCCGACTGGGGCGCCCTGCACCTCGAACAGGACCTGGACGCCCCGCCGGGTCTGGCGGCCGCGGGGTACGCGTGCTTCGCGCTCGCCATGACGGTCGGCCGGCTCACGGGGTCGGCCCTGCTCGAACGGCTGGGCCGCACCCGTACGGTGGTCTTCGGCGGTGCCACCGCGGCCGTCGGCATGCTCCTCGGCTCCCTCTCCCCCGCCGTGTGGGCGGCGCTGCTCGAGTTCGCCGTCACCGGGCTCGGGCTGGCCAACCTCTTCCCGATCGCCATCGAGCGCGCCGGCGCGCTCGCGGGCCCGAGCGGCGTCGCGACCGCCTCCACCCTCGGCTACGGCGGCATGCTCCTCGGACCGCCCGCCATCGGCTTCATGGCCGACTGGCTCTCCCTGCCCACCGCACTCACCAGCGTCGCCGCGCTGGCCGCCGTGGCCTCGGTCATCGGGGCCGCGACCCGGCACACGACCACGGACTGACCTGCGCAAGGCTCCGCCGGGCGGTATAGCCACCGAGCCGGACGACCATGGCCTCGGACGCTCCCGCGGCGGCCTGACCACCAAGCTCCACCTGGCCGCCGAGCAAGAACAGCAGCCCATGCCGATCGTGGTCACGGCCGGCCAGCGCGGGGGTTCCCCGAAGGTTCGAACCCGTCCTGGAACTCCGCCGAGGGCGACGGCGCACCGGCGGACACCCGGCAAGAAGCTGGGTTCGAGGGGCAGCAGGCCGCCGAAGTTCGACCCGGAGGACTACCGGGCTCGACACGCGGTCGAGTGCGGCATCAATCGCCTCAAGAGGCATCGCGCCGTAGCCACAAGGCACGACAAGCCCGCGGTCCGCTACGAGGCGACCGTCCTCGTAGCGGCCATCAACGAGTCTGTGACCGCCGGGTTGACAGGCCTCTAGGAGTTGGGCGTCTGGTCGAGTGGCCGCAGGAAGCGACGTTCGTACCGGCGAATGCATCGGGTCCGACGAGCCAACTCAATCGTCTCCTGGCACTCGGGGGCACGCGCGCTGTCAGCTCGGTACTGCTCGTATACGGCGAGGCTGGGGAAGGAGAAGAGTGCGTACGCGATGTCACTGTCGCCCTCGCTGGGCAGAAAATAGCCGTGGTGCGTGCCCCCGAACCTGCCGACGAGGGCGACCCACCGGCGGCCGTACTCTTCGAAGTCCTCGATGCGGTCGGGATCGATCTCGTATTTCACGTGAACGGTAATCATGCAACGACATGATGCCTGAGCTGGAGCGTCAGGCTCGGTAGTCATGAGTCACATCGGTTCGCAGACTCGCCGGGGCGGACGCCCCTGGCTGCCGCAGCAAGAACCGGTTTGGTGGCGGACCGGCTGCGCAGCACAGTCGAAAATTCCTTGCGGAGTCGTGGGAGCACTCGATACCCAGCATCGGGACGACAAGGAGCACAGGATGACGACCCGTCTGGGTTCATTGAACGAGTTCTGCTGGATGGACCTCAAAACCCGTGACTCAGCCGGCACCGCCACCTTCTTCTCGACGACGCTGGGCTGGCGCTTCGCAGTGGACGAGAAGGACTGGCGAAAGGCCGTCAAGATAACCATCGACGGGCACCCGGTCGGCGGGGTGAGCGATCTGGCGAACCCGGTCTACCCACCGGGAACACCCGCCCACATCGCCTACTACTTGGCAGTCGACAACGTCGACCGCCGCGCCGAAGTGGCGACGGCGAACGGCGCTCGCCTGGTCGTACCTCCCTTCGACGCGGGCGATCAGGGGCGCATGGCAACATTGATCGATCCGGTGGGCGCCGCCTTCTCCCTGTGGCAGCCGCGCAACTTCACCGGCTGGCAGTTTCCGTCGCGCTTGGCGGGTGCCCCGCACCGCATGGTCCTGACGTGCGCCCAGCCTGAGCAGGCCCGGCACTTCTACCAGAAGACAACAGGGACCCCTCTGATCAGCGCCGATTTCATAGCCGCAGATGGACCGGGTGCATCCGCTCCGCAGTGGGAGCTCGCGGTCGGCGTCGAGGATCTGGACGGCGTCGTCGCACGCACACACGATCACGGCCAGGACTCGGCCACCTGGTCCGAGAACGCCGGTAGTCGTGTTGTGCGGTTGAGCAGTCCGGAGGGACTGACACTCCTCGTTCGCGGCCTTGAGCAGTGACTCGGCCGTCGACCATGTGGCGGTCGCAGCCTGGCCCGACCCGGCGGACCAGCAACTGTCGTACGGTCACGCCCTGGTCGAGCGCTCCACGCTCGGCGACACCACAGGCTCCACCGTCGCCACCTTCGCCAACTCGAACCGCCCCGCAGGCCGGACCAACCACAAGGGTTCGTTCGTCCGGCCTGCGCTACATCCTCAACCCGCCCGGACGGCCGCCCGGATCCACCAGCGCCTGGGCTACGGCCAGAGCAAGCCGGACCGGGACGCGTTCTTCGGCATTCTGCGCGAGCCGGGATTCGACGGGGCGGCCGCGGTGTGCGGGTTTGCCCGGGAGGAACGGGCCCGCGCGTCGTCGGCGTTCATCCCGGCCCCCGTCCGTGAGGAGCTCCCCGCCCGAGACGCCTCATCAGGCCTGCCTGAGTTCCGCCGCTCCGAAGGAGACGTTGAACCGGTCGCACCAGATACTGACGCTGCTGTAGTGGGTCAGGTCGACGTCGGCCGGGACGGTGTAGTTCTGGCTGCCCTTGTTGCCCTTGAGCTTGCCGAGGCTGACGTACTTGCCGTCGTCGAAGACGTGCCAGCCGGCCCTGCCCTCCTTCACGGGTGCGTCGGTCAGCCAGACGCGCAGGTCGGGGCCGTTGCTGGTGTCGAGGTTCTCCAGCCGGACGATGTGGGAGCCGTCGGCGAGCCGGACGAGCTTCACCGTGCCGGAGGTGGCGTGCTCGTGACTGATCAGCTCGCCGTCGGCGAGGGTCTCGGGGCCGGCCGGCGGCGCGGACGGCTCCGCGGTGGACGGCGCGGAGGGCTCCGTAGTGGACGGGGCGGAGCCCTCCGTGGAAGTGGAGGGCTCCGCCGTCGCGGGCGGCGCGGCTGTCCCCACGGCCACGGGCAGCGCCTCGTCCACGGTCTCGTCCTGCCACAGCTTCCACGGCTGGAACCAGTACAGCCCGAATCCGATCCCGACGACGGCCACCACCACTACCGAGATGACCAGCGACTTCCGCACGCGCCCCATGACCCGCCCCGTTCCTTGGGAGTTTTTCTGCCGGCTCCTATTCCAACGGGTCAACGGCCCCTTGGGCAGCCCTGAACCGATGACGAAACCCTTACGGGCACCTCCCTTCGGACCGTGCCCCATCAGGGACAATCGGCCGCATGAAGACTGCTGAGTTCCTCAACGCCCTGGATCGGGAGGGCCGTTTGCTGGCCGCGGCGGCCGAGGAGACCGGGACCGATACCAAGGTGCCGACCTGCCCGGGGTGGCAGGTGCGCGATCTGCTGCGGCACACGGGGGCGGTGCACCGCTGGGCGACCGCTTTCGTCGCCGAGGGCCAGGCCTCGGCGCGGCCCATGGCCGACCCGCCCGAGCTCGACGGGGCCGAACTGCTGGACTGGTTCCGGGCGGGCCACCGCCGTCTTGTCGACACCCTCGCCGCCGCCCCGCCCGCCGTCCAGTGCTGGCACTTCCTGCCCGCGCCGTCGCCGCTCGCCTTCTGGGCCCGCCGGCAGGCGCACGAGACGGCGGTGCACCGCTTCGACGCGGAGGCGGCACGCGGCGGGACGCCGAGCGAGGTCGCCCCGGACTTCGCCGCCGACGGCATCGAGGAGTTGCTGTTCGGCTTCCACGCCCGCGCCAGGAGCCGCGCCCGCACCGCCGAGCCGCGCGTGCTGCGGGTGCGGGCGACCGACATGGCCGACGCCGCATGGACGGTACGGCTGACGCAGGAGCCGCCCGCGGCCGCGCGCGGGGACGTCGAGGAGGCGGACTGCGAAGTGAGCGGACCCGTCGGGCAGTTGTATCTGTCGCTGTGGAACCGGGTGCCGTTCCCGGACGTGACCGGTGACGCCTCGGTGGCCGCGCTGTGGCGGGAGAAGTCCGCCATCGGCTAGAACCACCGGCACGTAGAACTAGCGGCACGTAGAACTACCCGCGCGCCACGCTCAGTCGGCAAGCATCTTCGTCAGTACCGCGCGCTGCACCGGCAGTACCTCGTCGTGCAGCGCGTGGCCCTTGTCCGTGAGGGCGACCTTCACCCCGCGCCGGTCCTCGGGGCACATACGGCGTTCGACGAGCCCGTCCTTCTCCAGGCGCGCGACCAGCCGCGACAGCGCGCTCTGGCTGAGGTGGACGTACTCGGCGATCTCCTGCACGCGCAGGGGGCACGTACCGCCCGACAGCACGTCCAGCACCTCGAAGTCGCTGCCGCACAGGCCGTGTTGGTGCAGCGCACGGTCGAGTTCGCACTGGGTGCGGGCATGCAGCGAAAGGATGTCCCGCCATTGGTCCACGAGCGCCTGCTCGGCCTTCTTCGCCGCCATGGCCGCACCGTAGCAGAGAAACGAATTTGTTGCATCGTAATTAAATGCATTTGCATTCGATGCATGCGCATGTAGTGTCTGCGGCATGACCTCTCCGCTCTCCACCCCCGCGGCCTCCTCCTCGGAAGTCCGCTGGACCCCCCGGCTGTGGGGCACCCTGCTGGTGCTCTGCGCCGCGATGTTCCTCGACGCCCTGGACGTGTCGATGGTCGGCGTCGCCCTGCCGTCCATCGGCGCCGACCTGGGCCTTTCCACCTCGACGCTGCAATGGATCGTCAGCGGCTACATCCTCGGCTACGGCGGTCTCCTGCTCCTCGGCGGACGCACCGCCGACCTGCTGGGCCGGCGTCAGGTCTTCCTGGTCGCCCTCGGCGTCTTCGCCGTCGCCTCCCTGCTCGGCGGGCTCGTCGACTCCGGCCCCCTGCTGATCGCCAGCCGCTTCGTCAAGGGCCTGAGCGCGGCCTTCACGGCGCCCGCCGGCCTGTCCATCATCACCACGACGTTCCCCGAGGGCCCGCTGCGCAACCGCGCCCTCGCCCTCTACACCACCTGCGCGGCCACCGGCTTCTCCATGGGCCTGGTCCTGTCCGGCCTGCTCACCGAGGCCAGTTGGCGCCTGACCATGCTGCTGCCGGCCCCCATCGCCCTGCTCGCCCTGCTGGCCGGCCTGAAGCTGCTGCCGCGCAGCACCCGGGAGCAGAACCACAACGGCTACGACATCCCCGGCGCCGTCCTCGGCACCGCATCGATGCTCCTGCTGGTCTTCACCGTCGTCCAGGCCCCCGAAGTCGGCTGGACAGGCGCCCGTACGCTGCTGTCCTTCCTTGCCGTCGCCGTCCTGCTGACCGCGTTCGTCCTGGTCGAGCGCCGCTCCCCGGGACCGCTGATCCGGCTCGGCGTGCTGCGCTCGGGCAACCAGATCCGCGCCCAGCTCGGCGCCGTCGCCTTCTTCGGCTCGTACGTCGGCTTCCAGTTCCTGACCACCCTGTACATGCAGTCGCTGCTCGGCTGGTCCGCGCTGCACACCGCGCTCGCCTTCCTGCCCGCCGGCGCGCTGGTGGCGCTCTCCTCCACCAAGGTCGGTCCGATCGTCGACCGGTTCGGCACCCAGCGGTTGATCGCGGTGGGCTTCGGCCTCATGGTCGTCGGCTACGCGCTGTTCCTGCGGGTCGACCTCGACCCGGCGTACGCGGCGGCGATCCTGCCGTCGATGCTGCTGATCGGCGCGGCCTGCGCGCTGGTCTTCCCCTCGCTCAACATCCAGGCCACCAACGGCGTCGACGACCACGAGCAGGGCATGGTCTCCGGCCTGCTCAACACCTCGGTCCAGGTGGGCGGCGCGATCTTCCTCGCCGTGGTGACCGCGGTGGTGACCGCGGGCGCCCCCGAGGACGCCACCCCGCAGGCCGTCCTCGACAGCTACCGCCCCGGCTTCGTCGTAGTGGCCCTCGTCGCCGCAGCGGGCCTGCTCATCACCCTCACCGGCCTGCGCACCCGGCGCCCCCGGCGCTCGGTCGTGGTCGCCAAGTCCACCGTGCGGGAGGCGGAGACGGACCGCGTGCCGGTCCGCGACTAGGGGGACCGCCTCCACCGCGTGTGCCCGGCGGGTTTCGCTTGCCCGCCGGGCACACGCCTGTTTGACTCACCCGCATGGACGAATACGGGGGACGGCGCACCAAGGCCGAGCAGGACGCGTACACCGTGGAGATCGGATACGCGCTGTGCAGCGCCCTCTTCGCGGCGGCGGTGGTCTTCGGGGCCGTCGCCGGCCCGGCGCTCCTCTTCGACCTGCCGCAGACGGTCGAGGTGACGCTGCTGCGGGCGGGGCTGATCCTGGCGCCGGTGCTGTTCGTGGCCCGGGTGATCAGCGTGCTGGTGCGGTTCCGGCGGACGTCAAAGGTCGCGGACACGTCCCCAGCGAGCAAGCCGCGTTGACGTGCGCCCACGTGGCGATCATGTCCCTCGTTCCCAGGGGCGAGGGCCAGGGCCGCACCACACGTCCGACCGCCCGGCTCTCCGAGCTGGGCTGCCGACGCAGAAGGTGCCATGAATCCCGCCGTGGTGGACCCGGCAGTGTCGCGAACGGTGCGCCGGCTGTCACCCCTCGGCCGCGCCGGAATTCCCGCTCATGGGTTCCCGGTAGGCATCCGCGTAGGTGGGAGAGTCCTTGATCAGGTCGTCGCAGAACGCGGCGACGTCGGTGCCGATGAGTTCCAGAACTCCCTTGCCCGCGGCGACGCCCTCCTCGAAGAAGTCGACGATTCCGGGGAGGAGGGTTCCGTCGGACAGGCTGACGGGGCCGACCTTGAACAGGTACTTCTGCATCTCCTTGTAGACGATCTGGTAGTCCGGCGGGAGTGCCTTGACCCGGGCCACGTGCGCCCGCCACTGCTTCTTGCCTTCGATGATGTCTTGGATGCTCACATCAGCCTCCCAGCCGGCTCAGTTTCCTCGCGACGTTCCGGTTCAACTGCTCGCGCCACCGGTCGCGATAAGTCCGGGCCCCTGATCCGCCGGCCAGCGCCGTGCAGAAGCCCTGGACGTCGTCGCCGAGCACCTCGTGGATGCTCTGCCCGTCTGCTGCCGACACTTCGAGCAGCCCCAGGGCGGAGTCGAGAATCGGCGTGAGGTTGCGGCCGGTGAAGTCCCCGTAGGGGAAGAGATGCGCGACGATCTGGCCCCACGCCTCCCGGTAGTCGTCGGGCAGGGCCTCGGCTCGGGCTTCGAACGCCTTCCAATCCCTGGTGAGATCGCTGCCTGTGATCTTCTCCCGGAAGTTCATCTCCCGCCCTCCTTGAGCCTGTTGACACGCGATGAGAGGTACTGCCATTTCGCCCAGAACTTCGCCAGTTCCTCGCGTCCGGCATCGTTGAGCGTGTAGAACTTGCGCGGCGGACCGACCCCGGACGGCCGTTTCGTCACCTGGACGAGCCCGTTCCTCTCCAGCCGCAACAAAATGGTGTACACCGTCCCCTCGATGACGTCAGTGAACCCCAGCTCGTTCAACTGGCGGGTGATGGCGTACCCGTAGGTTTCCTCGCTGCCGATGATTTCCAGCACGCACCCTTCGAGCGTGCCCTTCAACATCTCCGTCAGGTCTTCCATCGCGGGTACTCCTCGGCCCGAACCAGTACTACGTGATAACGAGTACCGCTATACCGTATCACCGAGTAGTGGAACGGCAACGTCTCCGGTTCGCGGCCTGCCCCTTGGGCCCGCCCGGTGTCCCGATGTACGAGGTAGCCGATCGCGAGCGGTTCGGCTCAGCCCAACCAGCCCGGCCGCACCAGCCCGGACTCGTAGGCCAGCACGACCAGTTGCGCCCGGTCGCGGGCGCCCAGTTTCACCATCGTGCGGCTGACGTGGGTCTTCGCGGTGAGCGGGCTGACCACCAGGCGACGGGCGATCTCCTCGTTGGACAGCCCGATGCCGACCAGGGCCATCACCTCCCGTTCCCGCTCGGTGAGTTCGGCGAGGGCGTCGGCGGCCGCGGGCTCCTTGGAGCGGGCGGCGAACTCGGCGATCAGCCGGCGGGTCACCCCCGGCGACAGCAGCGCGTCCCCCGCCACCACCGCCCGTACCGCGCGCAGGAGTTCCTCCGGCTCGGTGTCCTTGACCAGGAAGCCGGAGGCCCCCGCCCGGATCGCCTCGAAGACGTACTCGTCGAGTTCGAAGGTGGTGAGCATGACCACCTTCACGTCCTTCAGCCGGTCGTCGTCGGTGATGCGGCGGGTCGCGGCCAGTCCGTCGAGGACGGGCATCCGGATGTCCATCAGGACGACGTCGGGCGCGAGTTCGCGTACCGCGCGCACCGCCTCCTCGCCGTCGGCGGCCTCGCCGGCCACCTCGATGTCGGGCTGGGCGTCGAGCAGGGCCCGGAATCCGGCCCGCACGAGTGACTGGTCGTCGGCGAGCAGTACGCGGATCACCGGTCGTCCTCCTTGGGGGTCACGGGCAGGGCGGCGAGCACCCGGAAGCCGCCATCGGGGCGCGGGCCCGCCTCGATCGTGCCACCCAGCGCGGCGGCCCGCTCCCGCATTCCCGCCAGTCCGTTGCCGCTGCCGCCCGCGTCGGCGCCGGTCGCGGGCCCGTCGTCGTCGATCCGGATCCGCAGCGTCCGGCGGTCGTGGTCCAGGCGCACGCGCGCGTGCCGCGATCCCGAGTGCCGTACGACGTTGGTGAGGGCTTCCTGGACGACCCGGAAGGCCGCGAGGTCCGTGGCGGGCGGCAGGCGGGGCGTCTCGCCCTCGACGTCGACCGCGAGACCCGCGCTCGCCGCCTGGGCCACCAGCTCGGGCAGCCGCCCCAGGCCGGGCGCCGGCGCGCGCGGCGCTGCGCCGGGCGCGCGCAGCGTGTCGAGCACCTGGCGGACCTCGCCGAGCGCCTCCTTGCTCTTGGCCCTGATGGTGGTCAGGGCCGTGCGCGCCTGCTCGGGGTCGGTGTCCAGCAGGGCCAGGCCGACGCCCGCCTGGACGTTGATGACGGAGATGCTGTGCGCGAGGACGTCGTGCAGCTCGCGGGCGATCCGCAGCCGTTCCTCGTCCGCCCGTCGGCGGGCCGCCCGCGCCCGCTCCTCCCGCTCCCGCGCCCACTGCTCGCGCCGGGTGCGCACCAGCTCCGACAGCGCCCCGATCGCCACCACCCAGGCGGCGACCACGATCTCCTGCCCCCAGGGCGCGGCGGAGTCCCCGGACGGCGGCAGCCAGCGGTAGAGCCAGTGCGCCACCAGTACATGCCCGGCCCACAGTGTGCCCATCGCCGCCCAGGCCGCCCTGCGGTGCCCGGCGACGATCGCGCCGAAGCAGCTCAGCGCCACGGTCAGGAACACCGGCCCGTACGGATACCCGGCGCCCAGGTAGACCATGACGGCGGCGGCCGTGCCGAAGGCGACCGCCACCGGATAACGGTGCCGCCACAGCAGCTGCGCCCCGGCGGCGAGCAGCAGCAGACGCGCGAAGGCGTCCAGGGGCGCGCGTTCGTCCACCTGGCTCTCGGCCGCGAAGTGCGAACCGATCAGCACGAACGCCGTGACGAGCACGGTGGACCGCCAGGGCCACCGGACCCGGTCGCCCTCCCGGCTCCACCAGGCGGGACCGGTCCGCCACCGGCGCGACGAACCGGCCGCGGGTGCACGCTGCTCCTCCATGACCGCCACGCTAGACGCGCGCACCGCCGGTCGGCGTCACCCGCGCGCGGTGATCACACATACTCCCCACGCAGTACGGGGCCCTCCTTGACCCGCCACCGGCGCAGCCGCCGGGGCGCCCACCAGTTGGCGCGCCCCGCGAGCCGCATCGTCAGCGGCAGCGGCAGCGGCAGCGGGATCCGGATGAGGGTGGCGTCGACGAGGATCGTCACGGCCGTGCCGACGCCGAGCTCCCTGCGGAAGACGACGCCTCCGGTGGCGTAGGACAGACGATCTGGACGGCGTCCGTGAGTTCGGCGGGGAACGCGCGGTGCAGGGTCTCGGAGGTGGTACGCGAGGAGGTGCGCGCGGGCAGGGTGCACTCGGGGAGCGTGCGCTCGGGCAGGGTGCGCTCGTCGGCCGACGAGCGAGATCGAACTCGGCCACGCCTTCGGCCGTGTCCACGAACTCGTCCGTCTCGCCGCCGCGCGCCCCTTGCGCGAACGCCTCGCCGAACTCCTGACGCCGCCCCTGTGCCGCACCGGCCGCCCGGCGGACGCCCTCGCCGCGTACGAGGCGACCCGGCAGCGCCTCGCGGAGGCAATGGACACGGACCCGGGACCCGCGCTGCGGTCCCTGCACGAGCGGGCCCTGCGCCGTGCCCCGGCTCTGCTGCCGTCGCCGCCGCGGCTCCGGCGGCGTGCGGGCCGCGGCTACTTCGCGGTGGTCGTTCCCTGCTGGGGGTAGACCAGGCCCACCCCGTGGGCGAGTTGGGCCGCGGCGTGCCGGAAGAACGGCTCACGGTCCTCGACGACCCGGTTGAACTGGCCGAACAGCTCGAAGCCGACGAGGCCGTAGAGCTGGGCCCACGCGGCGACGAGCGCCGTCATGTTCTCCGGGGGGAGGTCGGGCGCGAAGTCGGCGGTGAGCCGCTCGGCCTCGGGGCGCAGCTCGGCAGGGAGCGTCGGCTTGGCCAGGCCCAGGCCGCGGTGCGCGTCGCGGAGGATGCCGATGAAGACGAGGCCGACGCGGGAGGCGGCGGGGACGGTGGTGTCGGGGGCGGAGTAGCCGGGGACCGGTGATCCGTAGATCAGCGCGTACTCGTGGGGGTGGGCGAGCGCCCAGGCGCGTACGGCCTCGCACACGGTGATCCAGCGCTGGACGGGTCCGGCATCGGCCGCGGCCTCGTGCGCGGTCTCGACGCTCTCGCCGTGGGAGTTGAAGGCGTCGATGATGAGTGCGGTGAGCAGGTCGTCGCGGCTGGGGAAGTAGCGGTAGAGCGCGGAGGAGACCATGCCGAGCTCGCGGGCGACGGCGCGCAGCGAGAGCTTGGCCGCGCCTTCGGCGGCGAGCTGTCTGCGGGCCTCGTCCTTGATGGCGGCGGTGACCTCGATCCTGGCCCGGGCGCGGGCGCCTTGTGCGGTGCTCATGCGGGGCAGTGTGGCATGAAAGGGAGAGCGGTGCACGCAAACGGAAGCGGTGCACTCGTACGAGAGCAGTGCGCATATTCGAGAGCAGTGCGCGCATACAAGAGCAGTGCGCACATGCGTGAGCAGCGCCCACACAAGAGCGGCGTCCACATTCAAGAGCGGCGCACACATTCGAGAGCACCGCTCTTGCTTTGGATCACCGACCTGCCCCATACTTCAGGAGCACAAGCGAGAGCAGTGCTCACAAACAAGAGCGTCGCTCACCCAACAGAGCAACGCTCTTCCGCCAACCCTGGGGGTTCCCCATGTCCACGCACGTCCAGAAGCCCGGCTGGTTCACCGTCAACGTCTTCAACCGTGCCGTGGCATGGATGACCCGCCGCGGCATCAGCGTCTGGGGCTCCCGGGTCCTCGCCGTCCGCGGCCGCAAGAGCGGCCAGTGGCGGACCACCCCCGTGAACCTGCTGACCGTCGACGGCGAGCAGTACCTCGTCGCCCCGCGCGGCCACGTCCAGTGGACCCACAACATGCGCGCGGCCGGCGGCGGCGAGCTGCACCTCGGCAAGAAGGTCGACGTGTTCACCGCGACGGAGGTCCCGGACGACGAGAAGGTGCCCCTCCTGCGCGCCTACCTCAAGCGCTGGAAGGCCGAGGTCGGCGTGTTCTTCAAGGGGGTCGGACCCGACTCCCCCGACGCAGACCTGCGCCGCATCGCCCCGGACCACCCGGTCTTCCGGATCACGATCAACCACTGACCCGGGCGGTCAGGAACCGCCCTCGCCGCTCACGCCCCCTCGCCACCCGCCTGCGCCTGCGCCTCCGCCTGCCGCCGGTCCAGCGCGGTCAGGGCGCGCTGGGCCATCGGCCGGCTGCGCACGAGCTCGGCCAGCGAGGTCGCCCCGCGGGTGATGTCGGTGAACGCCCGCCACGCGGGCCGGAACCCGGTCAGCGCCGCGTGGAACAGCCCGGGGCGCCGCTCGAACAAGGCCAGCATCCGCTTGCCGACGCTCATCTCCACGCCGAGCCCGGCCTTGACGGCGAACGCGTAGTTCAGGGCCTGGCGCCGGGCGTCCACGGCGTCGTGCGCCTCGGCGATCCGTACCGCCCACTCCCCCGCGAGCCGCCCCGACCGCAGCGCGAACGAGATGCCCTCCCGGGTCCACGGCTCCAGCAGCCCCGCCGCGTCCCCGCACACCAGCACCCGGCCGCGCGACAGCGGCGAGTCCTCGGCCCGGCAGCGCGTCAGATGGCCGGAGGAGATGCTCGGCTCGAACCCGGCGAGCCCGAGCCGCCCGATGAACTCCTCCAGATACCGCTTGGTGGCCGCGCCCTCGCCGCGCGCCGAGATCACCCCGACCGTCAGCGTGTCGCCCTTGGGGAACACCCAGCCGTAGCTGCCGGGCATCGGCCCCCAGTCGATGAGCACCCGCCCCTGCCAGTCCTCGGCGACGGTCTCCGGAACCGGGATCTCCGCCTCCAGGCCCAGGTCCACCTGGTCGACCTTGACCCCGACATGCGCTCCTATGCGGCTGGCGCTGCCGTCCGCGCCGACGACCGCCCGCGCGAGCAGCATTTCGCCGCCCTGGAGGACGACGGCGACCGTGCGCCGGTCGGGCACGGCCGAGCCGTGCTGCTCGACCCGCTGGACGGTGACGCCCGTACGCAGCTCGGCGCCCGCCTTCTGCGCGTGCTCGACGAGCTGCTGGTCGAACTCGGGCCGGTTGATCAGCCCGAACAGCATCTGCCGGGAGCGCCGGGTCCGGGTGAAACGGCCGTTGTGGGAGAAGGTGACCGCGTGCACCCGGTCCCGCAGGGGCAGTTCGAAGCCGGGCGGGAGGGAGTCGCGCGAGGGGCCGATGATGCCGCCGCCGCAGGTTTTGTACCGTGGCAGCTCGGCCTTCTCCAGCAACAGCACGCGCCGCCCGGTGACCGCCGCCGCATAAGCGGCCGAGGCCCCCGCGGGGCCCGCGCCGACCACGACGACGTCCCACACCCGCTGCACGTCGTCCGCCGAAGAGTTCTCGCTGCTCACGATGGTCTACTGCTCCCGATCAAGCCGCTGCCGCACCTGTCTCCCGCATCCTACGGCGGACGTCGCCGCAGACCGCTGTGGGAGGATCAACGGCACTCACAGGTACAACGTCGCACCCACAAGGAGCGTGCCCATGTCGTCGAATCCGGTCGCCGAGACCGTCGCCTCGCTGATGCCGAGGGCGAAGGCGGAGCTCACCGAGCTGGTGGCCTTCAAATCGGTGGCGGACTTCGACCAGTTCCCCCGGAGCGAGAGCGAGGGCGCCGCACGCTGGGTCGCGGACGCGCTCACCGCCGAGGGCTTCCAGGACGTGGCGCTGCTCGACACGCCGGACGGCACGCAGTCGGTCTACGGCTACCTCCCCGGGCCCGCGGGTGCCAGGACGGTGCTGCTCTACGCCCACTACGACGTGCAGCCGCCGTTGGACGAGTCCGCGTGGACGACTCCGCCGTTCGAGCTGACCGAGCGGGATGGGCGCTGGTACGGGCGCGGGACCGCCGACTGCAAGGGCGGTGTGATCATGCATCTGCTGGCCCTGCGCGCGCTGAAGGCGAACGGCGGCGTGCCGGTGCACGTGAAGGTGATCGCGGAGGGCTCGGAGGAGCAGGGCACCGGCGGTCTGGAGCGGTACGCCGAGGCGCACCCGGAGCTGCTGGAGGCGGACACGATCGTCATCGGCGACGCGGGCAACTTCCGCGTCGGCCTGCCGACGGTCACCTCGACGCTGCGCGGTATGACGATGGTCCGGGTGGAGGTCGACACGCTCGAAGGCAACCTGCACTCGGGGCAGTTCGGCGGCGCCGCGCCCGACGCGCTGGCCGCGCTGATCCGCGTACTGGACTCGCTGCGTGCCGAGGACGGTTCGACGACGGTGGACGGGCTCGCCCCGGAGTCGGCGTGGGACGGTCTGCAGTACTCGGAGGAGCAGTTCCGCAAGGATGCCAAGGTGCTGGAGGGCGTGGAGCTGATCGGCTCGGGCACGGTCGCCGACCGCATCTGGGCGCGTCCGGCTGTCACGGTCATCGGCATCGACTGCCCGCCGGTCGTCGGCGCCACCCCGTCCGTGCAGTCGAGCGCCCGCGCGCTGATCAGCCTGCGGGTGCCGCCGGGCGTGGACGCGGCCGAGGCGACCAAGCTGCTCCAGGCCCACCTGGAGGCCCACACGCCGTGGGGTGCGCGGGTGCGCTCCGAACAGGTCGGCCAGGGCCAGCCGTTCAGCGCCGACACGACCAGCCC
Organism: Streptomyces sp. TRM68416; assembly: GCF_014596915.1. Taxonomy (GTDB): domain Bacteria; phylum Actinomycetota; class Actinomycetes; order Streptomycetales; family Streptomycetaceae; genus Streptomyces. The sequence continues at coordinate 87,195 of NZ_JACVWU010000010.1, forward strand.
GGCGTACGCGGCGATGGCCGAGGCGATGGCGGTGGCCTACCCCGGCCAGGACATGCAGTACGCCGGCCAGGGCGGCTCCATCCCCCTGTGCAACACCCTCGCCGCCCTCTACCCGCACGCCGAGATCCTCCTGATCGGCCTGAGCGAGCCGGAGGCCCAGATCCACGCCGCCAACGAGAGCGTCTCCCCCGAGGAACTGGAGCGCCTCTCGGTCGCCGAGGCACTGTTCCTGCGCAATTACGCGGCGAACTGAGCGCCGTAGCACCGAGGATGGGGCGATGACTCGCATCACGCGCCTCATGGCCCACTCCGACGTCGCCACATCCCTCGCGCTCCTCGGCGACCGCGAACTCACGGAGGTGGTGGCGTCGGGCACACCGCTGGGCACCGGGATCGGCGGCCGTTCGGCACTGGTCGAGGTGGACGGCAGACGGGTGTTCGTGAAGCGGGTTCCCCTCACCGACGCCGAATTGCGTCCGGAGAACGTCCGCTCCACGGCGAACTTCCTCGGACTGCCGGCGTTCTTCCACTACGGCGTCGGCAGCCCGGGGTTCGGCGCCTGGCGGGAACTCGCCGTCCACACGATGACGACGAACTGGGTCCTGTCCGACCGCTTCTCGGGCTTCCCGCTGATGCACCACTGGCGGGTCCTGCCCGACGAACCGCAGCCGCTGCCGCCCGAACTGGCCGACGTGGAGGGGGCCGTGGCCTACTGGGGCGGCAGCCAGCAGGTGCGTGAGCGCATCGAGGGGCGGCGGACGGCTTCGGCGAGCCTGGTGCTGTTCCTGGAGTACGTGCCGTACACGGTGCACGACTGGTTCGACGCCCAACTGCGCACGCAGGACGGCGCGGAGGCGGCGTGCGCCCTGGTGGAACGGGAGCTCAAGGGGATCACGGACTTCCTCCGCGAGCACGAACTCCTGCATTTCGACGCCCACTTCGAGAACATCCTCACCGACGGCCGACAGCTCTACCTCGCCGACTACGGCCTCGCCCTGTCGGCCCGCTTCCCGCTCACCCCGGAAGAGCGCGTGTTCTTCGACCGGCACCGCGACTACGACGTCTGCTACACGGCCGCCCATCTGGTGAACTGGCTGGCCAAGGCCCTGTACGGGTACGACGCGCAGGAGCGTGAGGTCTTCGTGCGGGAGTGCGTCGGTGGTCGGCGGCCCGAGGGGATTCCGGGGGCCGCCGCCGACATCATCGTCCGGAACGCGCCCGTCGCCGCCGTCACGGGGGACTTCAACCGGCGCCTGGTGCAGGAGAGTCGGCTGACTCCGTATCCGTACGAGGAGCTGCGGAGGCTGGTTCAGGGGGCGGGAACGCCGGCCTCCAGGTAGAGCGCGGCCCCGCGTTCGCGTGCGCGCAGGGCCCAGCGCAGGCGTGCGTAGCGGACGGGGGGCAGCAGGTCGGCCGCCTCCTCCTCGGTGACGAAGCGCCAGTCGCGCAGTTCGGCGCCGGGCAGCAGCAGGCGTGCGGCCTCGGCGGAGTCCAGGCGGCCGCCGTCGAAGAGGAGGCGCAGGCCGCCGTAGCCCGGGGGTGACGGCTGTTCCCAGTCGATGACGAGCAGCCGCGGTACGTCGTCCAGCCGCAGGCCGGTCTCCTCGGCGACCTCGCGCATGCCCGCGCGCGCCGGGGCCTCTCCGGGTTCGACGACGCCGCCGGGGAACTCCCAGCCGGCCTTGTAGGTGGGGTCGACGAGCAGCACCCGGTCGTGTTCGTCGAAGAGCAGCACCCCGGCGGCGAGCGTCTCGGAGGTGGGCTCGGCCGTCTGCACGATGTCGCAGGCGGGTACGGCGCCGGAGGCGACGGCCTCGGCGATGCGGGCGGCGGTCTCGTACGGGGTGAGGGTGCCGTTGTCGACGGGATGGGCGTCGGCGGTGAGCCAGTCGGCCAGGGCGGTGCGGTAGGACTCGATACGGTCGAACGCCCCCTGCGGGGTGTGGGGTTCGCCGTCGGGGACGTCGGGGGCCTCCCGGTGGGTTATTCGCTCCCGCAGGATCGTTTCAGCCGGGGTCAGCAGGATGTGTCGTACGGTGATCCGGCGCGCGGCCAGGCCGCCGAAGATCTCGTCGCGGTACTCCTGGCGCAGCAGGGTCATGGGGACGACCAGCGTCCCGCCGAGCTCGGCGAGCAGGGCGGCCGCCGTGTCGATCACCAGTCGTCGCCAGATCGGCAGGTCCTGGAGGTCGCCGACCTCGGCAAGGTGCTTGGGCGGGAGCAGCTGGGTCAGTGCTCCGCCGATGACCTCGGGGTCGAAGAGCGTGCTGTTCGGAATCAGTTCGATCAGTTCGCGTGCAGCGGTGGTCTTCCCCGCACCGAAAGCCCCGTTGATCCAAACGATCACAGACTCCCCCTCTTCTCTTGGCCCCCTGTGGCTTGCCCGCTCCACCCTGCCACGGAAACCAGCCCCTGCTGGGGGCGCACAAACGGGTGCGCCGGGGCCCAAGGGAGCAGGAGCCCCGGCGTCGTACCCGGAACCGCCGACGGCGTCAGCCGACCCGACCGGCCGTGTCAGCGGCTTTGCCCGGCCGTATCAGCCGTTCAACCCGGCCGCATTCAGCCGTTCTGCCCGAGGGCGTTGTCGTCGATGGCCAGGCTGTCGCTGGAGACGGTCTTGTCGAGGGCGCTGAGGGTGTCCTTCACGTCGAGGTCCTTCAGCTCCTCCCCCAGCGAGTGGGAGGGAGTGATCGCCGCGACGACGAATCCGGTGGCCAGGGAGGCGATGGCGAGCATGCTGCGCTTCTTCATGGCCGGTTCAACTGCCCGACGCGGGGAAGGTCACGGGGCCGGCTCGGAGACGTACCCTCCGCAGCCGGCCGAATGAACGTTCCTGCGAAGTCGCGTCGGGCCGTCAGACCCTCAGCCCCGTCGCCGACCCCGTCCGCCGCGTCAGGGCCGCCGCTGCCGCACCCACCAGACCCGCGTCCGTGCCCATCTGGGCCGGCATCACGGCCAGGCGCTGGACGAAGGAGAGCGTGGCGTAGTCGCCGAGTGCCTTGCGCAGCGGGGCGAACAGCACCTCGCCCGCCTTGCCGACCCCGCCCCCGACGACGGCGATGTCGATCTCGACGAGGGTGGCGGTGGCCGCGATACCGGCGGCCAGAGCCTGCGCCGCGCGCTCGAAGGAAGCCACCGCGACCGGATCGCCGGCGCGCGCCGCGGCGGCCACCGCCGCGGCGGAGGTGTCGCCGTCGGGACCGGGCCGCCAGCCGTTGTCCAGGGCGCGGCGGGCGATGTTGGGGCCGCTCGCGATGCGCTCGACGCAGCCGCGCGCGCCGCAGGGGCAAGGGTCGCCGTCGAGGTCGACGCTGATGTGACCGATGTGGCCCGCGTTGCCGGTCGGGCCGGGGTGCAGCCGGCCGTTGAGGACCAGACCGCCGCCGACGCCCGTGGAGACCACCATGCACAGTGCGTTGTCGTGACCGCGGGCGGCCCCCTGCCAGTGCTCGGCGGCCGTGATGGCCACCCCGTCGCCGATCAGCTCGACCGGCAGCCCGCCCACCGCCTCCCGGACCCGCCGGACCAACGGGAACTCGCGCCAGCCGGGGACGTTCACCGGGCTCACGGTGCCCGCGGAGGCGTCCACCGGCCCCGCGCTTCCGATGCCGAGGGCCGCGACCCGCATCCACAGCGGGGAGGCGGTCAGCTCGCCGAGCACGGCCTGGACGGCGTCCATCACGCACTCACCGCCCTCCCGCGCCGGCGTCGGGCGCTGCGCCCGCACCAGGATCCGGCCATGGCCGTCCACCAGCCCTCCGGCGATCTTTGTTCCGCCGATGTCGAGCGCGGCCACGAGGTCGGTGTGCATCAGAGTCAGGTCTCCCGGTCAACCATGAGGAAAGGGTGGGCCGGTCTCGCGGTGGGGCGCAGGCCGGAGAGTGCGGTGGACAGTGTCTCCCGGATCTGACAACGTTGTCCAGGCTCTATGCTCGACGCCACATCCTCATACAAAGCACGAATCGACGCATCCCCCCGCCGACGACAGGACAGGACTCGTATCGTGGCCGACACCATCCGCCGGGCAGACCGCACCCCCGCGACCCGCTACGGCAATCGGCCGACGATGAAGGACGTCGCCGCGCGTGCGGGAGTCGGTCTGAAGACGGTCTCGCGCGTGGTCAACGGCGAGCCCGGGGTCACCCCGGAGACGGAGCGCCGCGTCCAGGAGGCCATCGACGCCCTGGGCTTCCGCCGCAACGACAGCGCCCGGGTGCTGCGCAAGGGCCGCACCGCCAGCATCGGCCTGGTCCTCGAGGACCTCGCGGACCCGTTCTACGGCCCGCTGAGCCGCGCGGTCGAGGAGGTGGCCCGCGCGCACGGAGCGCTGCTGATCAACGGCTCCAGCGCCGAGGACCCCGACCGCGAGCAGGAGCTGGCGCTGGCGCTGTGCGCGCGCCGGGTGGACGGACTGGTGGTGATCCCGGCCGGCGACGACCACCGCTACCTGGAGCCCGAGATACGGGCGGGCGTCGCCACCGTGTTCGTGGACCGGCCGGCCGGGATGATCGACGCCGACGTGGTCCTGTCGGACAACTACGGCGGCGCCCGTGACGGGGTCGCCCACCTCATCGCGCACGGGCACCGCCGGATCGGCTTCATCGGCGACATGCCTCGCATCCACACCGCGGCCGAGCGTCTGCGCGGCTACCGGGCGGCCATGGAGGACGCGGGCATACCGGTGGAGGACTCCTGGATGTCTCTGGGCGCCACCAGCCCCGACCGGGTGCGCCGCGCGGCCGAGGAGATGCTGTCCGGCCCCGCTCCGGTCACCGCGGTCTTCACGGGCAACAACCGCGTCACGGTCACCGTGATCCGCGTCCTGGCCGAGCAGACCCGTCGCGTGGCCCTGGTCGGCTTCGACGACCTCGAACTGGCCGATCTGCTCCAGCCGGGCGTCACCGTGGTCGCGCAGGACGCGGCCGCCCTCGGCCGTACCGCCGCCGAGCGCCTGTTCCGCCAGTTGGACGGCAGCCTCGTCACCCCGGAGCGCATCGAGCTGCCCACCCGGCTGATCACCCGCGGCTCGGGCGAGCTGCCGCCGGCGGACTGAGCCGCCCGTGCGGGAGCTCACCCTGGAGGCGCTGGGTCTGGCCGAGGCGCCGCGCGATCATCCGTTGCTCTACCCGGGCGCCTGGCCCGCGGACTCCGGACTGCTGGACGGCGACCGCCTGTTGCCGCTGGACCGGCTGACCCACCCGGAGCGCACGCCGGTGCTCGCCGTCGGCTCCAACGCCTCACCCGGCCAACTGCGCCACAAGATGACCGAGTTCGGCATCTCCACGCCCATCCCGATGGTCAAGGCACGCGTCACGGGCATCGGCATCGGCGTCTCGGCGCATGTGAGCCGGATGGGATACATCTCCGCGTCCCCGTACGACGCGCCCGCCGCCGTACGGGAGTTGTACGTCATCTGGCTCGACGCCGAGCAGCTCGCCGTGGTCGACGCCAGCGAGGGCGTGCCGGTGCCCACCGGCAACTACGACCGCGTCTGGCTGCCCGGCCCCGAGGTGCGCGTCGACCTGGCGGACGGCACGGTACTGCCGGGTGCCTTCGCCTACGTCAACCGCCACGGCGTCCTGCACGACGGCACCTCGGCGCCGCGCGACCACCCGGGCCAGCGGGCGCTGCTCACCGAACTCCTGCTGGAGTCGGCGGCGTTGCGGGAGCTGTTCGGCGTGACCCCGGAGGAGTTCTGTGCGCGGGCGCGCGCCGACCGGCGGCTGTGCGAGCGGGGGACCCGGCTGCTGGCGGAGGAGAAGCTGGTGACGGCGTCCGGTCTGGAGCGGTTCGTGGCCGCTCAGCAGACCGGCAGTCCGGGCACGGGCCCGTCGTTGTCGCCGCCCTTGATGTAGACGTCGCTGACCCAGACGTTCCTGTTGCCGCTGTCGTCGTCGGTCTTGGCCCACCACACGTTGGTCCACTGGCCGGAGGTCTCTCGGCGCCCGAGATTCTGCTGGCAGTAGAAGTAGTTGGTACCGGCGTAGAGGATGCCGACCTCGGTGCCGTCCGCGGTGTAGGACTTGGCGGTCTGCCAGACCTGGCAGTTGTACTTGCCGCCGCCGATGGCGTCGCAGGCGGGGGCGGGTGCCGGGGTCGTGGAGCCACCCCCGCCGGTCGTACCGCCGTCGCCGCCCGTGGTGCCGCCGCCTCCGGTGCTGCCGCTGCCGGAGGTCTCGGTCGGCGACGAGGCGGAGGGGCGCTCGGCGGGCCCGGTGCCGGACCCGTCGGTGGGGGTGCTCGTCGCGCCCGGGGTCTTCTCCTTGCCCTTGGGGGACTTCGGGGTGGCCATGGAGTCGGCCGAGGGGCCGTTCTTCGAGGGCTCGCCCGCGGAACTCGCGACCCCGGCGGGCTGCTCGACCGCCTGGGGTTCGTCCGTGCTGCTCAGGACGGCGACCGTGGCACCGGCCGAGGCGAGGACGAGGGTGACCGCCGCGGCGGTCAGGAGGGCGCGGCCCTTGCGGCGGCCGGCGCGCGAGGCGTTCATGGGGCCGGTGACGGCGGGGTCCTGCGGGGCGGCGGACGCGTGGGCCGCCGGCGCGCCCTGCACCGGGACCTGGGGCGGCCCGAACCCCGGCGGCACGGCCGGAACGCTCAGCTCGGTCTCCGCGCGCGCCGGAGCCGGACCGCGCAGGGCCGTCGTCGGCGGGTCGGTGCCGCCGGCGTCGGCGACCGCCTGCAGCAGTTCGCGCGCCGCGTCGGCCTCCGGGCGCCCCTCGGGCCGCTTGTCCATCAGCCGCTGCAGGACGGGGGCGAGCGGCCCGGCCAGGCGGGGCTCGGGCAGCGGCTCGGTGACGATCGCGGTGAGGGTGGAGAACGTCGAGGTGCGGCGGAACGGCGAGGCGCCCTCGACGGCCGCGTACAGGGTGGCGCCGAGCGCCCACACGTCGGAGGCGGCGCCGGGCTGGGCGCCCTGGGCGCGCTCGGGCGCGAGGTAGTCCAGGGAGCCGACGAGCTCGCCGCTGCGGGTGAGGTGGGTGGCCGAGCCGTCGCCCGGGTCCTCCATCGTGGCGATGCCGAAGTCGGTCAGCACGACCCGGCCGGAGCGGTCGAGCAGGATGTTGCCGGGCTTGACGTCCCGGTGCAGGACGCCGACGCGGTGGGCGGCGGCCAGCGCCTCCATGACCTGGGCGCCGATCCCGGCCACCTCGCGGGGGTCGAGGGTGCCCCGCTCGCGCAGCACGTCGTCCAGGGAGGGGCCGTCGACGAGCTCCATGACGATGAGCGGACGTCCGTCGACCTCGGTGACGTCGTGCACGGCCACCACGCCGGGGTGGCGCACCCGGGCCGCCGCACGGGCCTCGCGCTGCATGCGGATGCGCAGGTCGGCGAGTTCGGGCCCGCCGGCGTCGGTGTAGGTGCGCAGCTCCTTGACGGCGACCTCGCGGCCGAGGACCTCGTCGAGGGCCCGCCAGACCACACCCATGCCGCCGCGCCCGAGCCGCGCCAGGACGCGATAGCGCCCGGCCAGCCGCCGCCCGACCTCGTCCGTCTCTCCGTACTCCCCCGATGACACCGCTGCCCCGCCGTTTCTGTGACTCACCTCTGCGTGGCGTACAGCCTAAAGGGCGAAGGTGACAGTGCGGCTACGCCCCGGAGAGCGTCAGATCACCCCGCCGGGGCGCCGCGAAGCCCTCCAGGTCCCTCCTGGTCAGGCCGGTGAGCCGGGCGACCTCGCCGTTGTCGAGTGCCCCGCAGTCCAGGCCGCGCAGCAGGTACCCGCTGAGCGCCTTCGCGGTCGCGGGTTCGTCCATGACGTCGCCCCCGGCCCGGTTGGCGTAGCGGGCGAGGCGGGCGGCGGCCTGTTCGAAGCCCTCGCGGTAGAAGGCGAAGACGGCCGCGTACCGGGTCGGGATGTGGCCGGGGTGCATGTCCCAGCCCTGGTAGTAGGCACGGCCGAGGGCGCGGCGGGTGAGGCCGTAGTGCAGCCGCCAGGCGTCGTGCACCTTCTCGGTCGTACCGACCGGGAGGACGTTGGTGGAGCCGTCCGACACGCGTACGCCCGTGCCCGCGGCCGCGACCTGCATGATCGCCTTGGCGTGGTCGGCGGCCGGGTGGTCGCTGGCCTGGTAGGCGGCGGAGACGCCGAGGCAGGCGCTGTAGTCGAAGGTGCCGTAGTGCAGGCCGGTGGCGCGGCCCTCGGCGGCCTGGATCATGCGGGCGACGGTGGCGGTGCCGTCGGCGGCGAGGATGGACTGGCTGGTCTCGATCTGGATCTCGAAGCCGAGCCGGCCGGGCTCGAGGCCGCGGGCCTTCTCGAAGGCCTCCAGCAGCCGCACCATGGCGGTGACCTGTTCGGGGTAGGTGACCTTGGGCAGGGTGAGGACGAGCCCGTCGGGCAGGCCGCCGGCCTCCATCAGACCGGTGAGGAAGATGTCCAGGGTGCGGATGCCGCGGTCGCGTACGGCCGCTTCCATGCACTTCATGCGGATGCCCATGTACGGGGCCGCCGTGCCCTCCTCGTACGCCTCGGCGATCAGGCGGGCGGCGCGGGCCGCGTCCCGGTCCTCGTCCCCGCCCTGGTAGCCGTCCTCGAAGTCGACGCGCAGGTCTTCGATCGGCTCGCGCTCCAGTTTGGCCCGCACGCGCGTGTACACGGGCTCGGCGAGGTCGTCGGGCAGGCCGAGGACGGCGGCGAAGGAGGCGGCGTCGGGGGCGTGTTCGTCGAGGAGGCCGAGGGCCTGCCGGCCCCAGGAGCGGATGGTGTCGGCGGCGAAGACGTCCCCGGGGACGTACACGGTGTGGACGGGCTGGCGGGTGCCGGGGTCTCCGGGGTAGCGGCGCTCCAGTTCGGCGTCGACCGGCGCGAGGGAGGCGCTGATCTCCTCGCTGACGGCGCCCGCGAGGCTCGTCGCCACCGTCTCCTGCTGGCCCTGACCCATCCCACACCCTCCAGTTTTCCGCTGTACGGAATCAACAATCCGTAGAACGAAGTTATCTGGGCCCCTTCGGATGGTCAACACCGTGTCCACGGGGAGCCACTCCGCCATCTCGGCATGTTCACGACCACCTCACCTCGCGGTAAGACACTTCCGTACACACGCCCCGCACGACTCGTCCGGCCGTTCCCACCGAAGGAGCCCCCGTGCCGCACCACAGCCGAGTCACGCGCCGTCCGGTTCTCAAGGCCGCGCTGGCCGCCGCGGTCACCACGCCTCTCTCCAGTACAGCACTGCCGCAGTCGTCCGCCGTGGCGCAGGAGGGCCCGCCGCGCCGCCTGGAGGTGATGTCCTTCAACCTGCGCTTCGCGAGCACCGCCGAGCCGCACAGCTGGGCCGTGCGCAGACCGGTGATGCGCGAACTGCTGCGTCGCGAGGCCCCGCACGTCATCGGCACCCAGGAGGGCCTCTTCCCGCAGCTCCTCGACATCGACACCGACCTCGGCCCGCACTACGCCTGGGTGGGCACCGGCCGCTTACGGGGCAGCCACGACGAATCCATGGCCGTCTTCTACGACCGCCGCCGCCTGACCCCGCTGGAGTACGACCACTTCTGGCTCTCCGACACGCCGTACGTGATCGGCTCGAACACCTGGGGCGCCTCCTTCGCCCGCATGGTCACCTGGGTCCGCTTCCGCGAACGGCGCGAGGGCGGACGGGAGTTCTACGTCCTGAACACCCACTTCGACCACGCGAGCCCGTACGCCCGCACCCGCAGCGCCGGCCTGCTCGCCGAGCGGATCGGCGGCCTGGACGCCTCCCTGCCGGTCGTGGTCACCGGGGACTTCAACGTCGCCGCCCGCAAGGACCCGGTCTACGACGCCGTCCTGAGCGCCGGGCTCGTCGACACCTGGGAGACCGCCCGCGCGCGTGGTGCGCTGTACGGGACTTTTCACGGCTACCGGCCGCTGACGCCGGGCGGCGACCGGATCGACTGGATCCTGACCACGCCGGGCGTCATCACGCATTGGGCGCAGATCAACACCTTCGCCGAGGACGGCCAGTACCCGAGCGACCACCTGCCGGTGCAGGCCTCGCTGAGCCTGGGGTGAACGGCCGAGGCCCCCGCGGCCGTCGGACACGGTCGCGGGGGCCTCGTACGGCTTCGGCGGATCAGCCCTTGCGGGACTTGATCTCCTCGGTGAGCTGCGGGACGACGTCGAACAGGTCGCCGACCACGCCGTAGTCGACCAGGTCGAAGATCGGGGCCTCGGCGTCCTTGTTGACGGCCACGATCGTCTTCGAGGTCTGCATGCCGGCGCGGTGCTGGATGGCGCCGGAGATGCCGTTGGCGATGTACAGCTGCGGCGAGACCGACTTGCCGGTCTGGCCGACCTGGTTGGTGTGCGGGTACCAGCCGGCGTCGACGGCGGCACGCGAGGCACCGACGGCCGCGCCGAGGGAGTCGGCGAGCGCCTCGATGATCGCGAAGTTCTCCGCGCCGTTCACACCGCGGCCGCCGGAGACCACGATCGCGGCCTCGGTCAGCTCGGGGCGGCCGGTCGACTCGCGCGGGGTGCGCGCGGTGACCTTGGTGCCGGTGGCCTTCTCGGAGAAGGTCACGGCCAGGGCCTCGACCGCACCGGCGGCCGGGGCGGCCTCGACGGCCGCGCTGTTGGGCTTGACCGTGATGACCGGGGTGCCCTTGGAGACGCGGGACTTGGTGGTGAAGGCGGCGGCGAACACCGACTGGGTGGCCACCGGGCCCTCGTCGCCGGCCTCCAGGTCGACGGCGTCGGTGATGATGCCGGAGCCGATGCGCAGCGCCAGGCGGGCGGCGATCTCCTTGCCCTCGGCGGAGGAGGGCACCAGCACGGCGGCCGGGGAGACGGCCTCGTAGGCGGCCTGCAGGGCGTCGACCTTCGGGACGACCAGGTAGTCGGCGTACTCGGCGGCGTCGTGGGTGAGGACCTTGACCGCGCCGTGCTCGGCGAGCGCGGCGGCGGTGTCGGCGGCGCCGTTGCCCAGGGCGACGGCGACGGGCTCGCCGATGCGGCGGGCGAGCGTCAGCAGCTCCAGGGTGGGCTTGCGGACGGCGCCGTCCACGTGGTCGACGTAGACGAGAACTTCAGCCATGGGACTTCTTCTCTCCTGCTTGCGAAAGATGAGGGGCGGTCAGCGAATCCGGGCTCAGATGAACTTCTGGCCCGCGAGGAACTCAGCGAGCTGCTTGCCGCCCTCGCCCTCGTCCTTGACGATCGTGCCGGCGGTACGGGCCGGACGCTCCGCAGCGGACTCGACCACGGTGTAGGAGCCCTCCAGGCCCACCTCGTCGGCCTCGATGTCCAGGTCGTCCAGCTCCCAGGACTCAACCGGCTTCTTCTTGGCGGCCATGATGCCCTTGAAGGACGGGTAACGCGCCTCGCCCGACTGGTCGGTGACCGACACGACCGCCGGCAGGGAGGCCTCCAGCTGCTCGGAGGCGGCGTCGCCGTCGCGGCGGCCCTTGACCGTGCCGTCCTCGACGGAGACCTCGGAGAGCAGCGTGACCTGCGGGACGCCCAGGCGCTCGGCGAGCAGGGCCGGGACGACACCCATGGTGCCGTCGGTGGAGGCCATGCCGGAGATCACCAGGTCGTAGCCGGCCTTCTCGATGGCCTTGGCCAGCACCAGGGAGGTACCGATGGCGTCGGTGCCGTGCAGGTCCTCGTCGTCGACGTGGATCGCCTTGTCGGCGCCCATCGACAGCGCCTTGCGCAGCGCGTCCTTGGCGTCCTCGGGGCCCACCGTCAGGACGGTGATCTCCACGTCGTCGTCGGAGTTCTCGGAGATCTGCAGCGCCTGCTCGACGGCGTACTCGTCGAGTTCGGAGAGCAGACCGTCCACGTCGTCCCGGTCGACGGTCAGGTCATCGGCGAAGTGCCGGTCGCCAGTGGCGTCGGGCACGTACTTCACAGTGACAACGATCCTCAAGCTCACGCCGGCTCTCCTACTGCGTCGACATTTCTCTGCTGCCTACTTGCAGGCAGCATAGGCGCCCCAAGTGGCCGTTCCCGCTCGGGGCGACCCGCGCTCCGAGCGAAATATTACTCGTCAGTACACCCAGTTCGTTCCCGCTAAGCAAGCGCTTTGAACTGTGACCTGTGCAACGCAGCGTAATCGGAACTCGACGGGTCCGCAGGACGGGTCCGGTGCGCGATCAGTCACACAGGGCGGTGAACCGACCCTGGTGGTACAGCAGCGGACGCCCGGGAGCGGCCTGGTCGCCGTGCACGACCTCGGCCAGCACGATCCGGTGGTCCCCGGCGGGCACGCGCGCGACGACCCGGCCCACCAGCCAGGCCAGCACGCCGTCGAGGACGGGCACGCCCTCGGGTCCCTCGCGCCATTCGGTGGGCGGCCCGAACCGGTCGGCGCCGCTGCGGGCGAAGGTGGCGGCCAGTTCGCGCTGGTGCTCGCCGAGTATGTGCACGCCGACGTGGCCGGCCCGCTCCACCGCGGGCCAGCTGGAGGAGCCGGTGCCGATACCGAAGGAGAGCATCGGGGGCTCGGCCGAGACCGAGGTCAGGGAGGTGGCGGTGAAGCCCACGGGGCCGGACGCGCCACTGGCGGTGATCACCGCGACACCTGCCGCGTGCCGCCGGAAGACGGAGCGGAGCAGCTCGGGGGAGGCGAGCCGGGCGGTGTCGAGGTCGGGGCCGGCGGTCATGGACACCTGGAGAGAGGGGGCACCGGGGACATACAGTCAGACTGACGATAGACAGTACGCACAGTCAAGTTCCGTCCGTGATGTGGGAGATGGCTCACCCTGGGCATGTCGCGTGTCACACGGCCTCCCCGAGGGCGGCGATCACGTCCGCCTTGCGCGGCTGTCCGACGGCCCGGCGCACGACGCGGCCCCCCGCGTCCAGGACCAGCACGGTCGGGGTCTTGAGGATCTCCAGATCCCGTACGAGTTCCAGGCGGGCCTCGGCGTCGATCTCGACGTGGGCGACACCCGGGACCATGCCGGCCACCTCGCCGAGGATGCGTCGCGTGGCGCGGCAGGGGGCACAGAAGGCGCTGGAGAACTGCACGAGGGTGGCGCGCTCGCCGAGCCGCCCGCCCAGTTCGTCCGGTCCGAGTCGTGTTCGGCGCACCAGCACTCTCCGTTTCCGCCAAGTCCGTCGACGTCCCCAGCGCCCCGCAGGGCCGCGAACATTCCCGACTCTCGGGCTCGGCGCGGGCGGACGCGTGAATTACCCCTGCTCACGCGGCAAGTGAGGGTACGCGTGAAGTAAAGGCTTCATAAAAGGCCGAGGTTGATCAAGGGACGACGTGACGAGGATCTCGCCGTTGACCGGCACCAGGACTGGCTCCCCGCGCGTTCTTGGGGCACGATCTGCGAGATGCCGTAAACCTACGGCTGCGTAACTTTCCGCCAGGAGCTCCCTTCCCTGGCAGAGAAGGAAGGGTTCCCCCCGTCCATGGCAGAGCTTGTCTACCGTCCCGTCGTCGGTCTCGCCCTCACGATGTTCAAGGCGTGGGACCTCAAGATCGACTGCAAGGGTTCGGAGAACATCCCGCGCTCGGGCGGCGCCGTGCTGGTGAGCAACCACATCAGCTACCTGGACTTCGTCTTCAACGGCCTGGCGGCGCTCCCCCAGAAGCGCCTGGTGCGGTTCATGGCGAAGGAGTCCGTCTTCCGGCACAGGATCTCCGGTCCGCTGATGCGCGGGATGAAGCACATCCCCGTGGACCGCAAGCAGGGCGAGGCGGCCTACCAGCACGCGCTGCAGTCGCTGCGCTCGGGCGAGATCGTCGGGGTCTTCCCGGAGGCGACGATCTCGCAGTCGTTCACGCTGAAGAGCTTCAAGTCGGGCGCCGCCCGGCTGGCCCAGGAGGCGGGCGTCCCGCTGGTCCCGATGGCGGTGTGGGGCACCCAGCGACTGTGGACCAAGGGCCACCCGCGCAACTTCAAGCGCAGCCACATCCCGGTCACCATCCGCGTCGGCGAGGCCATCGAGGCGTCCAAGGACAAGTACGCGGGGGCCATCACCCGCCAGGTGCGCGAGCGCGTCCAGGAGCTCCTGGAAGCCGCGCAGCGCGCCTACCCCGTACGCCCCAAGGACGCGAGCGACACCTGGTGGATGCCCGCACACCTGGGCGGTACGGCGCCCACCCCGGAGCAGGTGCGCGAGGCCGAGGCCCGCTGACCGGGCCGTCCGTCACGCGGGTGCGCGGACGTCGATCCGCGCACCCGGGCTGAACTCCTCCAGCAGCCCGGCCAGTTCGGCGGCCGCCTTCTCGACCTCGCCGACCGGCGTCGGGGCCAGGCTCTCCAGCAGGAAGAGTGCCGAGACGCTGTCCTCGGTGAGCCGGGTGCGCGGGCCCTGGCGCCAGTTCCAGCGGCGGCAGGTCACGCCGGCGTCGTCGCACCACACCACCTCGCCGGCGTCGGGGTGCTCGACGGTCTCCTCGCCTCCCGCGACGGTCACGAAGTCCTCGTCGCCGGCGGCCCGGACGAGGCGCATGCCGCCCTGGATGCGGTCCAGGTCCTCGCCGCCCACCGGGATCAGATGGGCGACGCTGACGGCGTTGTAGAGGTCGACGAGCAGGTTGATCCGGGGCAGCCCCGCCTCGGTCAGCGCCCTCTTCGCCAGCGCCTCCGCCGAGTTGCGCGTGCGCGACGGCTTCGAGCCGAACGCCGTGTACGTCGCACGCCAGGCGGCCATGTGCGGGTCCTCGTGCGGGGCACGCCCGTCCAGGCGCAGCGCCAGGCGGCGGGCCGCGTCGTCGAGGAGGCCGGAACTGCGGTCCGTACTGGGCCCGTTGACGAGCCCGCGCGCTTCGATCGCGAGGTGCGTGAAGCCGGGCGCGAGGGCGCGCACGTCGTCGGACACGGTCAGGGCGAGCGTCATGGTGCGCCTTTGCGTCAGAGTTCAGAGTGCGGTCGGGAGCGTCTTCTGAAGGTACGCGGCGTCGGGCGCGGCCCGCAGCGCGTCGAGTACGGCCGGATGGGGTTGAGCGTACAGGACGTCGTAGTCCACTTCATTGAACTCCGGGTCCGGAAGGAAGGGCAGCCGCTCCCCGCCCAGGGAGAACGCGCCCGCAGCCCCCGCCTCGCCGCCCCGCGGATCCTGCCGGTGCCAGGCCCCGTTGAACCGCACGGCGACCAGCCCGTGGACGACCTCGAACTTCTGGTAGCACAGCGCCGTCGGGATGCCCTCGGCGCGCAGCAGCGCGGCCAGGGCGTGGGACTTGGCGTAGCAGATGCCGGTGCGCTGCTCCAGGACGTCCGAGGCGCGCCAGGTGACACGGGGGTCGCCGGAGTCCTGGGAGTGCGGGATGGTGTCACGCACGAAATCGAAGGCCAGTCGCGCATAGGCATACGAATCCTCGGCCTGCGCCGCGAGCCGTGCGGCGGTCGCGCGCACCCGCGGATGATCATGGTCGATGACCTCGTCAGCAGCCAAGTATGCGGACAGGTCAGGGGTTTCCTGGATGAGCTCCATGTCCGCAGAGCATAGGAATGCGATCACCCGACAGTCAATGACTTTTCGAGTGACCGCATACCTATGCATTGTGCTCCAGTGCGCCGCCTTCTCCGTCGGCGCGCGTTTCTAGCGAGCCATCTCCTCCTTGAGCGCCGCCACGAACGCGTCCACGTCCTCCTCGGTCGTGTCGAAGGCGCACATCCAGCGCACGACGCCCGCGGCCTCGTCCCAGAAGTAGAAGCGGAACCGCTTCTGCAGCCGTTCGCTCACGTCGTGCGGCAGCTTGGCGAAGACGCCGTTGGCCTGCACCGGGTAGAGGATCTCCACACCGTGCACGGCCCGCACGCCCTCCGCCAGGCGCTGGGCCATCTCGTTGGCGTGGCGGGCGTTGCGCAGCCACAGGTCCTTGGCGAGCAGCGCCTCCAACTGCACCGACACGAAACGCATCTTGGAGGCGAGCTGCATGGACAGCTTGCGCAGATGCTTCATGTGGCTGACCGCGTCCTGGTTGATGACCACGACCGCCTCGCCGAACAGGGCGCCGTTCTTCGTGCCGCCCAGGGAGAGGATGTCGACGCCCACCGCGTTGGTGAAGGTCCGCATCGGGACGTCCAGCGAGGCCGCCGCGTTGGCTATCCGGGAGCCGTCGAGGTGGACCTTCATGCCGTGGGCATGGGCGTGGTCGCAGATCGCGCGGATCTCCTCGGGCGTGTACAGCGTGCCCAGCTCGGTGCTCTGGGTGATCGAGACGACCTGCGGCATCGCGCGGTGCTCGTCCTCCCAGCCCCAGGCCTGCCGGTCGATCAGCTCGGGGGTGAGCTTGCCGTCCGGCGTGGGCACGGTGAGCAGCTTCAGGCCGCCCATGCGCTCGGGGGCGCCGCCCTCGTCGACGTTGATGTGCGCGCTCTCGGCGCAGATCACCGCGCCCCAGCGGTCGGTGACCGCTTGGAGCGCGACGACGTTGGCGCCGGTGCCGTTGAAGACCGGGAACGCCTCCGCCGTGGGCCCGAAGTGGCTGCGGACGATCCGCTGGAGGTTCTCCGTGTAGTCGTCCTCGCCGTAGGCGACCTGGTGGCCGCCGTTGGCCAGGGCGAGCGCGGCCATCACCTCCGGGTGGGCCCCGGCGTAGTTGTCGCTGGCGAAACCGCGGACCTCCGGGTCGTGGTGGCGACGCGCGTCGGTCTTCGGGGGGTTCACGGCTTCTCGGTGAGCCACAGACGCTTTCCGTTCACTTCCGCGGCGGGCTGGTCCCAGACGCCGGTGATGGCCTCGGCGAGGTCCTTGACGTCCGTGAAGCCCGCGAACTTCGCGTTGGGCCGCTCGGCGCGCATCGCGTCGTGCACCAACGCCTTGACCACCAGGATCGCAGCCGCGGACGTCGGTCCGTCGGCGCCCCCCGCCTTGCGGAAGGCGTCGGCCAGCGCGAGCGTCCACGCCTCGGAGGCGGCCTTGGCGGCGGCGTAGGCGGCGTTCCCGGCCGTGGGCTTGGACGCGCCCGCGGCGCTGATCAGGACGTACCGCCCGCGCTCGCTGCGCTGCAGGCCCTCGAAGAAGGCGAGCGAGGTGTGCTGCACGGTGCGGATGAGCAGCAGCTCCAGGAAGTCCCAGTCGTCGAGGCTGGTCTTGACGAAGGTCTCGCTGCCGCGCCAGCCGCCGACGAGGTGGACAAGCCCGTCGACCCGGCCGAAGTCCTTCTCGATCCGGCCGGCCCAGTCGCGGGTCGACTCCAGGTCGAGCAGGTCGACCGGCTCGCCGGTGACGGTGGCGCCGCCGGCGGCGTAGCGGGCCGCGTCGACGGCCTCCGCCAGGCGCTCGGGGTCGTTGTCGGCGCCGACCACGGTCGCGCCCGCCTCGGCCAGCCTGAGCAGGGTCGCCCGGCCGGCGGGTCCGCCCGCACCGGCCACCGCGATCACCGCACCGCTGAGAGCTCCGTTCCCCGCCATGTTCTTCGCCTCCTGAGCAGTGGTGTTGCGGTCGCTCACGCGGCGACTCGCTCGGCGCTGTCCGCCGTGATGCCCTTGGCCGAGGCGATCACGTTCTTGAGCTTCTTGGACAGGGCCTCATAGAACATGCTCAGGGGAAACTCGTCGGGAAGCACGTCATCGACGAGCTTGCGCGGCGGCTGGGACAGGTCCAGGGCGTCCGGACCCTTGGCCCACTTGGAGCCGGGGTGCGGGGCGAGGTAGGTGGAGACCAGCTCGTAGCCGGCGAACCAGTGGACGAGCTTGGGGCGGTCGATGCCGTCGCGGTACAGCTTCTCGATCTCGCCGCACAGCTCGTTGGTGACCTGCGGGGCGCGCTGCCAGTCGATGAAGAGCTTGTTGTCGGTCCAGCGGACGACGTCGTGCTTGTGCAGGTAGGCGAAGAGCAGCTGACCGCCGAGGCCGTCGTAGTTGCGGACGCGGTCGCCGGTGACGGGGAAGCGGAACATGCGGTCGAAGAGGACCGCGTACTGCACGTCACGGGCCTGCGGGACGCCTTCCGCCTCCAGCTTGACGGCCTCCTTGAAGGCGGTCAGGTCGCAGCGCAGCTCCTCCAGGCCGTACATCCAGAACGGCTGGCGCTGCTTGATCATGAACGGGTCGAAGGGCAGGTCGCCGTGGCTGTGGGTGCGGTCGTGGACCATGTCCCACAGGACGAAGGCCTCCTCGCAGCGCTTCTGGTCGTGGACCATCGCGGCGATGTCCTCGGGCAGCTCAAGGCCCAGGATGTCGACGGCGGCGTCGGTCACCCGGCGGAAGCGGGCGGCCTCGCGGTCACAGAAGATGCCACCCCAGGTGAATCGTTCCGGCGCCTCGCGTACGGCGATGGTCTCCGGGAAGAGCACGGCGGAGTTGGTGTCGTACCCGGCCGTGAAGTCCTCGAACTTGATGCCGCAGAACAGCGGGTTGTCGTAGCGGGTGCGCTCCAGCTCGGCCAGCCAGTCGGGCCAGACCATGCGCAGCACGACCGCTTCGAGGTTGCGGTCCGGGTTGCCGTTCTGCGTGTACATCGGGAAGACCACCAGGTGCTGGAGGCCGTCCGCGCGGTTCGCCGCCGGGTGGAAGGCCAGCAGCGAGTCGAGGAAGTCCGGCACCTGGAAGCCGCCCTCGGCCCACCGGCCCAGGTCCTTCATCAGGGCCTGGTGGTACTCCGCGTCGTGCGGCAGCAGCGGCGACAGCTCCTCGACGGCCTCGACGATCCGGGCCACGGCGGCCTCGGCGTCGGCGGCGGCCGGGGCACCCTCGGCCTCGAAGTCGATCGACCCGTCCTTGGACTGCCATGGCCGGATTCGCTCCACGGCATCCTTGAGCACGGGCCATGCCGGGTGCTCCACCACCCTGGCCGTAGGAGGAACCTGCTCCCCCACACCCGACTGCACAAGAATTTCCGTCATGTCTCATCCTCCACGGGAGAACCTCTCGTAAGCCCACCGTATGCGCAGGCGGTTCCTCCCAGCAAGGGGGGTCTCAGGAAAATCTCCTGCTCACACCCCGTCGTCACCGAATTTTTTCCTGCCGGATACGGGGTCGGCGCCTGCCCGTGCCGGACGGCCGCCCCCTGCCCCGCCGGGTGTACCGCCCGCGCCGCCGCCCGGCGGCCACAGGCCGGGCGACTCGCCCACGCCCGGGGGACCGCCTGCCCGGGCGCCCGTGCGGGTACACACCAGATGCTGGCCGAATCCTGCCCCCGGGCGGCCCGAATCCCCGTGTACGCACGGGTTTCATCACCGTCCCCGGCGGTTAGGCTGCGGCCTGCCGCGCGAACGTCCCCCTCCGGTCCGTGCGCGTGCCGAGCCGCCGTCGACGGAAGCGAGTCGAACCTTGAACTTCCTCACCATCGGTCATCGCGGAATGATGGGTGTCGAACCCGAGAACACCCTCCGTTCCTTCGTCGCCGCCCAGCAGGCCGGCCTCGACGTCATCGAACTCGATCTGCATCTGAGCAAGGACGGCGCACTCGTCGTCATGCACGACACCGACGTGGACCGCACGACCGACGGCTCCGGCCCGATCGCCGAGAAGACGCTCGCGGAGCTGCGTGCCCTGGACGCGGGCAAGGGCGAGCGGGTGCCGGTCTTCGAGGAGGTCCTGGAGGCCGTGACGGCACCGCTCCAGGCCGAGATCAAGGACGTGGCCGCGGCCCGGGCGCTCGCGGAGGTGATGCAGCGGCGGGACCTGGTCTCCCGGGTGGAGGTGTCCTCCTTCCACGACGAGGCGATCGCCGAGATCGCCCGGCTGCTGCCGGGCGTACGGACCGCGCTGATCGGCAGCCGCTACGGCCTCGACATCGTGGAGCGCGCCGTCGAGGCCGGCGCCGAAACGGTCTGCCTGAACATCCGCCGGCTCACCCTTGAGGTGGTCGAGGAGGCCCGCAAGGCGGATCTGAGAATCATCGGCTGGGTGGTGAACACCCAGGACCACCTGCGCCTGGTACGGGCCCTCCAGCTCGACGGCGCCACCACCGACTACCCGGAGATCAAGCGCACCGGCCGCTTCACCGCGTGACGGTCGACGGCGCAACGATCACGCGAGCTCCTTGACCAGCAGCTCGAACTGCAGGTCGTCCCGCTGCGGAATGCCGAAGCGCTCGTCGCCGTACGGGAAGGGCGTCATCTCTCCCGTACGGCGGTAGCCGCGGCGCTCGTACCAGGCGATGAGGTCCTCCCGTACCGAGATCACCGTCATGTGCATCTGCGTCACGCCCCACGCCTCCCGGGCGGTGCGCTCGGCCGCGGCGATCACTGTCTTGCCCAGGCCCGCGCCCTGGAGGGCGGGGCTGACCGCGAACATCCCGAAGTAGGCGTGCGCGCCGCGGTGTTCGAGCTGGCAGCAGGCGACGATCCGCCCGTCCCGCTCCACGGTCAGCAGCCGGCTGTCGGCGTCCTTGATGACCTCCAGCACGCCCTGCGGGTCGGTCCGCTGCCCTTCGAGGATGTCCGCCTCGGTGGTCCACCCGGCCCGGCTGGAGTCCCCCCGGTAGGCCGACTCGATCAGCGCGACCAGCTCGTCGACGTCGGCGTCGGTGGCGTCACGGAAGGTCAGTCCGGTCTCCATGGGGCGCATCTCCACTTCTCGGGGCGGGTCGCATTCCCGGCGCGGCCGGGGCACCGACGAGACTAGGGCCTGTCCGGCGGATCAGGTCGCAGGAAAGCGGCGGTGACTCATCGATGCCGGTGAGCGGGGCCCGGTGCGTGCAGCTGCAAGGCGGAGGAGGGCGTCGACGCGGAGCGTCGGCAACCGACGACAACGCCGCAGATGGGCGTGCCAGGCCCCGCGTCTGCGGCATGATCCGCCGGACAGGCCCTAAGCGCTCCGCCGGAAGTGCCGCGACGGGGTCTGCCTCGCCTGCGGCGCCGTCGTGGCCGGTCGCGCACTTCCCCGGCCCCTTCAGGCGCTGCCGAACCGCAGCCGGCTTCACCCGACCCGCTCGGCGTTGCCACTACGCTCCGGTTGCATGGTGCATGTTCTCAGCAGCAGGATCCTGCTCCACCCCGTCGACCCCGACCGCTCCCGCGCCTTCTACGGCGAACAGCTCGGCCTCGCCGTCCAGCGCGAGTTCGGCACGGGACCGGAGCGGGGCACCGTCTACTTCCTGGGCGGCGGCTTCCTGGAACTCTCCGGCCGCTCCGAGACCCCGCCCTCCCCCGCCCTGCAACTCTGGCTCCAGGTCGAGGACGCGGACGCCGCCCACGAGGAGCTGAAGGCCAAGGGCGTCGACATCGTCCGGCCGCCGGTGAAGGAACCGTGGGGCCTGATCGAGATGTGGATCGCCGATCCGGACGGCACGCGGATCGTCCTGGTGGAGACGCCCCTGGATCATCCGCTGCGGTACCGGCCCGGGATCTGAGCGGCCCCCGGACCGTACGGCCGCGTCCCGGGGCCGCCCCGGACGTGCGTCGGCTCAGGGCCGGTGCTCCCAGCCCCGGTCGGTGCGGGTCAGTTCCCGGAAGCCGGCCGAGGTGAGGCGGTCGAGAGCGGCCCGGTCGGTGGCATCCTCGTAGGCGACGAGGCGGTCCGCTCCGCACAGGCCCGCCCAGTGGGCCGCCTGGGCGAGGAGCAGGCGGGCCGTCTCCTCGGTCTCGGCGCGCAGGTTGCCGAGGTCGGCGAGGCCCGCGGCCCGGGTGTGGCGCTCGGGACGGGCGAGCGCCGTGTCGACCTCGACGTGGCCGAGGGCACGCGGGCCGTCGTAGGCGGTGAGACGGGTGCCGCACTCCCCCAGGCTGCGTTCGACGGTGACGCCGGGCGCGGGCTCGGGGGCGGGGAGGTCGGCGACGCGTGCGAGCAGCACGACCTCCGTGTGCCCGAGGTGCCTGAAGCCCGACCGCTCGTAGGCGGCCCGGATGTGCGGCCAGTTGCGGGGCAGGCCGTACACGACCGGGGCGGGCAGGGAGCCGTCGGCGTACCGCACCCGGACGTTCCAGCGGGCCAGCCGCGCCAGACAGGCGGCCATCAGCAGGTCGGCGGCCTCCTCCGCGTCCGGCCAGAAGGACGCGCGCGGCCGGCACACCAGCCAGTTGATCTCCCCCGAGTCCCGGTAGTCCGCGCCGACCTCGGCGTCCGCGCGGTACCGCAGCAGATGGGCGGCCGCGACGACGTACCGGCGCTGTTCGGCGACGAGGGTGACGCGCTCAGACACCCAGGGGTCGGTGATGAACTCGTCCGGCTGCCGTTCCAGGGCGCTGAGGACGGTGTTGGTGGAGACGGAGACGCCGGGGACGACGGCGGCGACATGGGCGTTGACCAGGTCGGTGAGCTGGTCGCGGTCGTCACGGCGGAAGGGGCGCACCTCAAGGGCGGACATACGGGACCTCCGGGTCGTGGTGGTGAGCGGGGAGGCCGCCATGAGATGCGGTACGCCGACGAGGGTACGCGGGGTCGGGAGCGTCCGGCCAGGGGGGTGCCGGACGGGTGCCCTCCCGCATCGGCACCGCGGGCGGCGTCGTCCTCGGCCTCACCGTCAGCGTCGGCGGTCTCCTGAGCCCCCGGCTCGGACACCTGGCCGACGACGCCACCTCGCTGCGGATGGCCCTGACCCTCCTGATCGCCATGCCCGTCCTGAGCCGACTCCTCTTCCGCGGCCTGGACGCGCCCTGGATGGCCGGTCGCCCGGTGCGGGCTTAGCGTGCTTCGGGAGGCACTCCCTGCGGAAGGAACGCCATGAAGCTCGACAAGCCGGTGACCGGTGGCCCCTGCTGGACCGAGCTGGGGACGAGTGATCTTGAGGGGGCCAAGCGGTTCTACACGCGGTTGTTCGGCTGGCGGCCCGAGACGGATCCGCGGCCGGAGGCGGGCGGCTACACGATCGCCCACCTCGGGGAGGCCCCCGTCGCCGCCCTGTCGCCGCTGTACCAGGAGTCGCAGCCGGTCGCCTGGAACGTGTCCTTCGCGGTGGCGGACGCGGACGCCGCCGCGGCGAAGGCGGAGGCCGTCGGGGCGACGGTGCTGGTCGGGCCGATGGACGTGTTCGACGTGGGCCGCTTCAGCGTGGTCCTGGACCCGACCGGGGCCGCCTTCCAGATGTGGCAGGCGCGCACCTTCCCGGGCGCCGGGGTGTTCAACGCGCCCGGCTCACTGGGCTGGGTGGAGCTGATGACCCGGGCGCCCGAGCGTGCCGTGGCCTTCTACACGGCGGTGTTCGGCTGGAGCGTCAACGCCTCCGAGCACTACACGCAGTGGGGCGTCGACGGGGCCGACTTCGGCGGCATGGTGACGATGGACGAGAAGTTCCCGCACGAGGTGCCGCCGCACTGGCTGCCGTACTTCGCGGTCGCGGACGTCGACGACACCGCGGCCGCGGCGACGGCGGCCCACGGCACGATCCTCATGGAGCCCACGTCGGTGCCCGAGGGCCCGCGGCTCGCGGTGCTGCGGGATCCGCAGGGCGCGGTCTTCGGTGTGTACGACGCCTCCTACGCACGCTGAACCGGCCTTGCGCTGGAGGGCACTCCAGCTCCTAGCGTCGACCGCACGGACGACCCGAAGGGACAATGGACGTGCGGTACACACTGTTCGGCAGGACCGGTCTGCGCGTGAGCGAGCTGAGCCTCGGCACAATGACCGTCGGCGACGACTGGGGCTGGGGCGCCGACAAGGAGACCAGCGCCCGGATCCTCGACGCGTACTCCCCCACGCTCGAATGAGCTCACGCGGGGGCACCCCCATCGCGGGCGGCAACTTCGTCGACACCGCGAACAACTACACCGACGGCAGCTCGGAACGCATCCTCGGGGAGCTTCTCCAGGGGCGGCGCGACCGGTTCGTGCTGGCGAGCAAGTACACGTGCGGGATCCGGGACGGCGACGTCAACGCCGCGGGCAACTCCCGCAAGAACCTGGTGCAGTCGGTGGAGGCGAGCCTGGAGCGGCTGCGCACCGACCGGCTGGACGTGCTGTGGGTGCACGCCCGGGACAACTTCACCCCGGTCGAGGAGGTCATGCGCTCCCTGGACGACCTGGTGCGCACCGGCAAGGTGCTGTACGTCGGCGTCTCGGACTGGCCGGCCTGGGAGATCGCGCAGGCCAACACCCTGGCGGAGCTGCGGGGTTGGACCGCGTTCGCCGGATCGCAGCTGCGCTACAGCCTGCTGGAGCGGACCCCGGAACGTGAACTGCTGCCGCAGGCGCGGGCGTTCGACCTGGCCGTGCTGGCCTGGGCGCCGCTGGGGGGCGGGAAGCTCACCGGGAAGTACCGCACGGGCGGGACGGGACGTCTGACGGGCGAGAACGGCGAGCCCGACCCGCGCCAGGAGGACATCGTCACCGCGGTCCTCGACATCGCCGAGCAGGGCGGCTGGAGCCCGGCCCAGGTGGCCCTGGCCTGGCTGCTGGGCCGGCCGGGCAATGTCGTGCCCGTCATCGCGGCGACCGGGGAGAGCCAGCTCGCCGACAACCTCGGCGCGGTCGACATCCGGCTCGACGCCGACGCGGTCGCCCGGCTCGACGCGGTGAGCGCGGTCCCGCTGGGCTTCCCGCACGACTTCCTCCGCGAGCCGCAGATCACCCGCAACGTCTACGGCGACCGCTGGACGGAGATCGACGACCGCCGCTCCACCCATCGCCGCACCGTGCACGACGTCCTCTGACGCCCACCCGCGCGGCGCCAGTACGGCGGCCTCGTACGCGAGTTGATCCGGCAGGAATCCGTTTGGCCACCCGCCTGCCGGGCGCGTCCCCCACTGATGTTTTGCCCGCAAGGCACCCCTCACCTGCCGTGCTCCGCCGAATGCTCCCCGTGTACACCCTTGCGCTCGCGTGCGCGCCGCGTGGCACGGGCATTCCTTGACCGACCGTCGGGCGACGCGCCCGGCACCGTCGAGCGGGGAGGGGCGCGTGTACCTACCGGCTTCGCCCGGCTGGCTGCTGGTCGCGCTGTGCGCGGCGACCGGCGCCTACTGTCTGCTGCGGATGCGCAGCAGCGTCGAGGAGCAGCGCAGCGCCGCGGGCGGCGAGGCGCTCATGGGCTTCGGCATGGCCGCCATGGCCGTGCCCGCCGCCGTGTTCACCCCGCCGTCGTGGGCGTGGCCCGGCTACGCGCTCGTCTTCGGGCTGGCCGGCCTGCGCGCCCTGTGGGCGGCGCGCGCGAGCGCCCACCATCTGCACCATCTGGTGGGCACCGGGGCCATGGTCTACATGGCGGTCGTGATGGCCTCCTCCCCCGCCCACCACGCCGGGCACGGCGGTTCCGGCGTCCCGGTGGTGACGGGCCTGCTCCTGCTGTACTTCACCGGCTACGTGCTGCTGGCCGGCGTCCGGCTGGTCCCGGCCGGTGCGGGCGGGGGTGCGGTGCGGCTGGGCGACCGGCCCGAGCTGGCGCGCGCCTGCCGGCTGTCGATGGGGATCGCCATGGTCGCCATGCTGCTGACGCTGTGAACCTGCCGTGGTCTGCGTCACTTTGCCGCGACAGGCCATACCCCAGGGCAGTACCGCGCTCATAGGCTGCTCCCATGATGGTCCCCGCGGCACTGCTGCTGCTCGCCGCCGTGACCGCTGTCGTCGCCCCGCGGCTCCTCGCCCGGGCCGACTGGCCGGACCGTGAACCGGTGGTCGCCCTGTGGGCGTGGCAGTGCGTGGTGGCGGCCGTACTCCTGTGCTGTGCGCTGTCGATGACGCTCAGCGCGGCGGCGGCCTGGCAGGCAGTGCGCGGTCACGTCTTCGCGCCGGCCCCGCAGTCGGTCGTGGAGGCCTACGCCCACGGCGTGACCGGCCCCTGGGCGGCGGCGACCGCGGTGGCGCTCGCGTGCGGCGGGCTGTGGAGCGGGGCGATGCTGGTCCGCGAGGTGGCCCGGGCCCGGCGCCGGGGCCGGCGGACCGAACTCCTGGTGCGGGCCCCGCTCCTGCCCGGCGAGCAGCCGGGTCCGGACCGCCTGGTGATCCTGGAGGGCGAGCGGCCGGACGCCTGGTGGCTGCCCGGCGCGGTGCCCCAACTGGTCATCACCACGGCCGCGTTGCGCCGCCTCAAGGGCAGGCAGTTGGACGCCCTGCTCGCCCATGAGCAGGGTCATGCGCAGGCCCGCCACGACTGGCTGCTGCACTGCTCGGCGGCGCTGGCCGCCGGGTTCCCGCAGGTGCCGGTCTTCGCCGCGTTCCGCGACGAGATGCACCGACTGGTCGAACTCGCCGCCGACGACACGGCCTCGCGCCGCCACGGGCGCCTCACCACCGCCCTGGCACTGGTCGAACTCAACGAGGACCGGGGCGTGTTCGGCCCCTGCCCGACCCCGCAGGCGCAGGTGCCGCACCGGGTGAACCGGCTGCTCACTCCCCCCGACCGGCTCACCGCGGGGCGCCGGCTGCGCCTGACGGCCGCGGCGGCGCTGGTGCCGGTGGTGCCGGTGCTGGTGACCTTCGTACCGGCCCTGCGGGCGCTGGGGTAGCCGGGCCCACCGCGGCCGCATTGGCCTCACGCCCCACAGGTGGGCGAGGATCGCAGTATGAGCACGCGGTCCGTCGACGCCCCGCCCCGCCGCCCCGTCCACCGCGCCGCCCTCCGCTGGGCCGGCGCGCTGGGGCTGTGTTCCACGCTACTGCTCGTCCTGGTCGCGGTCGCCTGGCACCCGTTGATCACCCTCGACGGGGACATCGCCGAGACCACGCACCGCTGGGCGGTCGAGGAATCCGGCGTCACCCGGGCGTGCCGGATCCTGACCGACTGGGTCTGGGACCCCTGGACGATGCGCCTGCTGGCCGCGGTCGTGGCGCTGTGGCTGGTGCGGTGGCGGGCGGCGCACTGGGCGGCCCTGTGGCTGGCGGCGACAACCCTGCTGAGCTCGCTGCTCCAGCAGGGCCTGAAGGCCGCGGTCGACCGCTCGCGCCCCGTCTGGCCCGACCCCGTCGACTCCGCCCACTACGCGGCCTTCCCCTCCGGTCACGCCATGACCGCCACGGTGGTCTGCGGCCTGCTGCTGTACCTGCTGCACCACTACGGCGCCGGCCGTGCCCTGTGGCGTACGGCGGTGGCGGTGGCGGTGGTCTCCGTCGTCGGCGTCGGCCTGACCCGCGTCTGGCTGGGCGTGCACTGGGGCACGGACGTCGTCGGCGGCTGGCTCATGGGTGCCGCGGTGGTGGCGCTGGCGGTCGCGGCGTTCGTCCGGTGGCGACCGTGAGCGGTCGCGTTTGCCCCTGACGGGGTTCTGTCCCCTCGTAGGATCCGACCATGACCGCAGTCCTGTTCGATTTCTCCGGGACCCTCTTCCGGATCGAGTCCACCGAGTCCTGGCTGCGCGGGGCGCTCGCCGAGCGGAAGGTCGAGCTGTCCGGAGCGGAGCTGGCCGAGGCCGTCCGGGGGCTGGAGGCCGCGGGGGCGCTGCCGGGCGGTGCCGCCCCCGCCTGGCTGCCCGAGGACGTCGCCAGCGTCTGGGGCGTCCGGGACAAGACCCCGGAACTGCACCGCGCCGCGTACACCGGCCTCTCCCGCCGCGTCCCGCTCCCGGACGAGCGGCTGCACGACGCCCTCTACGACCGCCATATGACGCCCGCCGCCTGGCGGCCGTACCCGGACGCGGCGGAGGTGCTGGGCGCGCTGCGGGAGCGCGGTATCCGGGTCGGCGTGGTCAGCAACATCGGCTGGGACCTGCGGCCGGTCTTCCGCGAGCACGGCCTCGACCGGTACGTGGACGTCTACGTCCTGTCCTACGAGCACGGTGTCCAGAAGCCGGACCCGCGGCTGTTCCGGGCCGCGTGCGCGGAGCTCGGCGCCGATCCGGGCGAGGTCCTGATGGTCGGCGACGACCGGCGGGCGGACGGCGGGGCCGCGGCGCTGGGATGCGGGGTGCACTTCGTGGACCATCTGCCGGTGGCCGAGCGGCCGGACGGGCTGCGGCCGGTGCTGGGCCTCGTCCCGCCCGCCCCGGAGAAGTAGCCCAGGGCCACTTTCCGAGCGGGGAATGCGCGCCCGCCTCGGGCGATCCCCCGCGTCGCCCGAGGCAGACGGCAGCCCTGACCGGCCGACCGCAGGGGTCGGACCGGACGCGCTGAGTATAGTTGGCTGGCAGCCAGTCAACGCAGGAGTTACAGGATGTCCCCGCGCAGCGCCTCGGTCAACGAAGAACTGCGCCGGCGTTCCCGGGAACGGCTGCTGCAGGCGGCGGTAGAGCTGGTGAGCGAGCACGGCTACGAGGCGACGACGCTCGGCGACATCGCGGACCGCGCCGGTTCGGCGCGCGGGCTGGTCTCGTACTACTTCCCCGGCAAGCGCCAGCTCGTCCAGTCGGCCGTGCACCGGCTGATGCACCGCACGCTGGAGGAGGCACTGGAGCGCGAGCCGCGCGCGGAGGACGGTCCGGAGCGGATGGCGCGGGCCATCGACGCCATCCTGGGGCTCGCCCAGGACCGGCCGGTCCTGATGCGCCAGCACATGGCGGGGCTGCTCCAGGCCGAGGGGTTCGTCCCCTGTCCCGAGCAGCGGCGGCTGGCCGAGCTGCTGCGCGACACGATGGCCCGCAACGGCTCCTGTGACGTCGACGCCGACTATCCGATGCTGCGCGCCCTGCTGATGGGCGCGGTCTACGCGGCGCTGGTCCCGGGGGCGCCGATGCCGGTGCCGGTGCTCCGGGCCGAGCTGTTCAAGCGTTACCGGCTCGCCTGGGAGCTGGGCGTCCCGCCGGACGCGCGGACGGCGGCGCCCGGCGGGAGCTGCGACACGGACCTGTCCCGGTTCTTCGCGACGGGGGCCGCACCGGAGTGCGACTCCTAGCTGCAGGAGGGCTGGACATGGGTGACACCGCCCTGGACTCCGGTGTGGCGTCGAGGGACTGTCCCGCAGTCCGGTATCGCCATGGCGTCGCCGGCGGTTGCCCCATGTCGACGCGCGGGCACGCGAGATGGCCATCTCGGCGGCGACGTAGGCGATCGGGCGGGTGCGGCAGCGTCCGATCAGGCGTCGACGGCCTTCGATGCTGAGGGGTGAATCGGCATGTGTCATCTCTTCTTCCTCCTTGGCGGCTGCCGGACGGACAAGCGCAGCAGGCGCGAGGCCTCGGGGCGGAGGCTCTGCCCGAGCCAAGGCACCCAGGGGCCGTGGTGTCCTCGGCCCGAGTCGTTCGAGGCCCGGGACGCCCGGGGGTCAATCTGCGGTGACCACGGCGTCTTCGTGGTTGGTCTCGCGCGCGGTGCGGGTAGCCACGACCGTCATGAGCAGGCCGCACACGGTCAGGCCCGCTGCTGCGAGGTAGATGGGCCTGGGGCCGGCAGCGGAGTCGGTGATCAGTCCGCCGACCAGGCCGGCGCAGGCGGCTGCGACCTGGTATCCGGAGGCGTTGACGGCCATCGCCAATGTCGGGGCGTCGCCCGCGGTCGTCATCACGC
This sequence comes from Streptomyces sp. TRM68416, assembly GCF_014596915.1. Lineage (GTDB taxonomy): Bacteria > Actinomycetota > Actinomycetes > Streptomycetales > Streptomycetaceae > Streptomyces. The sequence continues at coordinate 116,333 of NZ_JACVWU010000010.1, forward strand.
GAGCTTGCATTCCGGGGATGATGGCGAAGCCGAACAGACCGATCACGACAACTGCCACCCCGGTAAGGGCTGTCGAGGCCGCAACGAACCAGGTGCCGGCAAGTGTTGCCGCCAACAGGCCGAGCAGGGCGGGTTGGAACAGCCGCGGGTTGCGATCGTAGAGCGTGCCGCCGACGAGGTTGCCGATCGTCGCGCCGACGCCATAGGCAAGCAGCAGAAGCGGCAGTCGGGCCGTCGAGTGGCCACCCAGATCCGTGAGCAGGGGCGCGAGGTAGCTGAACACCATGAGCACACCGACGTTGCCGACCGCGGTGATGGCCAGTGCCAGCAGTACCGGCGCTTGTCGCAGCACTCGCAACTCCGAGACCGCGGAGGTCCGAACCTCCTCGCGAGGCGGCGTGAGTTGCCAGAACACCAGACCCAGCCCGATCAGGCACGCAACGGCAACCGCGACGAATGTCGAACGCCAACCCCACTGACCGCCGATCCGGGTGCCGATGGGCGCGCCAAGGATCATGGCCAGGTTCATCCCGAACGCCAGCCGGGCAACCATGGTCCCGGCTCGCTCAGGCGGCGCGGACTGGACCGCGACCACCATGGCTTGGGCGAAGAAGGTCGAGGTCACCAGCGCGGTGATCACCCGGGCCACCAACAACAAGGAGAACTCGGGAGCGAGGGCGGAGACCGCATTCCCGACGACCGCGACAGCCAGCAACGACAACATCAACGGTTTCCGGTCGACACCGGTGGTCACCGCAGTAAGCACCGGACCGCCGATGATCATGCCGACGGCGTACGCCGTGACCAGCAACCCCGCGGTGCCGACGGTGACTCCGAGGTCGGTGGCGACCTCGGGCAAGATCCCGGCGACCACGAACTCGCCGGTGGTGATGCTGAAGACGCAGAACATGAGGACGGCAAGTCGAAGCATGACCGGCACGCTAAACTCTCACGTCAACGTGAGGGTCAAGCCCGAGTTGTGAACGGGGTAGCCAGGTGAAGATCGGCGAACTGGCAGATCGGACCGGAGCGAGCGTGCGAGCGTTGCGCTATTACGAGGAGAAGGGCGCCCTCACCCCGGACCGGACCCCCAGCGGATACCGAATCTTCGCCGACTCCGACATCCACAAGGTCGCGCACATCCAGACCCTGCTCGCCGCAGGTGTCGGCATGGACCTCATCGGCGAAATCCTGGCGTGCCTGTCCGGCGAGTCGCTGCTGCTGGACGGCTGCCGGGAACGTCTCGAAGCAGAGCATCGCCGGATCACCGGCGACATCGACCGACTCGTCCACACCCGATCGCTGCTGGACGAGTTGCTCGCCACCACTCGCGGCCCCGCTCGACGAGACACTGCTGAGCCATCCGTCGCGTCACCGACCTCTCAACAGCTAGACGAGTAGTTCCGATGTGGCTCAGTGGTCGTATGCGATCAACCTGAGCTCGGACACGCCCGACCGCACCCGCGAGGCGGCGGGCCACGGCGCCGCGTTCCTCACCGGAGGTGTCATGGCCCCGGCGCCGACGGTCGGCACCGAGGCGTCCTACGTCTACTACAGCGGCCCCGAGCAGGTGATGGAGCGGCACCGGCCGGCGCCGACACCGATCGGCACACCGAAGTACCTCGGCACCGACCCGGGCCTCGCCCAGATGATGTACCAGGCCCGACTCGCGGTGTTCCTCACCACCTTGTCGTCGCTGATGCACGCCACGGCCACGCTGGGCAGCGCAGGGCTGAAGGCCGCGGATGTGCTGCCGGAACTGATCGCCACCGCCGACTCGATCGGCGAGATACTGAGGGCCGGCGAAGAGAGTCCCGGAACCGCGCTGGACGCCGGAGAACATCCCGGTGACCTCAGCACGGTCACCATGATGGGTGCGACGTCCGACCACATCGTCGCGTCCAGCGCGGCGATCGGCCTCGCATCCCAGAACCGCGCTGAATCCCGACTCCGGCCGCGTGGTCTCACAGTCGCCCGCCGGGCCCCGGCTCCCTCCTCGCGCCCGTTCCCGACTCCGTCCGCCAGGCGTTCCGGCAGTTCCTCGGGCCCCACTCCCTCCACCAGGACGAACCCGCAGGACGTGCGGCTGTTGCCCGGGTCCGGCCAATCCTGGGTCCGTTGCGAAAGTCCCGTCGTCCGCCCGAAGGGCAGGCGGGGCTTTCGCAACAGGCCCTCCAGCCGCACGTTCAGCGGCGGGCGTGGCGGGGTGTCAGGAAGCCCGCGTCGCGTGCCTGGGCGATCAGCCTGAGTGACTTGCGGCGGCTGTGTCCCGTCGCGCACATCACCGCGAGGACCGGGTCGAAGCCGTCCTCCTGGGCGGCGCGGTACTCCTGGGCGACCAGCCAGCGCCCCTCGACGCCCCGCGGCCAGGCGGGCCGGGCACGCCGCGCCCCGCCGTACGCCTCGACGGCCTCCCCCGCCTCGTCCGCCTCCTCCATGGGCTCGGCCGGGAGTCCGCACGCCTCGAACAGCGGTTCCTCGATCCAGTCGGCGAGCTCCGTCAGATCGTGGAGGGAGAGCGCCGGCTGGGCCCGTACGTCCTCGATGGAGAGGCGTCCCTCGGAGACCACCGCGACGGCCTCGACTCGGGCTCCATCGGTGAACGCCAGTCTGACCTGGAACCACGACGTTGCGCCGTCGCCCTCCTGCACTTCCCACGCGGGCCAGACGGACACCGTGCCGTCCGACGGACAGCGATCAGAAAGATTAAGAAACGATGCTTCTAGCACACACGCAACGTAACCGCATGATCACTTTCCATACGAACGGACACGCACGGCCGTGCCGCGCCTGCACCCTGTCAGCGCAGCACCGGCGGTGCCATGCTGGATAACACCAGCGATCTCCTGTAGGTCCCCCTCGGGTGAGGAGTTCCGCGTGCTGCATGTCGCCGTCATCGGCTCAGGGCCGAGCGGGTGCTACACCGCCCAGAGCCTCGTACAGCAGGACCCGCACGTAGTCGTCGACGTCCTGGACCGTCTGCCCTGCCCGTACGGTCTGGTGCGCTACGGCGTCGCGCCGGACCACGAGAAGATCAAGTCCCTCCAGAACAACCTGCGCACCGTGCTGGAGCACGAGCGCGTGCGGTTCCTGGGAGGTGTGCAGGTGGGCGGGGCCGGACTGCCGGCCGCCCGGCTGCGGGAGCTGTACCACGCCGTCGTGTACTGCGTGGGCGCCGCCACCGACCGGCATCTGCAGATTCCCGGTGAGGATCTGCCGGGCAGTTGGTCGGCGACCCAGTTCGTGTCCTGGTACAGCGCCCATCCGGACGCCGTGGACGACGGTTTCCTGCGCGGCGCCCGGTCGGCGGTGGTGATCGGCATCGGCAACGTCGCGGTGGACGTCGCGCGCATGCTGGCCCGGGGCCCGGCGGAGCTGAGCCCGACGGACGTGCCGCAGGCGGCGCTGGAGGCGCTGGCCGCGAGCCGGGTGTCCGACATCAGCATGGTGGGGCGGCGCGGCCCCTCGCAGGCACGGTTCACCACCAAGGAACTGCGGGAACTGGGTTCCCTGCCGGACACCGCGGTCAGTGTCGACCCGGCGGAGGCGGCGCTGGACCCGGCCTGGTCCGACCCCTCGGGACTGCCCTCGGCACAGCGCAGGAACGTCGAGGTGCTGCGCGGCTGGACCGAGGCACCGGCGGCGGACGCGCCGCACCGGATGCGGCTGCGCTTCTTCCTGCGGCCGGTGGAACTGCTGGCCGACGGGGGGCGCGTGGGCGCGGTGCGCTTCGAGCGGACGGTGCCGGACGGGCAGGGCGGGGTCACCGGCACCGGCCAGTACGAGGAGATCGAGGCGCAGTTGGTGCTGCGTTCGGTGGGCTACCGCGGCGTGCCGCTGGAAGGGCTGCCCTTCGACCCGGCGAGCGGGACGGTGCCGAACCTGGCCGGACGTGTGCTGCGCGACGGTGTGGTCATGCCGGGCGAGTACGTCGCCGGCTGGATCAAGCGCGGCCCCACCGGTGTCATCGGCACCAACCGGCCGTGCGCCAGGGAGACGGTGACCTCGCTGATCGAGGACGCCGCCGAACTCGTACGCAGGGACGTGCCGGAGGATCCGCTGGCGGCGCTGCGGGACGCGGGGATCGAACCGGTGCAGTGGGCGGGCTGGCAGTCCATCGAGCGGGCGGAGGCGGCACTGGGGGCGTCGCTGGGCAGGCGTGTGGTGAAGATCCCCGACTGGCCGTCACTGCTGGAGGCGGCGGGCGGGACGTCCGTGTAGGGCCCCGAAGGGCTGGGTCACCGAGCGGAAACAACGGTGAAATCAACAAACTGTTCAAGCCGCTTACGGTCTCGCCCATGACGCAAACGCACCCCGTCGACGAAGTCCCGCCCGTCCGCCAACTCGCCGCCTTCGGCCTCCAGCACGTCCTCGCGATGTACGCGGGCGCCGTCGCCGTTCCTCTGATCGTCGGCGGCGCCATGGGGCTGTCCCCGGCCGACCTGGCCTACCTGATCACCGCCGACCTCTTGGTGTGCGGTGTCGCCACGCTCATCCAGTGCATCGGCTTCTGGCGGTTCGGCGTCCGGCTGCCGATCATGCAGGGCTGCACCTTCGCGGCCGTGTCGCCGATGGTGATCATCGGTACGACGGGCGGCGGACTGCCCGCGATCTACGGCTCGGTGATCGTCGCCGGCCTGGCGATCGTGCTGCTCGCGCCGGTGTTCGGCAGGCTGCTGCGGTTCTTCCCACCGCTCGTCACCGGCACCGTGATCCTGATCATCGGCATATCGCTGCTGCCCGTCGCGGGCAACTGGGCGGCCGGCGGGGTGGGCGCGGAGGACTTCGGGGAGCCGAAGAACCTGGCGCTGGCCGCGTTCGTGCTGGCGGTCGTGGTCGGCGTGCAGCGGTTCGCGCCGGTGTTCCTGAGCCGGATCGCGGTGCTGGTCGGCATCGTGGTGGGGCTCGCGGTCGCGGTGCCGTTCGGGTTCACGGACTTCGGCGGGGTGTCGGACGCAGACTGGGTCGGCATCAGCACGCCCTTCCACTTCGGCGCGCCGACCTTCGAGGTATCGGCGATCGTCTCGATGCTGGTGGTCGCGCTGGTCTGCATGACCGAGACGACCGGTGACTTCATCGCGGTCGGCGAGATGACGGACCGCAAGGTCGACGCGCGTTCGCTCTCCGACGGCCTGCGCGCCGACGGTCTGTCGACCGTCCTCGGCGGTGTCTTCAACACCTTCCCGTACACGGCGTACGCGCAGAACGTGGGCCTGGTCGGCATGACCCGCGTGCGCAGCCGCTGGGTGGTCGCCGCCGCGGGCGGCATCCTCGTCCTGCTCGGTCTGCTGCCCAAGCTGGGCGCGGTGGTCGCGGCGATCCCGGCGCCGGTGCTGGGCGGCGCGGGCCTGGTGATGTTCGGGACGGTGGCCGCGAGCGGTCTGCGGACGCTGGCGGAGGTCGACTTCCGGGGCAACAACAACCTGACGGTGGTGGCCGTTTCGGTCGCGATGGGTGTGCTGCCCGTGGGCGTACCGACGATGTACGACCGGTTCCCGGACTGGTTCCAGACGGTGATGCACAGCGGGATCAGCGCCGGGTGCCTGACGGCGATCGTGCTGAACCTGCTGTTCAACCACCTTCCCTCGAAGGCGGGTTCACCGGCGGCCGTGGCGGCCGAGCCGCAACGGGAGTCCCTCTGAGCGTCCCTGGCGGATTCGGCTGCGGTGCGGCAGCGCCCCGAAGGGGCGCGGGGCTCCATCTGTCAGCGGCTCCGCCGCAGGGCACGACCGGCCACGACGAGTCCGCGGGCGAACGACGACACCTCACGACATCTCCGGCGGAGCGCTCACCGGACCAGCCTGCGCACCGTCTCCTCCAGCCGCGGCAGCGCCCGCTGTCCCGTCACCGCGAGGGCGATCGCCGCGGCCACGCCGGACCAGGCGACCGGGCCGAGCGGGGTGCAGCCGAAGAGGCGGCTGACGCCCGGGGTCTGGACCAGGGCGACCAGGGCCGCTGCCGAGCCCAGGCAGGTGGCGCGCACCAGGGGGCTGTCGCGGCGGTCGGCCAGGGTCTGGGCGAGCTGGGTACCGACCACCGCGCACAGGGCCATCGTCGTGGAGCGGCGGGCGGTGCCCGGGGTGAACCGGCCGATCAGCCAGGCCGCGACGGCGCCCAGGGTGGTGGTCAGGGCACGGTGGCGGATCTGTTCCATCAGCGGGGCGCCCAGCAGTGAGGTGCCGAGCGGCCGATCGTCGTGGCCCTCCTCGCCGTTGGGCTCCTTCTGCGGGGTGACGGCCACCGCCATCGCCGGGAAGAGGTCGGTGAACAGGTTCACCAGGAGCATCTGGCGGGTGGACAGCGGTGCGGCTCCGGCGAGGAGCGTGCCGATGATGCCGAAGCCGACCTCGCCCGCGTTGCCGCCGATGAGGATGGCGATGGCGTCGGCGACGCTGTGCCACAGGGCGCGGCCCTCGGCGATGGCCTCGATGAGGACGGTGAGGTCGTCGTCGGTGAGCACCAGGTCCGCCGCGTTGCGGGCGGCCGCCGAGCCGCGGGCGTTGATGCCCACGCCGATGTCGGCGGCGCGGATGGCCGCCGCGTCGTTGGCGCCGTCGCCGACCATGCCGACCACCCGGCCCGCGTCCCTGAGCGCCTCGACGACCTGGAGCTTCTGCTCGGGCGCGACCCGGGCCACCACGCCCACGTCGTGCAGCATGCGGGCGCGTTCGGAGCGGTCGACGGCGGCCAGTTCGTCGCCGGTGACCACGGTCGTGTCCTCGGGCCAGCCGAGGTCCACGGCGATCGCCCGCGCGGTCTGCGGGTGGTCGCCGGTCAGCATCACCGGGCGTACGCCCTCCTCGCGCAGCCCGTGGACCAGCTCCGTGGACGTCTCGCGCGGCACGTCGGCCAGGGCGAGCAGGCCGGTGAACTCCAGGTCGTGCAGGGGTTCTTCGAGGACGTCCGGGTCCTTCTCGGTGTCGGCCGGGCGGCGTTGGGCCACGGCCAGCACGCGCAGGCCGTCGCGGGCCAGGGACTGCGCGGTCGCGGAGGCGTGTTCGGGCAGGCCGGAGCAGGCGGGCAGGATGGTCTCCGGCGCGCCCTTGACGACCAGGACGCGGACGTCGTCACCGGCGTGGCCCACGGCGGCGGCGTAGCCGCGGGCGGCCTCGAAGGGCCGGCCCTCGGTCTGCACCCACTCCGGGTCGTCGTCGACAGCGGCCAGGACCGCCTCGTCGGTGGCGTGCACCGGCCGTTCGGAGCCGCCGTTGACCACGGGGCAGGCCCGCGCCGCGGCCCGCAGCACGGACTCGACGTCCTGGTCGCCGGGCCGCCCGGCGTTCCCCTCGGCGTCGGTGACCCGGACCAGGCGCAGCCGGTTCTCGGTGAGAGTGCCCGTCTTGTCGAAGCAGAGCGTGTCCATCCGGCCGAGCGCCTCCAGCGTGCGCGGCGCCCGCACCAGGACGCCCCGGTGGCTCAGCCGGCGTGCCGCCGCCAGTTGTGCGGCCGTGGCGACCAGCGGCAGGCCTTCCGGTACGGCGGCCACCGCCACCGCCACACCGCCGCTGACCGCCTGGCGGATCGGGGTGCCGCGCAGCAGCGCCAGGCCGGTCACCGCCGCACCGCCCGCGAAGGTCAACGGCATGGCCTTGCCGGTGAGTTCCTGGAGGCGGGCCTGGACTCCGGCGGAGGGCGGCTTGCGGGCGGCGAGGGAGACGGCCCGGGACGCCTCGGTGCGGTCGCCGGTCTCCACCACGACCGCCCGGGCCTCCCCGGCGACGACGGTCGTGCCCTCGAAGACCATGCACCGGCGGTCGGCCACGGGGGCGTGCGGGGTGGGGTCCGTCTGCTTGTCCGCGGGCAGGGATTCGCCGGTCAGCGCCGACTCGTCGACCTCCAGTCCCTCTTCCCACAGCAGGCGGGCGTCGGCGGGGACGACGTCGTCCGCCTTGAGTTCGATCACCTCGCCGGGTTTCAGCTTCGCCGCGTCCACGGTGCGCGGGTTCTCGGCGGAGTCCTCGGGCGCGACCCGGGCCTTGCGTTTCTGCTCCGCGAGCAGCCCGGACAGCGCCCGCTCGGCGCGCAGCCGCTGCACGCCGCCCACCAGTGCGTTCAGATCGAGTGCGCCGACGACGAGCAGGGCGTCCACGGCGGACCCGAGGATCGCCGACGCGGCCGAACCGACGGCCAGCACCGGGGTGAGCGGATCGTCCAGCTCACCGCGGACCGCCCGGGCCAGCCGCCACGACCAGCGCGCCGGCGCCAGTACCGGGACGCGGCCCGCGGCCCGGGCGGCCCGCCGCAGGCCTGTCGACGCCTGCTCGGCGACCGTGGGCCCCTCCTCGGGCGCGTCTTGCAGCCGGGACCGTACGTCCCCCGGCCGCAGGGCGTGCCAGGCCACACGCGCGCGTGGATGCGGCGCCGGGGCGGCGGCCACGCCGAGGGCGGCGCGCGCGCCGGACAACAGCGCCACCGCGGCGCTCAGGTCGACGGGGACGTGCCGCGCCCCCGGCAGGAGCCGCCGGCGGCCCCGCCGGGACTCGCCGACGGCCACGAGGAGCCCGGACAGCGCGGCACCGGACCGGGCGAGCGTCTGCGACCTGCGGCCGACCTTGCGCGCCGCGGAGACGGAGGACAGCAGCCGCCACACATCCGCCAGGCCGCCGGGCGCCACGACGTCCGCGCCCCACACCACGGCCGCGTCGCCGTCCGCGAGCGCGACGGCCACGTCGGAGCCCAGCAGCCCGTTCAGTACATCGTCGTCGGCCTCCGGGCCGGGCCGGGCGACGGTAACCACGCCGCCGTGCTCGCGCAGCCCCTCCACCACATCGGCGAGCGGCCGCCCGTCGCGTACGACGGTGTCGGCGAGGGCGGTGAAGTCCTCCAGCGCGGGATGGTCCACGACCACGACCCGGAGGCCGGCGTGGCGGGCGGCGTCCAGGACGGCCTCGGTCCACGCGTCCGCGCAGGTGTCGGTGTCCCCGGTGCACAGGGCGCTGGGGTGCAGCACGAGGGTGCGGGCCGTCTCCAGGCGGCGCACCCGCTCCGGGTCGCGCACCAGCACTCCGGTGCGGGCCAGCGCGCAGCCCAGGACGGCGCCGAACGCGGCCGGACCGTAGCGGGCGGCCTTCGGCGACCCGGCGAGCACGGCCTCGGCCGCCTCCGCCGCGTCATGCTTGACCAGCAGAGTCGCCGCGGCCCCCAGCACGCTGCCGGACTCGGCGTGGACGGCGTACTCGTGGGCCGGGGTGGCGCGCAGGGGCGGGCGCGGGACGGCGTCCGGCGCGACGTCGATCCGGTCCGGCGCGCAGAGCCGGTCGTGCCCGGCGTCGAAGGCGGCCGCCCGCGCCACGGCCTCCGCCAGCTGGAGCGAGCGCAGCGCCGCGTCCAGCAGCAGGGAGGTCGGGGTCTGTCCGGCGCCGTGGACGGCGGCGTTGGTTACGGCCAGCAGCAGGTCGGTGCGGGAACGTCCGTAGCGCTCGCGCAGCAGGCGGCGGAAGCGCGGGTTCTCGCGCAGCAGCGTCATGGCGGCGGTGACGAAGCGGGGTGAGGGGGGCAGGCGCAGGGCGTACGCGGTGATCGCGGCCCCGGTGCCGACGGCGTCGGCCAGGAGCGCCGCCGCGACGGTCCGTACGGCCCGGGGGTCGCCCGGGTGCGCGAACTCCTCCACCGTGTCGTCGCTCGGTCCGAGGCCGTAGCGTTCGGCGAGGGCGGTCGCCCTGTTCATGACCCGGTCGGTGACCGCGTCCTCGGCCGCGGCCACCACCAGCCGGGCCAGTCCGCCGTCCCAGTAGGCGTAGGCGACCTCGGGGTGCTCGGCCAGTTTCGCGGCCAGTCGTCGTGCCGCGTGTTCCTTCCCGCCCTCCCGCCGGACCCGGTCCGGTGCGGCCGGCCGCAGCGCGAGATGCAACCGCCGGCCGGACCTCCAGTGCTGCGCGCCGCCCGGTACGGCGTTGCGGGCGACGCGGACGACTCTGACGGCGGCGTCGGCGCCGCGCACTCCGGCCCGTGCCGTTCCGGCGGCCGCGCCGGCGGCGACGCCGACCGCGGGCGCGGCCGTGCGCGCCACCAGCCGGGGTCCGGCCAGCGCGAGTCCGGCGGCGGCCGCTGCGGTTGCGGTGATCAGTCCCCGTGCCATGGCGGCCTCAGCTCGCTGCGCGGCCGGGCTGCCGCGCGGTCGTACGTGTCGGGGAGGCGGTGGACTTCTCGGCCGTGGGTGCGTGGCCGGTCGAGGCCGTGCCCGTGGGCTTCCTGCCCTGCTGCGTCCCTTCGGGGTTCCCGGGCGGGGAGGCGGTGGCCTTCCGGGCCGTGGCCGCCTTGCCCGTGGGTTTCCTGCCCTGCGGGGCGGTCCCGCGGTGCCGGGTCCGCTCGGAGGTCTTCGGCGAGGACGCAAGGGTCTTCGAGGCCGTGGACGCCTTGCCGGGCGACGTCCCGCCCGCGGACTTCCCGCCCTGCTGCGTTCCCTCGGGGTCCTTGGGCGTCGGCTGGGTCAGCCAGGCCACGGCGGCGCCCGCGGCGGCGACGGGCCACTCGACGATCCCTGCGACGCCGAGCAGTCCGGCCCCGGTGTACACCGCGATCCGGCGGCCGCGCGGCGACACAGTGCCGATCACGTCCAGTGTTCCGCCCGCCGCCCGGCTCACCGTCCCGGCACCGGGAACCTTCCGCAGTGCCGAGACGGTGGTGCGCAGCGGCTCCGGCAGGGTGGACGCCGATGTCTGCCGTGCCATGACTCTCTCGCCTCCCGAGCGGATCCGTGCAGATCTCTTCCCGGTCGGGCGGGTTCCCGGATTACGCGTTCCGAAAAGGGTGGATCAGCCCGCGGTGCAGGCGGTTCCGTTGAGCGTGAAGGCGCCGGGCGCCGCGCTGTTCCCGCCGTGGCTCGCCTGGTAGCCGATGCTGACGCTCGCGTTCGGCGCGAGGGTGCCGTTGTACGCGACGTTGGTGGCGGTGACGGCTCCGGAGGACGGGGTGTACGTGGCGTTCCAGCCGTTGGTGATCGTCTGGCCGGTGGGCAGGGTGAAGCCGAGCCGCCAGCCGTTGACCGTCGCGGTGGAGGTGTTGGTGATCGTCACGGAGGCGGTCAGGCCGGTGTTCCAGGTGTTGGTGGTGACACTGACCTTGCAGGGGCCGGCCGGGGGCTGGGGTGCGGGTCCGTCATCGTCCAGGCCGAAGAAGGCGATGGCGAGGGGGCCCATGACGCCGTAGCGGTACAGGTTGTGGTCGACGCCCCGGAGGCTGATCGCCTCCACGGGTGCCTGGTCACCGGTTCCTCCGTAGCGGGTGCGGGTCCAGCCGTCGCGGGGCGAGTCGGTGGCGGCGGGGGTCTGGCCCAGGCCGTGCAGGTTCGTCCACTGCTTGATCTCCTCCCCGAAGTTGGGGTAGCGCAGGACGTCGTCCTGGGTGCCGTGCCAGAGCTGCATGCGCGGGCGGGGGCCGGTGTAGCCGGGGTGGGCGGTGCGGACGAGGTCGCCCCACTGCTGCGGGGTGCGGGTGATCGTGCCGTTCGCACAGGCGCTGTTCCACTCGGAGCCGTCGGTGGTGGCGAAGCAGCCGAACGGGACGCCCGCGAAGGCCGCCCCGGCCCGGAACACGTCGGGGTACACGCCGAGCAGGACGTTGGCCATCATGGCGCCGGAGGAGATGCCGGTGGCGAAGATGCGGTCGGTATCGGCGTCGTAGGTGCGGGTGACCCAGTCGACCATGGACCTGATGCCGACCGGATCGCTGCCGCCGCCGCGGCGCAGGGCCTGCGGCGAGGACACGTCGAAGCACTTGCTGGCGCGGGTGACCGAGGGGTAGATCACGACGAAGCCGTACCGGTCGGCGAGCGAGGCGTACTCGGTGCCGGAGTGCATCGCCGGGCCGGACCCGGTGCAGTAGTGCACGGCCACCAGGACGGCGGGGTTGGCGGTGACGCTGTCCGGCACGTACAGGTACATCCGCAGGTTGCTGGGGTTGGTGCCGAAGTCGGTGACCTCGGTGAGGGCGGCGGCGGGCACGACGTCGTCGGTGTCGGCGGACGCCGTGGGGGCGGTGACGAGCAGGGCCGCCAGGAGCGCGGCGACGGCGCAGGCGAGCGTGGCGTGGAGCGGCCTTCTCGCGGGGGTGGGGGTGGGCACGTCCTTGTCCCTTTCCGGTCGTGGCTCGTGGACGTGGTGCGAGGGGCTCGGCAGAGGACCGGTGAGCATCGTGGCATGCACATGTTCGCCATGGAAGCGCTCCCACGCTCCGAAAGAATTCGCCCGGGACACCCGGCGGGTGCAGTCGGACGCGTCCTGCGCAAAGCGTTGACTAGAAAGCGCTTGCCCTCTACGTTCCGTTCAGCAGTGTGACCGTCCAGCCTTCAGGAAGGCTTGATCGGCCGCACAGCTCGCGAAAGTCGTTCAACATGGCGGACGGCATACACGTAGAGGATTTCTCTGACCCCCACTGTCAGCAGAAGGACAACGGCACATGACTCCACGGACCAACAGGCGACGCACCCTGGTCGGCGGGCTCGCCTCACTCGGTGTCACGATTGGCATGATCACGACAGGTACGGCTCCGGCGGCGCACGCCGCCACCTGGCCGACCCCCACGAGCAGCCAGCCGGTCAGCGCCACCATCCCCGTCTCCGGCGTCGTGGACGGCGGGATGAAGCGGTACTACGGCGCGGGCAACCTGGCCGGTGGCGGCCAGCAGGAGGGCCAGGACCCGATCTTCCGGCTCGCGGCCGGTGCCACCCTCAAGAACGTCGTCATCGGCGCGCCCGGCGCCGACGGCATCCACTGCCAGGGCGACTGCACTCTGCAGAACGTGTGGTGGGAGGACGTCGGCGAGGACGCGGCCACCTTCCGCGGCGGCTCCACCTACACGGTGACCGGCGGCGGCGCCAGGAAGGCGGCCGACAAGGTCTTCCAGCACAACGGGCCCGGCACGGTGAACATCTCCAACTTCGCCGTCAGCGAGTTCAAGACGCTGTACCGCTCGTGCGGCGACTGCTCCACGCAGTACACGCGCAGGGTCAACCTCAGCAACATCGAGGTGACCGGCACCGGGTCCACGGCACGACTGGTGGGCATCAACGTCAACCGCAACGACGTGGCGACACTGAGGGGCATCACGATCCTCAACGACGCGAGCCGCAAGGTCGTGCCCTGCCAGAAGTACAGCAACAACACCGCGGTCGGCACCGGCCCCGACGGCACCAACTGCCTCTACTCCGGCTCGGACATCACCTACCGCTGATCCCCCCACGGTGACAGGGGCGGCCGTACGGAGCGTCCCCGCACAGCGCTCCGCACGGCCGCCGTGTCATGTCGCGGCGCCGCCCCCACGCGCGCGTGCCCCCCGGATACCGCATGCCGGACGAGCTACTGGAGACGGCTGCCCCCACGCGCGCGTACCTCCTCCGCCAGCGCCCGCCGGTAGTCGGCGTAGGCGGCCCGCAGCCGCGTCCCCGGCCAGTCGGCGGGGAGGAGTCCGGGCGGCAGCACGGGGTCGGCGAGCAGATGGCGTACGACGGCCGCGTAGGCGGCGAACCGGTCGGCGGGCCGGTCCGCGGCCTCCGCGTGGGCGAGCAGCGCCCGGCCCGTGTCCGACCAGGCCGCCAACGGCCACAGGGCGTGCGCCAGTTCGGCTGCGGGACGGTCGGGGCGGGCCGTGTAGTGCTGGGTCACCGCGTCGAGGTCCGGCGGCAGCGCGCGGCGCAGGTTGGCGGGGCGGAGCCAGACGCCCTCGCGGAGTTCGGCGAGGCGCAGCGCGGTCAGCCGGGCGCGCAGGTCGGCGCGTTCGGCGGGGCCGCGGCCCGACGCGGTGATGACGACCATCTCCCAGTCGCCGCCCCACGCGCGCGTGCGGGGCTCCACGGCCTCGTCCTGGCGTCGCTGGCGCTCCAGCAGCCGGTCGCTGAGGCGGTACACGGTGTCCGTGCGGTGCAGGTCCCCGGCGGCCACCATGCGGCTGAGCGCGGCCCGCACCGTGGAGCCGCCGACACCGAAGGGCTCCACCTGGCGCACCAGCTCCCTGACCGGCAGCTCGGGCGGGTGCGTGCCCAGCAGCAGGCTCAGGACCACCGAGCGCGCGGACAGCGGACGCAGCCCCGCCTCCGCGGCCCGCGCCGCCTCGTTCATGCGCATGACCACGTACTGTACGGCGCGGAATCTCATGTTGCAGGATTGCTGCGGCCGCAGCGCGAGTGCAACACTCGCCGTATGGTCGCGACACACGAGCACGAGCCGTACGCCACCCACGACGTCACCAACCAGCCCCCTCCCCTGGCGCCGTACGACGCCGCCGAGGACGCGGCCCTGATCGAAGGGCTGCGACGCGAGGGCGCCGGCTGGGCCGAACAGGACGTCCGCCGCCTGGGCCTGCGCGCCGGCGGCAGGGAGGCCCAGGAGTGGGGCGAGCTGGCCAACCGCCACGAGCCCGAACTGCGCCCGTACGACCGCTACGGCCACCGCGTCGACGAGGTCGACTTCCACCCGAGCTGGCACCACCTGATGCGGGTCGCCGTCACCGAGGGGCTGGCCGGGGCCCCCTGGGCGGAGGACCGGCCCGGCGCCCACGTGGCGCGTACCGCCGGCGGGCTGGTGTGGGGGCACGCCGAGGCCGGGCACGGCTGCCCGACCTCGATGACGTACGCGGCCGTTCCGGCCCTGCGCGCGCAGCCCGAGCTCGCCAAGGTCTACGAGCCCCTGCTGACCAGCCGGGAGTACGACCCGGGGCTGCGTGTGCCGACCGAGAAGCGGGGCCTGCTGGCGGGCATGGGGATGACCGAGAAGCAGGGCGGCTCGGACGTCCGGACCAACACCACCGCGGCCACGCCGACCGCCGAGCCGGGCGTGTACACGCTGCGCGGCCACAAGTGGTTCACGTCGGCGCCCATGTGCGACGTCTTCCTGGTCCTCGCGCAGGCGCCGGGCGGCCTGTCGTGCTTCCTGGTGCCGCGGATCCTGCCCGACGGCAGCCGCAACACCTTCCGTATCCAGCGGCTCAAGGACAAGCTGGGCAACCGTTCCAACGCCTCCTCCGAGCCGGAGTTCGACGGGACCGTCGCCTGGCTGGTCGGCCCCGAGGGGCGGGGCGTGAAGACCATCATCGAGATGGTCAACTGCACCCGCCTGGACTGTGTGATGGCGTCCGCGACGCTGATGCGCAGGACGCTGGTGGAGGCCGGGCACCATGTGCGCCACCGCAGCGCGTTCGGCGCGCGGTTGCTCGACCAGCCGCTGATGCGCAATGTTCTGGCCGACCTCGCCCTGGAGTCCGAGGCCGCCACGACGCTCACGCTGCGGCTGGCCGGGGCGGCCGACCGCGCGGTGCGCGGCGACGCCGGGGAGGCGGCGTTCCGCCGGATCGCCACCGCCGTCGGCAAGTACTGGGTCACCAAGCGGGGTCCGGCCTTCACCGCGGAGGCCCTGGAGTGCCTGGGCGGCAACGGCTACGTGGAGGAGTCCGGCATGCCCCGCCACTACCGTGAGGCCCCCCTGCTGTCGATCTGGGAGGGCTCGGGCAACGTCAACGCCCTCGACGTGCTGCGGGCCCTCGGCCGCGACTCCGCCACCGCCGAGGCGATGTTCGCCGAAATCGACCTGGCCCGGGGCGCCGACGCCCGGCTGGACGCGGCCGTGACACGGCTCAGGACGCAGGTGTCCGGGGCCTCCCAGTCGGGTGCCAGGCGGCTGGTGGAGCTGATGGCGCTGACGCTTCAGGCCTCCTTGCTGGTCCGACACGCCCCGGCCGCGGTCGCCGACGCGTTCTGCGCCACCCGCCTGGGCGGCGACTGGGGCCACGCCTTCGGCACGCTGCCCGACAGCGCGGATCCGGGCGCGATCCTGGACCGGGCGCTGCCCGCGGCCCCCTGACCGGATCGCACACAGTCACGCGCCGATTCCTCTTCGTTGTCAGTCCCGTGGTGCAGACTCCGAGCAGTGGGACTTCGCCTGGGGAGGACAACGTGTTCACGGGGATCGACGAGGTCGACTGGGCCTCGATGCACCACGCGTACGGCAGTGCGGAGAACGTGCCCGGGCTCCTGAGAGGGCTGGCCTCCGCGGACCCCGCCGAGCGTGAGTGCGCGCTCGACGGCATGTACGGCGCCGTGCACCACCAGGGAGACGTGTACGACTCGACGCTGGCCTGCGTTCCGTTCCTGTTCGCACTCGCGGCGCGCCCGGACGTCCAGGACCGGGGCGGCATCGTCGAACTCCTCGTCAGCATCGGCGGCGAGGAGGACGGCGACGGGGCGTACGCGCAGGCCCGCGCGGCGGTCCGGGCCCGCGCCGACGTCTTCGCCGAGCTGGCCGGGGACGCCGACCTCGGGGTGCGCCGGGCGGCGCCGAAGGCACTGGTGCGCTTCTTGCCCGAACCGGCGCGGGTGCTCGGTCTGTTGCAGGAGCGCATCAGGGTGGAGCGGGACGACCGGGTCCTGATCACTCTGACCGAGAGTCTCGGCCTCTTCGCCCGGCGGTACCCCGCGCACGCCGACGCCGCGGTGGATCTGCTGGCGGCGCAGAGCGCGCCGCCGTACGGCCCCGGGCTGCGCCTCGCCGCGCTGGGCCGGCTCGCCGACTGCGCCCCGGACCGTCTTCCGGCCGATCTGGTGCCCACCGCCGTCCGGCTGCTGCGGGAGCGGTCCGCGCGACGCTCGCCCGAGGTCTGCGAGCCCGTCGGCGCGGGCACGGACACGCTCGTCGGACGGCTGCGCAGGCTGCGGCCCTCCGACGAGGAGGGCTCCCACCTGCTGCGCACCCTGCACACGGCGCTCGACGACCGGGTGGACGACCGGATCGCCCTGCTGGTCGGGCAGTTGAGCAGCCCGGACTCCACCGACCGGTGCAACGCGGTGTGGATGTCCGGGGCGCTGTTCCGCGAGTGGCGTGCCGACTACGGCGAGCCCGTCGGGCTGATCGGGGCGCAACTGGCCGCGGAGGAGGACCGGTTGCGCGAGGCGGCGGTGTCCGTGCTGCAGGACCTCTTCGGCCTGGCCGCGCCCGCCGCCGACCATCTGCATGCGCTGGTCGGCTCCCGCCCCGATCTGTGGGTACGGCGGTGGGAGGGCGGGCCGCCGACCCTGGGCGCCCCGGTCAGGGCCCTGGCCCGCAGCGGGGACCCGCGGGCGGTGCCGGTGCTGGCCCGGCTGCTGGAGGGGCCGGACGCGCCGGACGACCTCGGTCGGGAGGTCGTCCATCTGGGCCCGGCCGCGGCCCCGCTGGCACCCGCGCTGCGGCGCCGGCTCGGCGCCGTCGCCCTCGACTCCCCCGACGTGTCCCGCCTCGCGCCCCCGCTGTTGCTGGCGCTGCGGGCCCTGGGGGACGCGCAGGCCGTGCCGGAGGTGCTGCGGCTGCTGACACACCCGCGCCCGCACGACGCGCCGACGGGGTACGCGGTCCGGGCCCTGGGCGCGTTCGGACCGGCCGCGCGCGAGGCGGCACCGGCGCTGCGCGCCCTGCTGGACAGCGAGTACGCCGCCGCGGCCGCGGGCGCCCTGTGGGCCGTGGAGGGCGACGCGTCCGTCGTCCTGCCCGTCCTGCTGCGCGAGGCTTCGAGCACGGACGCCGGCCGGCGCCGGCGGGCGGCGGAGGAACTGGGACGCCTGGGACCGCCCGCCCGTGCCGCGCTGCCGGCGCTCCGGCGCATGACGGGGGCGGAGTGGCTCTGGGAGCGGACGGCGGCGGCCTGCGCCCTGTGGCGCGTGAGCGGGGATGCAGAACCGGTCATTCCGGTCCTGCGCTCCGCCTGGGCGGAAAACCCCCACACCCGCCCCACCATCGCCGCCTGCCTCGCCTCCCTGGGCCCCGCCTCCCACCCCCTGCACGACCTCGCC
The DNA here is from genome assembly GCF_014596915.1 of Streptomyces sp. TRM68416. Lineage (GTDB taxonomy): Bacteria > Actinomycetota > Actinomycetes > Streptomycetales > Streptomycetaceae > Streptomyces. Next base: position 134,085 of record NZ_JACVWU010000010.1, read on the forward strand.
CAGGCGGAACTCACGACACCGAGGAGGCATACCGCACAGCCGGGAGCGCACGGCGGCCACGAGTCACCGAAGAGGGACGAGGAGCTGTTGGAGAGGTGCCGGGCGGCGCTGGCGGCCTCGTAGCGGCACGCGTGCGGGACGCCGCGACGGACGGCGGGACTCGGACTCCCCGCCCTCGGCCGCCACGCACACCACCCACCGCGCGGCCGCCGCGCGACCTCACGCAAGGGGAGGCCGCGACACCACAACGGCACAGGCGCAGCGAGCCACCGAACGGCGACGAGGAACCGTGGGAGACGTGACGGGCGGCGCTGGCGGCCTCGTAGCCGGAGGGATGGGCTGCTGTGGTGGGAACCGGCGCACGGCCCGCCGCCCGTCCGCACCGCCGCGAGCGGGCTGCTGCGGCCGAGTGGCGGGGCGTTCAGCCCGCTGTCCGCCCCCAGGACGGTCCGAACCGCGCCCACTCCGCTTCCCACTGGTCGACCCGCCGACGTTCCAGGCGGCAGCACAGCATCCGGGCGCCCGCCACCGGCAAGGTCGCCGCGCTCACTCCCACCAGGGCACCGGCCAGCGCGGCTCGGTCGCGGGCCTGGGAAGCGGTGGCGGGCTTGCTGACCAGGCGTCCCTCGCGGTCCGTCCAGACGGTGACGGGCGTCCCGGCGCCGCTGCCCTGGCGGACCCGTGCCTGGCCGGTGCGCGAGGAGCCGTCGGGCGCGGCCCAGCGCACCTTCGCCCACACGTACGCGCCGCTCGACCCCAGGGCCTGCGGGTCGGCGGAGTCGGTCGCCCGGTCCGTGAGCCGGGCCTCCACCGGGCGCCATTCGGCGCGCTCACGGGCCAGGCCGCGCTCCACGGATGCGGCGGTGCACAGACCCACGACCACGCCGACGAGGACGGTGAGCACGCAGGCCGCCAGCAGCACCCAGGACTCCACCACATCGGCGCGACGCTTGAGCGGATTGCGCCGCAGGCGCCAGAGCCACACCCTCGGACCACGGAACGCCATCGACGGCTTCCTCCTCATGAACACACGGAATGAACACACGGACGTGCCGGACCGCCGTCCCATACGAGGGGCAGCCTCCGAATGCTCACGGCAGGTACCCGGCCCCGACCGACGCACGGCTGTGATCCCCGTCCTGACCTGCGACGGATCCGCTTCCAGAGGTGACTGTCAGTGCCGGGGTGCAGACTGGCCCGTGGCTGAGACAAAGCCGCAAAAACGCAGCGGAGGTGATCGGCATGACCGAGGTACTGCTCGCCGTGGGCACGCGCAAAGGCCTGTTCATCGGGCGCAGGCGGGGTGGCGCCTGGGAGTTCGACGAGAGTCCCTACTTCAACGCACAGGCCGTGTACTCGGTCGCGATCGACACCCGCGGCGAGCGCCCGCGGCTGCTGGCCGGGGGCGACAGCGCGCACTGGGGGCCGTCCGTGTTCCACTCCGACGACCTGGGGCGCAGTTGGACCGAACCGGCGCGGCCGGCGGTCAAGTTCCCCAAGGACACGGGTGCTTCGCTGGAGCGGGTGTGGCAGTTGCACCCGGCGGCCGCGGAACCGGACGTGGTGTACGCGGGCACGGAACCGGCCGCGCTGTACCGCTCCGAGGACCGGGGCGAGACGTTCGAGCTGGTCCGCCCGCTGTGGGAGCACCCCACTCGTTCCAAGTGGGTGCCGGGCGGCGGCGGAGAGGGCCTGCACACCGTGCTCACCGACAAACGGGACGCCCGCGCGGTGACCGTGGCCGTCTCGACCGCGGGCGTGTTCCGCACCACGGACGGCGGGGCGAGCTGGGCACCGTCGAACTCCGGCGTCTCCGCGGTGTTCCTGCCGGATCCCCACCCGGAGTTCGGCCAGTGCGTGCACAAGGTCACCCGGGACGCGGCGAACCCGGACCGGCTGTACCTGCAGAACCACTGGGGGGTGTACCGCAGCGACGACGCGGGCGCGCACTGGACGGACATCGGCGAGGGCCTGCCGTCCACGTTCGGCTTCGCGGCGGCCGCCCATCCGCACCGCGGCAACACGGCGTACGTCTTCCCGATCACCGCCGACTCCGACCGGGTCCCCGCCGACCGGCGCTGCCGGGTCTTCCGTACGGCGGACGCGGGCAAGACGTGGGAGCCGCTGACGGCGGGCCTGCCGGAGGGCGATCACTACGGCACGGTGCTGCGCGACGCCCTGTGCACGGACGACGCCGACCCGGCCGGCGTGTACTTCGGCAACCGCAACGGCGAGGTGTACGCCTCCGCCGACGACGGCGACAGTTGGCGGCAACTGGCCTCCCACCTGCCGGACGTGCTGTGCGTGCGGGCCGCGGTGGTCGGATGAGCCGTCGGGGTGCGGGGGCGGGTCTTGGCCACCGGTTGATCGGCGCCGTGTGTACGGCAGTAGGGTGACAGCCGTGGCACCACGACCCTTGCATGAAATCGTCGAACCGGGCTGGGCGAAGGCCCTCGAACCCGTCGCCGGACGGATCGCCGAGATGGGCGACTTCCTGCGCGCGGAGATCGCCGCGGGACGCACGTACCTGCCGGCCGGACCGAACGTCCTGCGGGCCTTCCAGCAGCCGTTCGACGACGTACGGGTTCTGATCGTCGGTCAGGACCCGTATCCCACGCCGGGGCACGCGGTGGGGCTGTCGTTCTCGGTCGCCCCCGAGGTACGGCCGCTGCCCGGCAGTCTCCTCAACATCTTCCGCGAGCTGAGCACCGATCTCGGACTGCCGCAGCCGTCCAGCGGCGATCTGACGCCGTGGACGCAGCAGGGCGTGCTGCTGCTCAACAGGGCGCTCACCACGGCCCCGCGCAAGCCCGCCGCGCACCGCGGCAAGGGCTGGGAGGAGGTCACCGAGCAGGCGATACGTGCGCTGGCCGGCCGGGGCAAGCCGCTGGTCTCCATCCTGTGGGGCCGCGACGCCCGCAACTGCCGCCCGCTCCTCGGCCCGCTGCCGTCGGTGGAGTCCGCCCACCCGTCCCCGATGTCGGCCGACCGCGGGTTCTTCGGCTCGCGCCCGTTCAGCCGGGCCAACGACCTGCTGATCAAGCAGGGGGGACAGCCGGTGGACTGGCGCCTGCCGTGACCGCCGCACCGGGCATCCTGGCGGTCGACTCCGGAGGCTCCGGGCTGCGGGTCGTCGTCGGCACCGCGGACGGCGCCGAGGCCGGTCCACGGCAGTCGCGGGAGCCGGTGCGGACCGGCCCCCGGGGTATCGATCCGGGGCACCTCATGGCGCAACTGGTCCCCATGGTGCGCGCGTTGACCGCCGAGGCCGGGATCGCGGAGCTGGGCGCCGCTACCATCGGGGCCGCCGGGATGACCACCTTGGGCGATGCCCTGCGCGCGGAGCTGCCGGGCGCGCTGGGGCGGGAGTTCGGGGTGCGCAGGGTGGCTCTCGTCGCGGACGGCGTCACCGGCTATGCGGGCGCTCTCGGGCCGGTGCCGGGCGCCGTGGTCGCCGGCGGCACCGGGCTGATCGCGATCGGCACCGATCTGACCCGTTGGCACCGCGCGGACGGCTGGGGCCATCTGCTCGGCGACTGCGGCAGCGGCGCCTGGATCGGTCGGGCCGGCCTGGAGGCGGCGATGCGCGCGTACGACGGGCGGCCGGGCGGTTCCACCGGGCTGCGGGCCCGGGCCGAGGACTTGTTCGGCCCGCTGACCGGCCTGCCCGGCAAGCTCTACCCGCGCACGGACCGTCCCGCCGTGCTCGCCTCCTTCGCCCCGCAGGTGGCCGCCTGCGCGGACGGCGATCCGGTCGCCGCGGGCATCCTGCGCACGGCGGCCGGGCACATTGGGGACGCCGCCGCGGCCGTATGCCCGGACACGGCGGACGCGCAAGTGGCGTTCACGGGTGGTCTTTTCCGGATCGGCGAGCCGCTCCTGGCGCCGCTGGAGGAGGAGTTGGCCCGGCGGTTGCCGCACGCGCGCCGGGTGCCACCCGCCGGGGATCCGCTGCGGGGCGCGGTGCGCATCGCGAGGGACCTCGCCGGCGACACGCTCACTCTGCCGAGTGACGAGACGATGCTGTACGTGGTGGCCGAAAAGAACGGTTGACACTCATGCGTGCATTGACCATCGACAAACGGGACTACACGCGCCGATCACTTCTGATGGGCACGTAACTCATCAGACAAAACCGGACGGATACCGCTCACCTGCACCCTCCCCGAACAGGGGAACCCGAGAAGCCAGTAACATGCGGCGCCATGAGCTCCCCCACTGGGCCCGCGTCCGGCCTGCCAGTACGAATGCCGCGCCCCCGCCAGCCCGGGCGCCACCGCCGACCCGAGCCCCTGGCCGCACCCGAGGGCGCGCCCGCGCTCGTCCTCGCCGTGCCGGGCGCGCCCGGGGCCGCCACGCGCGGCCTCGCCGAGGAGGTCGTGAGCATCGCCCGCTCCGAGCTGCCCGGTCTCGACGCCCGGATCGGCTACCTCGACGGCGACGACTCGGAGTTCCCCACGCTCCAGGCCGTGCTCACCCACACCGCCCAGGAGCGCACCGCCCGCTACGAGCAGGCGGTCGCCGCCGGCGTGGACGCCAAGGAGCCCGAGGGGCCGGTCGCCGTCGTCGTACCGCTGCTCGCCGGCCCGGACAACGCGCTGCTGCGCCAGGTCCGCCAGGCCGTGATGGACAGCAGGGTCGCCGCCGACCTGACGGACGCGCTCGGCCCGCACCCGCTGCTCGCCGAGGCGCTGCACGTGCGCCTGTCGGAGGCCGGTCTGGCCCGTGCCGACCGGGCCCGGCTGTTCACCGTGGCGACGGCGGCGGACGGCATCATCCTGGCCTCGGTGGGCGGCGAGGAGGCCGTGCAGGCGGCCGGGATCACCGGCATGCTGCTGGCGGCGCGCCTCGCCGTTCCGGTGATGGCGGCGGCGCTGGACCAGGAGGGTTCGATCGCCTCCGTCGCCGAGCAGCTACGGTCGTCCGGCTCGCAGCAGCTGGCGCTGGCGCCGTACCTGATAGGGCCGGAGATCGACGCGGCGCTGGTCGAGGACGCGGCCAAGGAGGCGGGCTGCTCCGCCGCCGAGCCGCTCGGCCCCTACCCGGCCATCGGCAAGCTCGCCCTGGCCAAGTACACGACGGCGCTCGGCATCACTCCGCAGCAGCCGCACGGCACGCCGGTGCGCTGACCCGGGCGGCGCCCGCAGCACGCAGAACGACGAAAGGGCCCGCTCCGGAGCTTGGAGCGGGCCCTTCTGCATGCCCGCTGGGCGGGGGGGTGGGCGGAGCCATGGGCCTGGCCCTGGCTGCAGCTCTAGGTCTGGGTCTGGGGCTGGCTCTGGGTCGAGCTCTGGGGCTGACTCTGGGGCTGGCTCCAGCTCTAGCCGATGATCACGCAGGACGCGGCGGGTACCTCGACCGAGCCGCCGTAGCGGGGCAGGCCGGTGGCCGTGTCGACGGCGAACCAGGCCACGTCGCCGGAGCGCTCGTTGGCGGCGTACAGGAAGCCGTCGGCTTCGGCGAGGGCGCGCGGCCAGTGGCCGCGGCACGGCACGGTACCGAGCAGGCGCAGGGTCTCCCCCTCTACGGCGAACGCGGACAGGACGTCCTCGCCGCGGGTGGCGGTCCACACGAAGCGGCCGTCGGGTGAGGCGACGATGCCCGACGGGTAGGCGTCACCGACCGGCGCGCCGGGGAGAACCGGGGTTTCGGCCAGGGGTTTGAGGGAGCCGTCGGCGGCGTCCCAGCGGCAGACGGTGACGGTCGGGGTGAGTTCGTTGGCGATGTAGGCGAGGGTGCCGTCCGGGTGGAAGGCCAGGTGGCGGGGGCCGGAGCCGGGACGGAGCGCGTACTCGCCGTGGATGTCGAGGCGGCCGTCGGTCAGGGTGCACACGCGTACCGAGTCGGTACCGAGGTCGACGGTGACGGCCCAGCGGCCGGTGGGGTCGGACTGCGCGTGGTGGGGGTGCGGGGTCTGCTGGCGGGGGGTGTGCGGGCCCGAGCCGGTGTGTCGGAGCACGGCGGCGGGGGCGGCATCCGCGAAGGTTCCGTCGGGGTGCAGGGGGACGGTGGTGACGCTTCCGGAGCCGTAGTTGGCGGTCAGCAGGTGGCCGGCGTGGAGGGCGAGGTGGGTGGGGCCGCTGCCGTGTACGTCGGCGTGGCCGAGGAGGGCGGGCTTGTCGCCGTCGCGCACGCGGTACGCGGCTACCGTGCCCTCGGTCGTCTCGCTGACGGCGTAGAGGGTGTCGCCGTCGGGGGTGATCGCGAGGTAGGACGGGTCGGGCAGGTCGGTGATGCTGTCCTGGAGGGTCAGGGCGCCGGTGTTCGGGGTCACGGAGGCTGTCACGATGCCTGGGCCTCCGGCGGCCGTGAACGATCCGATGAAGGCCCGCCTGCGTTGCCTTTCGCCGTCTGCCACCGATGTCCCCTCTCGGTCGGGTGCGTCCGGGGGTGACGGTAGCAGTCGACATGTGCGGTCTAGACCAAGTGGGTGAGGTGTGCCGCGCGCGCGGTCTTCTGCGCCGGTTGTCTTCTTCGCCCCCGCCGCCCCTACCCGTCCCATCCCCCAGGGGCTCCGCCCCTTCGACCCCGCCAGGGGGCTCCGCCCCCTGAACCCCCGCGGGGCTTCGCCCCTGCACCCCACCGGGGCTTCGCCCCTGGACCCCAGCGGAGCGACGCCCCCGCACTCCACCGCAGCATCACCCCCACACCCCACCGGGGCTTCGCCCCTGGACCCCACTGGGGCCTCACCCTTGGCCCTGGGACCTCACCCCTGAACCTGGCGCCTCACCCTTGGCCCTGGGGCCTCCCCCTGACCCCCATCGACCTCAACGGCCTCCTTCTCAGGCTCCCCCCAGAGGGGACCCTCAGCAGGGTGGGGCTACCGGCCTGCGCCCTGGAGTCCGAGGGGGGTGGCCAGTTCGGTGAGGGCTTGTTCGAGGCTGTGGAGGTGGGTGAGGGCCGGGTCGGTGGCGGGGGGTTGCTGGGGGGTGAGGGGGGTGGTGTGGGTACCGCTCGTGAGGGCTTCGACCGCTGCCTCCACACGCCAGCAGGCCGCGGCCAGGCGGGCGTCGTGGGAGGCCACGGGGTCGGCGGCGACCGCTGCCAGGCCGCGGATCTCGCGGGCGCAGTCGTCGAGGAGGGTCAGGACGCGGCGGGCGCGGCGCTTGCGGCCCCGCATCGGGTTGAGGGGGTGGACGAGGGGCGCGACCGAGAGGCGGACACGGGCGAGGAGCTGTTCCAGTTCGGTGACCCGGGAGGCCGGGTCGGCGGTCGTGGAGCCGGCCAGGCGGGCTGCGGCCTCGGCGGTGGCCGCGTGGACGCAGCGCAGGGCCCGCTGGATCCAGGCGTCGGTCACCGCGTGGGTGGTCACGGGAAGCACGAACAGCACCGCCAGGACGGCGCCGAGCGCGCCCACGCCGGTCTCCGCCAGCCGCAGCGCCAGCAGCGCGGGGTCGAGGACGCCGAGAAGGCCGTAGAGGAGCTCGGCGAGGATGGTGACGCAGAGCATCATCCAGGTGTACGAGACCGCTGCCGTGTAGAAGATGCCGAAGACGCAGGCGGTGAGGAGGGCTGTCGACGGGACGGGGGCGCCTTGCAAGGGGACCGCTATGAGCAGGCCCAGGGCTATGCCGATCACCGTGCCGAGGACCCGGCGGAAGCCGCGGACCAGGGTCTCGCCGCGTGAGGTGGTGTTGACGAAGATCCACCAGGCGGCGCCGACGGCCCAGTACCAGCGCTCGCCGGAGACCAGCTGGCCGATCACGAGGGCGAAGGCGGCGCCCGCGGTCGCCTGGACGGCCTGGCGCGTGGTGACGCGGGCCAGGCCGGTGCCGTCCGGCGGCGCGGGGACGGCGGCGGGCGGGAGGCGGCGCTCGTAGCACCACAGGCCGAAGCGGACCGCGGATGCCACGAGGAGGGAGAGGAGGACGGCGGCGTAGAGCTCGGGGAGCTGGGGCGGGGTGGCCTGGAGGAACTGCGCCACGAAGAAGGTCATGAACGCGAAGACGCCCAGGCTGTGGCCGCGCGGGCCCCAGCGGCGCGCGTACACGCCCGCGCCGACGACCGCGAGGAAGGTGAGGTCGCGGGCGAGGGGGTGGTCGTGGAGGCCTGCCGCCGCGGCGAGCACCGGCAGGCCGACGAGCGGCAGCAGCGCGGTGGTGACCGCCTGGCCGCGCACCGTGGAGTCGGTGACCGTGAACAGGGCGAGCAGCGCGGCGAGGCCGCCGGTGACGGCGCCGACGAGGGAGTGTCCGGCGAGGCCGCAGGCGACGACCGCGAGACCGATCCCGAGCACGGCGCGCGCGGCGAAGCGCAGCCGCGCGCGGCCCGGGTCCGGAGCCATGAACACCCTCTTCAGCACTGCTTCCCGCCCCCTGCTCGGTCGTGGCACGAAAAAGGCGCCGCGGGGTCCGCAGCGCCATCGACGGCCTCATTGCAGCATCCGCCCGGCTGCTGGCTCAAGTCAGGTCGAATATGCTGGTCCATTGGTACAGGAGAAGGGGGTCCGGTCCGCCCGTGGGCGGGCCAACGGACCATGCGTGAGGAGGCAGGGCCGATGGCCGTGGACGAGCTGGACACCCGCATCCTGCGGCTGCTGCTGGAGCAGCCGCGCACCAGTGTGCGCGAGTACGCCCGCATCCTCGGGATCGCCCGCGGCACCCTGCAGGCCCGGCTCGACCGGCTGGAGCGGGACGGTGTGATCACCGGCACCGGCCCGGCGCTCTCCCCGGCCGCCCTGGGCCACCCGGTGCTCGCGTTCGTGCACATCGAGGTCACCCAGGGGCATCTCGACGACGTGGGCGACGCGCTGGCCGCCGTACCGGAGATCGTCGAGGCGTTCTCGATCACGGGCGGCGGCGATCTGCTGACCCGCGTCGTGGCGCGTGACAACGCCCATCTCGAGGACGTGATCCAGAAGCTGATCAGCATGCCCGGCGTGGTCCGCACCCGTACCGAGGTGGCGCTGCGCGAGCGGGTCGCGCACCGGCTGCTGCCGCTGGTGGAGTCGGTGGGCCGTACGGCCCGGAGGTGATCCTTGGCATGCTGGACCCCATGAGCAATCCCGGTCACCTCGCAGTCATCTTCGATCTCGACGGAACGCTCGTGGACAGCGAGCCGAACTACTACGAAGCCGGCCGGCAGCTCCTCGCCGAGCACGGCGTCCCGGACTTCTCCTGGGCCGAGCACGAGCGGTACGTCGGGATCAGCACGCTGGAGACGGTGACCTCCTGGAAGGCCCGCTACGGCCTGCGGGCCTCGGTGGAGGAGCTGCTGGCCGCCAAGAACCGCCGCTACCTCGATCTGGCCCGGTCCGCCACCCGCGCGTACCCGCAGATGCGGAAGTTCGTGGAGCTGCTGGCGGGCGAGGGCGTTCCGATGGCGGTCGCCTCGGGCTCCTCGCGGGAAGCCATCGACGCGGTCCTGGCGGGCACCGGACTGGACGCGCACCTGCACACCGTCGTCTCGGCCGACGAGGTCGAGCGCGGGAAGCCCGCGCCCGACGTGTTCCTGGAGGCCGCCCGCCGGCTCGGGGCGGCGCCGGGCGACTGCGTGGTGCTGGAGGACGCCGCGCCGGGCGCCGCCGCCGCGCACGCGGCCGGGATGCGGTGCATCGCGATCCCGTACGTGGCCGCCCAGGCCGACGCGCCCGAGTTCGCGACCGCCGACCTTCTGCTGCGCGGCGGGCAGGAGGAGTTCACGGCGCGTGCGGCGTACGACTGGCTCATGGCGGGGCGGGCGACGTACGCACCCTGATCCGCCGCGCCCGGCGCGTGCTTCAGCGGTAGTCCGGGTTGGGGGCGTCGAAGCGGCAGCCCGCGTCCCACTCGGAGCGCTGGTTGCCGTGGGCCGGGATTCCCTTGGCACGCTTGAGCATGGCGGCCACGTGCATCAGGTTCCAGGTCATGAACGTGGTGTTGCGGTTGGTGAAGTCGTTCTCGGGGCCGCCCGAGCCCGGGTCGAGGTACGACGGGCCGGGACCGGCCGGGCCGATCCAGCCGGCGTCCGCCTGGGGCGGAACGGTGTAGCCGAGGTGCTGGAGGCTGTAGAGGACGTTCATCGCGCAGTGCTTCACGCCGTCCTCGTTGCCGGTGATCAGACAGCCGCCGACCCGGCCGTAATAGGCGTACTGGCCCGCGGAGTTGAGCATGCCCGAGCAGGCGTACAGCCGCTCGATGACCTTCTTGGTGACCGAGCTGTTGTCGCCGAGCCAGATCGGTCCGGCGATCACCAGGATGTCGGCGGCCATCACCTGCTCGTAGAGCTGCGGCCAGGCGTCGGTGGCGAAGCCGTGCTCGGTCATGTCCGGGTAGACGCCGGGCGCGATGTCGTGGTCGACGGCCCGGATCACGTCCGTGCTCACCCCGTGCGCCATCATGATCGCCCGGCTCTTGTCGACCAGGCCCTGGGTGTGGCTGACCTGGGGCGAGGGCTTGAGCGTGCAGTTGACGAACAGGGCACGCAGGTCGTCGAAGCGGTAGGCGTCGTCGGAGGAGGGGTTCGCTGCGGTCATGTCGGCTCCTTCGCGCGGGGCGGTCGGAAGCAGCGTCTCGCGTGCGGGCCGTCCTGTCCCGCTTCGACCCACCGTGCGCCCGGCGCCCGGCGCGAGGATGCTGGAAGCACGATGACGATCGACGTATCCGTGGAGCGGGTCGTCCCGCTCCCTCCCGAGCGTGTGGCCGGTTATGCCATGGACTGGCGCCACGACGCCGACTGGACCCAGGGCATCCGGACCGCGGAGCTGACCCGTGAGGCGGACGCGGGCGGGTTCGGCGCGGGCGCCGAGGTCACCCGTACGGCGTCGTTCCTCGGCCGGCGCATCGACTACGTCCTGCGCGTGACGGCGTACGACCCGCCCCGGCTGCTCGACATGGAGTCCGTGGCGGGCCCGCTGCCGATGCACGTGACGTACGCCTTCGCGCCGCATCCCCGCGGTACCCTCGCCCGCATCCGCGTGCGGGGCGGTTCCGGCGGCTTCTACCGCCTGGCGGCACCCCTCCTGGCCCGCCAGGTCCGCTCCTCCCTGCGCAAGGACCTGCGCGACCTCGAACTCCGCCTCACGGAATGAGCACCGCCATGGCCTACGACGAAGGGCTCGTCCAGCGCGTACGGGAGCGGCTGGGAGCCCGCCCGGGGATCACCGAGAAGCGGATGTTCGGCGGGCTCGCGTTCCTGGTGCACGGCAACATGGCCGTCGGCATCACCGGCGACGACCTCATGGTCCGGGTCGGCCCCGAGGCCGCGGACGCGGCACTGGCACGGCCGGGCACGCGGGTGTTCGACATGACCGGCCGTCCGATGCGCGGCTGGATTCTGGTCTCCGGGCCTGTACTCGCGCAGGACGAGGCGCTGGCGGAGTGGGTGACGGAGGGGCACGCTTTCGCGGCGGGGTTGCCGGAGAAGTGAGCGGAGCGCTCCGCGGAAAGTGCCGTGATGTGTTGTCGTTCGGCTGCGGGCTCGTCGTGGCTGGTCGCGCCCCGTGGCGAAGCCACCCGTGGATACAGCCCCGCGCCCCTTTGGGGCGCTGCCGAGCCGTAGTCCAATGCGCCAGGTCCGCCTAGCCGCGGCGGCGGGGCTTGCCGCCGCGGCGGGCGCCGGTGGCCTTGCCCGCTCCCCCGCCCTTGCCTGAACCCTTGCCCGAGCCGCCGTGCTTTGCCGACCCGCGGTTCCTGGACGTGCCGCCTGCGCTCCGCTGTCCCTTGGCCGGGGCGGGCTTGGGCTGGGGGGCGGGGGTGCGGCCGCGGGTGCTGTTGACCGTGCGGCCCCGGACGACGCCGATGAAGTCCTCGACCAGGTCGGTGGTGGCCTCCTCCGGCCAGGAGAGCGCGATGCTCGACTGGGGGGCGTCCACCAGGGTGCGGTAGGTGAGGTCCTTGCGGTGGTGCAGCCGGGCCAGCGACTGGGGTACGACCAGCAGGCCGACGCCCGCCGCGACCAGCTCGACGGCGTCGGCCGTGGTGGCCGGGCGCTCGAATCCGGGCTCGCCGGGGGGCTGCTCCCAGCCGATGACGTCGTCCAGGGGGTGGAAGACGACCTCGTCCGCCAGGTCCTCCGCGGTGACCTCGTCGACGGCCGCGACGGCGTGGTCCTTGGGGATCACCACGACCGTGGTCTCGGTGTAGAGGGGGATCGCGCTGAAGACCGTACGGTCGACCGGCAGCCGGACGAATCCGGCGTCGGCGCCGCCGTCCCGCAGCACCCCGGGCGCCTCGGCGGCGGTGACCGCGAGCAGTTCGAGGGGGACGTCGGGGTAGCGCTCGTTCCAGATCCGCACCCACTTCGAGGGTGTCACTCCCGGGACGTACGCGAGCCGGAACGAAGGGGATACTTCCGAGCCTGTCACCTGGCCAGGTTACCGGCCGTGGTCGGCACTCGGTCATCCGGTCGATACCCTTGACGCATGACGCAGCACCAGAGCGCCCAGACGATGAAGCCCGCCACGGCGGCCAAGAAGCTGGGTGTGTACCTCGATGCCACCCCCGCCGAGTTCCGCGAGGGTGTCGTCTCCCGCGCCGAGCTGAACGCACTCCAGGCGGACCCGCCGGAGTGGCTGCGCGAGCTGCGCCGCACCGGCCCGCACCCCCGTCCGGTGGTCGCGGCGAAGCTCGGCGTGTCCATCTCAGGCCTGGCCCGCGGCGGGGTCACCGAGGCACTCACCACCGAGCAGATCGAGGCCCTGAAGCAGGAGCAGCCCGAGTGGCTGCAGAAGGAGCGCGCCACCCAGGCCGAGGTCCGCAAGGAGGGCGCCCGCATCAAGAAGCAGCAGGCCGAGCGGGCGGCACGACAGGACTCCTGACCCCCGCCTGCGCGAAGCCCACCCGGCTCCGGGTGCCGTAAAAACCCGAATGCGGACGCACGTACGACCCTGGGATCATCCCGGCATGCAGCGCAGCCTGGAATCCCTGGTCGTCCGACACACCTACCGGCTCCCCTCCCCCAACGGTCCCGCGGGGCAAGGGGCGGTCGCCGCGCGGCAGTTCGACGCGGCGCTGATGTCGGTGGGGTTCAAGCTGTCGGCGGAGCTGCTGGAGCATCTGTCGGGGCTGTCCGAGGACACGGTCGTCGACACCGCCGTCCGCACGCTCGCCACCGTCCGCGAGATGGTCGGCGACCATGTGCGGCACAACGTGTACTTCGTCGACTTCCCCGCCAACGTGCCGGACACACTGGACTTCTGGCGGGACTGCATCGCCAAGGCCCTCGCCGACGAGTCCGTGCGCCCCGGCGTTCTGGCCCGGTTGAGCACCGGTGTGGTGGACCTGCTGACCCTGCCGTCGTACGGCCGTTACCAGCACTCCTACGAGGAGATGCTGGCCGCCCACGCCGAACTGGTCCCCGCGGCCGGTGACCGGGTGACCCTGCTGCACCTGGGCGCCGGTCTCGACCAGGAGGTCACCGGCCTGTATCTGGCGCTGGCGGGGTCCTCCACCCCGCTGGGCGAGGAGCATCTCGCCGACCTCGCCGTGCTCGCCGGGACGTGCGCGGACGGGCCGCAGCCGGAGGCGATCCCAGTGCGGGAGAACCGGGCTGTCGTCAACCGGGCGCGGCTGGCGGCCGGTTCGGCTCCGCTGCTGGACACGGTCACCGATGTGCTGCGGCTGGCCTGCGCGCTGTCGGACGGTGATGTCACGCTGCAGGAGCGGACCCGTTTCCGGGCGCTGTCCCGTCCGGTACGCCGGGCGCTGCTCGCGGGACTGGACGCCGTGGTGGCGCAGGCGCCCGCCAAGCTGGCCGACGTAGCGGTGCACCGCGAGGCGTGGAAGCGGCTCGGTGAGCGGCTGCATCCGCACGAGTACCCGAAGTGGCCGCACGCCGCCGAGGTGTTCGCGGTGGCGCGCGGCGAGCGGAAGGCGCCGTCCTTCGAGGGGCGGCTGGAAGGGCTGCTCGACGCGGGGGACGTCGTCGGTGCGGCGGAGCTGCTCAAGGGCGCGCCCGGTCGGCTGTTCCGCTCCCTGGACCGGCTGCTGCGGCTGTGCGGGACGCGGGAGGAACGGGACGCCGTCGTGGCCGCCGCCGAGGCGGTCGCCCCGCAGGTCTCCGGGCGGGTCGTGCTGTCGGTGCGGGAGCATCTGCACAACCGGGGCGGGGAGACCGGCGCGCGCCGGGTGTTCGTCAACCGGATGGGCCGGGCGTGGGTGACCGGCGACGAGCGGGCGCCCGTGCCGGAGCCCGAGCGGGCCCGGCTGGTCGCGGCGCTGGACGCCGAGATCAGGCGCCGGCTGCCGGACCCCGGCCGTCTGCTGGTCGACCCGGACGTCCTCGACGTGGCGCTGCCGCTCAGCGGCCGGGCGACGGCGGCGGGGCTCGGTGTGCTGCCGCGGGGCTCCGTCTCGGCGGTCGACGGCGAGCTGCTGCGGTTCTTCGTGTACTGGAAGCAGCGGAGCCGGGTCACCGACTACGACCTCTCGGCGCTGATGCTGGACGCCGACTACGCGACCGTGTCCTGGCTGTCGTACACCAACCTCCGTGACGTGGACGGGGAGCACTCCGGGGACATCACCAACGCCCCGCAAGGCGCCTCGGAGTTCATCAACCTGCGTCTGGGTGCCGTGCGGGGCACGTTCGTCGTGCCGCAGGTCAACATCTATTCCGGGGAGCGCTTCGAGGAGGCCGAGGAGTCGTTCTTCGGGTTCATGCTGCGGGAGGGCGAGCAGAAGGGGCGGCCGTTCGAGCCGCGGACCGTGCGGATGAAGTCGGAGCTGCGCGGGCCGGGCCGGGTGGCGCTGCCGCTCGCCTTCGTGCGCGGGGAGGACGGGCGGTGGCGGGCCAAGTGGCTGCACCTGTATCTGCGGGGCACGCCGACGCACAACCAGGTCGAGGGCAACCGGGTGTCGGTGGCGACGCTGCTGCGCGGGATCGTCGAGCGTGAGCAGCTGACGGTGCGGTACCTGGCGGAACTGATGGCCGGCGGGGCGGTGGACGTGTGGGACGGTGAGACGGTCCCGGACGGGCCGGTCACCTACATCGGTGTACGGCGGCCGGACGGGCTGCACCCGGACTCGCGGATCGTGACCGTCGAAAATCTGCGCGACCTGATCCCGGAGTGACTGGTAGCGTGAGCAGCGGTGAGGCCATGAAGGGGCTTCCTTCTCCCCTGACGTGAAAACGTCTTTCCTGAACTAGTCCTTTCGCTCTCCTCGCTCTCGGTCCGCGGCCGCCCCGTTTCGGGGCGGCCGCGGACTTTTTTCAGCTGTCGTAGTCGACCGTCAGCGTCTCCGAGACCGGATACGACTGGCAGGTCAGCACGTATCCCGCGTCGACCTCGGCCTCTTCGAGGGCGAAGTTGCGGCGCATCTCGGCCTTGCCGTCGGTGACCAGGGCGCGGCAGGTGCCGCAGACGCCGCCCTTGCAGGCGAACGGCAGGTCGGGGCGGGTGCGTTGGGCGCCGTCGAGGACGGTCCGGTCCCTGGGCAGGGTCGAGGTGGTGGAGCGGCCGTCGAGGACGACGGTGACCTGGCTGACGGGTCCGTCGGGTCCGGCCTCCTCGTGCCGCACCTCGCGGACGGGCTCGTCGTCGGCGTAGAACAGCTCCTGGTGGACGCGGTCGCCGGGGACGCCGAGGTCGGCCAGGACGCGCCGGGCGTCCTTGACCATGCCGTGCGGTCCGCACAGCCACCAGTGGTCGGCGCCGCGCACGTCGACCAGGGCGCCGACGAGGGCCGAGAGGCGGTCGGCGTCGAGGCGGCCGGAGAGCACCTCGGCCTCGCGGGGTTCGCGGGACAGGACGTGGGCGAGCTGGAAGCGGCTCGGGTACAGGTCCTTCAGGTCGGCCAGTTCGTCGGCGAACATGACCGTGCCGGTGCGCCGGTTGCCGTAGAAGAGGGTGACGGTGGAGCGGGAGTCGGCGGCGAGGACGGACTCGGCGATGGAGACCATGGGGGTGATCCCGGAGCCGGCCGCGATCAGGACGTGGTGGCCGGGGGTGGTCAGGTCGGGGGTGAAGGTGCCGGTGGGGGCCATCACTTCGACGGTGTCGCCGGGGCGTACGTCGTTCACCAGCCACGAGGAGAACAGGCCGCCGGGGACCACGCGTACGCCGATGCGCGGGGCCGATCCGGCGGGCGAGCAGATCGAGTACGAGCGGCGCTCGTCGCGGCCGTCGATCTCGCGCCGCAGGGTCAGCGACTGGCCGGGCGCGAAGGCGAACTCCTCGGCGAGCTCGGGCGGGATGTCGAAGCCGACGGCGGCGGCGTCCTCGCACAGCGGCTGCACGGCGGCGACCCGCAGGGGGTGGAAGACCGGGCGGCGACGTGCCGGCCGGGCCGGGACCGGGCTCAACAGGTCCTCCATCAGATCTCCTTGAGGTACTCGAACGGTTCGCGGCAGGCGCGGCAGCGCCACAGCGCCTTGCAGGAGGTGGCGGCGAACCGGGAGGTCTCCTCGGTGTCCGCCGAGCCGCAGCGCGGGCACGCCACCGTGCGCCGGGTCGGGGACAGCGTGAGCGGGACCGGGCCGCGGGGTGCGGCGCCGGGCGGGGCGATGCCGTGCTCGGCGAGCTTGCGGCGGCCGGCCGGGGTGATCCAGTCGCTGGTCCACGGCGGGCTGAGCACGGTGCGGATCTCCACGCGCGCGTATCCGGCGTCGCGGAGCCGGGCGGCGACGTCCGCGCGCATCTCGGCCATGGCGGGGCAGCCCGAGTAGGTGGGCGTCAGGCTGACCACCACCGTGCCGTCGTCGGTCTCCTCGACGCCGCGCAGCACGCCGAGGTCGGCCAGCGTCAGCATGGGCAGCTCGGGGTCGGGCACCTGCTCGGCGAGGTGCCGTGCGTCGAGCAGGGTGGTCACCATGTCGCCTCCGGGTGGGCGCGGGCGACGCTCTGCAACTCGGCGAGCAGCGGGGCGAGATGCTCGGTGTGCTCGCCGTCGCGGCCGGAGCCGGGGGACGGCCGGTACACCGGCATGGGCAGCCCGGCCGCCTCGGTGACCTGCTTCAGCACGGCGACGACCTCGGCGCGGACGTCGCAGGCGGTGAACAGCTCGCCCAGGTAGGGGGCGGCCTGCTCGACGGCCCTGCGCATGCGGCGGTGCGACTCCTCGGTGCCGTCGCCCAGGCGCACCGCCCACTCGGCGGCGTACTGCCGGTGGTACGTCAGTTCCTTGACGCCCTTGGCGGCGACGGCGGACAGCACCGGGTCGGGGTGCGAGAGCAGCCGTTCGAAGTGGGCGAGGCGCCAGCTGGACAGGACCAGCAGTCGCACGATCGTGAACGCGAAGTCGCCGTTGGGGAGTTCGGCCAGGCGTACGTTGCGGAAGTCGGCGGGGTCGCGGAAGTAGGCGTAGGCGTCCTCGTCGCGGCCGGTGCCGTCGGCCTGGCCGGCCCGGGTGTAGAGCAGCCGGGCCTGGCCGAGCAGGTCGAGGCCGATGTTGGCGAGGGCGACCTCCTCCTCCAGCTCGGGGGCGCGGGTGATCCACTCGGCGAGCCGCTGGGCCGCCACCAGGGCGTCGTCGGCCAACGCCACGCAGGTCGCGGCGAGTTCGCCGGCGTCGACGCCCTCGGGCACGGTGGTGTCGACGCCGTGCAGGGGGTCCTCGAAGCCGGTGCCGTAGGCCCAGCGGGTGTCGTCCTCGTGGCCCTCGGCGAGGGTCAGGTAGACGTGGTCCTCACTCATCCCCGGCTCCTAAATGTGCGGGACATCGTCGGGGATGTCGTAGAAGGTCGGGTGGCGGTAGACCTTGTCGGCGCTGGGCGCGAAGAAGGGGTCCTTCTCGTCGCGGGTGGAGGCGGCGATGTGCTCGGAGCGCACCACCCAGATCGAGACGCCCTCGTTGCGCCGGGTGTACAGGTCTCGGGCGTGGGTGAGGGCCATCGTGTCGTCGGCGGCGTGCAGCGAGCCCACGTGGACGTGGTTCAGGCCGCGCTTGCCGCGCACGAACACCTCGTACAGGGGCCAGCTCTCGGTGTCGCTCATGCCGCCGGTTCCTTCCGGGCCCGCTTGGCCGCGTGGGCGGTGGCCGCCTCGCGCACCCAGGCGCCTTCCTCGTGGGCGCTCCTGCGCCGTCGCATCCGCTGTTCGTTGCACGGGCCGCCGCCCTTGATGACCCGCATCAGCTCGTCCCAGTCCGGGTTGCCGAAGTCGTGGTGGCCGCGCTCGGCGTTCCACTTCAGCTCCGGGTCGGGCAGGCTCACGCCGAGCTTGTCGGCCTGCGGGACGGTCATGTCGACGAAGCGCTGACGCAGCTCGTCGTTGCTGTGCCGCTTGATCTTCCAGGCCATCGACTGGGCCGAGTTGGGGGAGGCGTCGTCGGGCGGGCCGAACATCATCAGGGACGGCCACCACCAGCGGTTGACCGCGTCCTGCACCATCTCCCGCTGGGCCTCGGTGCCGCGCATCATGGTCATCAGCAGTTCGTAGCCCTGCCGCTGATGGAAGGACTCCTCCTTGCAGATCCGCACCATCGCGCGCGCGTAGGGGCCGTAGGAGCTGCGGCACAGGGGGACCTGGTTGCAGATGGCGGCGCCGTCCACGAACCAGCCGATCACGCCGACGTCGGCGAAGCTCAGCGTCGGGTAGTTGAAGATCGACGAGTACTTCTGGCGGCCCTCGATCAGGCGCGCGGTCAGGTCCGCGCGGTCGGCGCCCAGGGTCTCCGCCGCCGAGTACAGGTACAGCCCGTGCCCGGCCTCGTCCTGCACCTTGGCGAACAGGATCGCCTTGCGGCGCAGCGAGGGCGCGCGGGTGATCCACTCGCCCTCGGGCTGCATGCCGATGATCTCCGAGTGGGCGTGCTGCGCGATCTGCCGCACCAGCGTCCTGCGGTAGCCCTCGGGCATCCAGTCCCGCGGCTCGATCCGCTGGTCGCGCGCGATCGTCGCGTCGAAGTGCTCCTGCAGTTCGTCCGGCGGCGCGGCCCCGGCGGAGTCTGTCGTGGTCATCTGCACCAGCTTCCCAACCGACCATTCGTTCGGTACCAGTGTGACGCGTTTCCCCGCCCCGGGCAAGACCCGGAGCCGCCCTTGACAGCGGATGGCCCGCCTGATTGCTTGGCCGGACCGAATGATCGGTTGGGGCATCGGTGGACGAAGGAGTCGCGATGAGCAAGCTGGGCGAGCCTCTCCCGCACGATCTGCTGGACGAGGGCGAACGGCTCACCCGCGAGGAGCTACGGGAACTCCAACTCGTCCGATTGCGGGCGACGTTGCGGCATGCCTACGACCATGTCGAGCTGTACCGCAAGAAGTTCGACGCGGCCGGTGTCGGCCCCGAGGACTGCCGCACGCTGGAGGACCTCGCCCGGTTTCCCTTCACCACGAAGGCGGATCTCAGGGAGACCTATCCGTTCGGCATGTTCGCCGTGCCCATGGACCGGGTCCGGCGCGTGCACGCCTCCAGCGGCACCACCGGGCGCCCCACGGTCGTCGGCTACACGGAGAACGACCTGTCGATGTGGGCGGACGTCGTGGCCCGCTCCATCCGGGCCGCCGGCGGCCGCCCCGGCCACAAGGTCCATGTCTCCTACGGCTACGGCCTGTTCACCGGCGGACTCGGCGCGCACTACGGCGCCGAACGGGCCGGCTGCACGGTGATCCCGGCGTCCGGCGGGATGACGGCGCGCCAGGTGCAGATCATCCAGGACTTCAAGCCCGAGATCATCATGGTCACCCCGTCCTACATGCTCACCCTGCTCGACGAGTTCGAGAAGCAGGGCGTCGACCCGCGCGCCACCTCGCTGGAGGTGGGCATCTTCGGGGCCGAGCCGTGGACGGAGGAGATGCGCCGCGAGATCGAGGAACGCGCGGCGATCCACGCCGTCGACATATACGGGCTGTCCGAGGTGATCGGCCCGGGGGTGGCGCAGGAGTGCGTGGAGACCAAGGACGGACTCCACATCTGGGAGGACCACTTTTATCCTGAGATCGTCGACCCGGTCACGGACGAGATCACCGAGGAGGGCGAGATCGTCTTCACCTCGCTCACCAAGGAGGCGCTGCCGGTCGTCCGCTACCGCACCCGGGACCTGACCCGGCTGCTGCCGGGCACCGCCCGCTCCGCCTTCCGCCGGATGGAGAAGGTCACCGGCCGCTGCGACGACATGATCATCCTGCGTGGGGTGAACGTCTTCCCCACCCAGATCGAGGAGATCGTGCTGCGCACGCCCGGTGTCGCCCCGCACTTCCAGATCCAGCTCACCCGGCACGGCCGCATGGACCGCATGACCGTCCGCGTCGAGGCCCGCCCCGACGCCGGTCCCGAGCAACGGGAGACGGCCGCCGGGGCGATCGCCCGGGGCGTGAAGGACGGCGTCGGGGTGAGCGTCGAGGTGGAGATCGTCGCCCCGGAGACCCTGGAGCGCTCGCTCGGCAAGCTCAAGCGGGTCAAGGATCTCCGCCGCGGCTGACTCACACGTTCGGTACCTTCAGCTTCGCCCAGCTCACCCGGCCGGGGATGCCGTCCGCGTCCTTGCCGGTGTAGCCCAGCTTGTGCTGCCAGGCGGCGTAGGAGCGGCGGTCGGCCTCGCTCCACTCCGGTCCGGGGCCCACCTCGTAGCGGCCGCAGCCCTCCGCCACCAGGCGGCGGCCCATGGCGGTGATGACCGGGGACTTCTGTCCGATGTGGAAGAAGGCGCTGCCCGGGAACGGCTCGTACGACGGTTTCGGCGGCGTCGGCTTCGGTGCGGGCGCGGGCCCCGGCGCCTTGCCGGCCAGCCGGCCGGCGATGCGCCGGCGCATGCCGTCCATGGTGAAGCCGCGCGGGTCGACCTTGCCGGGCTGCCACTCCTTGTGGCCGATGACGGACCGCTCGCTCCAGCCGTGGTGCCGGCAGATCGCCGCCGCCACCTTCTCGATGGCCTCCTTCTGCGCCGCGGGCCAAGGGTCCCTGCCGTCCCCGAGGTTGACGCACTCGAAGCCGTAGAAGTGCCGGTTGCCGTCGGTGTCGGCCTCGTTGTCGGCGGGCAGCTTCGACTCGTTGATCACGGCCCGCAGGACGTCGCTGTCGCCGAGACCGGCGTGGTTGGCGCGGCCGTTGCCGACGAGGTGGACGTGGCCCTTCTTGTCGATGACGCCGTGGCAGAGGGGGCCGGGCAGGCCGGAGTAGCCGTTGTAGCAGATGTTGACGGAGGCTTCGGTGCCCTTGGTGACGGTGTGGTGGATCATCACGCCGTTCACCGGGCCCCAGGGGCCCTTGGAGTTGCGGTTGTGGGTGCGCCAGTTGCGCACCTCGTGCACCGTCAGGCCTTCCGCGCGCAGGATCTCCACCATCTTGGCAGCGCTCAGGGGCTTGGCCATCACTCGTCTCCTTCCGCTGCGGCCTCCGCCTCGGCGGTGGTCCGGGACGCGTCGTCGGAGGGGTCGTCCTCCGCGGCCTGTTCCTCACGGCGTGCCTGCTCCTCCGCCGCGAGGGCCGCCTCGTCGGCGGCCGGGACGTTCGCGGCCAGCGGGCCGAAGGCCAGGCGCAGGTCGACGGCGCCGTACTCGCCCTTGACCAGGGCGAGCGGGGCGAAGTGGCGCGCGATGCCGGCCGGTGCCTGAAGCAGCGGGCGGCGGGCCGGGTCGGTGGGCCATTCGACGCTGCCGGTGGCGGTGCGGGCCGGGACGATCCAGTGGTCGCCGGTGCGGTAGGTGCCGTCCTTGGCGAAGTACACCTCGACACCGTCCTCCAGGGGCAGCCACTCCCCCTCCGCCAGCGGCACGGCGCCGCCCTTGAGCTTGGTGGTACGGCCCTTGCGCCGGGGGCCCTCGTGATGGTCCCAGCGGCGCAGGAACGGGTTCAGGTGGGGCAGCCGACCGACGCCGGGGGCCGGTTCGGCGTGCAGGCGGACGCGGCGGCCGGGCAGGTCCAGTTCCTCGACCCGCAGCAACGGCAGGGGCTCCAGCCGTGAGGCGTAGGCGGTGTCGGTGAGCTCGACGAGGTCGCCGACGTCGAGGTCGAGCTTGTCGTCGTGGCCGAGGGACGCCAACTGCACCCAGGTGCCGTCGAGTTCCTCGACCGGGAAGACGACCGAGCCGTTCTCGCGGGACCACTTGAAGGTGGCGTCCTTCGCCGCGCCGCCCGCGTGCACCTCGACCCGGTACAGCTGGTTCTCCGGGCCGCGGTAGCGGGCGTCGGGCTTGACCAGGCAGGGGTCCTCGTCGGCGCGGTCGGGGCGCTCGCTGCGGGCGGCGAGCCGGGCCGAGGGCGCGGACTGACGTGCGGCCCACCGGTCGAAGGCCTCGCGCACGTCCTCCTTGGACGGGTCGGTGTCCTCGATGTCCAGCGCGGCCAGCGACAGCGGCAGCACCTGCCAGACCACCTTGGCGCGGGCGGCGGTGTCCGGCAGGGCGGCGCCGAGCGCAACCTCGCGCAGGGCGGGGTCCTCGGCGGCGCTCACCGAGCGCTCCCACACCTTCAGGTAGACGACGAAGGGCGCCTGGGCGGGCGAGGGCAGCCGGTCGCCGGGCTTCTCCGGGTCGCGGTGGGCATCGGGCTGGTCCCAGTACGTCCAGTACGCGGGCGGCTCGGCGCCCTCCTGCTCCTCGGCGTCCTCCTCGGGCACCGGCACACCCGGCGCCGGGCGGTCCGCGTCGCACAGGATGCCGTCGACGTAGTAGCGGCCGCCGTGGATGTACAGGGTGTCGATCTCGTGCCGTCCGCCCACGTACTCGATGCGGAAGCCGGCCGCGTCGCGCGGTCCGCCGTGCCGGCCGATGAGGTCGGCGGCGAGGGTGCGGGTCTGGTGGAGCTGGATCGCGGTCTGCTCGTTGGTGTCGGCGTCGAGCTGGACGCGGCCCTGCTGGGCGATGACCGCCGAGTAGTGCCGTTCCGGGCGGAACGTGAGGCGGGAGAGGTCAGCATGCATGAAGGGGGTCCCCCTGGTTCGAGAAGTGTGCGAATGCGGCTCAGTTGACGAAGAAGATCCCGGCGTCCGAGCCCGCCGGTGTGTACTCGGCGAGCCGCGCCCGCAGGCCGTCCTCGCGCTGCGGCCGGTACAGGTCGTGGAAGGCGCCCGGCTCGGCGCCGTCGTCCGCACCGCGCCTGATGGACTCGGGGCAGCGGTCGGCGAGCAGCCCGTAGCGGGGCGTGCCGTAGCGCTCGGAGGCGAACAACGGGCGTACGTCCGTGACGCACCGGTACCTGCGGGGCGTACGGGATCCGGCGGGGACGTAGGAGTGGCGCAGGCAGCCGATGCCGCGCCGGGCGACGTTGAGCCGGCCGGTGAGGATCGAGTTCTCGGCGATCTCCACGGCGTGGGTGTGGACTTCGCCGATGACCGTGGTGCGGTGCAGGTGGAGGACGGCGTGGGCGTGGCGGCAGTCCGGTGCGGACAGGGCCGCGCGGTCGTGGCCGGTGGCGTCGAGGATGCTGTCGCGCAGATGGATGGGGAGCGGGTCCTCGCTGACCTCGTCGCCGATGACCTCGATGGTGCCGAGGATGCTGTGCTCGGCCTGGAGGCAGGCGGTGGTGCGTTCCAGGACGATGCTGGGCTCCTCCGGCGAGTGCGGTGCGCACTCGGGCTCCAGCGACCAGCCGGGGACGAGCGTGCAGTGGCGTACGACGACGGCGCCCATGGGGCCCGTGACGTTGATGCCGCGCCCGGCGACGAGGAGCCCGTCCAGGACCATCCTGGGCCGCTCGTGCGGGGCGCAACCGTCGTCCACGGCACGGATGTTGAGGGCGTCGGGCCGGTTGCTGTACCAGTCCAGCAGCCGGATCACCGGCCGGGTCCCCTCGGCCGCCCGCAGTTCGAGGCGGTCGCCGGGGTCGAGGTCGAAGTCGAGCTGTTCCTGGTAGGCGCCGCTGTGGGTGATCTCGATGATGCCCTCGCCCGCGCGCCCGGCCCGCCGGTCGTGCCGCCAGGCCCGGTAGGCGTCCATGATCTGCCGGTACGGCTGTTCCGGCCCGACGCGGTAGACGTCGGCGTCGGGCCGCGGCACCCGGTCGAGGCGGTCGTACTCGCCGCCGCCCAGGTCCGCCCCGAAGGCGTGGTGGTAGTCCACCCATACGCCCTGCCGGGGTGCGCAGCGCGCGCCGAACGCGATCCTGCCGAGTTCGGGGTCGACCACGACCTGTCCGCGCCCGGGCCGGTAGCGCCAGTCGGACAGGTCGGCGACGACGATGTCCGACGGCGGTACGGGCCGGTCCTCGCCGTCGCGCCGGATGACGAAGCTCTTGCCGGGGCCGTAGTAGTCCAGCAGCCGGTCGTGGAGCTGTCGGCGGGTGATGAAGGCCGGGACGTTGTCGATCGTGGCGATGTGCGTCGGCGACGGCTCCGGGAACGGCTTGGTGACCAGCGGGGTGTCGTTGCCGAGGATCGAGAAGGTGTAGAGGTGGCGGGCGCGGTCGATGCAGTACGCCGGTGACCGGGTCAGCGAGTGCGCCTTGAGCCGCCAGACGAAGAGGGCGACTCCGGCCGGGGTCAGGCCGCCCGGGGTCCTCGGGGAGTCGGCGCGGCGGACGTCGACCGTGCGGGCCGTGGTGGCGAAGGGGCCGCCCGCGAGGTCGAGGGCGGAGGTGTCGCGCAGGTCGGCGAGCCGGCCGCGGCCGGTGTCCCGGTGGAGCTTGACCGACTGGTGGTGGGCGACCAGCCGGGACAGCTCCACGGCCCGCGCGGGCCACCCGGCGACCTGTTCGGAGATCTCCTCCAGCAGGTGCAGGGTGCCCTTGCGACGGCGGTTGGCGACGGTGGCCGCCACGTCGGCGCGCGGGGCGACCGCCTCGGCGAGGGCGGCCCGTCCGCCCTCGTGCAGGCCGGCGGTCAGCACGCGTTCGTAGCCGGGCAGGGTGCGGTAGCCGACCAGGTCGCCCAGGTACGGCAGCACCCAGGGGGCGGCGGTCTCCACGAACAGGTCCTCGTAGCCCTGCTGGACGCCGTCGCGGACCCGGTCGAGCTGCTCGGTCATGACGGCGAGCAGCGCGCGCAGGGCCGCGCCCTCCTCGGCGTCGCGCAGCAGGTGGCGGGGCAGCAGGGCGGCGAGTCCGTCGGGCTCCCGGAACGCGGTGGCCGCGGCCGTGTGTACGTCCAGGGACATTACTTGACCTCCGTCAGGATCAGGGTGTCCGCGGCCCTCGGCGACAGCAGCGCGAGCTGGGCCGGGCGGATGCCGCGGAAGACGTACACCGACCGGCCCCCGGGCAGGCGCCGGGTGTCGGTGATGTCGGGGTTCAGGCGCAGGAGTTCGGAGAGCGGGACGCCGTGGCGGGCACAGATCTCCGAGAGCGTCTCGCCGTCGGCGGCGCGGACGGTGTGCACCTTCTCCTCGTGCGTCGCCGGGTGCGCCGGGACGGATGCCCGCAGCGGGCCGGGGCGATGGAGGATGCCGGTGAGTTCCAGCGGGGTGGCGGAGGCGGGGACGCCGGTGAAGACGTCGACGTCCACGTAGTCGACGCCGGGCACCGAGTGGGCCGTGGCGAGGACGTCGGAGAGGCGGGCGGGCCGGGCCAACTCGCGCCCCTCGTAGCCGAGTCGGCGCAGCAGGGCCTGGCGCAGGCGTGGCTCGACCAGCTCCCAGGCGTGGTCGGGGGCGACCTTCACGCGGGCGGCGAGCAGGAGCAGGACGAGTTCGCGGGCGTCCACCCGGACCTGGAGGTTCGGGTCCCCGTAGGTGGTGAGCGCCTGCCGCAGGGCGTCCAGGGAGTCGCCGAGCGGCACGTCGTCGGTGCCCGCGACGGTGACGTGCAGGACACGCCGCCGCCCGTCGAAGAGTTCGCGTGCGACGGCCCGGCCGATGCCGGCGCGGGAGCGGGCGAAGTCCTCGTAGTCGGCGGCGGACACCAGCCGGTCCAGGGCGGAGACGGCCAGCGGGATGGTACGGCGGGTCAGGCCGGGGCCGTCCGCGTCCGAACCGCCGGTCGCCGGGCGGGGGTTGGTGACCTTGGTGACGCCGAGGGGCCGGGTCAGCGGCTGGGTGATCCGGTCGGCGGCGACGTTCGCGGCCCGTCCGGTGCCGAAGCGGTAGCGGGCGCGGACGTTGTCGTGGCCGCTGGGCAGCCGGGCGCCGTGCACGCCGTCGCCGAAGGTGACCGTGGTGCGGCCGTCGCCGGTGGTGCCGGTGATGTAGACGCGCTCGGCGGGGCCGCGTCCGGCGAGGCTGTCCACCTCGTGCCAGCGGACGCCGTCCACGCGGATCTCCAGTACCGGGGTGGCGCCGAGGGGGCTGTCGTCGGCGAGCCAGGTCAGCGGGGACTGCCACAGCGCGAACGTCTGGTTCGTGCGGCCGGAGTCGCCGCTGCCGATGGCCTCCTCGCGGCTCTCGCCATGACCGGCCTCGACGACGTTGCCGAGGATCCGTACCGTCTCGCGGCGGTAGCGGTGGGCGAGGCCCCGGGTGAGCGTGAGCCGGGTGTGGACGCGGTCGCCGGGCAGCCGGGGGTCGACGGACGGATCGGCGGTGGCGATCGTGACAACCTCGATGGCCTGCACGCCCGCGGTGCCGGGGATGTCGCTGCGTTCGCCGGTGACGATCAGGGTGCGGCCGGGGCGCAGTCCGTCGTACAGCTCGGCGAGTTCGATGTCGTCGCCGTGCACGTCCTCGCCGAGCGGTTCGTCGGCGAAGTGCAGGGGTTCGCCTGCCGCGTGCACGGTGGTGTCGCGGATGTGCGACAGCAGGACGTCGAACTCGTCCAACCACGGTTCGGAGAGGGTGAGTTCGGTGCCGCGGCCGGTGATGCCGTAGTTGCTGTACGCGGCCGTGCGGGCGGCGACGACCTGGGTGGTGACGAAGGCCAGCTTCGCGTCACCCGGGACGCTCTTCCCCTTCGCGGGGCGCTGGATCGCCACCCAGCTGCCGACGGTGATGCCGGCGTGCACGGTGTCGAGCTGGAGGACGCGCCGGTTGACGGGCTCGGGCTTGGAGGCGATGACGACCTCGACGTGGGGCTCGGTGCTGCCCACCGTGTAGCGGACGCTGACCTCGTACTCGCCGTGCGTGAACTGCTCGCTGTCGCCGGGCCGTACGGGGATCTGCTCGGCGGTGCCGTTGTGGATGCCGATCTGGATCAGGCCGTCCTCGCCGGGCCGGGACACGGTGAGGGTGCGCTCGGGCAGGCCCGAGTGGAAGCGGGCGGTGACGGCGGGATCCTGGTCGCCTCCGGTGAGGTCGACCCGCCCGGTGCCGAGCGCGAACCGCACCGGCTGGGTGACCGGCAGGTTCTCCGCCCGCTGGTCCGAGCCGCTGCCCTCGACGTACTGGAACTCGGCCCGGGTCGGTGTCCGGCCCGCCGGGTCGAACACCACGCGCATGCTCGCCAGGACGGCTCCGGTGAGCGGCCAGTCGGCGGTACGTACGACCCGGCCGCGCTCGTCCTGGACGGGCTTGAGCGGGGCGGTGGCGCCGAAGGGCGCGGCGGTGACCCGCATCGCGAGCAGCTCGCGCAGGAGTTGGGGTGCGCCGGGGGCGGCGGTCTTCCGCCAGGCCGGGTAGAGGGACCCGAGGGACGGTTGGAGAGCGGCGAGGAGACGGGCGGGGTCGGCGGCGGGGCGTGCGGCGCCGGTGCGCGGCCGGGCAGCCGCGGACCGCAAGGCGGGGAGTATGTCGCTCAGTGCCTCAAAGGCAGCGGTGCGCGCATCGCCCTTGAGGGGCGCGGGGAACTGCGCGCCCAGCCCCAACGCTGCCGCGGCCGCCCCCGGACCTGTCGCGGCACTCCCCTCCGCGCTCTGCGCAGGCGCCAACTCCCGCGCCCGCTCTGCCAGTTCGGCAAGCACTGCTTCCAACTGCTCGAACCAGGCGGCCACATCCTCGTACGGCGTGGCCAGCACCTGCGCTTCCCCCAGCCGTGCGACGGGTTCCGCGAGTCGGGCCGCAAGCCGCTCCGGGGTCTTCACCCCGTCCAGGTCCGCCCGCAACGGGGCGAGCACCTGGTCCTCGAAGTCCTCGATCAGCCGGCTGACCGGCCGCGGGTTCGGCACCTCGGGCGTGGGCGGCTCGTCCCCCGGCTCGCCGGGCTGCGCGGGGGCGGCGGTCCACCGCCGTACCTCCTCGACCAGTTCCTTCAGGGTGGGCGGGGCCGACCGGGGCAGGGAGATCGCGGTGATCTCGTCGTCCCGGTCGACGCGCGTCCGCGCCACCGGCAGCAGCCTGCGCTCGCCGCCCGCCCGCTCGCCGAAGACGAAGAGCAACTGGTCGCCGGTCTGCAGGGAGTTGGCCGTGCCCTCGACGAACAGCTCCGAGCGGCGGTCGAGGTCGTCGGGGGTGACCAGCGAGGGCCGCCGCCTGCGTACCTTCAGCTCGTTCCAGTCCCAGCGGGCGGTCAGGTCGCGGCTCGTCTCGAAGGTGAGGGACTGCTCGTCGGCGGAGGCGGGCACGCTGTGGCTGCGGGCGCCGCGCGGGATCTCGACGGGCAGGGCCTCGGCGCGCGGGTCGCGTTCGAGGGTGTACGCGAGGTGCGTGGTGGCGGCGACTCCGGGGCGTGGCCGGTGGCCGACGAGGCGGCCGAGCAGCGCCAGCGAGCGGTGCTCGTTGGCGGTACGGAGGTAGGCCTCGTCGGCGATGCGCTCGGAGTGGAAGGTGAGCAGGTCGCCGAGGACCGCGGTGGCGTCGAGCAGGCCGATCGCGGGGTCGTCGGGGGTGCGCACGGTCAGCCCGGCCAGCTCGGGGTGGGCCGGGGAGGCGAGCCGGTCGAGGAGGGCGGCCAGGAAGGAGCCGTACTCGCCGACGCGGTAGTCCAGCGCGGTGCGGCCGGGCGGGTTGTGGATCGGCACGGGGGCCAGGCGCTCGTCGTGGCCGCCGCGGGCGCGGTCGTCGCGGGCGCGGGCGCGGTCATCGCGGGCGCGGGCGCGGTCATCGCGGGCGCGGGCGCGGTCGTCGCGGCTCATCGGGCTCCTCCCAGGGATATCGCCAGCCGGCCGTTCTCGGGCCGGTCGGGGTCGTTGTCGCAGGTGGCGATCTCCAGCGGGCCGAGCCGCAGTACGCCTTCGTCGCGCTCTCCCCGGTCCTGCTCGAACAGGCGCTGCAGGCGGGTGACGTGGACGCTCTCCACACCCGGTACGGCGGCCGCGACGGCGACCAGGCGGCTGAGCCGGACCGGTTCGCCGAAGGTCAGCGCGTCGGGGTGGAAGAAGCCGCCGCGGCCGCTGCCGAGGACGCGGTACAGCTCGGCCAGGATCTGCCCGTGCTGGTGGCCGGGCCGGGCGCACACGGCCAGCGCGATGTCCAGCGGGACGAGCCGGGCGGGGCCGACGACGAGGTCGTGGCCGATGCGCCGGTAGGCCTCCAGGGCCTGGGCGACCTCGTCGAGCAGTCCCTGCGGCGGTGTGCCGGTGCCGAGTGCGTCGACGGCGACGTGCGCCTCCTGGACGCTGCCGGTCCAGCGCAGTTCGGCGGCGGCGCGCTGCACGCCGGGCAGTGCGCTCGCGAGGGCCGCGTAGTCCTCGGCGGTGACCGCGCGCAAGCGGGTGCGGCGCAGGTCGAGCGGGGCCAACTGACGTACCTGCTCGACCGGTTCGGGTGCGGTGCCGCCGGTGGCGGGCAGCGGGTTGCGGACCGCGGCGACGGGCGGCGGCTCGCAGTCGCTCTGTACGACGAGGTGGTTGATGGCCTCGGCGCCGACGTTGCCCGCGGTGCCGCCGCCGAGCCGGTAGTGCAAGGCGAGCCGGGCGCCCGGGGTGGGCCTGGCGCCGTGCCGTCCGTCGCCGAAGCGCAGGGCGAGGCGGCCGTCGTCCTCCTGTTCGCCGACGAAGTGCCGGTCGCGGGGGCCGCTGGCGAGCAGGTCGCGACGCGGCTCCCACACGAGGCCCTCCTCCTCGCGGAGGCGTACGGCGGGCAGGGCGCGGCGCGGGTCCTGGTCGAGGGCGGCCGTCGCGGAGCCGCGCAGCACGGGCTCGTCCGGGTGCAGTCCGGCGGCGTGGGCCGGGCCCCAACTGTGGGCGATCTCCCAGGCGATGTGCCCGTCGAGGACGGTGCCCGCGCGGGCGCGGGCCGCGAGGACCTCGATGCGGCGCAGCTTCGCGTCGAGCAACCGGTCGCTGCGGTGCAGCAGTTCGCGCAGGGCGCGGACGGGGTGGCGGCGCAGTTCGAGGCGTTCGAGGACCTTCAGGCCGTAGATCACGGCGAGTTCGGCGATCTCCTCGTCGCCCAGTCCGTCCCGGTCGCGGGCGCTGCGCCACAGGTCGACGAGGCGCTGCCGGACCCGGCCGGGGATGGCGGCGATCCGTTCGGCCTGTCCGGCGGCGACCGTGCGGGGGTCGGGAAAGGGCACGGTCCGGGCGACGGGCGCGTGGCCGAGGACGGGGCGGAACCGCGGCCGGATGCCGGGGTACACGGACTGCGCGAGCAGGGTGCGCAGGGCGGCGGCCTGGGCGTAGGCCGTGCCGGGAACGACCTTCTCGTGGCGTCGGCCGGCGCTTTCGAGGCCGAGTCCGGCCCGGGTGGTGGTCCTCTCCCCCACCACCCGGAACAGCTCCCGGACGTCGTCGGGGGTCAGTGCCTCGCCCGATTCCGCCCGGTCGGTGAGGGAGTTGATCAGTCGTGCGGGCGCGTTGCCCTCGACGCGGTCCGCGCAGCCGAAGGCCGGGGGGCCGCAGGGGGCGACGACGGCGGGCTCGGGCGGCACGGTGGCCGTTTCGGGCAGGCCGGTGAGGGTGCGGCCGTGGTCGACGAGGACGACGTTGCCGCGGGCGACGGTGACGTCCTCGACGGGGAGGCAGTCGCGTCCGCCGCGGGTGGTCAGGGACAGCGGGAAGCGCAGGGCGTCCTCGGCGGCCCAGGTGACCTCCAGGACGGGCTGGTCCTCGATGCGGTCGACGGCGGGGGTGACGGAGGTGAGGCGGACCGCCTGGCGGTGGCGGGGGTCGGCGTCGCCGGGCGTGCCGGTGCGCGCGCCCTTGACCTCCTCCAGGATCAGCAGGTCGCCGGGGCGCAGGTCCAGCCTGCGGTCCCGGCAGGTCTCCGGGTCGGTCCACTCGTCGCGCAGGGTGGCGGCGGTGGCGCCCTTGGGGAGGGTGGGGGTCTCGCCGCCCCAGCTCCACAGCCGGATCGTGTTGTGGGCGACGCGCAGCTCCAGCGGGTCGGCGGTGACGACCGGTTCGAAGACCTCCACCGAGCCGCGCTCGTCGAGGTCGCCGAGTTCGCTCTCGTCGACGACCGTGCCGGGCTCGGGCCGGTCGTGCGGGTCGAGGGTGCGCACGTCGACGGAGGCGAAGCGGTAGGTGCCCGGGGCGAGGGTGTGGTCGTCGGCGGTCCGCACGGTGACGTAGGCGCGGGAGGCGCAGCCGTCGTGCATCGCGTAGTCGATGAGCCGGACGTGGCGGCGTACGGAGACGCGGCGGCGCGCGGTGTCGAGGTAGGCCTCGGTGGCGACGGCGTCCTGGTGGTAGCTGATCCGGTCGCCGGTGTGGGCGAGGAGTTCCACGAGGGTGACGCCGAGGTCCGCCGGGTTGCGTTCCACCCAGTCCGGGGTGGTGAGCGCGAGCCGGTCCAGGAGCAGCTTGCGGATGGTGTCGTAGTCGCGGGCCGTGTAGTCGATGACCGGGGCGGCCGGGAAGGCCCGTTCCGCGGGGGCCTCTTCCTTGCAGTCGAAGGGGGTCGGGCAGTCGGGCCGGAAGGCGAAGGTCGCGCTGTGGTAGCGCTGGTCGAAGCCGCGGAAGGGCTCGGTGCCGGGGCGGCCGTACGGGTCGGCCTCCACCAGGGAGAGGCGGTAGCGGGAGGTGTCGCCGGTCCGGTCGAGGGTGACGTGGAGCCGGTCGTCGAGCTCGGGGTCCTCCTCGCGTTCGACGCTGACGTCGAGTGCGGTGATGCCGGTGACACGGCGGCCGCCGTCGATGCGGACGTTCTCGGGGCCGAGGCCGTGCGGGGCCTTGCCGAGGAAGGTGACGGTGAGCAGCAGCCCGTCGTCGCCGACCTCGACGGCGTCGACGCCGTTGAGCTGGGCGGCGCGCACCTTGGTGCGCCGGGTGGTGGTCATGCCGTGGTCCTCCCTTCGAAGACGTCGTCGCGGCGGGCGCCGGTGGCGCGCAGCACGTAGGACAGGTGCACGCGGACGGTGTTGTCGTCGCCGACCACGTCGAGGGCCTCGACCTCGATGAGGTCGCCGAGCCAGCGCTGCAGGGAGGCCTGCACCGACAGTTCGAGGGTGCTGACGAGTTCGGGGCCGGCCGGGGCGAAGACCAGGTCGAGCAGTCCGCAGCCGAAGTCGGGGCGCATCACGCGCTCGCCGGGGCTGGTGAACAGCAGTTGCTCGATCAGGTCGTGGACGTGCTCGCCGTGCGTGGCGTGCGCGGTGCGTCCGCGGCGGTCCGCCCGGAAGGGGAAGGCGATGTCGGTGCGTGGGCTCATCGGACGGTGACCTTTCGCTGCGCGTCCTGGACGACGGGCGGCCCCTGCGGGACGAAGGCCGCGCTCAGGCACTGGGCCGCGGAGGTGTCGAGCAGCACGGGTGCGCCGTCGACGGTGACGCCGGTGCCGTCGGCGCTCCAGCGGACCGCGACGCACGGCGAGGGCACGCCGTCGACGGTGTGCGGGCAGCCGGTGACGACGTAACTGTGGGCGGCCGTGGCGGCGGCCCGGCCGTCGACGAGCACGGCCGCGGCGGGTGTGGTGGCGGTGCTGGCGCGACCGCCGTGCGGGCAGCCGATCAGGGCTCCCGCGTCGAGCAGACTCCCGGACAACTGGTTCGTCCCCCGTCTTCTTCTCTCGTCTTGCGTCTTGCGTCTTGCGTCTTCTGTCTTCTGTCTTGCGTCTTCTGTCGGCTTCTACCGCTTGGAGAGCACGGTCAACTGGCCCTCGTTGATGGTCACTTCACGGCCGCGCAGGATGATCTCGGCGCCAGCGCCGGTCGCGATGACCACCGCTTCCCGAGTGATGCGGAGGTAGGCGCCGCCCTGGGCCTGGAGCAGGATTCCCTGCTCGGCGCCGGGCGTGTCGTTCATGACGAGCTTGTGCGCCTGCGGGGTCTGCACGACGACCGGCTTGTGCGGTGAGCCCGCCGCGAGTTCGCGGCGCGCGTCGGGCGGCAGTTCCTCGGCGGCGCCGTACCAGCAGCCGGTCCACACCGGGAAGCTGGGGTCGCCCTGCTCGAACTCCACCCACACGCCGGTGCCGGGCGGCGGCACCACGAACTGGCCCGCCTCGGGCCCGGCGAACGGCAGACAGGGCAGCGCCCAGGTGGACGGCTCGTCGCCTAGGACGTCCGGGACCTCGACGGTGATCCGTCCGATCCGCAGTGGGTCGTCGTTGTCGACGACCCGGCCGCGGAACTTGCCGAGGTAGCGATTGCCGGTTGCCGCCATGCTGGTGTGCTCCTGGTGGGTGAAGAGGGGGTCGTCACGGCCGTACGTAGTCGCTGCGGGCCTCCAGGCCCTCGCGGGAGAGCGTGAAGTTCTGCTGGTACGAGCCCGGACGCAGGTTGTGGGTGACGGACTTGACGTAGTAGTCGCCGTCGTACGCCCGCCCCGAGCCGCGTACGCCGACGAGCTGGCGTGGCTGGAGGATGTAGCCGTGCCGGTTGACGTCGAGGGAGCCGGAGCCGGAGACGACGTCGGCGGAGACCGCGGCGCGGGCGAGCAGTTCGGCCTCGGCCTGCTCGCGCTGCTGCTTGGCGGTGCCGGAGAGCGTCCTGCGTTTGAGGGCGGGTGTGGGCCGCTTGCCGAGCGGCGGGCGCAGGGGGCTGATCGGCGGCTGGGGCAGCAGGGTGGACTGCCGGGTGCCCGGGTCCTGCCAGCGGGCCTGCGGTTCCTCGCGCGCGGTGCCGTCGTAGGCGAACGTCAGCTGGTCGACGGTGGACTGGGCGTCCATGTTGACGTTGAGGGCGTGCTGGCGGATGCCGAGGCGGACCTCGGGTCCCCAACGGGCGGAGGACTGCCCGGGGTTGGGGCCGGGCTCCAGGTAGAAGGTGTAGCCGTTGGCGCGGGCCAGGTCGGTGACGTATTGCAGGTCGGTGCCGGTCTGGTAATGGACGCGGAGGTCCTGGTGCGGGGGCTGGGCGATCTTCTCGGTGTAGACGTCGGGCCGGATGCCGTAGTCGGAGTAGCGGCGCAGGATGGCCAGGACGCGTTCGGAGGGCGGCAGGTTGGGGTAGCGGGCGGTGCGTTCCTCCAGGTCCATCAGGAGGGTGAGGTCCTCGCCGGTGACGGTGAGCGTGGAGTGGCCGGGGCGGTTGCTGGCGCCGACCTCGTGGCGGACGATCAGCCCGTCGAAGAGCACGTCGGGGGTGCCCCTGACGCTGACGGTGACGACGATCCGGGTCTTGGGGTCGAAGAAGCCCTCGGGCAGCAGCCGTCGGCTGATCAGGCCGTTCTTCGTGAGGTCGAAGGCGATCTGGAAGCCGCTGCGCTCCCCGGCGGTCGCGGTGATCTGGGCGGTGAGCAGGGCCTCGGTGACCTCCGCCGGGACGGGCCGGACGAGCTTGGGTCCCATGAGGAGGGCGATGTGGACGGGGCCCTGCCCCACGGGCAGGTCAAACACGCCGGTCTCCGCGAGGCAGGCCGCCGGCCGACGGGATCTCGATGACGCGCCCGGCCTCGTCCGTCAACTCCGCCGGATCGAGTACGGGGTTGGCGTCGGCGATCCGCCACCACTGGCCGGGGTCGCCGAAGCAGCGCTGCCCGAGCAGGTCGGGCCGCTCCCCGGCGCCGACGGTGTGCGGCTGCGTCCCCTGCTCGTCCAGAGGCGGCAGCAACCGGCGCTTGGTGTAGCGGACTTCGGTCCCGTCGGGCTGCCGGTGGACGCCGATCTCGGCATCGTGGTAGCGGCTGGTGCGCGGATAGGGGTGGGCGCCCGGTATCGCGTCGAGGGCGCTCTCGTACGGCTCTGTCCCGGCCATGATGTGCTGTCAGCCCCTTCCGGTGACGACGTTGGCTCCGGCGAGCCCGAGCCCGCCCGTGCTGCCGCCCCGCGCGGCGGCGGCGAGCCGCTCCTTCTGCGCGAGGTGGGCGAGGTAGAGGTCGGCGCCGCGGTGCCCGGCGGGCAGATCGCTGACGGTCAGGATCTTCATGCCGATGCTGAGCGTGGCCCGGATCGGATTGAGATTGACGTCGAACGCCGACTCGTTGACGGAGAGTTCGGTCAGCCGCACGGGCATCACCCGCTTGCTGCCCCAGGTGAACAGGGTCAGCGGCATCTCGATCGGGCTGATCTCGATGACGCCCTGCTGCGACAACCGGCTCGCCGCGCGCAGTTGAGCCGTGGTGGGCTGCACCAGCATTTCCAGCGCGGCCAGTTGGGGGTGGATGCCGTCGGGGGCGGCCACCTCGAACTGGTCGGTGGCGTCGATCTCGGCGCTGAACTTCCACGTCTCCTGCGCGGGCCCCTTCAGCCGCAGCGCCTCGTTGCGGTCCCCGCTGCCGGTGCCGCCGCCTCCGGCGTCCCCGCTGTCCCCGGCGGACTGCGGCGAGACACTGCGCTCCAGGGTGTCCGGGTTGAACTGCAGCACGATGATCCGCCGCGGGGTACCGGTGTCGGGGTCGACCACGACGATGCCGGAGCGGATGGGCTTGGGGATGTCGGCGTAGCGGGTCACAGGCGGTGCTCCAGTCGGGCCCGGAGGTCGGTGTAGTCGTGGGCGGGGAACAGGTCGGGGAAGACCTGGAGCATCTCGGTGAGATGGCGCGCCTGCCCCGTGAACGGGTCCTCCGCCAGGGAGACGTCCGCGTACAGGTACTGCCAGCCGAAGGTGCCCTTGGTGACCCGCAGCGCGTCCAGGTAGCCGCACAGGTCGAGATCCAGCCGGTGGATGCCGCGGGACCTGTCGCTGAACCAGATCTCCGGGTTGTGGACGATCCCGGGCCGGATGCGCAGCGAGGCGACCTGGCCCGTGCCGGACAAGCTGTGGACGTCGAAGTCCCGGAGCTCGGACAGGAACTGCCGGTCCTCCGGCGAGGGGTCGGGGTAGCGATCGAGGGGTGCGGTGTCACCGATCGCCCGCAGGAGCGGGATCACATCGAACTCCCCGGCGAACAGGGGGTCTTCGTCCTCGTCGCTCATCCCGGCGCCCCAGCTGGCGGCCAAGTCGGAGAAGCGCAGGTAGCACGGCTCCAGGGCTGGGTCGAGGAGGACTCCCTCCCGCTCGGCGAGCAGCGCGAAGGCGGCGTCGGCGTCCGCGGGTTCCCCGTCCTGGAATTCCAGGTTGTCCATGTCCAGTTCGACATCGGGACACTCCCGCAGCTCCTCGAAGACGTCGAGCCACGCGCGCTCGGCAGGTGTGGGTTCCATGGTTCTCCCGGACTCAGAATCTGATCTTGTTGTGTGCGGCACGCAGCTTGGCGAGGTCCTTGCGCAGTTGCTGCGAGGCCGGGCCGGCGAGGCCCGCACCGCCTGCTGCCAGATCCGCGATGAGGTCGTCGACGCTGGTGTACTTGCTGGGCGCGGCCTTGAGCAGGCGGGCGATCTCCGTCGCCCTGTCGTCGGAGACCCGCGTCACCATCCTGATCATCGCGGCCTTCGCCTTCTTGATCTCGAAGCCGGCGGTGATGTTCGGCGCCGGGAAGTTCTCCGCCCAGGTTCTTGTCGCCCCCTGCTCCCGCCACTGGTTCCCGGACGGCCTGTAGCCGCCCCAGCGCACGCCCACACGGCTCGGGAAGCCCGGATACTGACCTCGGTAGTTGATGGAGACCTGGTACCAGATCATCGTCTCCGGGGTGGGCGGAATCGTTCCGTGCTCCACGGCATGGCCGAGGGCGGCCTGCGCGGGATGCTCGATCCGTACCATCGCCCGGGTGTTGATGGCGCCCAGCGCGGGGACCAGGTTGGACGTGGAGGCGTGGCCACCGAGCTTCGCCGGCAGCATGTGCATACGCACCCAGAACCGGCCTCGTTCGATGCGGCCGCCCGGGAGCTGGTCCAGTTCCTTCCAGCCCACGGGCTGGGCGCTGCGCCGGTCCTCGGCCTCCGTGCCCGCGGGTGTCGTCTTCTGGATGAACCGGGCCTTGAAGTTGAACGCCACGGGGCCGTCGAGGAAAGGCGGCAGGACTGTGTCCGGCAAGGGGGGTTCCTTGTCGCCGGAGTTCCGTTGTTCGAGCAGTTCCGCCAGAGACTCCATCTCGTCCCTCAGCCGCTCGATGCGCCGCTGGAAGGCCACGTCGCCCGGCGTGCCGCGGCTGATTCCGTACCGGTTGCGCGGCTTGGGCAGGGACCTCTGCCGGGTCTCGACCTTCTGGTACTGCCGCCGTGCCGCGGCAAGGACGTCCGTCATGGCGTTCGCCAGATCCGTCTTGCCCTGGCGCTTGAGCTCCTCGATCTCGTTGTCCCAGTCGCCGAAGTAGGCCGTCATGGCCTGCTGCACACTGCG
The DNA here is from genome assembly GCF_014596915.1 of Streptomyces sp. TRM68416. Taxonomy (GTDB): domain Bacteria; phylum Actinomycetota; class Actinomycetes; order Streptomycetales; family Streptomycetaceae; genus Streptomyces. The sequence continues at coordinate 171,157 of NZ_JACVWU010000010.1, forward strand.
CACCGCGAGGTCGGCGGCCCTGCCCTTCCCGTCGAAGAGCAAGGTGTGGGCCTCGCCGTCCTTCGTACGGAACCGCACCTGGGGCAGGTCGAAGTCCGTGATGCCGTTGTTCTCGCGCTGCCGTTCGTCGTCCCGGCGCCGGTTCGGGCGTCGGTCCGGAGTACGGTCCCTGTCGCGCTCGTCGCGGCGCCGCCACTGGTCGCGTAGGCGGCGCAGCCGGTCGTCGAGCCGGCGGCCGAGCGTACGCCGGGCCTTTCCGTACAGCCGGTTCACCGCACGACGGGCCCTGGACACGGCTGACTTGACAGTCTGGCGCGCCCGTCCGCGACGGCGGCTGCCTTCCGAACGGCGGTCACGGTCCCCGTCGCGGCGCTTGTCGTCCCGGCGCCGGTCGTCGCGCGGACGCTCGTCGCGGCGACGGCCATCAGGGCGACGGGGGTCGGAGCGACGGTCACCGGGGCGGGACTCGGGGTCGCGATCGCGGTCGTTCCTGCGGTCCGCGCCCGGACGGCCGCGGTCGGGGCGGAGCGTGTCACGGGCCGCCCCCCGGCGGGCAGGTGTGCCGGTCCGGTCGTCCCGGTCACGGTCGGCGTCCCGCATCCGCCGCCTGGCCGCGTTCACCTCGCGGCCCTCCTCGCGGCGTTCGTCGTCGTCGCGGCGCTTCTTCGGGCGGGTGGTGTGGGAGGGGCGGGACTTCTTCTCCGGGGAGGAGCGCTTGCCGGGGCGGGGCCTGGACGGAGGCCGGGAGGTCTTGTCCGACGAGGGCTTGCGGGGAGCCGCGGGGGCGGAGTCCTTGTCCTTGGGGTCCTTGGCGTCGTCCTGCTTCGGCTTGTCGTCGTCCTTGGGCTTGTTCGGCGCGTCCGGCTGACCGGGCCCCGGCTTGTCCTTCTTCGTGCGGATCTTCTTCAGCATGTCGCCGAGCCGGTCGGCGACCTTGCCCATGAAGCGGCCGACGCCCTCGATCAGGAACGTGTAGACGAGCTCCAGGAGGGCCACGACGCCCGCGGCCACCGCCTTGGCGAAGGGCAGGGCGCCGTTGCCGCTCTTGACGGACTTCAGGAAGTCCATGAACAGGCCGAAGGCGGCAAGGATCTCGCTGAGCGCACCCCACGCGGTCTGCAGCGCGTCGATGATCGCCATGACCCAGCCGGCGCCGGGGATCAGCTTGGCGACGACCTTCTCCACGACCAGCACGCCGATGATGACGGGGAGTTGGGGCACCGCCTCGTCCCAGGCCATCTGGGCCATCTGATCGACCGTCACCCCGCCGTCGATCAGCGCCTGGAAGTCCTCCGCCGAGATGCCGACTATTTCCTGGACCTTCTGGTCGAACCACGCCTTGACCGCGGTCTTGACCTGGGCGAAGAGGTGTTCCTTGGCGCCGGTCTCGGCCGCCGCGCCCGCCTTGCCGATCCAGTCGCCGGGATCGGAGACGATGTCGTTGAAGATGGCGGCCCATTCGCCGAGGCCCTGGACGACGGCCGCGCCGAACTCCAGCGCGCCGACGGTGACGGTCTCCGCGATGTCGACGGCCGCGAGCAGCCCGGTCTCCAGCAGGTCGAGCCCGGCGAGCAGCGCCCCGCACAGGCCGTCGAGCAGCCGTCCCGCGACCTCCTTCAGCGCGTCCGCGAACTCGTTGACCTTCTGTACGGCCCAGTCGCGCGCGCCGTCGATGGCGCCCCGCCACTTGTCGCGCATCTCCGGGTAGTCGGCGAGGAGTTCGTCACCGAGGGCGATCAACGCGTCGGCGAAGGTATTGATCTGGTCGATCACCCAGTTGCGGGCGTCGTCGATGAGCTTGAAGACCTGCTGCTTGAACTTGTCGATGAGGTCGGTGACGGCCTGGCGGGCCTTCTCGAAGATGCTCTTGATGGCGTTCTTGATGCCCTCGAAGAACTCCTTGAGCTTCTCGATGGCCCCTTCGAGCCAGTTGTCGGCGTCGTCCTTGCCCTCGTCCTGCTTCTTCTCCGCGTCCCGCTCGGCGTTGGTCTGCTCGGTCTCGATCTTCTTGTTGTCGTCCTCGGTGCGCTTGTCGACGTCCTTGTCGGTGTCCTCCTCCTTCTGCTTGATGTCCTTGCGGACCTGGTCGTACTTCTTGCCCTTCTTGTCGTCGATCTCGCCGACCTTGTCGTCCTGCTCCTTGCGCCACCGGTCGCGGGAGTCGGCGATGTCGGTACGGCCCTTGTCGCGGGCGTCGGCCTGCTTCTTGCTGCTGGCGGAGACCTCGCGCCGGAGGTTCTCGTCGTAGTCCTTGCGGTCGTCGGCGGCCTTCTGGTCCTTGGCCTGCCGTTCCTGGCCCATCTTCTGCCGGCTCTCGGCGAAGCCGGCCTGGATCTGCGGGCCGCGGTCGTGCTCGGCGACGGCGGACGCGGACTCGATGGGCACGCCGCCGGACACCGAGCGGGGGCCGCCCGACTTCGCGGCGCCCTTTGCGCCGGGCACCTTGCCCTTCAGGGTCTCCTTGGGCACGTCCGGGTAGATCTGGTCCTCGCCCATGGGGCGGGCCGCGTCCTCACGGCCCGCGCGGTGCAGTTCGTTCTTCCGTTCGTCGAGCCTGTCGCTCTGCTCGTCGGTGCGCTGCGGGTCGGAGTCGTTCTCCAGGGGCAGCCGCGGGGCGTCGCCGACCTTCGCCTTCTGCAGGCCCTCGTCCTTGGTCGGCAGCCCGAGGATGGAGTCGATCAGGTCGTCGAGCGGCAGGATCTCCTTCAGCAGCTTGCCGAACAGCTGGGCGCCGATGGTGACGGCGATGTCCCACCAGCTGGGCTCCGGCACGTTGGCGCCGGGCACCTCGCCCTCCGGCCTCTGCTCGCCGGTGATCTCCGGTGTCCTCCCCGCGGCGGCCTCGGTGCGGGCCACCTTGGCGTTGGTGTAGGTGCCGGGGGCCGCGGCCTGCGGTCCGCCGGGCACCGTGCGCGGCGAGCCGGACGGCCGCTGTGTCCTCGGCGGCGCCTTGCGCAGGGCGGTGCGTTCCTTGGCGACGGAGCTGCCCACGGCGCCGTCCACGCCCTTCAGCGTCTCCAGCATCTGGTGCGGCTTGAGACCCGCCGCCGTCGCCAGGCCGGACTCGGGGGTGGCGTGGGAGACGTCCGGGGCGGGCGCCGCCTTTTTCGCCCTGGACCCGCCGGCCGGGGCGGTACGGCTGCCGCCGCGGCCGCCCGTTCGCACAGGCGTGGGCGCGGACGCCGTACGACCGCTGCCACCGGCGTTCCTGCTCACGGCCTTCGCGGCCTGTCGTGCCGCCTGTCGCTTGGCGCCCGTGGGCCGCGAGCCCTCAGCCGCCGGAGACTCCGCGGTCTTGGGCGCGTTGGTCCTGGCCTCCGCCCCGCCGGACACGGGGGGAGGGCCGTTGCCGGGTGCCAGTTTCGGGGCGTCGGCGGGGCCCGGGGCAGAGACCTTGTCTGGGCCGGTCCGGGGGCCGGGGGTGGTGGCTGGGCCACTGCCCTCGGTCACGTCGCCGCCGGAAGGGGATTCCGTAAGGCCCTCGCCCGGCCCGTCCTCGGCCCGGTCCGCGGCGGTGCCCGTACCGGACCCGGTGTCCTTGCTCGTGTCCGCGCCTTTGTCCACCGCGCGGTCGGCTCCCTGGCCGACCTGCCCGGCCGCTCCCGTCACCTCCTGCCGTTCCGTCCCCTTCTGCGTGCCGGCGGTCTTGGCTCCGGGCTCCGGCTCCGCCTGCTTCGAAGCACCTGCCGCGGACCCGGTGCCCGAGGCTGCCCCCTGGGCCCGCGCGTCCTCACCCGCCTTGTCCAACTGCCCCGCTGCGGCCGTCTCCCCAGCCTCGGGAGCCGCCCCAGTGCCTGCCGCGTCGGCGGCACGGGCCTCCGCGTCGCGTCGCTGCACCTCGGCGTCCTCGGTCAGGTTCTGCGCCAGCCGCGTCTCCGGCGATCCGCCGGGGGCAGCCGTGAGCGTCGGCGCAGCCTCACTGCCCTCCATCCCGTCGGTCACGGCATCCTGTTCGGCGGAAGCGCCGGCCAGCAGGTCCCGCACGGCGGCGGCCTCGGTGTCGTCCTCGGAGGAGGACTCGGACTCCTCGGCCGGTGAGGGACCGGGCTGTTCCTGCTCCGTGTCCGGCGCCGCCTCGCTCGCCGGGTCGGACAGGCTGGGCCTCGGAGCCGATCCCTTCCGCCGCGCCTCGGCGATGCTCGCGTTCCGCGAGGCCGCCGTGGCCCCGGCGAGGTCGGGGTCCGGAACCTGGACGCCGCTGTCCTCGTCCATCTCCGGTGTCTCGTCAGCGGTTTCCTCGGCGAAGTCCGCTTCGAGTCCCAGGGGTTCGTCGTCCGTGTCCTCCGCGTTGCCGGGGTCGCCCAGGGACCGAGTGGGCCGAGCGGCGGCCTCGGTCCGGTGCCGCTCGCCCGGCTCCGTCCCACTGCGGTCGACCGGCGACGGAACGACAGGTTGCTGTGCAGCGGGCTGCTGCGGTTCCCCCTCGGCTGCCTGCTTCTCCGGCTCCGGCGGAGCCTCCTCCTGGACCGTCTCCTCGCCCTCCCCGCGCTCCTCCCCGCCGGTGTCCTCCTGCTGCTCCCCTTCGGCCTCCGCCATGTCCCGGCCCGCTTCGGCGGCGCCCTGCTGGGTCTCCCGGCCGGATGCGTCCCTTGCCTCCTGCCGGACCTGCGCCCGCTCTTGCTGCCGGGCGCCCTGCTCCGCGCGGCGCTGAGCATCCGTCTGCTCGCCCGAGCCGTTCGGCTCCCCGGGCTCCTTGGACTTGTCGGGCTCCTTCGAGCCGTCCTCCTCGCGGTTCTGCTCCTTGTCGGAAACCTCGTCCTGTTCCGTCCGCTCCGCGACGGACTCGCGCTCCTCCTCGATCTCCTCCGCCGCCCCGGGTACGGCCAGGGGCGCCGCCGCTGGCTCCAGCGGCAGCGGCCCCGCCTCCTCCGTCTCCTCCACGGCCTCCAGCAGCCGGTCGAGGGCGGGTGCGGGCAGTCGTATCTCCAGTCGGTCGAGGACGATGTCCTGTACCTGGGGTGCCATCCGGGCGAGTTGCAGCCGGGCCCGGCCCGAGCGGTCCTCCGGGTCGCCGCGCAGGGAGCGCAGGATGCCGTTGGCGAGGCGGTCGACGAGGGTGGCGGGGTCGAGCTGTTCCGTGCGGCGGCGGTCGGCGTCGACGGTGGCGTAGCGCAGCCAGCCGGGGGTGGCCTGGCCCTCCGTGACCTCGGTCGGTGCCTCCGGCTGCCGTACCAGGTTCTGGGCCGCCGACTCCGCTTCGCGCTCGACGGTCTGCTGCGGCAGGCTCACCGCGCCGAGTTCGCGGCCGGCGCGCAGGGTGCCGAGGCCCTGCGGGTTCTGGACGGTGTGCAGGAGTTCGTGGGCGAGCAGGCGCAGGCCCTCGTCGGTGCCCGGCCGATAGGTGCCCTCGCCGAAGAACACGTCCTGGCCCACGGCGACCGCGTCCGCGCCGAGTAGCTCCGTCAGCTGACCGGCGTCGCGGCCGGTGTGCAGCCGTACGCGGCTGAGGTCGTGGCCGAGCCGCTCCTCCAACTCCCGGCGCACGCCGGGGTCGAGGGGCTGTCCGGCGCCACTCACGATGTCCTTGGGCTCGGGGGTACGGGACCTGGCGGCGCGTTCCTTGCGCTTACGGCGGCGCTGTTCGGCCGTCTGCGCGGAACGGGTCTCCTGGGACGGGGAGTTGCTCATCGGGTCACCTCCCCGTGACCGCTGAGGCCTTCGTGCACGGCACGGGCGAGTTCCTGGCCGAGCCGGCGTGCGGAGAGCCCGGCGGGCAGCGACGGCAGGCCGGACAGGGCGTCCAGGGTCAGCGGGCCGCCGGCGGCCAGGGGAACGCCGTGGATGCGGACGAGTCGGGCCAGTTCCCGCTCGAACGCGGCCGAGACCCGCTCCGGGTCCACCCGGAAGCCGTTCAGGGCCAACTCGCCCACCTCGACGCGTATCTCACGCGGTGTGTCACGTGGTGTCACACCCATCCGCGGACCTCCGTCGGCGTCAGGGACCGCTCCAGCTTCAGGTACTCCGTGCGGGCCGCGGCGAGCATGTGCCGCATCTGCAGCCGGTCGCCCTCCTCGGCGGCGAGGAAGGCGCCGGACAGGGCGATGTTGCGGATCGAGCCGCCCGCGACGGTGAGTTGGGCCAGCAGGTCCGGGTCGAGGTCCTTCACGGGTGCCTGCGCGGGGATCACCCGCCGCCAGATCTCGGCGCGTTCGTGTTCGGCGGGGAAGGGGAAGTCCACGACGAAGCGGATGCGGCGCAGGAAGGCCGTGTCGAGGGCCTTCTTCATGTTGGTGGTGAGGACGGCTAGGCCCCGGTACGCCTCCATGCGCATCAGCAGGTAGCTGACTTCGAGGTTGGCGTACCGGTCGTGGCTGTCCTTGACCTCGCTGCGCTTGCCGAACAGGGCGTCTGCCTCGTCGAAGAGCAGCAGCGCGCCGCCGCGTTCGGCGGCGTCGAAGACGCGGCGGAGGTTCTTCTCCGTCTCGCCGATGTACTTGCTGACCACCTGGGAGAGGTCGATGACGAATAGGTCGAGGCCGAGTTCCTTCGCCATCACTTCGGCAGCCAGGGTCTTGCCGGTGCCGGAGCCGCCCGCGAACATCGCGGTGACGCCGAGGCCGCGGCGCAGAGTGGCGGCGAATCCCCACTCCTGGTGGACGGTGGCCCGCTGCCGGACGTGGGCGACGATCTCGCGCAGCACACCGGTCTGGCGGTCGTGGAGGACCAGGTCGTCCCAGCCGGCCTGCGGCTCGATACGGCGGCCCAGCTCGTCCATGCCGATGCGGGCCTCCTCAAGCCCGGCCCGCCAGGCGAGCTGGGCGGCGTCGAGGCGGTCCTCGTGGGGCAGGCGGCGGCGCACGGTGGCGGCCGCGGTCCGTACGACGTGCGGGGGCAGCCGGAACTGGGAGATCAGGGAGCGCAGTTCGGTGTCGTCGAGGTCGGCGACGGGCTGGAACGCGTCGGCCCACAGGGCGAGTTGCTCCTCGTCGTCCAGGCGGGGCACGGACACGCGGGCGGCGTGCGGGCGGTCCGTGCGCAGCGGGTCCTCGCTGGACACCGCGACGGGTACGGCGGCCCCGGCCAGGAACGCCTCGGTGGCGGCCCGCTGGTCGCGGTCCAGGTCGCCCGCCTCCACGAGGAGCGCGGCGGGCAGCAGGATCGCCTCGCGTTGCCAGAGGCGGGCAAGCGCGTCGCGTTGGGCGGGGTCGGCCGGGATGTCCTCGGCGCCCGTGGTGTACATCCCGAGCCCGGCGCGGGCGGCGGCCGCGGCGGCGATGTCGGCCCGGCTGCGCGGGTCCCCGCCGGTCATCTCGACGACCGGCGGGGTGTCGGGTCCCGCCACCTGGGTCCAGCCCTCGGCCACCTGGCCGGCGGCCCGGTCGTAGGCGGGCGGCAGGCGGTCCGGGGCGGGGGTGCGGCGCAGCAGGCCGTGCAGCCGGGCGTCCAGGTAGGGGGAGCCCAGCAGGAAGTGCAGGATGCGTTCGTCGAGCCGTAGCCGGGAGGTGGTCAGGCGGGATTCGTCGTCGAGTTCGACGATCCGCCACCGGCGCAGCGGGGCTACGGGGGTGAGCGCGCTCCAGTGCGGTTCGGCGAGCGCGGCCAGGGCGAGGGAGAAGGTCGGGTACGCCCGCTCGGGGTCACCGCTGGCGGCGGCACACCGGGCGGCGGTCGTGGCCTCCAGCTCGTGGGCGGCGGTGAGCAGGACGAGGTCCCGTTCGAAGGCGGTGAGGCCGAAGCAGGTGACGAGCGCGTCGAGGGGGGCGGTGCCGGGGCCGGAGGCGGGCGCCCCGGCCGTGTCGGACGTACCGGATGCGTCGGCCGCGCCTGTCGCGTGGGCGTCGACGCGGGACAGCACACGTCGGATCTCCGTGGTCAGCGACGCGTGCTGCTGCGCTGCTGCGTCCGTTCCCATGTCCTCACCTGCCCCCGTTGCCATGTCCGTTGCCTCAGCTCTCCGTGCCCTTGCCGCTGTTGCCGCCGCTGCCGCTGTCCGGGCGGGGGGCGGTGGTCTTTCTGCGGCTGCGGGACGGGGTCTTCGCGGCCTTCTTGGCGGCGGGCCTGGACGGCGTGGCAGCGCCACTGCCCGACGGTTTGCCGGCCCCACTGCCCGACCGCGCCCCGGTCCCGGCCTCCGCCTTCGCCCCCGCCCCCGCCCCCGAAGGCACCGCCGCCCCGATCGGCGCCACCCGCACCACCGGCCGCTCCACGGGCTTGCCCGGCACCGGCGCCTCGCGGCCGTCGACGAAGACCAGGGACGCCTGGTAGACGACGGACAGGGAGTAGGGGGTCTGGTGGAGCATCCCCCACAGCTTCGACGCCTCGTCGATGTCCATCACCGTCGGCGTGAACCGCACCCGCTGCACCGCCTCGGCGAGGTCGCTGCCCGCCAAGTAGGGCCGCTCACCGGCCTGTTCGATGACGTCCTTCGGCAGCACGGGTATCTCGTGCAGGGCGCGCACCACGGCGCCGATCAGCCGCTGGCCGACCAGTTCCGTCTCCTCGCCGTAGGCGCTGATGAGGTAATGCAGGTCGAGGGCGGCGGCGGGCCGTCCGACCAGCGTGCCGTCGGCGGCGCGGGTCGGCAGGTCGTTGTTCCGCTGCGAGGTGTTGGGCGTGACCTGGTAGAGGAAGACGGAGACGGTGGGGTCGGCCGGCGGGTCGGCGGGCGGCTTGCGCGGCTCGACCTTGACGGCCGCGCCGAACTCCGGCCCCAGGTTGGACTCGATGAGCAGGGCGAGGGCCTGGGTGACATGCGCGATGACGAGTGCGTTGCTCATGACGTCCGTTCCTCGGTTCCCGTGGGTGTCTCGTGCCGCATGTCACTCCCGCCCGCGTGCCAGGTACTCCGCGAGGCTCAACGTCGCGCCCGCGCGGCTGTGTTCGGGCGTGCGCTGCCGGGTGCCGCCTCCGGGCGGCGGTCCGGCCGTCACCTCCAGCCGCCCGATCTGCACCTGCACGACCTGTTCCGGTGTGCGCCCCGGCCGTCGCGCGGCGGCCTGCCTCGCGGCGTCGCGGGCCGCCGCCGTGTCCGCGGCGCTGGGCCGGAGGGGGGAGGACACGGCGGCGGGGCGAACGGCGTCCGTGCCCGGGGGGACGGGCACGGGCGCCGCGTTCTGGGCGGATCCCCGCTCCGGCCGCCCTCGGCCCGGCTCGCGTCGTCCGGTCTCGGGCACGGTTCGAGGCGCCGCGGCGACCGGCGCGGCGGGCCGCAGCAGCGGCGCCCGGACCGGGGCCGGCGGTACGACCGTAGGCCCCAAGTCCCGCTCCTGCGGCGCGCGTTCGGTACGTACGACGGTCCGCTCGCGTTCCGTGTGCCGCAGCCGTACCTCGGACGGGCGCGGTGCGTCCCGGTGCGGTGCGGCGGGCGGCCACGGCGAGTCCGGGGCGTCGTCGGGCTCCGGTGCGGTGCCCCGTACCGCCTCCACGCGTTCGAAGGGGCCGGGGAGCCGGGGCCGTACCCGCACCACGTCGGGGCGGGGGACGGCGGCCGGGGTGTGCCGGGCGAGCAGCCGGTCGAGGAAGTCGGGGACCGGTGCCCCGTCTGCTTCAGACATCCGCACACAGCTCCAGGTAGTAGCGGCGGCGCAGCGGGCTGAGCGCCAGGATCTCCGGCTCGCTCCAGCCGTACGCGGTGGCCAGGAGGTGGACGTCGAGCAGCGTGTCGCGGGCCCAGGCGTCCAGTTCGGTCCACAGGTAGGAGGCGATGTCGAGTTCGGCCCGGGTGGCCTGCCCGCATTCCGGGCAGGCCACGTTGAGCGTCACGTCGGCGCCTGGGTCGGCGGCCTCGACCGCCTCGGCGATCCGGCGCTGTACGGGGGCGGGCAGGGCGTCGGCGGTGGCCGTCGCCCCGTCGCGCACGGCCGAGACGAGGCACCGTGCGAGCAGGGCCGCGCGCGGGTCCGCCGTCCGGGCGGCCGCCGTGAGGTCGGCGACGCCGGGCAGCCGGAACTCCACCTCCCAGCCGCCCTCCGTCACGCGCACCACGGAGTCGTCGGCTCCGGGCCGGTCGGCGAACGCCCCGGCGTCCAGGTCGAACTCCATGTCCGCGCCGCACTGCGCACAGTCCAGCCGCACCTGCATCCGGTCCCCGAACAGGGCCCGGCGCAGGGCGAACAGGTCCGCCTCGCGCGCGCCCACCGGCAGGGCCGGCAGGACGGCGCCGTCGAGGTCCGGCCGGGCCGTGCGGTGCAGCAGCAGCGCGCGTCCGGCCGGGGCCTGGGCGAGGCCCGTCTCCCACGCGGCCAGCAGCTCGGCCGCCCCCGTGATCGTCATGTCCCCCTGCTCCCCGTGGTTCAGGCCGGGTTGAGGAACGAGGGCTCCTCCGGCTCGGGCACCTCGTAGTCCCGCTCCCAGCCCTCGCACTCCAGCTTCAGCGTCTGGATGGCCACCGCGTTGGCGTTGGCGTCCAGTTCGCCCAGGACCTGGTACTCGCTCGGCCAGGTCCGGTAGAGCTTGTGCGAGACAGCGACCTGGCCGGCCTCGTTGAGGACCTGGATGACGATGTCCTTGCGGAAGTCGGCCAGCGACACCTCGGCGCCGAGGCCCGCGCCGACCTGCCAGACCTTGTTGGCCCAGCGGTCGAACTCGGGGTCGTGGGTGACCCCGCGCTCCAGGGTGATGCCCTCGAACTCGCTGCGCCCCGGCGACTTGCGCGGGGAGCTGGGGTCGCCGCCGTGGCGGTGCTTGACGACCTCGGTGGTCCGCTTCAGCGGAGAGACCTTGCTGATGCCCGCGACCGTCCGACCGTCCCACTGGACCAGGAACTTGAAGTTCTTGTAGGGGTCGAAGCGATGGGCGTTGACCGTGAACTCAGCCATCGAAAATGTCCTCGGGATCCTTAGAGCTCGAACTGCCCGGACGTCTGCTGGATCTTGACGATCACGAACTCGGCGGGCCTGACGGGCGCGATACCGACCAGGACGTTCACGACGCCGTTCGCGATGTCCTCGTCCGTGGTGGTGTCGCTGTCGCACTTGACGAAGTACGCCTCGCGCGGGGTGCCGCCCTTGAAGGCGCCCTGGCGGAAGAGGGTGTGCAGGTACGAGGAGGCGCTGAGGCGGATCTGCTGCCACAGGTTCTCGTCGTTGGGTTCGAACACCACCCATTGCAGGCCGCGTTGGAGGCTCTCCTCGACGTGCAGCGCGAGCCGCCGCACCGGGACGTACTTCCACTCGCTGTCGAGGGCGTCGGAGCCTTCGAGGGTGCGCGCGCCCCACACGATCGGGCCGGTGACCGGGAAGGTGCGCAGGCAGTTGACGCCGAGCGGGTTGAGCAGGCCGGTCTCGCGGTCGGTGAGGTCGACGGTGAGGGAGTGCACGCCGATCAGCCGCGCCTCGGTGCCGGCCGGTGCCTTCCACACGCCGCGCTCGGAGTCGGTGCGGGCGATGACGCCGGCGACCGCGCCGGACGGCGGGAAGGAGCGCAGCCGCCCGGTGAGCGGGTCGGTGAGCTGCAGGTGCGGGAAGTACAGGCCCGCGTGGCTGCCGCGGACGGCGTCGAAGGCGGCGAGTCCGGCGCGGGCGCTGTCCACGCTCACCCAGGTGCCGGGTGCGTCGACGAGGAGGAAGATGCGCCGCTCCGCGCACAGCCGCTGGGCGGCCGATACGACGGTCAGCGCGTCCTCGGTGTTCTCGTAGCCCGCGAGTTCGGGCAGGCACAGCAGGTTGACGTCGGCGACACCGCGCAGCGCCTGGATGCCGGTCTTGCCGGCCTCGCTGCCGATGAGGTCGCGCGGGCCGGGCGCCTCGCCGTCCTCGCCGCCCTCCAGCGGGAACACCGGCGGGTTGACGGACGCCTCCAGGCCCAGGTCGTTGGCGCACTCGCCGAGGAAGCGGACGACGTCCTCGGGGTCGGTGGAGCCCGCGACTACCTGCAACCGGCGCCCGAACGGGGTGACTTCGGCACCGGCGAAGGTGTGCTTGCCGGGCGCGTCGGGCAGCGAGCGGAGCTTGCGCTCCAGCAGCAGCGCCAACTCGGCGACGGAGCACGGGGCTTCGCCGTCGCAGTCGGGGTCGTAGAGCGTGAACTCGCGCTGCACCTCGCCGATCTTGACGGTCAGGTCGACGGCCAGGTCGGGCAGTTCGTGGCCGAAGGGCTTGGAGACCGTGCCGGAGGGGTCGGGCCGGCCCTCGCCGACGACCTCGACGCGGATCAGCCGGGAGGCGGCGTTGATCACGGTCGGTGCGTGGCGGCCGTCCGAGGGGTCCATGGACAGGCCGGTGAAGCTCTCGCGCGCCTCGCCCCGGGCGTCGTACACGCGCAGGTTGAAGGTGTCGTCGGGGCACGGGGTGTCGTGGTCGACGGCGACGCGCAGGCCGTTGCCCCAGACGCCGGGTTCCTTGGCGTGCACCTCCAGGACGGCGGTCTCGCTGTGCCCCTCGGTGGACTTCAGGGTCACGCAGGCGGCCTTGCCGCTGCCGGACTTGGCGACCCGGACGACGACGGCGACGGTGCCGCCGTTGCCGAAGAACTGGTGGACGGCGTAGCCGACGGCGCTGCGGGCGCTCAGCCCGCCGAAGCGGCGCTCGAACTCCGTGAAGCTCGTGACGCGCACGGGCTCGTTCAGCGGCCCCCGCCGGGTGTGGCCCACGAAGGCGGTCACGGACGTGGTCAGGGTCGAGATCGTGCGGGTACTGCTGGGAAGCTCTTCGACGTAGACGCCGGGATACGTCGGCTTGGCGGCGCTCACCGCGCTCATCGGCATTCCCCCTCCTATCCCTTGTCTTCGGGCACTGGGACGAAGACACCAAGAGACGGTGGAGGGAGACGTTCCGTTAACGGTGCGCGAGAGGGCCTCCCCCTGGCCGGGGCGGCCGTGCGCACCGCATCAAGTTCCCCCGTCGACACCCCGGGCGTATCGGTTTCGCCCGGGCCAAGCAGCTCGCTTGTGACTCCTGATGCTCAAGTGCTCAACCCACCCTGGTGCGTGGGAAGTTGACGCAACAAGGCACCTTCAGGCCACCCCGGGAGGGGGTTCGGTGAAGGCCGTCTCGCGGCATCCGCACATCCCGCCTGCGCGCCCCGGCCGGGTGGTTCACAGCTCCTTCACGGTGGGGGGTCGGGGCGGCCCCCGGCAGGCCGGGAAAGCCCTTACTCCGCTCGGGACCGCCGGCCGTACGCGCGTACGGCCTTCGCGAGTCGTACACAATCCGTGGTGGCCGGTTTCACGCGGCTGACGCGAATGCGCCCCTCGGCCGGACTACGACGCGCCCGCGCCGCCGTCCAGGCTCCCGACGTGCGCCACGTTCCGCCGGTCCTCGGCGTCCTGGCTGGTCTCGGCCGCGAACCAGGCGTCGAGGATCTCCTTCAGCAGCGGTGCGGAGGTCAGCCGCAGGCTGAGGGCGAGCACATTGGCGTCGTTCCAGCGTCGCGCGCCGTCCGCCGTGTAAGCGTCCGTGCACAGGGCCGCCCGCACCCCGGGCACCTTGTTGGCGGCGATCGAGGCGCCGGTCCCCGTCCAGCAGCACACCACCGCCTGGTCCGCCGTCCCGGCGGCGACCTCGCGGGCGGCGGCCTCCGAGCAGTACGCCCACTGCGGGTCGTCGCCGGGGCGCAGGGCGCCGTGGGCCACCACGTCGTGGCCGCGCCGCTCCAGCTCGGCGAGGAGGAGGCGGGCCACGGGTTCGTCCATGTCGGAAGAGACGGAGATGCGCATGTTCCGGAGCGTACTCAGCGGCGCTGTGGCGCGCAGGACCGCGCATGCCCGAGGCTGGGACGACGACCGAGGAGGGGGCCATGGACGCTGACATGCTCGTGACCGGCGGCAGCGGTTTCGTCGGGAGTCACCTGGTACGGCGGCTGCTGGAGCGGGACCACCGGGTCCGCGCCACCGTGCGCAGCACCGCGAACGCGGCGAAGGTGCGGCCACTGTGGGAGATGCAGGAGGCGTTCCCCGGCCGACTGGAGCTGTTCGAGGCGGATCTGCTGGCGCCCGGCTCCTTCGACAAGGCGATGAACGGCTGTCGGACGGTGTTCCATGTGGCGTCACCGTTCCTCACCCCGGAGAGGATCAAGGACGGGCAGCGGGACGTGGTCGACCCGGCCCTGCTCGGCACGCGCAACGTCCTGGCGAGCATGGCGCGCACGCCGTCGGTGGAGCGCCTGGTGTTCACCTCGACCGTCGGAGCGATCTTCGGCGACTACGCCGATGTGCACGCGATGGAGGGCCAGGTGCTGTCGGAGAAGTACGTCAACACCACGAGCACCGTGGAGAACAACCCGTACCACTACGCCAAGACGCTCGCCGAACGCACCGCGTGGGAGGCCGAGGCCGCCCAGGACCGCTGGCGCATGGTCTCGGTCAACCCCGGCCTGGTCCTGGGGCCCTCGCTCACCCCCGCCTCGCAGTCCGGCAGCCTCTTCCTCCTCGACGAACTCTTCAAGGGCTACTTCTTCTACGGCGCACCCGACTTCGCCTTCACCACGGCCGACGTCCGCGACGTGGCCGACGCGCACATCGCGGCGGCCCTGAACCCGGTCGCGAAGGGCCGCTACATCGTCGCCGCCGAGACGATGACGTCCTTCGGCGACATCGCCCGGATCGTCCGGACCCGCCACCCTCGCAACCTGCGCCTGCCGCGCACCGCGCTCCCCCACTGGCCGGTGCGGATGCTGGGGCCCGCCTTCGGTCTCACCCAGGACTACATCAGCAGACATCTCGGCATCCGCTTCCGGGTGGACAACAGCAGGAGCGTGCGCGAACTGGGCCTCACCTACCGGCCGATCGAGGAAACGATTCTGGACCACTACGAGGCCTGGCGGCACCGCCGCCGCATCCGACGCTGAGCGCTCCGCCGGGAGTGCCGTGATGTGTCGTCGTTCGGCTGCGGCTTCGTCGTGGTTGGTCGCTCCCCACGCTCGGCTTCGCTCGCGCGGGGGACCCCCATCGCGGCGGAGCCGCATATCGACACAGCCCCGCGCCTCTTCGGGGCGCTGCCGAACCGCAGTCGAATGCGCCAGGTCCGCTCAGCCGTCACCGCCGCTCCCGCCGCAGCCGGCGCCGTACGACCACCAGGTCCAGGGCCGCCAGCAGGACGAGGGCCGCGCAGGCGGCGGCGAGGCCGACCAGCGGGCCGCGCCCGGGGCTGTCGCCGGCGCCGGACCGGGCGGCCCACACGCCGAACAGCACGGCCCCGGCCGCGAAGATCGGCAGGTACACCGCGGAGAGCAGCAGGCGCAGACGCAGGGCGCTGCGGGCGGTGCGGGGTTCGGTGCCGGTACGCGGGAAGCGGCGGCCGATCATGCCGGAGCGGGCGCGGGAGACGGGCTCGTCCGGCTGGGGGGCCCGCGCGCGGGAGGCCGGCTCGTCCGGCCGCATGTTCCGTGACACCGGCGCGTCGTTCGCCCGCCGGTTTCGTTCGTCGCTCACGGCGCGCCCTCGCTCAGTGGTTCGGCGCGGCGCGGCTGATGTCCGCCAGCGCTGTCTGCGGGTCCTCGGTGACGGCCAGGTCGCCGAGGCTGATCACGCCGACCGGGCAGCCGCCGTGCTCCACGACCGGCAGGCGGCGCACGGCGTGCCGGCGCATCAGCTCGATCGCGTGGTCGGTGGTGTCGTCGGGGCTCACGGTGACGACCGGTGGCCGGCTGCACACGGTTCCGACGGCGGTGGTGTGCGGGTCGCGTCCCTCGGCGATCGCCCGGACCACGATGTCCCGGTCGGTGAGGACGCCGAAGAGATCGCAGTCGTAGGCCACGAGCACGTCACCGACGTTGCGCTCGCTCATCATGCGGGCCGCCTTCTCCACCGTGGTCATGGGCTCGATCGCCACCGCACCGGGCGACATCACGTCTCGTATCGAATGGGTCATGGGGCACCTCCCGGCAGCACGGACCGCTTCCCTGGGCGCCGCGTACCCGAACCTGCCGGGTCGAACCCGCTCAGGCGGCGCGCCAGCCCGTCCAGCGCAGCCCGGTGATCACCACGGCGGGCCCCTCCGGCGGCCGGTCCCGGTACTGGGGGTACTTCCGCCGCAGCAGGCCGATCGCCTCGGCGAACTCCTCCTGTGCCTCCGGCGGCACGGTACGGGCGTCGCCGTCGGCCCGCACCCACCACAGCCGGTCCCAGTCCTCGTCGTAGGCGTCGGCCAGCAGGCATACGGCGGGACAGGCGGCGATGTTGCGCAGCCGGCTCAGCCGCCGCGAGCGCTTGGGCTTGTGGTCGACGGCCGTGACGATCCGCTCCTCGTGCAGGGCGAACACCACCGGTACGAGGTGCGGGCGCCCACCGGGGTCGACCGTCGCCAGCCGCGCCACGCGCGCGTGGGCGAAGCGTTGCCGGGCCTCGGCCGGATCCATCCCGGGCACGGCGTTTCAGCCGTCGCCGCCGGTGGGCACCACGGCCACCGGGCACTCGGCATGGTGCAGGACCGCGTGCACCACGGATCCCAGCCGCGTCCCGAAGCGGCCGGCCGGATGGCGGGGCACCACCACCAGGCCCGCCCCGTTCGACGCCGCCACCAGCGCACCGGCGGCCGACCCGACGGCGAGTTCGGTCTCCACGTGCACCCGGGGGAACTCGGCGACCGGACGGGCGGCATGGTTCAGCAGCGCCGCGTGCGCGTCCCGCTCGTCGTCCATCCGGCTCACCTCCGGCACCATCGGACCCGCTCCGCCGGTCGGCCGCCAGGCATGCAGCAGGCGTACGGGGGCGGCGCGGCGTTCCGCCTCGGCGAGGGCGAACCGTACGGCCGGCTCGTCCCGCTCGTCCCGGACGCCGACCACGACGGCGCCGGACACGTCGGGGTCCGGGTGCCCGCGGACGACGATCACCGGGCACGCGGCGTGTGCGGCCACCTTCTGGCTCACCGACCCCAGCAGCAGCCCGGCGAAGCCGCCGCGCCCGCGGGTGCCGACGACCAGCAGGGCGGCGTCCGGTACGGCGGCCAGGAGCGCCTCGGCCGGTTCGTCACGGGCGAGGACGGTGTCGACGCACAGGCCGGGGTGAGCGGCCGTGATCCGGCGCCGGACGTCGTCGAGCACCTGCGCGGCCGCCTCGGTCACCCGCTCCTCGGTCTCCTTGTCGTCCTCCGCCTCGACCGCGTGCACGACCCTCAGTCCCGCCTCCCACCGCTGCGCCTGGGCGGCCGCCCAGGCGGCGGCGAGATGGGTGTGCGAGGTGTCGTCGACCCCGACGAGTACGGTCGCGGCACGGCTGCTCGCCGTCATCGCGTCCACTCCTTTCCTTCCGCTGTGCTGTCCCGGAACGGACCGGAACGGTCCGGTCCGGTCCGGTCCGGTCCGGGACGCAAGGTGCAGCAAGGTGCAGCAAGGTGCAGGGTGGCTACCTCTCCAGGGTAGGCAGGCGGCCCGGGTTCAATCCTCCGCGGCGGCCCCTGATGTCAGCGGCCGGCCCGAGCCCGGTGCCCGCATGCCGGGCCGCGGCGCGGGAACCCGGGGCGCATGGCCGGTATCGAACTCAGCAGCAGCGCATTCAACGACCACTCCTTCCTCACCCGCCGCTACGCGTACGAGGGGGAGAACGTCTCGCCCCCGCTGCAGTGGCGCGGGACACCGCAGGACGCGGCCGAACTGGTCCTGCTGTGCGAGGACCCCGACGCCCCGTCGGGCACCTTCCCGCACTGGATCGTGGTCGGCATCGACCCGCACAGCGAAGGCGTCGCAGCGGGCCACTGCCCGCCGGGCGGCACCGAGCTGGTCAACGGCTTCGGCGAGCGGGGCTGGGGCGGGCCGCATCCCCCGCCGGGCGACGACGCCCACCACTACTTCTTCCGGCTCTACGCCCTCGACGAGCCGTGCGTCCTGCCCGAGGCCCCCAGCTCGGAGCAGGTGCACCGGGCCGTGGAGGGCCATGAACTGGCCGACGCCACCCTCGTGGGGCTGTACCAGCGCTGAGCACGACGGTCCCGTCCGGCGTTGTCAGTGGCTTGCCCTAGAGTTCCCGTCACTTGATCACTGAAGTGCGGGGAGGCACGTGTGGGGTGGGTGACGGCCGGCGACTACGAAGTCGCTCTGGACGCCGGGAAAGTGGTGTGCCGCAATGCGGCGGGGCGGCGGCTGAAGTCCGTGCCGGCCAAACTCGCGGACGAGCCGGCGGTGGTGGAGCTGAAGCAGCTCGCCGAGTGGCTGGAGCGGCACGAACGGCAGTGTCTGGCCGACGTGGAGCGGTGGATGGTGCGCTCGCTGCCGGTACCGCTCGCCGTCCTCGCCCGGGTGTGGCCCGACCCGTCCTGGCAGAGCGCGCTGCGCGACCTCGTCGTCACCGGCCCCGACGGTGAGGTCGCCGGCTTCCTCCGGGACGCCGACCCCGAGCGCGGGCTCGGCCTCGTCGACCTCGACGGCGACACCGTGCGCATCAGCCCCGAACTGGTCCGCCTGCCGCACCCGGTGCTCCTCGACGACCTGGAGGAGCTGCGGGAATTCGCCGTCGAACTCGGCGTCGAGCAGCGCGCCCAGCAGCTCTTCCGCGAGGTGTGGCACCGCCCCGCCGACATCGACACCGAGGCCACGACGGTCGAGGACTACGCGGGCGGCACGTTCAAGGAGCTGCGCTTCCTGCACGGCAGGACCACCCAGCTCGGCTACCGCGTCCGCGGCGGCGACGCCGTCTGCTCCCTGCGCGAGGACGGCCGCGCGATCGAGGCCAGGGTCTGGATCGGTGACTACGACAGCTACATGGACACCGAGACCGGTCCGCTGACCTGGACGGACGGCGCGGGCCGGGTCGTGAGGCTCGGTCAGGTCGGGCCGGTGGCCTGGTCGGAGGGCATGCGCATGGCGGCCGCGCTGTACGCCGGGCGCGACATCGAGGACGAGGAGCGGGCCGCATGAGCCATTACGACGAGACCACCGCGGCCGCTCTGCTGGAGGCCGGCGCCGTCCTGCCGCCGGGCAGCACCACGCGCGAGGACGCCGACACCCTCACCGTCCGCTCCTACACCCACCCCGCCCTGGGAGACCGGCGTGTGGTCCGGCTGGTGCCTGGCACCCTCGGCGAGGCCGAGGACCTGGCCCTGGAGTTCCTCGGCCTGACGCGTGAGCCGGAGGCGCCCGAGGTGGGCCAGGTGCGCCGGGAGACGCTCGGCTTCCCCGCCTGGGCGCTGGTCAACGACCCCGCCAACGGCCATCACGCGCTGGCCCTGGTCAAGGACGTCGAACGGCTCGCCCGCCAGGCCAAGTCCCGTCCGGGCACCGCCAAGGAGGGCTTCGAGGCCCTCGGCGAGCGGCTCGGCCGGGCGGTCCCGCACTTCCTGCCCACGTTCTACGAGCAGGCGGCGCGGATCTTCCTCCAGCACGAGAACACGACGTACGCGGCGGCGTTCTTCGGCAAGGCGCGCGAGGCCGAGCGGGTGCACGCGCTCACCGTGGACGAGGACCGGCAGCGGGCGGTGTTCCTGGAGTTCGCCTTCGCGGGCGCGCTGACCGTCAAGGCGCTCAAGGAGCATGTGAAGGACCTCGCGCGCCGGCTCGACCCGGCCGAGGCGTGGGCGCAGTACCGGCAGCTGACCGTGGAGCGCTGCGCGGCCGGCATGCCGCCGTACGCCTCACTGCCGCAGGACGCCCGGAGCCTGATCAAGGCGGCCGGTCTGGACCGGGTGACCGAGGAGTGCGCGCTGGTCGCCGATCTGATCGCCTCCCCCGCCGCGGTCCGCGCGCCCGCCTCCTTCTGGAACGCCTACCGGGCGACGCTAGCCGTTCTCGCCGAACGGCAGCCGTCCACGCGGGCCCGGCTGCTGGAGATCATGCCGGCCGGCCTCGGCCGGTCCGTCGCGGACGACGCGTTCTGGCTGGCGCTGCTGGCGGAGTGCGGCGCCGACCGGCTGCTGACCGGCGAGGACGGCGCGGCGGACGGGGTGACGGACGAGGTCGCGGACGAGGTGGCGGACGGGGTGGCGGACGGGGTGGACGCGGCCGACTGGCTCGGCCGTTGGGCCACTCACCGCAAGCACGGCGGCACGCTCTGCGACCGCTCCCCCGAAACTCTCGCGCTCGTGGCGCGCATGGCACCGCGTCTGCGCGCCGGGGGCCGGGCGGTCGACCTGTTCACCGGCCGCTGGCACGCGGGTGCCGACCTGGACCTGCTGGACCTGTGCGTGGCGGAGGGCATCCCGCTGTCGCTGCCCGACCCGGGAACCCCCGTCCACCTGGGCCTCGACCGGTGGCAGCGCGACGACCGCCCCGGCCGCCGCGACCTGAAGGCCACCGCCGCCGACCCACGGCTGCGGCACCTGCTGTACGAGGCGATCGCCGGCCTCGGCGGCAACCGGATCACCGGCGAGCTGCTGGAGGGGCTCGCCGCGCACCCGGTGCTCGGCGAGGTGCTGCGCGAGTGGCTCTCCGACACGGCCGGGAAGTTCACCGCGGCGACCGCACTGCCCGGCGCCCGCGCGGCGCTGGACCGGCTGCGGCCGTTCCGTCCGGTCGCCGCCCGGGTCGCCGCCGACGCCGTCGCCCGGGTCGCCGCCCGCGAGATCGCGCCGCTGCTCGGCCGCACCCTGCGCGCGGGCATCATGGACGAGCTGGGCTGGCCCGCCCTGGACGAGGCACTGCGGCTCCTGGACGCCGAGACCCGCCCCAAGGACCCCCACCGCGACCTGTCGGTCACCGAGGCCTGGCCCGCGCTGATCGTCTCCCGGGGGCACAAGGCGTTCGTCGTCGGCCCGGACAAGGTGCTGCTCGAACACGATCTGCGTTTGCCCGCGGAGCTTGACCGCTGGAGCCGCCCGCAGTTCCGCTACACCGACGGCGAACTGCTCGTGATGTGGCGGCACAACGGCAATCAGTCCGGCTACTGGTCCGCCCGGCCCTCGGAGGTCTTCACCCTGGGCGGCGACCAACTCTCCTACTGGTACGGCCATGTCGGCGCCCCCTCCATCCCGCTGCCCGGCGGCGGCCGGGCCACCGGCGGCCGCACTCTGCACGCCGGCGACACCGTCCTGCCCCCCAGCCGCCCGGTGATCGGCGACGGCACCACGCTGTGGCGCCAGGGCAGGCAGGGCCGCGAGCAGGTGTGGCTTGAGTACGACCCGGCGACCGGCACACACGGGCGGGCTTCGCTGCCCGCCCTCCTGCGGGCCGGCGTCCGCGAGGACGCTTCGCTGCACCACGCCGTGTGCGAGGTGCTGCCCGTGCAACCCGGCCTGGAGCACAGCCCGTTCGGCACCGACGGCACGGTCCTCGGGCGCTGGGTGCGCACCGAGAAGGACGGCGACGAGACGGTCAGGACCGCCGGCACGCCGGACGGCCGCACCGCCACCCTGCGCGGCACCCGTGCCGTTCCGCTCGGCACGCTGCGGCTGCCCGGCGGCGCCGATCCCGTCGCCGCGCTCCTCGACAGCCACGTCGTCCTGTTCGCGGCCGACGACACCTCCGAGGACGGCCTGCTCGGCCGGGTGACACTGGGCGACCGGGGCAGCGACTTCGCCGCCGGCACCCGGTACGTGCCGCCCGTCCCCTTCTGGCACGCCCTGCGCCCGCGCGACGAGCGGGGGTCGGCCGTGCTGCGCACGCTGAGCGACGAGCGGGCCGCCGGTCTCCTGGACGCGGCGGCCGGGGCCCTGGCGGAGTACCGGGCGCGGTTCGCCGCGGCAGGGGACGACGCCGACGCCCGCGGCCGGGTGCCCGCCGCCGACGAGTTCGTCCGCCGTGCGGTGGCGTCGGCGCTGCCCGAACTCACCGACGAGCGGCTGCTCGTCGGAGTCTCCGCCGTGGTCCGCACGGCCCTGCGGCTCACCGAGTCGGCCACCGCCCTCGCGGCACCTCCCGTCGAGCGGGCGCGGCCGGACAGGCGGCGCACCGAGGAGATGTTCGCCGACTACAGCCCCGAGCACGGCGACGACCGGACACTGCGCGAGGCCACCGCCGGCCTCGCACACCTGTGGGGCGGCTGGGGCAGCGAGCACCGGTGGACCGTGCTGCGCCAGATCCGCGCGGTCAACCACGTCCTGTCGGGACACCCCGCCCAGGGCAAGCCGCTGCCCGCCGACCGCGGACGCCCGGCCCCGCTCGGTGACGGCTGGAGCAGTGACGAGCTGACGGTGCCGGGCATCGGCACGATCTGGCCGGAGCTGCTGGGCGTGCTGCGGCCGCTCGCCTACCGCGCCGCCCTGCCGACCGTGCCCGACGCCCAACGGGAGGCGCTGCTCCTGCTGTTCGAGGCGCTGGCCGAGGGGCCGCTCGCCGCGCCCGGGTCCGCGCTGCGCGAGATCGTCCTGGCCGAGCCGGCCGAGAACCAGCAGCGGGTGGGCCAGGTGCTGCGCCGGGACGGCCGTACCGTCGTCGTCCTCGGCTGCCAGCGCGTCGACACCGCGCGCGGCCAGGTGTACTGGCTGGCCCTGGACCATGATCCTTCCGGTGTGTTCGGCGCGATCGCCCACTTCACGCTGGAGAAGGAGACCCGCTGCGGGTCGGCGTTCGCCGCCGACGGGCTCGCCGCCGTCGCCCGGCTGATCCGGGACAAGGGAGCGGCGCCCTGGCGGGCCGAGGCGATCGAGGCGCTCGTCACGGCGACGCGCGGAGGGCTCGGACCGCTCCAGGCCACCGTGCTGCTCGCCGCCGGGCCGGGCGACCGCGATGCCGGGGCACTTGCCCCGGTGGGGCTGAAGCCGCGTCAGGTGGAGTTCGCCAACGGCCAGTTGGGCTCGCTGGACGCCGATGACCGCGTCGAGCTGATCGGCGCTCTGCTGCCCGAGGACCCCGCGGACCTGTGGACGACGGGGCCGGACGTCACCGCCGTCGGCCGGGTGTGGGCCGAACGGCTCGGTTCTCTCGTCCGGGTGCCCGAGGACATCGCCCTCGGCCTGACGGGGCTGCCCTGGGGCCACGCCTCCGACGTCCTCAACCCGGACCGCACCCCGTGGATCGCCCGGACCACGGTCCTGCGGCTCGACAAGGACGGCAACCTCGTCCCGGCCGACCCCCACGCGGTCCCCGGCCCCCGCGACCTGCCGGCCGCGGTCGCCGCCCTGGCCTCACTGGCCTACGGCCTCCCCTACGGGCACCCGCTGCGGGCCGCCCTGCCCGGAAGCCTCGCCGCGCTGCGCCGCAGGCTCACCGACCCGGAACTGCTGCTCGCCGCCGACGTCGAGTGGACGGAGAAGGGCAGCTCGACCGCCGTCGAGGTGCGCAAGGCCTACGGGCTCGATGCCACCGGGGGCGCCGACGCGCACGGGCTGACCCGCGTCGGTGAGGCGCTGGTGCTGCGCCCGTGGCACGGCGACGGAGAGGCCACACTGATCCGCCCGGCCGGCCTCACCGGTCCGGACGACACCGTCCTCGGGCTGCTGGAGGGGCTGGTCGGTCCCGCGCGGGGCGCCGGAATGCGGGCGCTGCGGACGATCCTGGCCGACGACCTGGCCCGGGCCCTCGCGGCCGGCACCGACCCGGACGGGCCCGTCGGCCACGCCCAGAACCCCCTGCTCTCCGCACCGGAGCTGGTCACGGAGGTCGCCGCGGCCCACGGCCTGAGCGAGGACGCGGCGGCGCTCTACCTCCAGTTGCTGGCCCTGCCCGACCCCACGGACCGCAACTGCGCCCGCTGGACCGGCTGGAAGCCCGCCCGCCTGAAGAAGGCCCGCACCGAGCTGGCCACGACCGACCTGGTCGTCGAGGCCAAGCGGACGCGCGCCGGGCGCGGTCTCTTCCTGCCCGGCGGCTGGCGCGACCTGAAGGGCGCCGCGCTGCCGGTGGAGACCTGGAAGGAAGGCTTCTACCCCCTCCGCGACCACGTGCGCGCCGTCCCCCTGCTCCCGGTGCCGGAACTGTTCGCCCGCGCCTGGGAACGCGTACGGAACGGCGACGCGCCCGCCTACGAGGAATTCACGACGCGCGCCACCCGCAAGGGACGCCGCCGATGACGACCGCCCCGGCCGACCTCCGGACACGCCCTGACAGGGCCACCGCAGGTGACGACCACCTGCACCTGCCCCCGGACACACCCGGCCCGGCAGGGACGGCATCGATGGCCACCACCCCCGGCTGCCTCCGGGGCACCGCCGATGACCACCGCCCCCGCCTGCCCCCGGACGCACCCGTACCGGAAGGGCAACCGCCGATGGCCACCGCCCTTGCCCGCCCCCGGACACACCCACCCCGGAAGAGCCCTCGCCGATGACCGCCACCTCCGCCCTCCCCCAGCCCGACCGACCGGAAGACCCGCCCGCCATGACCACCGCCCTCTCCTCCGCCCCGGTTCGTCAGATCGTCCCGCCCGAGGAACTGCACGCCACCGAGCTGGCCTTCCTCGCCGCGTACGACGACGGGCCGCGCCCGCCGGCGTGGCGGCTCACGCCGCGTGCCGTCGTCACGTTCGTGATGGGCAGCGGCGGCCAGGCGCTGCGGCTGCCCGACGCGGCCGAGGTGCCGGACGGCGTCCCGCGGCGGCTGGTGGTGTCGGGCAAGTTCGTCGGCGACCGGGCGCTGGTGGAGCGGTGCGTGGTCACTCTCGCCGGTGAACGGGGTCTGCTGCTGGTCGGTGAGCCCGGCACCGCCAAGTCCATGCTGTCCGAGCTGCTGTCGGCCGCGGTGTGCGGCACCAGCGGTCTGGTGGTGCAGGGCACCGCGGGCACCACCGAGGACCAGCTGAAGTACGGCTGGAACTACGCCCTGTTGCTGGCCCAGGGCCCCAGTCGGCAGGCGCTCGTGCCCTCGCCCGTGCTCACGGCCATGGGCCGGGGTGCCATCGCCCGGGTCGAGGAGGTCACCCGCTGTCTGCCCGAGGTACAGGACGCCCTGGTCTCGCTGCTGTCCGAGCGGCGCATCGCGGTGCCGGAACTGGCGGGCGGAGCGGACGCGTTGGCGCACGCCGCGCCCGGATTCAACCTGATCGCCACGGCCAACCTGCGGGACAGGGGCGTGTCGGAGATGTCCGCCGCCCTCAAGCGGCGTTTCAACTTCGAGACGGTGGGCCCCATCGCGGACCTCGACGCCGAGACGGCGCTCGTGCGCAGCCAGGCGCGGGCCTCGGTGGCGCGCGCCGGGGCGCCCTTCCAGGTGGACGACGGTGTGCTGGAGGCCCTGGTGACGGCGTTCCGCGATCTGCGCGAGGGCCGGTCGGCGGAGGGCTGGGAGGTGGAGCGGCCGTCCACCGTGATGAGCACCGCGGAAGCCGTGTCCGTCGCGGGCGCGCTGGGGCTCGCCGCGGCGTACTTCCCGGGCGACCGGGACGTGCTCGGGCTGCTGCCGGGGCACCTGCTCGGCGTGGTCCGCAAGGACGACCCCGCGGACGCGGCCCGGCTGCGCGGTTACTGGGACGGCCCGGTCCGGCGCCGCGCCGAGCAGGGTTCCGCCACCTGGCGCACCCTGTGGGACCTGCGCACGGTTCTGGAGGGCTGAAGCACCGTGTCCCTCTCCCCCGACGCGGCGGTGGCGGCCCTGACCGGCCCGGCGGCGCCCTGTCTGATCGGCGTACGGCACCATGCGCCGTCCCTGGCCGCCGCCGTGCCCGCGCTGCTGGACGAGGCGAAGCCGGACGTCCTGCTCGTCGAACTCCCCGGCGAGATGCAGGAGTGGCTGCCGTGGCTCGGCCACGAGGAGACGCGGGCCCCGGTCGCCCTCGCGGCCGCACCGGGCGACGGGAGCGGTTCGGCCGGCGGACCGGTCTTCTATCCGTTCGCCGACTTCTCGCCAGAGCTCGCCGCCGTGCGCTGGGCGGCACGGCGGGGGGTGCCGGTCGTGGCCTGCGACCTGCCGCTCGCCGACCGGGCGTGGGGCGAGGACCGGCACACCGCGGGTGCGTCCGCACCCGGTCCCGGCCTCGCCGACGCCCTGCGGGCCCGGCTCACCGGCCGCCCCGGCGACGACCTGTGGGACCGCCTCGTGGAAGCCACCGCCCCCGGCTCCCCGCCCGAGGCGCTGCGCCGGGCCGCCCTGCTGACGGGCTGGGCGCTGCGCGAGGACGCGGTGGCGGCCGGCGGAGTCCCCGAGCTGGACCTGCGGCGTGAGCGATGGATGCGGGCATGCCTGGCGGCGGCCACCGCGAACGGGGAGCGGGCCGCCGTGGTCGTCGGCGCCTTCCACGCACCGGCGTTGGTGGCACCGGCTTCGAAGGACGCGGCAGAAAACGGTGAGCCGACCGCCGCGGCCGACGCTCCGGCGCCGGTGTCACCGAAAGCCCGGCCACCCGCGCCGAAGGGCACGGACGCAGCGGACCCGCCCCACGCCCCGACGCCGGCCTCGGGGTCGCTCGACAGACCCCCGAGGCACGGCAGTTGGGCAACGTCACTCATCCCGTACACGTACGCGCTCCTGGACGAGCGGTCCGGCTATCCGGCGGGGATCCGGGACCCGGAGTGGCAGCACATGGTGCTGTGCGCGGCGGGGGATCCGACCGCGCTGGAGGCGGCGCTGACGCGGGCGGCCGTGCGGGTGTGTGCGGAGCTGCGGTCCCTCGGGCATCCGTCGGGGCCCGCCGACGCCCGGGAGATCACCCGGCTGGCCGGGGACCTGGCCCGGTTGCGCGGGCTGCCCGCGGCCGGCCGCGGCGAGTTGGTCGAGGCGGTGCAGACGGTGCTCGCGCAGGGCGAACCGTACGGGCGGGGCCGGGCCGTGGCCCGCGCGATGGAACGCGTGCTCGTCGGTGCGCGCACCGGCCGTCCTGCTCCCGGCGCGCCGCGCAGCGGTCTCGCCCCGGCGGTGGAGACGGAGTTGGCGGCCCTGGGGCTGCCCGGCCCGGACGACGGTGGCACCACCCGCGAGCTGCGGCTGGACCCCCTCCGCTCCGACCTGGACCGCCGCCGTGAACTGCTGCTGCGCCGGCTGACGGTGTGCGCGGTGCCGTACGCGGAGGCCAGGGCGGTCGCCGGCGCGGGCGGGGCGGAGGCGCTCACCTCCCGCTGGGAGGTCCGCTGGACCCCGGCGACGGAGGCCCGGCTCACCGCGGCCGGGGTGCGCGGAGTCACCGCGGCGCAGGCCGCCGAGGGCGTGCTGCGCGAGCGTCGGCGGGCGGAGCTGGACGAGGGCGGGTCCACCGCCGCCCAGGTTCTGCACGGTTTGCGGGAGGCGGCGGAGTGCGGTCTGCCGGTGCTCGTGGACGAGCGGCTCGCCGACCTCGCCGAGGTCCTGCCGCAGGCCGGCACCCTGCCCGAACTCCTCGCCGGACTCGCCCTGTTGGACCGGCTGCGCGCCGGTCACGTCGCCGGGCTCGACGCCGACGAGGACCGTACGGGCCGGGCGGCCGCCGTGGCCGAGCTGCTCACCGGTGCCGCGGTGCGCCAGGTGGACGGCCTCACCGGTTCCGAGGATCCCGCCGACGCGCACGGTCTGCTCGAACTCGCCCAACGTGCTGACGAGTTGGGCGGTATCCGGCTCACCGACGCGCTGGCCCGGCTGGCCGCCGACGGCTCCCCGCTGATGCGCGGCGCCGCCGGTGCCGTACAAGTGCTGCTGGGGCACGAGGATCCCGGGGCGTTCGGTGGGCGGGTCGCCTCCTGGATCGACTCGGCCACCGGTCCCGGGGCCCGTTCCGCGCTCACCGCCCGCCTGTCCGGGGTGCTGACGGCCGCCGGACCGCTCTTGGAGGCGGCGCCCGCCGCGCTGGAACCTCTCCTGGACCGGGTGTCGAGCCTGCCCGACCGGGGCTTCCTCGACCGGCTGCCCGCGCTGCGGGGCGGCTTCGACACCCTCAGCCCGGCGGCCCGCGACCGCCTCCTCACCACCGTGGAGGAGCGCCTGGCGCTCACGCACCTGGCCGACACCGGCGACGTCGACCCCGTCGCCCTCGCCGCCTGGACCCGCGCGGACCTCACGGCCCGCGCCTCGTTGCAGGCACTCGGGCTGCTGCCCCCGGCCACGACGCCCAAGTCCCCGGAGGCTGTGGACTCCCCCGCCGTCGCCGTCCCCGAGGACCGCCGCCTCGCCCCCGCCGACCGTTGGCGGCTGGTGCTGGGCCGGCGTACGGACCGGCTGCCGCCGCACGCCTCCGGGTTGGCCACCGCGCTGGACGAGCTGTACGGCAGCGGGCGCGGCGAGGGAAGCCGGGGCGGTATGCCGGGCGCCGGGGCGGGCGGCGGCCGGGAGGCACCGTATCCGGGGGTGCGGGAGTGGTCCGAGGAGCTGGCGGCCCTGTTCGGGCCCGGTATCCGGGAGGAGGTCCTCGCGGCGGCGGCCGCGGCGGGCCGTACCGATGTGTTCGCCGAACTCGATCCGGACAGCGTACGGCCGTCGGTGGACCTGTTGCGCACGGTGCTGCGGCATGCCGGAGGGCTGCCCGAGGCGCGGCTGGCCGCGCTGCGTCCGCTCGTCCGGCGGCTGGTCGAGGCGCTGACCCGGGAGCTGGCCACCCGCCTGCGTCCGGCCCTGCACGGCACGGCGCTGCCCCGCCCCAGCAGACGGCCGGGCGGCGGCCTCGACCTGCCCCGCACGCTGCGCGCCAACCTCGCGACCGCCCGGCGCGGCCCGGACGGCACGGTCCGGGTGGTTCCGGAGCACCCGGTCTTCCGCACCCGTGCCAAGCGCGCCGCCGAGTGGCGGCTGATCCTGGTCACCGACGTGTCCGGGTCGATGGAGGCGTCCACGGTCTGGGCCGCGCTCACGGCGTCGGTGCTGGCCGGCGTGCCGACGCTGTCGACGCACTTCCTGGCGTTCTCCACGGAGGTCATCGACCTGACCGGCCATGTCGACGATCCGCTGTCGCTGCTGCTGGAGGTCAGCGTGGGCGGCGGCACGCACATCGCCGCGGGGCTGCGGCACGCGCGCGGACTCGTCACCGTGCCGTCGCGCACGCTCGTCGTGGTCGTCAGCGACTTCGAGGAGGGCTACCCGCTCGGCGGGCTGCTCGCCGAGGTGCGCGCCCTGGTCGGGGCCGGCTGCCAGGTGCTGGGGTGCGCCAGTCTCGACGACGCGGGCCGCCCCCGGTACTCCACCGGTGTCGCGGGGCAGCTCGTCGCGGCGGGCATGCCGGTCGCCGCCCTCAGTCCGCTCGAACTCGCCCGCTGGGTAGGAGAGAAGATCGCATGACTCCGGGCCTTCCCCCGGTCGCCCCGTCCGTGACCGCCGCACTCGTCGAGGCCCTGTCGCCGCGGCTGCGCAAGCGGCTGGACGCCGGCATCGCCAAGCTCGCGGACCGCCCCGTGGTCGTGGACGGCGACACCGTACGCCTCGCCGTCGACGACGACACCGACCTCGAACTGCACGCCCCCGACGGGGTCGTCACCACCCCGGCCGCCATCCGCTGCGGCTGCCTGCTCGCCCCGGCCTGCCTGCACCGCGCCGCGGCTGCCTCGGCAGCACCGATCGCGGACCCGGGCGAGGACCCGGGCGAGGACCCGGACCAGGACCCGGGCGAGGACCCGGACCAGGACCCGGGCGGGCGGCCGACGGAGGGGCAGGACGCCAGGGCGGCTACGGCCGAGGAGGCCGCCCCCACGGACCATCCGACGGACGCACCGGCATCCGCCCGCACGCCCGCCCCCGAGGCCGGCACCACCGGAGCGCCCATCGCCGCCGCCCCACTCGCCACGCCCGGAACCACGCCGGACGGCACGTCGGCCGACGCAGCCACGGCAACGCCCACGCCCGCCAACACGTCAACGACCCGCCGCGTCCCCGCCCCGGGGCCCCACCACCCCGTCGGAACGCCCACCGCCACCACCCCGGTCGCCACGCCCGGGACCCCAGCCCCCACGTCAGCCACCCCCGCCCAACTCGCCGCCGCCCAGGCCCTCCGCACCGCCGCGGCAGCCGTCCTCGACGCCGGTACGGACGGCGCGGGTGCCGTGCGCCAGGCGGAGTTGCTGCGGGCGGCACACACCGCGCGGCTCGCCGGGCTGGCCAGGGCCGCCGCCTCGGCGGTCTCGGTGGTCAACGGACTGCGTGCGGCCCGCGGCGCCGATCCGTCGTACCGGTCGGCGGATCTCGTCGCCGCACTGCACGACGTCCTGGCCTGCGCGCACCGCGTTCCGCGCGCGAGCGGCGCGGAGCTGACCGCGCTGCGCGGCAGCGTACGGCAGCCGTACACCCCGGACGGCTCGCTGCGCTTGTACGGCCTCTTCTCCGAGCCCGTCCTGACGGCGACCGGGTACGCGGGCGCGGTGACCTGGACCGCCGATGCCGACGGCCGCCTGTACACGGTCTCCGACGTCGCGCCGGGCGGGCCGGGCCGGGCGGTGGGGGCGGCCGACCGGGCGGTGCGCATCGGGGACACGGCCCTGTCCCACCGGGAGCTGTCGCGCGCGGGGCTCGCCGTGTCCGGGGCGACCGTCTCGCCGACGGGGCGTCTGGGCGCGGGGGCGGGGGTACGGGCGGTGCGGGCGTCCGGGGTCTCCTGGCACGCCGACCCGCTGGACCGGCTGTGGGCGGTTCCGGCCGCCGAGCAGGCCGTACGCGCGCTCGCCGAGGACAGGAGGCACGACCTGCTCTTCCTCGACGTCACGCTCGTCGGCACGGCCCGTGAGGCGGCGGGCGACTGTCTGCTGGCCGACTGCGGTGGTGTGACGGTCCGGCTCGTCGCCGCCCACGACCATCCGGGGCTTCCGCACCGGGACAATCTACGTCTGCTGGCCGCCGCCCGGGGCAGCCGACTGCGGGTCGTCGCGCGCCTCGCCCCGGCCGCCCACCCCCGCGCGCTGCTGCTGGCCGTCAGCCGCCCCACCGACCCCGAGGCCCGGCTCGACCTGGGGCTCGACCGTCTCCAGCAGGCGGACCTGCCGACCGAACAGCCCACAGCTCCCGCCGGTGTGCCGCCCGCCCCCGACGAAGCTCCCCTGCACCTTCTGCGCCGCCGCGTCCACCAGGCTGCCTCCGGCGGCCGTCGGGTGCTGGCCTTCCCCGGCGACGGCGCCGCCGACGGCCGACGCCTGCGCGGTGCCGGGCTCGGCACGGCGGCCGACCTGCTCGACGAGCTGCACTCGGCCGCCGCCGACCGCACCCGTGACGTCTTCGGTCGTCTCGTCCCGGCGGACCTCAGCCGTTTCGCGCGCGCCTGGCTCGCGGCCGCCCACTACACCGCCGAGGTGGACCGGGCCCTGTGCACGGCGGCGTGGGGAGCGGTGCCGGACGGCTCGTGAAGCGACGGTGGCCCACCCGCGATGCGCATCCCGGCCCCAACCTCAGCCCGGCCCCGGAATCCCGCCTCCCTTGAGCCGCTCCAGATCGGACGGCCGTACCTGAATGACCAGCACGGCGATCAGTGCGGCGACGAGGGTGAAGATCGCCGCCGTCACGAACGCGGCCGAGGCCCCGGCCGTGAGCACCTCGTCCGCCCAGCGCGCCGGCAACTCCCCGGTCTGTTCGAAGCGTCGGCGTTCGACGAGGGTCGCCTGGGCCAGGAAGCGGGGGATCTGCTTCTCCGCCTCGTTCGTGCTGGCCGTGCCGAACATCGTGACCAGGATGGACAGGCCGAGCGAACCGCCCACCTGCTGGGTGGCGTTGAGGAGGCCGGAGGCCGCGCCGGTCTCCTCGACCCGCACGTTGGACAGGGCCATCAGCGTGAGCGAGACGAACTCCATGCCCATGCCGAGGCTGAAGACGAGCATCGGGCCGAGGATGCTGCCCGCGTAGGTGGAGTCGACGTCGGTCAGGGTCAGCCACGCCAGCCCGGCCGCCGCCAGCACCGCGCCCACCACCATGAACGGCTTGGGCCCGTACACGGGCAGGAAGCGCGAGGCCAGACCGGCGCCGATCGCGATGACGGCGCTGACCGGCAGGAAGGCGAGGCCGGCCTGGAGCGGGCTGAAGTCCAGCACGTTCTGCACGAAGAGGGTGAGGAAGAAGAACATGCCGAAGATCGCGGCGGAGAGACTCAGCATCATGCCGTAGGTGCCCGCGCGGTTGCGGTCGCCGAACATGTGCAGCGGGGTGATGGGTTGGCGCGAACCCCGTTCGACGAGGACGAAGACCGCGAGGACGACGGCGGCGCCGACGAACGAGGCCAGCGTGAGGGCGTCGCGCCAGCCGTGCTGCGCGGCCCTGATGAAGCCGTACACCAGCAGCACCATGCCGGCGGTGGAGGTCAGCGCGCCGGTGATGTCGAAACGGCCGGGGTGGCGTTCGGACTCCTTGATCCAGCGCGGGGTGGCGAGGACGATGAGCAGTCCGATCGGGACGTTGACGAAGAGCACCCATCGCCAGTTGAGCCACTCGACGAGCATCCCGCCCGCGAGCAGTCCGATCGCACCGCCGCCCGCCGAGACCGCGGCGAACACCCCGAACGCCCGGTTGCGCTCCGGCCCTTCGCGGAACGTGGTGCTGATCAGGGCGAGCGAGGTCGGGGAGGCGATGGCCCCGCCGACACCCTGGAGGGCGCGTGCGGCGAGGAGTTGGCCGGAGTTCTGGGCGAACCCGCCGAGCAGCGAGGCGCATACGAAGAGCAGGACGCCGAAGACGAAGACGCGCCGGCGGCCGAGGATGTCGCCGGCCCGGCCGCCGAGCAGCAGCAGTCCGCCGAAGGTGAGGGTGTACGCGTTGACCACCCAGGCCAGGCTGGTGGTGGAGAACTCCAGGGAGCGCTGGATGTGCGGCAGCGCGATGTTCACGATGGTGATGTCCAGGACCACCATCAGCTGGCAGGAGGCGATGACCAGCAGGGCCATCGCGCTTCCGCCACCGCCGTTGTCCGCGGTGGCGGCCTGTGACGAAGTCGGCTGCGGGCTGCTGCTCATGGTGGTTCCCACTCCCGAGGGCCGCGCCCTCGCGAGAAGTCGGTGAACGATCCCGTCCACCGATGGTTCACCGTTAGAAGGTACGCCCGCGTTCCGGCCGTCACCACTCGATCAACGCCGGGCCGACGGGACCTCTTGACGGCCCGGGAGGCCGTTGGCACACTCACGGGCCGCTGTAGAAAACGCTTGCCGGGCCACCCCCGTACGCTCTGCCGCACCCTTCGGCCACATCACCCCAGGTCACCACCCGAGGGTCCCGTAGTGAATCGATTCAATCCGGATCGGATCAGACAGGGCCGGGCGGGCCAGGACCACACCCGCCCGAACCGGCGCCCCACACCACCCCCCACACCACCCCCCATAGGAGCCGACATGAAGCACAGAAGTAGGGCCGTCGTGACCGCCGCCTGCGCCACCGCGCTGCTCACCGGCGCGGCCCTGCTGTCGAAACCCGCGGACGCGGCGCAGACGGCGGCCTGCGGCGACGGCGCCTACCAGGCCGAGGCGGTGCTCAGCGGCGGCACCTGGACCGCCCGGCGCGGCAGCGGTGTCGTCTACACCGGCACGGACATGCGGGCCGCGATGCAGGCGGCCGTCAACAGCCTGACGGCGGGCCGGACTTCGAAGGAGCGGGTCGTCGTGCGCGGCTCGGGCTCGATCGGCGCCGGGTCCCGCGTCTCCCTGCCGAGCTACACCGTGCTCGACGTCTGCGGCACGATCAACGTCACCGGATCCGGCTCCGGCGACCAGGCCCCCGTCTACGCCCGCGGCGTCCGCGACATCGAGGTCCAGCACCTCAACGTCACCGGCACCCCGCTCTACGGCGTCTTCCTGCGCAACGTCCAGAACGTGGTGCTCGGCCGGCTCGACATGCGCCTGTCGGCCGGGCTCGGCGTGCGCATCGACAACCGCGGCGACACCAGCCAGTGGACGCGGAACGTCAGGATCGACAACGTGTACGTGTCCGGCGCGAGCAGTCACGCGGTGGAGACCTACGGGGTCGACGGCCTCACCGTCGGCACCGTCACCGCCCGCAACGTGGGCCATTCGGGCCTGCTGCTGAATCAGACGATCAACGCGTCGGTCGCCAAGGTCGACGCCGACGGGGCGGGCACCGGCACGGGCTACGCGGCCTTCCGCATGGCCAACCGCAACGGCCGGGTGGGCAGTTCGTACCCGACCAACATCCGGGTGGGCGAGGTGATCGCGCGCGGCGGCGGCCGGGGTGTCTTCTGCGTCTCCGAGAGCGGTGGCGCGGTCATCGACCGGGTGAACCTCTCCCACACCGGCAACAACGCGATCCTGGTGGAGAACTGCTCCAACGTCACCGTCGCCGCCCAGAGCGGCAGCGTCACCGGCGGCGGCGAGATCCGGCTCGCGGCCCGTTCGGAGTTCCCCAACAACTCCGGCATCACGATCCAGAACCTCACGGTGACCAACTCGGCGATCACCGAGCGGCCCTGCGGGACGAACATCACCTTCCGCAACAACACGCTCGTCAACAGCCGGCAGAGCATCTGCTAGCCGGGACACGAGGGACACGAGGGAGGGGACACCGCATCGGTGTCCCCTCCTCTCCTACGGACACATCAGCAGGTGCGTCCGACGTAGTACGCGCCCTGGATCTTGCTCGCGGAGCCCAGCCAGGTCGTGCCCGGCGACACGCACCGCTCGTAGTCGGGCGCCAGGGCCACCTCGACCTTGATGACGACCCGTGAGCCGTCGGAGGTGCAGTGGTTGTAGTAGGCGTCGGAGCTGGTCTCGAAGAAGCCGCACGGGTTGGCGGCGGCCGGGCCGGCGGCCGCGGTGACCGCGCCGAAGGAGGTGAGGACGAGGGCGGCGGCACCGAGGGCGCCGGTCACGGCACGACGAATACGCAAGGGAACTCCTGAGCGGTGGACGGACCGGCCGAACTACGGTTTCCTGCCGGTCCTTTGATCAGTTCCGCCCCAGGATCCGCGGCCGCGCGCGGACGTGACGACCAACCCGCGGCTCGTTCACCCGGCGGATCGATTTGCCGCTCCGCCGATCAGTTGATCTTCGACGGACCGGCGGCGCGTCGCGCGTCCCGCCCGTACCGGGCGGCCCACTCCGCGGTCGCCCCGATCCCGCCGAACGTGTAGAAGTGCAGTTTCAGCTCGCCGTGCCGCTCCGGGTCGTACCGCGCGGCGAGTTCCCGGACGAACCGGTCGGGGCCGGCCGTACCGATGAGGTTGGTCAGGGAGAAGCCGTACTTCCTGGCTATGGAGGCGCTGGTGCCGACGCCGAAGCGGGCCGCGTAGCCCAGCAGGCGGCGCACCCCGGCGGGCCCGGGGACCCCGACGCGGACCGGCAGGTCGATGCCGCGTTCGCGCAGGTCCTGGACCCAGGCGAGGACGGGGTCGACGTCGAAGCCGAACTGGGTGATGACGCCGCCGGTCAGACCGCCGCGCTGCAGGGCGGTGTGCTTGTCCCGGAGCGCCGACCACAGGGTGGCGTCGGGGATGGCCGGGTGCCCTTCCGGGTAGCCGCAGACACCGGCGTGGCGGACCCCGTACCGCTGGAGGAGTCCGGTGTCGATGACGGAGAGGGCGTCCGGGAAGGGGCCCTGCGGGGTGGCGGGGTCGCCGCCGACGACGAACACGTGCTCCGCGGTGCCGTCGGCGTGCAGGGCGTCGAGGAAGCGTTCGAGGTCGGCCCGAGAGGCGAGGCGCCGGGCGGAGAGGTGCGGCACGGGCACGAAGCCGAGCCGCTTCACCGCCCGTGCGGCCTCCCGGCGCATCGCGAGGTCCTCGTTGCCCAGGAAGGTCACGTTGACCCGGGTGCCGGCCGGGATGACGTCACTGGCCTCCTCCAGGTGTGCGACGTCCTTGCCGGTCATTTCGAGGGAGTAGTCCTCCAGCAGCGGGGTGTCTGCCGCCGTCGGGGCCGGGCAGGCGGGGTTCATCGTGCTCCAGGGGTCGGCTCGGGCGTCGCGGCGGTAGCTCGCGGCCGTAGAGCGTACGCGGTCCGGGCCGCGGCACCCTCGAGGCCCCCGCCGGGCGTCGCGGCCGTAGAGCGTACGCGGTCCGCGCCGCGTTCCCCTCGGGACCCCCGCCGCTTCAGGAGGCCGACACCGCGTCCAGCCATTCCACGAGGATCCGGTTCACGGCCTCGGGGCGCTCCTGCTGCACCCAGTGGCCGCAGCCGTCGAGGAGGTGGGAGGAGACCAGGCCGGGCAGTGTGCGCGGGTACGCCTCGATCGCGTCGGCCAGCCAGGTGGTGGAGGCGTCGAGGGTTCCGCCGACGAACAGCGACGGCTGCGCGATCGGCGCGCCCGCGTGGCCGGCCAGGTCCGCCCAGTCCCGGTCCATGTTCCGGTAGCGCGCCAGCGCCCCCGTCAGGCCGGTCCGCTCGAATTCGGCGGCGTAGACGTCGAGGTCGTCCTCGCTCAGCCAGGAGGGCGTGCGGCCGGCCGGGAACCGGTCCCGCAGGGTTCCGCCGCGGCCGACGAAGTGCGGGTCCGGCGCGTCCGGGCCGGGCATGGTGTCGGCGGACAGCGCGGCGTAGAACCCGGCGAGCCAGCCGCGCACGTCCGGCTCGATCTCGGCCTCGGCCCGCCCCGGCTGCTGGAAGTAGGACACGTAGAACTCCTCGTCCCCGCCCAGTTGCGCGAAGACCTCGCTGGGCTTCGGCCCGCCGGGCGGGGTGTACGGCACGCTGAGCAGCCCGACCGCCCGGAACACCCCGGGCCGGAGCAGGGCCGAGGTGGCGGCGATGTTCGCGCCCCAGTCGTGGCCGACGAGCACCGCGGACTCCTCGCCCAGGGCGTGCACGACGGCGACGCAGTCCGCCACCAGGTCGAGCATCCGGTAGGCGTCGGTGGCCGCGGGCCGCGAGGAGCGCCCGTAGCCGCGTACGTCCACGGCCGCCGCCCGGTAGCCCGCGGCGGCCAGCGCGGGCAGTTGGTGCCGCCAGGAGTACCAGGACTCCGGGAACCCGTGGACGAGCACGACCAGCGGTCCGCGGCCCTGCTCCACCAGGTGGATCCGGCCGGCGGGCGAGGGGACGAGGCGGTGGGTGGGTTCGGTGGCGGTCGTCACTGGCACGGGTTCCTCCCGGGTGCGGTGCGGGGTGACCTCGATCGTGCCGGGGCGGGCGGGGCGGGTGCGAGGCGTGTTGCCGGTTCGGCAAAAAGCCGACGGCTGTGGGGATATGACGCTCCGTCAGGGGACGGCCGGTCCTGTCACGTACCGGCCCTGGTCGTCGTAGGGCCAGACGTTGGGCACGCAGCCGTCCATGCCCTTGATCTGCTGCATCATCGCGGGAGCGGGCCGGCCCGGGCCCGGGCAGCCGACGTGGCCGTGGCCGAGGAAGTGGCCGACCTCGTGGTTGATGATCAGGGCACGGTAGGCGCTGACGTCGTCGGCGTAGACGGGGGTCGCGAGCTGCCAGCGCTTCAGGTTCACCATCACGTTCTGCGCCACGTTGCAGTTGTACTCGCCGCCGGTGTCCAGCCCGTACTGTCCGCAGATCCGGTCGACGGTGCCGGGGGTCGCGACCCGCACGACGAAGTCGGCCGGGCCGCCGGGCACCCGCTGGAAGGCCGAGCGACCGTCCGCGGTCCAGCCGCGCCGGTCGGCCAGGATGCGCTCCACCTGCCGGGCGACGTCCGCGGCGGAGAGGTCGAGGCCGTCCTCGATCTCGACCCGGTAGCGCAGGGCCGTTCCGGTGCCCGCCTTGGCGCTGCCGCCGGCGGCGACGGTGAACGTGCCCGGCCCGGTGGACGGAATCGCGCGCGGCGACGGGGACTTGGGTGACGAGGAGGACGAGGAGGTTGAGGAGGCAGAGGGCTCGCCGGGCGGCGGGGCCGGCCGGGAGGCGCGCGTCGGACCGGTGGAGCCGGATGCCGTGGGCTCGACGACGTGCTCCCCTCCCGCATCCGCCGATCGCACACCGTCGAAGGCCGCGAACCCGGCGGCCCCCAGGACGGCCAGGGCAGCCAGGGCGGCCCACGCCTTCCCCTGCCGCCCGCGCGGCGAGGCATGCGTACGACGGCTCCGGCGGCCACGGACGGGAGGTGATGGGTACGTGGTCATGGACGACAGAGTGTGATCGCCATGTGATGGGACCTGGCCCGCACGGTAACGGAACGATAACGAGTGGTTCGCCGCCGCTTTTGTGATCGTCCGGTAACAAAACCCGTGAGCGGCCACCCGGCCTGCGGATACTGGCCCCATGCCACGCGTTCTGCTGATCGAAGACGACCGTGCCGTGCGGGAGGGCGTCGCGCTCGCGCTCCGCCGCCAGGGCCACGAGGTCACCGCCGTCGAGACCGGTGAGGACGGGCTGGAGCGGGTGCCGTCGTTCCGGCCGGACGTCGTGGTGCTGGACCTGATGCTGCCCGGCATGCCCGGTCTCGACGTGTGCCGTGCGATGCGCGCCCTCGACCAGACCCTGCCGATCATCATGGCGACCGCGCGGGGCGACGACGAGGACATCGTCGTAGGGCTGGAGGCGGGAGCCGACGACTACGTCGTCAAGCCCGTGCAGGCCCGGGTGCTCCAGGCCCGCATCCGTGCCGTCCTGCGCCGGTCGGCCGGCGCCGCCGAGGGCGGCATACCGAAGCTCGACACGTACGGAGACCTCACCGTCGACCGGGCCGGGCTCTCCGTCTCCCGGAACGGTACGCCGGTCTCGCTCGCCCCGTCCGAACTGCGGCTGCTGCTGACGCTGTCCGCCTCCCCCGGCCAGGTGTTCAGTCGGCAGCAGCTCCTGGAGGCCGTCTGGGAGCACAGCTACCACGGGGACGCGCGGCTGGTGGACGCCTGCGTCAAACGGCTGCGCGCCAAGCTGGGCGAACCGCCGCGCGACCCCCGCCACATCCAGACCGTGCGCGGGTTCGGCTACCGGTTCGCGGCGCGGTGAACCGCCCCCGTCTGCCCCAACTGCGCGGCCTGCGCACCCGGTTGGTCGTCGCCTTCGCGCTGGTGGCCGCGCTCACCGCCGCGACCACCGGCGCCCTGTCCTTCCGCGAGGCGCGCACCGGCATACTCCAGCAGAGCCAGGACACGGTCATCCGGCAACTGCGCACCCAGGTCAACCAGTTCGCCCCGCAGCTCGCCTTCCCGCCGAGCGAGGCCGACCTGGAGCAGTTCGCGGCGGACCTCGCGCTCAGCGAGTCCTCCGGAACCTGGCGCGTCCAGGCCACCTACGGCGAGCTGAGTGCCACCTCCGTCCCCGGCGACCCCTTCGCGGAACTGAGCCCCGCCGTGCGGGAGGCGGTCGACTCCCGGCTGGCCACCGTCTTCCAGCGGGTCACCCGCGGCGACCGCACCTCACTCGTCGTCGGCATGTCGGTCACCTACGCCGAGGCCCCGCAGGAGGGCTCCTACGACTCCGGCGTCCAGGTCTTCCTGACCGTGCCGCAGACCGCCGAACGCGCCTACGTCGACGCCCTGGTCTCCGCCGTCGAACGCGCCACCGTGGTCGCCCTGGTCCTCGCCGTGCTGCTGGCGCTGCTGGCCGCGCGCGGGGTGCTGCGGCCGGTACGGGCGCTGCGCAGCGCCACCCGCAGCATCGCCGAGGGCCGCCTGGACACCCGGCTCACCGTTCACGGATCCGACGAACTCGCCGATCTCTCGCACACGTTCAACGAGACGGCCGCCGCGCTGGAGGAGTCGGTGGCCGAACTGCGCGGCATGGAGGCCCGGGCCCGCCGGTTCGCCGCCGACGTCTCCCACGAACTGCGCACCCCGCTGGCGGCCATGTCGGCGGTCACCGACGTCCTCGACGAGGACGCCGCCCGCCTGGACCCGGACACGGCCACCGCGGTCCGCCTGATCAGCGCGGAGACCGTGAAACTCGCCCGCCTGGTGGACGACCTCATGGAGATCTCCCGCTTCGACGCGGGCGCGGCGACACTGCACCTCGACGACATCGACCTCGCCGAGTCACTGCGGCGCACCCTCGCCGCCCGCGCCTGGACCGACGTCGTGGACACCGACCTGCCCCCGCCCGGCACCCTGCGCGGACGCGTCGACCCGCGCCGCCTCGACGTCGTCGTCGCCAACCTCGTCGGCAACGCCCTGCGGCACGGCGCCCGCCCCGTCGTGCTCCGCCTGTACGGCGACGGGGAGCGGACGGCCGTCATCGAGGTGCTGGACAGCGGGCCGGGCATCGCCGAGGACGTCCTGCCGCACGTCTTCGAGCGCTTCTACAAGTCGGACGCCGCCCGCACCCGTACCGAGGGCAGCGGGCTGGGCCTCGCGATCACCGCGGAGAACGTGCGCGTGCACGGCGGCACCGTCCACGCGGCGAACCGCCCGGGCGCGGGCGCCGCCTTCACCGTGCGCCTCCCCCTGCCCGACCCCGAGGAGACCCGCCCGTGACTCCCCCGCGCCGACGCGCGCTCCTGCTCCTCTTCGTGCCCCTGCCCGCGCTGTGCGCCCTCACCTCCTGCGGCATCCCGGCCACCGGCGTGGTCGAGGCGGGCGGCCCCGCCGGCGGCATCGCGCCGACGACCCGGGTGTACTTCGTGGCGGACGGCGCCCTGGTCGCCGTACCCCGCGCGACCGACTCCCCCGGCAGCGTCGAGGCGGCCGTACAGCTGCTCCTCCAGGGCCCGACCGACGCGGAAGCCCGCAAACGGATCACCACCCGACTCCCCCTGCCCGCGGCGGTTCCCACCCGGCCCGCCACCGACCCCACCGACCTGCCGCAGGCGCTTCCCGCCACCGACACCATGACGGTGACAGCGGGCAACGTACGCTTCTCCGTCGAACTCCCCCCGTCCCCCGCCGAATGGAACGACCTCGCGGCCACCCAGATCATCTGCACCGCCCGCGCAGCCCAACACGTGGCCGACCCGGGCGCCGATCCGCCCCCGGTGACCATCACCACCCCGGACGGCCGCCGCGTGGAGGGAACGGGGGTGCGGTGCCCCGAGTCGGCGGTAGCCGTCCGCAGCCCCGCGCCCCTGCGGTGACCGCAGGGGCCAGGCCCAACGCCTGCTGCACGCCTCGTCGTTCGGCGCGGCGGCGGTCGCCTACGACGAACCCCGCCCGGACCACGCGACGCCGCCGTGGCCCCCGCGCCCGGCAGTACCAGTACGACGGCGCGCGGGCCGCCGGAAGGTCGAGCGGGCCGTCGGTCTCACCTTCCGGTGGGCTGTCCCGTCGATACGGGCGAGAGCGGATCCGGCCGACGCAGGGGCAAGGGGAGAAGTGTGAGCACCGTGGACGATCAGAGCCCGGACGCGGTCATGAGTGAGCGGCGGCGGCTGTTGCGTCTCGCCCATCGGCTGCTGGGTTCCCTCGCCGAGGCGGAGGATGCCGTTCAGGAGCCGTACGCACGCTGGTACGCGCTGTCGCGCGAGCGGCAGGAGGCCATCGACGTCCCCGGGGCCCGGCTGACGTAGGTCGCGGGCCGTATCTGCCTGGACCTGTTCGGATCCGAGATCGTCGGCCGCACCCCCGCGGCCTGCCGTCAGCCGGCCTCCTCCGCCCGGCGCCGCATCCGGGCGGCCGGGCGGAGGCCCGCGCCCCCGACCGCCCGGCAGGCCGGCCGCCCGGCAGGCCGGCATCGTCAGGGACTTCGAGCAGGCGTGGCAGGCCCAGGGCATCGGTGCCCTCATCGGCCTCCTCGACCCCGACGCCACGGTGACCGCCGACGGTGGCGGCCGCACGCAGGCCTCACCGCGTCCCGTCGAGGGCGGCGAGCGGATCGCGCACCACCCGAGCGACCTCTTCGCCCGGGCGTCCGGCGCCCTCACCGTCGTGGAGCGCACGGTCAACGGCAGGCCCGGCCTGGTCGCGCTCCAGGACGGCCGTACGGTGGCGGTGTACGCGTTCGACATCGCGGGTGATCGGATCACCCGCATCCGGGCCGTGCTCAACACCGAGAAACTCCGGCCCTGGACCAGGGGCTGAAAGCAGGCAGAATCGTCGGCCGAGGCCATCGCCTACCGAACGGGGACGGGACACCGCCATGACCGACCAGCACGTGCGGGATCTTCAGGACATCGACGAGACGCAGATCGCGACCGTAGGGGGCAAGGCGGCGCACTTGGCCGCGCTGTGCCGGATCGACGGCGTGCACGTGCCGGAGGGCTTCTGTGTGACGACGGACGCCTTCCGTCGGATCATGGCGCAGGCGCCGGACGCCGAGCGTCTGCTGGACCGACTGTCGTCCGTGGGTCCGGACGACCGGGAGGGCATCCGCACGCTCAGCGCGCAGATGCGCCGGACCATCGAAGGGATCCCCGTCCCCGACGACCTCGCGACGGCGATCACCCGCGCGCTCGCGCGGCTCGGTGACCGGGCCGCCTACGCCGTCCGGTCCAGCGCGACGGCGGAGGATCTGCCGACGGCCTCCTTCGCGGGCCAGCAGGACACATACCTGAACGTCATGGGACCGGAGGCGATCCTCCGGCACGTCAGGCTGTGCTGGGCCTCGCTGTTCACCGAGCGGGCGGTGACCTACCGTCAGCGCAACGGCATCGGCCACCGTACGGTCCGCATGGCCGTGGTCGTGCAGCGGATGGTCGTACCGCGGGCGTCCGGCGTGCTGTTCACCGCCGACCCCGTCTCGGGCAACCGGAAGGTCGCCACCGTGGACGCCGGCTTCGGCCTCGGCGAGGCCCTGGTCGCCGGTCTGGTGAACCCGGACGTCTTCAAGGTGCGGGACGGCGAGATCGTCACCCGGACGATCGCCGCCAAGCAGCGCGCCGTCGAGGCCCTGCCGACGGGCGGCACGCGCGAGGTGGCGATCGACGCGGAGCGGCAGGAGCAGCCGGCGCTGACGGATGCTCAGGTCGTGGAGCTCGTGCGGCTGGGCCGGCGGATCGAGGCGCGCTTCGGCCGGCCGCAGGACATCGAGTGGTGCCTGGCCGAGGACGGGTTCCGGATCGTGCAGAGCAGGCCGATCACGACACTGTTCCCCGTCCCCGAGACCGGCGACCAGGACAATCACGTCTACGTCTCCGTCGGCCACCAGCAGATGATGACCGACCCCATGAAGCCCCTGGGCCTCTCCCTGTGGCGGCTGACGGCCATGGCGCCGATGCACGAGGCGGGCGGCAGGCTGTTCGTCGACGTCACCCAGCGCCTGGCCTCGCCCGCGAGCCGCGCCGCCCTCCTGGAGCTCATGGGGCGAGGCGATCCGCTGGTCAGGGACGCGCTGGAGACCGTGCTCGACCGTGACGGCTTCGTCCCGACGCTCCCGGGCACGGCCCCCGCCGGGCCACCGGCCGGGAGCCCGCCCGCCCCGGTCGAGGCCGATCCGGCCGTCGTCACCGAGCTGATCGAGCGCAGCCGCGCCTCCCTCGCCGCCCTGGAACGCGACATCCGCGCGCAGAGCGGACCGGCGCTGTTCGACTTCCTCTCCCAGGCCTTCGAGGAGCACAAGCGGATCCTCGGCGACCCGCTGAGCATGCAGGCGATCATGGCGGGGATGGAGGCCACCTGGTGGCTCAACGACAAGCTGCGGGAGTGGCTGGGCGAGAAGAACGCCGCCGACACGCTCACGCTGTCCGCCCCCGGCAATGTGACCTCGGAGATGGGTCTTGCCCTCCTCGACGTCGCGGACGTGATCCGCCCGTGGCCGGAGGTGGTGGCGTTCCTGCAGGACGTGACGGACGACGGCTTCCTGGAGGAGCTGCCGAAGCTGCCGGGCGGGGCCGAGGCGCGTGACGCCATCGAGGCCTACCTGGACCGGTACGGCATGCGCTGCGTCGGCGAGATCGACATCACGCGGCCGCGCTGGCGCGAGCGCCCCAGCACGCTCGTGCCCGTGATCCTCGACAACGTCAGGAACTTCGAACCGGGCGCCGCACAGCGGCGCTTCGAGGAAGGCCGGCAGAAGGCGCGGCAGAAGGAACAGGACGTACTCGCCCGCTTGCGGGCCCTGCCGGACGGGGAGCGCAAGGCTGACGAGACCAAGCGGATGATCGACCGGGTCAGGACCTTCATCGGGTACCGGGAGTACCCGAAGTACGGCATCGTCAGCCGCTCCTTCGTGTACAAGCAGGCCCTGCTGGCGGAGGCCGAACGCCTCGTGCGGGCCGGCGTTCTCGCCGAAGCGGAGGACATCTACTACCTGACGTTCCAGGAACTCCGCGACGTCGCCCGCACGCACCGGGCGGACCACCGCCTCATCCAGCGGCGCAAGGACGCCTTCCGCA
Organism: Streptomyces sp. TRM68416; assembly: GCF_014596915.1. Taxonomy (GTDB): domain Bacteria; phylum Actinomycetota; class Actinomycetes; order Streptomycetales; family Streptomycetaceae; genus Streptomyces. The sequence goes on from NZ_JACVWU010000010.1 coordinate 214,786, forward strand.
CGTACCACGCCCTCACCCCGCCCCGGGTCCTCACCTCGGACGGCGAGGCGCTCACCGGCGCGTACCGGCGCGACGACGTGCCGGCCGGCGCCCTGACCGGTGTCCCCGTCTCCGCGGGGACCGTCGAGGGGAGGGCCCGCGTCATCCTGGACATGGCGGACGCCGAGCTCGAAGCGGGCGACATCCTGGTCACCCCCTTCACCGACCCCAGCTGGTCACCCCTGTTCGTCGGCATCGCGGGCCTGGTGACAGAGGTCGGCGGCCTCATGACCCACGGCGCGGTGATCGCCCGCGAGTACGGCCTGCCGGCCGTCGTGGGCGTGGCCCGGGCCACCCGCCTCATCCGGGACGGCCAGCGCATCCGCGTGCACGGAACCGAGGGCTACGTCGAACTCCTGCCCTGACCGACGAGGAACTCCTGCCCTGACCGACGATCAGCAACCGGCGAGAAAGCACAGTCGCACTTTTCGCTGTTCCCGCAGGAGAAGGACGTCGAAGTCGAGGAGGGGGGCCGGAGCGGGACCGTGGCTTGACGCCGATGTGCGTTGACGGAATCGATCAGCCATTGGATCATCGCTCCGAGGCGGCCGGGCTGGAGTGGCCCTTTCATCCTCATCGGGCGCCGGGCGAAATCGCCGGTGGGAGCTGTGGGGGCGAATCGCAGGTCCCGTGGGAGTGAGGGGGGTTCGTTGGCGGGCGCGAGCAGTCGGCGGCACACCGTGGTCGTGCTCACTGCGTTACAGCTGGAGTACGAGGCGGTGCGCCACCACCTGAAGGGCGTCCGCGAGGTCGAGTTGCCACGAGGCACCCTCCTCGACGTCGGCCGGGTTCCCGGCCTCGACTGGCAAGTGGCCCTGGCGGAGACGGGGCCCACCAACACCCGTGCCGCACTCGTCGCGCAGACCGCAATCGAGCACTTCGACGCGGAGGCGGTGCTCTTCGTCGGCGTAGCCGGTGCGCTCAAGGACGATGTTCACCTCGGGGACGTCGTCGTCGCCAGAAAGATCTACGGCTATCACGGCGGCCGCGAGAGCGTGGACGGGTTCAGCTCCCGGCCCGACGCCTGGGAATCGGCGTTCGACATCGACCAGTTGGTCCGCTCCGCTCGCCGCAACGAGCCCTGGATCTTTCTGCCCCCGGAACAACGGCCTGTCGCGCCGCCCCGGGTTCACTTCGAACCGATCGCCTCGGGCGATGTGCTGATCGGCTCCCGCGACTCCGAGACCGCCCGCCGGATCCGCAGCCACTACAACGACGCGGTGGCCGTCGACATGGAGAGCCACGGAGTCGCCCACGCAGCCAGGATGCACCGCACAGTGCGGATGCTCGCTGTGCGCGGCATCAGCGACTTCGCCGACTCGGGCAAGGCGGCATCCGACGCCTCGGGCTCCCAGCAGACGGCGTCACGGCACGCCGCCGCCTTCGCGCTGCGGGTGCTGCGCGACCTACGGCCCACCGGGCGACCGCGCAGGGAGCAGCCCGAACGGCCCGCGGTCGTGGTGGTGTCCGGACCCGATCGCGACTCCGGCTCCGCGGCCTGGACCGGCCGGCCCGTCGTCAAGGTCGAGGAACAGGAGTACCTGCTGTACGAAGGTCCTGGGGATCTCCTCCACGAGTCGCGCGACGGCGAGGTGGTGCGGCGTCAGGCGGTGGCACGTGTGGCGTCCGACCGGACGTCCCGCGGCTCCTACGTCTGGCTGCGCCAGGTCGACCGGGAACGGCCCCTGCCCGGCTCGGCCTTCGACCCGTTGGCCGCGCTCGAACAGGAGGCCAGGTTGTGCCGCGACCTCCGCGGCCCCGACGTCGTACAACTGACCCGCCACGGGAACACCGCCACCCTTGCCCTGACCTGGCCGGCCGACCCGAAGCTCGGCCATCCCCGGGGAACCCTCCACGATGTGCTGCCCGAACCCCCCTCGCGGCTCGACCTGCTGCGACTGCGGTCGGTCGTGAAGGGGGTCGCCGAAGTGGCCGAAGTCCTCGAACGGCTGCACGGCAACGGGTTCTCGCACCGGGCGCTCCGGCCGACCGCGATCGTCATGCACCGGCCGCGCATGGTGCTGCGCGACTTGGGCCTCGCCACCGTGCCGCCACGCCAGGGCGAGAACGCCGGGCCCTATCAGGCCCCCGAGCAGCGGCACGGCTCCGCGGACCGCCCCGGACCCGCCACCGACGTCTACCAGGTGGGCGCTCTGCTGCATCGTTCGCTGACCGGCCGACCACCCGTTCCCGGACTGCCCGCCTACCGCGCTTCCGCCCCCGTTCCGGCCGGTCTGGCCCACGCGGTCGCCGGTGCACTGCGGCAGGACCCGGCCGAGCGTCCAGGCGTCCGTGCCCTCCGCCTCGCCCTGCTCGCCGCTGTCCGCGAACTGTCGGTCGTCCCGGCACCGTCCCAGCGCTGAGGATCATCGATGCCTGTCACCACCGTCGACCTGCGCGCTCCGCTGGTGCTCGTCCCGGGAATCGCGCTGGACGAGCAGCTCCGCACCAAGATCGAGTCCAGCGCCGGGCTGCCGTCCGACGTCTCACAGATCGTCCACGATCTGAACCAGCTCAAGGGCGGCGCCGCCGTACGCCTCGACCCTGGCAACAGCCGATTCAAACCGTCCTTGCTGGTGCACACCCATACCTACCGGCTGCGCCTGGAGACGACGAATCGAGGCACGGGCTACTTCGTCAAGCACATCGACCCGCTGCGCTTCGCCGACCGCGCGCGCCTCGCTCGGTCCTGTCTCCTTCTGCGCCCACCCGCCTGGCGGATGGTGCTCGAACTGAGGGCGGTGCCCGAGGGCTCGGACGCCCAGTGGCAGAGCATCGAACAGGCCTGGGAGAGCCTCGGTCAAGCGCAGACGCAGCAGCGAGGGACCCCCTCCGTCAGCGAAGCGCAATCGGAGTTCCTCGACACCGTGGACCGGCTGATCGACGCGACCGAGGAGATCACCACCAGGGAGGACCGCAGTGCCGCGCCCTTCCCCTATCAGCGCCTGACGGCCACCGGCGGCAAGCGCCGGAGCAGCACTCCGCAGGCCGCGTACGAATTCCAGGTCGTCGGCCCCGAGTTGCCGCCGATGGGTGCCTTCGTCCGGATTCAGGGTGGCATGGAGACGCGCGGCAAGGTGAAGCGTGTCTCGGGGCAAGGCGTCACGGTGCACTTCGACGAACCCGTGTCGTGGGATCGGCTGCCCGCGCGCGGCGCCCTGGAACTCGTACCCGGCTCGGTGGTCTTCAACAAACAGCGGCAGGCGGTGGCGAGTCTGCGCGCGCAGGACACGCCGAGCCCGGGCCTGCTGTCGGCGCTGGTCGAGCATCGGGTGCGTACGATCCCGGCCACGGAGGTGCGGCCGCACGAGGAGCTCGATCCCGAACAACTCGCCGCGTTCCGCAAGGCGTTGGCCACTGAGGATCTCCTTGTGGTGCTCGGGCCGCCCGGCACCGGCAAGACCCGGACCATCACCGAGATCGCCCACACCACCGCGATCACGGCGGCCGCCAACGGCGGCCGGGTCCTCGTCACCTCCCACACCAATCGCGCCGTGGACAACGTGCTCGCCCGCCTGCCACGGGATCTCGTGGTGATTCGGGTCGGAGACGAGAGCAAGGTCCACGCCGACGTGAAGCCGCTGCTCCTGGAGGAACAGTCGGAGAACCTCAGCGAGGGAATCCGACACACCATGGTCGCGCGCGAGCAGGCCTACCGGGACGCCGCGGCCGCCGCACCGTGGACGGCGGAACTCGCCGCCCTGCTCGGCCAGGTCGACGACCTCGTCCAGAGCGAGAAGGCCGCGGCCCTGCGCCTCGAAAACGCGATCCGAGCGGCCGGCGCGGCGGCCCGGGAGTGGCTGGCGGAGCTTCGACGCGAGGAGAACGAGCGGGAGTCAGCGCGGCTGCGGCTCACCGAGCAGGCGGCTCAGCTCCAGTCGAAGGTGCAATCCGAACGGCAGCGTTCCCACGCTTGGTTGACCGGACGGATGCACCGTTCCAGGGCCCGCCGCGGGGAAGAGGAACTCACCACGGTGCGGCACGAGATCCAGCGGCTTGAGGCACTGGGTCCCGAGCTGCGCCGCCAAGCGGAGGCGGCCGGCGCCGAGGTGGACCGCGCGGTCCGGGAGGACCCTGCCGTCAACGCGTCCCTGGCTGCCCGTCAGGCCGCGGAGGGGCAGCTCGGCAAGGCCCTTCAGTCCGCCTACGAGACCGCCGACATGGCTGTCAGCGCGCTCAGCGCGGTCCTGCCGGGTGTGTCCGGGCCCGCACGGCTGTCGGACCCGGCCGATGCCACGCATGCCCTGCACGCTCTGCACCGGCAGTTGGAGGCATGGCTGCCGCTCGTCTCCGAACGCCAGAAGCTCACCCAGCAATGGCGGGCGGCCATCGCCCAGGACCCGGGACAGCTGGTGCCCGAACTCGTCCGCTACGCCCAGGTGGTCGGTGCCACGTGCATCGGGGCCGCTTCCCGTGCCGAACTGTCCGACGTCGACTTCGACTTGGGGATCCTCGACGAGGCCGGCCAGGTCGGCGTCCCGGACGCGTTGGTGCCGTTGACCCGGGTCCGCCGCGGTGTCCTCGTCGGCGACGACCGGCAACTGCCGCCCTTCAGCGACTCCGAGGTGGCCGACTGGGCCCAGGGCCAGGGCGACCCTGAACTGCTCCGCCTGACGTCACAGAGCGCCTTGGAGCTGCTGCGGGCCGGGCTGCCCTCCTCCCACATCGTCCAGCTGGCCCGGCAGCGCCGGATGCCGGCCGAGATCGCCGACTTCATCTCGGCCTCCTTCTACCGGGGAGAACTGCTCACCGAGAAGGAGCACCGGCACACCGACCCGTTGTTCGCCAGCCCGATGGCCTTTGTCGACACCGCGGCGCTGCCCGGCGGCCAACGTCGCGAGACGGCCGGACGGCGGGCTGAGCGCCGAGGCCGCAAGGGCGTCCTCAACACGTGCGAGGCGCGCCTCCTGGCCCGCCTCGCCGCCTTCTACCACCGGCGGGGTTCCGAGTGGGTGGTGATCGTCCCCTACCTCGCGCAGCGCCTGGAGGTCGTGCGGCACCTCACCCCCTTGATCGGCGACTCACAGCTCGCCGACGCCTCGGTCGGCAGCGTCGACTCCTACCAGGGCGGAGAGCGCGAGGTCGTCCTGTACGGCTTCACGCGCAGCAACCCCGAGGGCCGGATCGGCTTCCTCAAGGAGCTGCGGCGCGCCAACGTCGCCTTCACCCGCGCCAAGAGCCAGTTGGTGATGACGGGTGATCTGAGCACCCTGCTCCGCGCGGACGACCCCGGGTTCCGCGCTCTGGCCGACGATCTTCACCGGCATCTGCTCGACCGCGGCGACCTGGTGGACTACCAGGACGTCATGGCGGCGCTCGACGAAGCCGCCCCGAGCTCGGACGAAGATGCCGGCCTGCCCCCGACGGGAGGCCGACCGTGACAACAGCACCCCGCCTGATGCCGTTCCCCGAGGAACGGGTCCTGGAGGACGCCGCCTTCGGCCAGGGCATCGTGCCCACCCGGCTCCATGCCCTGCTCCTGCCCGTGTGGCAGGTGGAGATCCGCGCCGACATCACCGAGGGCGAGGACTTCTTCCTCATCGACCGTTTCCTGGGCCGCGGTCTGCGCCACGGCGCCTTGCACACCGTCGACGAACTCGCCACGTTCTTCGCCCTGGACCGTGCCCTGGTCGCTCAGGCCGTTCGCGTCCTGATGGCGATCGGCCATCTGCAGGAGTCCGCGGGGCGTCTCTCTCTGACGCCCCTGGGGGAGCGCTCGGTGGACGACGACATCCGCTACGTGATCACCCGCCAGGATCGCCGCAAGCTGTACTTCGAGGCCCTGAGCTGCACCCCGCTGACCCGGGTCCACTACGACGAAGAGGTCGTGACCCTGCTGTCCGGCGACGAACTGGACAGGGCACTGCGGATCGACCGATACCCACGCTTCACCCCGATCATCGCGGACTCCGGCTTCGACCGCGCGACCCTCGACCGCCTCACGAGCCGCACCGACCGGGCCCGGTTCAATCTGCCCGTCGCCCTCAACTCCGTGGAGAGCCTCAACGAAGAGCTCGTCTTCCTGCCCGTCTATCTGGTACGCGGCCGAACGGGGCTCCTGGTCTACGGCCAGGCAGGCGCGGGCACGGCACACGACCCGGAGCTCAGCGAGCTCTGCACCCGTACGCCAGGCTTGATCAGCACCCTCGACGACGAGATCACGGCCGAGGAGGCGGACGAGCGCGTCGTGCGGGCCGCCCGGAAGTGGCTCCGCGAGCAGGGCCTCGACTCGGTCGCTCCGGAGCAGGACGACGACGGCACCTGGTCGGTTTCCCTGCCCGCCACGGCCTTCGGCGAGAACGGTCTCCCGGTGTCCCGCGTAGGCACCTACCGCATGGCGGGCAGCGGCTTCTTCCGCTTGTGGTGCCCGGACGACAACCTGCGCAAGTACGCCCTGCTGGACCGCCTGGACCAGCGCCTCGGCTCTCGACGGCACGTCACGCGACAGGAGGCGGAGGACCACATCGCTCGCCTGGCCCGTCAACTGCGCCTGGAGGTCCCCGCCCTGTCCCGGCTCCGCGGCGGCGCCGAAAAGACCGGCCGCAGCGGCCTCGAGGCCCACTTGGCCCGACTGGAGAACGCACAACAGTGATCACCGCTCATGGGGGAAGAACACGATGAACACCGCACTGCTGTCACCGGCCGGATGGCTCGTGCTGGCGCTGCCCTGGCCGGCCGAGACACGCGACGGATGGGGAGAGTGCGCAGCCGTCATCGCTCCGTCGATGATTCCCCGCTCCCTCGTCAGCCAGGAGGCCACCACCGTGCTCGATCTCGCCACCGCCCTGGCCGGCGATACGGACGAGGGCCTACGCCACCCGGGGCATCGGCAGGCGAGGGGCGCTCAGTACCGCATGAACAGCGCGCACGGTTAGGGCCTCATCCTGGACGGACAGTACGGGCCGGGCTCCGACGCGGCCTGCCGCAGCTTCCAGCTGAGCAGGGGCCTGACGCTGGACACCGTCGCGTCGGCTCCGGGGGACTGGGCAGATTCCGTAATGGGCGGTACATTCGATCCCTGAAACTCGCTGATCTGAAACGTGGCAAGCCGGAGGACGCGGCCTCGACGGCTGCCGTGCTCCTCGGTGGTCCCACGCCGCAGAAGGGAACGCCATGAGCCCCACGCTGGCCGACGAGATCCGCAGTCGGCTCGGACAGCTGAGTCCCGCGGAGCGCAAGGTCGCGCGGGTGCTGCTGGCGGGGTATCCGGCCGCGGTCTTCGAGACGGTCGCCACGATCGCGGAGCGGGCGGGCGTGTCGGCACCCACGGTGCTGCGGTGCGCCTCCCGGCTGGGCTACCGGGGCTTCCCCGACCTCCAGGCCGCTCTCCGCTCCGAACTCGACGCGCGCAACGCCTCGCCGATCACGCTCTACACGGCCGCGGAGACGTCGAAGCACGATCGGACGGAGGCTCCGCAGGACGCCGCCGCCACCCAGCTCGGCGCGCGCTCCTCACTCGTGCGGCAGGCCGTCGCCCAGACCTTCAACGAGGTGTCCGCCCACGAGTTCGAGGACGCCGTCGGCCTCCTCTCCGACCCGCGCCGTCGCGTGCACGTGGCGGGCGGACGCTTCACGCACCTGATGGCCGAGTACCTGGGCCTGCACCTGATGCAGTTCCGCGACCAGGTGGGCTTCCTGCCGCACAAGGACGTGGAGCGGACCTCCTTCCTCACGCAGCTCACCCGACGCGACGTCACCGTCCTCTTCGACTACCGGCGTTACGAGGCCGACAAGACGCTGATCGCCGAACTGGCCCGAGAGCGGGGCGGCAAGGTCATCGTGTTCACCGACCCGTGGCTCTCCCCCGCCGCCGCCCACGCGGACGTCGTGCTCATCACCCAGGTCTCCTCGGACTCCCCCTACGACAGCCTGGTACCGGCCCTGGCGGTCGTCGAGGCCCTCGTCGCCGCCGTCCTCGACCGGATCGGCGGCAGCGGCCACGAACGCATGAAGGAAGCGGAGCGGGTCGCCCGGCGCACCGGCCTGCTCTGAGCGGACCGCGCGTCGCGGTCCGTTCGACGACGCGAAAGGAGCCGGCCCCCGTCCGGAGGCCGGCTCCGTGTCGTGCCGGTCAGCGCGGCGCGATGTCGATGCGCAGGGAGAGAAGCGTGCGGGCGTCCGTGCCGTCGCCGGTGAAGGCGGCGAAGCCGCGCGCCTTGGTGAACGTCACCGTGAACCGCGGCCCGCTCTCGAACGTGGTCGCGGTCGCCCTGTTCTGCGCCCGCGTCGAGGCGAGCGCCCGCGCGGTGGTGCGGAAGCCGTACGGCACGCCGTGGGGGTTGGCCGCGGAGGAGAAGACGTCGGTGTTGGCGGGCACGGGCGCCGTTCCGACGGAGTTCAGGGGCTGCTTGGACGGGTGGACGCGCGGCGTCCAGGTGCGCGCGTCGTACTGGTCCCCGTCCGTGAGGTAGCTGTAACGGGCCCGGCGCAGGGACCAGCCGTCCTCGGATTCGTGGGCGCGGGCGTCGCGCAGGTCCAGGACGGCGACGCCGTTCGGACCGAGGACGCTGAGGTGCTCGCGGGCGCTGCCCGGCCGGTCGACGACGAGGGCGGTGTTCTCCTCCAGGCCGTAGACGCGGTCGTGGCCGGTGTCGGAGGCGAGGCGGAGCGCGCGGCCCTCGCGACCGTAGGCGCCGGTGTGGGTGTCGACGAGCCCTGAGCGGAGGAAGCCGAAGCCGCCCTCGGGGAGGTGGCCGAGGCGGGTCGCGTCGTCGAAGTAGCCGGGAGCGCTGCCGTCCCTGAGCCCCTCGTACGACTCTCCGCCGGTGACCATGTTGGGGCCCGAGGCGATCTGGGCGCCCGCGGAGGACCCGGCGACGACGGCGCCCCGGGCGAGCTTGGCGCGGATGGCGGCCAGGACCTTGGAGTCCCGGTGCGCGTCGCCGCGCAGCAGGGTGGTGACGTAGCGGTACTGGTCGCCGCCGCCGAAGAAGAAGCCGGTCATGGAGTTGACCTGTGCGACGACGGCGTCCGAGTCGGCGTTGGCGACGTGGTCGATGTCCAGGGGGATCCACTGGGCGTCGGCGGCGCCGTGCCGTTTGAAGACCTCGGCGTAGTACGCGCCGTTGCAGGCGGAGTTGCTGCACCGCTCGGGGTCGCCGGCGTGGGGGTCCTGCCGCTCGGGTACGGAGGCGGCCGTGATGATCCCGATGCGGGCGCCGGGGCCGCCGGCCCGCTTGATGATCTCGCCGTAGACCTGGGTGTTGCTCTCCTTGAGGGCTCCGCCGATCAGGACGAGGGACCCCGCCTGGGTCCGGGCCCGCGGGGCGTCGGCCAGGGCGGAGGAGGAGACCGAGAGGAGGGAGACGGCGAGGGCGCCGGCGAGGACGGTGCGGCGTGCGGGTGCGGAAGGGACGCGCATGGTGCCTCCGTTGAGGGTCGGATGGGTCGCGGGACGGTGCGAGGGGCGGGGCGCGTGGCCGGGGCCCGGGGCGGGCGCCTCCCCGGCGTACCCGGGGCGGAGGGGAGCGGGGCTTGCCTCCGCCGCGCGTCGGGGTCGGCGTCGAGGTGGCACCGGCGTCGTTCAGGTGGTGCCGGCCGTGCCCAGGGAGGCGATCAGATCGGCGAGGAGGGCGATGCGCTGCGGGACGCTGGTGACGTCGAGCCACTCCTGGGGCGTGTGGTCGGCGCCGCCGACCGGGCCCAGGCCGTCGAGAACGGGGATGCCCGCGCCGGCGATGAAGTTGGCGTCCCCCACGCCGCCGGTGGCGGCGGCGCCCAGCTCGATGCCGGCCGCCCGGGCGGCGGCGCGCGCGTGGTCGAACATCCGCCGGGAGGCGGGGGTGTCCTCCATCGGGGGGCACAGGTCGAGTTGCTCGACCTCCACCGTGACCCCGGGGACGCCCGGCTGGTCGGCGGCCTCCCGGATGGCCCGCGTGACGCGCTGGATGTCGGCCGTCGTGGCGGCGCGCACCTCGATGCGCAGTTCCGCACGGGGGCAGACGATGTTGGCGCGGGTCCCGGCCCGGACGACGCCGACATTGACCGTCACGTCGTCCCAGTGGCCGTTGAGGGCCTGGAGGGCGACGGTGAGGTGGGCGGCGGCGAGGGCGGCGTTGGCGCCGCGCTCGGGCTCGATGCCGGCGTGTGCGGCCCGGCCGGTGACGGTGAGGCGGAAGTCGGCGACGCCCTTGCGGGCGATGACGAGGTCACCGTTCTCCCGGGCGCATTCGAGGCCGAGCCCGAAGTGCACGCCGGCGGCCGTCGCCTCGATCAGCGGCCGGCTGGCGGGCGAACCGATCTCCTCGTCGGGGGTGGCGAGCAGGACCAGCTCGTCGTACGCGTCGGCGCCCAGGTCGCAGAGGATCTCCAGGGCCGTGAGTCCGGCGAGCAGGCCGCCCTTGTCGTCGCTGACGCCGGGGCCGTACGCCGTGGAACCGTCGATCCGGAAGGGGCGGGCGGCCGCGGTGCCGTTGTCGAAGACGGTGTCCATGTGGCCGGCGAGGAGGATCCTGCGGCCGCCCTCCGACTCGGGCAGCGTGCCGCGTCGGCGGCCGACGAGGGCGTCGCCGGTCCGGTGTCCGTCGGGGGGCGACGGCAAGCGAACGCGTTCCACGGTGAATCCGATCCGTTCGAGCCTGCGCTCGATCCAGTCGGCGACCTCGTTGACACCTTCGGCGCTGTAGGAGCCGGAGTCGACGGAGACGAGCTCCTCCAGGTCGTGCAGGTAGTCGGCGCCGCGGGCGCGGGCCAGGTCCAGGAGGTCGTCGAGCCTCTCCTGGCGGCGGGTCGGGGCGCTCACAGGACCTTGGACAGGAAGGCGCGGGTGCGCTCCTGCTCCGGGTCAACGAGCACCTGGCGGGGGTCGCCCGCCTCCACCACGACGCCCTCGTCCATGAAGACGGCGGTGTCGCCGACCTCGCGGGCGAAGCCGATCTCGTGGGTGACGACGACCATCGTCATGCCGTCCGCGGCGAGCTGCCGCATGACGTCCAGGACGTCTCCGACGAGTTCGGGGTCCAGGGCGGAGGTCGGCTCGTCGAAGAGCATCAGCTTGGGCTTCATGGCGAGCGCCCGGGCGATCGCCACGCGCTGCTGCTGCCCGCCGGACAGCTCGGCTGGGTAGTGGTGCCCACGGTCGCCGAGACCGACCTGGTCGAGGAGGGCGTGGGCGTGCTCCCGCGCGTCGGCGCGGGAGACGCCCGCGACCTTGACGGGGGCCTCCATCACGTTCTCGACGGCCGTCATGTGCGGGAAGAGGTTGAAGCGCTGGAAGACCATGCCGATGTCGCGGCGGCGGTCGGCGACCTCGCGTTCACGCAGTTCGTGGAGCTTGTTGCCCTGCTGGCGGTAGCCGACGAGCTCCCCGTCGACGGTGAGCCGGCCGCCGTCGACCTTCTCCAGGTGGTTGATGCAGCGCAGGAAGGTGGACTTCCCGGAGCCGGAGGGGCCGAGGAGGCAGCAGACCTGACCGCGCTCCACGGTGAGGTCGATGCCCTTGAGGACCTCCAGCCTCCCGAAGTGCTTGCGTACGCCTTCGGCGCGCACCATGGGGGTGCTCATCGGTTCTGCTCCTTGCTGTTCTTGCCGAGCCGCTCCACCGTTCCGCCGAGGAGGCGCCGGAAGGGCGAGACGTGCCCGGCGCGGGTGGTCCCGCGGCCGTAGCGCCGCTCCAGCCAGGCCTGGGGCACGCTGAGGAGGGTGACGAGGGTCAGGTACCAGATGCTGGCCACGACCAGCATGGGGATGACCTGGTAGTTCTGGGCGTACACGTCCTGGATGTTCGACATCAGGTCGTGGGCGGAGATGACCGAGACGAGCGCGGTCATCTTGAGCATGTTGATGGTCTCGTTGCCCATCGGCGGGATGATCACGCGCATGGCCTGCGGCAGGACGACCCGGCGCATCGTGAGCGCGGGCCGCATGCCCAACGAGTGGGCGGCCTCCGCCTGGCCGGGGTCGACGGACTGGATGCCGGCGCGGACGATCTCCGAGGCGTAGGCCGCCTCGTTCAGGCCGAGGGCCAGGAGGGCCGCGATCGCCGGTGTCAGCAGCGCGTTGGTCTCGGCCTGGAAGAACGTGATGTCGGTGAAGGGGATGCCGATCTTGACGTACTGGTAGAGCGCGGCGGCGTAGCCCCAGAAGATGATCTGGACGAGTAGCGGGGTGCCGCGGAAGACCCAGACGAACGCGTTGGCGAGTCCGTACAGCACGGGGCTGGACGAGAGCCGCATGACGGCGATCAGCGTGCCGAGGGCCAGACCGAGCAGCATGGCGGCGGCGGTGAGCCAGAGCGTCGTCGCAAGACCGTCGAAGATGAGGTCGGCGAAGAGGTAGTCACCGACTACGTCCCAGCGCAGGTTGTCGTTCTTGGCGAGGGAGCCGATCAGTCCGACGAGGGCGAGGACCGAGGCGACGGCCGCGATCCAGCGCGCGTAGTTGCGGACGGGGACGATCTCGAGTTCCCCGGTGGGGGGCTGGTCCGTGGTGGTGGTGCTCTGCGGGACCTTGGTCGTGCCGGCCATCTTCAGTCCACCGCCGCGTTCTTGGTGGCTTCCTTCACCGCGATGGACGGGACGCCGTACTTGTCGTAGATCTTGATCAGGGTGCCGTCGTCGATGAGGGACTGCAGCGCCTTCTGGATGGCGTCCGTCAGCTCGGGCAGCTGCTTGCTGACCGCGATGCCGTTGGGCGAGGCGTTGTAGCCGCCCGGGGCCGCGGGGTCCTCGACGAGGTCGAAGGCCTTGCCGCTGTCGGCCGTCTTGGCGACCCAGCCGGCGGCCGGCTTGGTCAGCACCTGGGCGATCACCTTGCCGGAGCGCAGCGCGAGCTGGGCGTCGGAGTCCTTGGGGAAAGTCTGGATGTCGATCGTGCCCTTGCCCGCGCCGGAACAGGCGGCCTGGTGGGACTTGAGCAGGTCGAGCTGGTTGGTCGCGGCCTGGACGGCGACCTTCCGTCCGCACAGGTCGTCGAGGGTGGTCACCTTCGCAGGGTTGCCGTCGCCGACGAGGATGCCGGAGCCGGACTGGGAGTAGTCGACGAAGTCGACGACCTTCTGGCGCTCCTTGTTGTCCGTGATCGCGGACATCGCCACGTCGAACTTGCCGGCCTGGATGGCGGGGACGATGCCGTCGAACTTCTGGGGGGAGAAGGCGAAGGTCACGCCGAGCTTGGCGCCGAGGGCCTGGCCGAGGTCGTAGTCCAGACCGGTCAGCTCGGTCTCGCCCTCCTTCACGTACATCTCGAAGGGCGGGTACGGCACGTCCGTCGCGACGCGCACCTCGCCGGCCTTCTTGATCTTCTCGGGGAGCAGGTCGTGCAGCTTCTGGTCCTTCACGATCTCCACGCCGCCGATGACGACCTTGCCCGACGGGGCGGCGGGCTCGTCACCGCCGCAGGCCGACAGGGACAGGAGCAGGGTCGCCGCGACGGCGGCGGCCGCGGGGCGCGCGATAGGAGCGTTCATCGCCTGGAACCTCTCGGTGGTTATCTGCCGACGGAGTCTGACCGCCCGGCACTGCTGCGAAATTACAGAGGAACCCATGCGATGGCTAGATGTAAGTCCCATTACGTTCATGTAACGAGAGTTCCGGCCTTGCTACTGGGGTGATTTGGGCATTTTTGACGCACCCTCGTGGCTCAATCCCGGCGGTTGCGGCGCTGCCCCGGACTTACATCTTCCCCATCAAAACCATTACTTGTATGTTCCGCTACCAATCCCGCAGCCCTCGTCCGACGGCCGCGGCATCGGATCAGCCCCTTTCCAGGAGTACACATGACACACCGCCCCTTCACGCCCCCGGCAGCGGCCGCCGTCGTCCTCACCGCGATGGCCTCCGTGCTGATGGCCCATCAGCCGGCGCAGGCGGCGGCCGACCGCATCCGGCTCGGCAGCGCGTCCGACGTCAGCCGCAGCACGTGGAACGGTCCGGCGTTCACGATGAACGGAGCCGGCGGCATCGTGACGGCCTCGATGACCCGGGCCATCGACGAGATCCGCGGCGGCACGGGTAGCCTCGACGTGGTCGTCGTGGCCGGTTCAGCGCCGACGTCGGGCAGCAAGACTCCGGAGTGCGACACGATCACGGGGCTGACCGGCGTCAACTCCTGTACGACGTGGACGCTGACGACGGCGTCCGACGGCAACAACAGCCAGATAAACACCGACGTCCGCAACGCCGAATTCGTCTACTTCGCCGGCGGCGACCAGTGCCGCTACGCCGCCTGGAAGGGCACCGCCCTGGAGGCCTCCGTCGAGTCGGTCGTCGCCAAGGGCGGCGGTTCCGGCGGCGGCAGCGCGGGGCACCACATCAACAGCCCGATCGTCTACGACGCCTGCAACGGCAGCGTCACCAGCGCGGAGGCCCTCGCCAACCCGTACGACCGGTACATCAGCTTCACCACCGGCATGTTCGAGTGGGCGAACTACGGAGCCGTCATCAACGACTCCCACTTCGTGACCCGCGACCGCATGGGCCGCACCATGTCCTTCCTGGCGCGCGCCGTGAAGGACGGCCTCGCACCGGGCGGCTCCGCCTGGGGCGTCGGCGTGGAGGAGGGCGGCGGGTCGCTGTTCCTCGACCGCAACGGCATGGCGACGCAGTACGGCAAGGACGCCTACGTCGTCCTCGCCGACCATCAGCCGGAGCAGGCCGTCGGCAGGAAGCCGCTCACCTACAGCGGCTTCAAGATCTGGCGTCTGAGACCGGGCTCCACCTTCGACTTCAAGAACCGCCCCACCTGCGGCTACTACCTGCGCAGCGTCACGGACGGCGTGACCGACGCCAACCTCTACAACGGGACGCCCCTGACCGACTGCGGCACCCAGGGCGGCGGCGGGTCCACGGTCGCGGAGAGCGAGCCCAACGACACGCGTGACACGGCCGACGACGCCACCGCGCTCGCCTCGCCCGGCACCCTCACGGGCAGCATGAAGTCGACGAGCGACCGCGACTACTTCAAGGTCTCCGTGGCGGCCGGTCAGACCGTCTCGGTGAACTGCGCCGTGCCCACCGCCTACGACGCCGACGTGTACTGGCTCGACGCGAACGGCAGTACCCTGACCCGCTCCGTGAACGACGGGGCGGGCACCGACGAGTCCCTGTCGTTCACCAGGACCGCGACCGGAACGGGCACCGGCACCTACTACCTCGACGTGGAGGCCTACAGGGGCTCCGGCACGGCCACCTACGCCTGCACCCTCACCAGAAGCTGACGCCCCCCGCGGGGCCCCGCCCCGCGGGCATCCCGTTCCGCACCTGACGTACCGCACGTGAGGTCCCGGCCGGGACTCCGCCTCGCCGGACTACCACGTGCGGGCAAGGCGCCACGGGTCGAGCAGCTCGTCGAGTTCTCCTTCGGTCAGCAGCCCGTCACGGGCCGCCAGCTCGCGGACAGGCACCCCCGACGTGCGGCACTCCCTGGCCAGGGCTGTGGACCGCTGGTAGCCGATGACCGGATTCAGCGCGGTGGCGAGGCCGGCGCTCCGCTCCACCAGGGCGCGCAGGCGCTCCTCGTCGGCCTCGATGCCGAGGACGCAGCGCTCGGCCAGGATCCGACAGGCGGCGGTGAGCCGGTTCGCCGAATTGAGCAGGTGGTGGACCATCAGGGGTTCGAAGGCGTTCAGCTGGAGCTGCCCCGCCTGGGCCGCCGCGCAGACGGCGGCGTCCGCGCCGAGGACATCGAAGCAGACCTGGTTCACGGCCTCGGGCATCACCGGATTCACCTTGCCCGGCATGATGCTCGACCCCGCCTGGAGCTCCGGCAGCCGGATCTCGCCGAGGCCCGCCCCGGGACCCGAGGCGAGCAGCCTGAGATCGTTGCAGATCTTGGACAGTCGTACGGCGAACTGGCGGAGGGCGCCGGAGAGCCGGACGAATCCGCCGATGCCCTGCGTGCTCTCCACCAGGTCTCGGGCGGGCCGGACCGGCACGGACGCGACGGTTTCGAGGTGGGTGACGGCCAGCCGGGCGAAGCCCTCGTCCGCGTTGAGCCCGGTGCCGATCGCCGTGCCCCCCAGGTTCACCTCCAGGAGGGAGGCGGCGGCCAGGCCGATGAGGTCGGCGTCGTCCCGTACGGTGAGGGCGAACGCGTCGAACTCCCGGCCCAGCGTCATCGGCACGGCGTCCTGGAGCTGGGTGCGCCCGAGCTTCACCGTCTTCGCGAAGTGCCCGCCCCGGTCGCCGAAGGCGTCGCGCAGCACGGTCATCGCGTCGAGCAGCCGGCCCGCGGAGGCGTACACCGCCAGCTTGGCCGCCGTGGGATACACGTCGTTGGTGCTCTGGGAGCGGTTCACGTCGTCGTTGGGGTGCAGGTGCTCGTAGCGGCCGCGCGGGTGGCCCAGGATTTCGAGTGCCCGGTTGGCGACGACCTCGTTGGCGTTCATGTTGGCCGAGGTGCCCGCGCCGCCCTGGAAGACGTCCACGACGAACTGGTCGTGGAGGCGGCCCGTGCGGATCTCGCGGCATGCCGCCACGACCGCCTGGGCCCGCTCCTCGGGAAGGGCCCCCAGCTCCAGGTGGGCCAGCGCGGACGCCTCCTTCACCGCGGCGAGCGCGACGACGAGTTCGGGGTGCGACGAGAGCGGTATGCCCGTGAGGGGGAAGTTCTCCAGCGCGCGCAGGGTGTGAATGCCCCAGTACACGTCGTCCGGCACTTCTCGCACACCGATGAGATCGCGCTCTTCGCGTCGCATGTCCGCCCCTCACTGTCGGTACAGGCGACTCGCACGCCACCCGCCATGAAGTATCGAGCATTACAGATCAGGCATGCAACCGCTTCTTCGAATCATTTGTTACGACACAAGGCGCACCTCGACGACCGCACCGGGCCGCCGCAGGTCACCCGGCGTAGGTACCCCGGACGAGGCTTTCACCGGAGTGGTCGGGTTTGCCGTTGTACGGCTGGACGGAGACGTCCACGACGGAGTACTCGCGCAAGTCGATGGTGTCCGGGACCGGCAGAACGGCGCGGCCGTCGGGGCCGAGGACACCCATCGAGACGAGTTTCGTGTGGCTGCTGTCCATCAGCCACACCTCGAAGTAGCCGGAATTCTCGGGCAGCCCCTTCACGGTGATCTCAAGGGACCGCCGCCCGCTGTCGTTCGTCAGTCCGGCGAAACCGGCCGAGCCGGTGCGCAAGGTCTGGAGGCGCTTCCCTTCGGCGACGGTGCTCACCCGGGCGGTCTCGCTCCGGGTCATCCACCAGGTGATCGCGCTTCCCGCCGCAGCGCCGAGGAGGGCGGCGCACGCCGCGAGGGCGACGGCGAAGCGGCCGAAGCGCCGTGGCGCCCGGGGGCGGGGTTGGGCCGCAGGGGCGGGCGCGGGCGGGCGCAGGGGGGCGACCGCACGGCTCTGGAGGCGGAGTTCGGCGGCGATGGCGTCCCACGTATCGTCCGGCGGGGCGATCAGCTCACCGTCCGGGGGGACGCCGGGCGACGCGGCGACGACACGGCGCAGGCTCTCGAACTCGCGGCGGCAGGCGTCGCATTCGTTCAGGTGGAGGGAGGCCGAGGGGTCGGTTTCCTCTCCGAGGGCCATCATCGCCAGCGTCTCTTCATCGGTGTGCTTCACCGTCCACCTCCAACCGCTTCTTGAGACGCATCAGACCACGCCGTGTGTGCGTTTTCACCGTTCCGAGCGGAAGTCCGGTGCGCTCGGCGATCTGGGACTGGGACAGGTCCTCGTAGAAGGCCATCCTGAGCACGATTCGCTGGTGGTCGGTGAGTTCTTCCATCTCCCGCGTCAGCACGACGTAGTCCACCACCGACTCGGCCGCGAGGGCCGACGGCTGGGCCGAGCCGGCCAGCGAGGCGAGGGCTTCGATGTCCCGTGCGTCGCGCGAGCGGCGGGTGAGCGCGTCGGCCACCTTCTTGTGGGTGATGCCCAGCAGCCAGGTCTTGAGCGCTCCGCGCCGCGGGTCGAAGTTCTCGCGGCTCCGCCACGCCCCGACGAACACCTGCTGGGTGACGTCCTTCGCCTCCTCCGCGTCCCCGAGCTTGCGCGCAGCGACCGTGTGGACGAGGGCGCCCCATCGGCGGTACGCCTCTTCGAGGGAGGACTCGTCGCCTTCGGCGAACCCTTCGCCGAGTCTGTCCTCCGGCATCGCGGTCGGGGCCGGGGCACCGGCCGGGAGGACCCGGGCTCCGCTCCACCTGGCGGTCATCGGGGCACCTCCACGGCCGTGACGACGAGGTTGTTCTGGTAGCCGCCCCTGTCGGGCAGGTAGGGGCCGGCGCACGTGACGAGGTTCAGTACCGCGGGCCCGTCCCGGTCGAAGACCGCGCTGCTCACCAGGGCCGCCTTGCCGAGGGTGCGGCGAGCGGTGATCTCGTACGTGAGGGTGGTGCCGTCGTCGCGCGCCACCCGCACCCGGTCGCCCTGCCGGACCTCGGTCAAACCGAACAGCACACCGAGGCCCAGGCCCTTCGCGTCGACGTGCCCGACGACGACCGAGGAGCCCCGGTCGGCCCCCGGAGCGGGTGAGTAGCGGTACCAGCCCACCCGGTCCGGATCCTTCGGGACCTCCATCTGCCCGTCGTCGGCGACGCCCACCGGGTCGATCGGGGCCCGGAGGCCCAGCCGGGGGATCACGAGCTCGCGCGGCGCCGGGACGGTGGACGCGGCCGGAGCGGCCGGGCCCGCGGCAGTGCGGGAGGGCGCGGGGCTCGCGGTCTGCTGCGTCTTCGGTGCAGCGGTGGCGGTCGGCGCGGTCCCGAAGTCGCCGGTACCGGCGGCACGGTCGGCCCGGGCACCGGCCAGGAGGAGCGCCGCCACGGCGAGGACGATGCCGAAGAGAGCCATGACGGCACCGAGGAAGGTGCGGCGTTGCGCGCGGGCCGTGCCCATGTCCGGCCTTTCCGGTGAGGCGGTCGTCCGGTGCGGTCAGCCACACGGGCTGACCGCACCGGACAACCGACGGGAGTCGGGGCAGGTACTACCGGCTCAGGCGGCTTCGTGGCGGCGGCGCAGCAGGTAGCCGGAGGCGCCCAGCGCGACAAGTGCGCCCAGGGACAGGGCGCCCAGCACGCCTTCGTTGTGTGCGACCGCGGCCTCTCCGGTCTCCCCGGCGGGTACGCCGCTGGGCGCGGAGTGCATGCCGGTGATGCTCTGGGTCTTGAGCGCGAGGTTCTTGTCGGTGGCGCTGCCCCAGGCGTAGACGACGGTGTTGCCGCCCTCGGCCAGGTCCAGGGTCGCCGGACCGATCGCCACCGTGTCCGTACCGGCCAGGACGACGTCGGCGGAGACCGACCCGGCCGCCACCTCCCCCTTCGCCTCCTTCGGGTTCTCCAGGTTCTTGAAGACCGCGGTGCCGTCGGCGCGGACGTCCACCGCGGGGGCGGCGGCGACGTGGCGGACGGTCACCCGGGCCTTGCCGGCGGGAACCTTGGACGTGTCGTTGACGAAGGCGTCGAGTGCGGGCTTGCCGTCGGCGGTCAGATGGGCGACCAGCGTGGCGTCGGCCCCGGCGGGGACCTCGACCGTCTTCTCGATGGCCGGGGTGCCCTTCGGGCCCTCGCCGTCCTTGAAGACCTTGATGTCGTAGGAGCCCGGGTCCAGCTTCAGCGGGTCGGTGAGCGTGCCCGGGGCGAAGTCGGGGAGCAACTCCTTGTCACCCGCGTAGACGTCCACGGTCAGGCCGGGAACACCGTGGAACACCGACACCGTGGCCTGCTCTCCGGCAGCCTGCGGCTGGGCGAACGCGGTAGCGGCGGCGGTGGCGGTCAGGGCGACGGCGATGCCGGCGGAGAGAACGGCACCAGCAGAACGAGTGTTCATGACGTTGATTCCGATCGTCCGGTCGAGAAGGGTCTCGATCCCTCTGGGTGAGGAGGTATTCCGCCGACTCCTCCCGATCGGTTTCACCCGCACTCGAATCCCGTCGCGGAAACGGGCCGCCCACCCCCTGACGGCGGCACGCCCGTCCGCACGGCTTTCACCCTCCGTAAGGAACTTTCACCTGGTTGTCGCAGGTCGCGGTAGTGACGGAAGGTGTGGAAGCCTCTGCTCATGGTCACGGGAGAGCCGTCGGCCAGGATCGTCCGCCATCCGGTCGGGCGGTCTCACGGGGGGCCACCCCCTCGTACACGGTGTCGCGCGCGCCTCGCTCGGCAGGCGCAAGAAGGATCGGGGATCACACCAAGGACGATCCTGATCGGCTCGATCAGCCCAGAAAGCTCAACCGCACCTGACGGTTGGCATTGTCTTTATTGGTGTCGACCAGGCACACCGACTGCCACGTCCCCAGCTCCAGCCGTCCGCTCACCACCGGCAGCGTTGCGTGCGGGGGAACGATCGCGGGGAGGACGTGGTCGCGGCCGTGGCCGGGGCTGCCGTGGCGGTGCTGCCAGCGGTCGTCGGCGGGGAGGAGGGTGTGCAGGGCGGCGAGGAGGTCGTCGTCGCTGCCGGCGCCCGTTTCGATGATGGCGATTCCGGCTGTGGCGTGGGGGACGAAGACGTTGAGCAGGCCGTCGCGGCCGGAGGCCGCCTCCCGCAGGAATGCCTCGCAGTCGTGGGTGAGGTCGACGATCCTCTCCGTGTTGCCGGAGGCGATGTTCAGAACTCGGGTGGTGAAGGTGTCTGACATGTCCTCCATCCTCGCCTATCCGGCCGTCGCGGGGCGCGAGCCGCCGCCCGGAGTGTGACGCGCGCGTGAAGTTCGGCGAAGGGGCGTTGACCAGGGGAAGGGCGCCTCGTTACGTTCGGCCGCATGTTGCGTTCAGCCCTGCTCACCACGCGCGGTCACATCGACCTGCTGCGGGTGGTCTCCGCCGCGTGTCGTCGCGGCCGCTGACGCCTTTCCCCCTTCTCTCGTGCGCGCGCCGAGGCGCGTTTCCCTCCTGATCGGCCGCTCGCCGCCTCCGTGGAGTACCCATGAGCATCAGTCATGCCCCGCCCAGCTCTCCCAGGCCGGATATGTCCCTGAAGTACGGCACTGAGGAAGCCATCGATCTCGTTCCGCTGCGTCCCGCTTCCTCCCGTCGCGCTTCCCTCCCCCGCTGGCTGCGCCGCACCGCCGGCCCGCTGCTGCTGCTCGCGCTGTGGCAAGTCCTCAGCGGTACGGGTCTGTTGGCCGCGGACGCCCTCGCCTCGCCCGGGCGGATCGCCGAGGTGGGGTGGGGCCTGGTCGCCGACGGGTCGCTGACCTCCGCCATGGGCACCTCGCTGCGGCGCGTGGCCGCCGGGCCGTCGCCTTCCAGGCGCCGCGGCTGATGCCGTGGAAGAAGGTGTGGCGCAATGTCGTGCTCGGACTGCCCGGAAGGCCCGAACGCGCCCTCGCCGAGCGGGCGCTGGAGGAGGTCGGCCTCGGGCACCGGTCGGCCGCCTGGCCCCGGACGCTCTCCGGCGGCGAGGCCCAACGCGCCTCCCTGGCACGGGCATTGGTGCGCGAGCCCGATCTGCTGCTGCTCGACGAGCCGTTCGGCGCGCTGGACGCGCTGACCCGTATCAAGGCCCAGCGTCTCGTGGGCGAGTTGTGGCGGCGGCGCGGCTGCGCGGTCCTGCTCGTCACGCATGACGTGGAGGAGGCCGTACTGCTCGCCGACCGCGTGCTCGTGATGGACCGCGGTGCGATCGCGCACGAGCAGCCGATCGACCTCGACCGACCCCGTGACATCACCGATCCCCGGTTCGCCGAGCTGCGCGCCGAGCTGCTGGAACGGCTCGGTGTCGACACCGCCGCCGAAGCCGCCTGAAGCCACCTGAAGCCGCCTGAACCCTCCGCGAGACCCGAGAACGGCCCCCTCATGCGACGACGCCTCGTCCCCGCCGCCCTGCTGCTCCCCCTCGCCCTGCTCCTCACCGCGTGCGGCGGGAGCCCGGCCGCCCGGAGCTCCTCGGACACCGACGGCCGGGGCTCCCTCACCCTCAACGTCGGTGATCAGAAGGGCGGTTCGGAGGCCGTCCTGCGTGCCGCGGGAGAGTTGAAGAACCTCGACTACAGGATCAAGTGGTCCACCTTCACCTCCGGCCCGCCGCTGCTGGAGGCGGTCAACGCGGGGGCCGTCGACATCGGTGGCGTGGGCAACACCCCGCCCGTCTTCGCGGCCGGGGCCGACTCGAAGATCACGGTGGTGGCCGCCTGGCACGGCACGAGCAAGGGCGACGCCATCCTCGTACCGGAGGGCTCGCCGTTGAAGGAGCCCGGGCAGTTGAAGGGCAGGTCCGTGGCCGTGGCGCAGGGTTCGTCGGCGCACTACCAGTTGGTCGCCTCGTTGAGGAAGGCCGGGCTGGGGCTGGGGGACGTGCGGGTGAAGTACCTTCAGCCGGCCGACGTGCTCGCCGCGTTCACCTCCGGCCAGGTCGACGCGTGGGCGGTGTGGGACCCGTACACCTCGCAGGTGCTCCGGGCGAAGCAGGGGCGGGTGCTGACGACCGGGGAGGGGGTGACCAACGGGCTGACCTTCCAGGTGGCGGCGCCCTCCGCGCTGAAGGACCGGAGGAAGGCCGCGGCGATCGAGGACTACCTGGAGCGGCTGCGGCGCGCCGACGACTGGGTGCACGGGCATCAGCGGGAGTGGGCGCGGGTGTGGACCGAGGAGACCGGGCTGCCGTACGAGGTGGCGCTGGCCGCGGTGGGGCGCTCCTACGCCTCCCGCGTGCCGGTCGCGGTCGACGCGCCGCTGATCGCGTCCGAGCAGGAGATCGCGGACACGTTCACCGCGCTGAGGCTCATCCCGCGCAAGGTCGACTTCGCGAGGTTCGCCGACCCCGCGTTCAACGGGAGTCTGCCGCCCTCCACGACCGCGCCCCGCACCTCCTGGGGCGGGAAGATCCACGGCCTCGGTGCGGTTAGTAGAAGCGTGAACAACATCGAGGTAGTCGTCATCGGTGCCGGTCAGGCCGGACTGGCCGGTGCCTATCACCTGCGCCGGACCGGGTTCGAGCCGGAGCGCGACTTCGTCGTCCTCGACCACTCCCCCGGGCCGGGCGGCGCCTGGCAGTTCCGGTGGCCGTCGCTGACGTACGGCAAGGTGCACGGCATGCACGCGCTGCCCGGGATGGAGCTGACCGGCGCCGATCCGGCGCGGCCGTCCGCCGAGGTGATCGCCGAGTACTTCGACACCTACGAGCGGACCTTCGACCTGCGGGTACGGCGACCGGTGGACGTGCGGGCCGTACGGGAGGGCACGGACGGGCGGCTGCTCGTCGAGACCTCGGCCGGGGTCTGGTCGACGCGGGCGCTGATCAACGCGACCGGCACCTGGGACCGGCCGTTCTGGCCGCGCTACCCGGGGCAGGAGACCTTCCGCGGACGCCAGCTGCACACCGCGCAGTACCCCGGACCCGAGGAGTTCGCCGGACTGCGGGTCGTGGTGGTGGGCGGGGGTGCCTCGGGGACGCAGCACCTGCTGGAGATCGCCCCGTTCGCGGCCGCCACCACCTGGGTCACCCGGCGGCCTCCGGTCTTCCGCGAGGGGCCCTTCGACGAGGAGGCGGGCCGGGCGGCGGTCGCGCTCGTCGAGGAGCGGGTGAGGCGAGGGCTGCCGCCGAAGAGCGTGGTGTCGGTGACCGGGCTGCCGCTCAACGACGCGGTACGGCAGGGGATCGCGGACGGCGTCCTGGACCGGCGGCCGATGTTCGACCGGATCACCCCGGACGGCGTGGCCTGGGACGACGGCCGCCGGGTGGACGCCGACGTCATCCTGTGGGCGACCGGGTTCCGGGCGGCCGTCGACCATCTGGCGCCGCTGCGGCTGCGCGAGCCGGGCGGCGGCATCCGGGTCGAGGGGACGCGGGCGGTCGCCGATCCGCGGGTCCACCTCGTCGGCTACGGGCCGTCGGCGAGCACCATCGGCGCCAACCGCGCGGGGCGCGCGGCCGTTCGGGACATCAGGCGGCTGCTGGCCGGGGAGCCGGTCGCCGCGTGATGTCCCGCCCGGCTACTTGGCCTTCTGCTCTGCTTGCTGGTTGCGGTTGAACTCGGCGACGTTGCGCTGGTGTTCCTCGTAGTCCGCCGTGAAGCGGGTGTCGCCGGGCTTGACGGTGACGAAGTACAGCCAGTTGCCCGGGGTGGGGTTGATCGCGGCGCGCATCGCGTCCTCGCCCGGGTTGTCGATGGGGGTCGGCGGCAGTCCCATGCGCTGGTACGAGTTGTAGGGGCTGTCGATGCGGGTGTCGGCGTCCGTCGTCCGCAGTGTGGAGCGGTTCAGCGCGTAGTTGATGGTGGAGTCCATCTGGAGCGGCATGCCGCGCTCCAGCCGGTTGAAGACGACCCGGGCCACCTTGCCCATGTCGGCCTTGGTGGCGGCCTCGGCCTGGACGATGCTCGCGATGGTGACGGCCTGGTAGACGTTCATGGCGTTGCGCTGGGCGCCGGCCGCGATCGGCGCCCCGTTGAACTTCTTGTTGGCGGTGTCGACCATGTACGACAGCAGCGACTCGGGCGTCGCCTTCTTGCCGTTGTGTTCGAGCGGGTAGGTGGCGGGGAAGAGGTAGCCCTCCGGGTTGCCCTCGGCATCGTTCGGCAGCTTCAGATCGGCCTTGCCCAGGGACTTCTTGGTCGTGCCCGGCGGCAGGGCGAGGCTCTTGTCGACGGCTTCGTAGACCTGGCCGGCGCGCCAGCCCTCCGGGATGAGCAGGGTGGTGGGCTTCTTCTCCTCCTCGCTCTGCAGGCTCAGCAGCGGCACCGCCACGGCGGTGCCCGCCACGACGGCCCCGGTCGCGATGAGGACGAGACGGCCCCGGCGCGTCAGACGAATCGCGCTCCGTGGCGGAGTGTTCATGTGCATGCGGGCACGTTAACCCGTAAATCATCCTAATCCCGGCATATCGTCATCTTGTCGGCTCCAGTCGGGCGTCCCGGCGGACCAGGGCCGCGTAGCGGCCGTCCCGCTCCAGCAGCTCCTCGTGCGTACCGCGTTCGACGGCCCGCCCGGAGTCCAGGACCACGATCTGGTCGGCGCCCCGGACGGTGGACAGGCGGTGCGCGATGGTGAGCGTGGTCCGGTCGGCCGAGAGCGCGTCGATGGCCTCCTGCACCGCGCGTTCCGTACGGGTGTCCAGAGCGCTGGTCGCCTCGTCCAGGACGAGCACCGGCGGGTCCCGCAGGATGGTGCGGGCGATGGCCAGGCGCTGCTTCTCGCCGCCGGAGAACCGGTGGCCGCGCTCGCCCACGACCGTGTCGTAGCCGTCCGGCAGGGCGGCGATGTGGTCGTGGATCTGGGCCGCCTTCGCCGCCTCGTGCAGTTCCTCGTCGGTGGCGTCCGGCTTGGCGAAGCGCAGATTGTCAGCGACCGAGGCGTGGAAGAGGTACGTCTCCTGCGAGACGACGCCGACCGCGCGGGCGAGGGTGTCGAAGTCGAGGTCGCGGACGTCGACGCCGTCGAGGGTGACGCGGCCGCCGGTCACGTCGTACAGGCGTGGCACGAGGTGGCCGAGTGTGGACTTGCCCGCGCCGGTCGGGCCGACGATCGCGAGGCTGCCGCCCGCGGGGACGGTGATGTCGATGCCGTCGAGGATGGGGGCGCCCTGGCCGTCGTAGCCGAACTCGACCTTCTCGAAGCGGACCTCGCCCTTGACCCGGTCCAGGTGGACGGGGTTGTCGCGCTCGGTGATGTCGATCGGCAGGTCGAGGTACTCGAAGATGCGCTGGAAGAGCGCCAGCGAGGCCTGGATCTGGACGCCGGTGCCGAGCAGGCTGACGGCCGGGCGGAACAGGCCCTGTTGGAGGGAGACGAAGGCGACGATCGTGCCGATCGAGACCTGCGGGCCGCCGAGTTGGAGGGCCAGGCCCGCGGTCCAGTAGATGACGGCCGGCATGGCCGCCATGACGATCGTGATGACGGCCATGCGCCAGCGGCCCGCCATGTTCGAGCGCACCTCCAGGCCGACGAGCTGCTCGGACTCCGCGGCGAAGGCGCGGGTGAGCGAGTCGGAGCGGCCCATGGTGCGGCCGAGCAGGATGCCGCTGACCGAGAGCGACTCGGTCACGGTGGCGGCCATCGCGGCCATCTGCTTCTGGCGCTGGGTGGTGATCTTCCTGCGCTCGTTGCCGACGCGGCGGCTGATCCACACGAAGACCGGGAGCAGCAGGAGCGAGACGACGGTCAGGCGCCAGTCCAGGGCGATCATCGCGGCGATCGTGGCGACCACGCTGGTGAAGTTGGCGACGAGCGAGGTGGCGGTGGAGGTGACGGTGGCCTGCATGCCGCCGATGTCGTTGGCGATGCGGGACTGGACCTCGCCGGTGCGGGTCCGGGTGAAGAAGGCCAGCGACATGCGCTGGAGGCGGCCGTAGACGGCGGTGCGCAGATCGTGCATGACCCGTTGGCCGACGGTGGTCGAGATCAGGGTCTGCAGCACGCCGAAGACGCTGGTCAGGACGGCGCCGACGATCATGCCGAGCGCGAGCAGGCTGAGCAGGCCGGTGCGGCCCTCGGGGATCGCGACGTCGAGGATCTCCTTCAGCAGGAAGGGGGTCGCGACGGAGACGAGGGAGGAGGCGGCGACGAGCAGGCCGACGACGGCCAGGCGTCCGCGATAGGGGCGGAACAGGCGCAGGATGCGGCGCACCTGCCGGGGTTCTTCCTTGGTGTCTTCCGGCGGTGTCCAGTCGGGGGTGTGATCGGGATGCATGGGCTCCTACGGGGAGGTGAGGCTTCTACGGAGAGGTGAGGCTTTTACGGGGATGCGGCTTCTACGGGGGTGCGGCTGAAGAAGGGCTGACGGAGCTTAGCTCATTGTTACCTATGCTCACAATGAACATCATCCTGATATTGTTCCCGCATGACCACCCCCGATCCCGACGGCCTGCTCGCCGAGCAGTTGCTCCGCCTCACCCGGCGCGTGCACCGCATCCAGAAGCGGCACATCGAGCAGTCCGGCCTGGGCGTCACCCCGGCCCAGTCCCGGCTGCTGCGCACCCTCGCGCACTACCCGGCGCCGCCCCGGATGGCCGACCTCGCCGAACGCCTGGAGGTGGTTCCGCGCGCGGTGACGACGCTGGTCGACGGTCTGGAGGCGAGCGGCAAGGTGCGGCGGGTGCCGGATCCGGCGAACCGGCGGGTGATCCGTATCGAGCTCACGGACGACGGGGTCAAGGCGCTCCGGGAACTGCACGGGGCGCGCCGGTCGGCCGCGCAGGAGATCCTGGCGCCGCTGACGGGCGAGCAGCGCGAGGTGCTCGGGGACCTGCTGGACACGCTGGTGGACGGCGAGCGGCGCTGCTGATTCTCGGGGCTGGTGATGCGCTGTCGGCGCACGCGGAGCGGGCCGCGACCACCGGCAAGTGGTCGCGGCCCGCTCCGTAGGGGATCTCAACTCGTCTCGGAGACCGGTTCCTTTTCCTTGGCGGGCTGCTGCGCCGGTGCGGGTTCCTCGCCGCCCAGCACCTTCTTCGCCTTCTCGATGTCCAGCGCGCCCTCCCAGCGCGAGACGGCGAACACGGCGACGCAGTTGCCGAGGAGGTTCGTCACGACCCGCATCGAGTCCATGATCCGGTCCACGCCCAGCAGCAGCGCGACGGCACCGGCCGGGATGGCTCCGAGCGACGAGGCGGTCGCGGACAGGGCGAGGAAGGCCGAACCGGGGATGCCCGCCATGCCCTTGCTGGTCAGCATGAGGACCAGGATCACGGTGATCTGCTGGCCGAGGCTGAGGTCGACCCCGACGGCCTGGGCGACGAACAGGGTGCCGATGGAGAGGTAGAGCGAGGCGCCGTCGAGGTTGAAGGAGTAGCCGGTGGGCAGGACGAGGCCCACCGCGTCGTCGCGGGCTCCGGCCTTGCGCAGCTTCTGCATCACGCGCGGCATGACGGACTCGGTGGACGCGGTACCGAGTGCGAGGAGCATCTCCTCACGGATGTAGCGCAGGAACTTCCAGAGACTGAGCCCGGTGAGCAGCTTCAGGGCGACGGCGAGCAGCACGATGAAGAACGCGGCGGCCGCGTAGCACAGAACGATCAGCTTGGCGTAGGTCTCGACGACACCGAGGCCGTAGTTGCCGATCAGGACGGCCATCGCGCCGAACACCGCGAGCGGGGCGAGGCGCATCACGAAGCCGACGATCGCGAAGATGACCTCCTGGGCCTGCTCGATGGCGGGCAGCACCTGCGGGACCTTGGTGTGGCCGAGGTGCAGCAGTGCGGCGCCCACCAGGCAGGCCAGGATCAGCACCTGCAGGAGGGAGTTCTCGGCGAAGGCGCCGATGAAAGAGGTGGGCAGGGCGTGCAGCACGAACTCCGTCGTCGACGGCAGCGAGCCGCCGCCCGTCTTCTCGTCCACCGCCGCGGAGTCCAGCGTGGACGGGTCGACGTTCATCCCGGCACCGGGCTGGACAACGTTGGCGGCGAGGAGCCCGATGATCAGCGCGAGCGTGCTCGCGACCTCGAACCAGATCAGCGCCTTCAGCCCGATCCGGCCGAACGCCTTGAGATCGCTGGCCTTGGCGATGCCGACGACGACCACGCAGAACACGAGCGGGGAGATGATCGTCTTGATGAGCCGGATGAAACCGTCGCCGAGCGGCTGGAGGTCCGCTCCGAAGCCGGGCCACAGCTTCCCGACGACGATTCCGAGCACGAGCGCGCAGGCGACCTGCGCGAAGAGTGAGGTACGCAGCAAGCGTGCGACGCGTCGCGGCAGGGACGGGACGGACGGCGGCACGGGCACTCCTTGGGGGGACGGTGGTACACAGAAGCCGGGACGGGACTTCTGCAGGACTTCTCTGTCTCGTTCAAGGACTCCCAAGGACTCCCAAGGACTTCAGGACTTCCAAGGGCTTCCAGGGCTTCCAAGGACGTCTGCGAGCCCCTGGAAGTCCCTGGACGAGACTTCTGCGATACGGAAAGCGCCTTCCGTGCGGATCACTTTCCCGGCGCTGTGGATCCCGTACGCGACCGCCGTGTTGCCACCGTGTAAATCACGCCCCGCGTGACGCATCGCACACCGCGCCCCCCTCAGCAGCGACTGCGATCCTCCGTCAGCACGCCTTGGGCGGTGGCCAACTCGCGGTCGTAGCAGCCCTCGGAGCCGTACAGCCGGTAGCGCTCGCGTGAGGTGCCGACCGCGTGCCGCTGGTCGCGCGGCACGTTCACCGTCCAGGTCGCGTCGCCCGCGTAGGTGTCGTCCAGCCGTAACCAGAAGGTGCGCCGCCCGTCCCGCGTCACGTCGAGCGCGGCCCGGTCGCCCAGCGTCAGCACGGTGCGCAGCCGGTCGTCCGTGCCGAGCGTGGTCGTGCCGTCCATCGTGTACGTCCGGTTCGTGCGCGTCGTACGGGCCGGACGCGCACGACGGTCGTCGACGGTGACCGACTCGTCGTCCCGCCAGGTGGCGTCGAGTGCGTCGGTGGTCTCGCCGTCGGTCCACCGGTGGACGGAGTCGTGCGCCAGCGAACGGCGGACGGTGGTCCACACCCGGCCGTGCGAGGTGTCGACGTATCCGGCCACGGTCAGGCGGTGCGCGCTCCGGGTGTCCACGCGGTGCGCCTCGGAACCCGGTGTGTACGTGGAGGAGTTGGCCAGGCCCCCGTCCCTGTGGGCGGTGAGTTCGCCGGAGACGTGTGCGCGTCCCTCGTCCTGCCAGACGAGGATGTTCACGGGGGCGCTCCAGCCGGGCCGCCCCTCGGGAAGCCCGGCGACGGAGACCTCCACCCGGTGCGGACGGCCGTCGTTGAGGATCCCCGCGAACGGCGTCAGGTCGTATTCGATCGGCTTGACGTCGAAGGCGCGCGGTCCCGGAACGACGTACCAGAGGAACGGGTTGGACCAGCCGCCGGTCCACACGTGCGGGAACGGCGCGGCGATACCGGCCAGTTGTCCGTCGACGCGGATCTGCACCTCCCGGTTCGGGCCGTCGGCGGCCTGGCAGGAGTACGGGGCGGTGTCCGGCACCGAGAGGTACCAGTACTCCTCGCAGCCGCCGCCGGATCCGGTGGCGTACACCTCGGCGACGATGCGTTCGCTGTTGCGCGGGGTGGTGAGGGCGCCGTCGTCGAGGGTCAGGATCCGGTCGGGAACGGTGGCGGGCCTGCCGGTGTGGAAGGTCAGGGTCACCTTTACGTCGATGATGCCGGTGAAGGTGTCGTCGACGACGTTCCCGATGAGCATCTCGACGTCCTGGCCGGTGCGGAGGGTGTCGCTGTAGCGCGTGACGTCCTTCTCGACCGACCACTCGATGCCGTCGGGCGAGGGCTGCGGGGTGGAGGTGCGGAAGATCTCGACGCCGCCGACGCTGACGTGGCCGAGGCGGTCGTACTGGCGGCCCTTGACCTTGCCGTCGAGCCGCAGCACCACCTTGCTCCAGCTGTCGCCGCAGCCGTGGGGCGGTGTGTATCGGCCCCGGTAGGGCGTGAAGTCGCGGAACTGCGCCTCCGCCAGGGTGACCCGGCAGGAGGGGGTGCCCGGTGCGGTGACGGGCGGGGCGGCGGTGACCGGGTCGTGCCAGTCGCTGCCGAACTCGGCGGGGACTTCGGCGGCCGCGGCCGGGCCGACCCCGAGAAGGGTGCTCGCCAGGAGGGTCGCTCCGGTGAGCATGGACATGATTAACCGGCGTGTCATGCGGGTGTTCTACGGGGAGTCGGCCCCCGCTCGCAATGGGGCACCGGAGCACGCGTGGGGCGGGCAGCCGGATCCGTTCGCCCGTGTGGAAAACCGTTTGCTTCCGACCGTGCCGCGACGCGAACCTGTCACGGTTTGCTGCCGCCGCGCGCGGCTTTCTCCTTGCCCCCTCCTTCCTTCTTCCGACCTCGTTCTTCCGTCTTCCGACCGCCTTCTTCCGACCTCCGTCTTCCGTCCTCCTTTCCCCTTCCCTTCTTTCTCCTTCCTCCTGACACGAGCCAGTGGGACGTCATGCAGATTCAAGACCTTCCGTACCCCGACCCGGGCGTGCCGGACGCCCGTTCGGGCCCCCGATTGCTGTGGTGGCTCTTCCGCAACCAGTTGGACGGGCAGTTGAAGTCGCTGGCCTGGGGCCTGCTGCACTTCGTGTCCGTCACCGCGCTGCCCTTCGGCGTGGGTCTCGCCATTCAGGCCGTCGTCGACCGCTCCGGCTCCCGACTCGCCCTCGCGGGCGGGCTGATGGCGCTGGCCGGCGTGGGCGTCGCGCTCGGGGACACGTTCCTGCACCGCGCCGCCGTCACCAACTGGATCACCGCGGCCGCCCGCGTCCAGCAACTGCTCGCCCGCAAGGCGGCGCTGCTCGGCTCGGCGCTGACCCGGCGGGTCGCGGCCGGCGAGGTCGTGGCCGTCTCCACCGGTGACGTCGAGAAGATCGGCTGGTTCGTGGAGGCCGTCTCCCGGTTCACCGCGGCCGCGGTCACCATCGTCCTGGTCTGCGTCGGCCTGCTGCTCTACCAGCCCGCGCTCGGCGTCGTCGTCGCCGCCGGCCTGCCGGTCCTGGCCCTCGCCGTGCTGCCGCTGCTGCCGCGCGCGACCCGGCGCGCCGACTTCCAGCGCGAGAAGGCGGGGCGCGCCACCGAGCTGGCCTCGGACACCGTCGCCGGACTGCGCGTGCTGCGCGGCATCGGGGGCGAGGAGCTCTTCCTCGACCGGTATCGCAGCGCCTCCCAGGACGTCCGGCACGCCGCCGTGCGCAGCGCCCGCATGTGGGCCCTGATCTCCGCGATCCAGGTGCTGCTCCCGGGCCTGCTGCTGATCACGGTCGTCTGGTACGGCGTGCACCTGGCCCGCCAGGGCCGCATCGAGATCGGCGAACTGGTCACCGTCTACAGCTCGATCATGGTCCTCACCTACCCGCTGCGCCATTTCGAGGAGATCGCGATGGCCTACTCCTTCTCCCGGCCCTCGGCGAAACGGGCCGCGCGGGTCCTCAGACTGGAGCGGGCCACCGACACCGGAGGGTCACGCGCGGCGGACCTGCCCTCGGGGGACCTGTACGACCCGGCCACCGGTCTGCTGGCGCCCGCCGGCCGCCTCACCGCCGTGGTGTGCGGCGACCCCGACGCGGCCGGGGTACTGGCCGAACGGCTGGGCGGCCACCCCTCGGAGGCCGGCACCTCGGCGCTGCTCGGCGGGGTGCCGCTGGACGAACTGCCGCTCGACGCCGCCCGCACGGCCGTCCTCGTCCAGGACAAGGACCCGGTGCTGCTGTCCGGGACGCTGCGCGAGCTGCTCGACGTGCCCAAGTCGGGTGAGGTGGGAGCCGCCGAGGCGCTGTCGGCCGCGCAGTGCGAGGACGTCCTGGCCGCCCTGGCCCAGGGCTCGCTCGACGCCGCCGACCCGATGGACGCCCGCATCACCGAACGCGGCCGCTCCCTCTCCGGCGGCCAGCGCCAGCGCCTCGCCCTGGCCCGGTCGCTGGTCACCGACCCCGAGGTGCTCGTCCTCGACGAACCGACCTCCGCCGTCGACTCGCACACCGAGGCACGCATCGCCACCGGACTGCGGGAACTGCGGGCCGGACGCACCACCGTGGTGTTCACCTCCTCACCGCTGCTGCTGGACCGCGCGGACCGGGTGGTGCTCCTCCACGAGGGCGAGGTCGTGGCGGTCGGCGTGCACCGCGAACTGGTGCACAAGGAACCGCGATACCGCGCGGTCGTGACCCGCGAGACCGACGAAGAGGCGGCGCGGCACAACGCGAACCGCCTGGACGAACTGCACGAGATCGAGGAGACCGCATGATCGGCGTGGCGCCCCCGGCCTACGACCCCGCGGCCCCGACAACGGCGCACACGCTGCCCGTCGGAGCCCCGGCCACCGTACGCGCCTACGTGACCGAGCTGTTGCGCCGGCACCGCCGTGCCTTCCTGCTGCTCGTCGCCGTCAACACCGCCGCCGTGGTGGCCTCCATGGCCGGGCCGTGGCTGCTGGGCGGCCTGGTCGAGCGGGTGGCGGACGGATCGCGGGAACTCCATCTGGGGCTGACCGTCTCGCTGTTCATGGTCGCCCTCGCCGTCCAGGCGGTGTTCGTACGGGAGGTGCGGCTGCGCGGGGCGATACTCGGCGAGCGCATGCTGGCCGACCTGCGCGAGGACTTCCTCGTCCGGTCCGTCGGGCTGCCGCCCGGCGTCCTGGAACGCGCCGGGACGGGCGACCTGCTCTCCCGGATCACCACCGACATCGACCGGCTCGCCAACGCCATGCGCGAGGCCGTGCCCCAACTGGCGATCGGCGTGGTGTGGGCGGCCCTGCTGCTGACCGGGCTCGTCGTCACCGCGCCGCCGCTGGGGGCCGCCGTGCTGCTCGCCGTGCCGCTGCTGGTGGTCGGCTGCCGCTGGTACTTCAGGCGGGCACCCGCCGCCTACCGCTCGGAGGCCGCCGGCTACGCGGCCGTGGCCGCCGCGCTGGCCGAGACCGTGGACGCGGGCCGCACCGTCGAGGCCCACCGCCTCGGCGACCGACGGATCGCACAGTCCAAGCAGCGGATCAAGGAGTGGACGGCCTGGGAGCGCTACACGCTGTGGCTGCGCTCGGTGCTCTTCCCGGTCGTCAACATCACCCATGTGACCGTCCTCGCCTCGGTCCTGGTGCTCGGCGGCGTCTTCGTGCTCCAGGGCTGGATCGGCGTCGGCCAGCTCACCACCGGCGCCCTGATCGCGCAGATGCTCGTCGACCCGGTAGGGCTCATCCTGCGCTGGTACGACGAACTGCAGGTGGCCCAGGTCTCCCTGGCCCGGCTGGTCGGGGTACGGGACATCGAGCCGGACGCCGGCGACGCCTCGCTGACCCCCGACGGACGCGACGTGCACGCCGACCGGGTGCACTTCGGCTACGTCGAGGGCGTGGACGTGCTGCGCAAGGTCTCCCTGGAAGTGGCCCCGGGCACCCGGCTGGCGCTCGTCGGCCCCTCGGGCGCGGGCAAGTCGACCCTCGGCCGCCTGCTCGCCGGCATCTACGCACCCCGCGACGGCCGCATCGCCCTCGGCGGTGCCGAGCTGTCCCGGATGCCCGCCGAGCGCGTCCGTGAGCACGTGGCCCTCGTCAACCAGGAACACCACGTCTTCGTGGGCTCCCTGCGCGACAACCTGCTGCTCGCCCGGACCGACGCGGCCGACGCCGAGCTGTGGGCGGCCCTCGGGGCGGTCGACGCGGACGGCTGGGCGCGCGCCCTCGACGACGGCCTGGACACGGAGGTCGGCTCGGGCGGCTTCTCGCTCACCCCGGCCCAGGCCCAGCAGATCGCGCTGGCCCGCCTGGTGCTGGCCGACCCGCACACGCTGGTCCTGGACGAGGCGACGTCCCTCCTCGACCCACGAGCCGCCCGGCACCTGGAACGCTCCCTCGCCCGCGTCCTCGACGGCCGCACCGTCGTGGCCATCGCCCACCGCCTGCACACCGCCCACGACGCCGACGTCATCGCCGTCGTCGAGAACGGACGCATCAGCGAGCTGGGCAGCCACGACGAACTCGTCGCAGCCGACGGAGCATACGCGGCACTCTGGCGGTCCTGGCACGGGTGAGACAGGGATGGGGACAGAGCTGGAGCTCGGCCATGTGGGTGAGTGGTCGGTCGGAGGGCTTGGCGGGCGGGGGCGGGTGGCCGGCTCGGGGCCGGAGGTCGGCGTCGGGGGTGCTTCCGCGGGCGGGCGTGTTTGCTCGCGGGTGGCATCGGCTCGGTGAGGGGCCGTGCTCGCCGCGGGAGTGGTACGGGCCACCGGAGTGCTTGCGGCGTGGGTGAGCGCGCTCGGCGTGGCGGCGCTTGTCGCCGCGGTCGGCCAAGTGCTGCGGTGTCCGGCAGCGGGCCTCCACCCGAACGCCCGCGTTCGCGCGGGACCGCCCCGTTTCCCAGGCCGAGGCCTGCTCAGCGGGGTGGGTCCGTACCCGGCCCGGCCCCGTGGCGTTGCGCGCGGGTGAAAAGGGATGGAAGGCTGGATAGCGGCACCGGTTCGGGGAGCGCCCGGAGGCCATGCGGTCAGCGCCGGGCGCAGCCTGTGCCCCGCGCGCCGGCCCGTCGCCGATCGCGGTGACGGCGGGCCCGTCCCCACCACCTGGAGGTACCCGTGAACAGCGCCGACGGATGGGGAGACGACGTCTACCAGCCCGACGCGTCCGAGATCCAGGACGACGCGGGTCTGCTCGACGCTGAGGACACCCTGGACAACGACGGTGTCGGCGACCCCCTGGACCGTGGCTGGTCCCCGCCGGAGAGACCGTGGGCGGTGGAGCACACCGGTGTGACCGCGGCGGAGCGCCAACAGGGTGAAACGCTGGACCAACGGCTCGCCGAGGAGCAGCCCGACATCTCCGTGCCGGACGGCGACGGCATCGGCGACTGCGACGGCACCGACGGCGAACTCCTGGACAACGAGGTCGGCGCCGTCCGCTCCGGCCGTCTCGTCGCCCCCGACGAGGGGGCGCACGAGGACCGGGAGAGCGCGCTCGTCGCCAGGGACGTCGGCATCGACGGTGCCGCGGCCTCGGCCGAGGAGGCCGCCATGCACATCGTCGACGAGGACGCCCTGTCCGGCTGACGCCGCCGTCCCACCCGCTCGCAAGGAGCCTTCATGCAGCAGGACAAGCACCCCGACTACCACGCGGTCGTCTTCCGGGACCGCGCCGCCGGCTACGCCTTCCTCACCCGGTCCACCGCGACCAGCGGCGAGACCATCCAGTGGGACGACGGCGAGACCTACCCGGTCGTGGACGTGGAGATCTCCTCGGAGAGCCACCCGTTCTACACCGGCAAGGCACGGACGGTGGACTCGGAGGGCCGCGTCGCCCGGTTCGAGCGGCGGTACGGCGGGACGGGGCAGGGCACAGACGGAGCCTGAGCGCACCGCGCCGCGCCGGACCCGGCCGCCGCACGGCGAGCGTCCGCCCGGCCGCAGCCGCGCGCGTTCGCTCAGATGAAGTTGAGGGCCGCCGCGCCGCCCACTCCCCCGAGCAACATGAACGCCGGCATCAGCACCTTCAGCTCCACCCAGCTGCCCGCCCGGAACCGCAGGGCCTTCGGCGGGCCCACGGGGTACCAGCGCTTGCGGCCCACCGGGATCGGCCACAGGATCGGGCAGCCCGACACGGTCAGCGAGTCCCCGATGTCGTGCACCAGCGCGCCCAGCACGATCGGCAGCCCCAGCCACAGGTACTCCTGGCCCGGCGCGGTGAACAGCCAGTCCGAGCCGTTGCCCGGCTTGTCCAGCACACCGGCGAGGATCCAGGCACTGGTCGCGGCCAGCAGCCAGACCAGCACGTCGCTGCTGGACCCGCGGGCCGCCCGCCACAGCAGTCCCTCGATGGCCAGCACCATGTGCGCGAAGAGGATGCCGAGCACCGCCCAACGGCCGCCCGTGATCGCCAGCACCGAGGCTCCGGCGCCGATGAGCACCGCCCACAGCCAGGTGTGCGTGAGCGTGCGGTGCCCACCCGAGCGGCGCGGGTCGCCCTGCTTCCGGGTGGCCTTGTAGACCGCGTAGGAGAGCTTGTCGACGATCTCGCACAGCCATCGCGAGAGCGGCCCGAAGGCCCGCGAGATGGTGGCGGCCTTGTGGTCCAGGTCCGGGGCCAGCGCCGCTCCGGCGCAGATCAGCGAGCCGACCAGGACGACGGGCCAGGGCATCGGATGTCCGGCCGCGGCGGCCGCCGCCCCGACGCCGAGCCAGGCGGCGGCGCCCGACAGTGAGTGTGCTGGTCCCATCATGGCCGTTGCCCGCCCCATTCCTCGTGTGCCGCTGTCCAGTTGACGGTGTGCGCTGACGCGTCGTCGGCGACACAGCGTAGCGTTCGCGATCTTCATACGGGGATCCGATTCCCCCGTCGGCCGGGACGCCAGGCAAGATGGGTGGGTGACCCTCATCGATCAGCTGCCGCCGACCGCCGACCCCGACGCCCTCTACGAAGCCTTCGAGTCGTGGGCCGAGGAGCGCGGTCTGACTCTCTACCCCCACCAGGAGGAGGCGCTGATCGAGGTGGTCTCCGGCGCGAACGTGATCGTGTCGACGCCCACCGGCTCCGGCAAGAGC
Source organism: Streptomyces sp. TRM68416 (assembly GCF_014596915.1). Lineage (GTDB taxonomy): Bacteria > Actinomycetota > Actinomycetes > Streptomycetales > Streptomycetaceae > Streptomyces. The sequence goes on from NZ_JACVWU010000010.1 coordinate 251,619, forward strand.
ATGATCGCGGCGGCCGCGCACTTCGCCGCCCTGGCCCGCGACGAGGTCACCTTCTACACGGCCCCGATCAAGGCGCTGGTGTCGGAGAAGTTCTTCGAGCTGTGCAAGATCTTCGGCACCGAGAACGTCGGCATGCTCACCGGCGACGCCTCCGTGAACGCGGACGCCCCCGTCATCTGCTGCACCGCCGAGGTGCTCGCCTCGATCGCCCTGCGTGACGGCAAACACGCGGACGTCGGCCAGGTGGTCATGGACGAGTTCCACTTCTACGCGGAGGCGGACCGCGGCTGGGCCTGGCAGATCCCCATCCTCGAACTGCCCCAGGCTCAGTTCGTCCTGATGTCGGCCACGCTCGGCGACGTCTCGATGTTCGAGAAGGACCTCACCCGGCGCACCGGCCGCCCGACCGCGGTGGTGCGCTCGGCGACCCGCCCGGTGCCGCTGTCCTACGAGTACCGGCTCACCCCGCTCACCGAGACCCTCACCGAGCTGCTGGACACCAAGCAGGCGCCGGTCTACATCGTGCACTTCACGCAGGCGCAGGCCGTGGAGCGGGCGCAGGCGCTGATGAGCATCAACATGTGCACGCGCGAGGAGAAGGACCGGATCGCCGAGCTGATCGGCAACTTCCGTTTCACCACCAAGTTCGGCCGCAACCTCTCCCGGTACGTGCGGCACGGCATCGGTGTGCATCACGCCGGCATGCTGCCCAAGTACCGCCGCCTGGTGGAGAAGCTCGCGCAGGCCGGCCTGCTGAAGGTCATCTGCGGCACGGACACGCTCGGGGTGGGCGTCAATGTGCCCATCCGTACGGTGCTGTTCACGGCGCTGACCAAGTACGACGGCAGTCGCGTCCGCACGCTGCGGGCCCGCGAGTTCCACCAGATCGCCGGGCGCGCCGGGCGGGCGGGCTTCGACACGGCGGGCTTCGTCGTCGCCCAGGGCCCCGAGCACGTCATCGAGAACGAGAAGGCGCTGGCCAAGGCCGGCGACGACCCGAAGAAGCGGCGGAAGGTCGTCCGCAAGAAGGCACCGGAGGGCTTCGTCGGCTGGACGGAGAACACCTTCGAGAAGCTCATCGCCTCCGAGCCGGAGCCACTGACCTCCCGCTTCCGGGTCACGCACACCATGCTGCTGTCGGTGATCGCGCGGCCCGGCAACGCCTTCGAGGCGATGCGGCACCTGCTGGAGGACAACCACGAGCCGCGCAAGGCGCAGCTGCGGCACATCCGGCGGGCCATCGCGATCTACCGTTCCCTGCTGGACGGCGGCATCGTCGAGAAGCTCGACCAGCCGGACGCCGAGGGCCGCGTCGTCCGTCTCACCGTGGACCTGCAGCAGGACTTCGCGCTGAACCAGCCGCTGTCCACCTTCGCGCTGGCCGCCTTCGAACTGCTGGACCCGGAGTCGCCGTCCTACGCCCTGGACATGGTGTCCGTCGTGGAGTCCACCCTGGACGACCCGCGCCAGATCCTGGTCGCCCAGCTCAACAAGGCGAAGGGCGAGGCCGTCGCGGCGATGAAGGCCGACGGCGTCGAGTACGAGGAGCGCATGGAGCGGCTCCAGGACATCTCCTACCCCAAGCCCCTCGAAGAGCTGCTCTCGCACGCGTACAACACGTACCGCAAGAGCCACCCCTGGGTGGGCGACCATCCGCTGTCGCCGAAGTCCGTCGTCCGGGACATGTACGAACGGGCGCTGTCCTTCACGGAGTTGGTGTCGTTCTACGAGCTGGCGCGGACCGAGGGCATCGTGCTGCGCTACCTGGCCAGTGCCTACAAGGCCCTGGACCACAACATCCCGGACGATCTGAAGTCCGAGGACCTGCAGGATCTGATCGAGTGGCTCGGCGAGATGGTCCGCCAGGTCGACTCCAGCCTGCTGGACGAGTGGGAGCAGCTCGCCAACCCGGAGGAGATGACGGCCGAGGAGGCCCAGGAGAAGGCCGACGAGGTCAAGCCGGTCACCACCAATGCGCGCGCCTTCCGGGTGCTGGTGCGCAACGCGCTCTTCCGGCGTGTGGAACTCGCCGCCCTCGACCAGGTCGAGGAGCTCGGCGAACTGGACGGTGACTCCGGCTGGGACGCGGACGCCTGGGGCGAGGCCATGGACAAGTACTGGGACGAGTACGACGACCTCGGCACCGGTCCCGACGCCCGCGGCCCCAAGCTGCTGCTGATCGAGGAACAGCCGGAGCACGGTTTGTGGCGCGTTCGCCAGATCTTCGACGACCCGAACGGCGATCATGACTGGGGCATCAGCGCGGAGGTCGATCTCGCGGCCTCCGACGCGGAGGGCCGTGCGGTCGTCCGTGTCACCGACGTCGGCCAGTTGTGAACACAGGAGAAGCGCATCCATGACGAACCCGGCAGAGAGACTTGTCGACCTGCTCGACCTGGAGCAGATCGAGGTCAACATCTTCCGCGGACGCAGCCCGCAGGAGTCCTTGCAGCGGGTCTTCGGCGGCCAGGTCGCGGGCCAGGCACTGGTCGCCGCCGGACGCACCACGGACGGGGAACGTCCGGTGCACTCGCTGCACGCGTACTTCCTGCGTCCGGGCATCCCGGGTGTGCCGATCGTGTACCAGGTCGAACGGGTCAGGGACGGGCGGTCGTTCACGACCCGCCGGGTCACCGCCGTGCAGCAGGGCCGCACGATCTTCAATCTCACCGCCTCCTTCCACAGGCCTGAGCAGGGGAGTTTCGAGCATCAGCTGCCGCCGGCCCGCGAGGTGCCGGACCCGGAGTCGCTGCCGACGGTGTCGGACGAGATCCGGGAGCATCTCGGCGCGCTTCCCGAGCAGTTGGAGCGGATGGCACGCCGGCAGCCCTTCGACATCCGCTATGTGGACCGGCTGCGCTGGACCCCCGACGAGGTCAAGGATGCCGAGCCGCGCAGCGCGGTCTGGATGCGCGCGGTCGGCCCCCTCGGCGACGATCCGCTGGTGCACACCTGCGCGCTGACCTACGCCAGCGACATGACGCTCCTGGACGCCGTCCGGATCCCGGTCGAGCCTCTGTGGGGGCAGCGGGGCTTCGACATGGCGTCGCTGGATCACGCGATGTGGTTCCACCGGCCGTTCCGTGCGGACGAGTGGTTCCTGTACGACCAGGAGTCGCCGATCGCCACGGGAGGTCGCGGTCTGGCCCGTGGGCGGATCTACGACCTTCAGGGGCGTCTGCTGGTGTCCGTCGTCCAGGAAGGGCTGTTCCGGGCGCTGTAGGTCAGGCGTTTCTGCGGCGCAGCCAGCCGAGGAGCCGACGCGTCCGCGGTTCCCCGTGGGTCGGTGGCACGGGATGCGCCCGGTCGGAGGCCTGCGTGGTGCGGCGGGTCGGGTCGAGGGCCGGAACGGTGCGGTGCACCGGGTCGAGCACCGGAACGGTGCGGTGCGCCGCATCGGAGCCCGGCGTGGTGCGCCGCGCCGGGCCGGGGGTCCGGCGTGGCGCGGGGCGTGGGGCGGGTCGATGTGCGCGTGCCTCCTGTACCGCCCGTGCGAGGTCGGCCCTCAGCCAGCCGATCTCGTCCGGGTCGTCCGCCGTCATGAGCTGTTCGGCGAGGTGGGAGGCCGGTGAACCCGGTGCCCCGTGCGCGGGCGGCCTGGGCCGGAAGCGGTGGAGATGCGAGCGCTCGTAGGGGTCGGTGACGATTTCCGCGATCTGGACGGGGTCGAGGAAGGCGGCGACGGCCCCGGCCTGCTGCCAGGGGTCGTCGGCCTGGCGCAGCAGGAAGCCCAGGTGGCGTCCGCGCCAGTTGCGCGGCCGCAGGTCCAGGCCGGCCGCCAGCCGGTCGCGCAGCTCTTCGGGGGTACGCGCCTTCAGCAGCCGGGCGTTCTCCTCGTCGGATGCGAACTGCCGTAGTTCCTCGGCCAGGTACAGCCAGACGACGGTCCGGTAGCGATTGAGGTAGAAGTCGACCGGCACCAGCAGGCCCAGGCGGGCGAGGCGGGCGAACCGGCCGGAGGAGATCTCCATGAGGTCCGAGCCTTCCGTGGTGCCCACGGCCCTCACGCGGCCCCGAAGAGCCTCGGGGTGCCCCGGCCCGGAGCGCAGCCGCTCGATCTCGGCGCCGGTGACGCGGCGGCCCCCGCCCCCTTCGTCGGGCACGGTCCGGATGAGCCCGAGGTGGACGGCGAGGTCGAACTCGCGTCGCTTGAGCCCCAGTTCCCTGGCCGCCCGGCCGGCCGAGAAGGTGTGCTGGCGGGGCTGGGTGATGGTGTCGCCTGGCATGGCCGGTCTCTCCCGTGGAGTCGTCGCTCACGCTGTGTGCGTTCGCCGTGACAGAAATGTAACCGGTCCGGCGGTTCTCGTGGCGGGCCTGTGGATAACTCCACGGGAGAGTCCGAACGTGCTGGTCAGAGCTCTGTGGTCGGGGTCCGCTCGGGCTTGCGCGGGTCCACGCCGAGGTGCTCGCCGACGCGGTTGACGAGGAGGGTCATCTCGTAGGCGATCTGGCCTATGTCGGCTTCCGCGCCGCTGAGCACGCACAGGCAGCTGCCGGTGCCCGCGGCGGTGACGAACAGGACGGCGTCGTCGAACTCGACCATCGTTTGGCGCACTCTGCCGGCGCCGAAGTGGTGTCCGGAGCCCTTGGCAAGGCTGTGCAGTCCGGACGAGACGGCGGCGAGATGCTCGGCGTCCTCGCGGCGCAGTCCCGTGCTCGCCCCCGTCACCAGGCCGTCGTTGGACAGGACCAGCGCGTGCCGTACGTGGTCCACACGCTCCGTCAGATCGTCCAGTAGCCAGCCGAGTCCCTGGTTCTGCCCCATGTTCCCGTCTCCCCGTGTGGCGGCTCCCCCCTGGCCGGGGGATCTCTTTCGCCAGCCTTCCCGACAATCCGGGCTCCGGGCAAGGAGGATGGGGGCATGGCACAGAAGATGACCGACACGGAATGGCGGGAGTTCGTCTCGTACGGCACCCGTACCGCAAAGCTGTCGACGGTGCGGGCCGACGGCAGTCCGCACGTAGCGCCGATCTGGTTCGTGCTCGACGGGGACGAGGTGGTGTTCAACACCGGCGGCGCGACCGTGAAGGGGCGCAATCTCGTCCGGGACGGCCGGGTGGCCCTGTGCGTGGACGACGACCGGCCGCCGTTCGGGTTCGTGGTGATGCAGGGCAGGGCGGAGATCTGGGAGGATCCCGAGCAACTGCGGCACTGGGCCGGGCGCATCGGGGCGCGGTACATGGGCGAGGACCGCGCCGAGGAGTTCGGGGCGCGCAACGGGGTGCCGGGCGAACTCCTCGTCCGGGTAAGGATCGACAAGGTGCTGGCGCAGAAGGGCGTGGCGGACTGAGGCCGGTCCGCGCCCCTTGGCTCCTGGTCAGCCCACGGAGTCGAGCAGCCGGGCGGTGTGCATCCGCCCGGCGTACTCGACGAGACGGATCAGCACCTCCTTTCCCGAGTCGCGGTCACGGGCGTCGCAGAGCACCACCGGGGTTCCGCCGTCGAGGTCGAGGGCGCGGGAGACGTCCTGGGCACCGTAGGTCCGGGAGCCCGCGAAGCAGTTGACGGCCACCACGAACGGGATGCGCCGGTGCTCGAAGTAGTCGACCGCGGGGAAGCAGTCCTCCAGGCGCCGGGTGTCGGCGAGGACCACGGCACCGAGGGCCCCCTGGGACAGTTCGTCCCACAGGAACCAGAAGCGGTCCTGTCCCGGCGTGCCGAAGAGGTACAGGGAGAGGCCGGACCGGATGGTGATGCGCCCGAAGTCCATGGCCACGGTGGTGGTGACCTTCTGGTCCACGCCACCGGTGTCGTCGACCAGCTGGCCGGCCTCGCTGAGCAGTTCCTCGGTGCGCAGCGGCCGGATCTCGCTGACCGCGCCCACCAGGGTGGTCTTGCCCACGCCGAATCCGCCGGCGACCAGGATCTTCAACGCGAGGGCGGCCGTCTCGCCGCCCTGGTCCTCGGAAGTCTGGGGGACCATCGATCACTTCTCTCGGGAGTGCCGGCCATGGTCGGCGTCGTTGCGTGTGCACCGCGCTCTCACGGAACGTGTGTGCGCGGCTCCGGTACGTGTGTGCGACGTCAGCATGATGACGACTCCGGTGCCCTCTCGGCGGGGGCGACCGTTTTTGTCCGATGCGGGTGGCTCGCGGTACGCCGGTGTTCGAGGCGATGCGCAAGTCGGCGCCGTACGGGACCGGCTGGTTCTTGAACTGTCATCTACAGCGCCCGCAGCCCTTCGATCACTTCGCGCAGAATCCGTTCGTCGGGGAGCTGCGCGGGCGGTACCGGGCGGCTGACGGTGACGCGGCCCAGTTCCAGGAGGTCGCCGAGGAGCACCCGGACCACGCCGACGGGCAGGTCCGCTCCCGCGGCGAGTTCCGCGACCGACTGGGTCTCGGGACGGCACAGCTCGATCAGGGCCCGGTGTTCCGGCCCGAGCGAGCTGCCGTCGTCGACACCGGGCGCGGCCGGGTCCAGTGTGACGAGGGCGATCAGGTCGAAGCGGACCCCGCTGGGGCCGGGCCTGGTGCGCCCGCCCGTCATGGCGTACGGGCGGACCAGGGGCCCCGCCTCGTGGTCGTACCACTGGCTGCCCTGCTCCCGCGGGACAGCCCTCATGTCGTCGGTCATCTGTACGGACCTTCTCGCCTCAGCCTGCGGCCGGTGGCCGCGCGGCAACGCGCGGCGCGGTGTAGAGGTGCTCGCCGACACGTTTCACCAGACGGGCCATCTCGTAGGCGACGAGGCCGATGTCGGCGGTCACGGCGGTGAGGACGGCGAGGCAGGAGCCGTCCCCGGCGGCGGCCACGAACAGGAAGCCGTCGTCCATCTCCACCATGGTCTGGCGCACCCCGCCGGCCCCGAAGTGCCGGCCCGCGCCCTTGGCCAGGCTGTGGAAGCCGGACGCGACGGCCGCGAGGTGTTCGGCGTCCTCGCGGCTGAGATCGGTGGACGCTCCCACGGCCAGCCCGTCATTGGAGAGCACCACGGCGTGGCGCACCTCGCCCACGCGCAGCACCAGGTCGTCCAGCAGCCAGTCGAGTTCGCCGGACCTCCCCCACTCGCGGCTTCGCTCGCGCGGGGGGACCCCCACGCCGTCCCTCATGCCGGGGTCCTGGATCATGCGGGGTCTCCTTCGCTGCTGTCGCTGCGCACTGCGGATTCCGGGGCGGCCGCGCGGCCGGGGTGCCGCCCGCCGCCGCGCACCCAGCCGTCGCGGTACGCCGCCATACGGTCCCGAACGAGCTCGGGGGTGCGTGGGTCGTCGCCCTCGGGGGTGGATGTCTGTGCCTGCTGCTCGGCGTGCCGCTCGCGCAGTTGGGGAGCGAGGCTCGCCTGCCGGACCCGGCGGGGGAGGTCGTCGGACCCGTCGGAGTCGTCCGGTGGGCGGTGCAGTCGCAAGGCGGTGACTCCGGGGGGTGGGGTGTCGGTCGTGGTCTTCGCCGCCGCCGGCGCGGAGGCCACCAGGGCGGGCCGGTCCGCGGGTGCCTCGACCGGCTCCTGGCGTGGGGCGGGCACGCGCGTGTGCTCGGGTCCGGGCGGCTCGGGTGCCTCGGCCCGCCTGCGGGCAGAACGTTCCGCCACGCCGCTGTGCAGCAGGGCGGTCGGCAACAGGACGACGGCGGTGGTGCCGCCGTAGGGCGAGGTGCGCAGGTGCACCTTGATGCCGTGGCGCGCGGCGAGCCTGCTGACCACGAAGAGGCCGAGCCGGTCGCTGTCGAACAGGTCGAGTGCCTCGGACTGCTCGATGCGACGGTTGGCCTCGGCGAGGGTCTCCTTGCCCATGCCCAGCCCGCGGTCCTCGACCTCGACGGCGTAGCCGTTGCCCACGGGTTCGCCGGTGACGCGCACCCGCGTGTGGGGCGGCGAGAACTGGGCGGCGTTCTCGACGATCTCCGCCAGCAGGTGGGTGAGGTCGGCCACGGCGGTGCCGACGACGGACGCCTCGGGCAGCTGTCGTACCTCCACGCGCGCGTAGTCCTCGACCTCGGAGACGGCCGCGCGGACCACGTTCGTCAGGGAGACCGGCATCCGCCAGGCCCGGCCGGGTGCCGCGCCGGAGAGGATGATGAGGCTCTCGGCGTGGCGCCGCATACGGGTGGTGAGGTGGTCGAGCCGGAAGAGGTCGCTCAGTTCGTTCGGGTCCTCGGAACGGCGTTCCATGCTGTCGAGGAGGCTGAGCTGACGGTGGACCAGGACCTGGCTGCGGCGGGCGAGGTTCACGAAGACGCCGGAGATGCCGCTGGCGAGCTCGGCGCGCTCCACGGCGGCCCGCAGCGCGGCCCGGTGGACGGTGCCCAGGGCCTCGGCGACCTGTCCGGTCTCGTCCTCCGCGGGCGGTCCCGGAGGGGCTTCCGCCCGGATGTCGATCTCCTCGCCCGCGCGCAGTTTCCGCATCGCCTCGGGGAGTTTGCGGCGGGCGATCTCCAGTGCGCTGTTGCGCAGGCTCACCAGCTCGACGACCAGGCCGCGGCCGATGCGCACGGAGATCACCAGGGAGGCCACGACAGCGGCGAGGCCGAAGAGGACCGCGGCACCGGCCGGGGTGAGCAGGCCCCGGGTGAACGGGTCGGCCCGGTCGGCCACTTCGCGTCCGGCGTCGGCCTCGATCGTGCGCATGCCGTCCTGCACGCGCGTGTGCGCGCTGTCCCAGACCGTCCGCGGGGCGGCGGCGAGAGCGCGTGCGCCGGGTGCGGCGGTGAGGAGCTTGTCCTCCGCGGTGCCCAGGGCGGCGTAGTCGCTGCCCTCGGCGAGCTCCTGCCAGGCGGTGCGTTCGGGTCCGCGCAGGTCGGCGACGGCGGACTCGGTGAGGGCGCGGCGCGTCTCCACGGCGCCGGTGAACAGCCGCAGCCGTTCCCCGTCGAGCCGCCCGGCGAGTCGGGCACCGACCAGGACCGCGTCCTCCTGGGCCAGGGCCTCGGCCGCACGGGAGAATTCGAGCAGCACGCGCGCGTCGGAGCCGAGTTCGGCGTCCTGGATCCCGGTGAGCGCGCCGCCCACCGAGAAGGCGGCCGCGATGGTCCTCGTATACCGGCCGTACGTCTGGTCCCAGCCGGCCCGGTGCTCGATTACGGCGGTGCGCAGGGGGCCGAGCTTCTCGGCGCCGGTGACGAACTGCTCCAGCCGCTGGGCCACGCCGGCCGGCAGCTCCTCGCCGTCGGCCACGGTGTTGCGGTCGCCGAGTCGTAGGGCGGCCACGGCTTCGTCGGTGCGTTCGGCGAGCTTCTTGTAGTCGCCGCTCTGTCCGGCCGAGGGGTCGGTGGCCAGGCGCACGGCGGTCGCGCGCTCGGCCTGGAGGGCGGCCACGGCCTGCGCGACGGGGGTACGGATCTCGGCGTCCACGCGCTGGAGCTGGCGCAGCCTGGAGACGTCCTGCGCGGTGGTGACCGTGGCGTAGGCCCACAGGGCCAGCAGGGAGACGACCGGCACCATCAGCAGGCAGACGATCTTGGCTCGGACGGTGCGCGGTCGTATGCGCCAGCTCCCCGCGCGCGGGGCTATGCCTTCCGCGGGCTCGTCCGGGCCTTCGTCGGCCGGCGGTCCGGCGTGGGCGCGGCGTCCGCGCGCGGGCGGCGGGGGCGGCGTCTCGACGCCGGATGCGGTGGTCCTACGGGGTGTGCGCATGGCCTCCTCGCTCGGAAGTGGTGGTCGGGGCGTGCCTGCCGGGCCGGGACGGCCGGGGCCCGCGGCCGGCGGCTAGCGGGCGACGCTCTCGACCGGCCGCTGGGCGGAGGCGGATGCCTGCCGCTCCCCCGTCGTCGGGGACAGGGCGACGAAGGCCGAGGTCAGGAAGAGATAGGACCCGAGGCCGACGGCGAGGGGGAAGATGAACTGCATCGCCGTGGCCCCGGGCAGGGCCTCGCCCGAGGGCGTGACCCGGACCCCGACCGCGAACATCCCGGTGTAGTGCATGCTGCTCACCGCGGCGCCCATGATGAGCGAGGCGATGGTGACAGCGACCGGTGACTTGATGTTGAGCGCCGCCCACAGGGCCGCGGTCGCGGCGACGACGGCGATCAGCACGGAGAGGCCGACCAGCATCGGGTCGTAGTCCACGTGGCCGTGGAGGCGGACCGCCGCCATGCCGAGGTAGTGCATGCTCGCCACGCCGAGGCCGGTGGTCAGTCCGCCGAGGAAGAGCGCGCGGGTGCGGTCACGGCTGTAGCCGACGGCGAAGACACCGGCGCAGACGACGGTCATGGCGACGAGCAGGCTCGCGATGGTGAGCGGCACGTCGTAGCGGATGTCGGTGCCGCTCACGCTGAAGCCCAGCATGGCCACGAAGTGCATGGTCCAGATGCCGGTGCCGATGGCCGAGGCCGCGGTGAGCAGCCAGTTGCGGCGCGAGCGGCCGGTGGCGCCGAGCGCACGCACGGTGCAGCGCAGGCCGAGGGCGGCGCCGATGCAGGCCATCACGTACGACAGCGCGGGGGTGAGCCACCCGAGGGCGGCGTGGTCCAGGTGTCCCATGGCCACGGGACGCTAGGGGGGCATGGGCGCACACAGGGGGCGCGTTTCGAAAGGTGCTGGAATGTGACGCAGAAACGTATCTGAACGATCGCCTCCCGCTCGAACGTGTGCGCTGCGGCATCATCCGCAGCGGTGACAGCGTCCTCCGTGCCGGTGAGGGATCATGCGGAACATGAGCGACAACCACACACACGTCCAGGAGTTCTTCACCGCCCGCGCCGCCGACTGGGACCGCAGGTTCCCGGACGACGGTCCCGCCTACGCGGCCGCGGTCGCCGAGCTCGGGCTGCGCGCGGGCGACCGGGTGCTCGACGCCGGGTGCGGCACCGGACGCGCCCTGCCGCCCCTGCGTGCGGCCGTGGGGCCCACGGGAGTGGTCGTCGGGGCCGATCTGACCCCGGCCATGCTGGAGGCCGCCGTACGGGCCGGACGGGACTGCGACGGTCGGTTGCTGCTCGCCGACGTCGCCGCTCTGCCGCTGCGTTCCGAGTCGCTGGACGCCGTGTTCGGGGCGGGCCTCATCGCGCATCTGCCCCATCCGGCCGAGAACCTGCGCGAGTTGGCGCGCGTCGTGCGCCCCGGCGGGACCCTGGCGCTGTTCCATCCGATCGGCAGGGCGGCGCTCGCGGCGCGGCAGGGACGGCAGATCACCCCGGACGACCTGCGCGCCGAGCCCAACCTCCGTCCGCTGCTGGCCGGTTCCGGGTGGCGGATGACTACGTACGTCGACGAGGACGCCCGGTTCCTGGCCCTTGCCGTGCGGGACGCCTGAGCCGTCACACGCGCCCGGCGACCGCCGCCACGAAGGCGTCCGGGTTGTCGAACATGACGTTGTGTCCGGCGCCGGACACGGTCACCACGCGCACGCCCGCCGCCTCCAGGGCCTGCCGGCCCGCGAGTTCGCCGCTGAGGTCGCCCTGGAGGTACACGCGCTCGACCGGAAGGGCTTCGAGGATGTCGCGCATGACGGGCCGCGATCCGCGGACGAGCCCGACGGCGGTGCGGTGCAGCGCGCGCGGGTCGGCCAGGCGCATGGTCGCCGCCCACTGCGGCCCGACCCTCTCCAGCACGCGCGCGTGGCCCTCGTCGACGAACACGTCCTCCTCGTAGGTCGCGATGCCGCTGCTCCCGGCCGTGGGCGGCGGGTCGGCGTCGAGGTTGGCCTCCGTCAGGACCAGACGGGAGACGAGGTCGGGGCGCCGGTGGGCGAGCACGAGGGCCACGGCGCCGCCCATGCTGTGGGCGATCAGTTCGGCACCGGTCAGGCCCGCCGCGTCCAGGGCCGCCGCGAGGGCGTCGGCGTGGTCCTCCAGGGTGTAGCCGAAGTGCTGCGGCCGGTCGCTGATGCCGTGCCCCGGCAGATCCACGAACAGGCTGCGCCGTCCCGCGAGTTCGGGACGGGACGCGATGTGCGCGTGGTACACGGACGACACCGACCCCAGCCCGTGCACATACACGCGCGCGGGTTCCTCGCCCGGGGATTCCGTCCACCGGATGCAACTGCCTCGACCGTCGAACTCCGCCTGCCTCATCGCCTGCTCCCCGTGTGTCGCCTCACCCCAGGACTATACATCGAGACCGATGTATCAACGCATCGCTGTATCAACGCATCGATGTATAGGGGGAGCGATGTACAGCGTGAGTACGCGAGAATGCGGTCATGCTGGAACTCGCCATCCTCGGATTCCTCTACGACGCCCCCCTGCACGGCTACGAACTGCGCAAACGGATCACCGCGCTCACCGGACACGTGCGGCCGATCGCGGAGAGCACCCTGTACCCCGCGATCAAGCGTCTGGAGAAGGCGGGCCTGCTGGAGCGCGCGACGGAGCCCGGTGCCGTCGCGGCCCCGCGTCATGTCCTGACCCTCACCGAGGAGGGCAGAGGGGAACTGCGCCGCCGACTCGCCGCACCCGAGCAGCGCGACATCACGGACGAGAACCGCTGGTTCACGGTGCTGGCCTTCCTCCGGCACCTGGAGGACGCCCCCGCCCAGACGGCCGTACTGCGCCGCAGACTCGCCTTCCTGGAGGAGCCCGCGAGCTTCTTCTACGACGGCGACCGGCCGCTGAGCGCCGAGGAGATCGACGATCCCTTCCGGCGCGGCATCCTCACCATCGCGCGCGCCACCTCCCGCGCCGAACTCACCTGGCTGCGGGAGACCGTCGCGTCGCTCGGCGGCTGATCTCGCTCAGGCCGCCGGTTCCTCCGGTGCCGTGGGCGGCTCGGTGGGCGACGGCAGGGGCGGGCGGAAGAGGACGGCGCGGGCCACCGGCGGGGCGAACAGGGCGGAGACCGGTTCGGCGAGAGTCAGCACGGCGCGGAAGGCGCGCCCCACGACAGGGTCGCCCGGGGCCCGCTCCTGGACCCGGCGCAGGTACCAGCCGGCGACCTGGTCCGCAGGCCCGCCGTCGACGGCGCTGCCGACCGCGCCCGGCATCTTGCGGTCCGCTCCGGCGGAGATGTCCCACGCCTGCCGGGATGCCGCGAGAAGCGCCTGCTGCACCCGCCGCGTCGTGGGGGTGCGGCGCCGGTCGGCCAGTGCCTCGCGCAGGGCGACGGCACTCATCGCGGCCACGGCCATGCCCTGCCCGTAGATGGGGTTGAAGGTGCACAGGGCGTCGCCGGTGGCGAGGAAGCCCGCCGGGGTCCCGGGCAGGTCGTAGCGGCGGCGGATGTTCGCGGTCCGCCGGTAGCCGAATGCCGGGGAGAGCGGCTCGGCCTCGCTCAGCCAGCGGTGCAGCAGTGGGTGCGGCAGCCTCTTGGTGTACGTCACGAACTCGTCGTCGTCGGTGGGCGGTTCGTCCCCGCGCAGCCCCGAGACGATGACCAGATGTGTGCCGTCCTCCAGCGGCAGCGCACCGCCGGCGTGGACCTGTTCGGGGTCGGGGTAGGCGTAGTAGCCGCGGGTGTCGCCGTCGAGGGTGCCCTTCGCGCCGCGGTAGATCCGGGAGGCGTAGGCGAGCCCCGTGTCGATGGTCTCCTCCTGCGGCGTCCCGGCGCCGATCGTGGCGAGCCACTGGGCGGCCTTGGTGCCGCTGCCGGAGGCGTCGACGACCAGGTCGGCCGCCAGTTGCCGGGGCTCCGCGCGGGCGTCACCAGAGCGGTCGCGCACCAGCACGCCCCGCACGCGCGAGGCGTCGCCGAGGAGCCCGACGACATCGGCGCCCTCCGCCGTGCTGATCACCGGGTTGGCAAGCACCCGTCGGCGTACCAGCTCTTCGAGTTGGGCGCGGGACCCGGTGTAGATGTGCGTGGTCGCGGGCACCCGGCGGAACCAGCGGCCGGTCTGCCACAGCACCATGTCCGACGGCATGCCCACCCGGGGCGCCCCCGCTTCCCCCAACTCCGCCAGAAAACCGGGCAGCAGCGACTCCAGAGCCACCTGTCCGCCCTGCAGCAGGACGTGCGGATGCCGGCCCTGCGGCACACCGGGCCGCGGCTTGGTGCCGTCCGGGAACCGGTCACGCTCGAGGACGGTGACCCGATCGACGTGTGCCGCCAGAACGTGCGCCGCGAGGAGCCCGGCCAGGCTCCCGCCGACAACTACGGCATGCCGCCCGCCCCGGCCGACATCCTCGCTCCAACGGTCCTTCTCTCCGGCAGACTTCACCGTTGCACTCCCCTGGTCGCGACCTCGCAAGAAGACCCAAGTATCCAGCTTCGCAGAGCTGGTTGATCACTTTCCGGCCCTTCGCCCATGGCTTCCGGGGCGCTCGCGCGCACAGCGCTTCACGGCGCGCTCCCCCTTCTGCCGCCGGAGCTCCAACCCTAGGTTGAGTAGCAGGTGACGAACGAGCTGCCATGGCAACCACGCAGGGGGAAGGCGGTCAGCATGTTCGACAGGTTCCGCGAGTCCTGGACCAGACTCTTCGGCGCCTCGCGCGCGGGGGCGGGTTCCGACCGGGACAAGCGCACGCACAATCTGTTCGAAGCGGCCGCCGCGTACGTCTCGGCCTGTGCGGAGGACGACCAGGAGCGCATCGACGAGGCCGCGGGCTGGGTGTCGCCGGAGGCGCTGTCGTTCGGCGTGAACGAGCTCGCGTGCCGGGCCGTCATCGCGCTGGCACGGGAGCGGGACGAGTCTCCGCGGGCCGTGGCCCGGTCACTGCTGGGGCTTCCGGCGGCCTGACCGGGTCCCATCAGCCCGATTTCACCCCCTCCAACCGGAAAACTGCAGCTCCGGGTGGGCTGAGGAGTCGTGACAAGCGCCTTCCGGTCGCACTAGGGTGCGCGCCGTTGGACGAACCGATGGGGAGGCTGGGATGGCCGGGACGGACGAGGACGCCGTCGCCGCCGAGGACGACGCGCTCTATGTGCTCACGGCGGTGCTGCTGACGCCTGCGAAGTTCCCGAGCGTGCTCGGCGACGACTATCCGGAGGCCTGTGCGGCGCTCGGCCTCGCGCCGCTCGCCGAGGGCTACGGCCTGGTGCTCGGCCAGGACGGGGAGGGTGCCCGCTGGACGGTGGTCATCGACGACGTCTCGCTGGTCGCGGTGGCCATCGCCTCCTGGGACTGCGGGATGGAGTACGACCTCTCGCCGGACGAGCGCACGGTCGTCGCCGCCCTGCCCGGCTGGCCCCTGGCGGTCGCGGTCGCCGCACCCAACGTGCCCGCGCCGCACGATCCCGGGCCCGACGTGGCGGACGGGCCGCCACTGGCGCCGCCGGACACTTCTGTCTGGGGCCCGGCCCAGCGGCGGCTGGGCGCGGACGAGATCGCGCTCCAGTGGGCGCTGTGGCGCGAGCAGATCGACGACGCGGACTTCGCCGACCCGGCGAGCCCGGCGGACCTTCCGGGCGCCGCAGGCGGGTCCGGGGCGGCCGACAGGCAGACGAGGGCCCCGGCCGACTCCGGGGCGACGGACGGCCTGGAGACGGCCGTGGACAGCCCCAGGGTGACCGGCAGCCCGGTGCCGGCCGCAGACGGCTCCGGGGCGGCCGGCAGCCGGGCGGCAGCATCAGTCGGCGGGGCGACCGACAGCCAGGAAGCGGCCGCAAGCAGCCCCGAGGCGGCTGAAGGCCGGAAGCCGGCGCAAAAGACCCCGGAAGGCGAGGCGCGGTCGAAGGGCCACAGTGGTATCCGCCGCGTCCTCGCCGAAGCGCGCGCGTACGTCGACACACCGCCGCCGCTCGGGCGGGTCCGGTCGTCCTTCGCCTCCGGGGACGCACGGACCCTGCGCGCCGACGGCCCGGGCTGGTCGCTCGTGGCCAGGACCGACGACATCGCGTTCGTGCTGCTCGATGACGAGCCCGGTGAGGTTCTGCCGGTCGGCCGCGGGCCGGAGTTGCCGGGACTACTGGAAGCTCTCGACAGGATGGCCGTACGCCCGAGCTGAGGCCGGGCGGCCCTCGGCCGGTGCAGTCAGCGGCCTGCGGGGCCTGGTGGGCTGTGTCCGGGCGGGCGGCGGGGCGTCACGCCGCCCGCTGACCGTGCCGTCGGCAGGCCCGCGGGCGGCGACGGCGTCGACTCCGGCCCGCCGCCGGACGCCCGGCCGGCGGCCCGGTGTCTCAGCGGCCGAGTTCCCGGCGGGTGGAGCGGCGCAGCCTGCGCCGCTGTGAAGGGTCGAGTGCGAGGTAGGCGGCGGCCGGGACTCCCAGGACGATCAGGAGCGCTGCCCACCAGGGCAGCCAGATCAGCAGAATGATCCCGGCCGCCACACCCCCTGCGGCGATCTTGGCGTTCTTCGACATGTATGTCGCCTCCTCCGCGGCCACTGCCGCTCTCTGCTCTGAAAACGGGCCCGCGCTTCCCGCGGTTCCGGACCGCGACCCTGAGACGTCCCTGATGTCTTCCCCCTACTGGTCCTCCTACTGATCCTCCTGGCCGGTCCTCGCACCGCACACCCACCCTCCCACGGAGTGACGCAGAACACAGCACTGCCATCACGGGATGACAAGGATCATGATGTATCCTCGGCAACTCCGAACCGGTAGTCAAATTTGAGGAATACGTCATCGCTGCGCAGAGCACTCCTGCACCCCTCCCCACCGAGATCCCCGAACTCGCCCGCTGCTGCGCCGTCTTCGTGCCCGGCGACCCGGCGCGCGCAGGCCGGGTCGCCTTCTGGCGGCCCGACGGCGAGGCACCTCCCGCGCTCGACGCGGGATCGGCCGAGGCCCTGGACGTCGTCCTGCCCGGCGACCACGGCGTCGAGGCGGCGCGCGTCCCCTGCGTGACACTGCCCGTGCGCGCCGCACTGCCGGTCCTGACGCGCGCGCGTGCCTGCGCCGACGCGCACCGGGCGTCGGTGTTCTGGGGCTCCGCGGGCCTGCTCGCCCTGCAACTGCTCGCGCGCGGACTGCTGTTGCCCGGCCTCTCCGCCGCCGACCACGACGCCTGGCGCGTCGGCCCCCTCGACGGCGAGGACATCGAGCGCGTCCGTCGCCTGGCCGCGGCGATGCCGCCCGAGGCCCAAGCGGTGCCGTTGAAAAACTCCGTCCCCCCGCGGCTGCCCGACCCGGAGGGCCTGCTCCGCGCCTTCCTGGACGCCGTCGCCGACACCTTGCCCCGCTCCCCCGCCGCGCCCTTGGTCACCGGCGCACCCGCGTACGCCGCCGCGGAGCCGCAGCACCTGCCCGGGCATCGCGCGTGGGCCTCCGACATCGCCGCAGGGCATGACGCGGGCGTGCGCCTCTCGCTGCGGGTCGAGGTCCCCGGCCTGACCGCCGCCGCGCCGGACGACACAGCGCTGTCGTTCCGTGCCGTGCTCCAGGTGCACGGGGTGCACGATCCCGCGCTCGTCGCGGACGCGGCCCAGGTGTGGGCGGGGGCTGCCGCGTTCGGCCCGCGTGCGACGTTGGACGCCCTGCTGGCGCTGCGCCGCGCGGCCCGGGCGTGGCCGCCGCTGACGCCTCTGCTCTCGGCGGCCGTGCCGGACGCCGTGGAACTGGCCGACGAGGAGGTCATCGACCTGCTGACGGCAGGCGCCCGGGCCCTGGCCGGTGCGGGGGTCGACGTGCACTGGCCCAAGGGCCTGGCGCACAGGCTGACCGCCCGCGCGGTGGTCGGCCCGGACGACGAGTCGGCGGCCGGGAGGGCACTCTCGGACACGCCGTCGTTCCTGTCCGCCGACGCCCTGCTCGCCTTCAACTGGCGGTTCGCGCTGGGCGAGCAGCGTCTCACGCGCGAGGAGCTCGACCGCCTGGCCGAGGCGGGCCGGCCGCTGGTGCGGCTGCGCGACCAGTGGGTTCTGGTCGATCCCGAGGAGGTGCACCGGGCCCGCGCCCAGCAGGACCGCAAGGTGACGCCCGTCGACGCGCTGAGCGCTGCCCTGACGGGCTCGACCGAGGTCGACGGCCGCAGGGTCGAGGTGCAGCCCACGGGATGGCTGGAGACACTGCGGGAGCGGCTCGCGGAGCCCGAGGGCCAGGAGCAGGTCCCGCAGCCCGCGGCCCTCGCGGCCACGCTCCGCGACTACCAGCGGCGCGGCCTGAGCTGGTTGGCCCGGTTGACCTCCCTGGGCCTGGGCTGCTGCCTCGCCGACGACATGGGGCTGGGCAAGACGATCACCCTGATCGCGCTGCATCTGCACCGGCAGACCGACCCCGCGTCCGCCGGTCCCACGCTCGTGGTGTGCCCCACGTCCCTGATGGGCAACTGGCAGCGCGAGATCGAGAGGTTCGCCCCCGGCACGCCCGTGCGCCGCTACCACGGTTCCCGGCGCGGCCTGGAGGCCCTGGCCGACGGGGAGTTCGTGCTCACCACGTACGGCACCATGCGCCTGGACGCGCGGCGGCTCGCTGAGGTGCCGTGGGGCATGGTCGTGGCGGACGAGGCCCAGCATGTGAAGAACCCGTACTCGGCGACCGCGCGTGAGCTGCGTTCCATCGGGGCACGCGCACGCGTGGCGCTCACCGGCACGCCGGTGGAGAACAACCTCTCCGAGCTGTGGGCGATCCTCGACTGGACCACGCCGGGCCTGCTCGGCCGGCTCGGCACCTTCCGCAGCCGGTACGCGCAGGCCGTCGAGAGCGGCCGGGATCCGGCCGCGGCCGACCGGCTCGCGCGGCTGGTACGGCCGTTCCTGCTGCGCCGCCGCAAGTCGGACCCCGGGATCGCGCCGGAGCTGCCGCCGAAGACCGAGACCGACCGCGCGGTGTCGCTGACGAAGGAGCAGGCGGGCCTGTACGAGGCGGTGGTGCGCGAGACGCTCGCGGAGATCGCCGAGGCCGACAGCATGGCGCGCCGCGGGCTGATCGTGAAGCTGCTGACGGGCCTGAAGCAGATCTGCAACCACCCGGCGCAGTACCTCAAGGAGGAGCGGCCGAGGATCGCCGGACGCTCCGGGAAACTGGAGCTGCTGGACGAGTTGCTGGACACCATCCTGTCCGAGGGGGCGGGCGTGCTGGTCTTCACGCAGTACGTGCGCATGGGGCACCTCATCCAGGAGCACCTGGCGGCCCGCGGCGTGGCCTCGCAGTTCCTGCACGGCGGGACCCCGATCGCCGAGCGCGAGCGGCTGGTGCACCGGTTCCAGAACGGTGAGGTCCCGGTCTTCCTGCTGTCGTTGAAGGCGGCGGGCACGGGCCTGAACCTCACCCGCGCCGAACACGTCGTGCACTACGACCGCTGGTGGAACCCCGCCGTGGAGGCGCAGGCCACCGACCGCGCCTACCGCATCGGCCAGACCCGGCCGGTGCAGGTGCACCGGCTGATCGCCGAGGGAACGGTCGAGGACCGCATCGCCGACATGCTGAGCCGCAAGAAGGAACTGGCCGACGCGGTGCTCGGTGCCGGGGAGGCGGCCCTCACGGAACTGACGGACGCGGAGCTGGCCGATCTGGTGGAGCTGCGAGGGGGCGCGTGATGAACCGGTACGAGGGATACGAGGGAGAAGAGGGGTCGGAGCGCACGTTCGCCGCGCTGCCGCCCGCGCGCGGGAGGGGTTTCGCGCAGACGTGGTGGGGCCAGGCGTGGCTGAAGGCGCTGGAGGACACGGCGCTGGACGCGGCGCAGCTCAAGGCGGGCCGCAGGCTCGCGCGCGCGGGTGGCGTGGGCGCGGTGTCGGTGCGCCCGGGGCGCATCACGGCTGTCGTACAGGGCCACGACGGTACGGCGCACCGGGCCGACGTGCTGCTGGCGCAACTGTCCGACGAGCAGTGGGAGCGGTTCGCGGCCATGACGGTGGAGCGGGCCGGTCACGTCGCGGCGCTGCTGGACCGGGAGATGCCGCCGCACCTGGTCGAGGACGCCGCGACCACCGGCATCGAACTGCTGCCGGGGCTGGGCGACCTGGAGCCCGCGTGCGACTGCGACGCCTGGGACCACTGCGCACACACGGCGGCCCTGTGCTACCAGGTGGCGCGGTTGCTGGACCAGGATCCGTTCGTGCTGCTGCTGATGCGGGGCCGCGGCGAACGGGCCCTGCTCGACGACCTGCAGGCCCGCAGTGCAGCGCCGGCCGAGGTGGTGGAGGCACCAGAGGGCGTGGATGCCGCGGAGGCGTACGCGGCCGGGGACATCCTGCCCTCGCTGCCGGATCTCCCCGAGCTGCCCGGGGAGCCGGGTGTGCCGCCGTCCCTGGACACCGAGACACCTGCCCCGGCCGGGACCGACCCGGCCGCGCTGGAGTTTCTCGCCGCCCGGACCGCGGTGGAGGCCCACCGGCTGCTGGCCGACGCCCTGCTGGCGGGTGTGGAGCACCGTGCTTCCGGAGCGGAGCTGACTCCGGCCGAGGACGCGGTCCGGCTCGCCGCCGGCGGCCCCGTGCCGACGGTTGCCGAGCGGCTCGCCACGGGATCGGGGCGCACCCGGGAGCGGCTGACGCTGGCCGTACGGGCCTGGGAGACCGGCGGGGCGGCCGCCCTGTCCGTACTGGAGGAGGAGTGGGCCGTGGCGGGTGAGGCGGCGGCACGCGCGCGTGCGGCGCTGGCATCGGCCTGGGACGAGGACGAACGGCCGCCGCTGCGCGCGCAGGGCAACCGGTGGACGGTCGTCGGTGCGCCGAGCCAGGTGCGGCTGGGACGGGACGGCCGCTGGTGGCCGTACCGGAAGGAGAGGGGCCGCTGGGTGCCGGCCGGCGGACCGGCCCAGGACCCGGCCACGGCCCTGGCCTCGGCGGAGGAGCCGGTGCCCGAGCGGGAGTCCGCCCAGGAGTGAGGGCGCGTCAGCGGGGCGGCCGTCCATGAGGCACCGTGGAGAGGAGAACCTCACCCCGGCCGACGAGCTCACCGGGAGGGACGTCGGCCTGGGGAGGATCGCCGGGGTGTTCGGCACGACCGAGGGCCGCACGCGCGCGTGGCCCGCGCCCCGGGTCACGGCAGTTCGATGTTCCCGAGGTCCGGCAGCAGTGACTCGATCTCGCTGGGCAGTTCGCTGGGGAACTCCGACGGCAGGGACGAGGGCAGCCCGCTCGGCAGTCTGCTGGGCAACTCGCTGGGCAGCTCGGTCGGGATGCTGAACGACGGCGAGGCCGAGCTGCTTTCCGCGGACGGCTTCTTGTCGGGCGAGTCGTCGTCACCGCCCGAGGCCATCAGCACCACGAGGGCGACGGCCCCGACGGCCACGACCACGGCGAGCAGGACGAACAGTGGGTTCCGGCGCCTTCCCGGTCCCCCGCCCGGCCCGTCGGGCGGCGGCCCGCCGTACGAAGGCGGTCCGAACCCGCCGGTGGGCGGTCCGAGCCCGCCCCCGGCAGGCGGCGTGTTGCCCGGCGGCCCGGGCGGCTGAGGCGGTACGGGCGGGGTGGCCATACCGTCCAGAGTCACCTCGTACCTGGCACGATGCGAGCCCTTCGGGGAACTTGGTACCGCCCCAGGCCATGGACCGTACGATTCCGGAGCAATCCGCCCTGACGTGCGCCGGAGCGCCCGCCCGGCACGCCGGAGCACCCGCCCGGCACGCCCCTGTGGGCGAGCGCCTGTGCGCCTGCCCGCCGTGTCCCCGATGAGCGAACGCCGGAGCGCCTGCCCGGCATGCCCCCGATGAGCGAAGCCGGAGCGCCCCACCCGCCACACCCCGTCAACGAGCGCCGGAGCGCCCCGCCCCGCACACGCCCGTAGGGGAGCGCGCGGCACGCGGGGCGCTCGTGGTGGGTCAGCGTGCGCCGAGGAGGTGGTCCATGGCGAGCTGGTCGAGCCGCTCGAAGGCCATGCCGCGCGCGCCGGCGGCCTCGACGTCGAAGTCCTCGAACGCCGTCCGGTCCGCGAGCAGCGCCTTCAGACCGTCCGCCGCGGTGGGCTGCGCCAGCTGGTCCAGCCGCGCGGCGCGCAGGGCTTCCTGGACCTCGGGGTCGGCACGGAAGGCGGCCGCGCGCTCCTTGAGGATCAGGTAGTTGCGCATGCAGCCGGCCGCGGAGGCCCACACGCCGTCCAGGTCCTCGGTGCGCGGCGGCTTGAAGTCGAAGTGCAGCGGGCCCGTGTAGCCGGCCGACTCCAGCAGGTCGACCAGCCAGAACGCGGAGCGCAGGTCACCGGCGCCGAAGCGCAGGTCCTGGTCGTACTTGATGCCGGACTGGCCGTTGAGGTCGATGTGGAAGAGCTTGCCCGCCCACAGCGCCTGCGCGATGCCGTGCGGGAAGTTCAGGCCGGCCATCTGCTCGTGGCCGACCTCCGGGTTGACGCCGTACAGCTCCGGGCGCTCCAGGCGCTCGATGAACGCCAGCGCGTGGCCCACGGTGGGCAGCAGGATGTCGCCGCGCGGCTCGTTGGGCTTGGGCTCGAGGGCGAAGCGCAGGTCGTAGCCCTGCTCGGTGACGTACTCGCCGAGGAGGTCGAAGGCCTCCTTCATCCGGTCGAGGGCGACGCGTACGTCCTTGGCGGCGCCGGACTCCGCGCCCTCCCGGCCGCCCCAGGCGACGTAGGTCTGCGCCCCGAGTTCGACGGCCAGGTCGATGTTGCGGATGGTCTTGCGCAGCGCGTAGCGGCGTACGTCACGGTCGTTGGCCGTGAACGCGCCGTCCTTGAAGACGGGGTGGTTGAAGAGGTTGGTCGTGGCCATCGGGACCTTCATGCCGGTGGCGTCGAGGGCCTCCCGGAAGCGCTTGATGTGCGCCGCGCGCTCGGTGTCCGTGGACCCGAAGGGGATCAGGTCGTCGTCGTGGAAGGTGACCCCGTGGGCGCCGAGCTCGGCCAGGCGCTGCACCGTCTCGACCGGGTCGAGCGCGCGGCGGGTGGCGTCGCCGAAGGGGTCCCGTCCCTGCCAGCCGACGGTCCACAGGCCGAAGGTGAACCTGTCCTCGGGGGTGGGCTGGTAGTTCATACCGCGACTCCTTGCTCGCTTACGGCTGCTCGCTCTGACTGCCTGCCACGACTACGCGCTGCGCCTATTTCGTCATGGCGGTTTACAAATTAGTATGCCCACGCGTCTCAGGGAAGAGACAAGGTGTCTCCGGCGGGAGACACGTGCCGCACACAAGGGAGAGCGCGATGTCAGCAGCCGAGGGTCCGCTCGTCGTCGGCGTGGACACGTCCACGCAGTCCACGAAGGCGCTGGTCGTCGACGCGGCCACCGGGCAGGTCGTCGCGAGCGGCCAGGCCCCGCACACCGTGTCCTCCGGAGCGGGCCGCGAGAGCGACCCAGGTCAGTGGTGGGAGGCCCTGTGCGAAGCCCTGCGCCAGTGCGGTGACGCGGCCCGCGAGGCCTCCGCGGTATCGATCGGCGGACAGCAGCACGGACTCGTCACGCTGGACGAACGGGGCGAGCCGGTGCGCCCCGCGCTGCTGTGGAACGACGTGCGCTCGGCGCCGCAGGCCCAGCGGCTGACCGAGGAGCTGGGCGGCGCGAAGTTCTGGGCCGAGCGCACCGGAAGCGTCCCCGCCGCCTCCTTCACCGTCACGAAGTGGGCGTGGCTGGCCGAGAACGAGCCGGAGGCGGTCCGCGCCACCCGGGCCGTACGCCTCCCCCACGACTACCTCACCGAGCGCCTGACCGGCCAGGGCACCACCGACCGCGGCGACGCCTCCGGCACCGGCTGGTGGGCGTCGGGGACGGAGTCGTACGACTCCGAGATCCTCGCCCATGTGGGGCTCGACCCCGCGCTGCTGCCCCGCGTGGTGCGGCCCGGCGAGGTGGCCGGTACCGTGCGCGAGCACCCCGAGCTGCCGTTCTCCAAGGGCACCCTGGTCGCCCCCGGCACCGGCGACAACGCGGCCGCCGCGCTCGGACTCGGCCTGCGCCCCGGGACCCCGGTGCTCAGCCTCGGCACCTCGGGCACGGTGTACGCCGTCTCCAAGCGGCGTCCCGCCGACCCGACCGGCACCGTGGCGGGCTTCGCCGACGCGCACGGCGACTGGCTGCCGCTGGCCTGCACCCTGAACTGCACGCTCGCCGTCGACCGGGTCGCCACGCTGCTGGGCCTGGACCGCGAGGCCGTGGAGCCCTCCACCGGCGTCACCCTCCTGCCGTTCCTGGACGGTGAGCGCACCCCGAACCTGCCGAACGCCTCCGGCCTGCTGCACGGCCTGCGCCACGACACGACCGCCGGACAGCTCCTGCAGGCCGCCTACGACGGCGCCGTCCACTCCCTGCTCGGCGCCCTCGACCTGGTCCTCGACGAGGACGCGGACCGCTCGACCCCGCTGCTGCTGATCGGCGGCGGCGCGCGGGGCACGGCCTGGCAGCAGACCGTGCGCCGGTTGTCGGGGCGCCCGGTCCAGGTCCCGCAGGCCAAGGAGCTGGTGGCGCTCGGCGCAGCCGCTCAGGCGGCCGGCCTGCTGACCGGCGAGGACCCCGCCGCGGTCGCCCGGCGCTGGAACACGGCCGCCGGTCCGGTGCTCGACGCCGTGGAACGGGACGAGGAGACGCTGGCGCGGATCACCGGGGTACTCTCCGACGCGGCCCCGCTGCTGGAACGGGCAACCCGGTGACGGCCCGGCCCGCGTGACGGCCGCCGCCGACCGACCGACACCGACCGAGGACTGACGGAGGCATGACCGCACCGCTGAACGATGCCCATCCGGCCGGTCCCGGACGCGCGCTGCCCGACACCCAGCAGGGCATGCGCCGCCGCAATCTGGCCCGGGTGATGCACACCGTCAGCGCCCAGGGGCCGCTCTCCCGCGCCGCGGTGGCCTCGCGGATCGGACTGACCCGGGCGGCGGTGTCGAGCCTCGTCGACGAGCTGATCCGATCCGGGCTGATCGAGGAACTGGGCCCGGAGCGGCCGGGCCGCGTGGGCCGGCCCGGCTCCGCGCTCGCCGTCAGCGGTCACGGCCCTGCCGGGATCGGCGCGGAGATCGGCGTCGACCACCTCGCGGTCTGTGCCGTCGACCTGCGCGGAACGGTCCGCTCCCGGACCGTGCGCTACGGCGCGAACCGCGGACGTGCGGCGGCCCCGGTGATCCAGGAACTCACCGGGCTGGTACGCCGGGTCGTCGCGGAGGCACGGCAGGAGGGGCTGTGGCCGGCGGGGCTCGCGGTGGCCGTGCCGGGCCTGGTGGCGCGCGACGGCCGTACGGTGGTCCGCGCCCCGAACCTCGACTGGCACGACACCGACCTCTCGGCCCTGCTGCCCGACGAGATCCCGCTGACCGTGGGCAACGAGGCCAACTTCGGCGCCCTCGCCGAACTCTGGCTCGGCGAGGGCACACCACGCGACTTCCTGCATGTCTCGGCGGAGATCGGCATCGGTGCCGCGGTCGTCGTGGACGGGCACCTGCTGCGCGGCACGCGGGGCTTCGCGGGCGAGCTGGGCCATGTGCCGGTCCGCCCGGAGGGGCCGCCGTGTCCGTGCGGGGGTCGCGGGTGCCTGGAGCAGTACGCCGGCGAGGAGGCGGTACTGCGGGCCGCCGGCCTGGAACCGGGCGAGGACCGCGTCGGCCTCCTGGCCACGCGAGCCGCCGAGGGCGACGAGGACGTACGGCGGGCGCTGCGCGACGCGGGCACGGCGCTCGGCGTCGCCCTCACCGGTGCGGTCAATCTGCTGGACCCCGAGAGTGTGGTGCTCGGAGGTGCCCTGGCCGGGCTCGCGCCCTGGCTGCTTCCCTCGCTGGAGGACGAACTGGACCGCCGTACCGCGGGCCCGGCCTGTCCGGTGGCAGTCTCCCGACTCGGCTCCGAAGGCCCGCTACTGGGCGCCGCGCACTCGGTGGTACGTGGGGTGCTGGACGATCCCGCGGGGGTGGCGGTGCGGGGCTGAACCCCGCAGGGGTGGCGGGGCGGCACGGGAGGGCCGGGACGCCCGGGATCGGCAGGCGACCCGAGACCGGCGGGACGACCCAAGGGCGGCGGGACGCCCCGGGAGCAGCAGACGACCCAAGAGCAGCCGGACGCCCCGGAACCAACAGACGACCCAAGAGCAGCCGGAGAACGCTGAACCCCGTAGAGGCGGCAGGCGGGCCCGAACCCGCGTCATTCCGGGGCGGCTTCACAGACAGCGCTGTCACCGAATCCGGTCGGCGCCCCCTTCCGGATGATCGAGATATCCACAGACGCCCGGCCGTCCACGGAACCGCGGCACTCCCCTACGCCCCACTCGACGGCGCCGTACCGTGATCCACGCGAGGCGCAGCCCCCGGTCGCGACCGCGAACGGCTCGCCCCGCCTCCGGCCCCCGCAGGCCCTTCGTTCGGGTGACCCCGGTCGAAAAGGTTGTCCGCGCGCGTACCCGGAGTGACGATGTCCCCAGCCGCATCGCCTTCCCGGGAGGCCGAGTTGACCGATCCTTGGGTGGCCCTGGAACCGGGGGCCGACCCTGCCGAGCGGGCGCGCACGCTGCGTCGCGCGCACGAGACGTTCACCGTGGCCGGCACCGTGCCGCAGCCGGTGCGGGCCGTGGTGGCCGACTCGTGGCGGCGTTCCGCGCGGGCGGGCGTCGGGCCCGACGGCACGGCGAGCGTGGAGCTGGCGGACGCCGACCTCGGTGCCTACCGTGCGGAACATCCACTGGCGCGGGTGATGCCGCTGGTGCGTGAGCTGATGGGCACGTTCGCGGCCGACGGCGAGCACCTCCTCGCGGTGTGCGACGAGCACGGCCGACTGCTGTGGGTGGAGGGGCATCCCGCGACCAGGCGGCAGGCGGGGCGGATGAACTTCGTACCGGGTGCCCGATGGTCGGAGACCGCGATGGGCACGAACGCGCCGGGGACCGCGGTCGCCGTGGGCCGGCCGGTGCAGGTGTTCACCGCCGAGCACTTCATACGGCAGGTCCAGCCCTGGACCTGCGCGGCGGCACCGGTCCACGACCCGCGCACCGGGCGGGTGCTCGGCGCCGTGGACATCACCGGCGGCGACGGGCTGGCCCATCCGCACAGCCTCGGATTCGTCCAGGCCGTGGCACGGGCGGCCGAGTCGCAGCTGGCCCTGCTCACCCCGGAGCGGCCGGCCGTCGACACGCCCGAGCTGACCGCGCTGGGCCGGGACGAGGCCCACCTGCTCGCCGGCGGCCGCAGGACCCGCCTCAGCCGCCGCCACAGCGAGATCCTCGTCCTGCTCGCCCGCCACCCGGAGGGCCTGACCGGCGACGAACTGTTGTGCGCGCTGTACGAGGACGAGTCGGTCACGCCCGTGACCCTGCGCGCCGAACTCGCCCGGCTGCGCCGGATTCTCGGCCCCGCGCTGCTGGCTTCACGGCCGTACCGGCTGACCGTCCCGGTCGAGTCCGACGTGGCCGTCGTCGAGCGACGGCTGGAGACGGGGGCGGTGACGGCGGCGGCGACGGCCTACGCCGGTCCGCTCCTGCCGGCCTCCCAGGCGCCGGCGGTGGTGCGGCTCAGGCGGCGGCTGGCGGACGGGCTCCGTACGGCCCTGATCGCCCGGCGCGACCCCGACCTGCTGGCGGACTGGGCACACGCCCCTTGGGGCGAGGACGACCTCGACGTGTGGCGGGCACTCGCGGCGGTACGCCCCACCCCGGCGGTACGGTCCCGGCTCGCCGCGCTGGAGTCGGAGCTGGCGCTTCCTGCCCCCCGTCCACGCTGAACGCCGGTCCGCACGGACGGCGCTGCGCGTTCGCGGCCGGTCGCGGAGCCCCCCGCCTACCATCGGACAACCGCCGTCAAGCGCTTCCCACCCGCGGCACGATCAGCGCTCCCCTCCCGAGCGCCGGCACCGCTGCCGCGCGCCCGTCGAGCGCAACGTGGCTGCAACCTCCCGCGCCCTAGCCTCGCGCCGAGAGCTGCCCAACGGCGGGCAGCGCTTCTGCAGGGAGGCAGAGCAGCATGACCCGATACGCGGCGCCCGGCACCGAGGGCGCGATCGTCTCCTACCAGGCGCGCTACGACCACTTCATCGGCGGGGAGTACGTGCCGCCGATCCGGGGGCAGTACTTCGAGAACCCCTCACCGGTGAACGGGCAGCCGTTCACCGAGATCGCGCGCGGAACGGCGGAGGACGTGGAGCGGGCGCTCGACGCGGCGCACGCGGCCGCCCCGGCCTGGGGCCGTACGTCGGTGACCGAGCGCTCCGACGTCCTGCTGAAGATCGCCGACCGTATGGAGGCGAACCTGGAGCAGTTGGCCGTCGCCGAGAGCTGGGAGAACGGCAAGCCGGTGCGGG
The DNA here is from genome assembly GCF_014596915.1 of Streptomyces sp. TRM68416. GTDB lineage: Bacteria > Actinomycetota > Actinomycetes > Streptomycetales > Streptomycetaceae > Streptomyces. The sequence goes on from NZ_JACVWU010000010.1 coordinate 279,472, forward strand.
AGACGCTGGCGGCCGACATCCCGCTGGCCATCGACCACTTCCGCTACTTCGCGGGCGCGATCCGCGCGCAGGAGGGTTCGCTCGGCGAGGTCGACGACGACACGGTGGCCTACCACTTCCACGAGCCGCTGGGCGTCGTCGCCCAGATCATCCCGTGGAACTTCCCGATCCTGATGGCGACCTGGAAGCTGGCCCCGGCGCTGGCGGCGGGAAACGCGGTGGTCCTCAAGCCGGCCGAGCAGACCCCGGCGTCCATCCACTACTGGATGGGCCTGGTGGCCGACCTGTTGCCGCCGGGCGTGGTGAACATCGTCAACGGCTTCGGCGTGGAGGCGGGCAAGCCGCTGGCGTCCAGCTCTCGGGTGGCCAAAGTGGCGTTCACCGGTGAGACCACGACCGGCCGGCTGATCATGCAGTACGCCTCGGAGAACATCACCCCGGTGACCCTCGAACTCGGCGGCAAGTCGCCGAACATCTTCTTCGAGGACGTCTGGGGCGCGGACGACGACTTCCGCGACAAGGCGCTCGAAGGCTTCACGATGTTCGCGCTCAACCAGGGCGAGGTGTGCACCTGTCCGTCCCGCGCGCTCGTCCAGCGGGGCCACTACGCCGAGTTCATGGAGGCGGCGGTCGCCCGCACCGAGCTGATCAAGACCGGTCACCCCCTCGACACGGACACGATGATCGGCGCGCAGGCCTCCAACGACCAGCTGGAGAAGATCCTCTCCTACCTGGACATCGGCCGCCAGGAGGGCGCCAAGGTCCTCACCGGCGGTGAACGCATCGAGCACGAGGGCGAGTTGAAGGGCGGCTACTACGTCCAGCCGACCATCTTCGAGGGCGACAACCGCATGCGGATCTTCCAGGAGGAGATCTTCGGGCCGGTCGTGTCGGTGACGTCGTTCGACGACTTCGACGACGCGATCAAGATCGCCAACGACACTCTGTACGGCCTCGGGGCCGGCGTGTGGACGCGCGACATCAACACCGCGTACCGCGCGGGCCGCGCGATCCAGGCGGGCCGGGTGTGGACGAACTGCTACCACGCCTACCCGGCGCACGCGGCGTTCGGCGGCTACAAGGGCTCGGGCATCGGGCGCGAGACGCACAAGATGATGCTGGAGCACTACCAGCAGACGAAGAACCTCCTGGTGTCGTACTCGCCGAAGAAGCTGGGCTTCTT
>NZ_JACVWU010000100.1 GCF_014596915.1 Streptomyces sp. TRM68416
GATGACACCGGCGACACCGGCCGCCGACTGAGTGTGGCCGATGTTGGACTTCACCGAGCCGAGCCGTACGGGCTGGTCGGTGGGCCTGTCCTGGCCGTAGGTCGCGATCAGCGCCTGTGCCTCGATCGGGTCGCCCAGCTTGGTGCCCGTGCCGTGCGCCTCCACCGCGTCCACATCCGCCACCGACAGCCCCGCGTTGGCCAACGCCGCCCGGATCACCCGCTCCTGCGACGGCCCGTTCGGCGCCGTCAGACCGTTGCTGGCGCCGTCCTGGTTCACCGCCGAACCGCGTACGACGCCCAGCACCTTGTGCCCCAGACGCCGCGCGTCCGACAACCGCTCCAAGGCGAGCAGAGCGATGCCCTCGCCCGCGCTGAATCCGTCGGCGTCCGCCGAGAACGGCTTGCACCGCCCGTCCGGGGCCAGACCCCGCTGCCGCGAGAACTCGGTGAGCGCGGCCGGGCTGGCGAGGACGGTGACGCCGCCGGCCAG
>NZ_JACVWU010000101.1 GCF_014596915.1 Streptomyces sp. TRM68416
GTGCTGCTGGCGGAGGCCAACCAGTGGCCGGAGGACGTCGTCGACTACTTCGGCGACTACTCCTCCGGCGGCGACGAGTGCCACATGGCCTTCCACTTCCCCGTCATGCCGCGCATCTTCATGGCCGTACGCCGCGAGTCCCGCTACCCCGTCTCGGAGATCCTCGCCAAGACGCCCGCCATCCCCTCCGGCTGCCAGTGGGGCATCTTCCTGCGCAACCACGACGAGCTGACCCTGGAGATGGTCACCGACGAAGAGCGCGACTACATGTACGCGGAGTACGCCAAGGACCCGCGCATGCGCGCCAACATCGGCATCCGCCGCCGGCTCGCCCCGCTCCTGGACAACGACCGCAACCAGATCGAACTCTTCACCGCCCTCCTCCTCGCCCTCCCCGGCTCGCCGATCCTCTACTACGGCGACGAGATCGGCATGGGCGACAACATCTGGCTCGGCGACCGCGACGCCGTCCGCACCCCCATGCAGTGGAC
>NZ_JACVWU010000102.1 GCF_014596915.1 Streptomyces sp. TRM68416
CGTGAGGTGCAGCTGACCAAGACGCAGTTCTACGAGAGCAAGTCGTACCCCACCTTCACGCCGACCGGGCCGTACCTGGCGCTGCTGGAGCCGGAGGACTTCGTCCATCTCCTCGATCTGCGGCTGAGGTTGAGCGTCAACGGTGAGCTGCGTCAGGACCGCACCCTCGCCGACATGATCGTCCGCCCGGCGCAGGCGCTGACCCTGCTGGCCCGCTTCCAGACCCTCGACCCCGGCGACCTGCTGCTCACCGGCACCCCCGGCGGCACCGCCCTGAAGGCCCCGCCGAAGGCGGTCGAGAAGATCGGGGCGCTGCTGCCGCCCGCCGTGAAGTGGAAGGCCTTCTTCAAGAGCCAGGCGAAGAACCCGCACTACCTGCACCCGGGCGACGTGATCACGGCGACGATCGCGACCCCCGACGGCCGCATCGACCTCGGCGAGCAGCG
>NZ_JACVWU010000103.1 GCF_014596915.1 Streptomyces sp. TRM68416
GAGCACTTCGTAGAAGACGGCGCTCTTGAACCAGTCGGGATGCCGGTCCTTGGCGGGGGTGTCCTCGAAAGTGTCCTGGACGGGCTCGTTGACAGTCATGACGCGGTGGACCCTCCGATCTGCGGCGAGGCGGGCGAGGCCTGGACGTGGAGCACGTGCGCCGGAGCCCGGCCGGGTTCGAGGCGCACATAGTTGTTCCTGCCCCAGTGGTAGGTCTCACCCGTCAGTTCGTCGTGCACGGACAGGGATCCGTCCCGGTCCAGGCCGAGTTGCGGCATGTCCAACGAGACCGTCGCCTCCTGGGTGTGGTGGGGGTCGAGATTGACGACCACCACAACCGTGTCGTCACCGGCACGCTTGCTGTAGGCGATGACGGCGTCGTTGTCGGTGCGGTGGAAACGGAGGTTCCGCAGGCGGTGCAGGGCCGGGTGGCGGCG
>NZ_JACVWU010000104.1 GCF_014596915.1 Streptomyces sp. TRM68416
CAGGACCTCGTAGAAGACGGCGCGCTTGAACCAATCCGGGTCCCGGTCCTTGGCGGGGGTGTCCTCGAAGGTGTCCGGGACGGGCTCGTTGACGATCATTTTGTGGGTGACCCTCCGATCTGCGGGGTGGACGGTCGCAGAACCGTGAAGACGTGCGCGGGCCGGTGGCCCGGTTCGAGGCGCACATAGTTGGCCCTGCCCCAGTGGTAGGTCTCGCCGGTGAGCTCGTCGCGCACCGGCACCGACTCGTGCCAGTCCAGGCCGAGTTGCGGCATGTCCAACGAGACCGTCGCCTCCTGGGTGTGGTGGGGGTCGAGGTTGACGACCACCAGAACCGTGTTCGACCCCGAGCGCTTCGAGTACGCGATCACCGCTTCCTGGTCGGCATGGTGGAAGTGGAGGCTACGCAGCTGCCGTAGGGCGGGACTCGCGTT
>NZ_JACVWU010000105.1 GCF_014596915.1 Streptomyces sp. TRM68416
CCCGGTGCCCTACGCCGATGTGGTCACCTCCACCACCCACAAGACGCTGGGCGGCCCGCGCGGCGGCATCATCCTGGCTCGCGGCAAGGATTTCGCGAAGAAGCTGAACTCCTCGGTCTTCCCCGGTTTCCAGGGCGGCCCGCTGGAGCATGTGATCGCCGCGAAGGCGGTCTCCTTCAAGGTCGCCGCGTCGGAGGAGTTCAAGGAGCGCCAGCGGCGCACGGTGGAGGGTGCGCGGATCCTGGCCGAGCGGCTGACGGCCGAGGACGCCCGCGCGGCCGGGGTGAACGTGCTCTCCGGCGGCACCGACGTGCACCTGATCCTGGTCGACCTGCGCGCATCGGAGCTGGACGGGCAGCAGGCCGAGGACCGGCTCCACGAGGTCGGCATCACGGTCAACCGCAACGCCGTCCCCAACGACCCG
>NZ_JACVWU010000106.1 GCF_014596915.1 Streptomyces sp. TRM68416
GGGGTCGTTGGGGACGGCGTTGCGGTTGACCGTGATGCCGACCTCGTGGAGCCGGTCCTCGGCCTGCTGCCCGTCCAGCTCGGACGCGCGCAGGTCGACCAGGATCAGGTGCACGTCGGTGCCGCCGGAGAGCACGTTCACCCCGGCCGCGCGGGCGTCCTCGGCCGTCAGCCGCTCGGCCAGGATCCGCGCACCCCCCACCGTGCGCCGCTGGCGCTCCTTGAACTCCTCCGACGCGGCGACCTTGAAGGAGACCGCCTTCGCGGCGATCACATGCTCCAGCGGGCCGCCCTGGAAACCGGGGAAGACCGACGAGTTCAGCTTCTTCGCGAAGTCCTTCTTCGCCAGGATGATGCCGCCGCGCGGGCCGCCCAGCGTCTTGTGGGTGGTGGAGGTGACCACATCGGCGTAGGGCACCGGA
>NZ_JACVWU010000107.1 GCF_014596915.1 Streptomyces sp. TRM68416
TGCCGGTGGTGGTGCGGTGTTCTCGTCGGTGGCGTTCGATCTGGTGGTGCCAAATGTGTGGGCGCCGTTGCTGGCGGGGCAGCGGGTGTGTCTGCTGCCGCAGGATGTGGATCTGTCCCAGTTGGGTGAGCGGCTGGTTGCTGCTGGTCCGTTCAGTTTCCTGAAGCTGACGCCGGGGCATCTGGAGATCCTGGCGCAGCAGTTGTCCGACGAGCAGATCGCCGCTCTGGCCTCGGTCATTGTGGTGGCGGGTGAGGCCTTGCAGGCCACGCTGGCTGCGCGGTTCACGCGGGTGCTGGGTGAGGGTCGTCTGATCAACGAGTACGGGCCCACGGAAGCCTCCGTCGGTACCTGCGTCCACCCCGTCCCGCTGGACGCGGGCCAGGGTGTGGTGCCGATCGGTGC
>NZ_JACVWU010000108.1 GCF_014596915.1 Streptomyces sp. TRM68416
TGATCTGCATGCGGTGATGTTGGGTGTGTGGAAGGCGGGGGCGGCGTTCGTGCCGTTGGATCCGGGCTTTCCGTCTGCTCGTGTTGCCGGGATGCTGGCCGACGCTCACGCGACGGTGCTGGTGACGGAACTGGCCCTGGTTCCCTCGGAGTTCCGCGGTCGGACCGTGTGTGTGGATGATCCGGAGGTCGCGGGTGCGGTTGCGGGCGGTTCGGATGCGGCGCCGGGTGTGGTGCTGGATCCGGATGAGTTGGCGTATGTGATTTATACGTCGGGTTCGACGGGGCGTCCGAAGGGTGTGGCGGTCACGCATCGTGGGCTGGCCAATCATCTGGGCTGGGCGGAGCGGGAGCTGGCGGGTGCGGG
>NZ_JACVWU010000109.1 GCF_014596915.1 Streptomyces sp. TRM68416
CGTGTCCGGATACATCGCGTCGATCTCGCGGCGCACCCGCTTGAGGAAGTCATGGGTAGCCGGAAGGTTTTCGCAGTTGGTGCCCTCAGCCGCGTAGAGGTAGGGCACCGCGTCCAGGCGGAAGCCGTCGATGCCCAGGTCCAGCCAGAAGCGCAGGGCGCCCAGGATCTCCTCCTGGACCGCCGGATTCTCGTAGTTGAGATCGGGCTGGTGGGAGAAGAACCGATGGAAGAAGTACTGTCCCCGGACCGGGTCGAAGGTCCAGTTCGAGGCCTCGGTGTCGACGAAGATGATCCGCGCGTCGGCGTACTGCTTGTCGTCGTCGGCCCACATGTAGTAGTCGCCGTAGGGCCCGTCCGGGTCC
>NZ_JACVWU010000011.1 GCF_014596915.1 Streptomyces sp. TRM68416
AGGCTTCTCGGGAGGCGATGCCGCACCACCCCGTTGATGATCAAGATCGTGTGTTGAGACCACGCGGCGTGGCAGCTGTCACAGACCGTTTTGATCCAGCCCGCGGCTCCATCGTTGCGTCTCCTGCGGCGCCCGGGCTCCCCACAGAAGTCACAGATGGTCGCGGACTGCTTCTCGGCCTCAGTGATGAGGCCGCGCATCTCTGAGCGCGCAGTGGCAGAAGGCGTCGTGACATGGACCCGGACCTCGCCGAGCTTTTCCTTCAGGTCCTCGATTCGATAGTCCGTCTCAACGGCGAGGAGTCGCTCATGCAGCCGCAGCAGCAGCGGGTGCCAGCCGGGACCGACTGCGCACAGTCGATCCGGTAGGTGCCGAGCAGGCGTCCCGCTTCTGACATGAGGTTCTTGCATACGGCCATTTTGCTTGCTTGTGCCTGGGCGGGCTGTGTGGCGCGAGCTCACCGCTCGCCGTCGGACGGGCGAGCTGCGTGCGGAGGCAGGCCGCTACGGGGCGCCGGGTCGCCAGGAGAGCGGTGGCCGTACTCCTGGTAGGGCCTTTCCCCAGGGTGCCTTTCCACTCGCGTCCGCCGCCACGCGGTATCGAAGGAGACGGTGCCGTTACTGGCCTGCACCAGGCGCCACGCATGCCAACTGGTCCGCGGCGACAGCAGCCACCGCAGTACAAGAGTGCTCACCGGCATACCGCCATCTCGTGCACAGGGCGAGGAGCCCCCGGGCCGGTCACGCGTCACCTGCCGGAACGGACGACGTGTGCCCGTTGAGCAACGCCTGTGCCTTCAAGGCGTGCTGAGGGCGCTGGGCGCTCGCCATGCCCGCGGCCAGCAGCGTGTAGAGCATGCTTTTCTGACTGGGCTCGGGGAAGCTGGCCAGGAATTCGCGCAGTACCTCAAGAGCCTGATGCTCGACCGTCCGCTCGTGCTCAGGCCGGTACCGGGCGAACACCTCCGCCACCTTGTGCGCGTCGCCGAGCACGGTGGAGAGCTTGGACCAGTCCGCGTCGTCCCTCTCGACCCATCGCAGCAACAGGGCCACGGGGTCTGCGAGTTCGGCGGCGATCGCTTCGGCCGCCTGCCGGCGCAGGATGTCGGTCATGGCCTGCTGTCGCTGCGCGGCCAGCAGAGCGACGACGGCGGCCTGGTCATCGGGGGGCAGATCGAGCGCGAGCGAGGCCCGGAAGTCGACAGGCGGATCTGTGGACAGCGAGCGCTTGCCGCGCAGGTGTTCCCCGACGACATCCCGCGCGGTGGCGAGGTCGGCAGGATCGCACGTCACCGCGACATCGGCTGCCGCCTTCCGGAGGATCGCACGGACGGCCGCTGCGATCTCTTCGCTCGTGGCCGGGTACGGCGGTTCGGTGAGGACCGTGGCCGTGATGCGGGCGGCGAAGCCGATCCCCGCACGCGAACTGCGCAGCCGAACCTCGAAGTTGGTCAGGCCGCGCCGCACTGCCTTACGCGTACGGCGGCGCGACCAGGCTGAGGAGGCCACGGTTCAGGACTCCACGGGTGCGGGCTCGTGATCGAACCGTGCGGCCGACAGCGCCGCGGGCAGTCTGAGGTCCTTGCGCAGCTCGATCACGGCCTCGTCGTTGGCCACGCCGGGTTCGCCGAAGATGAGCGCCGAGATCGGCGTGGAGTACAGGTGCTGCACGACGATTTCGTTGAGGATCTCCGTCACGAGCTCGCGCGACACTTCTGCCACCTGCCGGAACTGCGCCCAGGCGGTCAGCAGCTCCCGGCACTCCGCGTCGACCCGGTTGTCGGCCAGCGCCACATTCCAGCCCTGGATGAGCGCCTCTTTGACGTCGTCCTTCTGCTCCGCGGCCGCCAGCATCACCTGCAGGACGTACGGGTCAACCCGTGGATCCAGGAGTGAGAGGAAGGCCCGGTGGCCGGCCAGGTGCTTCTTCTCGGTGGCCCACTTGATGATGGTGCTCCACACGCGGGGCAGTTGACCGTCGCGCGCGGCGATGTCTCGCAGCGCCCGCTGGGCCACGAGTACGGCGCCACCGGGGTGGGGCCGGTCGAGAATGTGCCGCAGGCGGACGAGGGCCTGGCGGGGGTAGTGGTCCGCGAATTCGCCCTGGCAGACCAGAGCGACGACGGTCGCCACGGCTTCCGAGGTCTCTTGTGCCGAGTCCAGCAACAAGGCACGGACCTCGGCGCCCAGGGTGTCCGCCTCGGCGGCGACCGTGAGGACGCGAGCGATCAGCTCCCAGTGCTCGGGGCTGTTGTCGCCGTTGTCGATCCAGGCGTGGATCTGCTTGATGACGCGGATGTCGCTCTCCGCGACCGCCAGCTCGACCAGGAGGTCGCCGATGGGGGCGAGTCGATCGGCGCCCGGCCCTTTGGGCGACGTGATGGTGTCGAGCCAGGCCAGCAATGGCAGGTGGATGTCCGCGCGTTGTTGCCAGAGATGAAGCAGGACGGCACGAGCGTAGCCACGCTTGTGGTCGAGCGTGACGGTCCGCCCGGTTACTTTCGCGCCCAAGGCCTTGAGCCGGGTGGTCAGATCGGGTCCGGTCAGGATCGTCCGGACGCTGGTCTCCCGAGGCTCATCCAGGAGCATCCTGGAGCCGTCCTGGATGGTCAGCGCGTCCTTGTTGTTGAGGAACAGGGTCGAGACGAGCAGGGCGCGGTCCTCCGGCTTGTCCTCCGTCTCGGCGAACACCTTTTGGACGTCGGACCGCCACTCCTGGAAGGCGCTGAGGGCCGCCTTCAACCCCTCGGCGGAGTCCTCTGCGGAGGCGAGCTTGTCAGCCAGGCGGGAGCCATCCGCGGGACGGCTGCCATCGGTCAGCAGATGCGCGGCCTCGCCGACCAGACCGGTCCCGGAGGAAGCCGTGTTCAGCCAGCGGAGCCGATCCGGCTTGCGATGCACGTACTCCAGGTGTGTCCGTGCCACTCGTTGGGCGCAGGGCCTGGTCGTTGCACGGGCGACGACCCGGGCCAGCGTTCCGGAGGCGGCTTCGGGCCACCCGTGCTCGTCGGCGATCACGACCAGATACGAGCCCACATAGAGCAGTCCCTCGGCATAACTCACCAGCTGCTCCGCGAAGTTGCCCGCGTTGTGCCACGAACTGATCTCCGCAGCCACGTCCAGCAGATATCCCGTGCCCGGCTCATCGGGCAATACAGAGATGTCCGGGGAGCGGGGCTTCTCCCAGTCGGGACGGATCTCCCGTAGGGCCAGCGGCTTACCAGGAGACGCCTGTTCCTTCTGGGAGATCTCCCACAAGGCTTTGATGCCGGCAGTCCGTTTGCCGTAGCCGCCCGGCCCAGCGACGACGGCCAGTCGAGGCCCACCTCCGGTGAGACGATCGATGGCTTCCCTCGCCGTCCGCACCTCCTCGTCCCGCGAGCTCAGGCCTACCCAGGCGAGGCGTACGACGTCGAGATCGGCCTGCGGAATATCGGTCACGGGCAGCTGCGGCTTGCTCGTCATGGTGACGGAGCCGGCGGCCACAATGATCTTCGAGTTCTGGTTGTTGCCTACGTCCACCCGCATGCCGGGCACCGGGACGGTGAAGGGAGGAGCGGGTGGCGGAGGCGGGACAGGGCCCGGGAAAGTCTCCTCGTTCACCGGCCTCCCTCCGGCGTCCCGTAGTGGAAGCCGCCCGAGGCGTTGATGGCACCGCCGGCGATGACGACCTGGCTGTTGGTGTTGTGGTGCACGCTCGTCCGCGCGCCGGAACCCTCGTCGTCTCCTTGGACCTTGTCGGCCAACTCCTGAAGCTCTTGCGCCGCGTCCGGATGCCTCTGGATGAAGGCCGCCAACTGGATCAGCAGGTCACGGCGCAGCCGCTCCTCCACCGCCCCACGTTCACTTTCGGGGCTGTCGACGAGTTGCTGCCGTGCCGTGTCGATCAGTTGCAGTACCTGCCCGGCACCCTGCTCGCCATCTCGACGAAGGATGCGGGCCACAGCACCCCGCGCCGAGTCCCAGGTGGTCCTGACCATCTCGGTGACGAGAGCAGCAGCTCCCACACCCGCGACCTGCATGATGTCCAACGCGTCCCCCATAGTCGATTCCCCTGCCCGGCGAGGCGTGCAGGGGTCGGCGGCATATTCGACACATCAGGGTGGATGTCGTCGTGAGAGGTGGCAATCGAAAATATTTGCCACATACCGGAATCGGAAAGTATCAGACGGACGGATCCGGCCGGTTCGGATCCGAGTCGCGAAGTGCTGCGCTGAGAAAAGGTCCGTGGACCCCAGGGTGGGCGGCAGTTCAGGTCTCAGCTACGGCGTAACTTGGCCAAAGTGTCACTTTGGGTGATTGTCCGGAAGTGGGTAGAGCATGGTGGTGTGAGCAGAGTGAGTCCGGTATACGCGCGGTGATGAAGGGACCGCCCTCGTCATCGACCAGGACGGCGTGGTCCGGCCGCCTAGGGGCATCGTTCACTGCGCGGGCTTCTGGGGTGATCCAACCTCTAGGTGTCGTTCGATTTCGTGGGAGTGCCGCCCTGGCCCGGTGTCCTCTCCTGGGAGGTGCAGATACCTGCCCTGTGCGCCATCCGCGCCGCACTGGCCAAGGACGCGTCCCACTCAGACTCCGGTCAGCACAGGTCGGCGTCGCGAGGGCAGTCGGCGTACACCACGGGGACGGCCGCCGGTCGAGACGGGGTCGGTTCCCTGTGGCTAGAGGTTGTCCCGTATGAGGTGTGAGTTATCCGGTGAGGGCCAGGTTGTGGAGCCGGGCGATGCCGAGCATGGCCTGGTGAACGCCGTGGCCCTTGAGCTGGCAGTCCCGCAGGATCTTCCAGTTTTTCAACCGCGACAGGGCGTGTTCCACCCGGGCCCGCGCACGGCGGTGGACGGCATTCTCCGCTTCCTGCTGTGGGCTGAGGCGTGTCTGACCACGTCGTTTGCGGTGCGGGATGAGCAGGCCGGTGCCCTGGTATCCGCCGTCGGCGATGGTCGGTGCGCCGCGGCAGGCCCGGTCGATGCCGGACTCCGTGTACGCCCGGCAGTCGTTGCGGCTGCCGGGCAGCGGCAGGCCGATCGCCACCACCACGCGGCTGTTGGCGTCGATCACGACCTGCACGTTCGTCGAGTACCGATAGTTCTTGCTGGAGGCGGAATCGCTGCGATCACGGGTGGGCGCCAGGGTCCCGTCGACGATGTAGACGGTGTCTTTGCGTGGCCGGCGGGCCGGCGAGATGGCCAGCAAGGGCGCCAGGTGATCGAGGATGCGGTCGGCCGCAGACTTCGAGACCCCGAACAGCGGCGCCACCTGCCGCAATATCAGGTTCGTGCGCCAGTACGTCGCCACCAGCAACACCCGGTTCTCCAGCGGCAGCCGCCAGGGACGGCCGCGCCGAACGTCACCACCGCGACGCCGCACCAACGCCACCACCCTGGTGAATTGCGACTCGGTCAGCCCGGAGAACGGCTCGATCCACTTCGGATCATCCGCTGAGATCACCCCACCCATACCCAGCCAACGCATCAACCGCCCCACCAGTTACGGGACAACCTCTAGCCGAACGCATCAGGGCCTTGGGTCGACTCCTGTACCGGACCAGCGTGCGTCGCGCTCAGCTCGGGACCTTCGGGGCCAATGGTGCAGAACCCGCAGATACTGCTCCCATTCCGAGGCTGGGACCTGAACAGCGTGGTGCTTTTGAAGGCTCGATGGTTAACGTCCGGTCGTGAGAAGCACCTAATGGCGGGATATCGTGGGTGCCCATGGCGCTCGGGGGCCGATGCCATGAGAGGAGAGCGCATGGGGGCACCGGAGTCAAACGCCGGAGACGAGTTTCACTTCTGGTGGGCTGCCAGCCGCGCGCTCGAACTACTGAATCCAAATTCTGATCTTTGCCGGGTCAGCTTGGAGGGACTCGCCAGGGTCGATGACCCTGACGAGAAATACGAAACCGTCGATGTCGCGGAGTACTACGGCGGGAGCGATGTCAGGGACGCGCACACCCTTGTGATGTCGCAGCTCAAGTACAGCACCCGTCACCCTGACCAGCCGTGGACGGCTTCTCGTCTCTGTGAGCGGCGCAGCCGTCGTACTGAGAACGGGCCTGCGACCGCTCCCCGTTCTGTTGTTGCTGATCTCGCGGATGCCTATCGGCGGCTGCGTGACGACCATGGGACTGAAGCCGTCGGGAAGTCCCGGATTGCCTTGGTAAGCAACTGCCCAGGCGACCCTCACCTGCTGGCAAGCGTCAAAGCCGCAGAGGAGTGGGTACGAGCACAGGACGGAGAGGTCCAGCGAGCAGCACTTCTCAGGGAACTGCCTGGCGAGCAAGGGGCTGTGATTCGGCAATTGTCGACCGCCGTGGGCGGCCGACTGTCCAGCAGCGAGTTCTGCCGGTTTCTGACCGTTCTGGATCTGTCCCAGACAGGCATGATGGACCGGGCGACCCTGGCGCGTGCAGTGCGTGCTGGTGCCAGTGAGCTGACGCCGGGTCACGGTCCGGACTCCGCGCTGCGTCTCTTCGACCTCGTCCGAAGACAGGCCCTTCCCGAGGCGAGCCGGGACGGAATTACCGTGGACGACGTGCTTGTCACGCTCGGCGCACCCGAGGTGGTCGACCTCTACCCCGCACCATCCCGACTTCCGGATGTTCCCGACCCGCTTCCCGCACCAAGCGCTCGCGATCTCGCTGAGACGGCACTGGAGCACCTGGGCGAGCATGTGGTCGCGCACGGCGAGGCTGGCGCCGGAAAGACGACGACTCTGCGGCAAATGGGAGATCACCTTCCTGAGGGCTCCGCCCTTGTGCTCTTCGATTGTTATGGCGGCGGCGACTACTTGAGCTCGGGTGAGGAGCGGCACACGCCCCGACGGTTCGTGACTCAGGTGGTCAATGAGCTGGCCCAGCAGTGCGGAACTCCCTTGCTCATCCAGCCGCCCCAGGTGGAGGAGGATCTGTGGCGGTGGCTAAACAGGACCCTGGAGCGCGCTTCTGGCTCGCTTGCCCCTGGAGCCGTGCTGGTCGTGGCGGTGGATGCGGCGGACAACGCGGTGGTCGCCGCTGACGAGCGTGGAGACCGAGGATTCCTGTCGGGCCTCGTTCGCCTTCCTCTGCCAGAGCGGGTGGTGCTGGTTCTCACGGCGCGAAGTCACCGTGTGCCCTCGCTGGGTGCAGATCCTGCAGAAACAGTGGAGATCTCTCCTTTCGACGCACCGACGTCTGCGCTGCACCTGCGTAGGCATCGGGCAGCAGCCTCCGACACTGAGGCAGGCGAGTTTCATACCCGAACGGGAGGCAATCCCCGGTCGCAGTTCTACGCGTTGGCGCAGGCCGATGCGAATGGGCTGGACGTGCCAGCTCTGTTGGAGGAATGCGAGCGGACTCCCGAGCCGCTCTTCGCAGACCTGGTCAGCTCCGCGTTGCAGGTCAGTGGCGCCGATGCGGGCGGGCAGCGATGGCTCGCGCTCATGCTCGCCCTGGCGCGCCCTGTGAGCATCGCTACCCTGGCAGCCGCGCTCGACGTCGACATGGCAGCTGTCTCCGCATTCGCTGGAGGCCTTGTACCGGGGGTCAAAGTCGTTGACGACCTGGTCCAGTTCCGCGACGAGGACTTCGAAACCTATGTCCGCGGCCGTGTGAGTCCTTCTGATGTGGTTGCCGCGCATCACCGGCTCGCGGACATGTTCCTGGCCTCGCGCGCGGCTGACCCGGACGCGGCGGCGCACGTCGCCGACCACCTGTTCGCAGCTGATCGCCTCGATGAGCTGCTTCAGCTCGTGCTGGACGAGGACACTCCCGCGGGAATCGCCGACGGGTTTCGTCGCGAGCAAGTACAGGGCCGTCGACTCGACCTGGCAGCGCGCGCCGCCGCCCGGACGGGCAGCGCGGTTGCGGCCGTTCGCGTGGCTGCTCGCGGATGCGACACCGCCTCGCGTTCCGACACACTCTCCCGGCTAGTCGAATCCCACCTCGACTTGGTCGCGCAATACGTGGACGTTGAACTCCTCCATGCTTACGCGCTCCGACAGAGTCACAGAACCTGGCTCGGTCCCGTCCAGATGAGGATCGCGGGTGCGCTGTCGAGAGATCCCGAGCGCCACACTGAGGCACGTGCCGCGCTCGACAACGCCGAGGCTTGGCTGCGGCGCTGGAAGGATGGGCGCAACGGGGAGAGTGCGCACTGGACTGTCGACGTCGACGATGTTGCCGCCGCTGCGGAAGCCCGCTACCGGCTCGATGGTGTCGCCGGGGCAGTCGACGAACTGCGCCGATGGCGCCCCACTTCCTTCGTGCACGATGTCACGGCAGCTCTCGCAGCCCGCCTGGCGGGTGAGATCTCCCCGGATGAGGCTCGGGACGTGCTGCGCGCCAATAGCGTTCCGCCTGCTGCCCAGGCTCCATTTCTCGCGCACGCGGTGTCATCGTCCACGGCTCCCGATCCTGTATGGGTCGATGAGGTGGCCCAGGGGCTCCTTGCTGTCGCAGCTCCCGAACTCCAGCGTTGGCATCTGGAAGTGCTGGACGCCGTGATTCGCCACGGCAACGGGGACACAGCGGCTGCCTTGGCGCGGCATTGGTCGCCCCACGAACTGCCCGCCTACCGGTGGTCATTCACCACTGAGTCCGCGGAGGGAGTCCTCGCCTTGCGCTGCCATGCCGCAGCCGCTGTTCTAGCGGGAACCGACTTGAATGTCGGCGAGCTCGTCCCGCAGTCACTGCGCGCACGGCAGGCGGACGGGGGCCGCGCTGTGGATCCTCGTGAACATGAGCGTGTTCAGTGGCGTGAGGTCGTGGATCCGCTTGCTGGGGCCGTGGTCCTCCTCGCCCGCACTGCGGTCGGCCAAGCAGGCAGTGCCGAAGTCTCGGAGTTCTGCGAGCCGGTCTTCGCCGGCCATGCCGAGCGCAAGAGATACCGCTGGTTCACCTTCGACCGGTCCTACCGGCCCTGGGCCACACTTGTAACCAAAGCGGTGATTGATACAAATGCTTCGCCTGAGCTTCTGGACCGGCTGGCAGACTCAGCCCTGGAGCTTATTCGAGACGGTTCGCCCGAGCTCTGGCTGGACATGGCCGATGTCCTCAGCCGACACGGCGGCCATGAGGAACGCGCAGCCGCCTTGTGCATGCGCGCCGCAGAGCACGCGCGTGCGCAGCCGTACTCTGCCTCCGACCGGTTGGAGCTGCTCGCGCGCAGCTCGGCCATCGCAGCTACGGTCGCTCCATCCTTGGGCAAGCATCTTTTTGACCAAGCGGTTGATGCGGCCACTGGCATCAACGATGACGCCGCTCGTCTGCTTTCCGTCCATGCAGACCTGGCACAGCGCGCCACCGTCGAGCCTGCACGGTGTGCTGCCGTCGCCGCACGCCTGATCCGTGTCGCCGAGGCCGTGGCACCGCATGTCACCGACACGAACGTCATCCCTTACGAGGCGATAGTCGCCGCTGCTGCCAGGCTCGACGCCGCCACGGGAATGGCCGCCGCAAGCCGCTGGGACGACGAGGACCGGCTGCCACTCGCCGCGAGCCTTCCGGGAGCCCTGACAGGCGCGGTCAGCACCGGTGCTGTGCCGGCATGGCAGGCCCTTTGCTTGGACCACCTCATCGACGACGACAGGCGTCGCTTGACGTACCAGATCGACGTCGCGCTGCACTTGACCACTACCGGCGCCGCAGGCTATGCATCCGCTCGTACGGTGCTGACCAGAGCGGCCAGCTCACTGCGTCGGAGGGCACCTGCCCGTGACCAGCCAGCACTCGCGAGGCAGCTTTTCGAAGCAGCTGCGGAACGAGGGCTTGAAGGGACGATCCGGTCGGTACTCGATCCCGTACTCGCCATCGAAAGCACGTCTGACTCGAACGAGTCGGACGCCATGCCCACCAGCCGTCGCTGGTACGGCGACGAGACGACACCAGAGACCTCCGCCCTGCTCGCGGACCCTGCCTCTCGTGGTTGGCGGACGCTCCCAGAAGATGTCACTGCTCTGCGGTCCGCGCACGTGTACGGCGACGAGTTGAATGGGTTCATCAGCACTGTTGTGCGCCATGCTCCGATGGATGAGCGCGTCCAAGTCCTCGAGGCCGTCGGGGCGTTGTCCGGCCCGGACGCTGCCACCGTGATGACCGTGCTCGCTGACCGCTTGGACGGCTGGCGGGGCTGGCCTGGTCTTGCTGCGTGGGCGGAGTCCGCGCTGCCTTCGTTGGTTGCCAGGTTCCTGCCCGACCTTGCGTGGCATAACGACGTTGACGGGATCATCCGCAAATTCCGCGCCTTCGGAAGCGACGGCATGATCCGCAATGCCATACTGCTTGGCCTTCCGCAAGCCCGCACGCGCCTCACCGCATACGGATGGCAGAACATCGCCTCCCTGCTGGGCCGGCTCTGTGAACCTGCTTCCGCTGCCGAAGCGCTGCTCGGTCTGCTCGACGACCGCATCAGCGAGGAAGCCCCGGTCGTTGACCCAGCTCCATCGACTCCGTTGGAGCCAGTGCCCATGCTGTTGTGGAGTGCCTTCGGACACCCACGCCGCGACATCCGTTGGCGTGCCGCGTACGCGACCAGGGATCTGCTCACCCACCCAGACGTTCCTGCTGCCGCCCCACTCGCCACCCAACTTGTGCAGTGCCTTGACCTCAGCGATACAGGGCCATATCGCGACCGGGACCTGCACTTCTACCGGCTGTCGGCGAGCGCAGGACTGCTCGTCGCGCTACGAAGAATCGCTGCCGAGCGCCCCGCGATCCTCGCCCCGCACAGGGCTGACCTGGTGCGCCATGCGACAAGTTCAGACTTGCCGCACGCTCAGATCAGGGAACTTGCCCGCCAAGCGGCTCTCGACCTTGCGTCACCAGGTGGGCTGGACACAGACGTTCTAGGCCTGGCGAATCAGCCGGACCGCTGTTACGCGGACCGGAAACGTCAGAACGGGCACCATGACCGCCGCGGCTCGACTGACCGCCGCTACGACTTCGATCAGATGGACACGCTGCCGTACTGGTACAGCCCGCTCGCCAGCGTCTTCGACGTTCCCGTTGACACCATTTCCAAGGTCGCCGAGCCGTGGATCCTCGACAAGTGGGGGCTCAGCCAGCAGGACTGGTGGACCGACAAGCGTGAACTGCGCAGCGAAAGAACTGCGGGGCGAATGAGCCACAGGCAGGGGGTGATTCCCCGGGAGGAGAGCTTGCGGCTCTACCTTGAGTATCACGCCATGATGACTGCAGCCGGCGAGCTCGCGGATACGGGACGTCCAGTACGGGTCGGAGCGTGGGACTCGGACGAGGGCGATCCATGGGAGGAGTGGATTGCGCGGCACCTTCCTCCTGCTGGGCCCTGGCTCGGAGACTTGGGCGTTCCTGTTCCCGTTGAGCCTGAGCTTTTCGGCCCGCTTACATTTCCTGACGGCGACCAGACTGCCCCAGAACCAGCTGCGTACGACCGAGTGCTTAGGCTCGTGAACGGAGACCTGCCTGATAGCGCCTTGGTTGCTAGCAGCGTGACGCAGCATAGGCCCGAAGGCCGTGAGGAAATCCGTGTTTGGTCGGCCCTTGTGGCACCTGACCATGCCGGAGACCTCCAGCGCGCTCTTGCTTCGGCATCGGATCCGCACGACTGGAAGCTGCCCGCCGAAGGCGAGGAGCGGTTCGAGGTCGGCCACGGCGCCTTTGATCTGCGCGGATGGCTCGCCGACCCGAATGACCCGAGAGAGACGCTCGCCGAACACGATCCGTATGCGCACGGGATGCAAGCCATGCTTCCCTTGCCCGGTCGCAGGTTTCGTGACGCTGCCCGGGCAACCACTGGCCCACACGGCTTCACCTTGGTCACGCAGGACGGAGCGACCGTCGCCCGCGCAGAACAGTGGGCGGACCCTGACTACAACAGCGACGAACGCCAAGCCACGTCACGCGGATATCGCGTCCACGTCGACCGCACAGCGCTGCTGAACCATCTCGCTCACGCCGGTACCAACCTCATTGTGGAGGTCCAGATTGGACGATACCGATCAGACGCCGCCGACAGCGGCTATCGAGCCCCCAGAAGCAGGATCTACCTCGTCGACGCCGCCGGCCGAGTCACCGCCAGTTGACTCTGTCGCCGCCCTCGGGGAACGCATTCTCACCGAACTCGGCGAAGAACGCACCAACAACACGCTGACTCGCTGGCTTGCCCACCACACCGCCCGTCTCATTGAAGCCGCCGATCAGGCACAGGCGGCCAACGCGCCTGATGCCGATGCCTGTGAGGCCAAGGCACGAGAGGCCATCTTGCAGCTCTGGCACGCGCGCTCCGACTGGCCCAGCGGGTGGCCACCACCCCAGGCGGCCGAGACGGCCAGGCTCCTGGATGGGCTGCCCTCCCTCGATGCCGACGAGTGGTACCGCCGTACCGTCCCGGCACGGCTCCACGACATCCATCACCACGTCCTCGCTGCGCTTGTCGACCTGGCCACCGGTGATGCCTCCGTGGACATCGAGCAGGGGTGGCTCGACGCGTACGGTGACCACCTCACTGAAGACGAGGCCGTCATGCTCCGGCGGGCCGCCGGAAAACCTAGGCGCCTGGACGCGTTGCTGCACCTGGACCACTTGTACGCGCTCCTCGACATGGATGTCGAGGAGGAGGAAGACCATGATGCTGACGCAGTCGCCGAGGGTGCCGACGCACACCCGTTGGTCAAGCTCGCTGACGCGTACCGTGATGCCGTCCTCGACTTGGTGCAAACCTCCAAGACCAATGCCCCAATCGTCAATGGACCTGTACCTGATGAAAGCCGAGACGGCGAAGCTGCGAGCTCGCAGGCTCCGCCCACCGACAGTGAGCCTGGAATTGAAGAGGGCTGAGGTCAAGGTGGCTCCTCAACATGAGGCGATTCGCCTGCACATTTCTCTGGCGTTGACTTGTGTCCTCGGGCCCCGGATACGTTGTCGCGCTCTCCACGCTCGCCTTCGGTAATGGCGAGCAGGTCATCGAGCCGCTTCAGTTCTTGCTCGCTGACCAACGTAGCGATGGGGCCAGCGTCGCCGGTGATAGCGAGACGACTGCCTGACGTGGAGATCCTCCGGACAAGGTTCTCCAAGGGAAGAGGTAGTCTTGACACCGCGAGACGGTCGGTGATTTCAAGCGGTAAATCTAGCCATGTGCAGCTGTGCAATAGAAAGTTGAGTGCACAATCTTGACTTGCTGCATCAGTTGAACGATCGCGGGCCAGCGCTTCTTTGACCGCCGTGCTCAAAAACTCCTCCGGACTCTTCCCTGCCGCTCTCGCCCATGAGCGGATTCGTCTCTTGACCCCGTAGGTGAACGGAATACTCATCCGCAGTATTCCGTCTGGTCCAGGGAAAAGCGTGCACAGTACGTCAATGGGAAGGGAGTCTTGCAGACGTCTCCACACCTTCCTGATGGCAAGCTCCTCGTCTCGCGCCGACACGAGAACGGCGATGCTCTTCCCGTCGTGCGACGATGCCATCGGCATACCGCTGATCCGCCGCGCGACCTTCAGTTCGACTCCGCGTACGGTCCGGGTCAGGATGATCTCAATTGCGTGCAGAGGCATGGGGACTCCAGATCAGTAGAGCGAGATCGGGCCGTCGGGAAGCCAACCTTCCACGTATCCGGAGACCAGAAGCGCCACGCCTTCAGGTGAGACATCTCGGTGGCGAGTTTTGAGCTGGCTGACTTTCCACCGGGCGTGTGAAGGAGACATTGCCTGAAAAGCGTCCGATTCTTCCGCGCTGATCCTCACGATGAAAACGCGGGAAACGGTTCGCTGGTCATGTTCCCAGCAGTCGGACTCCCGTGTTTCGTGAACGCCGTAGAGGGATCCGAAGTGAGGATTCTCGATGTGAAATCGCTCAGCGAGATACTGAGCGGCTCCGTCCTTGAAATCGGTGCCAGCAGCGAGCAGCGCCTGCGGGACCGTCCAGCCACCGCAGCATCCGCCGCACAACATCAGGCGATTCTGGTCGTCCAGGAGGAGCAGGAGGGCACGGCGGTCGGCGACCGACGGGGCGTGGGAGGTTGCCATGTGGTCAGGCTGCCGTCTAGCTACTCAAGTAGCAATCTGGATGCCGTCCCATGGGTGACAGGTTCACTCGGGCAGTGCCAGATGCGCGCCGCGCACCGTGGCTCGTCTGCTCCCGCCGGCGCGCACAGGTTGCACTGAATTCGGGCGCTGCACTGCACCCTGTGCACCCGTCATGAGCTGCGAAAACACTGCAAAGGCGTTTGGGGTTCAGGGCTGCCGCGTTTTGGGGCGTCGCACACCACCAGGCCTGGCCTGCGGCGACGGTATTTCCCACACATCCCACGAAGGCGGACGGTGGCCCGGTGAGGCCACAGGCGTCAGCGTACCGGATCTGTTCGGTGGTGGGTCAGGACATGGGGACGTGGGTGAAGCGGGAGGCGGCGTGGAGGTCGGTGGTGAGGGTGGTTGCGGTGGCTCGGAGGGCGGGGAGGAGGTGGGTTTCGCAGTCCTCGGGGGTGTGGCGGGCGGCGTGCAGGGCGGTGCCTACCGCGGCGACGACCCGGCCCGCGCGGTCGCGGACGGGGACGGCGAGGGTGCGCAGGCCGTGTTCGCGTTCCTCGTCGAGGAGGACGTGGGGGGCGTGGCCGAGGAGGACGCGGCCCAGGGAGGTCGAGAGGGCCGGGAGGCGGGTGCCGGGCGGGATGCGGACGCTCATCACGTGGGGGGCGGTGACCGTGGCCGTGCAGTGGATCTCGTCGCCGGACGGGGTCAGGACGGCCAGTGCCGTCGACTCGTGGATCCGGTCGGTGAGGGCGGTCAGGTGCGGGGTCGCAAGCTGGGAGAGGGACGTGCGGGAGAGCGGGGGGAAGCCCAGGGACAGGACCCGGGGGGTGAGGGCGAAGGTGCGGTCGTCGGGCAGGCGGCGGACCAGGCCCAGGTGTTCGTAGGTGATCAGTGCGCGGCGGGCCGTGGCCCGGGCGAGGCCGGTCGCCTCGGCCACCGCCGTCAGGGTCAGGTGGGCCCTGCCCTCGTCGAAGGCCGTGAGGACCGTCAGACCGCGCGCCAGGGACTCGACGAAGCCTCGGCCCAGTTCCTGCTTCGACGCGCCCGTCCAGGCGGCCAGGCCCGAGGGCCGTACCGCCGGTTCGGGGGGCGGCGCCTCGCGCAGTTGCCGTTCCATCGCCGCCACCGCCGTCCGCAGCCGCGGCAGCAGTGTCTCGCGCAGGTCCGCCGCGGTGTGCCGACTGGTGTGGCTGACCACGCTCGCCACGCAGGCGATCCGGTGCGTCCCCGGCTCCCGCACGGGAACGGACAGGGCTACCAGGCCCGGTTCGATCAGCTGGTCGTCCAACGCCCAGCCGTCCTCCCGCGCCCGTTCCACACGGTGCGGGAACTCCTGCTCCCCGTAGGCGCGTTTGCGGGGTGGTACGGCGGAGAAGGACGCGGCCAGGGGGTCCGCCGCCCGGCGCTCGTGCCAGGCCTGCCACTCCTCGTCCGTCCACTGGGTCGCGAACAGCGGGCCGGGGGCGGTGCGTTCGGCCGGGAGGAGGTCGCCGATGCGGAAGCTCAGGGACATCGCGCGGCGGCGGGTGGCCTGGTGGATGAAGCGGATGCCGTCCCGGTCGGCGACCGCCAGCGACACCGACTCGTCGAGTTCGTCGGCGAGCGCGTCCGCGTGCGTACGCAGGAGTGCGGGCAGGCGCAGGGAGGCCAGGTAGGCGTTGCCGAGTTCCATCAGCCGGGGGGTCAGGACCGCGTCCCGGCCGTCGAGACGGACGTACCCCATGCGGGCGAGGGTCGCGGTGATCCGGTCGACCGTGGAGCGGGCGAGGCCCGTCGCCCGCTCCAGCCCGCTCGGGCTCAGCGTCCCGCCGGCCTCCGTCAGCTCCCGCAGTACGGCGACCCCGCGGACCAACGGCGCGACCACCTCGGACGCGGGGGCGGCGGTCGTCATGGTCTGTGCGGGCATCGTCTCTCCGGTACGGCGGTCACGCCGGTACGGCGGTCTCGGCAGGCCTACCGTAATGGCGGGCGCGGGCCCCCGGGTCTTCGGCGTTGGGCTGCCGGTATGGCCCCTGGGTCTTCGGCGTCGGGCTGCCGGTATGGGCTCCGGGTCTTCGGCGTTGGGCTGCCGGTATGGCCCCTGGGTCTTCAGCATCGGCTACCGGCATGGGCCCCGGGTCTTCAGCGCCGGGGTAGCGGTAGGGCCCCAAGCCTTCAGCATCGGGCTGCCGGCACCAGGTTTCGGTGCAGGTCATCTGCACTGGCCCCCAGCCTTCACCGCCGGGCTGCCGGCGCCAGCCTTCGGTGCAGGCCGCGCACTGGCCCGCCCCTCACCGTCGAGTAACCCGCACCACATGCCCTCCCGCCACCTCCGCCGATACCGCGATCCGCAGGCCGTGGCGGGGGTCCCTGAAGTCCTCGCCGGGGGTGAAGGGGGCGTCGGAGAGTTCGGCGTGGACGTTGGGGGAGCGGGTGCAGCCGCCGCTGTCGGTGCGGGAGTCGTAGACCTTGACCGGGCCGCGGCCGGTGTCGACGTCGGCGTCGACCTTGTAGATCAGGACGCCCGGGCGGCACACCGTCTCGTCGTTGCCCTCGCGGGTGCGCAGTTCGACGGCGTAGCCGGTGCGGCCGTTCAGGGGGACGAAGACCAGTTTCGGGCCGCCGGGGCGGGCCAGCGGTGTGAGGGTGTACTCGGTGGTGCCGGGGGCGGCCGCGCAGCTGATCTGGGAGGCGTCCAGCCAGCCCAGTTTCCACTTGTGCCAGCCGAGCAGGTCGTTGTTGGCGCCCCAGTCCTCGCTCATGATGTCCCAGTGGCCGACGGCGCCGCCGCCCTCCTGGGTGTAGAGGTCGGGCAGGCCGAAGACGTGGCCGTTCTCGTGGGGGAGCACCCGGTAGCCGGTGCGGTCGTAGGAGCCGGAGCCGTCGTCCTGGCGGGAGTAGACGAAGGAGGCGTTGGCCACGGGGACGCCGTCGGCGACCGGGGCGTCGGTGTTGCCGGCGAACGTCACCGACAGGACCGTGTCCAGGGCCGACGGGCCCGCGTTCGGCGTCACCAGCACGTTCAGGAAGTCGTAGCGCCGGAAGTCCACCTTGGGGTCGGCCGCGCTCACGATGTCCTGGACCAGGTCGCGGTAGCCGGGGTCGAAGGGGGCGCCGCGTTCTATGCCGTACGCGGTGAACGGTCTCGGCATGCGCAGCCAGGAGCGGATCGGGGTCTCGGCGCGGTAGTCGAGGCGGCCGTAGGAGCTGGTGTGGAACCAGTCCTGGGTCTGTGGGAAGAACTCGCGGAACCGGCTCGTGGCGCGGCCCTGTCCGCGGGCGTCCGGGAAGTCGATCATCAGGGTCAGGGCGCGGACGGTGCCGGTGGAGCGGGCGTAGCCGCCAGGGGTGGGCAGGCCCTCCGACATCTGGACCGCCGGGTCGCCGCTGATCATGCAGGGCGCGAGGGCGGAGGAGCGGGCCAGGGCGATCGGTCCGGCCTTCGCCGTCGTACCGCCCGCGGTGAGGTGTCCCGTACCGGCCGAGGTGCTGACCGCCAGGGTCAGCACGGTCACGGAGGCGAGGGCGGCGACGCGGCGGGGACGTATCCGACGGCTGGACGGCTGCATGCAGGGGCCCTTCGTCCGCGGCAGCCGCCGGTCTGGCTGCGCCCTTGCGATCACCCTCGACCGAGGTGAGCGCGGGCGCGCGCTGGAAGAGCCCGAACGTGGGTTTCCCGCCCGGGCCGTTGTGACTCAGGTCACATGAATAATCTCCGTCAACCCGAAATAACCGGGGAGCGTCTCCCCGTTTAGACCTGTGTCCGAGCGAAACGGGGATCCATTCCCCGGATCGCGCCTCATGTCTTCCGAGGAGTACGCCGTGCAGACCGCAGCCCCTGTTCAGCGCAAGGTGACCCGGCCGCGCGCCGACGCCCTGCGCAACCGGGAGCGGATCGTCACCGCCGCCCGGGAGATGTTCGTCGAGTACGGGCCTGACGTACCGCTCGACGACATCGCCCGCCGGGCCGGCGTCGGCAACGCCACGGTGTACCGCAACTTCCCCGACCGCGACGCACTGGTCCGCGAGGTCGTCTGCTCCGTCCTGGACCGGATGGTCGCGGCGGCCGAGCGCGAACTCGCCCAGAACGGGGACGCGTTCGAGGCGCTGGAGCGCTTCGTGCACGTCTCCGCCGACGAGCGGATCAGTGCGCTGTGTCCGATGGCGTCCAGCGTCTTCGACCAGCACCACCCGGATCTGGAGGCCGCGCGCGAGCGGGTCGAGCAGATCGTCGCGGAGATCATGGAGCGCGCCAAGGCGTCCGGGCAGCTCCGCACCGACGTCGGGGTGGGCGACCTCCTCGTCGCCGTGGCCCAGCTGAGCCGGCCCCCGGCCGGAACGGCCTGCCTCAGCGCCGACCGGTTCGTCCACCGGCACATCCAGCTCTTCCTGGACGGGCTGCGGGCCCCGGCCCGCTCCGAACTTCCCGGCACCGCCGTGAACCTGGAGGAGCTGCGCCGGCGCCCCTGAGTCACTGACCGATCACACGTCTTTCTCCGTCACCAAGTCCTGCAGTCCGACAGACTTTTCTGTCACCAAGTCCTGTAGCCCGACCTTTCCGTCACCAAGTCCTGTAGTCCGACTTCTCCGTCATCGCGTCCCGTAGCTCGACGTTTCCTTCACTACGTCGTCCCGTAGCTCGACTTTTCCGTTACCAAGTCCCGAAGTCTCGAAGTCCCGAAGTGGGTACCCCCATGTCTGAATCAGCCTCAACGGCTCGCGCCGCCGAGAACACCGGCGGGAGCACCGCCGGAAACACCGGCGACGCCAACCGCTGGAAAGCGCTCGTCTTCATCGCACTCGCCCAGCTGATGGTCGTCCTCGACGCGACCATCGTGAACATCGCGCTGCCCTCCGCGCAGCAGGACCTCGGCATCTCCGACGGCAACCGGCAGTGGGTCGTCACGGCCTACGCCCTCGCCTTCGGCGGTCTGCTGCTCTTCGGCGGCCGGATAGCCGACCTGTGGGGCCGCAAGCGCGCCTTCGTCGTCGGTCTCGTCGGCTTCGCCGCGGCCTCCGCGCTCGGCGGCGCCGCCACCAACGAGGCCATGATGTTCGGCGCCCGCGCCCTCCAGGGTGTCTTCGGCGCCCTGCTCGCGCCCGCCGCGCTCTCCCTGCTCGCCGTGATGTTCACGGACGCCAAGGAGCGCGCCAAGGCGTTCGGCATCTACGGAGCCATCGCCGGTGCCGGCGGTGCCGTAGGCCTCATCCTCGGCGGCTTCCTCACCGAGTACCTGGACTGGCGCTGGACGTTCTTCGTGAACATCCCGTTCGCCGTGATCGCCGCCGCCGGTGCCTGGTTCGTCATCCGTGAGCCCGAGGGCGGCCGCAACCGCAACCCGCTCGACATCCCCGGCGTCCTGCTCTCCACGCTGGGCCTGGTCGCGCTGGTCTACGGCTTCACCCGCGCCGAGTCCGACGGCTGGGGCGACTCCGTGACGGTCGGCATGTTCGTCGGCTCCGCCGTGCTGCTGGCCGCCTTCGTCGCCGTAGAGGCCAAGGTCAAGGCCCCGCTGCTGCCGCTGCGCGTGGTCACCGACCGCAACCGCGGCGGGATCTACCTCTCGCTGGGCCTCGCCATCATCGGCATGTTCGGTCTGTTCCTGTTCCTGACCTACTACCTGCAGATCGTGCAGGGGTATTCGCCGGTCAAGACCGGCTTCGCCTTCCTGCCGATGATCGTGGGCATGATCGTGGGCTCGACCCAGATCGGCACCCGTCTGATGACCCGGGTCGCGCCGCGGCTGCTGATGGGCCCCGGCTTCCTGGTCGCCGCCATCGGCATGCTGATGCTGACCCAGCTGGAGGTCGACTCCTCCTACTCCGCCCTGCTGCTGCCGTCGATGCTGCTGCTCGGCCTCGGTATGGGTACGGCGTTCATGCCGGCCATGTCCCTGGCCACCATGGGCGTCAAGCCGCAGGACTCCGGTGTCGCCTCCGCGATGGTCAACACCTCCCAGCAGGTGGGCGGCGCCATCGGTACGGCCCTGCTGAACACGATCGCCGCCTCGGCCACCACCACCTACGTCGCCGACCACATCGGCGGTGCGGCCACCCGGTCCCAGCAGCAGCTGGTCCAGCTGGAGGGCATGGTCCAGGGCTACACCACCGCGATCTGGGCGGCCGTCGGCATCCTGGTCGCCGCCGCGCTCATCGCCTTCACCTTCGTCAACGCCGGCAAGCCGGGCGGCAACCCGGTCGCCTCGTCCGAGGACGGCGCCGAGGAGGAGCTGGCGGTGCCGGTCGTCGCCCACTGACGACGACCGCGTATGTCGTTCACTGGCGACGCCCGCGTATGTCGTCCACTGGCGACGCCCGCGCACGTCGCTCACTGACGACGACCGCATACGTCGCCCACCGACGACGACCGCGTATCCCTTCGGGACGACCGCCCCGTACGTACGGGGATGGGGACGCTCCGTACGTACGACCCGGGATCTGCCCTGGCCCCGCCTGAGTTGAGCGGCTCAGCGGAGCCAGGGCAGGTCCGCACCCGCTTCGTCGGGCTGAAGTCCCTCGGCGACGATCTGCATGATCTCGCCGAGGGACTTCGCCTGTTCCGGCGTGAGCCGGTCGAACAGCGCGCCCCGCACGGCCCGCACATGACCCGGCGCGGTCCGGTCCAGCACCGCCATGCCCTCGTCCGTCAGCACCGCGAACTGGCCCCGCTTGTCCGAGGGGCAGTCCTCGCGCCGCACCCAGCCGTTCTTCTCCAGCCGGGCCACGGCGTGGGACAGCCGGGAGCGGGTGATCTTCGCGTCCCTGGCCAGCTCGGTCATCCGCAGCCGGCGGTCGGGGGAGTCGGCGAGCCTGACGAGGAGCCCGTAGTAGATGTGCGGCATGCCCGCGTCACGCTGGAGCTGGCGGTCGAGATGGTCCTCCAGCAGCGTGGTCGCCTGGAGGTAGGAGCGCCAGACGCCCTGCTCGTCGTCGGTGAGCCAGCGGGGCTCGTCGGTGCGTGCGGATGTGGGTGCCGTGTTCATGCGTCCACTGTACGAGAGCGCTCCTTGAAGTTTAAACAAAGGTCGCGTACGCTCCTTCGTATCCAGAAGTTTTAGACTTCAAGTAGTCGTGGGTTATCACGAGCGGTCACAAGCGGTCGCAAGCAGGGGCCGCAAGTAATCGTCCGGAGGGAGTCGCGCCATGTCCGTCGCCACCCAGGAGCGCATGCCCGCGCTCTACCTCAGTCACGGCGCCCCGCCCCTCGCCGACGATCCCGTCTGGCCCGGCGAACTCGCGGCCTGGTCCGCCGGACTGCCCCGCCCCAAGGCGATCCTCATGGTCTCCGCCCACTGGGAAGAGGCCCCGCTGGCCCTCGGCGCCGTGGACCCCGTCCCCCTCGTCTACGACTTCTGGGGCTTCCCCGAGCACTACTACCAGGTCCGCTACGACGCCCCCGGCGCCCCCGCCCTCGCCGACTCCGTACGCAAGCTGCTGCGCGCCCCCGGCATGCCGGTGCAGGACATCCCGGACCGTGGCCTCGACCACGGCGCGTACGTCCCGCTGGTGGAGATGTTCCCCGCCGCCGACATCCCCGTCCTGCAGATCTCCATGCCGACCCTCGACCCGGTCCGGCTCATGGAGATCGGTCGCAAGCTCGCCCCCCTGCGCGACGAGGGCGTGCTCATCGTCGGCTCCGGGTTCTTCACCCACAACCTGGCCGCGCTGCGCCAGGGCGGCATCCCCGCCTGGTCCGCGGAGTTCGACGACTGGGGCCGCCGGGCGCTGGAGAACCGGGACTGGGACGCGCTGCTGGACTTCCTCCACGCCTCCCCGGCCGGCCGCTACGCCCATCCGCGCACCGAGCACTTCGCCCCGCTGTTCGTGACCATGGGCGCGGCGGAGGCCGGCGGCGAGCTGGACACGCAGAAGTCGGTGATCGACGGGTTCTGGATGGGGCTGGCCAAGCGGTCGGTGCAGTTCGGCTGAGGGCTCCCGGGACGACGGCTCACAACTCCTTCTCGTACCAGGCGACGTCCCAGTAACGGTCGAACTTGCGGCCCACCTCGCGGTACGTGCCGATGTGCCGGAAGCCGAAGCGCTCGTGCAGACGGGCGGAGGCCTCGTTCGGCTGGGCGATGCCCGCGTAGGCCCGGTGCAGGTCCTCCTCGGCCAGGGCCTCGAACAGGGTCTTGTAGAGGAGCGTGCCGATGCCGCGGCGCCCGGCGTCCGGCGCGAGGTAGATCGTGACCTCGACGGAGGTCCCGTAGGCCGGCTTCGGGCGGAAGGCGCTGGATGTGGCGTAGCCAAGAATCCGCTGTGAAGTGCCTTCGGGACCGCTCTCCACGGCAACCATCAGCCGGTGCGGCCCGTCTTCAGGGTGGGAGAGCAGCCAAGGGCGGCGCTCTTCCGGCGTGAAGACCGCGGTATCGAATGTGATGGCCGTCTCACGTACGTAGTGGTTGTAGATGTCCGTGAGGGCTTCGAGGTCACTCTCGACACCCGGCCTGACCTGCACCTCTGTACGTTCCGACGACATCGGGCCTCCTCATGTGGCGGCACAGGGTACTGCATGATCAGAAAAATAGAGGTGCGGGTTGGGAATTCTGTCCTGATTCCAGTCGTTGTTTCCATCAGATGCCGGGCACCCGAGGAGAGTGCCGAGCACCTGAGAACCGCCCGCCAGCCCTCCCCCACTCTCGACTTCGCTCGAGCGGGGGGACCCTCACTCGCAAGGGAGCACGCATGGCAACCCGTGCCGTCGCCCGTCGTCAGTCCGCCACCGGCGAGACGGACGCCGCGGCAAACAGTGTTCGCGCCCGTGGCGGCGAGATCGCCGATCGCGACCTGGTCGGCATGTACCTCGACGAGATAGCGCGCACACCGCTGCTCGACGCCGCCAAGGAAGTCGAGCTGTCCCAGATCATCGAGGCGGGTGTGTTCGCGCGACAGGTCCTCGACGGATACGAGGAGTCCAAGGCGGACGCCTCCCGTGAGGAGCTGGAGGAGCTGATCGCCGAAGGCGAGCGTGCCAAGGACGTCTTCATCCGGTCCAACCTCCGCCTGGTCGTCGCGGTCGCCCGCCGCTATCCGCGCAGCGGCCTGCCCCTGCTGGACCTGATCCAGGAGGGCAACGCGGGCCTGGTGCGCGCCGTCGAGAAGTTCGACTACCGCAAGGGCTTCAAGTTCTCGACGTACGCGACCTGGTGGATCCGTCAGGCGATCACCCGCTCGATAGCCGACCAGTCCCGCACCATCCGCCTGCCCGTCCACCTGGTGGAGGAGCTGGGCCGGATCCGGCGCGTGCAGCGCGAGTTCAACCGCGAGCACGGCCGCGACCCGGAGCCCGCCGAGATCGCCGCCGAGCTCGGCTCCACGCCGGAGCGCGTCACCGATGTGCTCGACTGGGCCCGCGACCCGGTCTCGCTGAACATGTCGGTGGACGACGAGGGCGACACCCAGTTCGGCGACCTGCTGGAGGACACCTCCGCCGTCTCGCCCGAGCAGTCGGTGCTGACGCTGCTGCGCAGCGAGGAACTGGACGACCTGATCGGCCGCCTCGACCAGCGCACGGCCTCGATCATCAAGATGCGCTACGGCATCGAGGACGGCCGCGAGCGCACGCTGACCGAAGTGGGCAAGGAGCACGGCCTGACGCGCGAGCGCATCCGGCAGATCGAGAAGCACGCGCTGCTGGAGCTTAAGAAGCTGGCCCACCAGACCGGGTTCGACGCGGCGGCGTGAGCCGGGCGTGAGTCGGGCGCGGGCCGGGCGCGGGCCGGGCGCGGGCCGGGGCGTGAGCCCGGGATCGCGGCTCCGGATCGTGGCTCGGGGCCGCGGCTCGGGGGCGTGCGAACGCCCCCGCCGCGTACGCCGGGTGGCGAAAGACCGCGCAAACATGGCGATGTAACGCCGCTTCAACCGACGGACCCATGGGAACAAACCTTCAGGGTCCAGGAGTTCGGGCCCTGCGATCCCCCCTCGCGGGCCCGCCCTGACCCAAGTCCCGACGCAATCCCCCCCGGCGCCGGGACTCTCCCCGAGCCGGGCTCCGGCGCCCTCCCCCCCTGGGCGCCGGGGCCCGGCTTCTTTTTTGGGGTGGGGCTGGGGGGGAGAGGGGCTGTACGGGGGCCGACGGCATGGATGAGGCGGGGGCGGGCGTGGACGGGGCGGGGGGAGGGCCTGGATGGGCTGGGGAGGGCTCGGGTGGGTCGGCGGATGGCCTGGGTGGGCCGGGTGTGGATGGGGCGGGCGTGGATGGGCCGGGTGTGGATGGGGCGGTGGATGGCCCGGATGGGGCGGTGGAGGGCCTGGGTGGGGGTTTTGGGCACGTTGGAGGGCGGGCCACCCCGTACCTGAACCCCGGGGTGGCCCGCCGGATGGCAGATTGTGTCACATGGGCATAGCCTGCCGAACGTGAGCAGTCCCACCCCAGTACCGAGCAACGCCCCGTCCGCCCCCTTCGCCCCCTTCTCCGCGGTTCCGCCGCTCTCGCTGACCGAGCGGCGCAAAGCGGAGACGCGTATGCAGATCGCCCGCGCAGCGGCCGGCCTCTTCGCCCGGCAGGGCCTGCGGGCCACCCGCGCCGAGGACATCGCCCAGGCCGCGGGGATCGCCCCGCGCACCTTCTACAGGTACTTCGCCACGAAGGAGGAGGCCGTCGCCCCGCTCTACGCGGCGGGCGCCGAACGTTGGATGCGGGCCCTGCACGAGGCTCCCGCCGAACTGACCGTTCCGGAGGCGCTGGAACTGGCCGTGCGGCACACGCTGACGCCGGGGGCCGGGGTCTCGGCAGCCTCCTGGGAATGGGTCCGGACCCTGATCCGCCTCGCCGGTTCCAGCCCTGCGCTGGGGAAGGTCTGGGCGGAGGTGTGCCATGCGTCGGAGCGCAACCTCGCGGGGGTGCTTGCGGGGCGGTTGGGGGAGGGAAGTGTCGACAACGTTGCCAGGTCGGCCACCGGTGTTGGTGGTGCCGGTGGTGCCGGCGCTAGTGGGGGTAGCGGTAGTGCTGGTGGTGCCGGTGGTGGGGGCGGTGCGGCTGGCGTCCCCGGCGTGGCCGACGTTGCCGGCGTGGCCGATGGCGTCGGTGCCGCCCTCGCCCCCGAGCTGCGCTTCGCCGCCGCGACGGCCAGCGCTGCCGTACGGGTCGCGGTGGAGGCGTGGGCCGCGGGGGAGGCCCGCCCGGAGGGCCCGGACGGACCGGCAGCGCTGGCCCTGCGGAACCTTTCGGCGCTGCGGGACTTTCCCTGGGGGGAGGTGACGGGGGCGAGCCGTGGGTGACGTAGACGCGGATCCCGGGCGGCGAGGCCCGCGTACGTGCTGTCCCTCGGCCGGGACGGCGTACGTGCCGTCCCCGGCCCCTCAGCCACCCGCCGCCCGGGTCAGGCGGCCGCCCAAGTCCCGTACGCATCGGACCAGTTCGTCCGGCTCGTGCACCGTGAACTCGCAGTCGAGCATCGCCAGCCGTACCGCCAGCCACTGCACGGAGTCGCCCGTTGTCGCGCGCATCCGGGAGCTCTGTTCGTCGAGCGGTTCGGGTGTCCCCAGCCAGGCCGGCAGGCGGGCCGCGACGAAGGCGGCGGGGGCCGCGAAGGTCACCGAGAACGCGTACGTCTCCTGCCGCCGGTACATCGACTGCCGCAGATACTCCGCCGCGCTCCCCGTGGGCAGCTCGCGCGGCGTGAACCGTGCCCCCGTGGCGAACGGCTCGCTCACCCGGTCCACCCGGAACGTCCGCCAGTCCGCGCGGTCGAGGTCGTACGCGACGAGGTACCAGCGCCGCCCGGTGGAGACGAGTCGGTACGGCTCCGTCAGCCGCCGTGACTGCGTGCCGTCGCCCGCGCGGTAGGCGAACCTGAGCCGTTCCCGCCCGGCCACCGTGGACGCCATCACGGTCAGTGTCTCGGGCGCGATGCTCGCCCCGTCCCCGCTGGTCAGCGGTGTGGTCGCGGCCTGAAGCGTCGACACGCGGTGGCGCAGCCTGCTCGGCAGCACCTGCTCCAGCTTCGCCAGCGCCCGTACGGAGGCCTCGTCGACGCCCTCCACCGCGTGCCCGGCGCCCGCGCGCAGCCCGACCGCGATGGCCACCGCCTCCTCGTCGTCCAGGACGAGCGGCGGCATGGCCTTGCCCGCGACCAGCCGGTAGCCGCCGTCGGCCCCGAGGGTCGCCTGGACCGGATAGCCGAGTTCGCGCAGCCGGTCGACGTCCCGCCGCACGGTACGACGCGACACCCCGAGCCGCTCGGCGAGTTCGCCGCCGGGCCACTCACGGGGCGTCTGAAGGAGGGAGAGGAGTTGAAGGAGCCGGGCCGGTGTGTCCGTCGTCATGAGTTCGAGGATGCCCGGCAACTAGGACACGATCTGACCTAATAGGGGCCTAACTTCGAAGCATGACCTCCACCGAGACCACTTCTCCGGGCGCCGCCGACGCGCAGTCCGCCGTGGGCGACCGCCGCCGCTGGTTCGCTCTCGCCATCGTGATGACCGCGGCCTTCATGGACCTCGTAGACGTCACGATCGTCAACATCGCGATCCCGTCGATGCAGGAGAACGACGGCGCGTCCGACTCCCAGATCCAGTGGATAACGGCCGGCTACGCGCTCGCCTTCGCCGCCGGGCTGATCACCGGTGGCCGCCTCGGCGACATCCACGGCCGCAAGCGGCTGTTCCTCATCGGCATCGGTGGTTTCACCCTCGCCTCCGCCCTGTGCGGCTTCGCCGCGAACCCGGAGATGCTGGTCGCCTCCCGGATCCTCCAGGGCGCGATGGCCGCGCTGATGGTGCCGCAGGTCCTGTCGATCGTGCACGCCACCTTCCCGGCGCACGAACGCGGCAAGGTGTTCGGTCTCTTCGGTGCCGTCGTGGGGCTCGGCGCGGTCTCCGGACCGCTGCTCGGCGCCCTGCTGACGGAGTGGAACCTGTTCGGCCTCCAGTGGCGCCCGATCTTCCTCATCAACCTGCCCGTCGGCATCGCGGGCCTCATCCTGGGCAGCCGCTTCATCACCGAGTCCCGGGCCCCGCGCGCCCCGAAGCTGGACCTGGTGGGCGTCGTGCTGGTGACGCTCGGCCTGCTGATGCTGCTCTACCCGCTGACCCGCGGCCGTGAGCTGGGCTGGCCGCTGTGGGGGTACGTGTCGATGGGCGGTGCGCTCGTCGTCCTGGCGGCGCTGGTGGCGTACGAGAAGCGCAAGACCGTACGGGACGGATCCCCGCTGATCGAGCTGTCCCTGTTCCGGGTGAAGAGCTTCGCCGCGGGCATCGCCGTACAGACCGTCTTCGGCATCGGGCTCGGCATCTTCTTCCTGGTGTGGACGCTGTACATGCAGATCGGCCTGGGGTGGAGCCCGCTGAAGGCGGGGCTGACCGGGGTGCCGTTCTCGATCGCCGTCTCGGTGGCGGCCGGTGTCTCCGTGCAGAAGCTCGTCCCCCGCTTCGGCCGCAAGGTGCTCCAGACGGGCGCGCTGGTGCTGGCCGCGGGCGTGCTGCTCTACATCTGGGAGTCCGGGCACTACGGCCTCGGCATCGCTCCGTGGCAGATGGCGCTCCCGCTGGTCGTGATGGGCGTGGGCATGGGGCTGATCGTCGCTCCGCTGACGGACGCGGTGCTGTCGGAGGTGCCGCGTGAGCACGCCGGTTCGGCGTCCGGGCTGATCAACACCGTGCAGCAGATGGGCAACGCGCTCGGGCTCGGACTGGTCTCCGTGGTGTTCTTCGGCGTCATCGACGACCGGCTCGGTGCGGGCGGGGCCCCCGTGGAGGCGGGCCTCGGGCAGGCCTTCGTGGACGGCTTCCAGCACGCGCTGGGCTGGGTGGCCGCGGTGATGGGCGTCATCTTCCTGCTGATGTTCGCGCTGCCGCGGCGTCCGGCCCAGCATGTGGAGGGGGTCTCTGACGGGCAGCCCGGCTCGCGGGAGGAGGAGCGGGAGCCGGTGGCGGTCGCCTGAGCGAGCTGATGGGGAGGGAGGGCCCGGCGCCGGGGGCGTCGGGCCCTTCTTCATGTGCCGGTTCTTCGCTGCCGGTTCTTCGTGTCTACCACCGGTTCTTCGTGCCTACGTCCGTTCATGCCCGAATCAGGCCCGAACTTGTTTACTTTCCGGAAATGCAGGCGTAGCCTCCAAGCGAAACCACAAGTTCGGGCACAGGTCGGAGGCGAACGGACATGTACGCACCGGAGCGGCAACAGGAGATCCTCCGACTCGCGCGCGACGGCGGGCGGGTGGACGTCCTGTCCCTGGCCGAGGAGTTCCAGGTGACGGCGGAGACCATCCGCCGCGATCTGAAGGCCCTCGACCGCGCCGGCCTGGTGCGCCGGGTGCACGGTGGTGCCATCCCGGTCGGCCGCCTCGACTTCGAACCGGACCTCGCCGAGCGCGAGTCCACGGCCGCCGACGAGAAGGACCACATCGCCAAGGCCGCCCTCGCCGAGCTGCCGAGCGAGGGCACGATGATCCTCGACGCCGGTACGACCGTGGCGCGCGTCGCGGGCGCCATCCCGCTGGAGGCCTCGCTCACCGTCGTCACGCACAGCCTGCCGATCGCGGCCCGCCTCGCGGACCACCCCGGCATCCAGCTCCACCTCGTCGGGGGGCGCGTACGGCACCGCACGCGCGCCGCCGTGGACGCCTGGGCGCTCCGCGCGTACGGCGAGATCCGGGCCGATGTCCTCTTTGTGGCGGCCAACGGCTTTTCCGCTGACCATGGCCTGACCACCCCCGACCTCGCCGAGGCGGCGGTGAAACGCGCGGCCGTGGCCGCCGCCCGCCGCGTGGTGCTGCTCGCCGACTCCTCCAAGCACGGCCAGGAGCACTTCGCCCGCTTCGGTGACCTGAGCGACGTGGACCTGCTGATCACCGACAGCGGGCTGAGCCCTGAAGACGCCGCCGCCATCGAGCGCGGTGGCACGGAAGTAGTGCGCGCATGATCCTCACCGTCACCCCCAACCCGTCCCTGGACCGCACCTACGAGGTCCCTTCGCTCGACCGCGGCGAGGTCATCCGCGCCACCGGCGAGCGCATGGACCCGGGCGGCAAGGGCGTGAACGTCTCGCGCGCCGTCACGGCCGCCGGGCGGCGCACGGTCGCCGTACTGCCCCTGGGTGGTGCGCCGGGGGCGCTCGTCGCGGAGCTGCTCGACGCGCAGGGCATTGAGGTCGCGCCGGTCCCGGTCGCCGGAGCCACCCGCTCCAACATCGCGCTCGCGGAGTCGGACGGCGTGCTGACGAAGATCAACGCGCCGGGTCCCGAGCTTTCGCCTGCCGAGCAGGAGCTGCTGCTGGAGACGGTGCGCGAGCAGTCGCGTGACGCGGACTGGATCGCGTGCTGCGGGAGCCTGCCGCGGGGGCTCGCGCCGTCGTGGTACGCCGATGTGGTCGCGCGGGCGCACGCCGGGGGCGCGCGGATCGCGCTGGACACCTCGGGGCGTGCGCTCCTGGAGGCGCTGCGCGAGCGGCCCGACGTGGTGAAGCCGAACGCCGAGGAGCTCGCGGAGGCCGTCGGGCGCCCCCTGGCGACGGTGGGCGACGCGGTGAAGGCGGCCGAGGAGTTGCGCGCGATGGGCGCGCGCGCCGTGCTCGCGAGCCTGGGCGCCGACGGGCAGTTGCTCGTGGACGACGCGGGCGCCTGGTTCGGCAGCGCGCGCGTGGACGCCGTGCGCTCCAACGTGGGCGCCGGCGACTCCTCCCTGGCCGGCTTCCTGATCGCGGGCGGCAGCGGCCCCGAGGCGCTCGCGTCCGCCGTCGCACACGGCGCAGCGGCCGTCCAGCTGCCCGGCAGCGTGATGCCCACGCCGGCCGACCTGGACCCGTCGGCGGTGACGGTCACGGCCGAGGTGCCGGTGGACCGCGTACTGAAGGAGCCGGTGACATGACCCACCCCGCTGTTCCCGTATCGGCCCCGAAGCAAGGACCCGGTGTCATGAGCCACCCCGCTGTCCCCGGCGCACCGGCTCCGAAGCGGCGAGCCTCCCCGTTACTCGCCGCGGCAGAAGGGAGGCGGGGCCGCCCGTGCCGCCCCGCCGCCCAGGGGAGGCGGGGTTTCCCCGGCCCCGCCTCCTCCACCACCCGCCCCACCCCCCACTGCACCGCCACCCCCCACAGCACCCCCGTCCCCCTTTACGCCCACCCCACGTGCCGGGCGATACGCGTGCGAAGGAGCCCGCGATGAGCGACATGATCACCGCGGACCTGGTCGATCTCGACCTGTCCGCCGACACCAAGGAAGCGGCGGCGCGTGCCCTCGCCGAGCGCATGGTCTCCCTGGGCCGGGTGACCGACCTGGAGGGCTTCCTCGCCGACGTGGCCGCCCGCGAGGCCCAGATGCCGACCGGCCTCGACGGCGGCATCGGCATCCCGCACTGCCGCAGCGAACACGTCACCGAGCCGACGCTCGCCTTCGGGCGCAGCGCCGCCGGGATCGACTTCGGCGCGGCGGACGGCCCCGCCGACCTGATCTTCCTGATCGCGGCCCCGGCGGGCGCGGACGACGCCCATCTGACGATCCTGTCGTCGCTGGCCAGACAGCTCATGAACACCGAGTTCACGGACGCGCTGCGCTCGGCGGGCGACGTGGCGTCGGCGGCGGCACTGATCCGGGGCGAGGAGCCCGCGGCCGCCGCTTCGGAAGAACCCGCAGACTCCGTGGCGTCGTCGGAGGCGGCCTCCTCCGACGGCGCCACGGGAACCACCTCCGACGCCCCCGACGAGCGTCCCTTCCGCATCGTCGCCGTCACCTCCTGCCCGACCGGCATCGCCCACACCTACATGGCGGCCGAGTCGCTGGAGAACGCGGGCCGTGAGGCGGGCGTCGAGGTCGTCGTCGAGACCCAGGGCTCGGCCGGCTTCACCCGCCTCGACCCGGACGTCATCGCGGCGGCGGACGGCGTGATCTTCGCCCACGACGTCGCCGTACGGGAGAAGGGCCGGTTCGCCGGGAAGCCGACCGTCGACACCGGCGTGAAGGCGGGCATCAACCGCCCCGCCGAACTCATCGCCGAGGTCCGCGAGAAGGCGGCCCGCGGTGAGGTCACCGCCGCCGCCCGCCCCGGCAGCCCGGTGGAACGCGCCGGCGAGCCCGGCGAGGGCTACGGCACCAAGCTGCGCAAGTGGCTGATGTCAGGCGTGAGCTACATGGTCCCGTTCGTCGCGGCCGGCGGTCTGCTGATTGCCCTCGGCTTCGCGATCGGCGGCTGGCAGATCGACAAGGCGCAGCCGGTCATCGAGCACTTCGACTGGACCCAGGCCCACAGCTGGGGCGCCCTGATGTTCCAGATCGGAGTCGCGGCCTTCGGCTTCCTCGTCCCGGTCCTCGCCGGGTACATCGCCTACGGCATGGCGGACCGGCCGGGCCTCGTCCCTGGCTTCGTCGGCGGTGCGATCTCCCTGACGATCGGTGCCGGCTTCCTCGGGGGCCTGGCTGCCGGTCTGATCGCCGGCGGTGTCGTCCTCGGCATCCAGCGGATCGACATCCCGCCGGTGCTGCGCGGCATCATGCCGGTGGTGGTGATCCCGCTGGTCGGCTCGGCGGTCGTCGGCTTCCTGATGTTCGTGGTCATCGGCAAGCCCATTGCCGAGGCGCAGAAGGCCCTGACCGACTGGCTCAACAGCCTCTCCGGTACCAATGCCGTCCTGCTCGGCGTCCTGCTCGGCCTGATGATGTGCTTCGACCTGGGCGGCCCGGTCAACAAGGTCGCGTACACCTTCGCGACGTCCGGCATCTCGGTCGCGGACCCGAGCGACTCGGCCATGAAGATCATGGCGGCCGTGATGGCGGCCGGCATGGTGCCCCCGCTGGGCATGGCCCTCGCGACCTTCCTCCGCAAGAAGCTGTTCACCACGGCCGAGCGTGAGAACGGCAAGGCCGCCGTGGTCCTGGGCGCCTCCTTCATCTCCGAGGGCGCGATCCCGTTCGCCGCGGCCGACCCGCTGCGCGTCATCCCCGCCTCCATGGCGGGCGGCGCGGTCACCGGCGCGCTGGCCATGGCCTTCGGCTCGACCTTGCGTGCCCCGCACGGCGGCGTCTGGGTCACCCCGCTGATCGGCAATCCGTTCCTCTACCTGCTGGCCGTCGCGGTCGGTACGGCGGTGACGGCGGGCCTGGTCATCCTCCTGAAGAGCATGCGCAAGACGGCTCCGGCGACCTCGGCCTCGGGGGCCGACGCGGCAGCGGAGGGAGCGAAGCAGCCGGTGGCGGCGTAAGCCGCGAGACACCCGTCCGGATACGAGACGGCCTGCACACCACCGTAGGGGTGTGCAGGCCGTTGGCTCTGTCAGGTGCACCTTGAGGGCGGGACGGGGGCCCAGGGAGCCGTGACAGGCTTCCGTGTTCCCGGTCTCAGGAAACCTGCGCCGCCCGCCGCTCCATCGCATCGCGCGCCGCGTCCTCGTCGACGTACACCTCGCACATGTGTCGCCCGTCCGGCGTCGCCGTGTGCTCGACCTCCCACAGGGAGATCTCCTCGCCGTCGCGCAGCAGGAACGCGTGCTCGTAGAGCGCGTAGGACAGCCCGGCGCGTCCCGCGCGGCGGGGGCGGCCGAAGGCCTGCGTGATCTGGTGGGCGAACGCCGTGCGCAGCAGGGCGGCCGTTTCCGTGTCCGGCCGGTCCGCGTTCTCCGCGCGGCGCAGGAGCCTGCGTGCGTGGTCCGCCGAGTCGTCCGGCACGTACGCGTGCCGGGGGGCGTGGATCGGCGACAACTGGACCGTCACCGGCAGCTCGAAGTCCGGCGCGTCCGGCGGCAACGGCAGGCGCGCGGTGGCGGCCCGCAGCTCCTCCTCGTCGACGTACACCTCGTGCTGCGGAGCGCTGCCCGGGGCGGTGTTGTGCACGAGCTCCCACAGCGTGAGCGCCGAGCCGTCGGCGAGCAGCCAGGTGTGCCGGTACGTCTCGCGGTGCAGGCCCGCGCTGTGGTGCGCGGAGTGCAGCGAACTGTCGTGCGCCAGGGCGCAGTCGAGCCGCCGTATCGCCTCGTCGGGCAGCTCGAAGGAGTTCAGGGCACGGCCGAGCAGTCGCGCGAGGTGCTCCTCCGGAGACTCGGGCGACTCATGTGGTTCGTACGCTGTCGTCTCGTACGGAACGCTCAAGGTTTCTCCCGGCGTTGCTGCATGTCACCTTGTGGGTGCATACCGTAGCCCCTCGGTCGGACATCATGTCCGGGAACCGAGAAAACGTACGCATGTAAAACGCGCGGGCCGCGCGGACGGTTCCCGCACGACCCTACAAACCGTCAGAATCCGCTGATCAAGCGGCACTTCCGGAGGTCCACTCGCTCCACGGCATGTTCCAGCCGTTGAGCCCGTTGTCCGGCGTCACCGACTTGTCGGGGGAGTTCTTCACGATCACCACGTCCCCGACGAGGGAGTTGTCGTAGAACCACTTGGCAGGCGTGTCGCCCTGACCGCCCTGCACGTCCTGGAGGCCGACGCAGCCGTGGCTGGTGCCCTGGCGTCCGAACGGCGGGGTGCCCTTGTACCAGTAGTTGCCGTGAATGAAGGTTCCCGACGTCGTCAGCCGCATCGCGTGCGGCACGTCCGGGATGTCGTAGGCGTTGGCGAGGTCGACCGTGCGGCTGTCCATCCGCGTCTGGATGAGCTTCTCGGAGATCACCATCTGCCCGTTGTACGTCGGGAACTCCGCACTGCCCGCCGAGATGGGAACGGACTTGAGGGTCTTCCCGTCGCGCTCGACCGTCATGGTCTGCGTGTTCACGTCCACGGTGGAGACCTGGGAGCGCCCGATGGTGAAGGTGACGGTCTTCTTCTGCACCCCGTAGACGTCGTTCGCGCCCTCGACCCCGTCCAGGTCGATCTTCATCGTGACCTTGGAGCCGGCCTTCCAGTACTCCTCGGGCCGGAAGTCGAGCCGCTGCTCGCCGAACCAGTGCCCGGCCACTTCCTGCCCACTGCTCGACGTGACCGTGATGTGCGACTGCACGGCCTTCTTGTTGCTGATCGCCTTGTCGAAGGTGAACGACACCGGCATCCCGACGCCCACCGTCGTGCCCTCGTCCGGCGTGTACGTCCCGATGAAGCTGTTCTCCGGCGTGACCGTGGTGAAGGTCGAGTCGGTGGCCGTGGTCCTGCCGTCCGCGTCCTTCGCGGTCGCGGATATCTCGTACTTCGTCCCGCGTTCCAACTGCTCCTTCGGCTTCCAACTGCTGCCGTTCGCCGATATCGCCCCCGGCACGGTCTCACCCGAGCCGGCCACCGTCATCTTCACGCCGGTGAGCCTGCCGTCGCTGACCTTCACACCGGTCGTGTTGATCGACGCGCCCGTCGAGCCGTCCTTCGCCGATATGAGGATCTTTGCGGCGGAGGTCTTCGTGGACCCGGTACCGCCGCCCTTGTCGTCGTTGTCGGCGCTGGCACTGCTGCTGCAGGCGCTGAGGCTGAGGGCGCCGACCATCAGGGCGGCACAGGCCCCGAGTGTGCGCCGCGCTGTTTTGTTCGGCGTTGTCACAGTCTGCTCCAGGTTCGCGTGATGTGCGTCATCCGACGTGTTCCGTGCAGAAAGAGGGAGACCCCGACAGGTCGGGTTCCCTCCGTTTCCGGTGGACGCCATCACGTGACAGAACCGGGACAATCGCCTGCCTGAAGCGGGCGCGGATGTGGTGACCCCGGCCTCTTCAGCCCCCCGCGCCGCCCCCGTACAACTCCCCGTACGACGGCCACACTCCACCCACGCCGTCCACGGACTCGGCGGCGCGCACGGCCCGGACGATCGCGCGGGTCACCACATCCGCGCCCGCGGCGAGGATCTCGTTCAGCGCCAGCGGGCGCTCGGGGTCGAGCCGACGTGCCCCCGTCGCCAGCGCGAACACCGTGTCCCCGTCGTGCAGCAGGTGCACCGGCCGCACGGCGCGCGCGATGCCGTCGTGCGCCGTGCCCGCCAGCTTCTGCGCCTGTGCTTTGGAGAGTTCGGCGTCGGTGGCGACCACCGCGAGCGTCGTGTTCAACGGGGGAGCCGCGTTCTTCGCCGCGGTCTCGGCGAGGCGCCGGCGCGCGGCTTCATGAACGTGCGCCGGCGGGTACTGCACGCGCCCCTGGAACAACTCGCCGTACAGCACGCCGGTTTCCGGATCCAAGACGTCGCCCACCGCGTTCGCCACCACCAGCGCGCCCACGGTCACCCCGGAGTCGAGGACGGCGCTCGCCGTGCCCACTCCGCCCTTCAGCGAGCCGACCGCCGCCCCCGTGCCCGCGCCCACACACCCTTCCCGCACGCGGGCGCCGACCGCGCTCGCCGCGGCCTCCTCGACCGCGGCCCGCCCGGTGGCCGCGTCCGGCCTGGCCCGGAAGTCGCCACCCCGCCCCAGATCGAAGACGCAGGCCGCCGGCACCACCGGGACGACATGCGCCGGATCGGCTCCGACGCGCACCCCGCGCCCCTGCTCCTCCAGCCAGGCCATCACGCCCGAGGTCGCGTCGAGCCCGTACGCGCTGCCGCCCGTGAGGACGATCGCCTCGACCTTCTGCACGAGGTTGCGCGGATCGAGGGCGTCGGTCTCCTTGGTGCCGGGACCGCCGCCCCGTACGTCGACCGCGGCGACGGCCCCGCCCTGCGGGGCGAGGACGACCGTGGTTCCGGTGAGCCAACCGTCGCCGGTGCGCGTCGCGTGTCCCACCCGCACACCGGCGACGTCGGTCAGAGCGTCAACTGTCATGAGGACCATCATGTCCAGTCGGCGCCGTCCGGAGGCATCACACGGTCGAGGTCGCCTTGTTCTCCGTCCCGTTCTCCCGCGCGACCATGCGTGCCGTCAGCGTCGTCCCGGTCGCCACCGCCAGCGCCATGACGATGCCCGCCGCCGGTACCGCCCAGTCGCCCAGGACCGTGCAGGCGATGACCAGCAGGGCCGTCACGGGCAGCACCAACTGCTGGGCGATGCCCACCTTGAAGTGCCGTGAGTGCAGTGCCCACACCGTGAGCAGATACAGCGCGGTCGGCAGGGTCACGGCGGCCGACGCGGCCTGCGCGGAGATGTGCGCCTTGCCGACGGCCTGCTCGACCGCCACCTCCAGGCCCGCGCCGATCGCGGCCGCCGCGGCGAAGACCAGATAGTGGCCGTAACCCCACAGGAAGGCCTGTTTGTTGGAGCGCAGATGGCCGTGGATCGGCACCACGAAGTAGATCCACCAGGCGGCGAAGACGATCAGGAGTCCGCCCGCGGCGATCGGCACGAGGTCGCCCAGTGCGTCGTGCTCCTCGATACCGGACTTCACGGCGACCGTGGCCGCGGCGATCGCCTCGCCGAGCACGATGATCGTGAACAGTCCGTACCGCTCCGCGATGTGGCGCGGGTGCCAGGCCGTCTGGTGGCCCTTCTCCGCGTACAGCGGCACGCTCATCTCCGCGAGCGCCATCACCAGGAACACCCAGGGCCGGGCGCCCTCGGGCAGGACCAGCAGGCCCAGCCAGCCGATCTGGCAGAGGAGAATGCCGACGGCATAGCGCAGCGCCGTGGTTCTCTCGGCGCCCTGGCTCGATCGGGCCGCCCGCAGCCACTGCGCCGACATCGCGACGCGCATGATCGCGTAGCCCAGCCAGACGGCCAGGAAGTCGTGGTCGAACGCACTGGCGACGCCAGCGGCCAGAACCAGCACACCGGCCATCTGGACCAGGGTGGCGATCCGGAAGAGGACGTCGTCGTTGTCGTAGGCGGAGGCGAACCACGTGAAGTTCATCCACGCCCACCAGACGGCGAAGAAGACCATCG
Organism: Streptomyces sp. TRM68416; assembly: GCF_014596915.1. Lineage (GTDB taxonomy): Bacteria > Actinomycetota > Actinomycetes > Streptomycetales > Streptomycetaceae > Streptomyces. The sequence goes on from NZ_JACVWU010000011.1 coordinate 36,601, forward strand.
AGTAGTTGAGGATGCCTTCGCCGGTGTGCGCCTCCGCCACGGAGTGCACCAGTTGTACGCCTGCCTGGGCGATGGCCACGACGAAACACAGGTCGAAGAAGAGCTCCAGCGGGGTGGCGGCCCGGTGCGTGTCCCCGCGACCGCGTGCCACGAGTCTGCGCAGGGGCGCGCGGCTTCCGGGTCCGCCGGGGGAGGAGGAACTGGACGTCATGCGTTCAAGCACAGCAGATACCGCGCCGAATTTCTTGTGAACGAATTCACAAGTGTGTGTCGGTCCAAAGGATCGGCTGAAATGCCAGGTCAGACGGCCTTTCCGGTGCTGCGGCTGCCCGCCGCCGGGACCTTTGGCCCGCAAACGGGGACCAACGCTGCGCCCGGCGCCCTCCGCTCTGGCGTGCAATGGAGTCGTACCGGCGAAGCCAATCGGAAGGTGCGCGCCATGACTGCCAGCTCCGCGGAGACCACGACCACCACCCCTGTCGCCCGAACGGCCCCGGAGACGTCGGCGCAGGCGGAGGCCTGGGCCGGCTTCAAGGGCGGTCTGTGGCGCGACTCCATCGACGTCCGCGACTTCGTCCAGAGCAACTACGTCCCCTACGAGGGCGACGGCTCCTTCCTCGCCGGGCCCACCGAGCGCACCACCAAGGTCTGGAACAAGCTCCTCGCGATGTTCCCCACCGAGATCGAGCGCGGCATCTACGACGTGGACGTCACCACCCCGTCGCGCATCGACGCCTTCGCGCCCGGCTACATCGACCGCGACCTCGACCTGATCGTCGGCCTGCAGACCGACGCCCCGCTCAAGCGAGCCATCATGCCCAACGGCGGCTGGCGGATGGTCGAGAGCGCCCTGAACGCCTACGGGTACGAGGCCGACGCCGCCGTCCGGGAGATCTACACCAAGCTCCGCAAGACCCACAACGACGGTGTCTTCGACGCCTACACCCCCGAGATCCGCGCCTGCCGCTCCTCCGGCATCATCACCGGCCTGCCCGACGCCTACGGCCGCGGCCGCATCATCGGTGACTACCGCCGCGTCGCCCTCTACGGCGTCGACCGGCTCATAGCGGCCAAAGAGGCGGTCAAGGTTCTCCTCGACGCCGAATGGCCTTCTGTGCAGGTCATCCAGGAACGCGAGGAAACCAGCGAGCAGATCCGCGCCCTCGAAGAGCTCAGGGCCATGGCCCTCTCCTACGGCCACGACATCTCCGGCCCCGCCCGCACCGGCCGCGAGGCCGTCCAGTGGCTGTACTTCGCCTACCTCGCGGCCGTCAAGGAACAGAACGGCGCCGCCATGTCGATCGGCCGCATCGACGCCTTCCTCGACATCTACCTCCAGCGGGACATCGAGCGCGGGCTGCTCACCGAGTCCGAGGCCCAGGAGCTCATCGACGACTTCGTCATCAAGCTCCGCATCGTCCGCTTCCTGCGCACCCCCGAGTACAACGAGCTCTACTCCGGCGACCCCACCTGGGTCACCTGGTCCATGGCCGGCCTCGGCGAGGACGGGCGCCCGCTGGTCACCCGCACCACCTTCCGCGCCCTCCACACCCTCTACAACCTCGGCCCCGCCCCCGAGCCGAACCTCACCGTCTTCTGGTCCCCGCGCCTGCCCGAGGCCTTCAAGAAGTACGCCGCCCAGGTCGCCATCGACACCAGCGCCCTGCAGTTCGAGTCCGACGAACTGATGCGGCCCAAGTACGGCGACGACACCGCCATCGCCTGCTGCGTCTCCGCGATGGCCATGGGCAAGCAGATGCAGTTCTTCGGCGCCCGCGTCAACGTCGCCAAGGCCCTGCTGTACGCGATCAACGGCGGCCGCGACGAGATCACCGGCAAGACGGTCGTCGAGGGCTTCGAGCCGATCACCGACGAGTACCTCGACTACGACACCCTCCTCGCCCGCTACGACGCCATGCTCGGCTGGCTCGCGAAGACCTACGTCCACGCGCTCGACGTCATCCACTACATGCACGACAAGTACGCCTACGAGCGCCTCGAAATGGCCCTGCACGACCGGGAGATCCTGCGCACCATGGCGTGCGGCATCGCCGGCCTCTCGGTCGCCGCGGACTCCCTCTCCGCCGCCAAGCACGCGCGCGTGAAGGTGATCCGCGACGAGAGCGGCCTCGCGGTCGACTACGTCGTCGAGGGCGACTACCCGGCGTACGGCAACAACGACGACCGGGCCGACGACCTCGCCCGCTGGATCGTCCACGACTTCATGGAGAAGGTCCGGCAGTACCCGACGTACCGCAACGCGGTGCACACCCAGTCGGTCCTGACGATCACCTCGAACGTCGTCTACGGCAAGAAGACCGGCAACACGCCCGACGGCCGCCGTGCCGGCGCCCCCTTCGCACCCGGCGCCAACCCCATGAACGGCCGCGACGAACACGGTTACATCGCCTCGGCGCTCTCCGTCGCCAAGCTCCCGTACGACGACGCGGAGGACGGCATCTCGCTGACCAACACCATCACCCCGGACGCCCTGGGCCGCAGCCCCGAGGAGCGCATCGCCAACCTCTCCGGCGTCCTGGACGGCTTCACGGCGAGCGACGGCTTCCACATGAACGTCAACGTGCTCGACCGGGCGACCCTCGAGGACGCGATGGAGCACCCCGAGAAGTACCCGCAGCTGACGATCCGGGTCTCGGGCTACGCGGTCAACTTCGTCCGCCTCACGCGCGAGCAGCAGTTGGACGTCATCAACCGCACCTTCCACGGATCGCTGTAAGGGGGAGGAGCGATGACCACGCTTCTTCCGCCCGCGTCGGCCCCGCCGGCGCGGGGCCGCCCCGCCTGCGCGGCGGCCACCCCGGCCGCGGCGGCGACCCGCCGCCCGGCCGTGGGGTCGGTCCACTCGTGGGACCTGTCGACCGGCGTCGACGGCCCCGGCACCCGGTTCGTCACCTTCCTGTCCGGCTGCCCGCTGACCTGCCTGTACTGCCACAACCCCGACACCTGGCGGATGCGCAACGGCAAGCGCACCACGGCCGACGAGGTCCTCGCCGAGGCCGGAAAGTACACGCGGTTCATCGCGGCGTCCGGCGGCGGCGCCACCGTCAGCGGGGGAGAGCCCCTGCTGCAGCCGGTGTTCACCGGTGAGCTGCTGCACCGCTTCAAGCACGAACTCGGTCTGCACACCGCCCTGGACACCTCCGGCTTCCTCGGCGTCCGGGCCACCGACGCGCTGCTGCGCGACACCGACCTGGTCCTGCTGGACATCAAGTCCTGGGACCGCGTCACCTACCGCAAGGTCACCGGCCGCCCCCTGGAACCCACCCTCGTCTTCGCCCGACGCCTGGCCGACCTCGGCAAGGAGGTCCACGTCCGCTTCGTTCTCGTGCCCGGTCTCACCGACGACCCGGCCAACATCGAGGGCGTCGCCGCCTTCGCCGCCTCGCTCGGCAACGTCAGCCGCGTCGACGTCCTGCCCTTCCACAAGCTGGGCGAAGCCAAGTGGCAGGCCCTCGGCATGCCCTTCACCCTGCACGACACCCCCTGCCCCACCCCGGAGCAGACCACCCTGGCCAGGAGCGTCTTCACCGCCCACGGGCTGTACGCGGTCTGAGTCCTCGGCCGGCCCGGCGGTCCGGTCGCCCCGGGGGCCGTACCCTGGACGCATGAGCACCGCCCCCGACCCCGAGCCGCGCGAGCCGAAAGCCGCGCTGATCTTCGACGACCCGCTGGACCAGCAGTCCTCGGACGACACGGACCGCGGGTGGGGCGAGCGGCCGACCGCCACGAGCGACAGCGCGGCCGACCTCAAGCGCTTCCTCGACGAGAAGCCGCCCCACCACCTGTGAACCCGGCGGGCCCAGCGGGCTCCCGTCCGCCGGGCCCCGTCCAGCGCCTGCGCTACCGCCCGTCGTGCCCGGAGCCCCGCTGTGCGACCAGCGCGTCGCGGATCTCCTTGAGCACCTCCAGCTCGGTCACCTCGATGACCTCCTGCGTGCCCTCCTTCGCCTTCTGCCGGGCCACCTGCTTCGCCAGGTACTTCGACATGGGCAGCACCATCAGGAAGTACACGACCGCCGCGGTGATCACGAAGCTGAGCGTCGCCCCCAGCACCGAGCCCCAGAGGATCATCACGCCCTCCGTGACGGTGCCGTCCGCGGCCTTCTCGCACGGGCCCTTCAGACACGAGCTGTAGCTGTCGAGGTTCTGCGTCCCGATCGCGCCCACGAGGGGGTTGATGACGCCCTTCACCACCGAGTTGACGATGTTGGTGAAGGCGGCGCCGATGACCACCGCGACTGCCAGATCGACGACGTTTCCACGTGTCAGGAAGGCCTTGAAGCCCTGCCAGACGCCCGACTCCTTCTTCTCGCTCACCTCGGGGACTCTCCTCACACGCGTCAGTTGTGGAACAAACCGCTCCGCAACCTACGTCAGTGCTGGGCCGCCCTGTCCAATCAGGTAGCTCGAACGAGGGACTTGACAGACAGTCACGCAGAAGGCGCATCACATGGCTCAGCACAGCGTCACCGCCAGCCGTGCCGTTGCACTCGCGCCCACGAGACGCGCCGCGGTCGAGCGCGGCACCGTGAGCACGACCAGCGCACCGCTGTCGACCGTGCCGTCCAGGAGCTCGGGCACCTCCGTCACGCGCGCCCCGCGCGCGATCACCTGCGCGTCCCCGCCCGCCGTCGGTTCCTCGGCCGCGATGACGTCCACCCGGTCACCGGGGCGCAGCAACCGCACCGTGGCACCGTCGGCGATGCGCACCGGCGCGGACACCGTCTTGACGGCGCGCCGTTCCCGTACGGGCTCGGTCGCGGGATGGCCGCGTGTCCGGTCGTTGCCTTGCGGGCCGGCTGCCACGAGTGCGGCCGCCGTGATCGCCAGGCCCGCGGCGACGGCCCGTCGTCGGTGCCGTGCGAGCCGGTGCAGTCGATACCGCCCGCCGCGTACCCGCACGGGCGGGAAGTGCGGCACCTCGCAGGTGGGCGGGGTGTCGGTGCGCGGGTGCGGAACAAGGGACGGGGAGGACGCGGGTGGGAACGGGGACGGCAGGACGGACACGGGGACCACCACCTGAATCGAGGGATCGGCTTGCAAGCCCACGATGAGGCTTCGCGCAGCCGCCCGCCGAGGCCGGTGGACCACCGTGCGGTTGTGGACAACTCCCTCACCCGAACGGGAGGTTCCGCCTGATGTCTGAGTCCCGCTTGTCCACAGGTCCGGCCCTGCCCCGGCGCTAGGGCAGCTCGAACCCCGGGTCCATCCCGCCCAGCGCCGACGTGCACAGGCAGTCCCGCTCCGCGGTCGCGGGCAGCGCGGCCACCGCGTCGAAGAGGACCCCCCGCAGGCGGTCGACGTTCGCCGCGAACACCCGCAGCACCTCGTCGTGCGAGACACCCTCGCCGGTCTCGGCGCCCGCGTCGAGGTCAGTGACCAGCGTCAACGACGTGTAGCAGAGTTCGAGTTCGCGGGCCAGCGCCGCCTCGGGGTGGCCGGTCATGCCCACCACCGCCCAGCCCTGCGCCTGGTGCCACAACGATTCGGCACGCGTCGAGAAACGCGGGCCCTCGACCACGACCAGAGTGCCGCCGTCCACGGGCTCCCAGTCCTGCCCGCGCGCCGCCTTCAGCGCGGCCGCCCGGCCGGTCGGGCAGTACGGGTCCGCCAGCGACACGTGCACCACGTTCGGCACCTTGCCGTCGGGCAGGGGCAGGCCGTCGAAGTACGTACCCACCCGGGACTTCGTGCGGTCGACCAGCTGGTCCGGGACGAGCAGAGTGCCGGGACCGTACTCGGGGCGCAGCCCGCCCACCGCGCAGGGGCCCAGAACCTGGCCTACGCCGACCGAACGCAGCGCCCACAGGTTGGCCCGGTAGTTGATGCGGTGCGGCGGCAGATGGTGGCCGCGTCCGTGCCGGGGCAGGAAGGCCACCCGTCGGCCGGCGACCTCGCCGAGGAAGAGCGAGTCGCTGGGCGGCCCGTACGGAGTGTCGACCTGGATCTCGGTCACGTCGTCGAGGAACGAGTAGAACCCGGAACCGCCGATGACACCGATCTCTGCGTTCACCATGCGGTCACAGTATCCGGCGCCCGAGCCGCACGGAGACCGGCTCCGGAAAACACCGAGGACCCCGACGACGTACGGCGTCGGGGTCCCGTGAGCGCGCGGCTACGCGGCGGAGCTGCTGCTGGAGGAGGTGCTGGTGCCCGACGACTTCGAGTCCGAGGACGCCGAGGACGCCGTGGACGTCGAGGTCGAGGACGTCGACGGCTTCGACGACGCCGGCGAGCTGCTCGACGAGGAGCCGCGGCTGTCGTTGCGGTAGAAGCCGGAGCCCTTGAAGACGATGCCGACCGCTGAGAACACCTTCTTCAGGCGTCCGTCACAGGTGGGGCACTCGGTCAGGGCGTCGTCGGTGAACTTCTGCACCGCCTCGAGGCCCTCGCCGCACTCGGTGCACTGGTACTGGTAGGTCGGCACTGTCTTCCTCCTGGCACTCTCACTCAATGAGTGCTAACGACGGTCCATAGTGACGTATTCCTCGGGATCAGTCCACCGTCACCGGCACGCGGTGACCGACGCCACGTGCGACGGTACGGCTGTGGGGGCGTGTCGCCAGCCGCGAGCGCAGCGCCAGCAAGGTGGCCAGGGCGAGCAGTGTGCCGCCCATCGGGACCAGGAATCCGGCGCCGTCCCAGAAGCGGTCCTCCAGCTGTCCGGCGACCGTGACGGCTGCCGCCTGGCCGAGCGCCACCGCGCCGGTCAGCCAGGTGAAGGCCTCGGTGCGGGCACCGGCCGGCACCAGGCTCTCGACCAGCGTGTAGCCGGTGATCAGCGCGGGCGCGATGCACATGCCGACCAGGAGACCGAGACCGGCCAGCACGAGCACCGAGTGCGCGGCCCACAGCCCGGAGGCCGCCAGCGCGAGCGCGGCGTAACCGAGGACGAGGCGGCGCTGCGGGGCCACCTTCCAGGCGATGGCGCCGCAGGCGATACCGGAGAGCATGTTGCCGGCGGCGAAGACGCCGTACAGGACGCCGTTGAGCCCCGGCTCGCCGATCGACTCGGTGAACGCGGCCAGCGACACCTGCATGCCGCCGAAGACGGAACCGATGCCCAGGAACGTCACGATCAGCACACGCACACCGGGGATGCGCAGCGCGGACGCGTGCTCCACGCGCGCGTGCCCGGCGACGGCGACGGTGGGCTGCGTGCTCTTCTGCGCGGCGAACAGCAGGCCGCCGACCAACGTCAGCGCAGCCTCGGTGACCAGGCCTGCGGCCGGGTCGACGGCGGTGCACAGGGCGGTGGCGAGCAGCGGGCCGACGACGAACGTCAGCTCGTCGGTGACGGACTCGAAGGCCGCCGCCGTGGTCATCAGGGGGGAGTCCTTGAGCTTCACGCCCCAGCGCGCGCGGACCATGGGGCCGACCTGCGGTACCGAGGCGCCGGTGGGCACGGCCGCCGCGAACAGCGCCCACAGGGGCGCGTCCGCCAGCGCGAGCGCGGTCAGGGTCAGGCCGGACGCCGTGTGCAGCAGGACGCCGGGGATCAGGACGGCGCGCTGCCCGTACCGGTCGGCGAGGCGGCCGCTGTACGGCGCGAACAGCGCCATGGAGACGCCGGTGACGGCCGCGGCGGCGCCCGCCGCGCCGTACGAGCCGGTGGTGTGCTGCACGAGCAGCACGATGGAGATGGTGAGCATCGCGAACGGCTGGCGCGCCGCGAAGCCGGGGAGCAGGAACGTCCAGGCGCCGCGGGTGCGCAGCAGCTGTCCGTATCCCGGGCGGGAGGCCGACGAGGTCTTCGACGGCTCGGTGGTGACCGTGGATTCCACGGCCCGTGCCTTTCTGCCGCCTGGTAGCGCGCCCGTGCGGGGGCGCCGAGAGCTGTCCTCTTGCGCGGAACTGCGGTAGATACCGGCGCCCACTGCGCGAGGGCGTCCCGGCCGCCATACGGTCGCGCCAGCTCTGCGTCAGGCAGAGTTGGTTCGATCAACGTGCGCCTTTATCGTACAGGGATCAACGCCCGGCGCACCTGTGAAAACGAGCACCGCACAGGACGGCGCCTGCGATTGCGGGGGGCGTGAACAGTGCGAAATGCGCCCGTAACGACCGAGTGCGCCTCTGAGCGGGCCATGCACCACCCCAGAACCGGCGCGAACCCCCGCTCAGCGCCTCGGGCCCGGGCCGTCTCCGCCCGTCCCGAGCCACCCGGCCAGCTTGCCGCCGCGTCCCACGGCGTGCAGTCGTCGCTCCGCCGCGTCCCGCACGGGATCCGTGGCCACCACGAGCAACTCGTCCCCGCGCCGCAGCACCGTCGTCGGCAGGGGCACGAACGAGGTCCCGTCCCGCACGACCAGGGTCACCGCGGCCCCCGACGGCAGCCGCAGCTCGTTGATCTCCACGCCGTGCATCTTCGAGTGCTCGGGGATCGCCACGGACAGCAGGTGTCCGCGCAGCCGCTCCAGGGGGGCGGACTCGATGCCGAGGTCGGAGGCGGCCTCGGCGTCTCCGCCGAGCCGCAGGCGGCGCGCGAGCCACGGCAGGGTCGGGCCCTGGACGAGGGTGTAGACGACGACCAGGACGAAGACGATGTTGAAGATCCGGCGGCTGCCGTCGACGCCGTTCACCATGGGGATCGTCGCCAGGATGATGGGGACGGCGCCGCGCAGGCCGGCCCAGGACATGAGCGTCTGCTCCTGCCACGGCACCCGGAACGGGACGAGGCACAGCACGACGCTCAGCGGGCGGGCCACCATCGTCAGGACCAGGCCGATGAGGAGGGCGGGCAGGATGTCGTCGCCCAACTCGTGCGGGGTGACCAGAAGGCCGAGCAGGACGAACATGCCGATCTGGGCGATCCAGCCGAGCCCGTCGGCGAAACCGCGTGTGGCCGGCCAGTGGGGGAGCTTGGCGTTGCCCATGACCATTGCGGCGAGGTAGACCGCCAGGAAGCCGCTGCCGTGCGACAGCGCGCCCCCCGCGTACGCCACGACGGCGATCGCCATCACGGCGATCGGATACAGGCCGGAGGCGGGCAGCGCCACGTGCCGCAGGCCCCAGGAGCCCAGCCAGCCCACCGCGAGGCCGATGGCGGCGCCGATGGCCAGTTGCAGCGCTATCTCGCCCAGCAGCACGTACCAGTGCTCGACGGGGCCCGCGTGGGAGAAGGCCACCACCAGGATGACCACAGGGGCGTCGTTGAAGCCGGACTCGGCCTCCAGGGTGCCCGTCACGCGCGCGGGGAGGGGGATCTTCCGCAGGACCGAGAAGACGGCCGCGGCGTCCGTGGAGGAGACGATCGCCCCGATGATCAGGGCCTGGCGCCACTCCAGCCCCGTCAGGTAGTGCGCGGCCGCGGCCGTGACGCCGACGCTCACCGCGACTCCGGCCAGCGCCAGCGTGGAGGCGGCCGGAAGGGCGGGCCGGATCTCCTTCCACTTCGTCCCCAGACCACCTTCGGCCAGGATCACGACCAGGGCCGCGTATCCGATGACCTGCGTCAGCTCGGCGTTGTCGAACTTGATGCCGCCGATTCCGTCCTGGCCCATGGCGATGCCGATCCCCAGATAGGCGAGCAGGCTGGGGAGCCCGCTGCGCGAGGAGATGCGGACCGCTGCGACGGCGATGAGCAGGACGAGCGAGCAGACGAGCAGGAGCTGGTTGAGGTCGTGGACAGTCAGCGGCCGTTCCCTTCCCTGGCTCACGGACACGCGCGCGTGAGCTCACGTACACAGGACACGAAGTGGTGGTTCTCCGCACCCAACTACTTCGTTACCTTACCTAACTCTTGACGATTTCTTGACGCTTCTCCGGGCATGATCGAACGCTCGTGCGCGCTGGTTCCCGACTCCGCGTCAAGTGGCGCGGGGCCCTGCGCCTATGGTTGCTCCAGCGCTCATTCAAAAGGACAGCCCGCTTTGCCGCTCGCGTTAGGACAGCAAGGACAGCGATGCCCCCCAACACCACCGCCTCTACGGGTCAGCAGCCCGGCAAGTCCGGCAGGAAGAAGGGGCGCAGAGCCCGTCTGATCGTCCTCGTCCTCGTCCTGGCGCTCATCGGCGGCGTCGTGTACGGGGCGTACTGGTCCATCAGCACCGTCCGCGCCTCCTTCCCGCAGACCGAGGGCTCGATCACGCTCGACGGCCTGTCGGGCCCGGTCGACGTGAAGCGCGACGGCTACGGCATCCCGCAGATCTACGCCTCCTCCGACGAGGACCTGTTCATGGCGCAGGGATACGTCCAGGCGCAGGACCGGTTCTACGAGATGGACGTGCGCCGTCACATGACCTCGGGGCGCCTGTCGGAGATGTTCGGCAAGGGGCAGGTCGACAACGACGAGTTCCTGCGCACGCTGGGCTGGGACCGCGTCGCGAAGGAGGAGTACGACACCAAGCTGTCGGACTCCACCAAGAAGTACCTGCAGGCGTACGCCAAGGGGGTCAACGCCTACCTGGAGGGCAAGGAAGGCAGGGACATCTCGCTGGAGTACGCGGCCCTGGGCTTCAGCAACGACTACATGCCGCAGAAGTGGACCCCGGTCGACTCGGTCTCCTGGCTGAAGGCGATGGCCTGGGACCTGCGCGGCAACATGCAGGACGAGATCGACCGCGCCCTGATGACCAGCCGCCTCGGCCCCAAGCAGATCCAGGACCTGTATCCGGACTACCCGTACGACCGGAACAAGGCGATCGTCCAGGAGGGCCAGTACGACGAGCTCACCCAGGTGTTCGAACAGGGCGACGGCACGTCGGGCACCGGCACGGGCACCTCTACCGCAGGGGCGGCCGAAGCGGCCGGAGCGGCCGGAGCATCTACGAGTGGCTCCACGGACACCGCGTCCGGCTCGGGCGCCACGGCCCTCCAGAGCCAGCTGTCGGGCCTCTACGAGGTCCTGGAGGACCTTCCCGCGGCCGTCGGAGTGAACGGCAACGGCATCGGATCCAATTCCTGGGTCGTCTCCGGCGCCCACACCATCACCGGCAAGCCGTTGCTGGCCAACGATCCGCACCTGTCGGCGTCGCTGCCGTCCGTCTGGTACCAGATGGGCCTGCACTGCCGCAGCGTCTCCAGCAAGTGCCAGTACGACGTCTCCGGCTACACCTTCGCGGGCATGCCCGGTGTGATCATCGGCCACAACAAGAACATCTCCTGGGGCATGACCAACTCCGGCGTCGACGTCACCGACCTCTACCTGGAGAAGCTCACCGGCGAGGGCTACCTGTACGACGGCAAGGTCAAGCCGTTCACCACGCGCGAGGAGACCATCAAGGTCGCCGGCGGCAAGTCCAAGACCATCGTCGTCCGCGAGACCAGCAACGGCCCCCTGCTGTCCGACCGCAGCGACGAACTGGTGAAGGTCGGCAAGAAGGCCACCGTCGACACCGCCGCACCCGACCGCGGCGACGGCTACGGCATCTCCCTGCGCTGGACCGCCCTGGAGCCCGGCACCTCCATGGACGCCGTCTTCGCGATGGACAGGGCGGCCGACTGGGACGACTTCCGCGAGGCCGCCGCCCTGTTCGACGTGCCCTCGCAGAACTTGATCTACGCCGACACCAAGGACCACATCGGCTACACCCTCCCCGGAAAGATCCCCACGCGCGCGGAGGGCGTCGACGGCTCGGTCCCGCAGCCGGGATGGAACTCCAAGTACCGCTGGAAGGGCTACATCCCGCAGAACCAGCTCCCCTACGAGTACGACCCCGCGCGCGGGTACATCGTCACCGCCAACCAGGCCGTGGTCGACGAGGACAAGTACCCCTACACGCTCACCACGGACTGGGGCTACGGCACGCGCAGCCAGCGCATCACCGACCTGATCAAGTCGAAGATCGACGACGGCGGCAAGGTCTCCACCGACGACATGCGCCAGATGCAGCTGGACAACAGCAGCGAGATCGCCAAGCTGCTCGTGCCCAAGCTGCTGAAGATCGACATCGAGGACAGGGACGTCCGCGAGGCGCAGAAGCTCCTGGAGGGCTGGGACTACACCCAGGACGCGGACTCGGCGGCCGCCGCCTACTTCAACTCGGTCTGGCGCAACACCCTCAAGCTCGCCTTCGGCAACAAGCTGCCCAAGGAGCTCCGGGTCAAGGGCCAGTGCCTGTGGGTCGACCCGGTCAACACCACCGGACCCGCCGACGAGGTGCAGAAGGTCCGCGAGTGCGGCCAGCGCGACGCCGACCAGGCGCAGCCGGACGGCGGCGACCGCTGGTTCGAGGTCGTGCGCACCCTCATGGACGACCAGGACAGCGACTGGTGGCAGACGCCCAAGTCGGGGTCGGGCCGCCCCGCCGCCGACAACCGTGACGAGCTGTTCAAGCGCGCCATGATCGACGCCCGCTGGGAGCTGACCGCCAAGCTCGGCAAGGACATCGACACCTGGAGCTGGGGCCGGCTGCACCGCCTGTTCCTGAAGAACCAGACCCTCGGCACCGAGGGCCCCGGCTTCCTGCAGTACATCCTCAACCGCGGCCCCTGGAAGCTCAGCGGCGGCGAGGCGACGGTCAACGCCACCGGCTGGAACGCCGCCGGCGGCTACGGCGTCGTGTGGGTGCCGTCGATGCGGATGGTGGTCAACCTCGGCGACCTCGACAAGTCGAAGTGGATCAACCTCACCGGAGCCTCCGGGCACGCCTACAGCGCGCACTACACCGACCAGACCGGCAAGTGGGCCAAGGGCGAGCTGCTGGACTGGTCCTTCTCCGACGAGGCAGTCGAGAAGAACACCAGCGACACGCTGGTGCTGGAGCCTTAGCGGCCCGGTGTTCGGGGCGAGGGCGCTCGGCCGTCGCTGTGAAAGGGGCCCTCCACGCGCGTAACCCGCGTGGAGGGCCCCTTTCGTGTGAGGGCGCGGAGCCCGGCCCGCTGTGCGTGCCGGCGCGGCGTGCAGCCGCGGGGCGCACGGCACGATCCGCGCGCCCCACCAGGGGCTGAGCGCCCCGCGGCGGATCAGGCTCCCCTGCGCCGCTCGGGGGTTGTGCGGAAGCGGCGTATGCCCGACGGCGTCACCACCGCGTGCACCGGCCGGTCGTGCGCCTCCGCCGGCACGTGCGCGACGACCTCCGAGTCGTAGAGCAGCACGACCAGCGCGGGGTGGGCGGCCGCGCGCTCCAGCCGGGCGAGCACGCGGTCGTACGAGCCTCCGCCGCGCCCCAGGCGCCTGCCGCGCGCGTCCACCGCCAGGCCGGGCAGCAGCACCACGTCGGCGGTGGTCACGGCGTCGGGTCCGAGGCGCTCGCCGGCCGGTTCGAAGAGAGCCATCTTCCCGCCGTGTTGGATGCGTGCGAGGGATCCCTGGCCGGTGTACGCGCCCCAGTCGAGGTCGTTGTCGGGCAGGAGCGCGGGGAGCAGGACGTGCACGCCCCGCGCGCGCAGCGCGTCCAGCAGCGCGAGCGTGCCCGGTTCACTCCCGACCGAGACGTACGCTGTCACCGTGCGCGCCTGCGCCAGCTCGGGCAGATCGAGCGCGCGCTCGCCCAGCGCGACGGCGGCCCTGCGCACGTCATCGGCCGTCAACCTGTTCCTCACCGCGAGGATCTCTCGCCGCAACACGCGCTTGTCAGGCTCTGCCGGACGTCCGATGTGACTCAAAGGTCGTACCCGTACCCTTCCAATAGGCTCATATGAGAGCCAATTAACCGGAGCCACAGATTCCCTACAAAGGCACCGGATAAGGTTGCGGGCATGACTCAGTCGCACCCTCGGATCAGCAAGGCTGTCATTCCCGCAGCAGGTCTTGGCACCCGGTTCCTGCCGGCCACCAAGGCCACTCCCAAGGAGATGCTGCCGGTCGTCGACAAGCCGGCGATCCAGTATGTGGTCGAAGAGGCCGTGTCCGCCGGCCTCGACGACGTCCTCATGATCACAGGCCGCAACAAGCGACCCCTGGAGGACCACTTCGACCGCAACTACGAGCTGGAGTCCGCCCTGGAGAAGAAGGGCGACGCCGAACGGCTCGCGAAGGTGCAGGAGTCCAGTGACCTGGCCACCATGCACTACGTGCGCCAGGGCGACCCCAGGGGGCTCGGTCACGCCGTCCTGTGCGCCGCGCCGCACGTGGGGGACGAGCCCTTCGCCGTCCTCCTCGGCGACGACCTCATCGACCCGCGCGACCCGCTGCTCAAGCGCATGGTCGAGGTCCAGGAGCAGCGCGGCGGCAGCGTCATCGCGCTCATGGAGGTCGCGCCCGAGCAGATCCACCTCTACGGCTGCGCGGCCGTGGAGGCCACCGAGGACGGCGACGTCGTCAAGGTGACCGGCATGGTCGAGAAGCCCGACCCGGCGGACGCCCCGTCGAACTACGCGATCATCGGCCGCTACGTCCTCGACCCCCACGTCTTCGACATACTGCGCAAGACCGAGCCCGGCCGCGGCGGCGAGATCCAGCTCACCGACGCCCTGCAGCAGCTCGCGGCGGACGAGAAGGTCGGCGGCCCGGTGCACGGCGTGGTCTTCAAGGGCCGCCGCTATGACACCGGTGACCGTGGCGACTATCTGCGTGCCATTGTCAGACTCGCATGCGAACGTGAAGACCTGGGCCCGGACTTCCGGACCTGGCTTCGCAGTTACGTAGCCGAGGAGATGTAGCCACTTTGAGCAGCGCCGCGCCCCGCACCACCGGCCAGGACCACCTCTGGTCGGTGGACGAACACCTGGAGGACATCCTCGCGACCGTCCGCCCCCTCGAACCCATCGAGCTGCAACTGCTCGACGCCCAGGGCTGCGTCCTGGTCGACGACGTCACGGTGCCGGTGTCCCTGCCGCCGTTCGACAACAGCTCCATGGACGGGTACGCGGTGCGGGTCGCCGATGTCGCGGGCGCGAGCGAGGAGTTCCCGGCCGTCCTGGAGGTCGTCGGGGACGTGGCGGCGGGCCAGGCCGAGCTGCTCCAGGTCGGTCCCGGCCAGGCCGCCCGCATCATGACCGGCGCCCCGTTGCCGCCCGGCGCCGAGGCCGTCGTCCCGGTCGAGTGGACCGACGGAGGTCTCGGCGCGGGCCCGGTGACCGGGATGCGCGCCCGCAGCCTCGCTCCCGAAGGCGCCGAGGGGCAGGTGCACGTGTACCGCCCGGCCGAGGCACGCGCGCACGTGCGGGCCAAGGGCAGCGACGTGAAGGCGGGCGACCGCGCGCTGGAGGCCGGCACCGTCCTCGGACCGCCGCAGATCGCCCTGCTCGCCGCGATCGGCCGCGGCACGGTACGCGTACGCCCCCGCCCGCGCGTGGTCGTGATGTCCACCGGCAGCGAACTCGTCCAGCCGGACGAGGAACTGCGCAACGGCCAGATCTACGACTCCAACAGCTTCGCCCTCACCGCGGCGGCCCGTGACGCCGGAGCCATCGCCTACCGGGTGGGCGCCGTCGCCGACGACGCCGAGACCCTCCGTTCCGCCATCGAGGACCAGTTGGTCCGCGCCGACCTCATGGTCACCACGGGCGGGGTGAGCGTCGGGGCGTACGACGTCGTCAAGGAGGCGCTCGAATCCGTCGCCGACGAGGACGAGGCGGGCAGCGGCATCGACTTCCGCAAGCTCGCCATGCAGCCGGGCAAACCCCAGGGCTTCGGCTCCATCGGCCCCGACCACACCCCGCTGCTGGCCCTCCCCGGCAACCCCGTGTCGTCGTACGTCTCCTTCGAGGTCTTCGTGCGCCCCGCGATCCGTACCCTCATGGGCCTCGACGACGTCCACCGGCCGCGCACCACCGCGACCCTCACGGCGGACAAGGCCCTGACCTCGCCGAAGGGCCGCAGACAGTTCCTGCGCGGGACGTACGCCGAGGGCACCGTGACGCCGGTCGGGGGCGCCGGATCGCACCTGGTCGCCGCCCTCGCGCATGCCGACGCGCTGATCGTCGTTCCCGAGGACGTCGAGACCGTCGAGCCCGGCACCGCCGTCGAGGTCGTCCTGCTCGGCTGAGCACGCGCGCGCGTGCCGGCCCGCGGGGCGGTCCTGCGCCGGTGCGCGCGCCGACTTGGCGGTACCGTGTCGCGCACAGCAGGCCCGTGCGCCGCACCGCGACGGGCCCGGACCGGGAGCGCCACACAGCATGAGTACGCAGGACCGACTGACGCACATCGACGAGGCGGGCGCCGCCCGCATGGTCGACGTATCCGACAAGGACGTGACCGCGCGCACCGCACGCGCCAGCGGCCGTGTCCTGGTCTCGCCCCGCGTGGTCGAGCTGCTGCGCGGCGAGGGGGTCCCCAAGGGCGACGCCCTGGCCACCGCGCGGATCGCGGGCATCATGGGCGCCAAGCGCACCCCGGACCTGATCCCGCTGTGCCACCCGTTGTCGGTGTCGGGTGTGAAACTGGACCTGTCGGTCGCGGACGACGCCGTGGAGATCCGGGCCACCGTGAAGACCACGGACCGCACGGGCGTCGAGATGGAGGCCCTCACCGCGGTCTCCGTCGCCGCGCTCACCGTGATCGACATGGTCAAGGCGGTCGACAAGGGAGCGGTCATCACGGACGTACGCGTGGAGGAGAAGACGGGCGGCAAGTCGGGCGACTGGAGTCGGGCATGACGGCGCCGGCCGAGCCGCCGCTCGGGGGCGCTCTCGTGGGGCCGTACGCCGCGCTCGTCGTGACCGCCTCCAACCGCGCCTCCGCGGGCGTCTACGAGGACAAGGGCGGCCCGCTGGTCGCCGACGGACTCAAGCGCTTCGGCTTCGCCGTCGACGGGCCGCAGATCGTGCCCGACGGGGACCCGGTGGAGGCCGCGCTGCGCGCAGCCGTCGAGGCCGGGTACGACGTCGTCGTCACCACCGGCGGTACGGGGGTCTCGCCCACCGACCGCACGCCCGAGGCGACCCGCAGGGTGATCGAGTACGAGGTGCCCGGCATCGCGGAGGCCATCCGTGCGTTCGGCCGGGAGAAGGTGCCGACGGCCGCACTCTCCCGGGGCCTGGCCGGGGTGGCGGGGAGCACGCTGATCGTCAATCTGCCGGGCTCCACGGGCGGGGTGAAGGACGGGCTCGCCGTTCTGGAACCCCTGCTGGCCCACGCCGTCGACCAGATCCGCGGCGGTGACCACCCAAGACCCGGCACAGGCAGTGGGGGTGCGAGCTGAACAGCCCGTCCTGGCCCGTCGTACTGACGGACGGCGAGGTCGTCCTGAGACCGATAAAGCTGCGCGACCAGCGGGCCTGGCGCGAGGTCAACCGGCGCAACCGCGACTGGCTGCGCCCCTGGGAGGCGACCATTCCGCCGCCCACGCCCGGCGGACCGATCGCGCACCGGCCGACCTACCGTCAGATGGTCCGGCACCTGCGGTCGGAGGCGAACTCGGGACGGATGCTGCCGTTCGTCATCGAGTACCAGGGACGGCTGGTCGGGCAGTTGACGGTCGCCGGGATTACCTGGGGCTCGATGTGCTCGGGGCACGTGGGGTACTGGGTGGACGAGGAGGTGGCCGGCCGGGGCGTGATGCCGACGGCCGTGGCGCTCGCCGTGGACCACAGTTTCCGGACCGTGGGGCTGCACCGCATCGAAGTCTGCATCCGCCCGGAGAACGGGCCCAGCCGCCGGGTGGTGGAGAAACTCGGATTCCGTGAGGAAGGGCTCAGGCCCCGTTATCTCCACATCGACGGTGCCTGGCGCGACCACCTCGTCTTCGCGCTGACCGCGGAAGAGGTGCCCGACGGTTTGCTGAGCCGCTGGCACCGGGCACGCTCCCAGGGACGGTCGCACGACGGCCCGCGGAACCCGCAGAACACTCAGGGGAATCCCGGGTAGCTCCGAAATTGAATAAGTGTTCGAAATTGATCGCCTGTTGACCGGCTCGGAGCGTTGAATTCGAAGCCTGTGCGGCCAGGTGATCGCATCGGTCACAAAAAAAGCTCGAAATATCAGCCAGATCGTGCGACACACCGGCTCAATTGGCAGATGGCCTCACGCAAACCCCTCTACCGTGTGAGGCGTGAGCAGCAGCGGCCTCATCTACGCAGTCATTGTCGGGGCCTGGGCCGCCTACTTGGTGCCGATGTGGCTCCGTAGGCAGGACGAGCTGAACGAGGCCCGTCCGACGGAACGCTTCAGCACAGCCATCCGGTTGTTGTCCGGACGGGCGGGGATGGAGCGCCGGTACGCCAAGGACCTGCGTGCGCGCTCCGCCGACGAGGGGGAGCCCAGCGCCGACGACCCGGACGGCGTCACCGAATCGGTGGACGTCCGGGCCTTTGCCATGCCTCCGACCCGTCCGCAGGCGCAGGCGCAGGCGGTGGTGTCGGCGCACCCGCAGGAGAAGGAGCGGCCGGAACCGGCGCGCGCGCAGACGTCCGCGCCGGAGCGCGAGCCCAGCTCCGCGCCCGCGCGGAAGGCGCGTAAACAGGTCCCTGCCGCGCGGCGCACACCCCCGGCGTCCACGCCCGCGGACGAGGCGGCCGCGGCGCGAGCCCGGCGCACGAAGGTGCTCGCGCGCCGCCGGCGCACCACCGTGATGCTCTTCCTCGCCTTCACGCTCGGCGCGATCGTCGCCGCCGTCGGGGGGCTCGCGTTCCTGTGGGCGCCCGGCGTGCCCGCCGTGCTGCTCAGCGCCTACATCGCCTACCTGCGCTCCCAGGAGCGCCGACGCTTCGCCTACCAGATGGACCGGCGCCGGGCCGAGGTCGCGGCGCAGCGACTGCGGGAGCGCGCGGCGCGTCAGTCGCGCCGGCGCGCACCCGCGGACGCCGGCGCGGACAGCGACCAGCACGACGAAGGGCCCGAACCCGAGACCGACCCCGGGCTGTCGGCGCTCGCCGCGGACCGGCGGGCGCTCGTCGAGCAGACCGATCACGCGGAGTGGGTCGACCAGCAGCGGGAGCGGCAGCGGCGGCCGGGGCACGGGGACAGCTGGGATCCGGTGCCGGTGCCGTTGCCGACGTACGTGACCGCGCCCGTCGCGCCGCGAGCGACCGCGGACGTGGACCTGGGGGCGCCGGACGCGTGGAGTTCGGCGCGGTCCGGTTCGATGGCGCCGGAGCAGGAGGCGGGCGCCGGTTCCGGCGGGCGGGAGGCCCAGGAGGGCCACCGGGCCAGAGGAGCGGGCGTGCAGGCTGACGGAGACGAGGCCGAGGACAGGTCGGACGGCGGCGGGCGCAGTGACGCCCGCCGGGCGGCGTCGGCCCGGCGGGCGCGCGAGCGGGGACGCACGCCGCTGTTCGACCAGTACGAGGACGGCGGGCGGCCGCGGGCCGCCAACGAGTAGCAGGCGGGGCCGAGCCGCGGACCCGACCGGCGGCGCGACTGCCTGCGGATCCGCCGGAGACCGCCCGCAGTCCACGGGGATCCGCCTCCGCGGAGCGGATTTCCGAGGGGGCGGATCGGGATGCTAGAGTTTCACTCGTTGCAAGGGCCTGTGGCGCAGTCCGGTAGCGCACCTCGTTCGCATCGAGGGGGCCAGGGGTTCAAATCCCCTCAGGTCCACCGCAACAACTGTTCTTGAGTTTGCTCAGGGATAGTTGACGAGATCCCGTCCGATCGGAAGATCGGGCGGGATCTTTGGTTTTCCGGGGTGTGTTCGATGAGGTTTCCGATCGTGCGGGACGTCATGGGGGGCTGCTGGTGGGGATTCCACCGGGGAATCGGTGGTGATCCGGTGCGGGCGGCGGGGCGAGGCCGTGGCTGGGCAGGGCAGAGCCCGGGGCGTGATGCGGTGGTGTTAGGTCGCCCGGGTGGTGCGGGTGCCGGCGGGCGGTGGAATTCCGGAGACCGACGAGTTGGGTCCGTTGTCCGTCGCGCCTGGTGTTCTCCTCGGTGAACTCCTCGTTGGCGGCGGGTGTATCGGTCTGCGTCCAACTGTGCAGGATGTCGAGGTTGATCGTGAGGATCATCGGGGCGAGGAGGATGGTCTGGGCGACGCGGCCGTGGGCGAGTCGTCGGGATGGGTCGGCGATGTTGACGCCGTGGGACTTTGCTCTGCTGTTCAGTCCCTTGATATTGGCTCGGGCGGGCCGGTAGGCGTTCTGCCAGGACGGCTGGAGGCAGTGGCGATCCTGGCAGAACTTGTCGATCTTTCCGAGGTCGCCGGGGCGGACGGTGAGAGTCGGTTGTTGGCAGATCTTCGGAAGTTGTTCCGGAGCCGGGGGCCGCGGCTGTTCGGCCGTGGGGACGGGGACGGTGGGCTCGGCCGCGGTGTGCGCGGTGGTGGCGCGCGGGTTGGCGAGGCCGACGGTGACCGGCCGGGTGGCGGCGATCTGGCGGACTTGGTGGAAGCGGGCGCAGGGGACCGCGGGCGAAGGCTCGGCGACCGGGCACTGCAGACGGATCGTGCCGTGCGGGTCGGGGTTCTGTTTGCGTTTGAGGAAGAACGGGCTGCGGGCTGCGGGCAGTTGGGTGAGCGGTTCGTCTTCGCCGGCTTCGCGTACGGCCTGTCGTCCAGGTTCGTGGTGGCGTGGACGAGGCCTCGGGCAGGGCAGGCGAGGGAGCCTTCGACGAGGAGAGCGTCGGCCGCCCCTGCTGTGGACACGCGAACGCGACTATCACTTCTGCGCGGACGAGACCGAACTGGAGAACTGGGAACGAGCCTGGATCAGCGAACGCCTCGCCCAGTTCCGCCGGATGCTCACCGGCACCCTCGGAACCCACCTCAAGCTCTTCCCCCGAAAGCGCCTGGGCCGATTACCTCACCGCCCAGGTCAGAGCGATCGAATCCAACCTGGAGGTGGCCTCCCAGCCCAGGACCCGCTGACTTCCGACCCCGGACGCCGGCCCGCCGAGGCCATCCATGTCCACTACAGTGCAGTGTGGGCCGTGACTGGCGCTGAGGTGGAGCACCACCGGGGAGCGGTCTGACGAATCGGTCGATGCCGTGCGCCTGGGCGAGTGGTCAACGACGCCTGGAGGCGACCATGTCCCCGACGCAGACGGCCCGGCTCATGAACGGCACCGAACTCGCCCGGCGCATCATCGAGGAGACCACCGCCCGAGCGGCGCATATCTCACGACACACCGGCGTGGCGCCGTGCCTGGCGACAGTGCTGGTGGGCGAGGACCCAGCGTCCGTGACGTACGTCCGCATGAAGCAGGCGCGCTGCGCGAAGGCGGGCATCACCTCCCGCCATGTCCCTCTGTCCGCCACCACCACGACCGCCGAACTGGTCGACACACTCACCGCCTTGTCCCAGGACCCCAGCGTGCACGGCATCCTGCTGCAGCACCCCGCCGGTGAGCACATCGACGAGCGCGCGGCCTTCGAGGCCATCGCCCCGGAAAAAGATGTCGACGGCGTCACGATGCACTCCTTCGCCGCGATGAGCTTTGGGCTGCCCGGCTTCGTATCGTGCACGCCCGGCGGCATCATGCGGCTGCTGGACGAGTACGACGTCGACCCCGCAGGCCAGCACGCCGTCGTGATCGGCCGCAGCGCGATCCTCGGCAAACCGGTCGGAATGCTCCTGCTCGCCAAGGACGCCACGGTGACGTACTGCCACTCCCGCACCGCCGACCTGCCCGCAGCCGTCCGGGATGCCGACATCGTGATCGCAGCCGTGGGGAGACCCCGACTGATCCGCGGAGAGGACATCAAACCGGGCGCGGTGGTGGTCGACGCCGGATACAACCCCGGCAACATCGGCGACGTCGACTTCGACACCGCCCACACCCGCGCCCGCCTGATCACCCCAGTTCCCGGCGGGGTCGGGCCAATGACCATCGCCGTCCTGCTGGCCCAGGCCGCCGACGCCGCCGCGAGGCAACTCGGAGTTCCAGGACGCTGACACCATCCTCAACTGCAGACAGGCGATCACCGGATCGGCGGGTACCTATCACCCGCCACTCGGGAAACGATCTTCAAGAGACCGGATCACCTCACGTCGACCCCACTCGTGAACACCCCACGCAGACGCATGACCTCTCCTGAGTCAGCTCAGGAGTGGTTGACGAGTTCCCGACGATCACGACGATCGTCGGGATCTTCGTCGTTTACGGGGCCTGCTCGAGGCTGTTCGGGGTGGTGGACGGCGGCGGTTCTTGTGCGCAGCCGTGTTCCGTCTGCCGCAGCACTCCACTGAAGTCATGACGGCCGGCCCCTGGTGTGTCGTGATCTACGATTTCCGGACAACCGAGGTGTTCCGCCGCGTCGTCGGCACTCCTGTCACCGCCGGTGGTGGCCGGGTCTTCCCCGGACGCCGGGAAGCGGCGAGGATCTTGCTGAGATGACGCCCGGAGTGGGGGCGTAGGGCTCTATCTGACTGAGGGGGGCGCGTTGACGGGGGGAGAGCCGGACCATCTTCGTTTCAACATCCTGGGCACACTGGAGGGCTGGGCCGGGGGGACCCGGCTGCGGTTCGGGGGAGCGATTCAGGAACGCGTGCTCGCCACCCTGCTCTTCGAGCCCGGCAGGATCGTCCCGGTCACCCGCCTGATCGAGGCCGCCTGGGACGAGGAACCGCCCCCGAGTGCCGAACATCAGGTGCGCAAGGCGGTTTCGGAGCTGCGTCGGCGTATACCGCGCGGCGCCGGGGTCGTCGTCACCGACGCCCCCGGCTACCGCATCGAACTGGGGGACGGTCAGCTCGACCTCAACGAGTTCGCAGAGCTGCTGCGCGTCGCCCACGCGGCGGTTGGCGCGGGCCGGACGGCCACAGCGGAGGCGGCTCTGCGCCAGGCGCTCGCGCTGTGGCGCGGCCCGGTCATGGCCGGCCGTGGCGGCAGGGTCATCGAGGCGGCGGCGACGGCGTGGGAGGAACGGCGGCTGACCGCGGCCGAGCAGCATTTCGGGCTGCGCCTGGCGCTCGGCGAGGCCGCGGAACTCATCGGTGACTTGAGGGACTTGATCTCCCGTCACCCACTGCGCGAGACCCTGCGCGGGCATCTCATGCTCGCCCTGTACCGCTCCGGGCGCGGCGCCGAGGCCTTGGAGGAGTACGCTGCCGTACGCCGACTGCTCGTCGAGGAACTCGGCGTCGACCCGGGTGCCCAGCTCACCCGCCTGTACGAGGGGATCCTGCGCGAGGACCTCGAACCGGCTCCGTCGCCCGCCGAACCGCGGCCCGCACCGGCGACACCCGTGTCCGAGCCGGGCCCTGCGGACCGGGGCGTGTGCACGCTGCCGTACGACCTGACCGACTTTGCCGGACGGGACGACAAGCTGCGGCTGCTGCTGGAGAAGGCCGGTGAGCCCGGCGGCGGGGGCACCCGGATCATCGCCCTCGACGGCATGGGCGGCTCCGGCAAGACCACCCTCGCCGTGCGGGCCGCACACCGGCTGGCCGATCATTACCCCGACGGTCAGCTCTTCATCGACCTGCGCGGCTTCACCCCCGGCGAGCGGCCCCTGCAGCCTGCGGTGGCGCTGGAGAGCCTGCTGCGGTCCCTGGGAGTACCGGACGAGCAGCTTCCGGAGGGTACCGAGGAACGGACGGCGCTCTGGCGGGTCACGGTCGCGCGCAAACGGGTGCTGATCCTGCTGGACAACGCCGCGGACCCGAGCCAGGTGATCCCGTTGCTGCCCGCCTCCTCCGGCTGCCTGGTGCTGATAACAAGCCGGGGACGGCTGGTCGACCTCGACGGCGCCGAGTGGATCGGGCTCGGCATGCTCGCCCCGGAGGAGAGCGCCACGCTCCTCGCGGAGACGCTGGGCGCCGAGCGGACTGCGGCCGAACCCGAGGCGGTGGCCGAACTCGCCGAACTGTGCGGCCGACTGCCGCTCGCTCTGCGTATCGCGGCGGCCCGGCTGCGCAACCGTCCCCGCTGGACGGTGGCCCATCTGGTGGAGCGGCTCAGCCACGAGACCCGGCGTCTCGACGAGCTGAGCACCGGCCGGCGCAGCGTCACGGCCACGCTGGAACTGTCGTACCAGGCGTTGAGTGCGAGCGGACGCGCCGGTTTCCGGCTCCTGGGACAGCACCCCGGCACCGAGATCGACGTCTGGTCGGCCGCGGCCCTGACGGGTACCTCCGTGCAGGAGGCCGAGGATCTCCTCGAAGGCCTCCTGGACGCGCACATGATGCAGCAGCACGCGCTCGGCCTGTACAGCTTCCACGACCTGGTGCGTAGCTTCGCCCGTTCCCTGCCGGGCGACGACGCCGGGGGTGGGGCGCTGGGCGGGCGGCTGCTGCCGTACTACCTCGACGCGACGGAAGCCGCCTGCGGGGTGCTGTTTCCGGACCGGTTGCGCATGGAGTTCGACGTCGAGGTTCCGTCGGCCGCCGAACTGCCCCCGCTGCGGACGGCGGCGCAGGCCATGGACTGGCTCGACCGGGAATACCACACGATCCAGCTCGCCATGGACCGCGAGGGCGACCTCGCCGACCCGGCCTGCGTGGTGCGCCTCTCCCGCAACCTGGCCTTCTACCTGTACACGCGCAGCAAACCGGATGAACAGGTCGCCCAGGGCCTCACCGCCGTACGCGCTGCGCGGCGGCTCGGGGACCAGCGCCTGCTGTGTCTCAGCCTCAACAACCTCGGTGTGGCGCAGTGGCGGGTGGGCCGCTTCCGCGAGGGCATTGAGAGCGTCTCCGAGGCTCGCAGGATCGCCCGTGCGCTGGGTGACGAGGTGGGCGAGGCGATGAGCGTCGGGCGGCTCGGGCTGCTCCACCTGGACACCGGTGAACTGGCCGAAGCCGTCCGCTGTCTGGAGCAGGCGGTGGTGCTGCGGCGCGAGAGCGGGTACGCGACGGGCGAGGCCGACAGCTGGGCCAACCTCTCCTCCGCCTACCGCCGCCTCGGCCGGCACCACGAGGCCGTCGCCGCGGCGGAGGAGGCCCTGCGTATCAGCCGCCGCGTCGGCGCCCCTGGCAGGGTGAAACTCGTCCTGAACGACCTGGCCGCCGGACTGTTGGGCATGGATCAACCCGAACGGGCGCTGGCCGTCCTCGACGAGGGACTCGCACCGGTCGACGAGACCCGGCAGACGGAGAACCATGCGCTCACCCTCGCTCTCTCGGCGGAGGCCCGCCAGCTCCTCGGTGACACCGAGAGGGCCTTGCGCGACGCCGACCGCGCCCGTGAGATCGTCAGCCGCTCCGGCGTACGACTGCGCGCCTCGGAGGTCGAGAACATCGCCGGACGTGTCCACCGCAGGGCCGGCGACCCCGCCCAGGCACTGCGCCTGCACCGACTCGCCTTCGACCATGCGACGGCCCTCGGCTACCGCGCCGAGGTCCTCGACGCCCTGACCGGACTGGCCTGTGCCGCCGAGGAGTTGGGGGAGAAGGAGGCGGCGGCGGGGTACCGGACACAGGCGCGGGACCTGCAGGCGGAACTGGGGATCGGGACGAGCGAAGGACAGTAACGATTCTGCGCGCCCCCTGTTCGAGAGGTGGGCCCTTCCCGCCGTTCGGCAGCCCCGTTTCCGGCCCAGCGGACGCGTACGGGAACGAAACGGGAAGAGGTGTGTGGAGACTCCCGGCAGGCGACGCCCGGACTGACGAGGAGCCTCACCATGCAGACCCGACCCGACCGCATCCTCATGGTGCTGCCGCGCGCCCGGCTGGTCCGGAAGGCCGTCGACGCGGGGCACCGGGTCTGGTCCGTGTGGGACCCGGTGCGACGCGACGCGGCCGAGCGCGGGGAAGTGGCCCGGTACTCCGAGGAGGTCCTGACCGTCGATGTCACCGACGAGTCGGCCCTGCGCGCACTCGTCGTGCGGGCCGCCCAGGAGCATCGCATAGGCCACGTGATGTACCTGGGCAGCGGGATGGGCGCGTGGCCCGTGCTGGAGGAGGCCCACCGGCTGGGACTCGGCGCCAACCCGCCGCAGTCCCACCTGCTGTTGGGGGACCGTGCGGCTCTGTGTGAACTGCTGCACGGCCACGCCAGGCTGGGCGTGTGCTTCCGGCGGGTTGAGTTGCGGACGGAACTGCACGCTGCCGTGGACGAGTTGGGCGGCCCCCCGGTCGTCGTCCGCTCCCTGGCCCGGGACGTCGACCGCCGCCCTGTCCTCGCGCCCGGGCCGGGCGCCCTCGAGGCCTGGGCCGGGCGCACCCCGGGGCCTTACCTCGTCGAGGAGTTCCTGGCAGGGCCGCAATACACCGTCAGCACCCTCAGCGTTGACGGCATGCACCAGGTCGTCGGCATCACGGCCACCAGGACGGGGGGGCCGCCGCACCTCGTGACCCTGGAGCATGTTCACCCGGCCCCGCTCGGCGACCGGGAGAGCGCCGAGA
The DNA here is from genome assembly GCF_014596915.1 of Streptomyces sp. TRM68416. GTDB lineage: Bacteria > Actinomycetota > Actinomycetes > Streptomycetales > Streptomycetaceae > Streptomyces. The sequence continues at coordinate 62,665 of NZ_JACVWU010000011.1, forward strand.
TCCGGTCCGCGGTATGCGCGCTGCTGGACCTCGCGGGATTCGAGCACGGACCGGCTGACATCACCGTCGTACTGACCGGCACCGGTCCCCGCATAGTCTCTTCCCGCCCCGGGTTCTCCCGGGACGGGATACCCCTGCTGCTGAGGCTCGCCCGGGGGGTCGACTTGGAGGCGGCGTTCTTCCAGACCCTCACGATCAGCCGATGCCTGCCGCACACCGACGCCGTACGCACCGCCGGGGCTGCCTTCTTCCAGCTGCCACCTGGCCGGCTGACCGCCGTGGCCGACCTCGACGAGATACGTGCCCTGCCCCATGTGCACGCGGTGCACTTCCCCTTCCGCCCCGGAGACCCTGTGCCCGGCATGACGGACGGCGCGACCGTGCCCGGCTTCGTCGTCGTCGACGGTGCGAACGCCGAGGAAACCGCCGAACGCCTCGCCGCCGTACGGCGGTTGCTGCGCGCCGAGGCAGAGCCCGCACCCTGAACCGCCGACCGCCGACCGCCGACCGCCGACCGCCGACCGCCGACCGCCGATCGCCGACCGCCGACCGCCGACCGCCGACCGCCGCGCCCGGCTGCGAGCCGCGCCGCCCCACGCGCCGCTCCCACTCGTGCCAAGCCCGCCGTACCACCGCACGGCTCACGCACTCGCCCCCGCCGCCAGTACCCCCCTATCTCCCCACACCCCGGAGGACAGGACACGTGGACATGCGTCAGCTCAGGACATTCCACAGGGCGGCCGCCCTGCTCAGCTTCAGCCGCACTGCTGCCGAGCTCAACTACGCGCAGTCCAGTGTGACCGGGCAGATCAAGGGCCTGGAGAACGCCTTGGGCGTGGCGCTGTTCGAGCGGCTCTCCGGACGCAGGGTCCGCCTCACGCCGGCGGGCCGACGGCTGCTGCCGTACGCGGAACGGCTGCTCCTGCTCGCCGAAGAGGCCCGCAGCGCCGTCTCCGGCTCTCCCGAGCCGTCGGGGCGGCTGGTGATCGGGACGATGGAGAGCATCGCCACGTACCGCATGCCACCCCTTCTGGAGTTCTTCCACCACCGCTGCCCGCAATTGGAGTTGGTGCTACGGCCCGGCAGCGGGGCGGAGATCCTCGACGGTCTGCGCCAGGGCGCCCTGGACCTGGTCCTGCTGATCGACACCGAGACACTCCATCCCGGCCTGGAGAGCACGGTGTTCGGACCCGAGCCGCTCGTCGCCGTAGTGGCACCCCATCACGAGCTGGCCGGACGGCGATCGGTCGCCGGTGAGCGGCTGCGGCAGGTGCCGATCCTCGCGCCGGAGTCCGGACGCGGCTACCGGCGGCTGCTGGACGGTGAGTTGGACGGTCGGACCGCGCCGATCCTTGAGTCCGGCACGGTCGAGTCGACCAAGCGGTGGGCCGCGGCCGGTCTCGGGGTGGGACTGCTGCCCGCGGTGGCCGTCGCCGACGACGTCGCTGCGGGTGTGCTCGTCCCGCTCGACTGGCGCCCGCCGTCGGCCGTGTACGCGCAGCTCGTACGGCGCAGGCGCACCCCGGTCAGCCGGGAGATGAGGCTGTTCATCGACCAGGTCAGCAATCTTATGGCCGAGGAGGACGACCAGCTCGCGGCCTGAGAGGAAAGCCGACCTATCGGCTTGTCCGAATTTTCATTCCAGGTAAGCCGATCAGGAATTCATTGACCGTGACGGCCGCGGTTGGTGAAATTAAGTCACCAACAGGGAAGCCCCCCGGAAAAAGGCAAGAAAACAAGGGGGGCGGAAAACCAAGAGGAGCCCCCTATGAGCAACGTCTCCACCCCGGCCCAGCAGATGATGAACGGCCTGTACGCCGACGGCGCCCAGTTCGACGCCGACTGGAGCAAGGTCGACGACGCCACCCTCGTCAAGCTGCGCGAGGCCGCCGCCTCCGGTGACGAGGCGCTGCAGTCGCTCCTCACCAGCCTGGCGTTCAGCAAGTTCGAGGGCGCCGACCAGGCCGCTCGTCTCTCCGCCTCCCTGGCCGGCATCAAGCAGGCGGCCGTTGCAGAGATCTTCGAGGAGCTGCCCACCACCTCGATCGAGGACCTGCGCGCTGCCGCCGAGGCCGCCGGCTACGAGGTCGAGATCCTCGCCTGATCTCGATGCGGGACGGTGCGGTCTGGCCCCGGACCCCGTGTCCGGGGGCGGGCCGCCCCCTCGGATGAAATCCCCACCCCGCTCCCAACCGAAGCAGAAAAAGAAAGGGAACGTCGTGAGTGAGTCGTTTTCCATCGAAGGACTCGGCTGGCGTAAGAACTGGCGGATCGAGAACGGGAACGATTCCTATGTCGTCCCTTTCCCCACCCTGCGGCCGGCGACCCTGGTTTTCCACGGGGAAACAGAATTCAGCTACGGTCACTACGGAATTCACCTGGGCCAGGCGGACGTCTTGACCTTCATGGGACCGAGCAGCGGCACGGTCACCGGCTGGTTCATCGACTGCCGCGAGGGTTCGCCCACCGCCGGTGTGCGTGAGAAGCACATCTGGTCGCCCAGTTCGGCGCGCGCCCTGTACATCCCGCCGGGGGTGGCCCACACCTTCGACGGCCTGGAGTCCGTCAACACCATCAACTCCTACGAGTTGTTCCTGCCGGACCCCGCCGCATGGGTGCACGGCACCCTCGACTGGCAGCCCGACGCGGACATCATCAACATTCCCCTTGACATCGCCGACGAGGACATCCCCCTCTACAAGCCCAACTCCCACCCGGCCAGCGAACTCTGGTACGACATGGTCGCCGCCCAGCAGCGCGCCATGATCCCGAAGGTGGCCTACGAGTATCCGGTCACGCGGGACGTGAAGCTCGCCGACGGCACGGTCCGCCGGGTCGAACTGCGCCGCCCGCTGCCCAAGGACGACAGGAAGGGCTGGGAGCCGCTGGCCGAGGTTTTCGGCGTGGGCTGGGTGCGCCACCCGGTGATCCGCAGCGGCGCCGAGTCCGGCTTCTCCGCCCTCCTGGACCGCCACCCGCTCTACTTCATCGACCACGGTGAGACGGGCTACACCCACGACGCCTACGGCATCCACCTCGGCCAGGAAGACCGGCTCACCTTCGCCGGACCGCGCAAGCAGATGGTCACCCTCCACCTCATCGACACCCGGGTGGACTCGCCGACCTACGGCGCGGACGTGACGTACACCTTCTATCCGGACCCCGAGCGGTACTTGCTCATCCCGCCGGGCGTGGGCCACGCCTTCGAGCACCTGGAGAACGTGTTCACCGTCAACCGGCCGCGAACCCTGCTGCCCGAGGACGGCAGCGAGTACCAGCCGGGCAACGACGTCGTCGACTGGCCGGTCGAGAATCGGCCGATCCCGGCGCTGCGGCCCAACACGGTCCCGGCGAGCCGCGAGTACTACGAGGCCCAGGTCGCGGACCAGAAGGCCCTGCGGGCGCTGCCCGTCACCCACTCCACCCCCTCGGTGATGATGATCAAGGGCAAGGACGGCAAGGAGATCAGGGTCGCGCTGCGGAAAAAGGTGGCGATGACCGGCTCCTGAGAAACAACCAGCAGTGCGGCGGCCGACACGGTCGCCGCACCTCTGTCGTGCACCCCCACGCACCATCAGTCGTCCACGGAGTTGGAACCCATGTCGAAGTCCCGTTCCCTGTACCGGTCATTGGCGCCCCTGCGGCACCGCGACTACCGCCTCTTCTTCATCTCGTACCTCGTCAGCATGCTCGGTGACGGGGTCTGGCTGGTCGCGCTGCCCTGGGTGGCCATGGAGCTGGGCGGTGACAGCTCCGAACTCGCCATGGTGGTGGGCGCCGAGGCGGTGGGCCTGGTCTCCTGCGTCCTGGTGGGCGGCGCGCTCGCGGACCGCTTCCCGCGCAAGCGGGTCATCGGCTGGTCGTTCGTGGCGAGCTTCGCCGTGCTCGCCATGCTCACCGCCGTCCATGTCATCGGGGACCTGAAGGTGTGGCAACTGGTCGGCGCCGCCTTCGTCCTCGGCGCGTCCGCCGCGATCAGCGGTCCCGCCTCCGACGCCTTCACTCCCGACCTCGTGCCCGAGGAAAGCCTGCACTCCGCCAACGCCCTTGAGTCCACCGTGCGTTCGCTCACCATGCGGATGGTTGGCCCGGCGCTTGGCGGTGTGCTGATCTCGCTGCTCGACTCCATGAGCGTCATCATGCTCAACGCGGTGAGTTTCGGGGTGGCGGCACTGTGTGTGGCCTTCATCCGGCCGGGAGTGTCCGCCGGTTCCGTGTCCGAGGAGGAGGCCGAGTCGGCCGAACCCGTCCCGTATCGGCAGGCGCTGCGTTACCTGTTCGGGGAGCGGTGGCTATGGGTGCTCATCGTGTGGTCCGGCGTGGTGCTGCTGCTCCAGTCAGGTCCCCGGCAGGTGCTCCTGCCCTTCCTCATCAGCGACCGGCTCGGTGGCGACGCCCGTGACTACGGCCTGTTCATCGCGGTGACCGGCGTCGCGGCCGTGGTCGCCTCCGTCGTGCTGGGTGCGCGCAAACCTCCCAAGGACTACGCCCGGTGGATGCTGCTCGCGTGGACGGCGGGCGCCGCGCCGCTGGCAGTGATGGTCTTCGTGCCGTCATTCTGGCTGCTGCTTCCCATGGCTGTGATGTACGGCTGCTTCTCGACAGTCGGCAACGTGTACTGGTCGACGCTGATCCAGACCGTGCCGAGCGCGGTGCGCGGTCGCGTCATCAGCATCGACTGGCTGGGTTCGCTGGCGCTCGTACCGCTGTCGGCGGTGATCGCGGGTGTGGGCTCGGGCCGGGCGTTCGTGGTGACCCTCTTCGTGCTGGGCGGGACGCTGCCGGTGCTGATGACGCTGGCGACACTGCGGTGGGTGGACCTGAGCGCGCTGCGGCCGCCGGGGGAGGCCGTGAAGAAGGCCGAGGAGCCGGCGCCCGAGGCCCCGGAGCCCCTGGTCGGGGCACGCCCCGCCTCGTGATGCGGGCGTCCTGTCCACTGCCTTGATACACGGTTCCTTGCTCGTTCCCATGCCGAGGGAGCGCGGCGGGAACGGTGGCGAGCAGTATCCGGGATGTCGGGAGCGATCGACGTGACCACGACACAGGCACTGGCTGCGACAAAGGGGTGGGGCATGCTCAGCAGGACGATGAAGCTGGCCGGGATTGTTGCGATGACGCTCGCATTGGCGCTCGGGGGAAGTGCCGCACTGGTCGGGACCGAGGCCGCGGCGCACAGCGTGGCCCAGGGGGAGGGGCCGGCGACCCCGCGGGCCTGACCCCCGTGAGCTCGGACCGCTCCGTACACCGTGCCGGTGTACGGAGCGGTCTGTTCGTCTGGAAGGACACCTGGACCCCGGCGCTGTTTCTCAGCTGTTCGGGAGCGGATCGGACACGGCCGCCGCGTAATTGGCGAGTGAGATGTTGTAGCACGGCAGATGGCGGGAGAGGGCGCCGAGGGCGAGCGCCGCGGCCTCCCGTTCGCGTCCGAGGTCGACGAACGCCAGGGCGAGGAACGCGGTGACCGCGTCGTCGAGGTGGTCCGAGGTCTTCTCGCGCTCCGCGAGCAGCATGTCGGCGCCGGCCTGTGGGTGGCCGAGGGCGCGCAGCGTACTCGCGAGCTGGATGACCGCCTGGCGTCGACGGTCGCCGTCCAGGCCGCCGTCCAGGGCCTGCCGGTAGAGGAGAACGGCCTGTTCGCCCAGGTCGGTCGCGTCGTAGGCGGAGGCGAGCTCGAACAGGGCGACGGGATGCCCCTCCGGCAGTTCGTCGGCCAGCGTCTTCATCTTCGAGCGGAACTCCGCCGCATCGCAGTCCTGGAAGGCGGCCCACAGGGCGTCGCACCGCCGTTCCCACTCCGCCGTGGTCTTCAGGGTCATCGTCATAGCTTTGCAGACGTGCCGCGGACGCAGGCAGGCCGGGAAGCCGGCCGGACGCGGCGTGGTGATGCGCCGTGTCTGTCCGGACAGACAGCGTCCACAACGACGCCGCGACGGTTGAGCACCTGATGAGGCGGCCGCGCTCCCACGGGGACGAGGTGCGTACGAGCGTGGCGTTGCCGTCCAGGATGTTGCTGTTCGACCGCACCCACGGACGAGGCAGTCGCCCGCAGGCTCGGTGTCTCCGCGCGCACCGGGCGTCGTGTCGCCGCCGACCTCATGGCCCGACTCGGCGCACGCGGCCGCTGCCAGGCGGGTCTGCGCCCCCCAGCAACCCGGCCGGGTTGCTGGGGCGGAGCCGGCACACCCGGATGATCGGCCACCCCACGTGACGCACACGCCCCGCCCCTTTTCCCACCCCCTCGTCGCATCACTCCCGCACCCGCGCCGCCCGCCGCGCCCCCATCCCGGCCGGAACCACCGTCGCCACCACGGCCAGCAGCGCGCAGACCCCCGTCACACAGCCGATGGCCGCCCACGGAATCCGGATCGGCGTCCACACCGACAGCAGGCCCAGCGCGCTCCACATCCCGAGCAGGTTGAGCGCGGTCACCAGCAGGCCCAGGACCCCGCCGACCACCACGACCGTCAGCGCCTCCGCGGCCACCAGCCGCAGCACCTGCCAGGTGGTGGCGCCGGCCAGCCGCAGCGCCGCCAGGTCCCGGACCCGGTCGGAGGACGCCATGACCAGGGTGTTGGCCAGCGAGATGCCGGTGTAGAGGAGGGCGATGCCGAGGACCAGCAGGAAGCCGAGCCGGGTGGTGTCGTCGGTCTTCGGGTGACTCGCGCGCACCCAGGCGTCCTTGGTGTACACCTGTCCGCCCTCGGCGGCCACCGCCGACCGCAGGGCGGCCGCCACCGCGGAGGCGTCCGCACTCTCGGCCACGTTCACGTCGACCCGGTCGACCGGGGCCCGCGGGGCGTTGGCGGGGGTGACGTAGACCCCGTTGTCGCCGGTGCCGACGGACATCACCGCGGCGATCCGCAGCGACTTCCTCGTGCCGTCGCCGAGCCACACGCTCACCCGCTGTCCGACGGTGTGCCGCTCCCACTCCTCGTTGACGACGATGGAGTCGTCGTCGAGGTCGGTGACGCGGCCCGAGGTCACCGGCAGCCGCACGGTGTCCGCGAGGGTCTTCGGGTCGGCCGCGCGGGCGTCGGAGCGGATGAGGGCGACGCCCTCCTCCAGGACGTACACGGCGCTCGACGAGGTCGGCGAGACCTCCGCGCCGGGCAGCTTCCGCAGCCGTTCGACCGTGGCCGCGCCGAAGCCGTCCCCGGCCGGGGATACCACGAAGTCCGCGGCGGTCTGCTCCCGGGTCTCGGTGGCCTTCGCCCCGTTCAGAGTGGCGGTCGCGCCGAGCAGCGAACCGGCCAGGCCGACCGTGACCAGCACGGGCGCCGCGATCGCGGCCGTACGGCGGACTCCCGCGGCGGCGTTCTCCCGCACCAGCATGCCGCCCGCGCCCGGGAGTTGGGCCGGCAGCCAGGCGATCAGCCGGGTCAGCGGGCGCACCAGCACCGGCGACAGCAGCGCGGTCGCGGTGATCAGCAGCATGGGCCGGCTGACGTACGTCTTGCGGTGCAGCAGGTCGCCGGGCTCGGTCAGCAGGGCAAGGCCCAGCGTCACGGCGGCGGTGACCAGCAGGCCCGCGCCGAACAGCAGACGGCCCCGGGTCATGGTCCGGCCGTCCACGGACGCCTCGCGCAGCGCCTGCGTGGGCGCGGTCCTCCCGGCCCGCCAGGACGCGGCCACCACCCCGCACAGCGCCACCAGCAGCCCCGTCCAGAAGGCCATGTGGTACGGCCAGGTGTGGTCGCCGATGGTGAACCAGGCGGGGGCGAGCCCGCCGTCCACCACCCACTCGGCGAGGTACGGCGCCGTGTACGCGCCGAGGCCACAGCCCGCCGCCGAGGCCAGGACGCCCACGAGCAGCGCCTCGGCGCACACCGTCCGGCGGATCTGGCCCGGGGTGGCGCCCGCGGTGCGCAGCAGCCCGAACTCCCTGCGCCGCTGGGCGACGGCGAAGGCGAACGTGGAGGCCACCACGAACACCGACACGAAGCCGCTGACCCCGCCCGCCGTGCCGAACATGGCGTTCATCGCGGTCAGCGCCTCGCTGTCCCGGTCGGGGTCGGCATCCGCGTACCGCCGGTCCGGGCCCGTGAGCACCTCGGCGCCGGAGTCGCCGACCGCGTCGCGCACCGCCGCCGCGTCCGCGTCCACCACCAACCGGGTGCTGACCGGGGCGAGTTCGGCGGCCCGCGCGTCGGTGTGGAAGACGGCGTTCTCGAAGCCGAGTCCGCCGACGGTGCCGACGACCCGCACGGTGCCGGACCCGGTGCGCAGCTCCTTGCCGACCGTCGTCCAGTCGCCGCTGACGACCACCTCGTCGGCCGCCTCGGGCGCGCGTCCGTCGGTCAGCCGGTACGGCGCGAAGGCCGCCGTGGACCAGGGGTGGCCCACGAGGTCACCGGGCCCGTCCTCGACGTGTACGGCGTAGGAGCGGTCCTCGGTGACGGTGCCGAGCTCGCGCAGCGCGGCGACCGTGGCGGCCGGCACCGGATTGGGCTGCTCCAGCCTCTGCTCGCGGTCGCCGACCGGGGTCGGCACGCTCAGGGTGGCCTTGCCCTGCACCACGACCGGGGCTGCCGCGAACCGCTCGGGCTGCCGCTCGGGCGCGTCCAGGGAGGAGGCGAGGGCCAGCCCCATCACGGCGATCAGCGCGACGCCGAGCGACAGTGCGACGAAGCTGCCGGCGAAGGTGACCCAGCGGGTGCGCAGGGTGCGCAGGGCGATGCTCAGCACGGAACGGCCTCCAGCCCGGTCATCCGGGCGGCGATGTCGCCGGCCGAGGCGTCGGCCAACTCGCCGTTGACGCGCCCGTCGACGAGGAAGACCACGCGGTCCGCGTAGGAGGCGGCCACCGGGTCGTGGGTCACCATGATGATCGTCCGGCCCTCGGCGTCGACCATGCCGCGCAGCAGCGTCAGCACCTCGCGGCCGGTCCGCGAGTCCAGGGCGCCGGTCGGCTCGTCGCCGAACAGCACCTCGGGGCGGGTGATCAGGGCGCGGGCCAGGGCCACCCGCTGCTGCTGGCCGCCGGACAGCTCCGACGGGCGGTGTCCCGCCCGGTCGCCGAGACCGACCTGCGCCAGCACCTCACGCACCCGGCCCCGCCGGGGGCGTCGGCCGGCCAGCCGCAGGGGCAGGGCCACGTTCTGTTCGGCGGTCAGCGACGGCAGCAGGTTGAAGGCCTGGAACACGAAGCCGATGCGTTCCCGGCGCAGCAGCGTCAGCCGGGTCTCGCTCAGCTCGGTCAGCTCGGTCTCGCCGACGGTGATCGAGCCCGAGGTGGGCCGGTCCAGTCCGGCGGCGCACTGCAGCAGGGTCGACTTGCCGGAGCCGGAGGGGCCCATGACGGCGGTGAAGGTGCCCCGGGGAAAGGCGAGGGAGACCTGGTCGAGCGCGGTGACACGGCTGCCGCCCGACCCGTACTCCCGGCTCACGGAGCGCAGTTGGATCGCGTTGTCGGTCATCTGGTCCTGAGCCCCTGCCCGTTGGTGTCCATTGGTGACCATTTATGTCCATTGGTGTCGGTCCTCCCGCGCACCGGGGCGGGCGGGACGGAGATAGTGGTCGGTGGGGATGAACACGAAAGCGCGTGAGGACCCTCCGGCGCAGTGCGGCAGAGGCGAGACTCGGGGTAGGGCCAGGCATACCCCCGGTCCGCCACCTGGACCGATGGCACCACCCCGGCCGCCCCTTCTACGGTGATCCGCATGCACCCTCGCACTGTGTGGCAGGCCATGGCCCGCCCGGGCTTCCTGCTGTCGCCGTGGCCCTGGCGTGCCGTCGTGTACCTCCTGACGGGCGTTCTGGCCGGTCTCGCCGTCCTCGTGTCGCTGGTGACCCTGGTGGCGGTCGGCGGGGTCCTGGCGATCGTCCTGGTCGGTCTGCCCCTGCTGGCCGTGACGGCGCTGGCCGGTGTGCCCGTGGCCGCCGTCGAGCGGCGCAGGCTGCGGCTGATCGACCGCGACCCGGCCCACGGCAGTCACGCCGAGCCCGCCGAACCGGGACTGTGGTGCTGGTTCACCACTCGCCTGCGCGAGCAGCCGACCTGGCGGGAACTCGGCTACACGCTGCTCTTCGCGGGCCTGTTGTGGCCCGCCGAGGCCCTCGTCGTCACCGTCGCCCTGCTCTTTCCGGTGTCGATGGTGGCCACCCCGCTGCTGCTGGCCACCGTCGGCGGCGGCGAGGAGACCAAGGTGCTCAAGCAGTGGACGGTCACCGACTGGCCCACCGCCTTCGGCGTCGCCGTGCTCGGCGTCCTCCTGCTGGCCGCCGGCGCCTACGTCCTCGCGGTCACCGCCGGCGCCCGCGCCGAACTGACCCGCCTGCTCATCGCCCCCCGCGACGCCGGACTCGGCGAGAAGGTCGTCGAACTCGCCCGCTCCCGCGTCCGGTTGGTCGACGCCTTCGAGGCCGAGCGGCGCCGCATCGAGCGCGATCTGCACGACGGCGCCCAGCAACGCCTGGTCGCCCTCACCATGACCCTCGGCCTGGCCCGCCTCGACGCCCCGCCCGGCCCGCTCGCCGACCAGCTCGCCAAGGCCCACGACGAGGCGGGCAGAGCCCTTGCGGAGCTGCGTGAACTCGTCCACGGCATCCACCCCAAGGTGCTCGCCGACTACGGCCTCGGCGCGGCCGTCGCCGATGCGGCAGACCGCAGCGCGGTGCCCGTCGACGTCGACCTCGACCTGCCCGGACGGCTGCCCCAAGCGGTGGAGAGCGCCGCCTACTTCGTCGTCTGCGAGGCCCTCGCCAACGTCGCCAAGCACAGCGGCGCCACCCGCGCCGCGGTCAGCGGCGGCCATGCCGAGGGGCGCCTCGTGCTCCGGGTCCACGACGACGGGCACGGCGGCGCCGACGTCGAACGCGGCAGCGGACTGACCGGTCTCGCCGACCGCGTCTCCGTCCTCGATGGCAGACTCTCCCTGTCCAGTCCGCCGGGCGGACCGACCCTGTTGCGTGTGGAGATTCCTTGCGAGTGGACCGAGGCGGCCTGACGCGCCGATCGCTCCGGGTGGTTCTGGCCGAGGACAGCGTCCTGCTGCGCGAAGGCCTCATCGGCCTGCTCGGCCGCTGCGGCCACGAGGTGGTGGCGGCCGTAGGCGACGCGACGGCCCTGGTCGCCGCCGTCGAGGAGCACGAACCCGACATCGTCGTCACCGACGTACGCATGCCGCCCGGCTTCCAGGACGAGGGCCTGCACGCGGCGGTCGCCCTGCGCGAGAAGCGGCCCGCCCTGCCCGTCCTGGTCCTCAGCCAGTACGTGCAGCGGGCCTACGCCGCCGATCTGCTCGACTCCGGCGGCGGCTCCGGCGTCGGCTACCTGTTGAAGGACCGCGTCGGTCAGGTCGCGGAGTTCGTCGACGCGCTGAGCGAGGTCGCCGACGGCGGCACCGTCGTGGACCCCGAGGTCGTACGGCAGTTGCTGCGCCGGCGCCGCGACCCGCTGGAGCGGCTCACGCCGCGCGAACGCGAGGTGCTCGCGCTCGTCGCGGAGGGCAAGTCCAACGCCGCCGTCGCCAAGGCCCTGGTCGTCTCCGAGGCCGCCGTCGGCAAGCACATCGGCTCGATCCTCGCCAAGCTGGACCTGCCCCCGGCCGAGGAGACCCACCGCCGGGTCCTGGCGGTGCTGGCCTACCTCCGGGCCTGACGCGGGAGGCCGTACAGGCCGTATAGACGGCGCATCAACCCCGTGGCGGACGCTGACGCCGCTCCGAGCGACCCCCGCCGGAGCGAGCAGCGCTCCCCACGGAGGACACCCCATGCGCCGTCGTACCGCAGCCGCGTCCCTGGCCACCGCCATGCTCGCGCTGACCGCCGCCCTGCTGCCCGCCACGGAGGCCGCCGCCGCGCCCGCCGACAAGAACGCGGTCCTCAGCGACTGGACGCAGACCGGCGCCACCAGCTACAACGCCTTCTTCGCGGCCCGCGCCGACCGGGGTGCCTGGAGCTCCTACGGTTTCGACTGGTCCACCGACCACTGCACCACCTCGCCGGACAACCCCTTCGGCTTCCCCTTCGCCAACGCCTGCGTCCGCCACGACTTCGGCTACCGCAACTACAAGGCGGCCGGCACCTTCGACGCCCACAAGTCCCGCCTGGACGACGCCTTCCACGCCGATCTCAAGCGCGTGTGTGCCACCTACTCGGGCCTGAAGAAGACCTCCTGCGACGCGACCGCCTGGACCTACTACCAGGCGGTCGACAAGCTCGGCTAGGCCGCGGTTAGGCCAGCGGCTTCGCGAAGCAGCGGCTCAGTTCGTGGAAGCGGTAGTAGCCGAACTTCGTGCACGGCTCGTAGCCGCTGGAGGTGTACAGGCCGATCGCCTCCGGCTGCTGCACCCCGGTCTCCAGCACCATGCGGGTACGGCCCGCCGCGCGCGCGTCGTCCTCCAGGGCGGCCAGCAGCCGGCGGGCCAGGCCAAGGCCGCGCATCTCCTTGATCACGAACATCCGCTTGAGCTCGGCGTCGCCGTCCTCGTTGCCCTCGCCGTTGTGGTCCTGCCGGCGCCAGCCGCCGGTGGCCACGGCCCGGCCCAGCTCGTCGTACGCGACGAGGTACACCCCGTTGGGCGGTTCGAAGTCGGCCGGTGCGAGCTCGGTGGCGTCGCCGCCGTCTCCGTAGCGCTCGTGGTACTCGGCCTGGACCTCGGCGTCGAGCTTGACGGCGTCGGGGTGGTCGAAGGAAACGCGACGTATGTGCATGCACCAAACCGTACATCTATTCGACAGGGCGGAGATTTAGACTCTGTCCAGCCTACGGGTATCGTGCCCGGGTGCTCACTGTGACCTCTGTGAATGTGAACGGGCTGCGTGCCGCCGCGAAGAAGGGCTTCGTGGAGTGGCTCGCCGCGACCGAGGCCGATGTCCTGTGCCTGCAGGAGGTGCGCGCCGAGCCGCACCAGCTGCCCGACGAGGCCGGCGCCCCGGACGGGTGGCACGTCGTGCACGCGCCCGCCGCCGCCAAGGGGCGCGCCGGCGTCTCCCTCTACACCCGCCGCGAGCCCGACCGCGTCCAGGTCGGCTTCGGCTCGGCGGAGTTCGACACCAGCGGCCGCTACGTCGAGGCCGACCTGCCCGGCGTCACCGTCGCCTCCCTCTACCTGCCCTCCGGCGAGGTCGGTACCGAGCGCCAGGACGAGAAGATCCGCTTCATGGACGAGTTCCTCGCCTACCTGAAGGACCTGCGCCGGCGGGCCGCCGCCGACGGCCGCGAGGTCGTCGTCTGCGGCGACTGGAACATCGCCCACCAGCAGGCCGACCTGAAGAACTGGCGCGCCAACCAGAAGAGCTCCGGCTTCCTGCCGGAGGAGCGGGCCTGGCTGACCCGGGTCTTCGACGAGGCCGAGGGCGGCTACGTCGACGTGGTGCGGGCGCTCCATCCGGACGTGGCGGGCCCCTACTCGTGGTGGTCGTACCGGGGGCGTGCCTTCGACAACGACTCCGGCTGGCGCATCGACCTCGCGGTCGCGACCCCGGGGCTGGCCGAGCGTGCGGTCAAGGCGTACGTGGAGCGCGCCGCCAGCCACGAGGAGCGCTGGTCGGACCACGCTCCGGTGACGGTGGTCTTCGGGACGTGACGCGCGTGCGGGGTGCCCCGGAAGGGAGGGCACCCCGCACGACGAAGGGGATCGGTCGAGCGCCGCGGCTACGCGTCGTAGTCCTGGTCGAACCGGTCCTGCTCCTCCTGGCGCATGCGCTCGGTCTCGTCGTCACGCTGCTGACCGCGCTGCTGGCCGCGCTGCTGGGCCTTCTCCTTGGCCTGCTCCGCCTTCTGCTTGGCCTGCTGCTGCCACTGCTCGGCCTTGTCCTGGAACTGGTCCTTCATACCCATGTGGGTTCACTCCCGTGGTGGGTGAGGGGGGATGAGCCCCGTGCCGGGGCCTCGACCAGACTCACACGCGGGGACAGAGCGCGCATTTCGATCAACTACGCTGCGTAGCGCGGGTTTCCTCGTCCGCCGCCCCGCCCGCGCCGACCAGCCCGATGCGCATCCCGTCCAGGCGCTCCCCGAACCGCCGCACCTCCCGCTGTCCGACCGTGCCGATCAGCCCCGGCAGATACCCGCGCACCCCCTGCATCCCGCGCAGCCACCACTGCCCGTACACATGGCTCGACCGCCGCTCGATGCCGGCCACGATCCGGTCGACCGCCGGGCCCAGCGGATAGGTCTTGTTGGCGGGCCAGGGCAGCCGCTGCCTCAGTTCGCGCATGACGTCGTCCTGGTCGGCCCCGCGCACCATGTCGGTGTCGGTCCAGGACAGGTACCCCACGCCGACCCGCACGCCCTTGTGGCCGACCTCGGCGCGCAGGCTGTGCGCGTAGGCCTCCACTCCGGACTTGGAGGCGCAGTACGCGGTCATCATCGGCGCCGGGGTGATGGCGGCCAGCGACGCGATCTGGAGCAGGTAGCCGCGGCTCTCCATCAGCACCGGCAGGAAGGCGCGGGCGGTCACCGCCGAGCCGATCAGGTTGACCTCGATCACCCGCCGCCAGGCGTCCGGGTCGGAGTCCACGAACGGACCGCCGGTCGCCACACCGGCGTTGGCGACGACGATGTCGACCTTCCCGAAGCGTTCCTTGACCTCCCGCGCCACCCGCGCCATCGCCTCGTGGTCGGTGACGTCGGCGTGCCAGTGGTCGCTGTCGCTGTGCAGCCGCTCGGAGACCTGCTTCAGCGCGTCCGGCTCCAGGCCGACCAGCGCCACCTTGGCGCCGCGCGCGGAGAGCTTGCGGGCGAGGAGTTCGCCCACGCCCCGCGCGGCGCCGGTGACGACGGCGACCTGTCCTTCGAGGCTCACCCTGCTCATGCGCTCTCCTTCGCCTGCGTGTAGGTGGTGACGAGTTCACGGATCTTCCCGGTCACCAGCTCGGGCGCCTCGACCGGGGTCATGTGGCCGGCGCCGGGCAGTTCGGTGACGCCGAGGCAGTGCGGCAGCGCGGCGGCCAGCGAGCGGGCGTGCACCGGCGGGGTGAGCCGGTCGGCCGTCCCCACGACCACGGCCGTCGGCACCCTCAACTCCCGCACCCCGTGGTCGAGGTCGAGCAGATCCAGTACGTGCGACCAGGCGTGGCGCACCTGGCGCGGGCAGGCGTGGACGATACGGGCGCACGCCTCGACCATGTGCGGCGCCGAACCGGGGCCCATGGTCCCGTACTTGAGGATCCGCCGGGCCACCGGCGTGACCGGGCCGAGCGGTGCCCGGGAGCCGAGGATGTGCTTGGTCAGCCAGGTGCGCAGCCGGCCGGGCCGCATCGGTACGACGGTGGACTCGGCGACCAGCCGGGAGGAGCCGGTGCTGCACAGCAGGACGGCGGCGGCGTGCTCCCGGAAGGCCGGCCGGGTGGCCGCGGCCATGACCGTCATCCCGCCCATGGAGTGACCGGCGATCACGGCCTTCTCGCCGGGCGCGAGGGCGGCTTCGAGTACGGCTTCCAGGTCGTCGGCGAGCGCGTCGGCGCTGCACGCCGGGCTCGCCGGGCTGCGTCCGTGGCCGCGCTGGTCGTAGGCGACGACCCGGTGGTCGGCGGCCAGGTCCCGGATCTGCGCCGCCCAGAACGCCGTGGAGCAGGTCCAGCCGTGGGCGAGGACGACGGCGGGGGCGCCCTCGGGGCCGTGCACCTCGACGTGCAGGCGGGCGCCGTCGGCGGAGACGGCGGTGAGCCGGCGGGCGGGGGCGGGCGGGGCGTAGGGGCCGGAGGCGACGTGCAGGAGGCGGCTCACGCGGTCGTCACCTCCTCCTTGACCCGGGCGCGCAGCACCTCGTACTCGGCGAGGTCGACCCGGCGGGTCGCGCGCCGGAACTCGGCGGTGGTGCCCGGCCAGACGGTGGTGTTGCGGCCGTTGGCGTCCAGGTACCAGCTGGTGCAGCCGCCGGTGTTCCACACCGTGCGCTTCATGCGCTCCTGCACCCGGTGGTTCCAGGCCTGGACGGCCGAGGCGCGGGCGTCGAGGGCGACCCGGCCGCCGAGGACGTCCAACTGCCGTACGTAGTCGGCCAGGTAGTTCAGCTGGGACTCGATCATCAGGATCATGGAGGAGTTCCCGAGGCCGGTGTTGGGGCCGATGATCGTCATCCAGTTGGGGAATCCGGCGGCGGAGGCGCCGCGCAGGGCCGCCATGCCGTCCTTCCAGCTCTCGGCGAGGGTCTGCCCGTCCGCGCCGACGACGCGTTCGGCGATGGGCATGTCGGTGACGTGGAAGCCGGTGCCGAAGACGATCGCGTCGACCTCGGCCTCGGTGCCGTCGGCGGCCACCACGGTCGAGCCGCGGACCTCGCTGAGGCCGCTGGCGACGACGTCGACGTTGGGCTTCGTGAGCGCCGGGTAGTACTCGCTGCTGAGCAGGATCCGCTTGCAGCCGATGCGGTAGTCGGGGGTGAGCTTGGCGCGCAGGGCCGGGTCCTTGATGGCACGGGCCATGTTCTGCTTGGCGAGCCGCTCGACCAGGCCCAGTTCGTTCGGGTGCTTGGTGAACGCCTGGACCTGCAACTCCCGGATGCCCCACAGCAGTCCGCGGCGGGCGGCGGCGGTGAAGGGCAGCTGCCGGTGCAGCCAGCGCTCCGCGCGGCTGATCGGGCGGTCCATGCGGGGCATCACCCAGGGCGGGGTGCGCTGGAAGAGGGTGAGCCGCTCGGTGAGGGGCTGGATCGCCGGGACGATCTGGATGGCGGAGGCGCCCGTGCCGACCATGGCGACGCGCTTGCCGCGCAGGTCGTAGTCGTGGTCCCAGCGGGCGGAGTGGAAGACCTTGCCGGGGAAGGTGTCCAGGCCCGGGATGTCCGGCACCTTGGGGTCGGACAGCGGGCCGGTGGCGGAGACCACGAGGTCGGCCGAGAGGTTCCCGCCGGTGGTCTCGATGTCCCAGCGCAGCCGCTCGGCGTTCCAGGCCATCCGCTTGACCTCGGAGTTCAGCCGGAGGTGCGGGCGCAGCCGGAAGACGTCCGCGACGTGCTCCAGGTAGGCGCGGATGTGCTCCTGGCCGGAGAAGGTGCGCGGCCAGTCGGGGTTGGGGGCGAAGGAGAAGGAGTACAGGTGGGACGGTACGTCGCAGGCGCAGCCGGGGTAGCTGTTGTCGCGCCAGGTGCCGCCGACGCTGTCCGCCCGTTCCAGGATCACGAAGTCGGTGACGCCCTCGCGCCGCAGCCGGACCGCGGCTCCGAGGCCGCCGAACCCGGACCCCACCACCGCCACTCGTACATGCTCGTGCTCGGTCATCCCGACGCCCTCCACAGACCCGACGACTCTGCCAGTGAATACTGGCGCAATGGGGAGGGTAGAGCAGCTCCGTACTCATGGGTAGGGGGCGGGGCCAGGAAAGTTACCGGGGGTACGACATAGGCTGCGGGCGTGACGGAGAAGCGCGAATACCGCATGGCGGACCTGGCCAGGGAGGCCGGCATCACGGTGCGCACCCTGCGCTTCTACCGCGAACGCGGGCTCATCGCGCCGCCGCGCCGCGAGGGCCGTATCGCCTGGTACGACGACCACCACCTGGCCCGGCTGCGCACGATCGCGGCGCTGCTGGAGCGCGGCCACACCCTCAGCGGCATCGCGGAGCTGGCGGAGGCCCTCGACCACGGCCGGGACGTCGCCGACCTGCTCGGCGTCGCCCCCACCGAGGAGGAGCCGGTCCGGCTGACCCCCGAGGAACTCGCCGCCCGCTTCGAGGGCCAGGTCACCGCCGAGAACCTCGCCGCCGCCCTCGACCTCGGGTACCTCGGCACCGACGGCGACGAGATCGTCCACGTCAGCCGCCGCCTGCTGGACGTCTCGGCCGCCCTGGTCCGCGAGGGCATCCCGCTCGCGGACGTCCTGGCCGCCGGCAAGCGCGTGCGGGAACACGTGGACGCCCTCGCCGAACTCTTCGCCGACGTGGTCCTGCGCCACGCGCCGGAGGAGGACCTCCACCGCCTGCGTCCGCTGGCCCGGAGCGTGGTCGACGCGGAGTTGTCGCTGGCGCTGGACCGCAGGCTGCGGAAGCCGTCCTGAGCGCTCCGCCGGAAGGGCCGCGTGGTGCCGTCGTTCGGCTGCGGCGCCGTTGTGGCCGGTCGCGCCCACGCGGCGGTAGCCGCATGTCGAATACAGCCCCGCGCCCCTTGAGGGCGCTGCCGGAGAGCCCTCTTCCTTCAGGAGCGCGGCGGCAGCTTCGGCCGTGACCGGTCCGGTACGTGCGCGTACCCCGGCGGGGTCGCCGGCGGGTTGGTCTCCAGCAGGTCCAGGGCCAGCCGCACCGCGTCGTCGAGCTGGGCGTGGCGGCCCTCCGCCCAGTCCAGCGGGGTGCGCAGGGCCTCCAGGTCGGGGGTGACGCCCTTGTTCTCGATCGACCAGCCGTACGCGTCGAACCAGGCCGCGTTCATCGGCACCGTGATCACCGTGCCGTCGCCCAGCGAGTGACGGCCGGTCATGCCGACCACGCCGCCCCAGGTGCGCTGCCCGACCACCGGGCCGAGCTTCAGCAGCTTGAACGCCGCGGTGATCATGTCGCCGTCGGAGGAGGTCGCCTCGTCCGCGAGGGCGACCACCGGACCCCGCGGCGCGCTGGAGGCGTACGACACCGGCTGGGCGTCGCGGGTGAGGTCCCAGCCGAGGATCGTGCGCGACAGCTTCTCCACCACCAGCTCGCTGATGTGGCCGCCCGCGTTGCCCCGCACGTCGACGATGAGGGCCGGCCGGGAGACCTCCATGCGCAGATCCCGGTTGAACTGGGCCCAGCCCGAGCCGCCCATGTCGGGGATGTGCAGATAGCCGCACCGGCCCCCGCTCAACTCCCGTACCACCTCACGGCGTTTGGCCACCCAGTCCTGGTAGCGCAGGGGGCGTTCGTCGATGAGGGGGACGACCGCGACCCTCCGGGCGCGTCCCTCCCCCTCCGCCGGGGTGAAGGTCAGCTCCACCGTCGTACCGCCCGCTCCCGCCAGCAGCGGGTACGGCCCCGTCACCGGGTCCACCGGGCGGCCGTCGACGTGGGTGAGCACCGCGCCCTCGCGGATGCCCGTACCGGCCAGCGGGGAACGGGCCTTGGAGTCGGAGGAGTCGCCGGGCAGGATCCGCTTGACCGTCCAACCGGCCTCGCGGCGCACGAAGTTGGCGCCGAGCAGGCCCTGGCGGCGCTGGTAGTGCGGCGGGCCCTCGTCGCGGCGGGCGGGGGAGACGTAGGCGTGGGAGGTGCCCAGCTCGCCGAGGACCTCGCGCAGCAGATCCGCGAACTCGTCCGGGGACGCCACGCGTTCGACCAGCGGGCGGTACTGCGCCAGCACCGCGTCCCAGTCGATGCCGCACATCCCCGGGTCCCAGAAGTAGGCGCGGATGAGCCGGCCCGCCTCCTCGTACGCCTGGCGCCACTCGGCGGCCGGATCGACCTCGTGCAGGATGCGGCGGGCGTCGATCCACACCGTGGAGTCGCTGTCGCCGAGTTCGTTCGCGGGCACCGCCCGCAGCTCGCCCTCGTCCACCACGACCAGCCGGCTGCCGTCGCCGCTGACCGCGAACCAGTCGAGGTGGTCCACGAGTTCGGACTTCTTCGCCTTGCTGATGTGGAAGTGTTCGAGGGTCGGCCGGCCGCTGGTGTCGTCCGGGTTGGCGAACGTCTCGCCCAGCGCGCCCGAGATCGGCCAGCGCAGCCAGACCAGACCGCCGCCCGCGACCGGGTACAGCGCCGAGTACTTGGAGGCGGCGACCGGGAACGGCGTCACCCGGCTCTCCAGCCCCTCGACCTCCACGGTCACCGCCCCGCCGTCGCCGCTCCCGTCCTCCGCCGGGTCCAGTCCGCCGGCGGCCGGGCGGCCCTCCGGGTTCAGCGCGAAGGGGGAGGGCGTGGCCGAGGAGAGTGGGACCAGATAGGGGCGGCAGCCGAGCGGGAAGGACAGGTCGCCGGTGTGGACGTCGTAGACCGGGTCGAAGCCGCGCCAGGAGAGGAACGCCAGGTAGCGGCCGTCGCTGGTGAAGACCGGGTTCTCGTCCTCGAAGCGGCCGTTGGTGACGTCGACGACGTAACGGTCCTTGATCCTGGCCATCTTGATCTGGCGCAGCGAGCGGCCGATGCCCGGGTGGGACCAGGTCAGCCAGGCGCCGTCGGGGGAGAAGGCCAGGTCGCGGACGGGGCCGTTGATCGACCGGATCAGCTCCGTGACCTCGCCGTTGGAGTCCTCGGTGGCGTCGCCGTCGGACTCCTCGGTCCCCGCGGCGGCAGCCGCGTCGTCGGACACCGTGATGAGGAGCAGCCGTCCGTCGTGGGAGGCGAGGGCGAGGCGTTCGCCCCGCGGGTCGGCGACCAGCTCCAGCACCCGGCCCAGCTCGCCCGAGGCCAGCCTGCGCGGCGCGCGGTCGCCGGTGGCCCGGGGCAGGGAGGCGATCTCGACGGCGTCCTCGCCCTCGGCGTCGGTGACGTAGGCGATCCGCCCGGTCGCGCCGAGCATCTCCGGGAGCCGCACCCGTACCCCCGGGGTGTCGGTGAGGGTGCGGGCCGGGCCGTCGCGGTGGGTGAGCCAGTACAGGCTGCCGCGCACCACGACGGCGCTCGCCCGGCCCGTCTCGTCCACGGAGATGCCGTCGAGGTGCTGGGCGGCGGGCACCTGGTAGCGGCGCCGGCCCGCGCGCGGGCTGCTCAGCCGCACCTCCAGCCTGCGCGGTTCGGCGTCGAGGCCGTCGACGATCCACAGGTCGCCCGCGCACTGGTAGACCACCCGGGTGCCGTCGCTGGAGGCGTGCCGGGCGTAGAAGGCGTCGTGGTCGGTGTGCCGGCGCAGGTCGGAGCCGTCGTGGGCGCAGGAGTAGAGGTTGCCGATGCCCTCGTGGTCGGAGAGGAAGGCGATCCGGTCGCCGACGAACATGGGGGAGTGGAGGTGGCCCTCCAGGTCGGCGAGCAGCCGCTGCCCGTGCAGCCACAGGCGGCCCGTGGCGCCGCCCCGGTAGCGCTTCCAGGCGGCCGGCTCGTGCGGTGGGGTGCCCGTCAGCAGCAGGGTCTGACGGCCGGCGACCTGGATGTCGGAGACCGGCCCCCAGGGCAGCTTGCGGCCCGGGGAGCCGTCGGGGGTGACCTTGTACGCCCAGGTGAAGTACGAGAAGGGCTCGCCGTGGGAGGTGACGGCGAGGATGTCGCCCTCCTCCGTCCAGCCGGTGACCTGGGTGTCGGCGCTGCCCCAGTGGGTGAGCCGGCGCCCCGGCCCGCCGTCCACCGGGACCAGATGGATCTCGGGGGCGAGGCTGCGCCAGCTCGTGTACGCGATGTGGCGGCCGTCGGGCGAGAAGCGCGGGTGGCCGGCCTTGGTGCGGTCGACGGTGAGCCGCCGGGCGCGGTCCGGCTCGCTCAGGGGGGCCAGCCAGAGGTCGTCCTCGGCCACGAAGCACAGCAGGTCACCGTTGATGTGGGGCAGGCGCAGATAGCTCACCTCCCCATGCTTTTCCGGGGGATGGGCCCCAGCAACTCGTGTCGTGACCCAGAACACGTACGAAACCGTTTCGTTTCGCTTGGGTTCTGCGTTACATTCGTTCCGTACGAAACAGTGTCGCTCGCGTTCGTTTCATGGTGTTCGCGGTCGTTTCCGCACGGAGGACGGGAAAGGGAGTGGCTCCATGGCCGAGGTGGCAACAGCGCGCCGCAGCCGGATCACACCCGAGCGCGAGGCCGAGCTCTACGAGGCCGTCCTCGCCCTGCTCCGTGAAGTCGGCTACGACGCCCTGACCATGGACGCGGTCGCCGCGCGCACCAAGTCCAGCAAGGCCACGCTCTACCGCCAGTGGGGCGGCAAGGCCGAACTGGTGGCGAAGGCCGTACGGCACACCAAGCCGGGCGGCATCGGCCTCGGCGACATCGACACCGGGTCGCTCAAGGGCGACCTGCACGCCCTCACCCGGCGCTCGGACGACTGCGACATGGAGCAGAACTCCGCGCTGATGCGAGGGCTCGCCATGGCCGTGCACGGCAACCCGGACCTCCTGCGGGCGTTCCGGGAGCATCTCGTCGAGCCGGAGATGACGGCGTTCCGTCGCGTGGTGCAACGGGCGGTCGACCGGGGCGAGGTCCGTGCGGACAACCCCGCGATCGACTACATGATGCACATGATGCTCGGCGCGTTCGCCGCCCGCACGATGATCGACGAGCTGCCGCCGACGCAGGCCTTCCTCATCTCGTACATCGACGCCGTGGTCCTCCCCGCCCTCGGCGTTCCGACCGACTGAACCGTCACTGGGGGCCTGAGAGGTCCCCGGCGGATCCGAGAAGTCCCCAGCGGATCCGAGGAGTCCTCAGCGGATCCGAAAGG
This sequence comes from Streptomyces sp. TRM68416, assembly GCF_014596915.1. Lineage (GTDB taxonomy): Bacteria > Actinomycetota > Actinomycetes > Streptomycetales > Streptomycetaceae > Streptomyces. The sequence continues at coordinate 84,876 of NZ_JACVWU010000011.1, forward strand.
TCCCCAGCGGATCCGAGAAGTCCCCAGCAAGCCCATTCCACCTGACGTCACCGCTCACGTCGCCGGGCTGATCACCCCTGCCCAGAACACCCCATCGACATGACCGGGAGTACGCCTCCGTGGCCACGTTCCTCTACAAGCTCGGCCGACTCGCCTTCAGGCGTCGGCACTTCGTCGCCCTGATCTGGGTGGCCCTGCTGACGCTCGCGGGCGTCGGCGCCGCCTCCGCGCCCACCGCCGGCAGCGCCTCCTTCTCCATCCCCGGCACCGAGGCCCAGAAGGCCTTCGACCTGCTGGAGGAACGATTCCCCGGTTCGAGTGCCGACGGAGCGACCGCACGCGTCGTCTTCCAGGCCCCCGACGGACAGAAGCTGTCGTCCGCCGCGCACAAGGCGGCCGTCGAGGACACCGTCAAGGAACTGGGCAACGGCTCCGAGGTCGTCTCCGTCACCGACCCCTTCAAGACGGACTCCGTCTCCAAGGACGGCACCGTCGGCTACGCCCAGGTCCGCTACGAGGTCTCCGGCATGGAGCTCCAGGAGTCCTCCAAGGAGGCCCTGGAGCACGCCGCCGACGACGCCCGCGCGTCCGGGCTGACCGTCGAGATCGGCGGTGACGCGCTCCAGGCCACGCCCGAGACCGGCTCCACCGAGATCATCGGCATCGCGGTCGCCGCCGTCGTCCTCGTCATCACCCTGGGTTCGCTGGTCGCGGCAGGTCTGCCGCTGCTGACGGCGCTCATCGGCGTGGGCATCGGCGTCTCCACGATCACCGCCCTCGCCAACGCGCTGGACCTCGGCTCGACCACCTCCACGCTGGCCATGATGATCGGCCTCGCCGTCGGCATCGACTACGCGCTGTTCATCGTCTCCCGCTACCGCGCGGAACTGGCCGAGGGCCGGGACCGCGAGGAGGCGGTCGGCCGGGCCACCGGCACGGCCGGGTCCGCGGTGGTCTTCGCCGGCCTCACGGTCGTGATCGCTCTGGTGGGCCTCTCCGTCGTCAACATCCCGATGCTGACGAAGATGGGCATCGCCGCGGCCGGCACGGTCGTCATCGCCGTCCTGATCGCGCTGACCATGATCCCCGCGCTGCTCGGCTACGCGGGCCGCAAGGTCCAGCCGGCGGGCGCGAAGAGCAAGCTGTTCGGCCGCGGAAAGGCTGCCTCCGGGGACAAGCCGGCCAAGCCCAACATGGGCACCCGCTGGGCGAGCTTCGTCGTCCGCCGCCCCGTCGCCGTCCTGCTCCTCGGCGTCGTAGGCCTCGGCGCCGCCGCGGTCCCGGTCGGCTCCCTGGAGCTGGGCCTGCCCGACGACGGCTCGCAGCCCACCTCCACCACCCAGCGCCGCGCCTACGACCTGCTGTCCGAGGGCTTCGGCCCCGGTTTCAACGGCCCGTTCCTGGTCGTCGGCGACGCGAAGGACAGCGCCGACCCGAAGGCCGCCGCGACCGAGGTGGCCGACGGGATCAAGGACCTGGACGGCGTGGTCACGGTGACCCCGGCGACGTTCAACAAGGCCGGGGACACCTTCACCATCACCGTGATCCCCGACTCCAAGCCCTCCTCCACCCAGACCGAAGACCTCGTCCACACCATCCGGGACACCGGCGCGGACATCAAGGCCGACACCGGTACCGAGGTGCTGGTCAGCGGCACCACGGCGATGAACATCGACTTCTCGCAGAAGATGAACGACGCGCTGATCCCGTATCTCGCGCTCGTCGTGGGCCTCGCCTTCCTGCTGCTGATCGCGGTGTTCCGCTCCATCCTGGTCCCGCTGAAGGCGGCCCTCGGCTTCCTGCTCAGCGTGCTCGCCGCGCTCGGCGCCGTCGTCGCGGTCTTCCAGTGGGGCTGGCTGTCCGGCCTCATGGGCGTCGAGGAGACCGGCCCGATCATGTCGATGATGCCGATCTTCATGGTCGGCGTGGTCTTCGGCCTCGCCATGGACTACGAGGTGTTCCTCGTGACCCGGATGCGCGAGGCCTACGTCCACGGCGAGAGCCCCGGCCAGGCCGTGGTGACCGGCTTCAAGCACGGCGCACGGGTGGTCACCGCCGCCGCCGTGATCATGATGGCCGTCTTCGCGGGCTTCATCGGCTCCTCCGAGTCGATGGTGAAGATGATCGGCTTCGGCCTGGCCGTCGCGGTCTTCTTCGACGCGTTCGTCGTCCGCATGGCGATCGTCCCGGCGGTGCTGGCCCTGCTCGGCACCAAGGCCTGGTGGCTGCCGAAGTGGCTGGACCGCGCCCTGCCCAACGTCGACGTCGAGGGCGAGGGCCTCAAGGCCGCGGCCGAGGCCCACGCGGACGCGGACAAGGAGCTGGTACGCGCCTGACGCACCGCGTCCGCCGCAGGACCGGCCGGTGAGGGCTCCGTGGGGACGGGGGCGCCCTCACCGGCTGCCTTGTGCACGCGGGCACGCGGCCGGATTCCGCGAGGACCGATATCCCGTCGCGTGCCCGGTACACGCACCGCTAGCGTGGCCTTTCATGACGTCTGCCGCTTCAGGAGCCCACCCCCTCTTCGCCGCCGCCCTCGACGAACTCGGACTCGGCGAACTGCACGACCGGATCCGGCGCTTCCCGGACGCGACCCGCACCGCCGCGGAGGCGGCCGCCGCGATCGGCTGCGAACTGAGCCAGATCTGCAAGTCGCTGATCTTCGCCGCCGACGGCGTCCCCGTCCTCGTCCTCATGGACGGCGCCTCCCGCGTCGACGTCGACCTCGTCCGGCGCGAACTGGGCGCCGAGCGGGTCACCCGGGCCAAGGCCGACGTCGTACGGGAGACCACCGGATACGCCATCGGCGGCGTCCCGCCCTTCGGGCACCGCACGCGGACCCGCGTCCTGGCCGACCGCTCCCTGCTCGACCACGACCTCGTCTGGGCCGCCGCCGGCACCCCGTACACCGTCTTCCCCATGGAACCGAAGGCCCTGATCGCGCACGCCGGCGCCGCCCTGGCGGACGTGCGCGAGCACACCGCGTGACGCCCCTGGTCACCGCCGCCGTCCTGCTCGCCGCGGTCACTCACGCCTGCTGGAACGCCCTCGCCCACCGCATCCCCGACAAACTCGTCGGCTTCACCCTGATCGCGGGCGGCGGGGCGCTGATCGGGCTGGTCATGCTGCCGTTCACGCCGGTGCCGGCGGCCGGTGCCTGGCCGTACCTGATCGGCTCCGCGCTCATCCACATCGCCTACTACGCCCTGCTGATGAAGTCCTTCCGGCTCGGCGACTTCGGCCAGGCCTACCCCATCGCCCGCGGCACCGCGCCCCTGGTCGTCACCCTGTTCGCCGCGCTCTTCGCCCACGAGGTCCCGGACGACTGGGCCGCCGCCGGCATCGCCCTGTCCTGCGCCGGACTGACCGGCGTCGCCCTGTGGGGACTGCGCGGACACCGCCCCCACTGGTCCGCGATCGGCGCCGCCCTCGCCACCGGCCTCACCATCGCGGCCTACACGGTCGTCGACGGCCTCGGCGTGCGCGCCTCCGGCTCCTCCCTCGGCTACATCGCCTGGCTGATGACGATCCAGGGCGTGGTGATCCCCGCGTACACCGTCTGGCGCCGACGGGGCGACTCGGTCGCCCTCCTCCGCCCGTACGCCGCCGTCGGCCTGCTCGGCGCCGCCCTCTCCGTCACCGCCTACGGCCTCGTCCTGTGGGCCCAGACCCGCGCGGCCCTCGCGCCGATCGCGGCCCTTCGGGAGTCCTCCATCATCGTGGGCGCGGCGATCGGCGCGGTGTTCTTCAAGGAACGGTTCGGGGCGCCGCGGATCGTGGCGGCCGGGTTGCTGGTGGTGGGGATCGGGCTGATGCTGCGGGCGGGGTGAACCGGAGAGGGGGCGGGTGTCCGTTCCGGCGCGGGAGCGGTGGTGCGGGGCGTGGTCGGAGGAGCACCCTGGAAGGAGGAGTTCCGGAGGTGATCGTCATGATGCACACCGCAGTGGGATGGCATGTGGAGCTGGAGTTCCAGGAGGACGACCAGCACACGCGGGCGGCGGCGCTGGTGCGGCTGCCCGACGGCACCGAGGTACGGGCCCAGGGGCACGCCAGCCGCCACCACACCGACGCGAATCAGCCGCGGGTCGGGGAGGAGATAGCGGCGGCACGTGCCCTCAACGAACTCGCGATGCAGCTGCTGACGAAGGCGCACGGCGAGATCGACTCGGCCTCGGGGCGCACGTCCCATCCGATTCACGTGTGAGGTGAGGTGAGGTGAGGTGGGGGCGTGCGGGTTCGCTCGCGCGCCCCTGGCTGGGGTGCGCCACCCTGTTTGGGGCGCGTTGGTCGGCTTGTGCGCCCCGCGCGGGCGCTTCGCGCCGGATCGGGGCGTGCGCCCGAGTTGCGTGCGCTGGTGAGCCCGCGCTCGAGCGTGTGCGAGCAGCTACGCGCCCCGCGTGAGCGACTCCCGCACCCCCCGCACCAGCGCCTGCGCGCGCGGGTCCGCCGTCACCGTCTTGCGGAAGCCGTTGGTGACGTAGCCGAAGGCGATGCCCGAGTCGGGGTCGGCGAAACCGAGGGAGCCGCCGCGGCCGGGGTGGCCGAAGGAGGTGGGGGCGAGGAGCGGGGACGCGCTGCCGTGCAGCATGTAGCCGAGGCCGAAGCGGGTGCCCACGACCAGCACCCGGTCCGGGCCCGCCGACTCCTCGGCGCGGGCCAGCCGGGCCGTCGCCGCGTCGAACAGGCGGAAGCCGTCGACGGGCCCGATCAGCGCCGCGTAGAAGCGGGCGAGGGCCTCGGCCGTCGCGATGCCGTTGGTGGCGGGCAGGGCGGCCGCGCGGTGGGCGGGGTCGTTCTGGTCGGGGAACGGGCTGATCGCCGCGAACGCCCGGCGGGTCAGGGAGTCGGGGTCGGCGTAGGCCTCGGTCACCGAACGCTTCGGGCGGGCGCGCAGTCCGCCGACGGGCTCGGGCCCCTCCACGCGTCCGGAACGGCCGACCCGCCCGGCCGCCGCCTCCGACTCCGGCAGCCCGAGCCACAGGTCCAGGCCCAGCGGCGCGGCCAGCTCCGCCGCGATCCACTCACCGGCCCAGCGTCCCGTCACCCGCCGGGTCAGTTCGTCGACCATCCAGCCGTAGGTCAGCGCGTGATAGCCGTGATCGGTGCCCGGCTCCCAGACGGGCGCCTGCGCGGCGACCGCCTCGGGTCCGCGCGCGGGGTCCAGCGCCTGCGCGGGGGTGAGCGGCGTGTCCAGCACGGGCAGCCCGGCCCGGTGGTTCAGCACGTGCCGCACGAGCACCCGTTCCTTGCCGTGCGCCTTGAACTCCGGCCAGTACGCACCCACCGGCGCGTCCAGGTCCAGCTCCCCGCGCTGATGCAGCATCAGCAGTACGGCGGCGGCGACGCCCTTGGTCGCCGAGCGCACCACCTGCGCGGTGCCGCGTTCCCACGGCTCCGTGCCGTCGACGTCCCGGGTGCCGGCCCACAGGTCGACGACCCGCTGCCCGTCGCGGTAGACGGAGACGGCCGCGCCCCGCTCGCCGAGCGCCTCGAAGTTCCGTACGAACGCCTCCCTGACCGGCTCGAATCCCTCGACGACCGTGCCGTTCACCTTCACGTCCGCAGGTCCCTTCCCATGCGTCCCACTCGCCTTCGACAGCGGGTGCAACAACGGACCGTCGCCTGCGATTCCTCGGCTCGCGTCAACCGAGCAGGATCGTGACGTCGATGTTGCCGCGGGTGGCGTTGGAGTAGGGGCAGACCTCGTGGGCCGCGTCGACGAGCTTGGCCGCGACGTCCGCGTCGAGCACCGGCAGGGAGACGTTGAGGGCGACCGCGAGACCGTAGCCGAGCTGCTTGTTGGGGCCGATGCCGACCTTCGCGGCGACGGTGGAGCCGGTCAGGTCGTAACCGGCCCGTCGGCCGACGAGGACGAGCGCGTTGTGGAAGCAGGAGCTGTACCCGGCGGCGAACAGCTGCTCGGGGTTGGTGCCGTTGCCGTCGCCGCCCAGCTCCGGCGGCATCGCGACGCGCAGCTCCAGCACGCCGTCCTGGCTGGTGACATAGCCGTCCCGGCCACCGTGCGCGGTGGCCTCGGCGACGTACATGATCTTCGTCGGACGGGTGTCGACAGCGGTGCCGTCGGTCATGGACGTCCTCCCCCGGGAATCCTTGTGCACAAATACATCGTGCACAAGGTACTGACCGGTAGGTGTGGGGGTGCGGGCAGGGGGTGGCAACTGCGGGTAACGCCAGATCAGGGGAGAGGGGAGGTGGGGCGTGTGCGCCGGGCGTGTGCGGGTCAGTGTGCGCGGTCGGCTGCCGCCTGCGCCCTCTCCGCGAGCTGCCACAGCTCCTCGCGCAACCGCGCGACCTCCGGCCCGCCGAGCTCCGTCGCCGCGAGCAGTGCGCCCGGTACGCGCGCCGCGCGCTCCTTCAGTTCCTCCGCACGCCCCGTGCACGCGACGAGCACCGAGCGCTCGTCGCCCGCCGCGCGCTCCCGGCGCACGAGCCCCGCGGACTCCAGCCGCTTCAGCAACGGCGACACCGTCCCGTAGTCCAGCCGCAGCGCCCCCGCCAGCTCCTTGACCGTCGTCTCCCCGCGCTCCCACAGCACCAGCAGCACGAGGTACTGCGGATAGGTGAGCCCGAGGTCGTCGAGGAGGGGGCGGTACGCCGCCGTCACCGCGCGCTGCGCCGCGTACAGCGCGAAGCACAGCTGCTCGTCGAGGAGCAGGGAACCGGCCGCCCCGCCGTTCTCGTCGTTCGTCACGCGCCCATTGTCACGGACGGAGCCGGGTCGCCGGCACGGAACGCGGGTCGAAGCCGAAGGGCAGCTCCAGCCGGTGGGCGCGCATCAGGTCGTCGTCCGCGAGCAGCTCGCCCGTCCGGCCGTCCGCCGCGATCACGCCGTCGCTCAGGATGAGCGCGCGCGGGCACAGTTCCAGCGCGTAGGGCAGGTCGTGCGTGACCATCAGCACGGTCACGTCCAGCGAGCGCAGGATGTCGGCCAGTTCGCGGCGGGAGGCGGGGTCCAGGTTGGAGGACGGCTCGTCCAGCACCAGGATCTCCGGCTCCATCGCCAGCACGGTCGCCACGGCCACCCGGCGGCGCTGCCCGAACGACAGGTGGTGCGGCGGCCGTTCCTTGAACTCCGCCATGCCCACCTGCGCGAGCGCCCGGTCCACGCGCTCCTCCAGCTCCGCCCCCTTCAGCCCGGCCGCAGCCGGACCGAACGCCACGTCCTCGCGGACCGTCGGCATGAACAGCTGGTCGTCCGGGTCCTGGAAGACGATGCCCACCTTGCGCCGGATCTCGGCCATGTGCTGCCGCCCCACGGGCAGACCCGCCACCGTCACCGTGCCGGTGCCGCCGCCGAGGATGCCGTTGAGGTGCAGCACGAGCGTCGTCTTGCCGGCACCGTTCGGCCCGAGCAGCGCCACACGCTCGCCGCGCGCGATGGAGAAGTCCACGCCGAACAGGGCCTGATGGCCGTCGGGGTAGGCGAAGGCGAGGCCGGAGACCTCCAGGGAAGCAGTCACATGGTCCATCCCAGCAGACAGACCACGAGGGCGGCGAGGGGGAGGGTGAACGCGTACGTCCACTGCGCGCGGGATGCGGTCACCTCGTCGATCACCGGCATCGCACCGGCGTACCCGCGGCTGATCATGGCCAGGTGGACGCGCTCGCCGCGTTCGTAGGAGCGGATGAACAGCGCGCCCGCGGACTTCGCGAGCACGCCCCAGTGCCGCACACCGCGCGCCTCGAAGCCGCGCGACTCCCGCGCGATGCGCATGCGCCGCATCTCGTCGGTGATCACGTCGCCGTAGCGGATCATGAAGGAGGCGATCTGCACCAGCAGGGGCGGGAGCTTCAGGCGCTGCAGGCCGAGCAGCAGCTCGCGCAGTTCGGTGGTGGAGGCCAGCAGGACGGACGCGGCGACGCCGAGGGTGCCCTTGGCGAGCACGTTCCAGGCGCCCCACAGTCCGCTGACGCTCAGCGACACACCGAGCACCTCGACGCGCTCGCCCTCCGCGACGAACGGCATCAGTACCGCGAAGGCGACGAACGGCACCTCGATCAGCAGCCGCTTGAGCAGGAAACCGGCGGGCACGCGCGCGAGGTACGCGACGACCGCGAGCAGGACGGCGTACAGCCCGAAGGCCCACATCGCCTCCCGCGGTGTCGACACCACGACGACCACGAACGCGAAGGTCGCGGCGAGCTTGGTGTGCGGCGGCAGTCCGTGCACGGGGGAGTGCCCGTGCCGGTACAGCCTGTGCGCGTGTCCGGCGCCCATGTCAGACGTTCGTGCTCACGGGGGAGACGTCGTCGTGCGTACGTCGGCGGCGCACCGCCCAGAACACCGCGCTGCCCGCCACGACCGTGACACCGACGCCGATGACGCCCGCCAGCCCCCCGGACAGGCGGGCGTCCTCGACATCCTTGACGCCGTAGTCGGCGAGGGGGGAGTCGGCGTACGCGTGCTCCTCGGCCTTCTTGTCGATGCCCTGGTCGGAGGCGACCTTCTCCAGGCCGTCGGGGTTGGAGGAGGCGTAGAAGCTGACGACGCCGGCGAGGACGAGGGAGGTGACCAGACCGGTGATCCACAGCGCGCGCCGGGAGGTGCGCGCCGCGACGGGCGCCGTGCGCGCCCCCTCGGGCGCCGGGACGTCGACCAGTGCGCCGTTCACGCGCAGTTGCAGGCGCTGGCGCAGGTCGCGCGCGCCGTACACGAGATCCGGGCGCACGGCGATCACCGCGCCGACCGTGAGCGCCGTGATCGCGGCCTCCCCGATGCCGATCAGGACGTGCACGCCGACCATCGCGGTGGCCACCTTGCCGATCGAGACGTCGGTGGTGCCGCCGACCGCGTACATCAGCGTGAAGGCGAGCGCCGCGGCCGGGACCGAGACGAGGGCCGCGGCGAAGGAGGCCACGGTCACCGAGCGGCGGGTGCGCGGCAGGATCTTGACCAGGCCGCGGAAGAGGCCGTAGGCGACGACCGTGGTGACCACCGCCATGTTGGTGATGTTCACGCCGAGCGCGGTCAGGCCGCCGTCCGCGAAGAGGATGCCCTGCATGAGCAGGACGACGGAGACGCACAGCACGCCGGTGTAGGGGCCGACGAGGATCGCGGCGAGCGCGCCGCCCAGCAGGTGACCGCTGGTGCCCGCGGCGACGGGGAAGTTCAGCATCTGGACGGCGAAGATGAACGCGGCCACCAGGCCGGCCAGCGGCGCGGTGCGCTCGTCGAGTTCCCGGCGCGCGCCGCGCAGGCTCACGGCGACCGCGGCCGCGGCGACCGCTCCGGTCGCGAGCGAGGTGGGGGCGTCTATGAATCCGTCAGGGACATGCACCGTTCGATGATAGTGGCTTGTTGCGAACGGCTTGCAAGAGCGTGTGACCGAGAACAATCGGCGCAGAATCTCCGGCCCAGGGGCGCCCGGCGGAAAATATGCGACATTGGAGAGGAAGCGGATTCACAGCTTTCGCATAGGTCACGCAGCGTAAGGGGCCGCCCGATGTCGGTAGTCGAGCAGTACGCGCGAGCCCAGATCGTCACGGACACGGACGTCCAGGTGCAGGAGGACCGCGGGGCCGTACCCGTCGTCCTGCGGTACGACCCCGAGCGGGACCCCCGCGCGGTACGGGTCGGACTGCCCGGACCGCACGAGTGGACCTTCTCCCGCGACCTGCTGGAACAGGGCCTGCGGGCGCCCGCAGGCAGCGGGGACGTACGGGTGTGGCCGTGCGGGCGGGTACAGGCGGTGGTGGAGTTCCACTCCGCGCAGGGCGTCTCGGTGGTGCAGTTCGAGACGAAGGCGCTGCTGCGGTTCCTGCGCCGGACGTACACGGCGGCGGCGGAGCCGGTACGCGGCTGAACACGCGCGTACGGCCCCTCCTCACGCCTTCACTCAGCGCCCCCAGCCTCAGCAGCGCTCGGCCCCTCAGCCCCCGGCTTCAGCAGCGCTCAGCCCTTCAGCCCCCGGCTTCAGCAGCGCTCAGCCCTTCAGCCCCCCAGCTTCAGCAGCGACGCCACGATCGGCCCCGCCGTCGACCCGCCGTGCCCGCCCGCCTGGACCACGCCCGCGGCCGCGAGGTCGCCCCGGTAGGCGGTGAACCAGCCGTTGGGCTTCTTCTGTCCGTCGACCTCGGCGGAACCGGTCTTCGCGCCGATGTCACCGCCCACCCCGGCCATCGCCTCGGCGGCAGTGCCGTAGACCGCCGTATGGGCCATCAGCTCACGCAACTGGGAGAGCGTGCCGGAGGACATCGCGCGCGGGGCCGTGGCCAGTGTGCGCCTGTCCACCTCCGGCGGGACAAGGTACGGCTGGCGGAAGACGCCCGCCTTGACCGTCGCGGAGACCGAGGCCATGTTCAGCGGGTTCATCCGCACCCCGCCCTGGCCGATCAGCGAGGCCGCCATCTGCGCGTGCGACTGCACCGGGACGCTGCCGTCGAAGGTCGGCACCCCCACGGACCAGTTGTTCAGGCCCAGGCCGAAGACCTGCTGCGTCTGCTTGGTCAGGCTGTCGTCGTCCAGCTCGGGCGCCTGGCTGATGAACGCCGTGTTGCAGGACCGCCCGAAGCTCGCCTTGAACGTGCCGCCCTTGATCTCGAACTTGTCGAGGTTCTGGAACTTCCAGCCCCCGTACGTGAAGAACTTCGGGCACGGATGCGCCTTGTTCGCCGAGGCCAGGCCCTTCTCGATCAGCAGCGAGGCGGTGACGACCTTCATCGTGGAGCCGGGCGCGAGGGAGCCCTGCAGCGCGGTGTTGAAGCCCTTGGAGGAGTTCGCGACCGCCAGGATCTCGCCCGTGGAGGGGCGCAGGACGGCGACCGAGGCGCGTGCCTTCTTCGCCACCTGCTCCTCGGCCGCGGCCTGGAGCGTCGGGTTGAGCGTCGTCCGCACCGTGCCCGGTGTGCCCTCGCTCAGCTCCACCAGGGTCCTGTCCGCCGACTTGGACTCCTTGCCGCGGATCACGCGCAGCTCGATGCCCGCCTTGCCGCCGGCCGTCTCGCCGTACTTCTCGCGCAGCCCGTCCAGCACCGTGCCCAGCGACGGGTACGACTCGGCCGTCAGCTCGCCGCCGTCCCGGTCCAGCGCCTTGACCGGCGGGGTCCCGGCTTCCCCGGTGACCAGCGTGTCGCCGTCCTTGAGGTCGGGGTGGACGACGGACGGCCGCCACGCGACGACCGGTTCGCCGTCCCCGGCACGCCGTACGACGGTCAGGGCGCTGTCGTAGGCCAACGGCTCGCTGAGCTTGTCGTACGCCACCGTTGCCTTGACGGAGAAGGGCACCTCGGCGCCCTTCGGCGTGCCGGGGGTGAAGGTGGCGTCCTTGATGTGGGCGTCCTTGCGGTAGCCGGCGAGCAGCTTCCGGGCCGCCGTGGCGTCGTCCGTGGCGGCGGCGGCCTCGTCGACCTCGCCCCGCTGCCAGGCCGTGAGGAAGGCGCCGGCCGCCGTGGTGACCTCCTCGGCGGACAGCGGGCCCGTCTTGACCGCCTTCGCCGTGCCGTCGGCGGCCGCGGTCTGCGTACGCTCGTCGGCCACCGCCCCGCCCCCGTACAGCGCGTAGGCGCCCACCCCGGCGCCGCCGACGACCACGGCGATCATCCCGCCGACCACCACGGCGGGCCTCGTCTTCCGTCGCTCGTCCGCGACGCGCCTTCTCTTGCCCACAGCTGTCAGTTCCTCCGCGAAGTCCCAGGGTCCCCGTCGCCCTCGTCCAGCCCAACGACGGCACCACCCTAGAGTCCCGTCCTTCAGGGGTGAGTTCAGCCTCCGGCCGCCAGCACCGCCCTGACGATCGGGCCCGCCGCCTCGCTGCCGCGCCCGCCGGCCTCGCTCATCGCCGCCGCGGCCACATCGTTGCGGAACCCGGTGAACCAGCTGTTGGCCGCCTGCCCGTCCACCTCGGCGGAACCGGTCTTCGCGCCGATGTCCCCGCCGAGCCCGGCCATCACGTCCCGGGCCGTGCCCTGGGTCGCGGTGAGCCGCATCATCTGGGTGAGCTGGTAGGAGGTGTTCGGCTGCAGGCCCTTGGCGGTGGCCAGCTCGCGGTCGTCCAGCCCGGGCGGCACCAGGTACGGCTGCCGGAAGGCACCCGTCTTCGCGGTGGCGGTCACGGAGGCCATGTTCAGCGGGCTCATCTGGACCTGGCCCTGGCCGATGGCGTTGGCCGCCCGGTCCGGGCCCGCGGACGGCGGAACGCTGCCGTCGAAGGAGGTGATGCCGGTCTTCCAGTCGTCCCGGCCGAGCCCGAACCGCTCCTGCGCCTCCGCCGTCAGCGAGGCGTCGGTGAGCGGCTCCTCGTCGACGAGCTTGATGAAACCGGTGTTGCACGAACGCATGAACGTATCGGCCAGCGTGGCGCTCTCGTTGGCCGGCAGACCGGGAAGGTTCTTGAAGGTCTGGCTCTGCCAGGTGGCGGTGTCCGGGCAGGGCGCCGGGCCGTTCATCGAGGCGACACCGTTGTCGATGAGCATCGCCGCGGTGACGATCTTCATCGTGGAGCCGGGCGCGACCCGCCCCTCGAAGGCCGCGTTCCATCCGTCCGCACGGTTGTTCGCCACCGCCAGCACCTCGCCGGTACTGGGCTTGACCGCGACCACCGACGACTCGTCGTAGCTCTGCACGGCCTTCTCGGCCGCCGCCTGCACGGCCGCGCTCAGCGTCGTGGGCAGCCGGCCCGCCTTGCCCTCGGTGAGGGTGACCAGCGAGGTGTCGGCCGCGTCCCCGGCGGTGTGCCGGACCACCAGCTCGATGCCGGGGGTGCCGCCGGCGCGGTCGCCGTACCGTTCGCGCAACGTGTCCAGGATCGGACCCAGCGAGGGGTACTTCTCCTTGGTCAGCACGCGGTCGTCGCGGTCCACCGCCACGATGGGCGGGCTCGCCGACTCCCCGGTCACCAGCGTGTCGCCGTCGTTCTTCAGCGCGGGATGGACCACCGACGGATCCCAGTCCACCAGCGCCTGCCCGGAGGTCTCCCCGCGCACCACCTTCAGCTCGCTCTTGTACACGAGCGGCTTCGACGCCTTCCCGTACGACACCGTCGCCCGCACCGAGAAGGGCACCGTGGTCCCCTTCGCCGCCCCCGGCGTGATCTTCACACCGGTGATGTGCGCTTCCTCGCCGTACGCGGTCAGCAGCTTCTCGGCCGGGGCTTCGAAGTTCGTGTACGCCGCCGCCTGCGCCGCGCGCCCCTTCTCCCACGCCGAGAAGAACTTCCCGGAGGCCTCCGCCACCTCCTCCGCGCTCGGCGGCCCGGTCTTCACCTCCGGCGCGCCCCCGTCACCGTTCAGCGCGGATACGAGGTTGTAGGCGCCGTAACCGGCCCCGCCCACCATCGCGGCGAACACACCGCCGACGACGGCGGCCTTCACCCCCTTGCCCATAGGGTCGTCCCCTCCCCGATTCCCCAGTGGTCTTCCGCACTGTAGGGGGCCGGTGGGGAGGGTGGGGCCGCTGTTCTCCGATTGTTGCCTGATCCAGGTATTCGGGCGGTCGCCGAGGTGGCTAGACCCAGGTGTCCAGCCACATCCGCGACCGCCAGTCGTCGATCGGGATACTCGTCCCCGTGAACAGGGGCCAGAAGTAGATGAAGTTCCAGGCGATCAGCAGCACCAGGACGCCCGCGCCCGTGGCCCCGGCCACCCTGCGTGTCTCCGACGAGCCCGGTGGGCCGACGATCGCGCCCAGGAGCATCGCCACGGCCAGGCAGAGGAAGGGCAGGAAGACGACGGCGTAGAAGAAGAAGATCGTCCGCTCCTGGTACAGGAACCAGGGCAGATAGCCGGCCGCGACGGCGCAGGCGATGGCGCCCGCGCGCCAGTCGCGGCGGAAGAACCAGCGCCACAGCACGTACAACAGGGCGAAGGCTGCCACCCACCACAGCAGTGGCGTGCCGATGGCCAGGACCTCGCGCGCGCACTTGTCGCCCGCATCGGCGGGGCAGCCGTCCACGCCGGGGGCGGGTGACTCGTAGAAGTACGACACCGGGCGGCCGGTGACGATCCAGCTCCACGGGTTGGACTGGTACGTGTGCGGCGAGGACAGGCCCACATGGAACTCGTAGACCTGCTGCTCGTAGTGCCACAGGCTGCGCAACCAGTCCGGGAAGAGCCAGGACCAGCTGCTGTCCTTGCCGTCGGTGGCGGCCCAGTTGCGGTAGTAGCCGCCGGTGCCGTCCGTGGGCGACAGGATCCAGCCCGTCCACGACGCGAGGTACGTCACGATCGCGACCGGCACGGTGGCCAGGAACGCCAGCCCCAGGTCGTACTTGAGGACGGCCGTGTACGGGTGGCGGGCGCCCGCCACCTTGCGGGAAGCGACGTCCCACAGGACCGTCATCAGGCCGAACGCGACCAGGAAGTACAGGCCGTTCCACTTGGTGCCGATCGCCAGGCCCAGCATCAGACCGGCCGCCCAGCGCCAGGGGCGCAGGCCCAGGCGCGCGGTCTCGGCCGTGTACGCGTCGGGGCGGACCCGGCCGTCGGCGTCGGCCGGCAACGCGGCGGCGAGCCGCTCGCGCGCCTTGTCGCGGTCGACGACCAGGCAGCCGAACGCGGCCAGCACGAAGAACATCAGCACGCCGTCCAGCAGCGCGGTCCGGCTCATCACGAAGTGCAGGCCGTCCACCGCCATCAGCGCGCCCGCCAGACAGCCCAGGAAGGTGGAACGGAACAGTCGGCGGCCGATCCGGCACAGCATCAGCACGGAGAGCGTGCCGAGCAGCGCCGTCATGAACCGCCAGCCGAACGGGTCGAAGCCGAACATCAGCTCGCCCAGCCCGATGACGTACTTGCCCACCGGCGGGTGCACGACGTACGCCGCGTCCGTGGGGACATTGACCTTGTCGCCCAGGGACAGCACCAGGTCGTTGGCGTTCTTGTCCCAGTTGACCTCGAAGCCGCGGTGGACGAGCGCCCACGCGTCCTTGGCGTAGTACGTCTCGTCGAATATCACCCCCCTCGGGCTGCCCAGGTTCCAGAACCGCAGCACGCCCGCGAGGAGGGTGACCAGCAGCGGACCGCCCCAGCCCGACCACCGCGTGATCCGCTTGGTGAGCGCCGGCGACAGGCCGAGTACCGTCCACAGTCGTGGGCTGGGCTGCACATACGGCGGCACCAGGCGGTCGCGGACATCGCTTCCGGGCCCCGCGGTGTATCCGAAGCGGCGCAACCGCTGCTGCCACGAGGGCCGCTGCTCGGGTGGCGCCTGGCCCTGCCGGGTGTCCGTGGAGTCCATGGACGACGCTGTACTGGTCACCGCGCCATCGTAGGGAACCGTGCTGCGGGAGTCCCGCGCATGGGGCCTGCGAGGATGGAAACGTGACAGTTACGCCCGGAACCCTGGTCCTTGCCGGCACTCCCATCGGCGACATCGCCGACGCACCTCCCCGGCTCGCCGAGGAGCTGGCCGGCGCCGACGTCGTCGCCGCCGAGGACACCCGACGGCTGCGGCGGCTCACCCAGGCGCTCGGGATCACGCCCAAGGGGCGTGTCGTGTCCTACTTCGAGGGCAACGAGTCGGCCCGTACGCCGGAACTGGTCGACGAACTGCTCGGCGGCGCGCGCGTGCTGCTCGTCACGGACGCGGGGATGCCATCCGTGTCCGACCCCGGGTACCGGCTGGTCGCGGCGGCCGTCGAGCGCGGGGTGCGGGTCACCGCGGTGCCCGGGCCGTCCGCCGTGCTGACCGCGCTGGCGCTGTCCGGGCTGCCCGTCGACCGGTTCTGCTTCGAGGGGTTCCTGCCGCGCAAGGCCGGGGAACGGCTGTCGCGGCTGCGCGAGGTCGCCGAGGAACGGCGCACCCTCGTCTACTTCGAGGCCCCGCACCGGCTCGACGACACCCTCGCGGCGATGGCCGAGGTGTTCGGCGCGGAGCGGCGGGCCGCCGTGTGCCGGGAGCTGACCAAGACGTACGAGGAGGTCAGGCGCGGTTCGCTGGGGGAGCTGGCGGAGTGGGCGGCCGAGGGCGTGCGCGGGGAGATCACCGTCGTCGTGGAGGGTGCGCCGGAGAAGGGACCCGAGGAGATCGGCCCCGAGGAGCTGGTGCGCCGGGTGCGGGTGCGCGAGGAGGCGGGCGAGCGGCGCAAGGAGGCCATCGCGGCGGTGGCGGCGGAGGCCGGGCTGCCGAAGCGGGAGGTGTTCGACGCGGTGGTGGCGGCGAAGAACGCGGGGGTGTGAGGGGGCTTGTGGGGAGGCGCGCCTCACGGGGAGGGCCTTGATCGTCTTGCGCGGGGCGCGCGGGGTGTGGTGCGCGCGGGGTGTGATCGGTTTGGCGCGCGCCGGGCGTGATCGTTTCACGCGGGGCGTGAGGCGCCCGGCTGGGGCGTGAGGCACCTGGTCGGGGCGTGCGCCCTCTGAGCAGGGCGCATCTCCTCTGAGCGCGCGCCCCATCCGGCGGCAAAGGGCGGCCATGAAAAGCAAAGCCCGCGCCGGGTGAACGGGGCGCCCGGGCAAGGGACGCCCAAATCGCCGCCAACACTCGACAGGCCTGCTGCGTTCGCGTCGGCGGAGGCGTCCACTGGGTGGTGGGACGCACCCGTCCCCGGTCCAACACGAGGAGCCGGCATGAGCGAGACCGCAGGACAGACCCGCCTCCGTGGCGCGGACACCCCGATCGTCCACGAGTCGTATTCCTTCGCCTGCATGCGCTGCGGGCACGGCTGGGAACAGTCGTACGAGATCGAGCACCACACGGACGGCGACGGCCACGAGTTCGTGATGTACGTGGCCGACGGCCAGGTCGTCCCGTCCCCTCTGAGCCGGCCCACGTGCCAGAACTGCGACAGCCACGTCGTACGGCTCCTGCGCGCGGGGCAGGTCTCGTCGGCGCGCGACGCGGCGCACCGGAGCCACCGCACGCCCCCGGCGGGCCCGGTGGAGGCGCCGGGCGCGGCGGAGGAGCGCGAGCACCACCACTGGCATCTGTCCGATCTCCTGCACCCGTTCCACCGCAGGGCGAGCTGACCCGGTCGCCCGGCCGGCCGCGCGCGCCCCTTTCGTAGGATCGGGGCATGCCTTCCTCCAGCGACAAGAACGAGGCGCCGCCGCTCCCGGAACCCCTCCGGGTGCCCGTCGCCGACTCCCACACCCACCTCGACATGCAGTCCGGCACGGTGGAGGAGGCGCTGGCGAAGGCCGCGTCGGTCGGGGTGACGACGGTCGTGCAGGTGGGCTGCGACGTGAACGGCTCCCGCTGGGCCGCCGAGACGGCAGCGGCGTACGACGCCGTCCACGCCGCCGTCGCCCTGCACCCCAACGAGGCCCCGCGCATCGTCCACGGTGACCCCGACGGCTGGTCCCGGCAGGGGGCGCGCGAGCCGGGCGGGGACGCGGGCCTGGACGAGGCGCTCGCCGAGATCGACCGGCTGGCCGCGCTCGCGCACGTGAAGGCCGTCGGCGAGACGGGCCTCGACTACTTCCGCACCGGCGACGAGGGCAAGGCCGCGCAGGAGCGTTCCTTCCGCGCCCACATCGAGATCGCCAAGCGGCACGGCAAGGCGCTCGTCATCCACGACCGGGACGCCCACGCGGACGTGCTGCGCGTGCTGAAGGAGGAGGGCGCGCCGGAGCGGACCGTCTTCCACTGCTACTCCGGGGACGCGGAGATGGCGGAGATCTGCGCCCGCGCCGGCTACTACATGTCCTTCGCGGGCAACGTCACCTTCAAGAACGCCCAGAACCTCCGCGACGCGCTCGCGGCGGCCCCGCTGGAGCTGGTCCTGGTGGAGACCGACGCGCCCTTCCTGACGCCGATGCCGTACCGCGGACGGCCCAACGCCCCGTATCTCGTTCCGGTCACGGTGCGCGCGATGGCCGCCGTGCGCGGCATCGACGAGGACGCGCTGGCAACGGCGCTCGGCGCGAACACGGCGCGCGCCTTCGACTACTGAGGGTGCCGCGTTCGTAACCGACGGATAACGCTCGCACAGGTCCGCCCCGGACCTCGCCGCGACGGTGCGTAGTCGCGTCGCTTTGGAGAGTGACCATCGCTCCGCTAGGTTCTTGGGGCCCGATCGGGACCCCTCTGGCCCTCTGGAGCGTATCGGCGTGAGCAACTCGCAGTACGAGACGTATGAGGCGTACGGCGCGGGCGCGAGCGGCGCGTATCCGCCCCCGGCGTACGGCGGATACGACGCGCCCCCCGCCGACCTGCACAGCGCGGAGACCCTCGGCTACGGGATGCCCGGGGTGTACGAGCAGACGTACGCGGACACGTATCGGCCGGCGTACGAGGGGCAGGGGGCGCGCGAGTCCGGTGAGGGGCGCGGGGCGCGCGGGGGCGGCGCGGCCGATGCGGAGCGCGAGTTTCCCGGGGCGCGCGCGGCGCACGGGACGGCGCTGCCGCGCCAGACCGGAGGGGCGCCGGACGGAAGGGCGCCGGACGGAGGGGCTCTCGACGAGAAGGCGCACGCCGGGGGCGCGTACGGTGAGCAAGCGCCCGGCGAGGCGGCGCTCGCGCCCCCCGCCCGCGCCGGCGCGGGACGCCGCGCCGCACGCCGTCGCCGCGCGCGCTACGCCGAGCGCCCCGACAGTCCCCTGCGCCGCCTGCTCCCGCAGGCCCTCGTCGTCGCCTTCCTCGCCGGCGGCACCTCCGCGTTCGTCGCCAAGGACAAGGCGATCGAACTGAGCGTCGACGGCACACCGCGCACCCTCCACACCTTCGCCGACGACGTCACCGAACTGCTCGCGGAGCAAGGGGTCGAAGTGGGGGCGCACGACGTGGTCGCGCCCGCCCCCGGCGCGGACCTCAACAGCGGCGACGAGGTCGCCGTACGCTACGGACGCCCGGTACGGCTCACGCTCGACGGCCGACGGCGCCAGGTGTGGACGACGGCGCGCACCGTGGACGAAGCGCTGCGGCAGTTCGGCGTACGCGCGGAGGGCGCGTACCTGTCCGTCGCGCGATCCCTGCGCATCGGGCGCGAGGGGCTCGCACTGGACGTGCGCACCGAGCGCTCCGTCACGATCATGGCCGACGGCCGTGCCCGCACCGTCCGCACGAACGCGGCGACCGTCCGCGAGGCCGTCGAGGAGGCCGGCATCACCCTGCGCGGACAGGACACCACCTCCGTCGCGCTCGCGAGCTTCCCGCGCGACGGCCAGACGGTGACCGTCCTGCGGATCACCGGGACGAAGGAGGTCCGCGAGGAGCAGATCCCGTTCGACGTGGAGCGGACCGAGGACCCCTCGCTGTTCAAGGGGACGGAGGTCGTCGAGCAGTCCGGCCAGCCGGGGCTGCGCCGGGTCACCTACTCCCTGCGCACCGTCAACGGCGTCAAGCAGAAGCCCCGGCGGATCCGGACCGAGACGGTACGGGAGCCGCGGACGCAGGTGGTGAAGGTGGGCACCAAGCCGATGCCGACGTCGGTGCAGGGCGCCGACCACCTGAACTGGCAGGGGCTCGCCGCCTGCGAGTCGGGCGGGCGGCCCGACGCGGTGGACCCGTCGGGGACGTACGGCGGGCTGTACCAGTTCGACACCCGGACCTGGCAGGGGCTCGGCGGCAAGGGACGGCCGCAGGACGCGCCCGCGTCGGAGCAGACGTTCCGGGCGAAGAAGCTGTACGTGCAGCGCGGGGCGAGCCCCTGGCCGCACTGCGGGGCGCGGCTGCAGGGGTGAGGACCACGGGCGCCGACCGGACGAGGGCCGGCCCCGCACCCCCGTACCCTTGTCCCGTGAGCACCAGCCCCGCCCCCGACGCCCTCCTCGGCCCCGCCGACGTCCGCGAACTCGCCGACGTCCTCGGGGTGCGCCCCACCAAGCAGCGCGGTCAGAACTTCGTGATCGACGCGAACACCGTCCGCCGTATCGTCCGCACCGCGCAGGTCCGGCCGGACGACGTGGTCGTCGAGGTCGGCCCCGGGCTCGGCTCGCTCACCCTCGCGCTGCTGGAGGTCGCCGACCGGGTCACGGCCGTGGAGATCGACGACGTACTCGCGGCCGCGCTGCCCGCCACCGTCGCCGCGCGGATGCCCGAGCGCGCCGACCGGTTCGCGCTGGTCCACTCCGACGCGATGCACGTACGCGAGTTGCCGGGCCCCGCCCCGACCGCGCTGGTGGCGAACCTGCCGTACAACGTCGCCGTTCCCGTGCTGCTGCACATGCTCGACACCTTCCCCACCATCGAGCGCACGCTCGTCATGGTGCAGGCGGAGGTCGCCGACCGGCTCGCCGCCGCGCCCGGCTCGAAGGTGTACGGCGTGCCGTCGGTGAAGGCCAACTGGTACGCCGAGGTGAAGCGGGCCGGAGCCATCGGCCGCAATGTCTTCTGGCCGGCGCCGAACGTCGACAGCGGGCTGGTGTCGCTGGTGCGCCGCGCCGAGCCGGTCGCGACGACGGCCTCCAAGGCGGAGGTCTTCGCGGTCGTCGACGCCGCGTTCGCCCAGCGGCGCAAGACGCTGCGGGCCGCGCTCGCGGGCTGGGCCGGTTCCGCACCGGCCGCCGAGGCGGCGCTCGTCGCGGCGGGCGTCTCACCACAGGCGCGCGGAGAGGCGCTGACGGTCGAGGAGTTCGCGAGGATCGCAGAACACAAGGCGAGCGCCCCCGCCGAGGACAAGACGGCCGCCCCCGCCGAGGACAAGACGGCCGCCCCCGCCGAGGACAAGACGGCCGCCCCCGCCGAGCACAAGGAGACCGGTCACCAGTGAGCGTCACGGTACGCGTCCCCGCCAAGGTCAACGTCCAGCTCGCGGTAGGCGCCGCCCGCCCCGACGGCTTCCACGACCTGGCCAACGTCTTCCTCGCGGTCGGCCTCTACGACGAGGTCACCGTCACCCCGTCGCCCACCGGTCTGCGGGTCACCTGCGAGGGCCCGGACGCCGCCCAGGTCCCGCTGGACCGCACCAACCTGGCCGCCCGCGCCGCCGAGGCGCTCGCCGGACGGTACGGCCTCGAACCCGACGTCCACCTCCACATCACCAAGGACATCCCCGTCGCCGGCGGCATGGCGGGCGGCAGCGCGGACGGCGCGGGCGCCCTCCTCGCCTGCGACGCCCTGTGGGGCACGCACGCCTCCCGCGACGAACTCCTCGACATCTGCGCCGAACTGGGCAGCGACGTGCCGTTCAGCCTGGTGGGCGGGGCCGCGCTGGGCACCGGACGCGGCGAGAAGCTGCGCGCGCTGGAGGTCGGCGGGACCTTCCACTGGGTGTTCGCGATGGCCGCGCGCGGGCTGTCGACACCGGCTGTCTTCCGGGAGTTCGACCGGCTGGGGGAGGGGACCGACATCCCCGACCCCGTCGCCTCCGGGCCGCTGCTCGACGCCCTCGCCGAGGGCGACGCGGACGCGCTCGCCGCCGCCGTCTCCAACGACCTCCAGCCCGCCGCGCTCTCCCTCTTCCCCGAACTCGCCGACACCCTCGCCGCGGGGCGGGCGGCCGGCGCGCTCACCGCGCTCGTCTCCGGTTCCGGCCCGACCACGGCCTTCCTGGTCCGCGACCCCGAGGCCGCGGACAAGGTCGCCGAGGCCCTGCTCGCCTCCGGCACCTGCCGCACGGTGCGCACGGCGTCGGGGCCCGCTCCGGGCGCGACGGTTCTCGACGGGTAGGACGACGGGGAGGACGGCGGCAGCGGCGGCGGGGAGCGACGGCGGGCAGCGCAACCAACCCCGTCACGCCAGCGGTCACCGGCCCCGTCATGGCAGACGGCCACCGGCCCCCGTCACGCCAGGGTCACCGACCCCGCCACGCCAGCGGCCACCGCCCACCGCCCCCCGCCACGACAACGGCCACCGCCCCCCGCCACGCCACCGCCCACCGCCCCCCGCCACGCCAGCCGCAACCGCCCCCGCCCCCACCCCGGCGGCAGTCGCGGACTCCGCGGCCGCCTGTCACACCCGCCGACTACCCTGGAGGCCGATCGACCCCCCTGGGCAGGAGAGAAATGGCCGTCAATCTGGTCAATGTCGAGAACGTCAGCAAGGTGTACGGCACCCGTGCCCTGCTCGACGGCGTCTCGCTCGGCGTCTCCGAAGGGGATCGGATCGGAGTCGTCGGCCGCAACGGCGACGGCAAGACGACCCTGATCCGGATGCTGGCCAAGCTGGAGGAGGCCGACACCGGGCGCGTCACGCACTCCGGCGGACTGCGCCTGGGCGTGCTCACGCAGCACGACTCCCTCGACCCGGCCGCCACCGTGCGGCACGAGGTCATCCGGGACCTGGCCGACCACGAGTGGGCGGGCAACGCCAAGATCCGCGACGTGCTCACCGGCCTCTTCGGCGGGCTCGACCTGCCCGGCTTCCCGCAGGGCCTGGACACCGTCATCGGACCGCTCTCCGGCGGCGAGCGCCGCCGTATCGCGCTGGCCAAGCTGCTCATCGACGAGCAGGACCTGATCGTGCTCGACGAGCCCACCAACCACCTCGACGTCGAGGGCATCTCCTGGCTCGCCCAGCACCTGCGCGAGCGGCGCTCCGCACTCGTGTGCGTCACCCACGACCGCTGGTTCCTGGACCAGGTCTGCACGCGCATGTGGGACGTGCAGCGCGGCGCCGTCCACGAGTACGAGGGCGGCTACTCCGACTACGTCTTCGCCCGCGCCGAGCGTGAGCGCATCGCCGCCACCGAGGAGACCAAGCGGCAGAACCTCGTCCGCAAGGAGCTGGCCTGGCTGCGCCGAGGCGCCCCCGCGCGTACGTCCAAGCCGCGCTTCCGGGTGGAGGCCGCCAACGAGCTCATCAAGGACGTGCCGCCGCCCCGGGACAGCAGCGAGCTGATGAAGTTCGCCTCCTCGCGGCTCGGCAAGACCGTCTTCGACCTGGAGGACGTGACCGTCCAGGCGGGCCCCAAGGTGCTCCTCAAGCACGTCACCTGGCAGCTCGGCCCCGGTGACCGGATCGGCCTCGTCGGGGTCAACGGCGCCGGCAAGACCTCCCTGCTGCGCGCCATGGCCGAGGCCGCACGCACGGAGGGCGAGGCGCAGCCCGCGGGCGGCCGGATCGCCGTCGGCAAGACCGTCAAGCTCGCCTACCTCTCCCAGGAGGTCGGCGAACTCGACCCGGCCCTGCGGGTCCTGGAGGCCGTGCAGCGCGTGCGCGAGCGCGTCGACCTCGGCAAGGGACGCGAGATGACCGCCGGACAGCTGTGCGAGACGTTCGGCTTCAACAAGGAGAAGCAGTGGACGCCGGTCGGGGACCTCTCCGGCGGTGAGCGGCGCCGCCTGCAACTGCTGCGCCTCCTCATGGACGAGCCGAACGTCCTCTTCCTCGACGAGCCCACCAACGACCTCGACATCGAGACCCTCACCCAGCTGGAGGACGTCCTCGACGGCTGGCCCGGCTCGATGATCGTCATCTCCCACGACCGGTTCTTCGTCGAACGCACCACCGACCGCGTCTTCGCCCTGCTCGGCGACGCCACCCTGCGGATGCTGCCGCGCGGCATCGACGAGTACATCGAGCGGCGCCACCGGATGGAGGAGGCGGCCGCCGCCGCGGCCCCGGTCGTCCAGAAGGCGGTACCCGAGAAGAGCGCCGCCGACCAGCGCGCCGCCAAGAAGGAGCTCCAGAAGATCGAGCGGCAGCTCGACAAGGTCTCCGAGCGGGAGACCAAGCTCCACGCCCAAATCGCCGAGAACGCGACAGACTTCGCGAAGGTCGCCGAACTCGACGCCGAGCTGCGCGACTTGGCGGGCCAGCGCGAAGAGCTGGAGCTGCGGTGGCTGGAACTCGCGGAGGACGCGTAGCCCCGGAAGGCGCGGGCCGAGCGTGAGCCGGGGGCGCGTGCGTGCGGCGCGCGGTGAGGCGCGTGCGTGGGGCGCGCAAGCCGCGTGAAGGGCGCGTGAAGGCGCGTAACGGCGGTATCACGAGCCGGTCGTCCCTTGGGAACAGGGGTTGACCGGCCCCGTGGTCTGTCGGTCCCGAGTGATAGAAAGAGCCGTCTGAGAACCGTCTGAAGAACCACGGGTGTGGCGGAAACGCAGCGCCACAGAGCGCGGCGCCACATCGGTCACAAGGGGGAACCGCTGATGAGCCAGCCGCCCAGCCAGCCGCCGCACGGCGGTTTCGGCGCGCCGCAGGACCAGCCGCCGCAGGGCGGTTTCGGGGCACCGCAGACGCCCCCGCCGCCACCGGCGGGCCCTCCGCAGACCCCGCCGCCCGCCGGCCCCCCGCAGCCCGGCTACGGCTACCCGCAGCAGCAGCCCACCCCGGCCCCCGGCCCCTACGGCCAGCCGCAGCAGCCGGGCCCCTACGGCCAGCCCGGCCCGTACGCCCAGCAGGGCCCGTACGCCCAGCCGCAGCAGCCCGGCCCCTACGGACAACCCCAGCAGCCCGGCCCCTACGGCCAGCCCGGCTACGGCTACCCGCAGCAGCCCGGGCAGCCGGGCGCGCCCGGCACCCCGCCGCCCGCCCCCGGCTCCCGCAACCCCTTCAAGGGCAAGCCCCTGCTCGCCATCGGTGCCGCGGTCGTGGCACTGCTCGTCATCGGCGGCACCGTGTTCGCCGTGACCGGAGGCGGCGACGACGACGGCGGCGGCAGCAAGAAGAAGCCCGTCGCGGGCAAGACCGACGACCCCAAGCCCACCGCGACCGACGCGCCGGTCAACCCCGGCGACGGCGCCGGCGACAAGGGCGACGGCGCGGAGGACCTCAACGCGGGCCGCAAGCCCGGTGAGTCGAAGGTGCTCTGGTACAAGGAGGCGCCCGACGCGCCCGGTTCCGGCGCCGACGCCCCCGGCCTGTGGATCACCGACAAGACGGCGGTGAAGGCGGCGTACAAGCAGGTCTTCGCCTACGACGTCGACGGCGGCGCCCCGACCTGGGACGCGATCACGTTCCCGCAGAAGATCTGCTCGGCCACCCCGCAGAAGACGGCCGACGACAAGATCGTCATCGCCTACATGAGCGGCAGCAGCGACCGCGCCAAGTGCAACCAGCTCCAGGAACTCGACCTCAACACCGGCGAGAAGGGCTGGACGGGCGAGGTCGCCGACGGCGAACTGTTCGACAGCACGCTCCAGCTCCAGCTGAACATCGTCGGCAAGACGCTGATGGTGGGCCGTTCCCAGTCCGGCACGGCGTACGACGTCACGACCGGCGACAAGCTGTACGACAAGAAGAAGTACGGCGACGCCTGCTTCCCGGCCGGCTTCACCGGCGGCGAGAAGCTGATCTCCGTGGCGTCCTGCAGCGCGGGCGGCGACAACGCGCACGACTCGGTCCAGGAGCTCGACCCCAAGACCGGCAAGGCCAAGTGGACCTGGAAGCCCGACAAGGGCTGGAAGGTCGAGCGGGTCTACTCCGTGAACCCGGTCGTCGTCTACAGCACCAACGAGGACAAGAACGCGTGGAACATCTCCACGCTCGGCTCGGGCGGCACGGTCACCTCCCAGGTCGCCGTCGACGAGGACTTCGCGCCCGAGTGCGGCTGGGCCTTCCTCGGCCGCGACCTCCAGGGCTGCACCGGCGTCACCGCCGACAGCTCGACGCTCTACCTGCCCACCAAGGCCACCACCGGCGCCAACGAGATCGTCGCGATCAACCTCGCCAACGGCAAGGAGAAGTGGCGCGTGAAGTCGCCGCTGGACGACTCGATGATCCCGCTGAAGGTCGAGGCCGGAAAGCTCATCGCCTACGTGGAGCCGGGCTGGAACTCGGGCGGCCAGGTCGTGGCGATCCCCACCACGGGCACCAGCCCCAAGCCGACGAAGCTGCTCCAGAACCCCGAGGCCATCTCGAAGCTCGAGAACAGCTTCTACTCGGCGGCCTACGACTGGGTCGACGGCCGCTTCTACCTGTCGACGACGCGGCTGTCCGGCAGCGACGAGACGAAGGAGAAGCTGATGATCGTCTACGGCAAGTGAGGCGCCCACCGCACTTCCGAGGCCCCCGCCCCCTGTCCGCCGTAGTCCCCACCGGCTTCGCCGACCCGTCTTCGAGGTAGTCACACCATGACCCAGCCCCCGCCGCCCAACCAGCCCCCGCAGGGGGGAGGCTACGGCCCACCCCAGGACGAGCCGCCCCAGCAGCCGCAGCAGCAGGGAGGTTTCGGCGCACCCCAGGACCAGCAGCCCCCGCAGCAGCCCGGTTTCGGCGCCCCGCAGGGCCAGCCCACGCCCCCACCGGGCCAGCCCACGCCCCCGCAGCCGCCTTTCGGCGCGCCCCAGGCGCCCCCGCAGCCGCCGCAGACCCCGGCGCCGGGCTACGGCTACCCACAGACCCCGCCCCCTGCGGCACCGCAGCCGCCGGCCGGCTACGGCTACCCCCAGGCACCCCAGGCACCCCAGGCACCCCAAGCTCCCGGGGCTCCGCAGCAGCCGCAACCTCCGCAGACCCCGGCCCCCGGCTACGGCTACCCCGGTCAGCCGCCGACACCGCCGTACGGCCAGGCACCCACACAGCCGTACGGCCAGGCGCCCACGCAGCCGTACGGGCAGCAGCCCGGCTACGGCTACCCCGCGGCGACCGTGCCGATGCAGGCGCAGGCGGGCCCGGCGGCCGGCGGGCGGAAGTTCAACTCGCAGCTGGCCATCATCGTCGCGGCCGTCGTGGCGATCGCGCTGATCGTCGGCGGCGGCGTCTTGTACGCGCAGTCCGGTGACGACGGCGGCAAGAAGGACACGGCCGGCTCCAGCGGCGGCACCGGCGGCGGTGGCGACGGCAAGGGCGACACCGGCGGCGCCGACGGCACGGGCGGCACGGGTGGCACCACGAACGCCAAGGCCGTGGAGAAGGCACCCGCCAACCCCAACTCCAAGGTGCTGTTCCAGGTCCCGGCGGAGAAGGTGAAGTCCACGTTCTCCGCCGCCGGCTCCTGGCTCACCGACAAGGCGTACGTCAAGGTCGGCGTCGCCGAGGTCGTCGGCTACGACCTCGACAAGGGCAGCAAGCTCTGGACGATCGACCTCCCCGGCCCGGTGTGCCAGGCCAGCAACCACGCCACCGAGGACAACAAGACGGCGATCATCTACCAGCCGAAGATGCCGACCAAGGCCAACCCCTCCTGGGGCTGCACCGAGGTCGCGGGCATCGACCTCGACGCCGGCAAGAAGCTGTGGACCGAGACCGCCACCTCCGGCGACCAGGCGATCGGCTTCAACAACGTCACCGTCAGCGCGAGCACCGTCGCCGTGGGCAGCACCAGTGGCGGCGCCGCGTTCGACATCGCGACCGGCGACCTGCTGTGGGCGCCGAAGCCGACCGACACCTGCTACGACTCCGGATACGGCGGTGGCCCGAAGCTGGTAGCCGTGCGCAAGTGCGGCCGGTACGGCCAGCGTCAGCTGCACATCCAGACCATCGACCCGAAGTCCGGGAAGGTGATCTCCGAGTACAAGATGGCCGAGGGCATCGAGTACGCCAGCGTGGTCTCCACCGAGCCGCTCGTCGTGGCCGCGGACGTCGCCGACTCCGCGGGTGACGCCAGCGGTATCTCGGACTTCTTCTCCATCGACAACAAGACCGGCAAGCTCCGCGTCCGCATCCCCGCGCCGGGCGACAAGTACGCGGCCAGCTGCGACGGCATCACCAAGGTCGAGGAGTGCCGCGAGGTCGCCGTCGGCAACGACCGGCTCTACCTGCCGACCGAGGAGCACGAGGGCTCCGGCGAGTTCATCGACACCAACGAGATCGTCTCCATCGACCTCGCCACCGGCAAGGAGACCGGCCAGCGGGCGGACGCGGGCGACGACTACACGCTCTCCCCGCTGCGCATGGACGGCCCCAACCTGATCGCGTACAAGCGCGGGCCCTACGACAAGGGCGGCCAGGTCGTGAGCATCGACGGCAGCACCTTCAAGGAGACCCAGCTGATGCAGAACCCGTCCACGGAGTCGGTAATGGACGTGGAGCGGCGCATGCAGCCGAAGAACGCGGAACTCCTCTACGGGCAGGGTCGGTTGTTCATGTCGGACGTATACGTGAGCGACATCGGCGCCAGCAGCGACAAGGTGGACTACCTGGTGATCGCTTTCGGCGCCAAGTGATCACTGTTCCGCACGATTGACGCGGCCCCGCCCCTGCTCAGGGGCGGGGCCGTGCATTTACCGCTCATCACCCTCGTATGCGAGGAATTTCGGCGATCCGGGGCACTTCTCACCGGTAGGGGGAGCGCAACGTCGAACAAGCGTGTAGCTTCCGGGGGCAAGAAGGACCGGGGGGAGCCGGGAGGGGGCTTCTGTCCGTGCGGACCAGTGGGCATCCATGGTGGTGCATCCCTGTGGGACGGCCACTGGGATGCATGGGGACGGGGATCCATTGGGGGGACTGGGGGGTTGCTCGATGGGAGTGCGGCTGATGGTGGTCGACGACCACCGCCTGCTCGCCGAGGCACTGGCCTCGGCGCTGAAGCTGCGAGGACACCGGGTGCTGGCCGCGGCGGCACCCGCGGCGGGGGCGGCGGAACTGGTGATCACACGGGCACCTGAAGTGTGCCTGCTCGGCACGGCGACACCGGCGGAGCCGGGGATGTTCGACCCGGTGGTGAGGATCAAACGGGAGCGGCCGCAGGTCGCGGTGCTGGTGCTCGGCCCGGTGCCGAGCCCCCGGGGCATCGCGGCGGCGTTCGCGGCCGGAGCCTCGGGCTACGTCCGCCACGACGAACGCATCGAGGGCGTCGAACGAGCCATCATGAAGGCGAGGGCGGGAGAGGCGGCGGTGGCGCCCCAGCTCCTCCAGGGCGCCTTCAGCGAACTGCTCAACCCCGCCGCCCAGCCCGACGACGAGGGCCAACGCCTCCTCCAGATGCTCACCCCGAGGGAGGTCGAGGTCCTGGTCCGCGTCGCCGACGGCGAGGACACCCGCCTGATCGCCGCAGGCATGGGCATCGCCCCCTCCACGGCCCGCACCCACGTCCAACGCGTCCTCATGAAACTCGGCGTGGGCTCCCGCCTGGAAGCAGCGGCCCTGGCGGCCCGCACCGGCCTACTGGACCGAGCGGGCCCCGTACCGCCCTCTCCCCGGGACCCGGGAAGGGGGCCGGAATCCTAGGAAGAGGCTCCCGGAGGGCTCCGCCGCCCTCCCCGGGGCACCCGCGGCTCAGCCGAACTTCTGGCGGCATCCGCTCGCCCAGCAGGTGCGTAAGGAAGGCTGGGAGGAAGGCCGCGTCGAGGAGCGTTTCGCGATGGGGCTGAACATCCTGAGCTGGCGCGGTATCGAGGTGTCCGACTCGGTGCGTCAGCGGGTGGAGGGGTGCTCCGATCCGGATCAGCTCGAAGTGTGGGCCCGGCGCGCGGTGAGTGTGGACGACGCCGAGGAGTTGTTCGCCGTCGAGTGGTCGGTGGAACGGGGGCGGGGGCCGTACGCCGGTCCCCGCCTCGTCCTCTCTACTCCGGCGGCTCGTCGTTCTCCGGCGTCGGCGGTGCCAGAGGCCGCAGCTTCAGCCAGGTCAGGAAGAACAGGCCGAGCAGCAGCATGCCCAGCCCCGTCCAGAGGTTGATGTTGATGCCGCCGGTCTTGTCGAGGTCGGTGTCGGAGGGGGAGATGCCGGCGATCGTGACGATCACGCCGTAGATGACGAACAGGCCGCCGATGATGCGGCGCAGGTCGAAGATGCGGGCCGCCGTGGCGGACTTGGCCTCCAGCTCGGTGACCTCGCGCTGGACGTCGTCCTCGGAGTAGCCGGAGTGTTCGCGGTGCTCAGACATGGTCTGTCAATCCTCCTGGGCTAGAACGAGAACGGGATGTAGCAGGCGGCCGCGAGGACGACCGCGCCCCAGCCCAGCAGGGCCGGTTTGCGGTACCAGGCGTCGTCGCCCTCGGCGGGGGGCTCGGACATGCCGGGGGAGCGGGTGCCGTAGACCAGGCCCTGGAGTTCCTCGACGGGCTTCGGGGCGGTGAAGAGGGAGACGGCGACCATCACCACCGCGCCCGCGACGAAGCCGACGATCGCCGAGACGAAGTTGGCGCCCTGCTCGGAGGGGATGTCCACGACGCCCTGCTTGTAGATCCAGAAGTAGTTCAGCATCGCGGCGACCGTGCCCGCGAGCAGGCCCCAGAAGCCGGACTTCACCGACGCGCGCTTCCAGAACATGCCGATGACGAAGACGACGAACATCGGCACGTTGAAGAAGGAGAACAGTGTCTGGAGGTAGCTCATGACGTTCGAGAACGTCGACGCCAGGAACGCCGTGCCGACCGACGCGCACACGCCGATCACCGTGATCAGGCGGCCGAAGCGCACGTAGTAGTCGTCCTCGCGGTCCTTGACCACGTACCTCGCCCAGATGTCGTTGGTGAACACCGTGTTGAAGGACGACACGTTCGCCGCCATGCCCGCCATGAAGGCCGCCAGCAGGCCGGTCACCGCGACGCCGAGGACGCCGTTGGGCAGGAGTTGTTCCATCAGGTACGGGATGGCGTCGTTGTACTGGTAGCCCGATTCGGGGGTGCCGAAGCCGGGGACCAGGGCCGCGGCGGCCAGGCCCGGGATCATCACCAGGAAGACGATGAAGATCTTCGGAAAGGCCGCGATCAGGGGCGTCCGCTGAGCGGCGCTCAGGTTCTTCGCCGACAGCGCGCGCTGCACCTCCGCGAAGTTCGTCGTCCAGTAGCCGAAGCTCAACACGAAGCCCAGCCCCAGCACGATCGTCAGCCAGTTCGCGCCCAGCGGGTTGTCGCTGCCGATGCCGGTGCCGCCCCAGGCCGTCATGAAGTCGTCGCCCCGCGAGGCCGTCAGGGTGTCCGTCAGGCCGCCCCAGCCGCCCACCTTGTTCAGGCCCAGCACCACGATCGGGATGAGGGCCGCGAGGATCACGAAGAACTGCAGCACCTCGTTGTAGATCGCCGACGACAGGCCGCCCAGCGTGATGTACGCCAGTACGAAGGCGCCGGCGACCACGATCGCCACCCACTGCGGCCAGCCCAGCAGCGCCTCGACGACGATCGCGAGGGCGTAGAGGTTCACCCCGGAGATGAGGACGGCGGCGAAGGCGAACAGCGCCGAACTCAGCAGGTGGGCCGGCTTGTCGAAGCGCAGGAGCAGCATCTCGGGGACCGAGCGCACCTTGGAGGAGTAGTAGAAGGGCATCATCACCAGGCCGAGGAAGACCATGGCCGGGATGGCGCCGACCCAGTACCAGTGCACGGTGTAGGCGCCGTACTGCGCGCTGTTGGCGGCCATGCCGAGGATCTCGGTGGCGGCCAGGTTGGCCGAGATGAAGGCCAGACCGGTGATCCAGGCGGGCAGGGAGCGGCCCGAGAGGAAGAAGTCGAGGCTCGTCCTCACCGAGCGGCGGGCCGCGAAGCCGATGCCGAGCACGACGACGAAGTAGATGCCGAGGATCGTGTAGTCGAGCCAGTTGGTGGGGAGTCGTAGCTCGGCGGACAGATATGCGGCATTTGCAAGGGTTTGCATGGGGGGCTGTTCGACCCTTCCGCTGGTGAGCTTTGTTTGATTCTGACGTTGACGTGGGTGTCGGCTTATGGTTACTTGTGTTTACTTATGTTTGAGTGAAGGAGTCCGGCGGTGAAGAAGACCTCGACCCGGCTGGCCGACGGTCGCGAGCTCATCCACTACGACCTGCGCGACGACAGCGTCCGGGACGCGGTCGACCGGAGGCCGCTGGAGCGGACGGTCACCACCTCCGAGGTGCGCAGGGACCCGCTCCTCGGCGACTCCGTCGCCATCGCCTCGCACCGGCAGGGGCGGACCTACCACCCGCCGGCCGACGAGTGCCCGCTGTGCCCCTCCCAGGGCGACCGGCTGAGCGAGATCCCGGACTCCTCGTACGACGTCGTCGTGTTCGAGAACCGCTTCCCCTCGCTCGCCGGGGACTCCGGCCGCTGCGAGGTCGTCTGCTTCACCTCCGACCACGAGGCGTCCTTCGCCGACCTGACCGAGGAACAGGCGCGGCTGGTCCTGGAGGCGTGGACCGACCGGACGTCGGAGCTGTCGCATCTGCCCTCCGTGGAGCAGGTGTTCTGCTTCGAGAACCGCGGCGCCGAGATCGGCGTGACCCTCGGGCATCCGCACGGGCAGATCTACGCGTACCCCTTCACCACGCCTCGCACCGCCCTCATGTTGCGTCAGCTGTCCCAGCACAAGGAGGCCACCGGCGGCGAGAACCTCTTCGACGCCGTCCTGGAGCGTGAACTCGCCGACGAGCGGGTCGTCCTGGAGGGGGAACACTGGGTGGCGTTCGTGCCGTACGCCGCGCACTGGCCGTACGAGGTCCACCTGTACCCCAAGCGCCGCGTGCCCGACCTGCTCGCGCTGGACGAGGACGCGCGCACAGAGTTCCCCCAGGTCTATCTGGAACTCTTGAGGCGCTTCGACCGGATCTTCGGGGACGGTGAACCGCCCACGCCGTACATCGCCGCCTGGCACCAGGCGCCGTTCGGCCAGTTGGAGGAGTTCGACGGCGTCAACCGCGACGACTTCGCGCTCCACCTCGAGCTTTTCACCATTCGCCGCACCTCCGGCAAGCTGAAGTTCCTCGCGGGTTCCGAGTCCGGCATGAGCGTGTTCATCAACGACATCCGGCCGGAGGCCGCGGCCGCGCGACTGCGAGAGGTAGCGAGTTCATGAGCGGTAAGTACCTGGTGACGGGCGGGGCGGGGTACGTCGGCAGCGTGGTCGCCCGGCACCTGCTGGAGGCCGGCCACGAGGTCGTCGTCCTCGACAACCTCTCCACCGGCTTCCGCGAGGGCGCCCCCGCCGGCGCCTCCTTCGTCGAGGGCGACATCCGCGACGCCGGCAAGTGGCTGGACGCCTCCTTCGACGCCGTCCTCCACTTCGCGGCCTCCTCGCAGGTCGGCGAGTCGGTGGTGAAGCCCGAGAAGTACTGGGACAACAACGTCGGCGGCTCCATGGCGCTGCTCGGCGCGATGCGCGAGGCGGGCGTGAAGAAGCTCGTCTTCTCCTCCACCGCCGCCACCTACGGCGAACCCGCCGGCTCGCCGATCACCGAGACCGACCCGACCGCCCCCACCTCGCCCTACGGCGCTTCCAAGCTCGCCGTCGACCACATGATCACCGGCGAGGCGACCGCCCACGGCCTGGGCGCCGTCTCCCTGCGCTACTTCAACGTCGCGGGCGCCTACGGCGAGTTCGGCGAGCGCCACGACCCCGAGTCGCACCTCATCCCGCTGGTCCTCCAGGTCGCGCAGGGCCGCCGGGAGGCCATCTCCGTCTTCGGCGACGACTACCCGACGCCGGACGGCACCTGCGTCCGCGACTACATCCACGTCGCGGACCTGGCCGAGGCCCACCTGCTGGCGCTCGAGGCGGCCACCTCGGGCGAGCACCTGATCTGCAACCTCGGCAACGGCAACGGCTTCTCGGTGCGCGAGGTCATCGAGACGGTGCGCGAGGTGACGGGGCACCCGATCCCCGAGGTCGTGGCCCCCCGCCGGGGCGGCGACCCGGCGGTCCTGGTGGCGTCCGCCGCCAGGGCCCGCGAGAAGCTGGGCTGGAATCCGTCGCGCGCGGACCTCGCGGGGATCGTCGCGGACGCCTGGGAGTTCGCGCAGCGGCGCGGCAAGTAGCGAGCAACGAAAGGTCAGGGCACAGGGGATGAGCGAGGCTGTCGCCGAGCGGTTCGAGGAGCTGTACGGGACCGGTCCGGAAGGGGTGTGGGCGGCGCCGGGCCGGGTCAACCTGATCGGCGAACACACCGACTACAACGACGGCTTCGTCATGCCGTTCGCGCTGCCGCACACCGCGGTCGCCGCGGTCTCGCGGCGCACCGACGGAGTCCTGCGGCTGCACTCGGCGGACGTCGAGGGCGGCGTCGTCGAGCTGCGTCTTGACGACCTGACCCCCGGCACCGACCGGAACTGGACGGCGTACCCGGCGGGCGTGGTGTGGGCGCTGCGCGAGGCCGGTCACCCGGTGACCGGCGCGGACGTCCACCTGGCGTCCACGGTCCCGACCGGCGCGGGCCTGTCGTCCTCGGCGGCCCTGGAGGTCGTCGTCGCCCTCGCCCTCGACGACCTGTACGAACTCGGCCTCCAGCGCTGGCAGTTGGCCCGCCTGTGCCAGCGCGCCGAGAACGTCTACGTCGGCGCCCCCACCGGCATCATGGACCAGACCGCCTCCGCGTGCTGCGAGGACGGCCACGCCCTGTTCCTCGACACCCGGGACCTGTCCCAGCAGCAGATCCCCTTCGACCTGGCCGCCTCCGGGCTGCGCCTGCTGGTCGTCGACACCCGGGTCAAGCACTCCCACAGCGAGGGCGAGTACGGCAAGCGCCGCGCCGGCTGCGAGAAGGGCGCCGCGCTCCTCGGCGTCGACGCGCTCCGGGACGTCCCCCACGGCGAACTCGACGCGGCGCTGGCCCGCCTGGGCGACGAGGAGGAAGTGGTCCGCCTGGTCCGCCACATCGTCACCGAGAACGAGCGCGTCGAGCGGGTCGTCGCCCTGCTCCGGGCGGGCGAGATCCGGGCGATCGGACCGGTCCTGGTCGAGGGCCACGCCTCGCTGCGCGACGACTTCCGCATCTCCTGCCCGGAGCTGGACCTGGCCGTCGACACCGCCCTCGCGGCCGGCGCGCTGGGCGCCCGCATGACCGGCGGCGGCTTCGGCGGCTCGGCGATCGCCCTGGTGGAGGCCGCCGACGTCGACACCGTCACCAAGGCGCTCCAGGAGGCCTTCGCCGCGGCCGGCTTCACGGCCCCGCGGGTCTTCGAGGCGGTCCCGGCCCCGGGCGCGCGCAGGCTCAACCGAGCCGCTTGGTCAGCGTGAACTCCGTGATCCCCGGCGGATAGTCGGGGATCACGCACACCACGTCGTACCCCTGCTTCTTGTAGAACTCCGGCGCCTGGAAGTCCCACGTCTCCAGGCGTACGGCGGTGCAGTGCCGTTCCTCGCGGGCGAGGCGCTCCGCCGTCGCGAGCAACTGCGAACCCAGACCCGCCCCGCGGTGGCGTTCGTCCACCCACAGGTAGGCCACATGGAGCCAGCTCGTCCAGGTGTGGCCGACGAGCCCGCCGGCGAGCGCGTCCGTCTCGTCCAGCGCCCAGACATGGAGCGGGAGTTCGCGTTCACCTGGGGTTCCGCGCAGGGCGCGGAGGACCGGTGAGGCCGCCGTGTTGGTGTCCCTCAGCCGGGTGCGGAGCAGAGCGCGCCGGTCCTTGTCGACTTCTGTCTCCATACGAAACATACGGCTCACCATAAACGCGTCGGTCAGCCAGTTCTGCAAATTACCTTCCGCTCCCGGCCGTCGCCCGTACTCTGATGAACAGCGCCGGTGGGGGCCGGTGCTGATCAGGGGGCGAGACAGTCGGGTACGACGCTCGTGGTGGGGGTACCAGTTTCTGCATGGCGGCGGCTGTGCGGTTGCGACCACCCCTGGGCGTCGTACTCGCGCCGGTCGGCGTTCTCCGGACCAGTGGGGGTTTTCAGTGGTTCGCATCCGAGTACTGGTCGTCGACGACCACCGCATCTTCGCCGAGTCGCTCGCGGCGGCCCTGGCCGCCGAGCCCGACGTCGACGTCTCCGCCGCGGGCAGCGGCCCGGCCGCACTGCGCAGCCTGGAGCGCGCGGTGGCCGAGGGGCGCCGCTACGACGTGCTGCTCGTCGACGCCGACCTGGGGGGCAGCGTGCCGGGCGTACGGCCCGCCGTGCCGGTCCAGGAGGTGGGCGAGGACGGCCTCGTCGACGGGATATCGCTCGTCGCCGGGGTGCGTTCGGCGCAGCCGGGCGTGCGGATCGTGGTCCTGGCGGAGAAGGACGACCCGCGCCGGGCCGCGCTCGCCCTGCAGGCCGGGGCGTCCGGCTGGGTGGCCAAGGACTGCTCGCTGTCCCGGCTGCTGACCGTCATACGAGGGGTGCTGCGCGAGGAGACCCATCTCCCGCCGGCCCTGCTCACCGGCGTACTGCGCGAGCTGACCGCCGCGCGCAAGCACCGCACCGAGAGCGAGCGGCTCGTGGAGTCGCTCACCCCGCGCGAGCGGGAGGTCCTGCGGTGCATGGTGGCGGGCCTGGGGCGCAAGGCCGTCGCCGAGCGCCTGTACCTCTCCCCGCACACCGTCCGCACCCACATGCAGAACGTCCTGGGCAAGCTGGGCGTGCACAGCACCCTGGCAGCGGTGGCGCTCGCGCGCCGGGCGGGGGTCGGGCCGGTGGACCTGGCCGGGGACGTGGTGGAGCGGGGCGGCCGGCTGGCGTAGGGGCCGGGGGGCGCTTTTCAGCCTGGTTCAGCCTGGCTCAGCCCGGGATGTTGTCGAACGGCGCCGTCAGCTGCCGCAGCAGCCCGGCGAGTTCACCGCGCTGGGCCCGGGAGAGTTCCGCGAGGATCGCGCGCTCCTGGTCCAGCAGACCGGCCAGCGCCTGGTCCGCGCGGTCGCGGCCCTCGTCGGTGAGGCGGACCAGCACCCCGCGTCGGTCGCTCGGGTCGGGGAGGCGCTCGACCAGGCCCTTCTTCGCCAGCCGGTCGATGCGGTTGGTCATCGTGCCGGACGTGACCAGGGTCTGCGTCAGCAACTGCCCCGGCGAGAGCTGGTACGGCGTTCCCGCGCGCCGCAGCGCCGTCAGGACGTCGAACTCCCAGGGCTCCAGGCTGTGCTCGGCGAAGGCCAGCCGGCGGGCGCGGTCCAGGTGCCGGGCCAGTCTGCTGACCCGGCTGAGCACTTCGAGTGGTTCCACGTCGAGGTCCGGGCGCTCCCGGCGCCACGCTGCGACCAGTCGATCGACCTCGTCCTCCATGACGATCAGTGTAGTGGTTGTGTCGACGTGAAGTCTCTTGAAGTCAAGTCTCTTGACGTCGAGAGAAATCGGGTAGGAGAGTGGAGGACATGACCTCACCCGTACCCGTGTGGGACCCCGCCCAGTACCTGCGCCACGCCGACCACCGGGCCCGCCCCTTCACCGACCTCCTCGCCCGGGTCCCCGACCCGCCCTCCCGGGCGCCCCGCATCGCCGACCTCGGCTGCGGACCGGGCAACGTCACCGCCGTACTCGCCGAGCGTTGGCCCACCGCCCGCATCACCGGCTACGACAACTCCCCGCAGATGCTCGCCGACGCTCGCGCCCACGCCGGACCCGGCCTCGACTTCGCCCACGCCGACGTCCGGACCTGGACGCCCACCGAGCCGTACGACCTGATCATCAGCAACGCCACGCTCCAGTGGGTCCCCGGGCACGCGGACCGCTTCGCCGACTGGATCGACGGGCTCACCCCCGGCGGCACCCTCGCCTTCCAGGTCCCCGGCAACTTCGACTCCCCGAGCCACCGCCTCATGCGCGAACTCGCCCACCGCCACGGCCTCACCGACGCCCTGCGCCACGACGGCGCCGTCCTCACCCCCGAGGCCTACCTCGACCGGCTGACCGCCCTCGGCTGCACGACGGACGCCTGGGAAACCACGTACATCCATCTCCTGCCCGGCGAGGACCCGGTCCTGGACTGGGTGAAGGGCACCGGACTGCGCCCGGTCCTGACCGCGCTCGCGGACGACCCCGAGGCCAGGGAGGCATTCCTGGACGACTACCGGACGGCCCTGCGCGCCGCCTACCCGAAGGGCCCGCACGGCACCCCGTTCCCGTTCCGCCGCATCTTCGCCGTAGCGCGGAAGGAGGCGTGATGATCACGGCCGTGGACCATGTCCAGCTCGCGGCGCCGCCCGGTTCGGAGGACCGGCTGCGGGCGTACTACGTCGGCGTCCTCGGCCTGACCGAGCTGCCGAAGCCGCCCGCCTTCGCCGCGCGCGGCGGCTGCTGGTTCCGGACCGGGGCCGTCCAGCTGCACCTGGGGATCGAGAACGGATTCCGTCCCGCACGCAAGGCCCATCCCGGGCTGCGGGTCACGGGCATCGAGGAGTACGCCGCCCGCCTCGCCGCCCGGGGCGCGCCCGTCACCTGGGACGACACCCTCCCCGGCTACCGGCGCTTCTACTCCGAGGACCCGGTGGGCAACCGACTGGAGTTCCTGGAACCGGCGCCGGTCACAGCGCCAGCAGCCTCCTGACCTCCGCGTGCGGGATGCCCCCCGCGAGCGTGCCCTCGGCCTTGCGCCGCTCGTAGTCGGCGACGGCGAGGTCGTCTTCGAGGTCCTCGACGAACCGCGGCGACACCAGCAGGGCGACCACCCTTCCGGCCTCGGTCAGGGCGACCGGCCCGCGGTCGCCGAATCAGCTCTTGCGTCGCCCTATCAGGTGCGGTTTCGCCTCCAGGCCGTCCAGGCCGTGCCAGGCCAGGTTCACCAGGTGGGCCGCGACCTCCGCCTTCTTCGGGCGGCGGACGTCCAGCCACCACTGGCCGGTCAGGGCGACCATGCCGACCAGGGCCTGGGCGTAGAGCGGGGCCAGCTTGGGATCGAAGCCGCGGCTCTTGAACTCGCGGCCCAGGATGTCCTCCACCTGGGTCGCGATGTCCGAGATGAGCGAGGCGAAGGAGCCCGTCGACTGCGGAATGGGGGAGTCGCGGACCAGGATGCGGAAGCCGTCCGTGTACTCCTCGATGTAGTCGAGGAGGGCGAAGGCGGCCTGCTCGCACAGCTCTCGCGGGTGGCCGGCCGTCAGGGAGCTGGTCACCATGTCCAGCAGCCGCCGCATCTCGCGGTCCACCACCACCGCGTACAGCCCCTCCTTGCCGCCGAAGTGCTCGTACACCACCGGCTTGGACACCCCGGCCTTCGCCGCGATCTCCTCCACCGACGTACCCTCGAAGCCCTTCGCGGCGAACAGCGTGCGGCCGATCTCCAGCAGCTGGGCACGCCGCTCGGCGCCCGTCATACGAGTGCGACGGGCGCGCCGCGGCTTGTCATTGCTCGGGGTGCTGCTGGAGTCGGTCGCCACGGCGTCCATCATGCCGCCTTCGCGGCCTCCGTCCCGCTCGGGGAGCCCTCTTCGCCGGTGTTCCGGCGCGAATCGATACGCGAGCGTGACGGCCAGCGCACGTCGTACGCCCAGCCGAGCCGCTCGCACCAGCGGATGATCCGGGCCGAGGAGTCCAGCTGACCGCGCTCCACACCGTGCCGCGCCGAGGTCGGGTCGGCGTGGTGCAGGTTGTGCCAGGACTCGCCGCACGACAGCACCGCCAGCCACCACACGTTGCCCGAACGGTCACGCGACTTGAACGGCCGCTTGCCGACCGCGTGACAGATCGAGTTGATCGACCAGGTGACGTGGTGGAGCAGCGCCACCCGGACCAGCGAGCCCCAGAAGAACGCCGTGAACGCACCCCACCAGGACCAGGTGACCAGACCGCCGATCAGCGGCGGCAGCGCCAGCGACAGAACCGTCCAGAAGATGAACTGACGCGAGATCGCCCGCAGCGCCGGGTCCTTGATCAGATCCGGGGCGTACTTGTCCTGCGGGGTCTGCTCCTCGTCGAACATCCAGCCGATGTGCGCCCACCACAACCCCTTGAGCAGCGCGGGAACCGACTCGCCGTACTTCCACGGCGAATGCGGGTCGCCCTCGGCGTCGGAGAACTTGTGGTGCTTGCGGTGGTCGGCGACCCAGCGGACCAGAGGACCCTCGACCGCCATCGAACCCGCGATCGCCAGCGCGATCTTCAGTGGACGCTTCGCCTTGAAGGAGCCATGGGTGAAGTGACGGTGGAAACCGATCGTGATGCCGTGGCAGCCCAGGTAGTAGAAGAACACCAGCAGGCCGAGGTCGAGCCAGCTCACGCCCCAGCCCCAGGCCAGCGGCACCGCCGCGAGCAGCGCCAGGAACGGCACGGCGATGAAGAGGAGCAGCGTGATCTGTTCGATCGACCGCTTCTGCTCGCCGCCCAGCGTGGCGGAGGGGGTAGTGGTGTCGTCGGTCGCCTTCGGGGCGTCTTCGATCACATCGGAGCTCGTGGTCATGGGCGTCCCCTGTGGGGTCGAGGGTTGAGGCAGGTGCCGGGCCGGAACCGCGCGCCTTTTCCTACGGTCCCGTAACCTACGGCGACGTAAGTATGGCAGCGTGTCGCCCCGCGGCAAGAGCCCGTGAGCCTGCGCGTCCGACCGGACACCTATCCTTGGAGTCGGTCGGACAGCGCGGTCCGCTCTGAATTCCTTCCCGGATGCCCGGCCCGTATGCGGCACCCGCCGCGCGAGACGGACTACGGGTTCCCCTCCCAGACGAGCTTCAACACTGCAAGGAGCCGCACCTGTGAGCAGTGCCGACGACCAGACCACGACCAGCAGTGAGCTGCGCGCCGACATCAGGCGCCTCGGTGACCTCCTCGGCGAGACCCTCGTCCGGCAGGAAGGTCCCGAGCTGCTCGACCTGGTCGAGAGGGTGCGCCGACTGACCCGCGAGGACGGCGAGGCCGCCGCCGAGCTGCTGCGCGGCACCGAACTGGACACCGCGGCCAAGCTGGTCCGCGCGTTCTCCACCTACTTCCACCTCGCCAACGTCACCGAGCAGGTGCACCGCGGCCGCGAGCTGCGCGCCAAGCGTGCCGCCGAGGGCGGCCTCCTCGCCCGCACCGCCGACCGCCTCAAGGACGCCGACCCCGAGCACCTGCGCGAGACGGTCAAGAACCTCAACGTCCGCCCGGTCTTCACCGCTCACCCCACCGAGGCCGCCCGCCGGTCGGTACTGAACAAGCTCCGGCGCATCGCGGCCCTCCTGGAGACCCCGGTCATCGAGTCCGACCGCCGCCGCTACGACACCCGACTGGCCGAGAACATCGACCTCGTCTGGCAGACCGACGAACTGCGCGTCGTACGCCCCGAGCCCGCCGACGAGGCCCGCAACGCCATCTACTACCTCGACGAACTGCACGCCGGCGCCGTCGGCGACGTCCTGGAGGACCTCACCGCCGAACTGGAGCGCGTCGGCGTCACGCTGCCCGACGACACCCGCCCGCTCACCTTCGGCACCTGGATCGGCGGCGACCGCGACGGCAACCCCAACGTCACCCCCCAGGTCACCTGGGACGTGCTGATCCTCCAGCACGAGCACGGCATCAACGACGCCCTGGAGATGATCGACGAGCTGCGCGGCTTCCTGTCGAACTCCATCCGCTACTCCGGCGCCACCGAGGAACTGCTCCAGTCGCTCCAGGCCGACCTGGAGGCACTGCCCGAGATCAGCCCCCGCTACAAGCGCCTCAACGCCGAGGAGCCCTACCGGCTCAAGGCCACCTGCATCCGCCAGAAGCTGGAGAACACCAAGCAGCGCCTGGCCAAGGGCACCCCGCACGAGGACGGCCGCGACTACCTCGGCACCGCCGAACTCCTGCGCGACCTCACGCTCATCCAGACCTCCCTGCGCGAACACCGCGGCGGCCTCTTCGCCGAGGGCCGGATGAACCGCACCAT
This sequence comes from Streptomyces sp. TRM68416, assembly GCF_014596915.1. Taxonomy (GTDB): domain Bacteria; phylum Actinomycetota; class Actinomycetes; order Streptomycetales; family Streptomycetaceae; genus Streptomyces. The sequence goes on from NZ_JACVWU010000011.1 coordinate 125,970, forward strand.
CCGCACGCTGGCCGCCTTCGGCCTCCAGCTCGCGACGATGGACGTACGCGAGCACGCCGACGCCCACCACCACGCCCTCGGCCAGCTCTTCGACCGCCTCGGCGAGGAGTCCTGGCGCTACGCCGACATGCCCCGCGACTACCGCGCCAAGCTCCTCGCCAAGGAACTGCGCTCCCGCCGCCCCCTCGCCCCCACCCCGGCACCCGTGGACGCGGCCGGCGAGAAGACCCTCGGCGTCTTCCAGACGGTCAAGCGCGCCCTGGAAGTCTTCGGACCCGAGGTCATCGAGTCGTACATCATCTCGATGTGCCAGGGCGCCGACGACGTCTTCGCCGCCACCGTGCTCGCCCGCGAGGCCGGCCTGATCGACCTGCACGCCGGCTGGGCGAAGATCGGCATCGTCCCGCTGCTGGAGACCACCGACGAACTCAAGGCCGCCGACACCATCCTGGAGGACATGCTCTCCGACCCGTCCTACCGGCGTCTGGTGGCGCTGCGGGGCGACGTCCAGGAGGTCATGCTCGGCTACTCCGACTCCTCCAAGTTCGGCGGCATCACCACCTCCCAGTGGGAGATCCACCGCGCCCAGCGCCGACTGCGCGACGTCGCGCACCGCTACGGCGTGCGCCTGCGCCTCTTCCACGGCCGCGGCGGCACCGTCGGCCGCGGCGGCGGCCCCTCGCACGACGCCATCCTCGCCCAGCCCTGGGGCACCCTGGAAGGCGAGATCAAGGTGACCGAGCAGGGCGAGGTCATCTCCGACAAGTACCTGGTGCCCTCCCTCGCCCGGGAGAACCTGGAACTCACGGTCGCCGCCACCCTCCAGGCGTCCGCCCTGCACACCGCCCCCCGCCAGTCCGACGAGGCCCTCGCCCGCTGGGACGCCGCCATGGACGTCGTCTCCGACGCCGCCCACGCCGCCTACCGCAGACTCGTCGAGGACCCCGACCTGCCGAACTACTTCCTCGCCTCGACACCGGTGGACCAGCTCGCCGACCTGCACCTGGGCTCGCGGCCCTCCCGCCGCCCCGGCTCCGGCGTCTCCCTCGACGGCCTGCGCGCCATCCCGTGGGTGTTCGGCTGGACCCAGTCCCGCCAGATCGTCCCCGGCTGGTTCGGCGTCGGCTCCGGCCTGAAGGCGCTGCGCGAGGCAGGCCTGGACACCGTGCTCGACGAGATGCACGAGCAGTGGCACTTCTTCCGCAACTTCATCTCCAACGTCGAGATGACGCTCGCCAAGACCGACCTGCGCATCGCCGCCCACTACGTCGAGACCCTCGTCCCGGCCGAACTCCAGCACGTCTTCGACACCATCAAGGCCGAGCACGAGCTGACCGTCCGCGAGGTCCTCAAGGTCACCGGCGAACAGGAACTGCTGGACGCCACCCCCGCCCTCCGGCAGACCTTCACCATCCGTGACGCCTACCTCGACCCGATCTCCTACCTCCAGGTCGCCCTCCTCAAGCGCCAGCGCGACGCGGCCGCCGCGGGCGAGGAACCCGACCCGCTCCTGTCCCGCGCCCTGCTCCTCACGGTCAACGGCGTCGCGGCAGGCCTGCGCAACACCGGCTGAACCGACCGCGAACGCGAAGAAGGGCGGTGCCCCCGAACTCGTACGAGCTCGGGGGCACCGCCCCTTTACCGTGACCGGTCAGGCCTTGCTGCGGCGGCGGAAGACCAGGTAGCCGCCGGCCGCGAGGAGCGCCGCGGCGGCCGCCGACAGCAGACCCACCGGGGCGCCGTTGCCGGTCTCGGCGAGATCGCCCCCGGCGCCTCCCTGCGCGGACGGCGAGGAGGACGGGGCCACCTCCTCACCGGCGGACGGGCCCGGGGACGCGGCCGGGGACTCGCCCTCGCCGGCCGGCGCCGACTCCGACGGTGTCACCGCCGACTCCGACGGCGTCACGCCGGGCTCGCCCGCTTCCTCGGACTCCTCGGGCTCCTCGGGCTCCTCGCAATCCGTCCAGAACACCTTGTGCTTGGCCGACCCGTGCTCGCCCTCGAAGTTCCAGAACAGCTTGTAGTGGCCGTCCGGCAGGGTCATGTCGTCCGTACGGCCGTGGCCCTCGGCGTCCAGGACGAACGCGCCGGACTTCACCGTCTCGCCCTTGACGTCGGCGGTCGGCGCCCAGGCCTCGATGCGCCAGCCGACCTGCTGCCCGGCGTCGAAGCCGAAGGCGTCCAGATAGAACTCGCAGACGTGGGGCTCGTTCTTGCGCAGCTCCTCGCCGGTCGTGGCGTCGTGAATCTTCACGGTGCCGTTGTCTCCGGGGGCTGTGGCGTGTGCGGCGGGGGAGACGAGCAGCGCCGCGGCGGCGACGGCGGACACAGCGCCGGCGCGAGTGAGGGTTCGCATGAGCAGTCCATCTTCGAGAAGCGAAAGGGAAGATGTGGAGGGGGCAGTTCAGCATTCTGGCTGCCGCAACCCCAGGTCAATCACGAACCGGGAACAAACAGAACCCTCACAGACACCCCACGCCCCAGCAGCCACACACCGCTCACAACGCCACAAAGGCCGCCGTGAGCAAGGCCGTTCCGCCACCCGCCAGCACCCACGCGGCCCGGGTCCGCCGCAGCCCGCCCGCCACCACCACCGACGCCAGCAGCATCGCCCCGCCCAGCGGCACCCACGCGTACAGGACCCCGGCAGGACCCGAACGCACCACGTCATCGCTGCCCGGCTTGATCACCACCGTGTACGTCCGCCCCTCACGGACGGCCGCCGACCGCTCCACGACCACCCGGTCACGCGGCTGAGAACCCGGCGAGACAGGCTCGTAGGGGCCGGTGCACACCTCCTCGCCGCACCGCGCCACCCGCACGGTGCCGCTCTCCCGCCCCTTGGTGAGCATGACGTGCTGCGCCGTCCCCCACGACGCCCACACACCCGCGATCAGAATCAGCGCCGCGACCGTCCCCCATCAGCGCGGCACGCCCGAAGCGCAGCGCGGTCAGGGCGCCCGGACGGGACAGGACGGCAGAAGGCATGGCCGCGATCCTTGGCCATCGACTAACCGAAAGTCAATGTGGCCCGGTAACCGAACGCCCATGCGCCCCGCGCGGAAACCGGAAGCAACCCCTACGAGTTGTACGTCCCCTGCGCCCGCTCCAGACCCTCGATCACCAGACACTCCACCGCATCCGCCGCACGGTCCACGAAGTAGTCCAACTCCTTGCGCTCCGCCGACGAGAAGTCCCGCAACACAAAGTCCGCCACCGGCATCCGCCCCGGCGGCCGCCCGATCCCGAACCGCACCCGGTGATAGTCCGAACCCATCGCCTTCGTCATCGACTTCAGACCGTTGTGCCCGTTGTCGCCGCCGCCCAGCTTCAACCGCAACGTGCCGTAATCGATGTCCAGCTCGTCATGGACCGCCACGATGTTCCCCACCGGCACCTTGTAGAAGTCCCGCAGCGCGTTCACCGGACCCCCCGACAGATTCATGAACGACATCGGCTTCACCAGGATCACCCGCCGGTTCAACGGCCCCGGCGGCCCCACCCGACCCTCCACGACCTGCGCCTGCGCCTTGCCCGCCCGCTTGAACCTCGCCCCCATCCGCTGCGCCAGCAGATCCGCCACCATGAAACCGACGTTGTGCCGGTTCATCGCGTACTCGGGCCCCGGATTACCGAGACCGGCGATCAGCCAGGGAGCACTCGGGTCGGTCGTCACGTCCATATCTCCTTGATACGCGCCAGCCGCCGCCCCCCGAAGGAAGCAGCGGCTGACAGAACGAAAACAGCAGGGGGAGGATCAGGCCTCCGCGGCCTCGTCCCCGGCGGCCTCGCCCGCGGCGGACTCCTCGGCCTGCGCGGCCAGCACCTGAAGGACGACAGCGTCCTCCTCGACAGCCAGCGTCACACCGGCGGGCAGCTTGATGTCCTTGGCCAGGACCGAGGCGCCGGCCTCCAGGCCCGCCACCGACACCGTGACGGCCTCGGGGATGTGCGTGGCCTCGGCCTCGACCGGAAGCGCGTTCAGCACGTGCTCCAGCAGGTTGCCGCCCGCCGCCAGCTCACCCTCGGTGTGCACCGGGATCTCGACGTTGACCTTCTCGCCACGCTTGACCAGCAGCAGGTCGACGTGCTCCAGGAAACCCTTCAGCGGGTCACGCTGCACGGCCTTCGGAATCGCCAGCTCGTTGGTCTTGCCGTCGATGTCCAGGGAGATCAGGACGTTCGGCGTACGCAGCGCCAGCAGCAGGTCGTGGCCCGGCAGCGTCAGGTGCAGCGGGTCCGCACCGTGGCCGTACAGGACACCGGGAACCTTGTTGTCACGACGGATACGGCGCGCGGCACCCTTGCCGAACTCGGTGCGCGTCTCAGCGGCGAGCTTCACCTCGGACATGGCATTCACTCCTCGTATGGGTGAGAAACGGACAGGGTCACCCGGCCACGAACGGCCTGCTACGAAGAGCGCGTCGATAACGGACAGCCGCACCGCAATGAGTACGGCCTCCCTCGCCGAGCAACCCGGGCAGTCTACTCGGCGAAGGAGGCCGCGGAAAAATCGATCAAGCAGGGGCCGCTGACCGCCCCGGCAGGACCTACTGCTCGTCGAACAGGCTCGTCACCGAACCGTCCTCGAACACCTCGCGCACCGCACGGGCAATCGTCGGAGCGATCGACAGCACCGTCAGCTTGTCCAGATCGCCCGCCAGCTCACCCGGCGTCGGCAGCGTGTTCGTGAACACGAACTCACTCACCCGAGAATTCTTCAACCGGTCCGCCGCCGGACCCGACAGCACACCGTGCGTCGCCGTCACGATGACATCCTCCGCACCGTGCGCGAACAACGCGTCCGCCGCCGCACAGATCGTGCCACCGGTGTCGATCATGTCGTCCACCAGCACACACACCCGGCCCCTGACCTCACCCACGACCTCGTGGACGGTCACCTGGTTCGCCACGTCCTTGTCACGACGCTTGTGCACGATCGCCAGCGGCGCACCCAACCGGTCGCACCAACGGTCGGCCACCCGCACCCGGCCCGCGTCCGGCGACACCACCGTCAGCTTGTCCTTGTCGACCTTCTTGCCGACATAGTCCGCCAGCAGCGGCAGCGCGAACAGATGATCCACCGGACCGTCGAAGAAACCCTGGATCTGGTCCGTGTGCAGATCGACCGTGAGAATCCGGTCCGCACCCGCCGTCTTCATCAGATCCGCGATCAGCCGCGCCGAGATCGGCTCACGCCCACGGTGCTTCTTGTCCTGCCGCGCATAACCGTAGAACGGCACGATCACCGTGATCGACCGCGCCGACGCACGCTTCAACGCGTCGATCATGATCAACTGCTCCATGATCCACTTGTTGATCGGAGCCGTGTGGCTCTGCATCAGGAAGCAGTCCGCCCCACGAGCAGACTCCTGATACCGCACATAGATCTCACCGTTGGCGAAATCGAAGGCCTTCGTCGGGACGACCCCGACACCCAGCTGGTGGGCGACCTCCTCGGCAAGCTCGGGGTGGGCGCGGCCGGAGAAGAACATCATCTTCTTCTCGCCGGTCGTCTTGATCCCGGTCACAGCACTGTCTCCTCAGAGGTGTCTCAGCTGGATGTCGAGAGGCCGCACCAGCCCGTCCCGGCTGGTACGAGCGGCGTCTCAGCTGGTTGGTGCGGATGTGCACTTATCACGGTACGCCGTCCCAGACGCACCTGTTTCCAGTCAGCCTTCGCCTTCCGGCTCCCGGGACGCCGCCTCGGCCGCCTTCGCCGCCGCGCTCCCCGGACGCTTACGAGCCACCCAACCCTCGATATTCCGCTGCTGGCCACGGGCCACGGCCAACGAACCGGGCGGCACATCCTTCGTGATCACAGAGCCGGCGGCGGTGTAAGCACCGTCCCCGACCGTGACAGGCGCCACAAACATGTTGTCCGAACCCGTCCGACAGTGCGACCCGACCGTGGTGTGGTGTTTGTCCTGTCCGTCATAGTTCACGAAGACACTGGCAGCCCCGATGTTCGAGTACTCACCGATCGTCGCGTCACCGACATACGACAGATGCGGAACCTTCGTCCCCTCACCGATGACCGCGTTCTTCGTCTCCACGTACGTACCGATCTTGCCCTTCGCACCCAGCCGCGTCCCCGGACGCAAATACGCGAACGGCCCCACAGACGCCCCCGGGCCCACCTCGGCACCCTCCGCCACCGTGTTGTCCACCCGCGCCCCCGCACCCACCCGGGTGTCCCTCAACCGCGAATTCGGCCCCACCTCGGCACCCTCACCGACATGCGTGGCCCCCTCGAGCTGCGTCCCCGGCAGCACCACGGCGTCCTGCCCGAACGTCACCGTGACATCGACCCACGTCGTCGCCGGGTCCACCACGGTCACACCGGCCAGCATCGCCCGCGTCAGCAACCGGTCATTGAGAATCCGCCGCGCCTCGCTCAACTGCACCCGGTTGTTGATCCCGGCGATCTCACGGTGATCGCCCGCGACCGACGCACCCACCCTGTGCCCGGCCTCACGCAGAATCCCGAGCACGTCGGTGAGGTACTCCTCGCCCTGGCTGTTGTCGGTACGCACCTTGCCGAGCGCATCCGCGAGCAACTGCCCGTCGAACGCGAACACCCCGGAATTGATCTCCCGGATCGCCCGCTGCGACTCCGACGCGTCCTTGTGCTCCACGATCTCCGTCACGGCACCGGAGACACCGTCCCGCACGATCCGCCCGTACCCGGTCGCATCCGGCACCTCCGCCGTCAGCACCGTCACCGCGTTGCCGTCGGCGGAATGCGTCGCGGCCAGCGCCTTCAGCGTGTCCCCGGTCAACAGCGGCGTGTCCCCGCACACCACGACCACGGTCCCGTCGATGCCGCCACCGAGCTCCTCCAGAGCCATCCGCACGGCATGCCCCGTACCGTTCTGCTCCGCCTGCACCGCGGTACGCACGTCGGAGTCGGTCTCGGTCAGGTGCGCGGTGACCTGCTCGCGGGCGTGACCCACGACCACGACCAGGTTCTCCGGCCGCAACTCACGCGCGGCGGCGAGCACATGACCCACGAGGCTGCGACCGCAGATCTCGTGCAGAACCTTCGGTGTGGCCGACTTCATACGGGTGCCCTCACCCGCTGCGAGAACGACGACGGCTGCCGGGCGAATGGCGCTCACGGGGTTGCCCTTCGGCTTTTGGGATGGGGTGGGGTGGACATCCGCAGGATACCGGGGCGTTTCTTGGGGGACATGGGAGCGGGTCCTGACCCGGTTGGGTCAGGACCCGAACTAAGCTCCCCCGCCAGGACTCGAACCTGAAATACATCATCCAAAGTGACGTGTGTTGCCAATTACACCACGGGGGAATAAACCCGGCTAATCGGACATCGTGCCGACCTGCCGAGTGGCTCCCAACACTATGCCGTACCAAGAGCCCTCGATGCGACGGTACAAGTCGGCTCCGTTCAGGACCTTGATCACCAGGCAGCCGCGGTAGGTCTCTCCGGTGTTCTTGCGAACCGTCTTGGGGTTGTGCTTCTTCAGGGTCGTCTTGTTGAACGCTGAGCGGTCGGTGCCGACGAGGTCCGCCCAGTACTGCTCCGCTGCCGCCACGTCGGCGTTCTCGTGGATCATGACGGCGAACCGAAGGCGATCGCGCTCGACTTCGAGCAGGTCGAGCCAGGCCAGGAAGACCTCGATCATGCCTGGGTCGCTGTTGACGAAGGCGACGCTCTCGCGACGGTCGTAGGGCTTGTCCTTGCCGCCCTCGGCCCAGTAGAGGCTCACGCCCACGAGGAAGAGCTCCCGGGGTGAGAGCTTGCCGATCGCCTGCTTGGCGGCCTCCTTGGTGCGCCGCCGCTCCTCGTCCCGTACCGCCAGCTCGTGCTCCCAGCGTTTCCGTGATGCCAGCTTCGCCTGCTCCGTCGGATCGCGTCGCTCAGGCTTGGGCAGATCCCGTACCCACAGCGAGATCGAACTCTTCGAGCACCCCAGCTCCACCTGGATCTGGTCGTACGTCCAGCCCTGGAGGCGTAGCTCCCTCGCCCTGCCCCGCAGGTCGTCCTTGGCGTTCGGGCGCCGCGTCCATTGCGGAGGGGGTTCGCCCTCCAGGAGGCGGTTGAGGATGTCGTTGTTGTCGACGTGGAGTCGGTCGCGGATCTGGCGTCGGCTGAGTCCTGCGCGTCGCAGCGCCACCGCCCGCTCGCGCAGGCCCTCGAAATCGGCGTACTTGCCGTGTGGATGTGCCATGGGCATACCGTCGGGGCGGAATTGGATCTTCCGGGGTCGAGCGGTGAGCGATTCAGCAGTTCGAGGGATATCGGGGTGTTTCGCTCCCGGCGGATCATGGGGTGTGGTGTAGGCCAGTCCGGGAAACTCACCGGAAAAGCCGTGCCGGGCGCCCGTAGGCTGGAGGCATGACCACGACGGGGGAAGAGCGCGCCGAGGCCCGGACCGGGGCTGGGCCGTGGTGGTGGGACAGGTGGCGCAGTGCGGTGCTGGACGTGGGTCTGGCGGTGGTGTCCGCGCTGGAGTGCGGGGTGGAGGGGTTCGACTTCGCGGGTGACGCGGGGGTTCCGCGGCTCGCGGGGGTGCTCTTCGGGGTGCTGGCGGGTTCGGTGCTGGTGCTGCGGCGGCGGTGGCCGATCGCGGTGGTGCTGGTGTCGATCGCGGTGATGCCGGCCCAGATGGGTTTCCTGATGGTCGTCGTCGGCCTGTACACGCTGGCGGCGTCGGAGCTGCCTCGGCGGATCATCGCGGCGCTTGCGGGGATGGCGCAGGTCGGGATGTTGATCGTGACGTTCGTGTGGCTGCGTCAGGGGGTGGCGCAGGGGGAGTTGGAGTTCGGGGACTGGTTCGTGCCGTTCGGTGCGATCACGACGTCGTTGGGGTTCACGGCGCCTCCGTTGTTGCTGGGTCTGTATGTGGGTGCGCGGCGGCGGTTGATGGAGTCGTTGCGGGAGCGGGCGGACAGTCTGGAGCGGGAGCTTCAGTTGCTTGCGGAGCGGGCCGAGGAGCGGGCGGAGTGGGCGCGGGGTGAGGAGCGGACCCGGATCGCGCGGGAGATGCATGACGTCGTTGCGCATCGGGTGAGTCTGATGGTGGTGCATGCGGCGGCGTTGCAGGCCGTGGCGCGCAAGGATCCGGAGAAGGCGGTGAAGAACGCGGCGCTGGTGGGGGACATGGGGCGGCAGGCGTTGACGGAGCTGCGGGAGATGCTCGGGGTGCTGCGGTCCGGTGACGGTGTTGCGGAGCGGCGTGCGGTGGTGCCGTTGGCGGCGGTGGGGGTGGCGGCTGCGGAGGCGGCGTCGCGGGTTGTGGCGGACGAGGGGGCGGCGGAGGGGCCGTGTCTGTCGGAGCTGGAGGAGTTGGTGGGGCAGTCGGCTGCGGCGGGTATGACGGTGGATCTGTCGGTGGAGGGGGAGGTGCGGCCGTATGCGCGGGAGGTGGAGCAGACGGCGTACCGGGTGGTGCAGGAGGCGTTGACGAACGTTCACAAGCATGCGGCGGGGGCGAAGACGTACGTGCGGTTGGCGCATCGGGTGTCGGAGATCGCGATGCAGGTGGAGAACGAGCCGCCGCCGGAGGTGTCGTCGGCGTCGTCGGCGCGGTTGCCGTCGGGGGGTAACGGTCTGGTGGGGATGAAGGAACGTGTCGCCGCGTTGGGTGGGGTGTTTGTGTCGGGGCCGACGGATGCGGGGGGTTTCCGGGTGTCGGCGGTGATTCCGGCGGGGTGAGCCCTGTGGCGGGGTGAGCTCCGTGGGGGTGTGGGCGGGTCAGCCTGCGGTGAGTCGTACGGGCTGGGTGCCTGCGACGAGTGTGGCGAGGGCGTGGTCGAGGTCGGGGCCGAGGTACCAGTCGCCGGTGTGGTCGAGGGCGTAGACGCGGCCTTCGGTGTCGACGGCGAGGAGGGCCTGGGTGTCGGTTTCGGCGCCGAGGGGGCAGATGTCGGTGTCGAGGGCGCGGCCGAGGTCGCCGAGGGTGCGGGCCATGTGGAGGCCGTGCAGCGGGTCGAGGTGGAGGGCGGCGGGGGCGACTTGGCGGCCGGGGCCGGTGGGGGTGATGTGCAGTCCGCCGAGTTCGGCCCAGGCTTCTACGGCGGCGGGGAAGACGGTGTGGCGGTGGCCGGCGGGTGAGGTGTGCTCGCGGAGGGTGTCGGCCCAGACCTCGGCCTGCTTGATGTCCCAGCGTCCGGGTTGCCAGCCGGCGGCGCGCAGGGCGGCGTCGACGGGGACGGGGAAGCGGGTGGAGGAGGTGCGGTCGGTGTGCATCTGCCCTTGTTCGTCGAGGTGCGGGGGGTCGGGGGCCGGGGGGGGGAGGGGGTCAGTCGTCGGTTGATGTGGGGTCGACGATGTGGACGCCGAAGTGGGCGCTGAGGGCGGTGCAGGCGCGGCAGGGGGTGGCGAAGCTGCCGTGGAGGGGGTCGCCGTCCTCGCGGATGCGGCGGGTGGTGAGTTTGGCCTGTTTGAGGGCTTTGCGGGCTTCGCCGTTGGTCATGGGTTTGCGGGCGGCGCGTTTGCTGCGGGCTGCGTCGGCGGCGGCGATGTGGCGGGAGATCAGGATGGTCTCGGCGCAGCGGCCGGTGAAGCGGTCGCGTTGGGTGCTGGTGAGGGTGTCGAGGAAGTCCTGGACGAGTGGGTGCAGCGGGGGTGGTTCCTCGCCGCGGGCGGCGGTGCCGGTGAGGGTGGCGCCGCGGACGGAGAGGGCGGCGGCGATGGTGGGGAGTATGCCGTCGCGGCGGTGGTGGAGGGTGGGGGTGTGGGGTGTGTCGGTGGCGCTCCAGCCGATGCGGGGGTCTCCGGTGGTGCCGGTTGGTTGGCCTCGGTGTGGCCCCGTCTGCGTCGCGTTCATGATCATCATCCCCTCCCGAGCATCCCCCCGGACGACACAGAGTGCCAAATGTCGTGGCTGGTGCGGAAGCTGGGGCGGTGCGACACGCCCGGTCCGGGCGGGCTGTTACGGCGGGGTGACGGCTGGTCACGGAAGCGGAGGGCCGCTGACCGGTGCCCGGTGACCTGTCTCGTCGTACCGCATAGGCTGTCGGCACCGCGATCCATGCGGTTGACGCGTGGAGACAGTCGATACGGGGCGTAGTGGCCGAGGGTGGTCATTGCGTGCCGTACCAGAATGCCGCAGGGGGCAACCGCCATGACGACAGGTCGGCTCGGGCTGGGGGCACCTCCCGGCCGCCAGGCCGGGGGACAAGCCGTGCCGCCGAACGCGGCCTATGCCGGGCAGGTCGTGCACTTCCCGGATCCGGTTCGGGCGGCCCGTCACCCGAGAGGGGTGCGGGTGGACGAGCGCGGTTTTCCCGATTTCTCGCCGTATGCGCGGGCGGCTGCGGAGATCGCGGATCCTCCGGAGGGTTTCGGGGTCGACGAGCTGCGTCTGACGGACTACGTGTCGGCGAACGCGGCGCTCGCGGCGTCGGGACATGAGTTGTGGGACACGGTTCCCTCGGTGGCGACGCCGCACGGCTGGACGTGGCATCACGTGGCGGGTGCGCGGCGGCTGGAGCTGGTTCCGGTTGAGGTGAAGGCGTTGTTGCGGCATCACGGTGGTGTGGCGACGGCGGGGGTGGACCAGGGCAAGCGGGGGACGCGGCCGTTGCAGGAGACGCGTCCGGCGCACTTCGGTCTGCCGAAGTCGGGTGTGGCGGTGAGCGAGTCGCAGGTGCTGGGGGTCGAGGAGGATCTCGGCTACCGGTTGCCGGGTGCGTACCGGTCGTTCCTGAAGGCGGCGGGTGGTTGTGCGCCGGTGGGTACGGCGCTGGACGCGGAGTTGGGGCTGCTGATCGACCAGCCGTTCTTCACGGTGCGGGACGAGGCGGCGGTCAATGACCTGGTCTATGTGAACAAGTGTCTGCGTGACCATCTGACGAAGGACTATCTGGGCGTGGGTTTTGTCCAGGGTGGTCTGCTCGCGGTGAAGGTGAAGGGCGAGCGGATGGGGTCGGTGTGGTTCTGTGCCTACGACGATGCCCGTGACGTCGATCCTTCGTGGGCGCCGGCGGAGCGTGTGGAGCGGTTGCTGATGCCGTGCGGTGAGGACTTCGATGTGTTCCTGTCGCGGTTGGCGGGCAGTCCGCCGGAGCTGGAGACGGTGGCGAATCTGATGGTGGACGGCGGGTTCGCGCGGGCTGTGCCCGTTTCGGCCGTGGGGGAGTGAGCGTTGCGATGGTGACCTTTGCGCAGGCGCAGGAGCGCGCGGAAGAGTGGATCAACGGTGATGTGCCGTCGTACCAGCATCGTGAGGTGCGGGTGCGGGAGTTCGAGCTCGGGTTCGTGGTGTGGGCCGAGGACCGTGCGGAGGGGCCGCGTTCGGACGGGGGCGCGCAGCGGCTGGTGATCGCGCGGGACAGTGGTGAGGCGTCGCTGTGGCCTTCGCTGCCGGTGGGTGAGGTGATTCGCCGGTACGAGGAGGAGTACGGGCGTCCGGAGGCGGCGCCCGAGCCGGCGCCGGCGGCTTCCGCGCGGGTGGATCTGAATCAGACGTCGTTTCTTCTGACGCCGCCGGAGTGGTTGCAGGAGGCGGCTGATCAGATGGGGATTCCTGGTCGTCGGGGTGGGGACACCTCGGAGGGCGGGGGGTCTGTTGGTTCTGCCGGGTCTTCGGGGGCGGTGGGTTCTTCGGGGTCGGCGGGTGCTGCGGGTTCTGCGGGTTCCGGTTCTGCGGGTTCCGGTGGGCTGCCGGAGACGCAGGCAGGGGTGCCGGTGGGGGCGGCGGGTGCTGGTGCGCCGACGCCTGCGCCTGCGCCGGGGGCGCCTGGCGGGTCCGGTGGTGGTGCGGCGTGGCCGGAAGCCGGCGCGCAGGGTGACGACGAGGGCGTGGGGGCGCCTGTGGGGGCGCCCGGTGGTGCCGGTGCGCCGGGTGCGCCCGCCGGGGCGACTCCGTGGGCCGGTACGGACACGAACGCGGATGCCGGTGAGGACCGTTCGGTGCCGCTGCCCGCGACCGTGTTCGCGCCGCCGTTGAACGAGGTGGACGACACCACACCGCCGTCGGCGGCGCCGGAGGCGAAGACGGCGCTGATGTCGGGCGGCAGCCAGCTTCCGCGGACGACGGTCGCGCCGGCGCTCGACGATCCGAATGCGCCGGGTGGTGTCGGCGGTGCGCCGGCACCCGGTGCGCCGCATGCGCCGGGCGCTCCGGGTGCGCCCGGTGGTGCGCCCGCGACGGGTGCGCCGTCGTACGGCTCTCCGCAGGCGCCGGGTGGTGCGGGCGGTCCGGGCACGCCCCCTCCGGGCGCCCCCGCGCCGGGGGCCACGCCTCCGCCTCCCGCGGGCGCGCCCTCCTACGGCTATCCGCAGGGCGGCCCGGGTGCCGCCGGCGGTCCTCCGCCCCCGGCCGGTCCGGGTGCGCCGGGGCAGCCGCTCGCGCCGAACGCCAGTGACATCGCCGACGCCGCGACCAGCAAGGCGGCTCCTCCGCCGCGTCGGGGCGGGGCGACGCCTCCGCCTCCGCCCGGAGCACCTGGTGCCCCCGGCACTCCGGGAGCGCGGCCGGGCGCCACGCCTCCGCCCCCGCCGGCGGGCGGGTACGTGCCCACGCAGCTCGTGTCGGCACTCGGTCCCGAGGGGCCGGAGGGGGCTGCCGGTCCGGGCGCGCCCACGCCTCCGGGCGCGCCCACGCCTCCGGGCGCTCCCAAGCCGCCGGGTGCGCCCGGTGCGCCTGGTGGTACGCCGCCGGGTGGTGTTCACCATGCGGCCACGATGCTCGCGGATCCGAGTCAGTTGGGTGGGGGCGCGCCGCAGCCCCCTGGCGCCCCCGGTGTCCCGGGTGCGGGTGGTTCCGCCGGTGGTGCGCGCGGTGCCGTGCACCACGCGGAGACCATGCTGGCCGCGCCGCCCGTCGGCGGTCCGGGCGCGCCCCCGCCCCCGTCGGCCCCCGGCGCACCCGGGATGGCGCCGGGTGCCCCCCGGCCGCCGATGCCGCCCGGGGCGGTGCCGCCGCCGGGGCAGCCGATGCCCGGGCAGCAGCCTCCGGCGTACGGCTATCCGCAGCAGCCCACCGGTCAGCCGACCGTCGGCCCGGGCTACCAGGCCGTGCTGCGCTACCGCGCGCAGGACGGTTCCGAGCAGCAGCTGATCCGGCGTTCGGCGCCGGGTACGCCGCACCCGGAGTGGCAGATCTTCCATGAGCTGCGGGCCATGAACGTGCCGTCGGACCAGGTACTGGAGCTGCACACCGAGCTGGAGTCGTGCGAGCTGCCGGGCGCGTACTGCGCGCGGATGATCCGGGAGCAGTGGCCGCAGGCGCGGATCACGAGCATCGCGCCGTACGGGACGGACCACGCGAGCCGGCAGCAGGGCATGCAGCAGTTGCTGGCGCACCAGGGCGAGTTGCACCAGGTGGCGGACGGGCCCGCGCGGCTCGCGCCGGTGCGGGCGCCGTTGCCGCAGGTGCAGCCGGCGCCGCCGCTTCCGCCGGAGGGGGTCGCGCAGGAGCTGGCGGGTGCGTTCGGGCCGGGCATCTTCCGGTTCGAGCAGGCCGCCGTGTCCCGGCAGGGCGTGCCGCCGGTGGTGGCGCACTCGCTCGTGGTGGCGGGCCTGCCGATGGACATGGGTCCGTTCTTCTGGGCGCAGGCCCAGCCGGGGCGGCCCGTGCCGACGCTGGCGGAGCTGGCGGCCGAACGGGGTGTGCAGCCGGCCTCGGACGCGGGTTCGTACCTGGTGATGGGCAGCGACTTCGGCCGGGCGATCTGTGTGCAGTACGGCACCGCGAACATCGTCGCGGTGCCCGTGGAGGCGGGGCCGGGCGGTGCGCCCGTGCCGCCGCAGTTCGTGAACACCGGTCTGCCCGAGTTCCAGCGCTGCCTGACGCTGCTCGGCCGGATGTGGCGGCTGCGGTTCGGGCTGAACCAGGAGCAGGCGGGCCGTTGGACCGTCGACTTCCAGGCTCAGCTGGCCTCGCTCGACCCGGCGGCGCTCGGTTCGCCGGAGAGCTGGTGGTCGGTGCTGCTGGAGCAGATGTGGGACGGCCTGCTCTGAGGCGCCCGCGCTGAGGGAGCGTCACCGGTGGGAGCCGGGTCCGGTCGCTGACGACCGGGCCCGGCTTCTTCGTGTGCGCGGCCGACCGTGACCTCTGCCCGGAGTGTCGCGTTATGAACCTTTCCGCCTGATACATCAAGATGTGCGCGAAATCATCATTTTGCGCCCATCTGATGGAGAGGGGTTCCCGCATGAGCGGCACACCGGTCCCGCCCCACGGCTTCGTGGCCGTACGGGGGCGTGGCTACCGTCCCGGACAGGTCGACGCGTACGCCGCCGCGCTCTCGCGGGACCGTGACGCCGCCTGGGAGCGCGCCGCCCGGCTGACCGTGCTCGCCAAGGAGATGGAGGCGGAGGCGGTACGGCTGAGGGAGACCGTGGCCCGGCTCGCACCGCAGTCGTACGAGACGCTCGGGGAGCGCGCGCAGCGCATCCTCCGGCTCGGGCAGGAGGAGGCCGCCGCCGTGCGTGAGGGCGGGCGCCAGGAGGCGCAGCGCCTTGCGCAGGAGGCGCAGGCGCACGCGAACAGCGCGCACGCCGCAGCACAGGCGCACGCCGACACCGTGCGCGCCGAGGCGGAGGAGCGCGCCCGTCAGCGCCTGCTCGCCGCGCGCGCCGAGGCGGACGAGATCCGCGTCACCACCCGGCGCGAGATCAAGGAGAGCCGCTCCGAGGCGCTCGCCGCGCTGCGCGAGATGCGCCGGCGCACCGACCAGCTCCTCGCCGAGCAGGCCAAGGAGCACGCCGAACGGTGGGCCGAGGCCGAGCGGCAGGCCGAGCAGCGCGCCGCGAAGGCCGAGCTCCGGCACGCCGAACAGGTGGCCCGCGCGGAGGCCGTGCTGTCCGAGGCGAAGCAGGCGCTCGCGGACGCGGAGGCCGCCGGACGGCGGCGTCAGGAGGAGGCACGCGCGCGGGCGGCCGAGCTGATCGCCGAGGCGCGGGTGCGCGAGGAGCGCGTCGCGCGCGAGACGGAGCGCGTGCTGCGCGAACACGGGGAGCGCTGGGACGACGTACGCGCCCACATGGACCACGTACGCAACAGCCTCACGTCCCTGACGGGGCGTGCGGCGGCGGAGTAGGGGCGCCCGGGCCCCGTTCCCGGGCGCCCCCCGTTGTGAGCCGGTGTACGGCGCGCGCGTCAGGTGCAGCGGCCACCGGCCTCAACTTCCGCCCCCGGCCCCCGAAGGGCTGCCGGGGAAACGGAACGAGCCCCGCGAAGTCACCCCCGCCGGCGCACCGCCCCGGCGAGGATCCATCCCTCCACGGCCTCGTACTGCCGGCGCTGTTCCTCCGCCTTGTGCCGCCCGGAGATCACCGTCCCCAGCCACCCGAAGGCGAAGCCCGCGGGAATGGAGACCAGGCCGGTCGTGGTGAACGGGAACCAGTTGAAGTCGGCGCCGGGAAAGGCGGAGAAGGGTGAGCCGGAGACCAGATTGGTGCCCGGCATCACCAGCAGGACGACGGCGGAGCCGCCGATGAGCGTGGCCAGCAGGCCGGTGCGCGTGTAGCGGCGCCAGAAGAGGCTGTAGACGAGGGCGGGTGCGATGGCCGAGGCGCCCAGGCAGAAGGAGAGCGTGACCAGCGGCTGCAGACTGCGGTTCTGGACCAGGGTGGCCAGCAGGATCGCGACCGTGCCCACTGCCAGCGCGGACAGCCGGGCCAGCATCATCTCGCGGCGGCCGGACAACTCCTGCACCCGGGAGGCGAACACGTCGTGGGCGAGGGAGTTGGCGCAGCCGAGGATCATGCCCGCGACGGAGGCGAGCAGGGTGAGGAAGAGGGCGGTGGTGACCGTCGTGAACAGGAACGTCTCCGCGCTGGACACCTCCGCGCCGAACGCCGCCTGCGAGCCCAGCAGATAGGCGGTGTTCGCCTGCGGGTCGGCCTGTGCGAGGGCCGCCCGTCCGACGAGCGCGGTCGCCCCGAACCCGACGACCGTGATGACGAGCACGAACAGCACCACCGACGACACCGCCCAGGACATCGAACGGCGCACCTGGCGCGCGCTGGAGGCGGTGTACATGCGCATGGTGACGTGCGGCAGGCAGGCGCCGCCGAGGACGACGGCCAACTGCGAGCTGATCATGTCCAGTTGCGGGTACGGCCCGTCCGCGAACTGCAGCCCGGAGTTCAGGAACGCCGACCCCACCCCGCTCTGTTCGGCGGCCGCGTCGAACAGCGCGCCCGGGTTCCAGTCGAATTTGCTCAGCACCAGTACGGCGACGACGGCGCCGGAGCCGAGCAGCATCACCATCTTCAGCATCTGGATCAGGGCGGTGCCCTTCATGCCGCCGATCGTGGCGTAGCTGATCATCAGCGCGCCGACGCCGATGATGCAGCCCGTCTGTATGGAGTCGCCGGAGAAGCCGAGGATGAACGACAGCAGGTGTCCGGTGCCGGCCAGTTGGACGAGCATCAGCGGCATCAGCGCGGCGAGCGTCACCGCGCTGGCCGCGATCCGGACGCTGCGTCCGGGCATGCGCCGGGCCAGTGCGTCGCCCATGGTGAACCGGCCCGCGTTGCGCAGGGGTTCGGCCAGCAGGAACATCAGCAGCATCAGCGACAGGGCCGTACTGAGGGCGAGGACGATGCCGTCGTAGCCGAAGAGCGCGATCACCCCGGTGGTGCCGAGCACGGTGGCGGCGGAGATGTAGTCGCCGCCGATCGCCAGGCCGTTGCGCATGGGGGACAGGGAGCTGTAGCCGGTGTAGAACTCGTCCAGGTCGTCGCGGTCGGGGCCGGTCATCACGCACAGCAGCAGGGTGACGGTGGCGACGGCGGAGAACGCCACCAGGGACATTGCCTGTGCGTCGCCGCTGAACTGCGTAGTCATCGGCGCGCCGCCTCCTCCCGCTTGGCGTCCACCGCGGCCTGCCGGCGGATGCGGTCGGCGAGCGGATCGACGTAACGGCGCGCGGTGTGCTCGTAGAGGGCGATCGCCAGCCAGGTGACGGGGAGTTGGAGCAGGGCGAGGAGCAGGCCGGTGGGCAGGCCGTCGGTGACGGTGCTCGTCATGAAGGAGGGGGCGGTCGCGGACAGGACGAGGAAGAGGAGGAAGTAGCCGAGGGCGGTGAGGGTGGCGGTGCGGCGCTGCCAGCGGTAGGCGCTGCGCAGGATGCGCAGGTCGCTGTGGTGGCCGAGGGCGGAGTGGCGCGGTTGGCGGTGCCGGTGGGGAGACTCGGCGGGGCGGGGTGGGAAGGGCTGCTGCGGCGGGTATGGCTGGTACGACGGATACGGGTCGTAGGTCATCCCGTCCTCCTTGCGTGGCGGCTCGGGTCCGGTGCGGACCGCAGGGAGTTGGGGGGTGGGTGGTAAGCGGAGTCACGCACGCTACTCGCAGGTAGCGAGATCCGCGAGGGTTTCACCAAACTGAGTGGTCGGTACGCGCTTACTTCTGTGAATCCGCGTCTGACCTCGGGTGTTACCCCCGTTAACTCAGACTTTTCACATCTCGTGCGACGGTCTCAACGGTCTCAGCGGAGTGCGCGGCGGTAGGCGATGCCCGGGCGGCCGACGAGGGTGAGCTCCCCGGCCGGGAGGAAGCCGTTGCGTTCCAGTACGGCCCTGGAGGCGGGGTTGTCGAGGGTCGTGACCGCGGTGAGGGCGACCAGGCCGTACGCCGTCGCCGCCGTCCGGCACACCTCGCCGACCGCCGCCGTCGCCACCCCACGCCCGGCCGCGCGCTCCCCGATCCGGTACCCGAGTTCGGCGCTGCCGTCCTCGACGTCGACCAGGTTGACCCGGCCGACCAGGTGCCCCTGCTCGTCCGTCACCACGTGGAAGTGGCAGACCCCGGCGTCCTGTTCGGCCAGGCGCGCGGCATGGACCGCCGCGAAGTCGGCGAAGTACGCGTCCCCGCGGTCCGGGATCGTCCGCGTGAAGTACGCGCGGTTCTCCCGCTCGAAGGCGAGCAGCGCGTCCGCGTGGTCGGGGCGCAGCCGTTCCAGTCGCAGCGTGGTGCGGGTGGTGCCGGAGTCTCGTTCAGCCTCGCGCATGGGCCCGAGGGTAGGGCGGCTCAGTCGGTGAGGACCGGGAATTTCCGGGGCGCCAGGAGCAGGAGTACGAGGAACGCGAGGGTCGCCGCGCAGGCCGCGCCCAGGTACACCGCGTGCACGGCGTCCGCGATCGCGCGCCGGGTCGCGTCCGGGGCCGTACCGGAGCCGAGGGCGCGGGTGACCGAGTCCAGGTCGCCGGCTCCGCCCAGGCGGGTCGCCAGGACGCCGTTGGCGACGGCGCCGAACACCGCCGCGCCCATTGTCTGGCCGGTCTGGCGGCAGAACAGCACGGACGCGGTCGTCGTGCCGCGCTCCGACCAGCCCACCGTCGACTGCACGCCCACGATCAGCGGCAGTTGGAAGAGCCCGAGCGCGCCGCCGAGCAGCAGCATCAGCAACGTCGGCTGCCAGACCGCACCCGGGTACGGCAGGAGCGGGAACGCGAACAGCAGGAGCGCGGCCGCCGCCATGCCGAGCATCGCGGTGTCGCGGAAGCCGATCCTGCGGTACACGTGCTGGCTGAGCGCGGCCGACACCGGCCAGCTCAACGTCCATACGGACAGCACGAATCCGGCGGCCACGGGGCCGAGGCCGAGGACCGCCTGGGCATAGGTGGGCAGGAAGACGGCCGGGGCGACCATGAGCAGCCCCAGGGCGCCGAGCGCCAGGTTCACGGCGGCGATCGTGCGGCGCCGCCACACCCACCCCGGGATGATCGGCTCGGCCGCCCGGCGCTCCACCAGCACCACGACCACCACCAGCGCCAGCCCCGTACCGAACATCGCGAGGGAGGGCGCCGACAGCCACGGCCAGGCGACCCCGCCCTGCACCAGCGCCGTCAGCAGCACGCCCCCGCAGGCGAACACCGCGAGGGCGCCCGCCCAGTCGACCCGCGCGCGGGGGGCGGCCGCCCCCTCCGCTCCCGCTCCCGCGCGCGGGGCGGCCGATTCCTCCGCTCCCTCCAGGCCCGCGCCCGCGCGCGTGGCGGCCGATTCCTCTGCGCCCGCTCCCGCGCGCGTGGCGGCTGACTCCCGTTCCGGCTCGTGCAGATGACGGACGATCAGCCACAACGCCACCGCCCCGATGGGCAGGTTGACGAGGAAGATCCACCGCCAGTCCGCGTACGCCGCCAGCACCCCGCCCACGCCCGGTCCGGCGACCGCCGACACCGCCCACACCGTGGACAGCCGCGCCTGGATCCGGGGGCGCTCCCGCAGCGGGTACAGATCGGCGGCCAGCGTCTGGACCGTGCCCTGGAGCGCGCCGCCGCCCAGCCCCTGCACGATCCGGAAGGCGATCAGCGCGCCCATGTTCCAGGCGGCCGCGCACAGCAGCGAGCCCAGCAGGAACACCGCCGTGCCCGCGACCAGCACCGGTTTGCGGCCGAAGGTGTCGGAGAGCTTGCCGTAGACGGGGAGGCTGACGGTCACGGCCAGCAGATAGCCGGAGAACAGCCAGGAGAAGTAGGAGAAGCCGCCCAGGTCGCCGACGATCTGGGGTACGGCGGTGGAGACGATCGTGGCGTCCAGCGCGGCCAGCGCCATCGCGAGCATCAGGGCGGCGACGACCGCGCCGCGTCGGTCGGTTCCGGTGCGCCCTGCGCCCTTGCGTATCGCGGGTTCTGCGCCGCCCACCGGATTCCTTCCCCCTGCACGTATCTGCCGGCGACCAGCTTCCCACTTGAGCCTCACGTGGCGGGAGGGTGCAGCCTGGGGTGGGCCCGAAGGCGGAGGCGACCCCGAGAAACACTCCGCCGAAGGGTGGACTGCCCCTAGGGGTACCTCCGCACCAGGGCTCGGGGAGGGTTCGTCCCGGCGGAGGACGAGACGGCCCGGGGTCGGTCCTTAACCTGGCTTTACGCCGCTGGGGGGCGGCTGGCCGAACCTTCGAGGGTGGGGTTTTCCCCCGGGAAAGACTGCGCTGGGCACCAGCGCGCCGGACCCCCTCCCGACGCCAGACTCGTGGACGTACCGCTTCACACGTTCGTGGACGTACCGCTTCACACGTTCCTCGCACTGCAGACGCTTGTTTCATTCGCTGACCGACTTAGGAGACATACCGTGACATCGGCTGTGACCATTCCCAGGCACGGGGGCACTGGAGGGCGTACGGCCGTTGCCGCGCGGGCGCGGCAGGTCGTCAAGGCCTACGGGGCGGGCGAGACCCGCGTCGTCGCTCTCGACCATGTCGACGTGGACATCGCCCGCGGCCAGTTCACCGCGATCATGGGCCCCTCGGGCTCCGGCAAGTCCACGCTCATGCACTGCCTCGCCGGTCTCGACACCGTGACCAGCGGCCAGATCTACCTGGACGACACCGAGATCACCGGCCTGAAGGACAAGAAGCTCACACGGCTGCGCCGGGACCGGATCGGGTTCATCTTCCAGGCGTTCAACCTGCTGCCGACGCTGAACGCCCTCGAGAACATCACGCTGCCCATGGACATCGCCGGCCGCAAGCCCGACAAGGACTGGCTGGAGCGGGTGGTGGAGACCGTCGGGCTCGCCGGGCGGCTCAAGCACCGGCCCACCCAGCTCTCCGGCGGCCAGCAGCAGCGCGTCGCCGTGGCCCGGGCGCTGGCCGCCCGGCCCGAGATCATCTTCGGTGACGAGCCGACCGGAAACCTCGACTCGCGCGCGGGCGCCGAAGTACTGGGCTTCCTGCGCCGTTCGGTCGACGAGCTCGGGCAGACCATCGTGATGGTCACCCACGACCCGGTCGCCGCCTCCTACGCGGACCGTGTGCTGTACCTCGCCGACGGCCGGATCGTCGACGAGATGCTGCGCCCGACCGCCGAGGCCGTCCTGGACCGCATGAAGGACTTCGACGCCCGGGGGCGTACGTCATGACCGTCCTGAAGACCTCGATGCGCAACTTCTTCGCGCACAAGGGACGCATGGCCCTGTCGGCCGTGGCGGTCCTGCTGTCGGTGGCCTTCGTGTGCGGCACGCTGGTGTTCACCGACACCATGAACACCACCTTCGACAAGCTCTTCGCCACCACCGCCTCCGACGTCACGGTCTCCCCGAAGGACGCCAGGAGCGAGGAGACCGCGCAGAACGGCAAGCCCGAGTCACTGCCCGCCTCCACCCTGGAGCAGGTCGCGAAGGCGGAGGGCGTCAAGTCCGCCGAGGGCGCGGTCAGTTCGATGAACGTGACCGTCGTGAACAGCGACAACGACAACATGGGCTCGTCCAACGGCGCCCCGACCATCGCGGGCAACTGGACGAGCAGCGACCGGCGCGCGATGGAGATCACCTCCGGGCACGCCCCGCGCGGGCCCACCGAGACGATGGTCGACGCCGACACCGCCGACAAGCACGACCTGAAGCTCGGCGACGAGCTGCGCACCATCTCCGTCGTCGGCGACTTCAAGGCCCGCATCGTCGGCATCGCCACCTTCAAGGTGACCAACCCCGGCGCCGCGATCGTCTACTTCGACACCGCCACCGCCCAGCGCGAACTCCTCGGCACCGAGGGCCGGTTCACCCAGATCCTCGCCACCGCCGCCCCCGGCGTCAGCGACGAACAGCTCAAGCAGAACGTGGCCCGTGCCCTGGACGGCCCGTACAAGCTCCAGACGGCCAAGGAGAACGCCGACGAAAACCGTGAGGACGTCGGCGAGTTCATGAACGTCATCAAGTACGCCATGCTCGGCTTCGCCGGGATCGCGTTCCTGGTCGGCGTCTTCCTGATCATCAACACCTTCTCCATGCTGGTCGCCCAGCGCACCCGCGAGATCGGCCTGATGCGGGCGATCGGCTCCTCCCGCAAGCAGGTCAACCGCTCCGTGCTGGTCGAGGCCCTGCTGCTCGGCTTCGTCGGCTCGATCCTCGGCGTCGGTGCGGGCGTCGGCATCGCCATCGGCCTGATGAAGCTGATGTCCATGGCCGGCATGAACCTCTCCACCGACGACCTCACCATCAAGACGGCCACCCCGGTGGCAGGACTCGTCCTCGGCGTCGTCGTCACCGTCCTCGCCGCCTACCTGCCGGCCCGCCGCGCGGGCAAGGTCTCCCCGATGGCCGCCCTGCGCGACGCCGGAACCCCCGCCGACGGCCGGGCCGGCCGGGTGCGCGGCCTGATCGGGCTGGTGCTGACGGGCTCGGGCGCCGCCGCCCTGTACCTGGCCGCCACGGCCGACAAGGCGAGCGACGGCGCGCTGATGCTCGGCGGCGGTGTGGTGCTGTCCCTGATCGGCTTCGTCGTCATCGGCCCCCTCCTGGCGGGCGGGGTGGTCCGGGTGATCAGCGCGGTGCTGCTGCGGGCCTTCGGCCCCGTCGGCCGGATGGCCGAGCGCAACGCCCTGCGCAACCCGCGCCGCACCGGCGCCACGGGCGCCGCCCTGATGATCGGCCTGGCGCTGGTGGCCTGCCTGTCGGTGGTCGGCTCCTCGATGGTCGCCTCGGCCACGAGCGAACTGGACAAGTCGGTCGGCGCGGACTTCATCGTCGAGGGCAACCAGCGGATCTTCCCCGAAGCCGAGAAGGCGATGCTGGAGAGCCCCGGCCTGGCCCACGTCACCCGCTACAAGGAGATCGACGCCACGCTGACCTCGCCCGACGGCAAGACGGACAAGAGCGGTCTCACGGCCGCCGACCCCACCTACGCCGAGGACCTCAGCCGCCCCACCACGGCCGGCACTCTCACGGACGCCTACGGCAAGGACGCCATGTCGGTCGGCTCCGACTACGCCGAGAAGCACGGCGTGCGCGTGGGCGACACCGTCACCGTCGCCTTCAAGGGCGGCGAGACGGCGAAGCTGAAGGTCGCGGCGATCACCGACGACGACAGCGTGTTCGACCAGGGTGCGCGCTACATCAGCATCGAGACGATGCGGAAGTACCTCCCGGCCGACCGGATCCCGCCGAACACGATCATGTTCGCCAAGGCGGAGGAGGGCCAGCAGGAGCAGGCGTACGCGGCCCTGAAGAAGGCGCTGGACCCGTACCCGCAGTACCAGGTGCGTGACCAGACCGACTACAAGGAAGAGCTGAAGACCCAGGTCGGCCAGCTGCTGAACATGGTCTACGGCCTGCTCGCCCTGGCGATCATCGTGGCGGTGCTGGGCGTGGTGAACACGCTGGCCCTGTCGGTGGTCGAGCGGACGAGGGAGATCGGCCTCATGCGGGCCATCGGCCTCTCCCGCCGCCAGCTGCGCCGGATGATCCGCATGGAGTCGGTGGTCATCGCCCTGTTCGGCGCCCTGCTCGGCCTGGGCCTCGGAATGGGCTGGGGCGCGACGGCCCACAAGCTGCTCGCCCTGGAGGGCCTCAACGTCCTCGACATCCCCTGGCCGACGATCATCGGCGTCTTCATCGGCTCGGCCTTCGTGGGCCTGTTCGCCGCGCTGATCCCGGCGTTCCGGGCGGGCCGCATGAACGTCCTGAACGCGATCGCGACCGACTAGCCACCGCATACGGGGGTTGCGGGGGTGCACGGGGGATCCGGTGCCGGGAAGCCTTGGGGGGCTTCCCGGCACCGGGCTTTTGCGGGCGATTCTCTTGTCCGACCGAGTCTTTTCCGGGCGAGCCTTTTGTCCGACCGAGTCGGGTGGCGGGTGGGCATGGGCCGGGGGTCCGGGGGCGGAGCCCCCAGGCGGCGCCCACACCGACACCGGGTATCCCCAAAACCGACGTTATCCACAGCCCCGGCGCCCGCCCGCGCAGCGACGTACGCTGGAGAGACCCCCGGCCCGCAGCGCGCGTCGGGCGGTTCGTGTTGCCCACCCCCCGGACGAAAGCCGCCCCCGAATGAGCCTGCACGGTCTGCTCGACGCCGTAGTCAAGGACACCGCCCTCGCGGAAGCGATCACCGCGGCCACCGACGGCAACCGCATGCACGTCGACCTCGTCGGCCCCCCGGCGGCCCGCCCCTTCGCGATCGCCGCCCTGGCCCGCGAGGCCGGCCGCCCCGTGCTGGCGGTGACGGCCACCGGCCGCGAGGCGGAGGACCTCGCCGCCGCCCTGCGCTCCCTCCTCCCTCCGGAGGGCGTCGTGGAGTACCCGTCCTGGGAGACCCTCCCGCACGAGCGCCTCAGCCCCCGCAGCGACACCGTCGGCCGCCGCCTCGCCGTCCTGCGGCGCCTGGCCCACCCCCGCCCCGACGACCCCGAGACCGGCCCGGTCTCCGTCGTCGTCGCGCCCGTGCGCTCGGTTCTCCAACCGCAGGTCAAGGGCCTGGGCGACCTGGAACCCGTAGCGCTGCGCACCGGGCAGACCGCCGACCTGAACCAGATCGTCGAGGCGCTCGCCGCCGCCGCGTACTCCCGTGTCGAGCTGGTCGAGAAGCGCGGCGAGTTCGCCGTACGGGGCGGCATCCTCGACGTGTTCCCGCCCACCGAGGAACACCCCCTGCGCATCGAGTTCTGGGGCGACGACGTCGAGGAGATCCGCTACTTCAAGGTCGCCGACCAGCGCTCCCTGGAGGTCGCCGAGCACGGCCTGTGGGCGCCGCCCTGCCGCGAGCTGCTCCTCACCGACGACGTACGCGCCCGCGCGCGTGCGCTCGCCGAGGAACACCCCGAGCTCGGCGAGCTGCTCGGCAAGATCGCCGAGGGGATCGCCGTGGAAGGCATGGAATCCCTCGCTCCGGTCCTCGTCGACGACATGGAGCTGCTCCTCGACGTGCTGCCCAAGGGCGCCATGGCCGTGGTGTGCGACCCCGAGCGGGTGCGCACGCGTGCCGCCGACCTCGTCGCCACCAGCCAGGAGTTCCTCCAGGCGTCCTGGGCGGCCACCGCGGGCGGCGGCGAGGCGCCCATCGACGTCGGCGCGGCCTCCCTGTGGTCCATCGCCGACGTCCGCGACCGCGCGCGCGAGCTGGACATGATGTGGTGGTCGGTGTCGCCGTTCGCCGCGGACGACGCCCTCGAAGAGGCCGACACGCTCAAGCTCGGCATGCACGCCCCCGAGACCTACCGCGGCGACACCGCGAAGGCGCTGGCCGACACCAAGGGCTGGCTCGCCGACGGCTGGCGCACGGTCTACGTCACCGAGGGCCACGGCCCGGCGGCCCGCACGGTCGAGGTCCTCGGCGGCGAGGGCATCGCCGCCCGCCTGGACGCGGACCTGACCACCCTGAGCCCCTCGCTCGTGCACGTGGCGTGCGGCTCGATCGACTACGGCTTCGTCGACCCGGCGCTGAAGCTCGCCGTGCTGACGGAGACCGACCTGTCGGGCCAGAAGGCGGCCGGCAAGGACGGCACCCGCATGCCGGCCCGCCGCCGCAAGACCATCGACCCGCTCACCCTCGAAGCCGGCGACTACATCGTCCACGAGCAGCACGGCGTCGGCCGCTACATCGAGATGGTCCAGCGGACCGTGCAGGGCGCCACCCGCGAGTACCTCGTCGTGGAGTACGCCCCCGCCAAGCGCGGCCAGCCCGGCGACCGCCTCTACATCCCCACCGACCAGCTGGAGCAGATCACCAAGTACGTCGGCGGCGAGGCACCCACCCTGCACCGCCTGGGCGGCGCCGACTGGACGAAGACCAAGGCGCGCGCGAAGAAGGCGGTCAAGGAGATCGCCGCGGACCTCATCAAGCTCTACTCGGCCCGCATGGCGGCCCCCGGACACGCCTTCGGCTCCGACACCCCCTGGCAGCGCGAGCTGGAGGACGCCTTCCCCTACGCGGAGACGCCCGACCAGCTCACCACCATCGCCGAGGTCAAGGAGGACATGGAGAAGTCGGTCCCGATGGACCGCCTGATCTGCGGCGACGTCGGCTACGGCAAGACGGAGATCGCGGTGCGCGCCGCCTTCAAGGCCGTACAGGACGGCAAGCAGGTGGCCGTGCTCGTGCCCACCACCCTGCTGGTGCAGCAGCACTTCGGCACGTTCAGCGAGCGCTACTCGCAGTTCCCGGTGAACGTCCGGGCGCTGTCCCGCTTCCAGACCGACACCGAGGCGAAGGCGGTCCTGGAGGGCCTCAAGGAGGGCTCGGTGGACGTGGTCATCGGCACCCACCGCCTGTTCTCCTCGGAGACGAAGTTCAAGGACCTGGGCCTGGTCATCGTCGACGAGGAGCAGCGCTTCGGCGTCGAGCACAAGGAGCAGCTGAAGAAGCTGCGCGCCAACGTCGACGTCCTGACGATGTCCGCGACACCGATCCCGCGCACCCTGGAGATGGCGGTGACGGGCATCCGCGAGATGTCCACCATCACCACCCCGCCGGAGGAGCGCCACCCGGTCCTCACCTTCGTCGGCCCCTACGAGGAGAAGCAGATCGGCGCGGCCATCCGCCGCGAACTGCTGCGCGAGGGCCAGGTCTTCTACATCCACAACCGGGTGGAGTCGATCGACCGCGCGGCCGCCCGGCTGCGCGAGATCGTCCCCGAGGCCCGCATCGCGACGGCCCACGGCCAGATGTCGGAGCAGGCGCTGGAGCAGGTCGTCGTCGACTTCTGGGAGAAGAAGTTCGACGTGCTCGTCTCCACGACGATCGTCGAGTCCGGCATCGACATCTCCAACGCCAACACGCTGATCGTGGAGCGCGGCGACAACTTCGGCCTGTCCCAGCTGCACCAGCTGCGCGGCCGGGTCGGCCGCGGCAGGGAGCGCGGCTACGCCTACTTCCTGTACCCGCCGGAGAAGCCCCTGACGGAGACCGCCCACGAGCGGCTGGCGACCATCGCCCAGCACACCGAGATGGGCGCGGGCATGTACGTGGCCATGAAGGACCTGGAGATCCGCGGCGCGGGCAACCTCCTCGGCGGCGAGCAGTCCGGCCACATCGCGGGCGTCGGCTTCGACCTTTACGTCCGTATGGTCGGCGAGGCCGTCGCGGACTACCGCGCCTCCCTGGAGGGCGGTGTCGAGGAGGAGCCGCCCCTGGAGGTCAAGATCGAGCTCCCCGTCGACGCGCACGTCCCGCACGACTACGCCCCCGGCGAGCGGCTCCGCCTCCAGGCCTACCGGTCCATCGCCTCCGCCAACACCGAGGAGGACATCAAGGCCGTACGCGAGGAACTCGTCGACCGTTACGGCAAGCTGCCCGAGCCGGTGGAGAACCTGCTGCTGGTGGCCGGTCTGCGGATGCTCGCGCGCGCGTGCGGCGTCGGCGAGATCGTCCTGCAGGGCACCAACATCCGCTTCGCGCCGGTGGAGTTGCGCGAGTCCCAGGAACTGCGGGTCAAGCGCCTCTACCCCGGGACCGTCATCAAGCCGGCCGTCCACCAGCTGCTGGTGCCGCGCCCGAAGACCGCGAAGGTGGGCGGCAAGCCGCTCGTCGGGCGGGAACTGCTGGGCTGGGTCGGGGAGTTCCTGGCGTCGATCCTGGGGTCGTGAGGGGCCGGGCCGTCACCGGCTTCGGTCAGCGGCTCTGGTCCTCGGCTTCGGTCACCGGCTTCGGTCAGCGGCTCTGGTCCTCGGCTTCGGTCACCGGCTTCGGTCAGCGGCTCTGGTCCTCGGCTCCGGTCACCGGCTCTCGTCGGCCCGGAACAGCAGCGCCGCCAGGATCCGGAACACCTCCTCCGGGTTCTGCTCGCCCACCGGCCCGTCCAGGTTGTGGCTCAGCAGAAGCGTCGCGAAGCCGTGTGCCAGTGACCACGCGGCGACGCCCGCCAGGCGGCTGTCGACACCGGGTTCCTGGGGCCGGACGCCGGCGACGGCCCCGCGCAGGGCGTCGGCGGCGAGGGCGCGGGCGGTGGTCAGTTCGAGGTCGTCGGCGCGCAGCAGCCCGGGAGTGAACATCACCTGGAAGTGCGCCGGGTGCTCGCGTGCGAAACGTACGTAGCGCACGCCCGAGTCCCTGAGATCCGTGGCCTCGGCGAGGGCGGCCGCGAGCAGCCCGAACCCTTCGGCGGCAATCGCGGTGAGCAGCCCGGTGCGGTCCTTGAAGTGGTGGGCCGGTGCCGCGTGCGAGACCTCGGCGCGACGGGCGAGGTCACGCAGGCTCAGCGCGGACGGACCGTCGGCGGCGATGACGTCGAGAGCGGCGGTGAGGACGGCCCGGCGCAGGTCACCGTGGTGGTAGCGGCGTTCGCCGGGCTTCTTGGGCGGCGGGGAGGGCTGTGCGGGGTTCATGTCCAGCAGGGTACGCGCAATCTAGGCATTGACAAGTTCGGGGCGGTCCGGCAATCTTGTCAGTGTCAAGTTGTGGAGTGCGAGGGGGAATCACCATGTCGATGCACGACGAAGCGGTGCAGAATGCGGCGGCCGACGGGATCGAACCGGCCCGCGTCCGTCAGCTCTGGCACCTGCTGGAGCCGCTGCACGCGGTGCTGTACTACGCGCCGGAGGTCTTCGAGGAGGCCGCCGCGCTCGGCTACGGTACGAAGGAGCGCTGGCCGGCCTACTTCCCGTTCCGGGCGGCCCCGTTGGGTGCGGTCGGGGGCGAGCGGGTGGCCTCCGCCTTCTACAGCTTCAGTCCCCGCATGGTCGCCGAGCACGTCGACTCGGCCTGGCGGATCGCGAGCCCCGAGGACGTGCTGGCGGCGAGGCTGCGCGGCATCGACCGGACGTACCGCGCGATATTCGGCGACCGTACCGACAGCCCGGAGCTGGCGGAGGCCGCCGCCCTCGCCCGCCGCGCCGCCGAGTCGGCGAACACGGCCGGCCGCCCGCTCGCCGCGGCCAACGCCGAACTGGCCTGGCCCGAGGCCCCGCACCTCCAGCTCTGGCACGCGGTGACGATCCTGCGTGAGCATCGCGGTGACGGCCACCTCGCGGCCCTGCTCGTGGCCGGCCTCGACCCGGCCGAGTCACTCGTCTCCTTCGCTGCGATAGGCGCCGCGTCCGTCGAGCGCTTCGAGAGCCGCGGCTGGAGCAAGGAGGAATGGGCGGCGGCACACGGACGCCTCGCCGCCCGCGGCCTGGTCGACTCCGACGGTACGGCGACGGAGGCGGGCCGCGACCTGCGCCGCACTGTCGAGGAGCACACCGACCGTCTGGCCGCCGCCCCCTGGCGGGCACTCACCCGGCAGGACATCGACCGACTCACCGAACTGCTCGGCGAGTTCTGGGTCGCGGCACTGTCCTCCGGGCTGCTGCCCTCGGAATCGACGCTCGGCATCGGGAAGGTCTGACGGCTCGGGACGGACGCCCGCCACCAGGGTGCGGGACTTCGGCCCCGGACAGGCG
This sequence comes from Streptomyces sp. TRM68416, assembly GCF_014596915.1. Classification (GTDB taxonomy): domain Bacteria; phylum Actinomycetota; class Actinomycetes; order Streptomycetales; family Streptomycetaceae; genus Streptomyces. Next base: position 155,978 of record NZ_JACVWU010000011.1, read on the forward strand.
AAGCCGTCCGCGGTCGGTGGGTCCTCCGCGGACGGCCTCTGTTTCAGGATGGCTCTCCGGCCTTGGGGTTCCTACGGTTGCTCGGGCCTGTCACGGTCCATGCCGAGCGAGCCCTCGATCCGCTGCTGCGCGTCGTCGACCTGGCTCTCGTACTTGTTGCCCGTCTTCTCGTTGACCTTCTTCTCCGCGGCGTCGGACATGTCCTTGGCCTTGTCCTGCATGCCGCGGTTGCTCTTGAACCTGTCGAGGATGCCCATCCAGAGCTCCTTCCGGGGTGACTCAGAATCGACGATACGCCCGTGATGGAGGGAACGCGCATTTTCAGCCGATATGGTCTGGACCTCTCGGCCGCTACCGTGAGACCGGCACAACCGGCACGCAGGGGAGGGGCGCACCGTGACGCGTCTGAGGGGCGGAACGGCGGTCTCCGCCGCGGTACTGGGCATACTGCTCGCGGCCACGGGCTGCGAGGGGGTGGGTGACGACCTGCCGCTGGGCGGCGCCGCCTCGGGCTCAGGAGCGGGCGGTGCCGAGGGGCGCGCGGTCAGCCCGCTGGACAACCCCGACGGCACGCAACCGGGTCTCGCGGCCATCACCTCGCAGGGCGATCGGACCGAGGCGCGCGCCCTGATCGAGAAGGTGGCGACCAAGGGCCGCGGCCCCAAGACGGGTTACGACCGCGGCAAGTTCGGCTATGCGTGGATGGACACGGCCGACGGGGTGCCGCTGGCCAGGAACGGCTGTGACACCCGAAACGACCTCCTTCGCCGGGACGGTCAGAGCCTTCGCTTCCGGGCGGGCTCCGACTGTGTGGTCATTGCCATGACGCTGCACGACCCCTACACCGGAACGACCATCGAGTGGCGCAAGCAGAAGGCCGCCGAGGTCCAGATAGACCACCTGGTGCCGCTGTCGTACAGCTGGCAGATGGGCTCCTCGCGCTGGCCGGAGGCCAAGAGGAAGCAGCTCGCGAACGACACGCTCAATCTGGTCCCCGTCCAGGGGCGGGCCAACGCGGCCAAGGGCGATTCCGGCCCCGCCTCCTGGCTCCCGCCGAACAAGCCGATCCGCTGCGCGTACGCGGTCCGCTTCGCCCAGGTCGCCATCAAGTACGAGATGCCGGTGACGGCCGCGGACAAGCAGATGATGCTGCGTCAGTGCGGGTGACCTCCGTGAGGCGGGGCGGAGGCGACGGGATCAGCGGGTGGGCGGGACGAACTCGGGCTGGTCGAGCAGGCGCAGCCAGCTTCCGTCGGGCCGGCGCCTGACGACCTGCGCCCGCGCGCCGGCTCCGTCCTTCGGCGGGGTCGAGGTGAGGGCGCGGGTGCACATCAGTCAGTCCGGCGTCAGCGCCCAGATCCGCCAGCTCGAACGGGAACTCGGTGCCGAGCTGTTCGACCGGTCCGCCCGCACCGTCACCCTCACCGTTGCGGGGAAGGCCGCACTCGAACACGCCCGTGCCGCACTCGCCGCGGTCGGGGCGGTGGGCGAGGCAGTGGACGAGGTGGCCGGCCTGATCCGCGGCCGGCTCACCGTCGGGATGGTCATCGGCTGCACCCTCACCCCGCTCTTCGAAGCCCTCGCCGCATTCCACGCGGCACACCCCGGTGTGGAGATCTCGCTGCTGGAGGACAGCTCCGACCGCCTCACCGAAGCGGTACGCGGCGGCGCCGTCGACGTGGCACTCATTGGGACCGCGACGGCCGCCCCCGACGGGCTGGAGGCGCTGACCATCGTCAGCGAACGGCTCGTCGCGGCAGTCCCGGCCGACCACCCCTTGGCGAAAAAGCGCCGGGTCACCCTGCGCGACCTGACGGCCTACCCAATCGTGTGCATGCCGCCCGGCACGGGCCTGCGCGCCGTATTCGATCAGGCGTGCGCAGCGCAGAACCTCCAACCCACGATCGCGCTGCAGGCCAGCGCCGCGGATGCCATGGCCGACCTCGCCGCCCGCGGGCTCGGCGTCGCCGTCCTCAGCACCTCGATGGCCGAGAGCTACCGCGACCGGCTCACCGCTCGCACCCTTGACGATGCCGTAGCGCCGGCCCTGCTCGCCCTGGTGTGGAAGAGCGCACCCGGCCCCGCGGTGCGAGAGGTGCTCGTGCACAGCCGACAAGCCTTCGCGGACTGTCCGGGGCCGCGCCAGTAGAGGGCCGGCGGTGTCATCGGGAACTGCCCGCGGCCGGGTGCCAAAAGGATTTCCCAGCTCCGCGACCTGCGCCTACGGTGATCGCATGGAACTGAAGGTGTCGAGTCTCGCCGAGCGCCCCGAGATGTCGGAGCGGGTCGTGGCCATGCCGTCCAGTTGGCCGGAGCCGGTCATGAACGACCATGTGGGCAACGCCCATTACGGCAGGATCGCCACCGAACTGCCGCAGTACGTGCAGTTTGCCGAGGACGGGCAGGGCGAGGTCGTCGCCCACGCCTACAGCGTGCCCTTCGCCCTCGCCGCCGAGGGCCGCGGCACCCTGCCCGCCCGCGGCTGGGACGAGGTGCTCGTCTGGGCCTTCAGCGACCTGCGCCGCGGCGTGCGCCCCGACACGGTCAGCGCCGTCTCGGTCACCGTCGCCCCGCACGCCCAGGGCCTCGGCCTGTCCGGCCTGATGCTCTCGGCCATGCGGGACAACGCCCGCGCCCACGGCTTCCGCGAGGTCGTCGCCCCCGTCCGCCCCAACGCCAAGCACCTCGAACCGCACACCCCCATCGAGGAGTACGCCCACCGCGTACGGCCCGACGGGCTGCCCCACGACCCGTGGCTGCGCGTGTACGCACGGGCGGGCGCCGTGATCGACTCGGTGGCGACGGCCTCCATGACGGTGTCCGGCTCGCTGGAGCAGTGGCGCGACTGGACCGGGCTGCCCTTCGACACCGCGGGCGACGTCGAGGTCCCCGGCGCGCTGGTGCCGGTGCGCTGCGAGCCGGAACGGGGTTACGCCGTCTACGTCGAGCCCAACGTATGGATGCGGCACCCGCTGTGACGCCGGGGGTTCAGGCGCCGGGCTCGTCCAGGTCCAGGACCTCGCCGGTCGGCGCGTCTGCCGGAACGGGCTTGTCGAACTCGCTGAACGACAGCGCACCGGAGTCCGACGGGGTCGTGCTCACCAGCCGCAGCAGATACGGCTCGCCCTCGGTCGCCACGTACAGCGTGTAGCTGTCCTTGCCGTCCTTCTCGTGCAGCGTGATCGCGGGCTTGCCGTCCACGGTCGTGGTCTTCCCGCGGGTGGCGTCCGAGTTGGAGTCGGCGGCGTCGCCCAGCATCGCCTCCAGGTCGCACAGCTCCGTCATGCCTTCGGCGTCCGGGCCCTTCGCCGACATCTTGGTCCACTTCCCGGCGAGCATGTCCACGGTCGCGTCGACGTCCGCCTTCGGCTCGCCCTCGCTCTGGGCGCGCAGGAACGCTTCGTCGTACTTCATGTAGAGGGTGTCGCCGGTCTTGATCAGGTCGGTCCTGCCCTCACCGTCCATGCTCATGTGGCCGGCGCACTCGCCCTTCTTGTTCAGGGCGAGGTCGAGCTGGATCATGCCGCCGCTCTCCTCGTCGGGAACCTCGCCCTTCATACGGAGCGAGGCGGCCTCGGTGGTGGCCTTCGCCGCCCGGTCGGCGATCTCCCCGCCGGTCAGCCCGGCGAAGGGCTCCTTCTTCTCGGTCTTCTCGGTCTTCTCGGCGGAGGGGCCGGCCTTGTCCGTCGGGCTCGAACTGTTCGTCTTCTCCTGCGCCTTGTCCTCGCCGGACTGGCAGGCGGTGACGGTGGTGGCGGCCGCGGCGGCGAGGCAGAGAGCGGCAAGTGCGGTGCGACGCATGGGTGTTCCTTGGGGATCGGGTGCGCAGTGGTGCGGTGGTGCGGTGATGTGGGTGTGGGCGAACCGGGGTTCGTCCTCGGGCCGCGATCGGGTGGCCTGACCCTTCCGCTCCTGGCAGTCGGCGGCCGCTCGTTCGCTGGGTCAATAAGAACAGAGGCTGTGAACCGAGTCAACATGATTCACAGCGCCTGCTGTGTACACGGCCGTGAATGGGTGGATCTCTCGTGCGTCGGTATGCTCGGCTGCACAGGCTGAGTCAGGCGGGTGCGGGGCGCAACGAGGGGAGCCGGCGGGTGCAGGACAACGCGACAGAGGTGACCGCGGCCGGAATCGCACGGCTCGCCGGCGTCGGCCGCGCCGCCGTCAGCAACTGGCGGCGGCGGCACGCCGACTTCCCCAAGCCCGTCGGGGGCACCGAGACCAGCCCGGCCTTCGCGCTCGCCGAGGTCGAGGCCTGGCTGCGCCGCCAGGGCAAACTCGCCGAAGTGCCGCTGCGCGAACGGGTCTGGCAGCAGCTCGCGGGCCACCCCGAAGGACCGGTCACGGCACTCACGCACGCCGGCTGCGTCCTGCTGCTCATCCATGACCGGCCCACGGTCTGGCTGGAGGTGAGCGCCGGCTCCGACGAACGGCTCGCCGCGATGCTGCCCGGCGCGCTGGACGAGGTGCTGGCCCCGCGGTTCGGCGTGAACACCCACGGGAGTGTTCACAGACCGACTGCCGTGGATGAGCCGCCCGCTGTGAACACGGCAGAGGCGAAGAACCCGGGCGGCGGTGTACACGGGCCGGGCACCGTGAACACCCCGGACGCTGTGAACACGACGTCACCTGTTCACACGCCTGTCTCGGCCCGCACCCCCGCTCCGGCTCAAGCAGCCTCCTCGGCGCCCGCGCCCACCCCCGCCCTCCATCCCCCCTCCGGCCCCGCCCTCCTCACCTCCGCCCCCCTCCTGCGCGGCGCCGCCGAACTCGCCGCCGAGATGGGCGGCGCCCGCCAGGCCTTCGAGTTCCTGCTCGGCCGGCACCTCGACGCCAACCCGCGCCAGTACACGCTCACCCCGTCCGAACTCGCCGCCCTCATGGCCGACCTGGCCGGCCCCGCCCGCACCGCCCTGGACCCGGCCTGCGGCACCGGCGCCCTCCTGCGCGCCGTAGCCCCCCGCCCCGACCAGGAGCTGTACGCCCAGGACAGCGCCCCCGACCTCGCCGCGCTCACCGCGCTCCGGCTCGCGCTGCACACCCGGGCCACCGTGCGCGGCGCCGTCGGCGACACCCTGCGCGCCGACGGCCACCCGGAGCTGCGCGCCGACGCCGTCCTGTGCCACCCGCCCTTCAACGAGCGCAACTGGGGCCACGACGAACTCGCCTACGACCCGCGCTGGGAGTACGGCTTCCCGGCGCGCACCGAGTCCGAGCTGGCCTGGGTGCAGCACGCGCTCGCCCGGCTGCGCGACGGCGGCACCGCCGTGCTGCTGATGCCGCCCGCCGCCGCCTCCCGCCGCTCGGGCCGCCGTGTGCGCGCCGACCTGCTGCGCCGCGGCGCGCTGCGGGCCGTCGTCGCGCTGCCGGTCGGCGCGGCACCCCCGTACAACATCCCGCTCCACCTGTGGGTGCTGCGCCGCCCCGACAAGGCACCGGCGCAGCCCGAGGTGCTGCTCGTGGACGTCGGGCGGTTCGCGACCGAGGGGCGCGGCGGGCCCGACTGGCGGGCCGTGCGGGACGCCGTGCTCGACGCCTGGCGGGTCTTCGACCGCGCCGGCACGCTCGACGAACGGCCCGGTCTGGCCCGTGCGCTGCCCGTCATCGAACTCCTCGACGACGACGTCGACCTCGCGCCGGCCCGCCACCTGCCGCCCCCCGCGGCGGCCGACGGCGCCGAGGCGCTCACGGCCGTGCGCGACCGGCTGGGGGAGACCCTGATGAGGCTGACCGCCGACCTCACCCCGTCCCCCGTGGCCGGCGCACGGCCCGCGCGCTGGCCGCTCACCACCGTCGGTGAACTCGCGCGCGGGGGCGCCCTGGTGCTGCGCACCGGCGGAAACGGCGGCCACGCGCGCGTGCCGGTCCTCACCGACCACGACGTCGTCGCCGGAACGGCCCCCTCGGGCACGCTGCCCGAGAGCGACGAGGAGCCGGTGCTGACGGTGCCGGGCGACGTGGTCGTGCCGGTGCTCGGCGGCGGCTCCATGGCGCGCGTGATCGACGACGCGACGGGGGGCGCCGCCCTGGGGCGCAACCTCGTGCTCCTGCGCCCCGATCCCACGGCGCTCGACCCGTGGTTCCTCGCCGGCTTCCTGCGCGGCACCGCCAACAACCGCCAGGCCAGCAGCTACGCGTCCACGGCCACGCGCCTGGACGTGCGCCGCCTCCAACTGCCCCGGCTCCCGCTCGACGAACAACGGCGCTACGGCGCGCGCTTCCGCGCACTCGACGAGTTCGAGCGGGCGCTCAGGCGCGCGGGCCGGCTCGGGGACCAGCTCGTGCGCGGTATGTACGACGGTCTGACCGACGGGACGGTCGCACCCGGCTGAGACACCGGAACACGGGAGTGGTCCGCGGGAAGTGATCAGTGCGACAACGGTTCGGTACAACCCGGGACCGCATGTCGTTGTCGACCTATACGCTCGAAGCGACAATCGCAGGAACGGGGTTGCCGGGCGTCGGCCGCCCTCGTCCGCCCACCTCATCAGGCACCAGGAGCTGTCATGCATGGCCACGGCTACACGCAGCCGGTGAAGCCGCCGCCGCCCACCGGGTGGCTGGTCTTCCTGCGCGTGTTCTTCGTGGTGCTCTCGGTCTTCACCATCGGCCTGCTGGCCTGGACGATGCTGCTGCGCCTGGCGATCGTGACGCGCAGGACGCTGGACTGGGTGCTGTTCGTGGCCGCGCTCGGCGCCGACATCCTCGCGCTCGTGCTGATCGGCACCGAGCCCGGCGACGAGATCCACACGGCCGGCGGCTGGACGGGCATGATCCTGCTGCTCGGCACCCTCGTCGCCGCCATCTCGTACTACCTCGCCGCCGACGTACGCCACTACCACCAGCTCCGCTACGGCGCCTACACCCCGCGCCCCGCCCCGGCCCCGGGCTACGGCTACCCCCAGCCCCAGCCCCAGCCGCAGTCGACGTACAACGCCACCACCGTCTTCCAGACCCCGGCGCCGACCCCGGCCCCCACCGCGCAACCGCCCGTCACGCAACCCGCCCCGCCCCCGCCGCCCCAGCGCCCCGCGCCCGCGCGCATCGACCAGGTCCGCGCCGAGCTCGACGAGCTCAGTGACTACCTGCGCCACCACGACGGCCGGAACAACGGCGGACCCGAGGGCGGCAGCCGACCGTGACGACCGCACGTGTCGTCGCCGGCCGGTACGAACTGTCGACGCTCATCGGGCAGGGCGGCATGGGCCAGGTCTGGACGGCGTACGACCAGCGCCTCGACCGGCGCGTGGCGGTGAAGCTGCTGCGCCCCGACAAGGTGGCCGGGCAGGAGGCGGACGAACTGCGCCGCCGTTTCGTGCGCGAGTGCCGGGTGACCGCGCAGGTCGACCACCCCGGGCTCGTCACGGTGCACGACGCGGGCAGCGAGGGCGAGGAGCTGTTCCTCGTCATGCAGTACGTCGACGGCGCGGACCTCTCCGACCATCTCGCCGAGCACGACCCGTACCCGTGGCAGTGGGCGGTCGCGGTCGCCGCGCAACTGTGCGCCGTGCTCAGCGCCGTGCACGCCGTGCCGATCGTCCACCGCGACCTCAAGCCGCGCAACGTGATGGTGAAGCAGGACGGCACGGTCACCGTCCTCGACCTCGGCGTCGCCTCCGTCATGGACGCCGACACCACCCGCCTCACCCACACCGGCACCCCCATCGGCTCGCCCGCCTACATGGCGCCCGAGCAGGCCATGGGCGGTGCGGTCGGCCCGTACACCGACCTCTACGCCCTCGGCGTGCTGCTGCACGAACTCCTCAGCGGCGACGTGCCGTTCTCCGGCTCCACGGCGCTCGGTGTGCTGCACCGGCACCTGTACGAGCCTCCGCTGCCCGTGCGCCGCCTGCGCCCCGAGGTGCCCGAGGCGCTCGAAACACTCGTCCTGCGCCTGCTCGCCAAGGACCCCCAGCACCGCCCGGCCTCCGCGCAGGAGGTGTACGAGGACCTGGCGCTGCTCCTGCCCGCGCGCGGGATGCCCACAGGGGCGCCCCTGGACCCCACGCGCCCCTTCCTGCGCCCGCACGCCCCCTGGCCGGACCGTGCGCGCACGCCCGCGCCCCAGCCCGCCCCCGTCACGCCGTCCGCGCCCGCCACCGAGAAACCGGACGTCGCGCGCGCCGTCGACGAGGTCAAGCGCCTCCTCGGCGAGGGCCGCATCACCCAGGCCGTCGACATCCTCGGCGCCATCCTGCCCGCCGCGGCGGAGCAGCACGGCGAGCACTCCCCGGTCGTCCGCACCCTGCGCAAGCAGTACGCGGCCACCCTCATGGACGACGGCCAGTACCGGCGCGCGCTGCCCGAACTGCGCCGCCTCGCCGACGAACGCGCCGCCGAGGCCGGCCACGCCGACCCCCAGTCCCTGCGCCACCGCGCCGACGCCGCCCACTGCCTGGAACAGCTCGGCGAACCGGCGGCGGCGCTCGCCGAGTACCGCGCGCTGCTGCCGTACTACGAGAACCAGTACGTGGCCGGCGACCCCGGTCCCGCCCACGACGTCCGCCGCCGCATCGGCCACCTCCTCCTCGCCCTCGGCGACCGCGCCGCCGCCCACGACACCCTGATCCGCCTCCTGCACGACGTGGAACGCCTCCACGGCCCGGTCCACCCCCTGGCGACCGACATCCGCAGGACACTCCAGTGGCTGGGACAGGTGCGCGGGTAGCGACGGAGGCGGGTCAGGGTCAGGCTGCTCCGGCGGCCCGGAAGCGCCGGAGCAGTTCGACGGCCGGTGCGCTGTCCGGATCAAACGTGCCGCCGGTCTGTCCCGTTGGGACGCTCGGTCCCCACACGCGGACACCGTGGCACCGGAAGCAGAAGGCCATCCGGCGCCGCGCCGGTGCCGGAACTCCCGCTGAATCGTTGGTCCAATGGGTTGGCCAGAGCTTTCCCACTGCCTACCATCGATCACCGCAAGACTTTGTGCACCGTCGCACAAGCTCTCCTCGGGAGGTTTCCTTGCACCGCCGCCGTCGCACCGCGCTCCTCCTCTCTGCCGCGATCGCCGCGGCACCCCTGCTCACCGCCTGCGGAAACGATGCGCATCCCGGCGCGGCAGCCGTCGTCGGCGGCCAGCGGATCACCGTGTCCCAGCTGGAGAGCCGGGTGAACGAGGTCCGCGCGGCGCAGCGCGCGGCCGTGCAGGACGAGGCCCAGTACGCCCAGGCCGTCGCCCGCACCGGCAGCCTCACCCGCGACACCCTGCACGGCATGGTCCTCGACCGGGTGCTGCACCGGGCCGCGCAGGACGCGGGGGTGACCGTCACCCGCAAGGAGATCCAGCAGATGCGCACCGGCCTGGAGCAGCAGGCGGGCGGTGCCGAGGTGCTGGAGACGACGTGGCTCCAGCAGTACGGCGTCGCCCCGGAGCGCCTGGAGGAGAACCTCCGCCTGCAACTGGAGGCCCAGAAGCTCGCCGCGAAGCTCGGTACGGACACCAGTCGGCCCGAGTTCTGGAAGGCCCTGTCCGACGCGTCGCAGAAGCTCGGAGTCGACCTCAACCCGCGCTACGGCACCTGGGACGTGCAGAAGAGCAGCCGCGTGGACGCCGAGACGCCCTGGCTGCGCGAGGTGACGGCGGCCGGACAACAGCAGACGGCATGAGCCCGGCGCCGGCCGCCCTGTGGACAACTCGGGGGCTGTCGGTGCCGTGGGTTACGTTCGGATCGTGAACGCAACCAGCCCCGAAGCCGCCCCCGGCCGCATCGTCCTGCTCACCACCAGCCACCGCGTCGCGCCCGGCCTGCTGTCCTGGCCCGCCTGGCAGGCGCTGCACGCCGCCGACCGCGTGCTGTGCGCGGACGGCGCCCACCCGCAGCTGCCGTACCTGCGCGAGGCGGGGATACGGGTGGACGAGGCGGCCCCGACCGCCGAGGAGCTGGTCGACGCGTGCGCCGGAGGCCGGACCGTCGTGGTCGTGGCGACCGGCGAGGGCGAACCGGCACTCACCGACGGCCTCGCCCGCCTCGCCGGCTCCGGACGCGTCGCCATGCCGGACCTTGAGCTGCTCCCCGCCTCCTACGACCTGCCCGGCGCCCGCCTCCTCGACCTCGTCCAGGTCATGGACCGCATCCGCGCCGAGTGCCCCTGGTCCTCCCGGCAGACCCACAAGGGACTGGTGAAGTACGGCATCGAGGAGGCGTACGAACTCGTCGAGGCGATCGAGGAGGGCGACCGCGACGAACTGCGCGAGGAACTCGGCGACGTACTCCTCCAGGTGGTGTTCCACGCCCGTATCGCCGAGGAGGATCTCGATGCCCCGTTCTCCGTCGACGACGTCGCCGGCACCATCGTCACCAAGCTGATCCACCGCCACCCGCACGTCTTCGGCGACGAGACGGCGACCACCCCCGAGGAGGTCAAGGCCCACTGGCTGCGCACCAAGGCCGAGGAGAAGCAGCGGGAGTCGGTGACGGACGGCATCCCCCTCGGCCAGCCCGGCCTCGCCCTCGCCGCCAAGCTGGCCTCCCGCGTGCGCACCGCCGGCCTGGACGTCCCCCTGCCCCGCACCGACGGCATCGGCTACGACCTCCTCGCCCTCGCCGTCCGCGCCGAGGCGGAGGGCGTCGACCCGGAGGCGGCACTCCGTGCGGCGGGACGGGCGTACCGGGACGCGATCAGGGCGGCGGAGGGCTGAGGACCCGCTCTCGCCGCGACCGTCAGCCCCGGCGCACGCAGGGGCAGCGGACGGACACCTCCCCGGACAGGCCCATCAGGCGGAGGTGAACCGCACAGGGAGCTCCCGCAGGCCACGCATGATCAGCCCTCCGCGCCAGCGCAGGTCGGCGGGGTCGCAGGCGAGCTGCAGGTCCGGCAGGCGGCGCAGCAGGGTCTCCAGGGCGGTACGGCCCTCGAGGCGGGCCAGCGGAGCGCCGAGGCAGTAGTGGATGCCGTGACCGTACCCGAGGTGCTGGTTGTCGCCGCGGGACAGGTCGAGGGTGTCCGGATCGGCGAAACGCGCGGGGTCGCGGTCCGCGGCGGCGAGGACGACCAGGACCGGGTCGCCGGTGGCGATGCGCTGCCCGCCGATGGTGAGCGGCTCCGTGGCGAAGCGCCAGGTGGCCAGCTCGACCGGCCCGTCGTAGCGGAGCAGCTCTTCGATGCCGGTGTCGAGCAGTGCTGTCTCGCCGCGCTCGATCGACTCCTGGAGCAGGGCCCGCTGCGGGGGGTTGAGCAGGAGCGCGTGCACGCCGTTGCCGATCAGGTTGATCGTGGTCTCGAAGCCCGCGAAGAGGAGCACGAAGCACATGGCGGCGGCCTCGTTCTCCGTGAGGTGCTCGCCGTGGTCGGAGGCGCGGATGAGGCCCGAGATGAGGTCGTCGCCGAGATCGTTCCGCTTGCGGTGGATGAGTTCGGCGAGGTAGCCACGGATCTTCTTCACGGAACGGGCGACGCCACCGCGCGGTCCTCCGCCGTGCCGGATCATCATCCCCGCCCAGTCGCGCAGGTCGTCCTGATCCTCGCGGGGGACGCCGAGCAGGTCGCAGATCGCGTAGATGGGGAGGGGGAAGGCGAAGTCGTGGATGAGGTCGGCCTCGCCCCGCCGCGCGAACCGGTCGATGAGGTCGTCGGTCAACTCCTGCACCCGGGGGGCGAATTCCGCCACGCGGCGGGGCGTGAACGCCTTGGACACGAGGCGGCGCAGACGGGTGTGGTCCGGCGGGTCGATATTGAGCAGATGCGTCATGAGATTGGCGCTGCGCTCGCCGGGGATGCCGGTCTTGTTCTTTCCGTGCGCGTCTTCGGCATGGTGGTCGGGGTTCTTGGACAGCCGCCCGTCCGCGAGTGCCTGGCGTGCGTCGGCATAGCGGGTCACCAGCCATGCCTCGACGCCGCTGGGCAGTGTGGTGCGCCGGACGGGGGCGTTCTCGCGCAGCCAGGCGTAGGCCGGGTAGGGGTTGGCGGCGAACTCCCAGGTGAAGAGCTCGGGTGCGGTGTTCGGGACGGTCACGTCACGACCGTATCCGTAGGCGCGGCGGGTGCGCGGACGGCCGGGTCGGAAGCCGAACTCCCCGGCACGACCGGCCCGCTTCGGGCACCGTCAAACGTGACGCACCCTCAACTCTGTGATCTTCACGTGATCTGCGCGGCATTAACTTGTGACTAGTGATCGTCTGCCGATACGTTCACTCGTCAGCGCGGCGCCTCGCTCGACTCGCCGCGCGGATCCCCGCTGTCTCGCGAAAGGCCTCTGCATGCTCTCCGGGAACGGTCGTCACCGTCGCCCCCGCCAGGCCCCGGCGCTCATCGTCGCGGCCGGAGTGACCGGCTCCGCCATCGCCATCCCGCTTCTCGGCGCCACCGGCGCGAGCGCGGCCGAGGGCGCCACCTGGGACCGGGTGGCGGAGTGCGAGAGCGGCGGCTCCTGGAGCGAGAACAGCGGCAACGGCTACTACGGCGGTCTCCAGGTCACTCAGGAGCACTGGGAGCGGTACGGCGGCACGACGTACGCGGCGACCGCGGACCTGGCCAGCCGCTCGCAGCAGATAGCCGTGGCCGAGCGGATCCTCGCGGACCAGGGGCTGGCCGCCTGGCCCACCTGCGGTCCCCTCTCCGGCCTTGACAAGGCGTCTGGTTCGGCCGACGTCGACACGGGCGTCGCGGGCGACAAGGACGGTTCCTCCGGTTCCTCCGGTTCCTCCGGATCTTCCGATTCCGGCGGTCTGCTCGACTCGATCGACGGCTCGTCCGGCGACGGCTCCTCGGTCGGCTCCTCGACCGACGCCTCGCCTTCGCCCGAGACCTCGGACAAGACTTCCGACAAGTCGACCAAGTCCGACAAGTCCGCCGACGGATCGGACTCCGAGGGGTCCTCCGAGCCCTCCGAAGCCGACGGCTCCCAGGGGTTCGACGGCGAGCCCGCAGACGAGACCGAGGGCGACAACTCGGACAACTCCGGTCGAAGTGATGGTGATTCCGCCCTCACCGACACCGGCACCGGCCGCCACCGCGGCGACAGCGCCGACGAGGGCGCCTCCGACGGCCGTACCGGCTCCACGGGCCGGCACGCCTCCCGCGGTGACGCGGCCGCGCGCGACGCCGCCGACGGCTCGTACACCGTCCGCGACGGGGACAGCCTCACGTCCATCGCCGACTCCCTTGAGCTGAGCGGCGGATGGCGTGGCCTCTATGCCGAGAACGAGGCGACCGTGGGTGTCGACCCGGACTTCATCATCCCCGGTCAGACCCTCGAAGTAGGGGTCGAACCGGGCGAAAAGTAGCGGGAGTTCACGTCATGCTTCGCGCTGAATGTCCGGTTTGGCGAAAGTGTGGGATGAGTCTCAGAAGCCCTGATCGTCTTTGAAAATCCGCGGATCGCGTGTCTACGGTCGAGGCCGTTCGCAGCAGCGGGCCCCGACTGCCGCACGCCGAATCCTGCCGGCGGCCGTTCGGGAACAGTCGTCGCGTCAGCGCCGTAGGCAGGAGCGGGGGACCCAAGGTAAGTGCCGGGCCCAGCAGTTGAGCTGGATCCGGCTTGGGGTGAAGTCGCGCACCGACCGGTGCGCGGCCGGGCACTCAACCGGCCCGAACCCGACAGCTCACCTCGCAGGCGTCGGTGAGGGGATCGATCCATGCTGTTTTCCGGCAAGGGCAAGCACCGTCGTCCGTCCAAGGCCACCCGGGCCATCGCCATCGCGGGTGTGACCGGCGCCGCCGTGGCCGCTCCGCTGATGGCGGCCGGCAGCGCCTCCGCCGCCACCGCCGCCGAATGGGACGCCGTCGCCCAGTGCGAGTCCGGCGGCAACTGGTCCATCAACACCGGCAACGGTTACTACGGCGGTCTGCAGTTCTCCGCGTCCACCTGGGCCGCGTACGGCGGCACGGCGTACGCCGCCACCGCCGACAAGGCCACCAAGGCGCAGCAGATCGAGATCGCCGAGAAGGTCCTCGCGGGCCAGGGCAAGGGCGCCTGGCCGTCCTGCGGTGTGGGCCTGTCGAGCGCCGGGTACACCGGCAACTCCAGCTCGTCCTCCTCCTCGCAGAACACGGCCCCCGCGCCGCGCGAGACCGAGCAGCCGGCCTCCCGCTCGACCGAGCGTCCCGCCGCCAAGAAGACCGTCACCACCCCGACCGGCAAGAAGGTCAAGAAGGGCGACGGCGAGTACAAGGTCGTCTCCGGCGACACCCTCAGCTCCATCGCCGACGAGCACGACGTCAAGGGCGGCTGGGCGAAGCTCCACAAGCTGAACAAGGACATCGTCGAGGACGCCGACCTGATCTACCCCGGTCAGCAGCTGCACCTCAAGTAGTCCCGAAACCTCAAGCAGTCCCGTAGTCGAACCACAGCGCCTTCATAGACGTGTCCTTCACTATGAAGGCCTCGTGAGGGCCACCCCCCGTCCCCACGGGCTCCCCGCTCCGGTGCGTTCTCCCCCGTACGCACCGGGGCGGGGTCTTCTTTTCCCGCCCGTCTTCGCGCAGGCCACTCACCGTTAAGGGCACGGGCTCTTTGTTCCGTCGGGAAACAATAGGTACCGTCTGTCCTTGTCCATGGGACGGTCGGTCGGCTGGCCGATGTCCCCGAGGCGGTTAGGCTCTAGTCGCAAGGCTCTGTGCCCCGCACTTCCAGCGTCACATCCCAAGAAGGAGATGCTCGTGCCGTCCATCGACGTCGTCGTAGCCCGGGAAATCCTGGACTCCCGAGGCAACCCCACGGTCGAGGTCGAGGTCGGCCTCGACGACGGCAGCACGGGTCGTGCCGCCGTTCCGTCCGGCGCTTCCACCGGCGCCTTCGAGGCCATCGAGCTCCGCGACGGTGACCCGAACCGCTACCTGGGCAAGGGTGTCGAGAAGGCCGTCCTCGCCGTCATCGAGCAGATCGGCCCCGAGCTGGTCGGCTACGACGCCACCGAGCAGCGCCTGATCGACCAGGCCATGTTCGACCTGGACGCCACCGACAACAAGGGCTCCCTCGGCGCCAACGCCATCCTCGGCGTCTCGCTCGCCGTCGCCCACGCCGCCTCCGAGGCCAGCGACCTCCCGCTCTTCCGCTACCTGGGCGGCCCCAACGCGCACCTGCTGCCGGTGCCGATGATGAACATCCTGAACGGCGGCTCGCACGCCGACTCCAACGTGGACATCCAGGAGTTCATGATCGCCCCGATCGGCGCGGAGTCCTTCTCCGAGGCCCTGCGCTGGGGCGCCGAGGTCTACCACACCCTCAAGAAGGTGCTGAAGACCAAGGGCCTGTCCACCGGCCTGGGCGACGAGGGCGGCTTCGCCCCGAACCTGGAGTCCAACCGCGCCGCGCTCGACCTCATCATCGAGGCCATCAAGCAGGCCGGCTACGTCCCCGGTGAGCAGATCGCGCTCGCGCTCGACGTCGCCGCGTCCGAGTTCTACAAGGACGGCAAGTACGAGTTCGAGGGCAAGTCCCGCTCGGCCGCCGAGATGACCGAGTACTACGAGGAGCTCGTGGCGGCCTACCCGCTCGTCTCCATCGAGGACCCGCTGTTCGAGGACGACTGGGCCGGCTGGAAGGTCATCACCGACAAGCTGGGCGAGAAGGTCCAGATCGTCGGCGACGACCTCTTCGTCACCAACCCGGAGCGCCTGGCCCGCGGCATCGAGGAGGGCAGCGCCAACGCCCTGCTCGTCAAGGTGAACCAGATCGGCTCGCTGACCGAGACCCTGGACGCCGTCGAGATGGCCCAGCGCAACGGCTTCAAGTGCATGATGTCCCACCGCTCCGGCGAGACCGAGGACGTCACCATCGCCGACCTCGCCGTCGCGGTGAACTGCGGCCAGATCAAGACCGGCGCCCCGGCCCGCTCGGACCGCGTCGCCAAGTACAACCAGCTGCTGCGCATCGAGGAGATCCTCGACGACGCCGCGGTGTACGCCGGTCGCTCGGCCTTCCCGCGCTTCAAGGGCTGACAGCAGGCGTCGTCCGTACGTCCCCGTACTCGGTCCCGTACCGTGTGCGGGGACGTACGCGCGTGTGAACGGGAGGCTGGACATGGCGGTCAAGGACCGGGACCGGTTCTCCACCGCGACCAGGATCAAGCTGCTCGGCGAACAGACGGCCGCCCGTGTCTACCGTTCGCAGACCCGACGGCAGGCCCGCCGCTCCCGGCTGACCGGCCGCGCCGCCCTGCTCGCCCTCGTCGTGTGCACCCTGGTCGTCGCCCTCGCCTACCCGATAAGGCAGTACGTCGCCCAGCGCGCCGAGATCGCCGACCTGCAGCGCGAGAAGCGGCAGGCGCGGGAGCGGGTCGAGGAGCTGCGCGACCAGAAGGCACGCTGGCAGGACGACGCGTACGCCGAGCAGCGGATCCGCGAGCGGCTGCACTACGTGATGCCGGGCGAGACCGGGTACGTCGTGATCGACCCGGACGCGGTCCGGCAGTCCCGCACCGACCTGGGCGCGGCCGACCGGCCCTGGTACGCGAACGTCTGGGACGGGGTCGACAAGTCCGACGCCGCCGACCAGTGAAGCAGAAGAGACGAAAGACGGATATGGAAACGCCCCCGCCGACCACCCCGCGCACCGAGCCCTCCGACGCGGACGTCGAGGCCTTCAAGCAGCAGCTCGGCCGTCCGCCGCGCGGGCTGCGCGCGATCGCGCACCGCTGCCCCTGCGGGCAGCCGGACGTCGTGGAGACGGCCCCGCGGCTGCCCGACGGCACGCCGTTCCCGACGCTGTACTACCTGACGTGCCCGAAGGCGAACTCCGCGATCGGCACGCTGGAGGCGAACGGGGTGATGAAGGAGATGACCGAGCGGCTGGCGAGCGACCCCGAGCTGGCCGCCGCGTACCGGGCCGCGCACGAGGACTACATCAGGCGGCGGGACGAGATCGAGGAGCTCAAGGGCTTCCCGAGCGCGGGCGGCATGCCGGACCGGGTGAAGTGCCTGCACGTGCTCGTGGCGCACTCCCTGGCCGCCGGGCCGGGCGTCAACCCGCTGGGCGACGAGGCGCTGGCGATGCTGCCGGAGTGGTGGCGCAAGGGCACGTGCGTGGTCGCGGCGGAGTAGTTCCGCCCCCGCCGCCCCTACCCGTCCCGTCCCCAGGGGGCTCCGCCCCCTGGACCCCCATCGGCCTGAACGGCCTCGTCCTCAAACGCCGGACGGGCTGGATATGAACCCCCGCACTTCGGAAGGGCACCCCATGACCCGCGTCGCCGCCATCGACTGCGGTACGAACTCCATCCGGCTGCTCGTCGCGGACTGCGACCCGGCCACCGGTGAACTGGTCGACCTGGACCGCCGTATGACCATCGTGCGGCTCGGGCAGGGGGTCGACCGGACCGGGCGGCTGGCGCCCGAGGCGCTGGAGCGGACGTTCGCCGCCTGCCGCGAGTACGCGGCGGTCATCAAGGAGCACGGGGCGGAGCGGCTGCGCTTCGTGGCGACCTCCGCCTCCCGGGACGCCGAGAACCGGGACGAGTTCGTGCGCGGGGTGATGGACATCCTGGGCGTCGAGCCGGAGGTCATCTCCGGGGACCAGGAGGCCGAGTTCTCCTTCACCGGGGCGACCAGGGAGCTGGCGGGGCACGACCACCTGCCCAAGCCGTTCCTGGTCGTGGACATCGGCGGCGGGTCGACGGAGTTCGTGGTCGGCGACGACCACGTGCGCGCGGCGCGGTCCGTCGACGTCGGCTGTGTGCGGATGACCGAACGGCACCTGGTGCGCGACGGAGCCGTCTCCGACCCGCCCTCCGAGGAGCAGACCGCCGCCGTCAGGGCCGACATCGAGGCCGCACTCGACCTCGCCGAGCAGACCGTCCCGCTGCGCGAGGCCCGCACGCTGGTGGGCCTCGCCGGGTCCGTGACGACCGTGTCGGCGATCGCGCAGAAGCTGCCGGAATACGACTCGGCCCGCATCCACCACTCCCGCGTCTCGCGCGACCAGGTCCGCGAGATCACCGACTGGCTCCTGCACTCCACCCACGCCGAGCGCGCGGCCGTACCCTCCATGCACCCGGGCCGCGTGGACGTCATCGCCGCCGGGGCGCTCGTCCTGCTGTCGATCATGGAGCGGATCGGCGCGACCGAGGTCGTGGTGAGCGAGCACGACATCCTGGACGGCATCGCCTGGTCGGTGGTGTAGACCCTCCGTAGTTACTGCTCGGTAGCCTCTGGTGAGCAGGTCATGTAGCGTCTGAGCACGTTCGAGCGGCCCTTGAGGGCCCCTTCGTGACGCCTCGTCGAGAAAGTTCGTGAAGTTCTTCACAAGGAATTCGGCCCTGTCGGAGCACGGAAGGGGCCCGGTTGGCCCTTCCGGGGGGCCAACGCCCCCTTGAACGTGTTCAGAAGGGCCGCGCGAGGGGCGTGGAGGAGGGGGTGACGCAAGGCTGTTTCGGAGGGCTCACACGGCGTCCGACCGGCCAGAGAGGCAGCTCACGCGGCATTGACAACGGTCCGCACTACACGCGGGTTCCCGGTTCGTGCCATGACCTGGATCACGCGGGCCGCGGAGGATAGCACACACCCTCCACAACCTTGTGAAGGGGCGCACGAGCTACCCCCCTGGGACGGGTGGATACTCGATGGCATGAGCACCACGGAGCGTCCCAGGATCCTCGTAGTAGGCGGTGGGTACGTAGGCCTGTACGCAGCTCGGCGCATTCTCAAGAAGATGCGCTACGGAGAGGCGACCGTCACGGTCGTCGACCCCCGGTCGTACATGACCTACCAGCCCTTCCTCCCCGAAACCGCCGCCGGCAACATCTCCCCGCGCCACGTCGTCGTCCCGCTGCGACGCGTGCTGCCCAAGGCGGAGGTCCTCACCGGCCGGGTCACCACCATCGACCAGGACCGCAAGGTCGCCACGATCGCCCCCCTCGTGGGCGAGGCGTACGAGCTGCCTTTCGACTACCTCGTCATCGCGATGGGCGCGGTCTCCCGCACCTTCCCGATCCCCGGCCTCGCCGAGCAGGGCATCGGCATGAAGGGCATCGAGGAGGCCATCGGCCTGCGCAACCACGTGCTGGAGCAGCTGGACAAGGCCGACTCCACGAACGACGAGGAGATCCGCCGCAAGGCGCTCACCTTCGTCTTCGTCGGCGGTGGCTTCGCGGGCGCGGAGACCATCGGCGAGGTCGAGGACATGGCCCGCGACGCGGCGAAGTACTACACCAACGTCTCCCGCGAGGACATGCGGTTCATCCTCGTCGACGCCGCCGACAAGATCCTCCCCGAGGTCGGCCCCAAGCTCGGCCAGTACGGCAAGGAGCACCTGGAGGCCCGCGGGGTCGAGATCTACCTCTCCACCTCCATGGACTCCTGCGTCGACGGCCACGTGGTGCTGAAGAACGGGCTCGAGGTCGACTCCAACACCGTCGTGTGGACGGCCGGCGTCAAGCCGAACCCGGCGCTCTCCCGCTTCGGCCTGCCGCTCGGCCCGCGCGGTCACGTCGACTGCCAGCCGACCCTCCAGGTCACCGGCACCGACTACATCTGGGCCGCGGGCGACAACGCCCAGGTCCCGGACCTCGTCGGCCGCAAGGCCGGCAACGAGAACGCCTGGTGCCCGCCGAACGCCCAGCACGCGCTGCGCCAGGCCAAGGTCCTCGGCGACAACGTGGTCTCCGGCATGCGGGGCTTCCCGCAGAAGGACTACAGCCACGCCAACAAGGGCGCGGTGGCCGGTCTCGGCCTCCACAAGGGCGTCGCGATGATCGTCATGGGCAAGATGAAGATCAAGCTCAAGGGCCGCCTCGCCTGGTACATGCACCGTGGCTACCACGGCCTGGCGATGCCGACCTGGAACCGCAAGATCCGCGTCTTCGCCGACTGGACCCTCGGCATGTTCCTCAAGCGCGAGGTCGTCGCCCTCGGCGCCCTGGAGTCCCCGCGCGAGGAGTTCTACGAGGCCGCCAAGCCGGCGCCCGCCCCCGCGGCAGCCGCGCCGAAGACCGAGGAGAAGGCCAAGGCCTCCTGACCTCCGGTCACTTGAACACCCCGAAGGGGCCGCCCGCCATCCGTGGTGCGGGCGGCCCCTTCGGCGTTCGCCGCATGGCCTGATCCCGGCCGCTCCATGTTGGGGTGTGATCGGCGCTGTCACTGCGGGTGGCCGGCCCTGTGGGGAACGCACAGCACCTGCCTTGCCCACCCATAACGCCCCTGCGGGACTGCGCGCCCGGTGGGTAGGTGTTTACGTGGTGTTGGCATGCCGGGATCCCCGTCACGGAGGTGTGCGCCATGGCAGACGCCGCGTTGCGGCTGAAGGGCCTCGTCGAACAGTTGGTGGGAGCGCCGCTCCCCTTGCGTATCCGCGCCTGGGACGGCTCCCAGGCGGGCCCGCCGGGCGCGCCGGCGCTCGTCGTGCGTAATCGCCGTGCCGTGCGCCGGCTGCTGTGGAAGCCGGGGGAACTCGGGCTCGCGCGGGCGTGGGTCGCGGGGGATCTGGATGTCGAGGGGGATCTGTATACGGTTCTCGATCTGGTGTCGGGGCTGCTGTGGGAGCGCGGGGAGGGGGACGGGCGGTCGCTCGGCGCGGCGCTGCGGGACCCGGAGGTGCGGGCGGCCGTGCGGGGTCTTGTCCGGCTGGCGGGGCCGCTGCCGCCGCCCGCCCCTCCCGAGGAGGAGGTCCGCCGCCGCGGCCACCTCCACACCAAGCACACCGACCGACGCGCCATCAGCCACCACTACGACGTCGGCAACGACTTCTACGAGATCGTCCTCGGCCCGTCCATGGTGTACTCCTGCGCCTACTGGCCCGCCCCCGACAGCACCCTCGAAGCCGCCCAGCACGACAAGCTCGACCTCGTCTGCCGCAAGCTCGCCCTGGAACCCGGCATGCGGCTGCTGGACGTCGGCTGCGGCTGGGGCTCGATGGCGATCCACGCCGCCCGCGCGTACGGCGTCCACGTCGTCGGCATCACCCTGTCCCAGGAACAGGCGGCCTACGCCCGTAAGCGCGCCGCCGACGAGGGACTGACCGACCGGGTCGAGATCCGGGTGCAGGACTACCGCGAGGTCGAGGACGGCCCCTACGACGCAGTCTCCTCCATCGGCATGGCCGAACACGTCGGCGCCGAGCGGTACCTGGAGTACGCGGGAGATCTGCGCCAACTGCTCAGGCCCGGCGGACGGCTGCTCAACCACCAGATCGCCCGGCGCCCGCAGCGCGACGAATCCGCGTACAGCGTCAACGAGTTCATCGACGCCTACGTCTTCCCCGACGGCGAACTCGCCCCCCTCGGCACCACCGTCACCCAACTGGAGCGCGCGGGGTTCGAGGTGCGGGACGTGGAGTCGCTGCGCGAGCACTACGCGCTCACCCTGCGCCGCTGGGTCGGCAACCTGGAGGCAGACTGGGCGCGGGCCACCCGGCTCACCACGCCGGGCCGGGCCCGGGTGTGGCGGCTGTACATGGCGGCCTCCGCGCTCGCCTTCGAGCACAACCGCATCGGCGTCAACCAGGTCCTCGCGGTCCGCACCCCGGACGCGGGCGCCTCCGGGCTGCCGTTGCGGGCCCGCACCTGGAACTGAGGCCACCACACGGCGGAAGGGCCCCGCGGTCGTCAACACCGCGAGGCCCTTCCGCCGTACCGCTACTCCGACTTGATCGCGCCGAGCATGTTCATACGGGCCGCGCGCCGCGCCGGCCACAGCGCCGCCAGCACCCCGACGGTCGCCGCCAGCAGCAGGAAGACCGCCATCCGGGCCCAGGGCAGGACGAGTTCGTACGTTGCCATCCGCGTGCCCAGCAGCTCACCGGCCGCCCAGCCGAAGAACACGCCCAGGCCGATGCCGAGCACGCCGCCGAACAGGGAGATGACCAGGGACTCCAGCCGGACCATCCGCTTGATGCCCTTGCGGTCCAGGCCGATCGCGCGCAGCATGCCGATCTCCTGCGAGCGCTCGAACACCGACATGGCCAGGGTGTTGACGACCCCGAGGACCGCGACGAGCACCGCCATCGCCAGCAGACCGTAGACCATGTTCAGGATCAGCGTGAACGTCTTCGCGATCTCGTTGGAGAGGTCCTTCTTGTCCTGGACCTTGATCGCCGGGTTGGCGCCCAGGGCCTTCTCCAGCCGGTCCTTCGTCGCGTCGGACGCGCCGTCGGACGTCCTGACCATGACCTGCATGTCGGTCGGGTCGGTCAGGTGCGGGGTGAGGGTGCCGTTGTCGAGCATGATCCCGCTGATCATCTCGTTGCCCCGGTAGACCCCGGCGACCGTGAGCCGCTGCGCCTTGCCGTCCTCGTAGTGGACGGTGAAGGCCGAACCCGCCTTCCAGCCGCGCGACTCGGCGGTGTCGGCGTCCACGACCACCTTCGTGCCGCCCACCGTGAACGTGCCGTCCTCGACGGGCAGGTCGATCAGCTCGCCGACCGCCGAGCCGTTGACGCCGGTCAGGTACTCGGTCTCGCCGTCGATCCGGGAGGGCGCGTTGCGCAGCGGGCTGCCGGCGGTGACGTCGTCGAGTTCGCGCAGCTTGGTGTCGACGTCCGGGGAGAGGCCGTTGCCGTTCGCCATCGACACGACGTAGTCGGCCTTCAGCGCGGAACTCGCCATCTTGTCGATCGACTGCTGCAGGCTGCCCGCCATCACCGTCATACCGGTGATCAGGGTGAGACCGATCATCAACGCGGAGGCGGTGGCGGCCGTACGGCGCGGGTTGCGCACCGAGTTCTGGCGGGCCAGCTTGCCGGAGACGCCGAACACCTTCAGAACCGGCGCCGCGGCCGCGATCAGCGGGCGGGACAGCAGGGGCGTGAGGATGAAGACGCCGATGATCAGCAGCACCGCGCCGAGCCCCATGGGGGCCTGTCCGTCCGAGCCCTCCATGGTCGTGGCCGCCAGGACGACGGCGACACCGGCGCCGCCGAACAGCGCGCCCAGCGTGTTGCGCAGCACCAGCGACTTGGTCGTCGCCTGCGCGTGCACACTGCTCATCGCCGCGACCGGCGGGATCTTCGCCGCCCGGCGGCCCGGCAGCCAGGCCGCCAGCATGGTGATCAGGATGCCGACCGCGAAGGCGGTGGCGACCGTGCCGGGGGAGACGACCAGCGGCCCGTCCGGGACGGTCGCGTCGAGGACGCCCATCAGCGACCGCAGCCCGACGCCGATGCCGATGCCCGCGACCAGACCGGCCGCGCCGGCGACCGTGCCGACCACGAACGCCTCGATCAGCACCGACCGGGTGACCTGCCGGCGCGAGGCGCCGACCGCCCGCAGCAGCGCGAGCTCCTTGGTGCGCTGGGCGACCAGCATGGTGAAGGTGTTGGCGATGATGAACGTGCCGACGAAGAGCGCGATGCCCGCGAAGACCAGCAGCATCTGCCGGAAGCCGCTCATCTGGGAGGAGATGATCTCGGCCTGGTCCTCGGCGAGTTCCTTGCCCGTGGTGGTCTCGACGAGGCCCTTCGGCAGCGCCTTGTCCAACTCGGCCTTGAGCGCGGCCTGGCTGACGCCCGCCTTCGCCCGGACGTCGATCTCGTCGTACGTGCCCTTCTTGCCGAACAGTTGCTGTGCGGTGGCCGTGTCGAACAGGGCCAGGCTGCCGCCCGCGGCGACATTGCCGTCGTCGGTGGTGAAGATGCCGGTGATCCTCGGGGTGAGGACGGGGCCGTCGACCGAGATACGTACGGTGTCGCCGACCTCGTAGCCGCCACGCTCGGCGCTCCTGGTGTCGAGCAGCACCTCGCCCCTGCCGCGCGGGGCACGCCCGTCGGTCAGCGGGTAGCGGGGGTCCTCGGCGCCGGAGTAGTTGCCGCCCGCGGACTGCCAGCCCTCGCCGAGCAGCTTGCCGTCCTTGCCGGCGATGGCGGTGAAGCCGCTGACGACGCCGATCGCGGACTCCGCCCCCGGCACCTTCGCGCTGGTGGCGAGGAGTTCCTCGGTGAGTTCGGGGGTCTTGCCGACCGTGTTGCCCTTGCTCTCCTGGTGGTCGGGCCGCACGGCGACGTCGACCTGGTCGAAGCCCTTGGCCGAACTGTTCTGGTAGGCCTGGGAGATGGTGTTGGTGAAGACCAGGGTGCCGGAGACGAACGCGACGCCGAGCATGACGGCGAGCACGGTCATCAACAGCCGGGTCTTGTGCGCGAGTACGTTGCGCAGGGCGGTGCGGAACATCAGGAGGTGCGGCCCTTCGCGTCGAACTGCTTCATGAAGTCGAGGACCGTGTCGGCGGTCGGACGGTACATCTCGTCCACGATCCGGCCGTCCGCGAGGAAGACCACCCGGTCCGCGTACGCCGCCGCCACCGGGTCGTGGGTCACCATCACCACGGTCTGGCCCAACTCCCGTACCGAGTTGCGCAGGAAGCCCAGGACCTCGGCGCCGGAGCGCGAGTCGAGGTTTCCGGTCGGCTCGTCGCCGAAGATGATGTCGGGCTTGGAGGCCAGGGCCCGGGCGACCGCGACGCGCTGCTGCTGGCCGCCGGAGAGCTGGGAGGGCCGGTGACCGAGGCGGTCCCGCAGGCCCACCATCCGGATGACCGAGTCCAGCCACTCCTTGTCGGGCTTGCGCCCCGCGATGTCCATCGGCAGCGTGATGTTCTCCAGCGCGGTCAGCGTCGGCAGCAGGTTGAACGCCTGGAAGATGAAGCCGATCTTGTCCCGGCGCAACCTGGTGAGCTGCCGGTCCTTCAGGGAGCCCAGCTCGGTGTCACCGATGCGCACGGAGCCGGAGGAGAAGGTGTCCAGACCGGCCACGCAGTGCATCAGCGTGGACTTGCCCGAGCCGGACGGGCCCATGATCGCGGTGAACTCGGCCTGCCGGAAGTCGACGGAGACCCGGTCGAGAGCGACCACCTGGGTCTCGCCCTGTCCGTAGACCTTCGACAGATCCGTGGCGCGCGCGGCCACGGCGGTGGCCCGGTCGGCGATAGGGGTGGTGGTCACGAGAGAACGCTCCTCGGGGGCGACGATGTGTTCGGGGGACGCAATCCATCGTGTCGGCCGCCGGGGCCGGTGTAGTCAGCCGCTGTTCCGGTTCCCGGGACAGCCTGCGGTCGCACCGGGAGCGTCCGCGTCATACCTGGGTATGACGGCATCCCGGAGGTGCGTTCACGTCCAGAACGGGTGGAGCTCCCTTGTTCCGGCGGTGAAATTCCGTCATTCCGCATGCGCGGGCGGGCGTCGCACGCAAGGCTATTGGCAAGTGCGGATGGCGTGTTCCGTGGGCTGATGCACCCTCAGACGTCAATAAAATAAGACAACATCGGTCCGTCCTTCCGCTGTTCGGGGGATGCGCCCCGATAGGCTCGGAACCTCGACGCGGAGCCCATGGCCTGCCCGGATGGTGGAATGCAGACACGGCGAGCTTAAACCTCGCTGCCCCTCGCGGGCGTACCGGTTCAAGTCCGGTTCCGGGCACCTCCGACCCCTTGCGAAGCCGCCGTTTGCGGCCCTTTCGTTGCACCCTTCATCGAGAAGTTCACCGCACGGACCGTTGACAGCCGGTCCGTGCGGCCGGAGACTCACGTCCGGAAGCAAGTGAAAGAAGTTTCACTACGCGAACACCCCGTTGCACGAACAGACTCATCCACGCGAACAGAGAGGTTCGGCGATGCGCACCACCGTCGGCATCATCGGAGCCGGCCCGGCCGGTCTCCTCCTGGCCCGGCTGCTCCACGTCGCCGGCATCGACTCGGTCGTCCTGGAGAGCCGCGACCGCGCCTACTGCGAGCAGCGCCAGCGCGCCGGGATCCTGGAGCAGGGCACCGTGGACGTGCTGCGCGCGGCCGGCGCCGGGGAGCGCATGGACCGCGAGGGCCTGCGCCACGACGGCATCGAGCTGCGCTACGACGGCACCCGCCACCGCGTCGACTTCCCCGCCCTCACCGGCGGCCGGTCGGTGATGGTCTACGCGCAGACCGAGGTCTGCAAGGACCTCATCGCCCTCCAGCTGAAGGAGGGCGGACCGCTGCTGTTCGAGGCGGAGGCGCTGGCAGTGGAGGACGCCGGCACCGACCGCCCGCGGATCCGCTTCCGGCGCGGGGGCGGCGAGGGCGGCGAGGGCCGCGAGGAGATCCTGGAGTGCGACTACGTCGTCGGCTGCGACGGCTTCTGGGGTGTGGCCCGCAAGGCGGTGCCCGCCGAACTCGGCCGCACCTTCGAGCGGACGTACCCCTTCGGCTGGCTCGGCATCCTCGCCGACGTACCGCCCTCGCACGACGAGCTGGTCTACGCCCGCCACGACCGCGGCTTCGCCCTGCTCTCCATGCGCTCCACCTCCGTCTCCCGCCTCTACCTCCAGGTGCCCGAGGGCACGGACGCCGAGGCCTGGAGCGACGACGAGATCTGGGCCGAGCTGGAGCGCCGCTTCGCGACGGACGACGGCTGGCGGCTGGAGCGCGGCCCCATCACCCAGAAGTCCGTCACCCCCATGCGCTCCTACGTCCACGAGCCCATGCGGTACGGCCGGCTCTTCCTCGCCGGTGACGCGGCACACATCGTGCCGCCCACCGGAGCGAAGGGGCTGAACCTGGCCGTGGGGGACGTGGTGACCTTCGCGCGGGCCCTGACGTACCGGCAGGACACCGGATCGGACGAACTGCTGGACGCCTACTCGGAGAACTGTCTGCGGCGGGTGTGGCAGGCCGAGCGGTTCAGCTACGACATGACCACCCTGCTGCACCGGGCCCCCGACGCCACCCCGTTCGAGGACCGCCTCCAGCGGGCCCGCCTGCAGCGGATCACCTCCTCGCGGGCCGCCGAGACCGACCTGGCCGAGGCCTACACGGGCTTCCCGCTCGACTGATCATCTGATCACCGACCGGTTCCGGCCAGGTACCGGGTTGGTGATGAATGGGGTCCTCCTGTGCCGGGAATCACGGACCCGCGTAGCGTGTTGCGCAGCATGACAAGGGAAAGATCCTCCTCAAGCACTAGGGTCTTCCTTTGCCTTTCCATTACTCTTGAGCCCAAGGCTGCGCACGGTGGCCATGGAGGAGTGAAATGAGGAGCAGCAACCCGGTCTTCTCGCGACGGGGGTTCAGCCGCGACAACGGCTACGCGGGCTTCAACGCCCAGCCGCAGGCCGGGGGCGCAGCTGTGGGCACGCAGGGCAACCCGTACGCCCAGCCGCAGGGTGGCAACCCGTACGCCCAGAACCCGTACGCGCAGAACCCTTACGCCCAGCAGGGCCAGCAGCACGGCGCGCCGCCGCAGGCCCCGGTCACCACCGGCCGGATGACGATGGACGACGTCGTCATGCGCACCGGCACGACCCTCGGCGTCCTGGTCGTCACCGCCGCGCTCGCCTGGGCGCTGCTGCCGGTCGACGACGCCAACATCGGCCGGTCCTACGGCATCGCCATCGCCGCCGGTCTGGTCGGCATGGTCCTGGCGCTGGTCCAGTCCTTCAAGCGCAAGGCCTCGCCCGCGCTGATCCTGACGTACGCCGCGCTGGAGGGTGTCTTCCTCGGCGTCGTCTCCAGCGTCGTCGACAACCGCATCGCGGACGGCGCGGCCATGCAGGCCGTGCTCGGCACGATGGGTGTCTTCCTCAGCGTGCTGATCGCCTACAAGGCGGGCTGGATCCGCGTCAACCGCCGCTTCGTCGGCTTCGTGATGGCGGCCGCGCTCGGCTTCATCATGCTGATGGCGGTCAACCTGCTGTTCGCCGTCTTCGGCGGCGGCGACGGCCTCGGCTTCCGCAGCGGCCCGCTCGGCATCGTCTTCGGTATCATCGGCATCCTGCTCGGCGCCTGCTTCCTCGCCCTGGACTTCAAGCAGGTCGAGGACGGCATCGCCTACGGCGCTCCGCGCGAGGAGGCCTGGATGGCGGCCTTCGGTCTCACGCTGACGCTGGTGTGGATCTACATGGAGTTCCTGCGACTCATCGCGATCTTCAACAGCAGCGACTGACCGTCCCACGGTTGTGCGATGAAGGGCCCCGGGTTCGTCCCGGGGCCCTTCGTCGTCTCCTCGTCGTCTTCGCGGTCTTCGCGCGCGCCTAGAAGAACTTGCGCGCCGCCCTCCTCAAGTCGTACTCGTGGATGATCGCCTTCGCGTGGCCGTACGCGAGGTCGTACTCGTGGCGGAGCCAGCTGACCTTCTCCTCGAAGCGAACGAGAGCCGGGCCGTCTTCTACGGTGCGGAGCCAGTCGGAGACTTCACGACCGGTGCAGTGGGGGATGCGGGCGAGCATGTTGCGGTGGGTCTCCTCGGAGAGGACGTGGGACATCGGCGCCTCCGGACGCAAAGGGGATGTAAGCCGGTCCTTCAGGTCACCGTGCCTGAGTGTTCGCGTGTTGGCAACAGTCCCGGCCCGGAGCGTACGGTTGCGCCGTGGTGGATACGACTCGTCTGACCCAGGCCGTGGATCACTTCGCCGACCGGCTGCGGGCGGCGCCCCAGTCCCGGTTGCAACGCGGAGCCGCGGCGGAGGCGCTGGGGCTGGCCAGGCAAATGGCCTCGCGGGCGCAGGCGCTGGAGGCGCCCGGCGTGGAGCCCCGGGTGATGCCGGACGCGGGGATGTTCGCCGCCGCGGACCAAATCACCGTCGCCGTGCACGACTTGGCCCTCGTCGTCACGGACGAGGGCCAGGTGGAGGAAGCGCTGGAGTGGGTGGCCGCGGCGCAGAAGCGGGCCGGGGTGTGAGGGGCGCGGGGGCGTTGTGACTCGGTTTGGGCGTCGCGGGGGCGCTGTGACTCTCGGTTCTGGCGTCGCGGTGGCGCGATGACCGACGCGATGACCCGGTCCGGGCGTCACAGGGACGCTATGACCCGGTCCGCCAGGATGTAGACGTTCTCCTCGCCGCAGGCGAAGGTCAGCGTGTACGCGCCCGAGATGCCCGAGCCGCCCAGCAGCACCGGCGTCTCGCCCGACCGCACGGCCGCGGACAGGCGCTCGGCGGTCTCCCGGTGGCCCGGGGTCATGCACAGGGTCGTGCCGTCGGCGAAGACGTAGACGTCGAGGGTGCCCAGCGGGCCCGGGCGGACGTCGGTCAGTTCGGTGCCGGCGGAGGCCAGTTCCTCCAGGGCGGCGACCGTGCGCTCGTGGTCGTTCACGACCGGTGACTGCACCGGCACGAAGTCCGGGTGCGAGGGGTGGCGGCGGCGGGCCGCGGCCAGCTCCGGGGACTCCCCGGCGAACTCGTCGGCCTCCATGCCGTGCTCGGCGACCGGCTCCAGCGGCTCCAGGCCCACGAAGTCGGACTGCCGGGGCAGGAACAGCTCGCTGTCGGTCAGGCCGAGCAGCGTGGGGGCGTCGGAGGCGTCACGGGCCTCCTGGGCCGCCCAGAACGCGCGGGCCTCGGCGAGTTCCCGCTCACGCTCCTCGGCGAGCGCCTCCGCCACGGCGGCGCGTATCTCGTCGGTGTCGGCGGAGAGGCGGGCGGCGGGCACGAGGCCCCGGACCGCTGCCGCGTTGCTCTCGGCCAGCTCGGTGCGCAGGGCTGCGATCTGTCGACGCAGGCCCACGAGCGTGCGCAGGACGGCGACGCCCACGGCGCCGGTGGCGGCCGTGGTGAGCAGCAAGGCGATGGGCATGGCGCTCACTGACGTACTCCCGGTTCAAAGTCGACCCCCGACTTCCTACATCAGCTTGAAGGGCGGACTAACCCGCTGTCAGTGCGTAACGTCACGAAACGGGCAGGACTTTGGGCCCGGGGTCTCTCGGTGAAGCGGCTCTGACCTGCGCGGATCCCTGTTCCGAGGGAGATAGGTCACATCCTGGGGGAGATTGGATCACAAATCGGCCCAGAACCTTGGACTTTCCTCGGTTCTGGGCCAAAGAGTGGCGCTGGGTTTCCGTACGGATACGGAGCGTTGGATTCAGGTCGGTTGGATCAGCTGAGGCGCTCGATGACCATCGCCATGCCCTGGCCGCCGCCGACGCACATCGTCTCCAGGCCGAACTGCTTGTCGTGGAACTGGAGGGAGTTGATGAGCGTGCCGGTGATACGGGCGCCGGTCATGCCGAAGGGGTGGCCCACGGCGATGGCGCCGCCGTTGACGTTCAGCTTGTCCGGGTCGATGCCGAGGTCGCGGTAGGAGGGGATCACCTGGGCGGCGAACGCCTCGTTGATCTCCACCAGGTCGATGTCGTCGATGGTGAGGCCGGCGCGGCGCAGGGCCTGCTGCGAGGCCTCCACCGGGCCGAGGCCCATGATCTCGGGGGAGAGGCCGGAGACGCCGGTCGACACGATGCGGGCGAGCGGGGTGAGGCCGAGCTCCGCCGCCTTCGTGTCGGACATGATCACGAGCGCGGCGGCGCCGTCGTTGAGCGGGCAGCAGTTGCCGGCGGTGACGAGGCCGTCGGGGCGGAAGACGGGCTTGAGGCCCTGGACGCCCTCCAGGGTGACGCCGGCGCGCGGGCCGTCGTCCTTGCTGACGACCGTGCCGTCGGGGAGGGTCACCGGGGTGATCTCGCGCTCCCAGAAGCCGTTCTTGATGGCTTCCTCGGCGAGGTTCTGGGAACGGACGCCGAACTCGTCCATGTCCTGGCGGGTGACGCCCTTCCAGCGGGCGAGGTTCTCGGCGGTCTGGCCCATCGCGATGTAGGCGTCCGGCACGAGGCCGTCCTCGCGCGGGTCGTGCCAGGTGGTGCCCTCCTGCTGCGCTACGGCGGCGGTGCGGGCCTCGGCCTCGGCGAAGAACGGGTTGTGCGTGTCGGGGAGGCTGTCGGAGTTGCCCTTGGCGAAGCGGGAGACCATCTCGACGCCGGCCGAGATGAAGACGTCGCCCTCGCCGGCCTTGATGGCGTGCAGGGCCATGCGGGAGGTCTGCAGGGAGGAGGAGCAGTAGCGGGTGATGGTGCAGCCGGGGAGGTGGTCCATTCCCATCTGCACGGCCACGATGCGGCCGAGGTTGTTGCCCTGCTCGCCGCCGGGGAGGCCGCAGCCGAGCATCAGGTCGTCGATGTCCTTCGGGTCCAGCTCGGGGACCTTGGCGAGGGCGGCCTGGATGATCGTGGCGGTGAGGTCGTCGGGGCGCAGGTCCTTGAGGGAGCCCTTGAAGGCGCGGCCGATGGGGGAGCGGGCGGTCGAGACGATCACGGCTTCGGGCATCAACGGCTCCATTGGCGTACGGGGTCGGCTGGGCTGTTTGGAAGTTACCCGTACGTATGGTTCAGGTCACGTGTGCGGGGGTGTGACTCGGGCCGCACTTTCTAAGCGCTTGCTTTCTCTCGCCCCCGCCGCCCCTACCCGTCCCGTCCTCCAGGGGCGCTGCCCCTTCGACCCCGCTGGGGGCTGCCGCCCCCAAACCCCCGCTTCGGCCTGAACGGCCTCGTCCTCAAACGCCGGACGGGCTGGATATAGCGACCGGCGCCTGCAAGCCCCCCGGGCCGCCGCCCCCTCGGGTGGGTGGGGGGTCGGGATGGTCGCTGCCTCGTCCTCAAACGCCGGACGGGCTGGAGGGGGACGGTTCCGGTTCTCCCAGCCTCCGGCGGCGCCTGCGCTTGAGCAGGGCCCATGGGCCCCGGGGGCCCGTGGGCATGGCTGCTGTGACCTCTGTGCCCGGTTCCGAGGCTGCTTCGGCGGCGGCGCGGGCGACGGGGAGGAAGCCTTCGCGGCGGGAGGCGTCGGGGCGGTCCTCCTCGGCCGGCCAGAGGCCGAGGGCGGCGCAGACCGTGGGGAGGACGGCCATGGCTGCCGTGGCGTAGCCCTCGGCGGAGGGGTGGTAGTTGTCGGGGCCGAACAGCTCACGCGGGTTCGCCTCGAACTCGGGGCCCAGCAGGTCGCCCAGCGACACCGTGCGGCCGCCCTGCTCGACGACGCCGATCGTCTGGGCGGCCGCCAACTGGCGCGAGGCCCGCCGGGCCAGCCAGCGCAGGGGCTGCTGGACGGGCTCGATCGTGCCCAGGTCGGGGCAGGTGCCGACGACGACCTCCGCGCCGGCGGTCCGCAGCCGCCGTACCGCCGTGGCGAGGCAGCGCACCGAGCGGGTCGGGGGCATCCGGTTGGTGACGTCGTTCGCGCCGATCATGATGACGCAGATGTCGGGCACCCGGGCGGAGTCCGCGAGGGCGAGCGCCACCTGGCGCTCCAGGTCGTCGGACCGGGCGCCGGGCAGCGCGACGTTGCGCAGGTCCACCGGCCGTTCCGCCACCGCGGCCAGGCCCGAGGCCAGCAGCGCGCCCGGCGTCTGCCCCGCCCGCCGTACGCCCTGGCCCGCGGCCGTGGAGTCGCCGAGCAGCACCAGCCGCAGGGGCGGTTCACCGGGAGAGGCGTAGCCGAGGCCGTACAGCCCCTCCGCGCGGGGTACGTGCGGGGAGGAGCCGTTGCCCACCTGGCGCTTGGCCAGCTGCACCTCCGCCAGCAGCAGCCCCACGGCCGCCGCACCGACCAGACCGACGCCGCCACCGCCGTACGCGGCGCCGGCCGCGATCCGCCGGGCCACCCTCGCCCTCGACATGCTCGTCATGCGTCGCCGCCACCTCCTCGAAGCCGTACATCCACTCCTTGCCCCGTACGGACGGTCGCCCAATCTCAACGGGGAGTGAACGGCCGTCGCGCGGCCCGCACAGGCCATAGGCTGGCGGAACCACTACGACCACATCTTTTGCAAGCATCCGGAGACAACGGTGCAATTCCACGACTCGATGATCAGCCTCGTCGGCAACACCCCGCTGGTGAGGCTCAACAACGTCACCAAGGGCATCCGGGCGACCGTCCTGGCCAAGGTGGAGTACTTCAACCCCGGCGGCTCCGTGAAGGACCGCATCGCCCTGCGCATGATCGAGGCCGCGGAGGAGAGCGGCGCGCTCAAGCCCGGGGGCACCATCGTGGAGCCGACCAGCGGCAACACCGGGGTCGGGCTGGCCATCGTGGCGCAGCAGAAGGGGTACAAGTGCATCTTCGTGTGCCCCGACAAGGTGAGCACCGACAAGATCAACGTGCTGCGCGCGTACGGGGCCGAGGTCGTCGTGTGCCCCACCGCCGTGGACCCCGAGCACCCGGACTCGTACTACAACGTCTCCGACCGGCTGGTGCGGGAGACGCCGGGCGCCTGGAAGCCCGACCAGTACTCCAACCCCAACAACCCGCTCTCCCACTACCACTCCACCGGCCCCGAGCTGTGGGAGCAGACGGAGGGGAAGATCACCCACTTCGTGGCCGGCGTGGGGACGGGCGGCACCATCTCCGGCACCGGGCGCTATCTGAAGGACGTCAGCGACGGCAAGGTCAAGGTCGTCGGCGCCGACCCCGAGGGGTCCGTCTACTCGGGCGGTTCGGGACGGCCGTACCTCGTCGAGGGCGTCGGTGAGGACTTCTGGCCGACCGCCTACGACCGGACCGTCGCCGACGAGATCGTGCCGGTGTCCGACAAGGACTCCTTCCAGATGACCCGGCGTCTGGCCAAGGAGGAGGGGCTCCTCGTCGGCGGCTCCTGCGGGATGGCCGTCGTCGCCGCGCTGCGGGTCGCCGAGCGGCTCACCGAGGACGACGTCGTCGTCGTACTGCTGCCGGACAGCGGCCGCGGCTACCTCTCCAAGATCTTCAACGACGAGTGGATGGCCGACTACGGCTTCCTGGAGGACGAGGGCCCCAGCGCCCGTGTCGGTGACGTCCTCAACGACAAGGAGCACGGCGCCATCCCGTCCCTCGTCCACATGCACCCGGACGAAACCGTCGGGCAGGCCATCGAGGTGCTGCGCGAGTACGGCGTCTCGCAGATGCCGATCGTGAAGCCGGGCGCCGGTCACCCGGACGTCATGGCCGCGGAGGTCGTCGGCTCGGTCGTCGAACGCGAGCTGCTGGACGCCCTGTTCACCCAGCGCGCCTCCCTGGACGACCCGCTGGAGAAGCACATGTCCGCCCCGCTGCCGCAGGTCGGCTCCGGCGAGCCGGTCGGCGACCTCATGCAGGTCCTCGGTTCGGCGGACGCCGCGATCGTCCTCGTAGAGGGCAAGCCGACCGGTGTGATCAGCCGGCAGGACCTGCTGGCCTTCCTCGCCAAGGGCGGTAAGTGACGGGAAACCTGCGGTGAACGGCGGGTGCGGGAGGGGAACTTCCGGCCGGTGGACTTCGCGGAAGTGGTACGCACGCGTCACGTCCACGCAGCACCCGCTTAACACGGGTCCGGCACATTAGTGGGTGTCGGCAGGGCGGGAGCGGCTCCCCGCCCCAGCCGGCGCCGAACGTCCAAGGACCTCCGGAGCGGCTCCCGGACCTCCATGGACGCCGGACGCCAGACCCGGCCCTGACCCGGTCGGCGTCCTTCGCGGGGACCGCCGTCGTCCCGCCCCCCGGCAACGGGGGTGCGGCGGTCCCCGCGCATACTTCTTCTACGCGCGCGTACTGGCCCAACTGCCCAGCAGCGCCAGCCGCTCCGCGGTCTCCGAGCCGGCTTCCGGGGTGTACACGACCATCGTCTGCTCCGGTTCCGAGCGGACCGCGAACGTCTCGTACGGCAGCGTGAGCAGACCCGCCACCGGATGGCTGACGCGCTTCACCCCGTGCACGCACGCCTGCACCTGGTGGTCGGCCCACAGCCGGCGGAACTCCTCGCTCTTCACGGACAGCTCGCCGACCCGTGCGCACAGCTCGGGGTCGTCGGGGTGGTGGCCCGCGTCCAGCCGCAGATGGGCGACCGTCTGGACGGCCACCGCCGCCCAGTCGGGGTACAGATCACGTGCGGCGGGGTCGAGGAAGACGTGGTGCGGGAGGTTGCGCCGGGCCCGCGGCATCCGGCTGAAGCCGGTCACCGCGTCGGCGAGGACGTTCCAGGCGAGCACCTCCAGACGGCGGCCCAGCACGAAGGCCGGGGTGCGGTCCATGCCGTCCAGCATCAGCTGCACGCCGGGCCGGACCCGCGCCGCGGCCGGGCGGTGGTCGCGTGCGCGCCGCGGGCGGGCGACGGTCCGCAAGTAGGCGCACTCGGTCTCGTCCAGCCGCAGCACCCGCGCCACCGCGTCCAGCACGGCGTCCGAGACATGCGGCCCGCGGCCCTGTTCGAGCCGGATGTAGTAGTCGACGCTCACCCCGGCCAGCTGGGCCACCTCCTCGCGGCGCAGCCCCGGCACCCGGCGGCGGCCGTGCGAGGCCAGCCCCACCTGCTCGGGCCGGATGCGGGCGCGGCGCGAGCGCAGAAAGTCTCCCAGTTCCCCGTCCATGGGTTCGATCGTAGGCGGGCGGGCGGTCCGGAACCTGGTACTGCCGGACCCAGGAAAAGCTCGTCCCTGGGTACGGCACCGGCGGGCGCGCAGGGTGGTCGGTGCCGCCGGGGAGACGCCCCGGCCGCGACCGAGGGAGCACAGCATGCCGTACGAGAACCTGACCGGCCGTACCGCCGTCGTCACCGGGGCCGCCAGCGGGATCGGCGAGGCCGTCGCCGTCCTGCTGGCCGGACAGGGGGCGAGGGTGGCGCTGCTGGCCCGGCGCGGGGAGCGTCTTGAGGCGCTCGCCGGGAAGATCCGGGCCGACGGCGGCGAAGCGCTGGCCGTGGTCGCGGACGTCACCGACGACGCCTCGGTGGCCGCGGCCGCGGACCGCGTCCACGACGCGTACGGGGGCGTCGACCTCGTCGTCAACTCCGCCGGGGTCATGCTGCCCAGCCCCGCCGAAGCCGGGGACATGGTGGCGTGGCAGCGGATGATCGACACGAACGTGAGCGGGGTGCTGCGGGTCACCCGGGCGTTCACCGCGGACCTGGTGGCCGCGGCCGCCGAGGGGCGTACGGCGGACCTGGTGAACATCTCCTCCGTCGCCGCGCACCTGACGTTCCCGAACTACGCGGTGTACGGGGCGACCAAGGCCGCGCTCACCCACCTGTCGCAGTCCCTGCGCACCGAGCTGGGGCCGAAGGACGTACGGATCACCAACGTCGAGCCGGGCTTCACCGAGAGCGAGCTGCGCGACCACGTCACCGACCCGGACCGGGCCCGGGAGCTGGACGGCATGCTGGCCGCGGTGGGCGCGCTGACCTCCCAGGAGGTCGCCGATCTGGTGGGGTACGCGACCAGCCGGCCGCGCCACGTCAACCTGCGGCAGGTGATGGTCCTGCCGACCCGGCAGGCCTGACGCCGGTCCGGTCAGTCCTCCCAGTCGCCGTCCTTGCGGGACCTGCGGCGGCGGAAGAGATCGGGGTGGGTGCGGGCCGCCTGGACGACGTTGACGCCGACGATGCCGGCCCAGGCGACCAGCAGGCCGGGCAGGTGGGCGACGCCGCCGCCGATCCCGGACAGCGGGATCGCCAGCACCAGCGAGACGATGCCGAAGCCGAAGCGCTCCCCGAAGGAGTCCGTCGGTTTCGGCGACCGGGAGCCCCGGGCCACCACCATCTGCTGCTCGGCCATCTGCCGCCGCACCCGGCGCTCCACCGCGCCGTCGATGCGCTGGTCGACCTTCTCCAGGAACGAGTCGACCAGCGCGGACTCGTACTCCTCGCCCAGTTCCCTGCGGGCCTGCAGGGAGGCGTTGAGTTCCTTCTTCAGTTCGGTGTCCCGCGCATCCATTCCGGTCATGACATCCACGGTAGGAAGCGCGACAGCGGGCCGCACTGGGGTTAGCCCCCCTGTTCGGCCGGGGGTCCCCCGCTACTGCACCAGCCCGTGCTGCTTCGCGTACGCGTTCGCCACGTCCTCGGGGTCCTTCTTGTCCTTGTCCACCTGGCGGTTGAGCTCGGTGAGCTGGGCGGTGGTGAGAGTGTTGCCGAGTTCGGCGAGGGCCCTGCGGACGGTGGAGTCGGCCTTGCGGTCGGCGATGAGGGGGACGATGTGCTGGCCGGGGATGAGGTTCTTCGGGTCGGTCAGGACCACCCAGTCGTTGGCCACGATGTCGGTGTCGGTGGTGAAGAGGTTCGCCACGTCCACGTCGCCCTTCTTCAGGGCGCCCTTGACCAGCGGGCCGGAGGAGTCGAGGGACTTGAACTCCTTGAACTCCACGCCGTAGACGTCCTTCAGGCCCACCACGCCGACCTCGCGCTTCTTCACCTCGGGCGCCGCGCCGATGACCAGCTCGCCGTTGCGCTTGCGCAGGTCGGCGAGGGAGGTCAGCCCGTACTTCGCGGCGGTCTCCCGCGTGACGACGAAGGCGTCGGAGTCCTCGGCCCTGCCGTACGGCAGGACCTGGAGACCGGCGGGGAGGGCCATGGTGAGGGCGTTCTGCATCTCGCCCTCCTCGGTGGCCGTCGCCTCGGGGGCGACGTAGTGGAGCAGCGCGCCCTGGTACTCGGGGAGCAGGTCGATGTCGCCGCCCTTGAGGGCGGGGATGAGGATCTCGCGGGTGCCGAGGTTGGGGCGGACCTTCACCTCGACCCCGGCCGCCGTGAGCACGGCCGCGTACAGGTACCCCAGCACCTGGTTCTCGGTGAAGTTGGCGGTGCCGATGGTGATGCCGCCCCTGCTGGAGCCGCCGCCGGCGCCGGTGGTGCCGTCGTTGTCGAGGGAGGTGATGCCGCCGGCGCAGGCGGACAGGGCGGGGACGGAGGCCGCCGCGAAGAGGCCGGCGAGGAGGGTGCGTCGGTTCATGTCCGGGGTCCTATGCGGTGCGGTGTCGGAAGAGGAGGCGCTGGAGGGCGGACAGGGCCAGGTCCAGGGCCACGGCCACCGCGGCGACCAGCACGGCGCCGCCGAGCACCTGGACGAGGTCGCGCTGGGCGAGCCCGTCGAAGACGTAGCGGCCGAGGCCGCCGAAGGAGACGTACGCGGCGATGGTGGCCGTGGCGACGACCTGGATCAGGGCCAGGCGCAGGCCGGTCATGATCAGGGGGAGGGCGAGGGGGAGTTCGACCTGGAACAGGACCTGGTGGCCGCGCATGCCCTGGCCGCGTGCCGCGTCCCTCACGTCCGGGTCGACGGCTGTCATGCCGGCGTAGGTGTTGGTGACGATCGCCGGGACCGCGAGGGCGACCAGGGCGACGTAGACCGGTGTCATGGACAGGCCGCTGATGAGGAAGACCAGCACGACCAGGCCGACGGTGGGCAGGGCGCGGCCGAAGGACGCCAGGTTGATGGCGAGGAACGCGCCCCGGCCCGTGTGACCGATCAGCAGGCCGACGGGGAGGCCGATGGCGGCCGCGACGAGGGTCGCCAGGAGCGAGTACTGGAGGTGTTCGGCGAGGCGGTGGGCGATGCCGTCGGGGCCCGTCCACTGCTCGTCGCTGACCAGCCAGCGGCCGAGGTTGCCGAGGAGTTCGTACATGTCAGGCTCGCCGCCTCCGCCAGGGGGTCAGTACGTACTGGAGTGCGACCAGAGCCGCGTCCGCGACCACGGCCAGCAGCAGGGTGAGGGCCACTCCGGCGATCACCGGGGTCGGGAAGTTGCGCTGGAAGCCGTCGGTGAAGAGCTGGCCGAGGCCGCCGTCGCCGATGTAGGTCGCGACGGACACCAGCGAGATCGACATGACCGTGGCGATGCGGACGCCCGCCATGATCACGGGGAGGGCGAGCGGGAGCTCGACGGTGAGCAGGGTCCGCAGCGGGCGGGTGCCCATCGCCTTCGCCGCCTCCTTCGTCTTCGCGGGGACCGAGTCCAGGCCCTCGACGGTGTTCCGCAGCAGGACGACCAGGGTGTAGATCGTCAGGCCGATGACGGTCGTGGTGCGGGTCAGGCCGCTGACCGGGAGCAGGAGAACGAAGACCGCGATCGACGGGATCGTGAACAGCACGTTCGACAGGCCGAGCAGGAAGCCGCGCAGGGGACGGATCCGGTGCGCGACCACCGCCAGCGGGAGCGAGATCAGCAGACCGAGGAGGACCGCGCCGAGGGCCGCCTGGAGGTGGGAGACCGTCAGTGTCGTCAGGTCGTCGGTGTGGCCCGATATCCAGGACCAGTCGATGGTCATGCGGCCACCCGTGCCTCGGTGTGGGCGCGGCCCGCGTGCTCGTGGATGTCGTCGCGGGAGGAGACGCCGGTGAGGACGCCGTCGGCGTCGACGCGGGCGACCAGGCCGGTGGGGGAGGCGACGGACTCGTTGAGCGCGGAGAGCAGCGAGTCACCGTCCCGCAGCGGCCGTACGGGGATCTCGGCGTCCCGCGAGGCCCAGTGCAGCGGCCTGCCCGCTTCGTCGAGTACGAGGGTCCAGGCGCCGCCCTCCGGTGCCGGGCCCTGCGGGACCTGCGCGAGGGTCTTCAGCGAGAGCAGCTTCAGTCCGCGCTCGGCGCCGAGGAAGTCGGCGACGAAGTCGTCGGCGGGGCGGGCCAGCAGCTCGGCCGGGGTGGCGCACTGCACCAGGTGGCCGCCGGTGCGGAAGACGGCGATGCGGTCGCCGAGCCGGACGGCCTCGTCGATGTCGTGCGTGACGAAGACGATGGTCTTGCTCAACTCTTTCTGGAGCCTGAGCAGTTCGTCCTGGAGCTGGGTGCGCACGACGGGGTCGACGGCGCCGAACGGTTCGTCCATGAGCAGCACCGGCGGGTCGGCGGCGAGGGCGCGGGCGACGCCCACGCGCTGCTGCTGGCCGCCGGAGAGCTGGTGCGGGTACCGCCTGCCCGCCTCGGCGGGCAGGCCGACGGTCTCCAGCAGCTCCGCCGCCCGTGCCCGGGCCCTGCGGCGGCCGTGGCCCAGCAGCAGCGGGACGGTGGCGATGTTGTCGAGCACCGTGCGGTGCGGGAAGAGGCCGGCCTGCTGGATGACGTAGCCGATGGAGCGGCGCAGTTCGGCGGCGTCCTGTTCGGTGACGTCCTTGCCGCCGACCCGGACCGTGCCGGAGGTCGGCTCGACCATCCGGTTGACCATCCGCAGGGTGGTCGTCTTGCCGCAACCGGAGGATCCGACCAGTACGGTGACGCCGCCTTCCGGCAGGTCGAGGGTGAGATCGTGAACCGCTGTCGTGCCGTTGGGGAAGCGCTTGTGCACCGCGTCGAACTGGATCATGAGATGTCCCTTGCCCGGCTGTATAACGTCATGCAGAGTTCTTGGTGTCTGAATAGGTTGTCAATGCTCCGGCGTTAATCCGAGGTAACGGATGACCGATGGGCAAGATGAGATGTCCGGATTGAGGGGAGTTTGGGCTTGATGTCGTCTCGGATCGTGGACAGCTCGGCGGTCGTGACTGCCGCGGCGGTGGAGCTCGACGGATGCGGGCTCACCGTCGCGGACGTCGTGCGGCTCGCCGACGGGGTCGCGTGGCCGGTCCCGCAGGAGGCGGCGATGAAGCGGGCCACCCGCTCCTGGGACGCCGCCCGGCAGATCGCCGCGACCGGGCGCGTCTACGGCCGTTCCACCGGCGTCGGCGCCAACCGGAACGAGGACGTGCCCAC
Organism: Streptomyces sp. TRM68416; assembly: GCF_014596915.1. GTDB lineage: Bacteria > Actinomycetota > Actinomycetes > Streptomycetales > Streptomycetaceae > Streptomyces. The sequence continues at coordinate 196,032 of NZ_JACVWU010000011.1, forward strand.
CGAGGCCGCCGCCGGGCACGGTCTGAGGCTGCTGCGCAGCCACGCCGGCGCCATCGGGGAGGAGGTGCCCGCCCGCCAGGTGCGCGCCATGCTCGCCGTCCGCGCCAACCAACTGCTCGCGGGCGGCGCCGGACTCAGGCCCAGCGTGGTCACCGCCCTGTGCGAGGCGCTGGAGAGCGGGGCGCACCCAGTCGTCAACGAGTTCGGCTCGGTCGGCACGGGGGACCTCACGGCGCTGGCGCAGGTGGGGCTGGCGCTGGCGGGAGAGCATCCGTGGCGGGGGCCGGACGGGACCGTTCGGCCAGGGGGTCCCGGTGTGAACGGGCCGGGCGGCTCCGTGACGGGTGTGCCCGAGCCCCAACCGCTGGACAACAACGACGCCCTCGCCCTGATAAGCAGCAACGCCCTCACCCTCGGCCAGGCCGCCCTCGCCCTGCACGAACTGCGTGGACTCATCGCCGCCACGCAGGTCGTCGCCGCGCTCTCACTGCTCGCCGTCGACGGCTCCCACGAGGCCTACGCCGCCCCCGTGCACGAGGCCCGCCCGCACCGCGGCTCCACCGAAGTCGCCCGCCGCATGCGGCAGTTGATCGGCGCCGCCGACCGGCCCGCCCCGCCGCTCGGCCGGATCCAGGACCCGTACGGCTTCCGCTGCCTGCCCCAGATCCACGGGCCCGCGCACGACGCCGCCGACGCCCTGGAGGCCGTACTCGCGGTGGAGATCAACGCCGCCGCCGAGAACCCGCTGATCTCCCCCGACGACCTGGCCGCCTACCACCACGGCGGCTTCTACCAGGCTCAACTCGCCCTCGCCCTGGACCACTTCCGCCTCGCGGTCACCCAGGTGGCCCGGCTGTCCACGTCCCGCCTCTCCACCCTCAACGAGCCCGCCTACACCCGGCTGAAGCCCTTCCTCGCCGACCACGAGCCCGCCTCGTCCGGCGTGATGATCCTGGAGTACGCGGCCGCCGCCGCCCTGGGCGACCTGCGGGCGTTCTCGGCCCCCGCGTCGCTCGGCCACGCTGTACTCTCCCGTGGCGTCGAGGAACAGGCCAGCTTCGCCTCGCTCGCCGCACGGCAGACGCTGCGCGCGTGCGGCGCGTACCGTCTCGTCGTCGGCTGCGAACTCGTCGCCGCCGTACGGGCGCTGCGCCAGCGCGACCTCAAGCCCGAACCGGGCCTCCCGGCCGCCCGGGCGCTGGAGCTCGCCGAAGCGGTGCTCGACGAGGACCAGGCCGACCGGCCGCTCACGGACGACGTGACGGCGGCGGCCGCACTGCTGGACCGGTTCACGGACATCTGGAGGGGGAACGGCGCATGAGCGCGCAGAGCGACACGGGGACCGCCGACACTCCTGCGGCACGGCTGCAGGCGATCTTCGAGGGGCACCGGCTGACCCCGACCCAGCGGCGCATCGCGCACAGCATGGTCCGGCGCGCCGCCGACGTGCCCTTCCTCTCCAGCGTCGAACTGGCCGAGCTGGCCGGGGTCAGCCAGCCGTCCGTGACCCGCTTCGCGGTCGCCCTCGGCTTCGACGGCTACCCGGCCCTGCGCCGCCACCTGCGCGAGGTCGCGCCCGCCGAACCGGCCGCCGCCCCGGGCTCGTTCAACGAGTACCAGCAGGCCGTCGAGGCCGAGATCGAGAACCTGAAGCACCTGGCGGAGGCGCTGGCCGACCCGCGGCCCGTGCAGCGGGCGGGCCGGATCCTGGCCGGCTCCCGGCCCCTGCCCGTGCTCGGGCTGCGCGCCGCCGCCTCCCAGGCCTACGGCTTCGCCTACTTCGCCGCCAAGGTCCACCCGGACGTCCGGCTGCTCAACGAGGGCGGCACGATGATCCACGACCGTATCGACGCCTGCGTACGGGCGGGCGCCACGGCCCTGCTGTGCTTCGCGCTGCCCCGGCACCCGCGCGAGGTGCTGGACACCCTGGCCTACGCCAGGGAGGCCGGGCTGACGGTCGTGACGGTCGCCGACTCCGCCTTCGCGCCCGTCGCCAAGGCCTCCGACCTGCTGCTGCCCGCTGCCGTCGGCACGGGCCTCGCCTTCGACACCGCGTGCGCGCCGATGCTGCTGGGGCGGGTGCTGCTGGAGGCCATGTGCGACGACCTGCCGGACGCGCAGGGGAGGCTGGAGGAGTTCGACGCGCGGGCGGCGGCGCGGGGGCTCTTCGTGGAGTGAGCGAGACTCCGCCGCGGTTCTCAGATTTGTCTCACACAGAGCCGCTACCCTCCCCGCCACTGTGAATCCGACACGACGAGGAGGCGGGACGTGGCAGGTGGAGTTCGTGGAAGACGGGGCCTGGCCCGGGTGGCCGTCGTCGTACGGGCCGGAGCGGCTCCGCTGTGGTGGCTCGGGGTGCTCGCGGCCGGTATCGGGGTGCTGGTGCCGGGGGTGACCGGACGTCGGATCGGCGTGATGGGCGGTGCGGCGCTGTTCATCCTCACGACGGCCGCCGTGGCCTGCTGGCGGCGCAGGCGCTACACCGCGCTGGCCCGGGGCGCCGCCCGCGCGAGCAAGCACGACGTGCTCCAGGACCGTGCGGTGAGCGTACGCAACTGGCGCCGCGGACACCGCTGGTGGCTGCTGCTCGCCTTCGCCGCGGCGCTGGGCAGCGCCTTCGCCGTACCCGCGGCGGGCGGCATGCTGCTCGCCGGGGCAGGCGCCGGACTGTGGCTGAAGTCCGCCTGGATCGGGCGGCTGGAGCGGGCCGGGGAGGCTCTGCTGTGGGTGCGGGTGGACTGGCTCGCACCCGGCGGCGGGCGACCGGCCGGGAAGCCGGTCAAGGCCTTCCGCAGCACCGGTCTCGCGGCGGGCGACGCGGCCCCGGGCGGGGCGCGACGCCGCGCCGACGTGCTGGTCTAGGTCAGACCTCCAGATCCTGCTCGATCTTCTTCAGCTGGTGGCGGGCCATCGCCAGGTTGGCCCGCTTGGCGTCGAGCACCAGGTAGAGGAAGAGGCCGTTGCCGCTGCGCCCGCTGATCAGCCGGATCAGGTGGTACTGGTCGCTCAGGGTGATCAGCATGTCCTCGATCTCGCCCTTGAGGCCGAGGTGCTCCATGGTGCGCATCTTGGCGCGCACGACATCGGTGTTGCCGGCCGCGGCCACACCCAGGTCGAAGGTCTTGCTGCCGCCCAGGGTGCCGAGAGCCATACCGCTCGTGTAGTCGACGAGCGCGACTCCGGTCGCGCCCTCGATCGCGGTCAGGCACTCCTTGAGCGAGGTTTCGGTGTTCGCCATGACGGGGGTTCCTCTCAACTTTCCGTGGTGGTGCGCGGTTGGGTGGTGGGTGTGGTGGTACGCCGCTCGCGGGCGGCCCTGGCCCGGGTGCTCGGGGCCCTGGCGGGCGACCTCGCCCGGACGGCGGCCTCGGCCTCGTCGACCAGCTCCCCGATCCGGGTGGCGGCGCGGCGGCCCTCCAGATGGAGGCGCCCCACGCTCACGTCGTCCCGGGCCAGCACGGTCAGCACGGCGCTGTGGCCCGCCGCGTAGGTGGCCACATAGCCGTCCGTGCCGCGCACGAGCAGCTCGCGCAGCTCGCCCCGGGCGGTGACGTCGGTCAGCCGCACGGCGACGCCGAGTGCGCTGGCGGTGAGCGCGGCGACGCTCTCCGGCTCGACGCCCAGGGCGTCCTCGGCGAGGACGAGGCCGTCGACGCCGGCGGTCAGGGAGGCGGTCAGCTGCGGGACGCGGGCCCGGAGCCGGTGGAGTTCGTCGAGTATCAGCGGCTCGGCCGCCATCAGGTGTCTCCTCTGTCGGTCAAAGGGCCTCCAGCGCATCCCGGACTCTCTTCAGCAAGGCGATGTCGGGGTCGTCGGGTGGTGGGACATGGGCGAAAGGCGGGGCGTGCGGGCCCGGCCCGGCCGAGGGGCTCGGCCGGGGGCGCGCCGGAAGGCCGGGCCGGGCCGGGGGCGGGGCCGTGCTCCCGGTGCGTCGCGCGGACAGGATCCCCGCCGCCGCCAGGCGCCGGGCGTCCACCAGGGTGTGGAAGGCCGGGCGGCCCAGGGCCCGCGCGATGTCCGGTGCCGTCCGTACGCCGTCCAGGAGGTCCACGACCGCCCGCTGGCGCGCGGTGAGGGCCGGGGGCGCGGCCCGGTCGGTACGGACCAGGGGGGCGCTGTCGGTGGCCGGGTCGGGCCATATGCGGTCCAGCAGCTCGCGGCGGCGCAGGGTCTCGCGCTCCACGGCCGCCACCGGTACGGGGCGGACCGGACCGAGCCAGTGGGGGGTGCCGTAGCGGAAGCGGCCCGGGGTGCTGCTGGAGGAGAGGGCGAAGTAGGCGGCGTCGTAGAGCGTGCCCAGGTGGCACAGTTCCAGCGTGCCGCGGGTGAGGTGGCCGCCGTCGACGAGGAAGCGGCCGACCCCGCGGCCCATCGCCTCCTGCCAGGCGGCGGCGTCGAGGGTGCCGTGGGCGGTGAGGAGGACGTCGAGACCGGGGGCGGACGGGCTCTCGGCGTGCACCACCCGGCCCTCGGCGAGGTAGAGCGTGCCGCGCTCGCGCAGCAGGACGCCGGTGGCCCGCTCGGCGGCGAGCCGCCGCAGCATCGGGGAGAGGCCGCGCGCCACCCGCGCCACCCGGTCGCCGGCCGTGGCCCGGTCCCGTACCGGCAGGCGGGGCGGCGGGGGCGTGGCCGGGGTGTCCTGGATCGCGGTCATACCAGCACCAGCCGTCCGGCCACGTCCCCCAGGCGGATGCGTGCCAGCGCGAGGTTGCCCTCCGCGCGGTCCAGCCACAGGTGCAGGAACACACTGCTGTCGAAGGACGTCGGCACGAACCGCAGCACGTGGTAGCTGTCCCGGTTGCTGACGATCAGGTCTTCGACCGGCGGGTCCACCGGGTCGCCGCCGTCCGGGCCGGCACCGGGCGCGAACGCCCGGTGCTCGGCGGCCAGCCGGGCGAGCTCGGCGGCCTCCGCCGCGCTCGCCTCCGGATCGTCGCCGGGGCAGTCGCCGACCGTGCCCAGGGCCAGCCCGCTGGTCCAGTCGACCAGCGCGGCGCCCCTGGCGCCGGGCAATTGCATGGCCTCCAGCAGGCACTCGTCGATTCCGGGCACCGTGGCTCCCCTCCTGCCGGGGTGTTCGGCTGAGTGACGCCGAAACTACGCACCGTGTGAGCGAGGAGTGAGCGTTCTGGCATTTTCCGGTGGAACGTGCCGCCGACCGCTAATGTGGGTCAACTTGCCTTGTTGCAGGACCTGTTGAACCGCAGATCGGCGGGGGTGCGTCAAGGGCGACCGGGTGCGGCGAGGGTGGTGAGAGCGGACGCGTGCGCCCCTCCCGACTCGGCCACGATCTCGTCGAGCCGCTGCGGCTCGCGCACGGTCGCGAAGGCGACGCCCCCGGATCCGTCCGGCGCGAAGCCGTACACACCCGGCCGGGCCAGGGAGTTGTACCCGTAGTGGTGCGCGAAGTAGTACGCGCCCGTGTCCAGCGCCGCCGCGTGGTCGCCCTGCTCCAGCAGCGGCAGCGCCCGTGCCTCGGCGAGCAGGTCGCCCGCGAAACAGGCCGGGCCGGCGATGTCCTGGAACACCTCGGTGCCCGACTTCGGCCGCCCCTTCGCGTCGTACGCGGCGATCCGCAGCGGCCAGGACCCGGGTGCGTACACCGTCCGCGTCGCGACCTGCACGCCCGCGTGCGTGACCGCGACCGGCCGGCCGCCCGCGCTCTTGGCGTACTCCACCCGGGCCACCACCGTCCCGTGCTTGGCCAGCAGCGACCTGCCGAACTCGGTGACCAGCCCGTACCGCCCGTCGAACAGCCCCGGCACCGCCTCGCTCAGCAGCCGCGCGTACTGCGCGTACGTCGGCGCCGTCGCGTCCGAGGCGAAGTTCACCGGCAGCCCGCCGCCGATGTCGATCGTGTCGATCTGCCGCCGCCCGACCAGGTCATTGATCTCCTCGGCGAGCGCGTACGTCTCCGCCACGCCCCGGGCCATCAGGGACAGCGGGATGCCCTGGGAGCCGCTGTGCGCGTGCAGCCGGGACAGCCACGGCCGGTCCAGATACGCCCGCACCACCCACTGCCGGGCGCCCTCGTCGCGCAGAGCCACCCCGAACTTCGAGGTCGCCGTGGCCGTCGAAAGCGCCTCGATGGAGCCGCCGCCGACCTGCGGATTCACCCGGATGCCGAGCGGGGAGCGGCTGGGCGCGGACCTCATCAGGGCGTCGATGCGGTCCAGCTCCTGCGGATTGTCGGCGTTGACGGCGATGCCGAGCGCCAGCGCCTCGCGCAGTTCGGCGGCCGTCTTGGCCGGGGAGTCCAGCACCGTCCGCGCGGGCGGCAGCCCCGCCGCGCGCGCCAGGGCCAGCTCGCCGGGGCTCGCCACCTCCGCGCCGATCCCCTCCTCGTGCAGCAGCCGCAGCACCGGGACCAGCGGGGTCGCCTTGACCGCGAAGGCGTGCAGCACCGGCGTGCCGGGCGCGGTCACCGCGTCGAACGCCGCCCGCAGCTGTGCCGCCGACTCCCGGATGCCGGTGACGTCGAGCAGACCGATGATCGGGGAGTCGGCCCCCAGCAGCCCCTGCTCCACGGCGGCCCGCACCGCCTCGTCCCGGCGCGCGGCCCGCTCGCCCTCGCCCGTCCGACCGTCCTCGACCCTGTCGTCCTTGACCTTGTCGTCCTTGACCCTGTCCACAACGTCCCCCGTGTGTCGTCGCCCGGGACCCCGTGCGCCCGGGACCACGTATCCAGACAAACATCCGCGAGCGCCCGGCGCTGGCTCACGGACGTATTGACTAGCTCTATTCATGGCGCCAGGATGTGAATAACGGCAGCAACAATCCGCACAGGAGGCAGACCATGTCAGGACCCCGCCCCGTACGAGCACCGCGCGGTACGGAACTGAGCGCCCTGGGATGGCAGCAGGAGGCCGCCCTGCGGATGCTGCAGAACAACCTCGATCCCGAGGTCGCCGAACACCCCGACAAGCTCGTCGTCTACGGCGGCACCGGCAAGGCGGCCCGCGACTGGCGCTCCTTCGACGCGATGGTGCGGACGCTGAAGGGGCTGAAGCAGGACGAGACGATGCTCGTCCAGTCGGGCCGCCCGGTCGGCGTCATGCAGACCCACGAATGGGCCCCGCGCGTACTCATCGCCAACTCCAACCTCGTCGGCGACTGGGCCAACTGGGAGGAGTTCCGCCGCCTGGAGGCCCTCGGCCTGACCATGTACGGGCAGATGACCGCCGGCTCCTGGATCTACATCGGCACCCAGGGCATCCTCCAGGGCACCTACGAGACCTTCGCCGCCGTCGCCGCCAAGAAGTTCGGCGGCACGCTGGCCGGGACGATCACCCTCACCGCCGGCCTCGGCGGCATGGGCGGCGCCCAGCCCCTCGCCGTCACCATGAACGACGGCGTCGCGATCTGCGTCGACTGCGACCCGCGCGCCATCGACCGCCGCATCGAGCACCGGTACCTCGACGTCAGGGCCGACTCCCTCGACCACGCCCTCCAGCTGGCCGTAGAGGCGCGCGACGCCCGCCGCCCCCTCTCCATCGGCGTCCTCGGCAACGCCGCCGACCTCGTCCCGCAACTGCTCGCCATGGGCGCGCCCATCGACATCGTCACCGACCAGACCTCGGCCCACGACCCGCTGGCCTACCTGCCCACGGGCATCGCCTTCGAGGACATGGCCGACGCCGCCGCGAAGGACCCGGCCGGGTTCACGGTGCGCGCGCGTGAGTCGATGGCGAAGCACGTCGAGGCCATGGTCGGCTTCATGGACGCCGGTGCCGAGGTCTTCGACTACGGCAACTCCATCCGCGGCGAGGCCCAACTCGCCGGATACGACCGGGCGTTCGCCTTCCCCGGCTTTGTCCCCGCCTATATCCGCCCGCTGTTCTGCGAGGGCAAGGGCCCCTTCCGGTGGGCCGCGCTGTCCGGCGAGGCCTCCGACATCGCCAAGACCGACAAGGCCATCCTGGAGCTGTTCCCCGAGAACGAGTCCCTCGCCCGCTGGATCAGGATGGCCGGGGAACGGGTCCACTTCCAGGGCCTGCCCGCGCGGATCTGCTGGCTCGGCTACGGCGAGCGCGACAAGGCCGGCGAGCGGTTCAACGACATGGTGGCGAGCGGCGAGCTGGCGGCTCCGCTGGCGATCGGGCGTGACCACCTGGACTGCGGTTCCGTCGCCTCCCCGTACCGCGAGACCGAGGCCATGCTCGACGGCTCCGACGCGATCGCCGACTGGCCGCTGCTGAACGCGATGGTGAACGTGGCGTCGGGCGCCTCCTGGGTCTCCCTGCACCACGGCGGCGGCGTCGGCATGGGACGGTCCATCCACGCGGGCCAGGTGACGGTGGCCGACGGCACGAAGCTCGGCGGCGAGAAGATCCGCCGGGTGCTCACCAACGACCCCGGCATGGGCGTCATCCGGCACGTGGACGCCGGGTACGACATCGCCGAGTCGGTCGCCGACGAGCGCGGCGTCCGGGTTCCGATGCGTGAGGGTGACCCGGCGTGACGGACGACGGCAACTCTCCGGTGGGGGCCGAGGCATCGCGGCCGGGCGCGGGCCCGGCTGTGCCCACCCGTTCCGCCCTGCGGAACGACTGCCCACAGCCTGTACGGGCTGAGGGCCCGCAGCCTGGGCGGGGTGGTTCCTTTCATGAGATGTGGCGGGAGCTGCTTCCCATCGGCCGGCACGGTGAGTCCCGTGGGTACCGGCGCTACGCCTGGACCGCCGCCGACGCCGAGTGCCGGGCCTGGTTCCGGGCGCAGGCCGAGGCGCGCGGGCTGGTGTACGAGGTGGACCGGAACGGCAACCAGTGGGCGTGGCTCGGGGACCCGGCCGCCGGGGACGCCGTCGTCACCGGGTCGCATCTGGACTCCGTGCCGGACGGAGGTGCCTTCGACGGGCCCCTCGGGGTCGTGTCCTCCTTCGCCGCGCTCGACGAACTGCGCGGCAGGGGCGCCCGGTTCACCAAGCCCCTCGCCATCGCCAACTTCGGCGACGAGGAGGGTGCCCGCTTCGGGCTCGCCTGTGTCGGCTCCCGGCTCACCGCCGGACAGCTCACCGTCGAGAACGCGCACCGGCTGACCGACGGGGACGGGATCAGCCTGCCCCGGGCCATGGAGGCCGCCGGGTACGACCCCGACGCCATCGGGCCGGACCCGGAGCGGCTCGCCCGGATCGGCGCCTTCGTCGAACTCCACGTCGAGCAGGGCCGGGCGCTGGACCTGTCCGGCGACCGGGTCGGCGTGGCCAGCGCCATCTGGCCGCACGGACGGTGGCGGTTCGACTTCCGCGGCGAGGCCAACCACGCGGGGACCACGCGGCTGGCCGACCGGCGCGACCCCATGCTGTCGTACGCCGAGACCGTGCTCGCCGCCCGCAGGGAGGCCGAACTCGCCGGTGCCGTCGCCACCTTCGGCAAGATCGCCGTCGAGCCGAACGGCGTCAACGCCATCCCGTCCCTCGTGCGCGGCTGGCTGGACTCCCGCGCCGCCGACCAGGCGAGCCTCGACGCCGTGGTCAGCGGGGTCGAGCGGGCCGCCCGCGAGTACGCCGCGGCCCACGGCGTCGACCTCGACGTCGTCCGGGAGTCCTTCACCCCGGTCGTCGAGTTCGACCACGCCCTGCGCGACGAACTGGCCCGGATCCTGGGCCGGGACACCGACCTGAAGGTGCCCGTCCTGGGCACGGGTGCCGGACACGACGCCGGGATCCTCTCCGGGACGATCCCGACCGCCATGCTGTTCGTGCGCAACCCCACCGGCGTCTCGCACTCCCCGGCCGAGTTCGCGGCCGAGGACGACTGCACGGCCGGTGTGCTCGCACTCGCCGACGTACTGGAAGGACTGGCCTGCACGTGACACAGACGTACTGGCTGGAGCACGCCTGGCTCGCCACCCACGTCGAGCCGGGCGTGGCACTCGACGTGGCCGACGGCCGCATCACCGCCGTCCGCACCGGCGTGACCACCCCGCCCCCCGGCGCCGAGATCCTCCGCGGCCTGACCCTCCCGGGCCTGGCCAACGCCCACTCGCACGCCTTCCACCGGGCCCTGCGCGGCACGGTCCAGGTCGGCTCCGGCACCTTCTGGACCTGGCGCGAGGTCATGTACGCCACGGCCGACCGGCTCACCCCGGACAGCTACCACGCCCTCGCCCGCGCCGCGTACGCCGAGATGGCCCTGGCCGGCATCACCGCCGTCGGCGAGTTCCACTACGTCCACCACGCCCCCGGCGGCACCCCGTACGCCGACCCGAACGCGATGGGCGAGGCGCTGGTCGCGGCGGCCGCCGACGCCGGCATCCGCATCACCCTGCTCGACACCTGCTACCTGTCCGCCGGCTTCGGGCAGCCGCCCAACACCCACCAGCTCCGCTTCTCCGACGGCAGCGCGGAGGCCTGGGCCGAACGCTGTTCAGTTCTCAAGGAACGGGATCACGCACGGATCGGGGCGGCGATCCACTCCGTACGGGCCGTGCCCGCCGGCCAGTTGGCGACCGTGGCACGGTGGGCCGAGGAGCGGCGGGCCCCGCTGCATGTGCACCTGTCCGAGCAGACCGCCGAGAACGAGGCATGCCAGCAGGCCCACGGGCGCACCCCGACGCAGCTCCTCGCCGAGCACGGCGTGCTCGGGCCGCGCACCACCGGCGTCCACAACACGCACCTCACGGACGAGGACATCGCCCTCATCGGCGGCAGCGGCACCGGCACCTGCATGTGCCCGACGACCGAACGGGACCTCGCGGACGGCATCGGACCCGCGGCCGCGCTGCAACGGGCGGGCTCCCCGCTCTCCCTCGGCTCCGACAGCCATGCCGTCGTCGACCTGCTCGAAGAGGCCCGCGCGATGGAGCTGAACGAACGCCTGCGCACCCGCACCCGCGGACACTGGACGGCCGCCGCGCTGCTGCGCGCCGCCTCCGCCGACGGTCACGCGGCCCTCGGCTGGGACGGGGCGGGCACCATCGAGGCGGGCGCGCTCGCCGACCTCACGACGGTCGCGCTGGACTCGGTCAGGACAGCGGGGCCGCTGCCCGGGCTCGGCGCCGAGACCGCCGTATTCGCCGCGACGGCAGCGGACGTACGGCACACGATCGTGGCAGGACGGCATGTCGTACGCGACGGGGCGCACACGCTCGTGCCCGATGTGCCGCAAGCCCTCGCGCGGGCAGTCGAAGCCCTCCGCGCCTGACGACCACCCACGAGGACGCCATGAGCAGCACGGTCATCACCAACATCGCCACACTGGTCACCAACGACCCCTCCCTCGGTGACAACTCCCCCCTCGGTCTGATCCAGGACGCGGCCGTCGTCATCGACGGCGACCGCATCGCGTGGACCGGTGAATCAAGCAAAGCACCCGCCACTGACAATCGCGTCGACGCGGGCGGCCGGGCGGTCCTGCCCGGCTTCGTCGACTCCCACTCCCACCTGGTCTTCGCGGGCGACCGGACGCAGGAGTTCAACGCGCGCATGTCAGGCCGGAGTTACACGGCCGGCGGCATCCGCACGACGGTGGCCGCCACCCGGGCCGCGAGCGACGGGGAACTGGAGGCCAACCTCACCCGTTATCTCGCCGAGGCCCTGCGCCAGGGCACGACCACGTTCGAGACCAAGTCGGGCTACGGCCTGACCGTCGCCGACGAGGCGCGCGCCCTGCGGATCGCCGCCGCCCACACCGACGAGGTCACCTACCTCGGCGCGCACATCGTCTCCCCCGACTTCGCCGACGACCCGGCCGGCTATGTCGCCCTGGTCACCGGCGAGATGCTCGACGCCTGCGCGCCGCACGCCCGCTGGATCGACGTCTTCTGCGAGAAGGGCGCCTTCGACGGCGACCAGGCGCGCGCGATCCTCGGCGCGGGCAAGGCCAAGGGACTGCACCCGCGCATCCACGCCAACCAGCTGTCCTACGGCCCCGGCGTGCAACTGGCCGTCGAGCTGGACGCGGCCAGCGCCGACCACTGCACGCATCTGACCGACGCGGACGTGGACGCGCTGGCGAGCGGGGACACCGTCGCCACGCTGCTGCCCGGCGCCGAGTTCTCCACCCGAGCCGAGTGGCCGGACGCACGGCGTCTCCTCGACGCGGGGGTCACCGTGGCGCTGTCCACGGACTGCAACCCGGGTTCGTCGTTCACGTCGTCCGTGCCGTTCTGCATCGCGCTCGCGGTACGGGACATGGGGATGACGCCGGACGAGGCGGTCTGGTCGGCCACGGCGGGCGGGGCGCGGGCGCTGCGCCGCACGGACGTCGGCCGCGTGGCCCCCGGCGCGCGCGCCGACCTGGTCCTCCTGGACGCCCCCAGCCATGTCCACCTGGCCTACCGGCCGGGTGTGCCGCTGGTCAGCGGGGTGTGGAGGCGCGGGGCGCGGGTGCTGTGAGCGACGGCGGGCCCGGTGCGGACCGGGGCGACGCGGCACCGCCGGCCGTGCGGCGGCGTGCGCGATCGTTCACGTCGCCCCGGCCCGCCACCGCTGCGCTGTGGCGCCGTTCGCCGGCTGGAGGCCCACGGAGCCGGTGCCGGAGGACGTCACCGCGTGGCCGGGGGCGACGGCCGGGCGGATCAGGCCCGCGGCGTCGACGGTGAAGCGGAGGTTCTGGCCGTTGCGGCCGTCGACGGAGGAGCAGGGCCAGATCCCGACGCCCCGGTCCGTCGCACCGCGGCTGTCGAGGCAGTAGTCGGGGTCGGCCGCGGACTGGAGGACGGCGCGGGACGCGTCGACACGCCAGCGCTGGGTGGGGGAGCCGGTGCAGGGGGCGGTGACGACGTCGATGCCCTTGTCGAAGCCGCCGACGACGTCCAGGCAGCGGCCCGAGGCGACGTTCACGACCTGGGCGTAGCGGGAGCCGGGCGGGTAGTGCTGCGTCGGAGTCGGGGTCGGGGTCGGCGTGGGAGTCGGCGTGGGGGAGGGGCGCGGCGGCTTCTTCGGCTCGGGGCTCCTCGTCGGAGAGGGCGACCCGGTGGACGGTGTGGCCGAGACGGTCGCCGTCACCGTGACCGGAGGGGGCGTCGGGAGGTCCGTCGGGCTGTTCGCCGCGCTCACCGGGTCCTGACCGTCCGGGGCGGAGCCGCCCTGGGGGAGCAGGAACAGCAGCAGGGGCGCCAGTGCCACCCCGAGCGCCGCCGAGGCCAGTCCCACCCGGCGGGACAGCGGCCACGTACCGGTGCCGGGCAGCAGGCGCTCGGCCGGGCCCGCCGACTCCTCCGTGACGTACGCCGTCCCGCCCCACGGCAGCAGGCCCGCGCCCAGCGTCCCGCGCGGGTCGTCGCGCAGGGCCGACAGTTCCTCGTGCGCCGCCGTGCAGGTCGCGCAGCGGGCCATGTGGGCGTACAGGTCGGTGCTGCCGCGAGGGCTGTCCGGCCGTACGGACTCCTCGATGAGACGGTCGAAGTCGCGGCAGTCGGGGTCCGCGGAGGCGGTGAGGCGGGCGCGCAGGCAGGCGCGGCCCAGGTGGTGGAGCGCCCCGGCCGTCCCGTAGGTCACGTCCTCCCGGGTGACGCCGAGGAAACGGGCGGTCGTCGCGTCGGGCTCGCGCTCGACGACCGCGTACCAGATCAGGCCCTGGGTGCGGGCGGGCAGGGACTGGAAGGGCGGGAGGACGGGCGGCACGGGGCCGTCGGGGCCTGCCGTGTTCAGGACCAGCAGCAGGCTCGGGTCGAGGCCCGCCGCGCGTTCGTCCGCCGCCCACTGCGCGGCCAACCGCCCGGTCAGCAGCAGGAGTCGGTGCCGCCAGGGCACGCCGGGATCGATGCCGCGGGCCGTCTCGCGGGCCGCGAGGGTGAACGACTGCGCCGCCAACTGCCGGGCCACGGAGTCGCCCGTGGTGCACAGCCGGGCGTACGCGAGCACCGCCCGCAGATGGCGGGCGCGCAGTTCCTGGAGCGCCGCGTACGCGGTGGCGGAGTCGGCGCGCAGCAGTTCGGTGAGCCGCGCGTCACTGTCGTCGCCCAGCGTCATGGGCCTGCCTCCTTGAAGCCGTCAAACCCGCCGGAGTTCGTGCGTACCGGCGGGCATGACGGCTCATAGTGGAGGAAGGGAACCCGGGGGGAAAGGGTTTCCGTGGGTAACCCGTGAACCGGCCGGGGAGTCACTCCTCGACGGTCAGCCCCTTCCGGAGCCGCACCAGCGTCCGTGACAGCAGTCGCGACACATGCATCTGGGAGATGCCGAGTTCCTCGCCGATCTCCGACTGGGTCATGCCCGCGACGAAGCGCAGGGAGAGGATCTGCCGGTCCCGCGGCGGGAGTTCGGCGATCAGCGGCTTCAACGACTCGACGTACTCGATGCCTTCGAGTCCGTGGTCCTCGTAGCCGATCCGGTCGGCGAGCGCGCCCTCGGCGTCGTCCTCCTCGGGCTGGGCGTCCAGCGACGAGGCGGTGTACGCGTTCGATGCGGCCATGCCCTCGACGACCTCGTCGTTGGTCAGTCCGAGGCGCTCGGCCAGTTCGGCGACCGTCGGGGCGCGGTCGAGCTTCTGGGCCAGTTCGTCACCGGCCTTGGCCAGGTCGAGCCGGAGTTCCTGGAGTCGGCGCGGTACGCGCACGGACCACGAGGTGTCCCGGAAGAACCGCTTGATCTCGCCCACGATGGTGGGCATCGCGAAGGTGGGGAACTCGACGCCGCGGCTGAGTTCGAAGCGGTCGATCGCCTTGATCAGGCCGATGGTGCCGACCTGGATGATGTCCTCCATGGGCTCGCTGCGGGAGCGGAAGCGGGAGGCGGCGAACTTGACCAGGGCGAGGTTGAGTTCGACGAGCGTGTTGCGGACGTAGGAGTACTCGTGGGTCCCTTCCTCCAGCGACTCCAGCCGCTCGAAGAGGGTCTTGGACAGGGCCCGTGCGTCCACCGGGCCCACCTCGTCGTAGGGCGGAATCTCCGGTAGTCCGGCGAGTACGTCGTCCTGCTCGATGGGATCCAGCTGTTCCTGCGGGGAGGTCGACGTCGCCTCGTGGGTATGCGGTGCGTCGATCCGGGGTGACATGATGTCCTCCATCGTTCTCGGCATATGGCTGCCGAAGCCAGTGAGTGCACTGCGGTGTGCGGCGCCTCCAAAGCCGGCCGTGTCGGTTACGTGTCCCTACTAGCCCTACCCGCTTTCCCGAGATCACCGCAAGTGCGTTTTGGGGCGAAATGTCCGATTGTGCGTGGATGTTCGGGTGTCGCGGGGCGTAGGGAAGGCGTAGTGTTCGAGGGCGTCAGTCAGCAGCCACGACGTCGGGAGTGAGACACGGCATGGACCGCGGGACGGTCGGCAGCGCACAGTCTGGCCGACTTCTGGTGGAGGTGCGGGAAGAGGGCTCCAGCGCCGTCGTGACCCCGGCGGGTGAGTTGGATCACCACACCGCCGATTTGTTGCGAGAGCCACTTGAGGAATGCCTTGACAAAGGGTTCAGTCGGCTGGTCGTCGACTGTTCGAGGCTGGAGTTCTGCGACTCCACGGGACTCAACGTTCTGCTCGGTGCCCGCCTGAAGGCGGAGGCCGCCGGGGGCGGGGTGCATCTCGCCGGAATGCAGCCCGTGGTCGCGCGCGTGTTCGAGATCACCGGGGCGGATGCGGTCTTCACCGTTCATGACAATCTCGCCGCAGCCCTGGCCGACGAGGCCGGCTGAGCGGCCCGGTGGTCGTGGACCGACCCCCTGCCGTCCCACGGGGACCTGTGCGTTCCGGGTGTCACGTGATTCGTGCCGAATACGGGGGTGTTCCCTCGGTTCGCTCGGGCAGGAGACATCCTGAACACGTCGGCCGTCGCGGCCGCGGGGACCGCGTGGACCGGCGGATCGCGTACCGGCCGCGCCGACACCGTGCGGTGGGCCGACCGAGCTGGACCGGAGGGACGAACGGCCCATGGCCGAACGGGCCGACCGGATGCATGACTGACCGAGTGATTTCTGAATCGTTGAACTGGTGAATCGGTGAGGTGAAGCGCTGATGAGCACCACCCGGCCCTACTCGCCGGGCGACCGCGGCCCGGAGCCCAGCGGCGCTTCCGGGGCGTCCGGGGGGGACGTGCCGTCGATGGACGCATCCGGGCGGGATGCATCGTCGGCGGCCGTGGTCTCCGACGGGGGCGTGGCCGCGCCGTCCGAGCCGACGGCGGGCGGCCGACAGGTCCGCCGGCTGAGTTTCGACGGCAAGAGCGGTGTCGTGCCGCTCGCCCGTGACTTCACCCGGCAGGCGCTGTACGCGTGGGGCTGGCTGCCCGCCGCCACCGCCGACCAGCGGGCCGCCGCCGAGGACGTCCTCCTCGTCGTCTCCGAGCTGGTCACCAACGCCTGTCTGCACGCCGAAGGGCCGGACGAGCTCTGGATCGCCTGCGACAGCAAGGTGATCCGCCTGGAGGTCTCCGACCGCGGCACCGGCCAGCCGGCGCCCCGCACCCCCCACCGCGCGGGCCGCCCCGGCGGCCACGGCATGTTCATCGTCCAGCGGCTCTGCCTGGACTGGGGCGTGGTACGGACCCCGGGCATGGCCGGCAAGACGGTGTGGGCGGAGCTGGGCGTCCCGGCCTGACCCGGGCGCCCGCGGCTGCCGGA
Source organism: Streptomyces sp. TRM68416 (assembly GCF_014596915.1). Lineage (GTDB taxonomy): Bacteria > Actinomycetota > Actinomycetes > Streptomycetales > Streptomycetaceae > Streptomyces. Next base: position 212,524 of record NZ_JACVWU010000011.1, read on the forward strand.
TCGGCTCCGCCCTCGAGTTACTCAGGGTTACGTCGCCGTACGGGCCTCCACGCGACCCCCCTTTCCCGCGCGCCGGATCGCCACAACTCCGGCGCGCACCGTGTCTTCCTTCCTCTCGACGCCGGGCGTACCTTGACGGCCGATCTGATGTTCCGTCAGGAAACCTCGGGCAAGAGGAACTTCGGGAGAAAAAGGGAGCGGAAACCGTGTCGTACCGGAAACGAACCGCCGCGCTCGCCTCCGTCGCGGCCCTGGCCGGCTCGGCGGTGCTGATGGCCGCCCCCGCCGCCCGGGCCGAGGTCGTCGACGTCAACTACCAGTGCAAGACGCCGATCGGCGACAAGAGCGCCGTCTCGCCCATCGACATCAAGAGCGTCGAGAGCGGCAACGGCTACAAGATCACCATGTCCTGGCAGAAGGGCGTCTCGTCCAGCCCGGTCGAACTCGGCAAGGGCGCGATGAACCCCAGCGCCACGATCAGGCTCGGCGGTGCCGACAGCGGCACGCTGACCGTGACCGGGCCGGCCAACCAGGAGGCCGTCCCGGCCAACACCCCGATCAGGATCAACGACCTGACCGGCACGTACACGCCGAAGAAGTCCGGCAAGGTCACCTTCACCGCCGGTGTGCTCACCATCGAGGCGCTCGGTACGACGACGACCTGCACGCCGTCCAACAGCCCCGGCCCGTCGCTGAGCCTCGACGTCAAGGCCGCGGGCGGCGCCACCGGCGGGACCCGGAGCGGCGGCGGCTCCGGCCCGGACCTTCCGCAGACCGGGCCCGAGGACTCGGCGATCGCCCTCGGCACCCTGGGAGGCACGGTGCTGCTCGCCGGGGCGGCGGGAACACTCTGGCTCACCCGGCGGAACCGGACCTGACCCCCTCCCGCTACGGCGAGGGCGCGCCCGGCGCGGTGGTGCGGGACGCGGTGACCGCGACCGACCGGAGCGGACGGGCGGCCGCGGGCGGGCGGTCACCGTACGCACCCCGGGCCGACGTCCTCGTCGCGGTGACCGCTCCGGACGGCAACCGCCCGAGGGGGCGCGCACGACACGGCCGAGGTCTCGGCCGCGTTCGGTGACGGGCGTCGGGGCCGCGACGACCGGCGCCTGCTTCGTCGTACGGCGACTTGGGCCTCGTAGGAGTGAGGGCCCGCACAGGCCAGTCGAGTTGACGGGAGGGAGCGGTGAAGTGAACGGCAAGGTGCGGATCCCGGTGGTGCTCGCCCTGCTGCTTCTGACGGTGTCCCTGGCGCCGGTGGCACCCGCCTCCGCCGCCGCGGACCCGCCCGTCGTGAAGCTCTCCAAGTCGCAGGCGGGCACGGGGGGTTCGATCACCGTCACGGGGAGCGGCTGGCGGCCCCACGCCCTGCTGATGATCCTCATCTGCGGGCAGTCGGCGCCGTCGACGGGGGTGACCGGCGGCACCGACTCCTGCGCCAACTCCGACGGCCGGGCCGTCACCGCCGACGCCGAGGGCCGGTTCAGCCGGAGGCTGCCGGTGGCCGAACCGCCGGTGCCGTGCCCGTGCGTGGTGCATGTCGCCACGGCCCAGGGCGCGAAGGCCGAGGCCGACGCGGTTCTCCAGGTGGCCGGGCACGCCGTCGAGCCCCTGCCCGCGGACGCGGCCGGCGGGCGTCTGGCGGTCCTCGCCGATGCCCGACTCGACGGCTCCAGCGGGCTGCTGACCTGGTTCGGCGCCCCGCCCGCCCGCACCCTCGTCCTCACCGTCGGCAACGTCGGCGGCGCGGCCGTGAAGAACCCCGTCTTCCAAGTGGGCACCTCCCACGGCGTGTTCGCGCCCGAGTGGCAGGAGCAGCAGTGGCGCGGCACGATCCGGCCCGGCGGGAAGGCCCGGATCGAACTCCCCGTGGAACTGCCCGGCGGCGCGCACGGCGACTACACCGTCTCGCTGAAGTACGGCGGGAAGGTGATGGCCGAACACCCCTGGGACGTGGGCCGTCCCTGGGGCGTGACCCTGTTCTGGATCCTGGTCCTCCTGGTCGTGCCGGCCGCGGTGTTCCGCGCCGGGATGGCGGTGGTGGACCGGGTACGGCCCCGTTCGCCACGTCGCCGCGGGCCGCGGCCGCCCGAACCGGCCCCGCGCCTGCCCGGGTTGAAGTCCGCCCCGGACCGGGCGCCCGCTTCCTCCGCGACCTTGCCGTGGTTCACCCCGGATTCCGGCCCGGACGCGGCCGGCGGGCACTCCGCCCGGCACGACGACAGCTCCACCAGTCCCGCGGATCCCACCAGGAAGGGCCCGGGGTGACGAGGCCGAAGTGGTGCGGACGTTCGTCCAGGCCCCTCCGAGAACCCCGACCTGATCGATCCGCCCGCCGCCCGCCGCCTGCCGTCCGCCGCCCGCGCAGCCCAACGGGACGCTCACGCCGGCCGGCGTGCAGAGCGCGGGCCTCGTGATGCGGGGGCCGCGGAGGAACCCGGCCGCCCCCGAGGGCGGCGGCATGGCGCCGGCCGACATGACGGGCACCCTGAAGTCGACGACACCCGGCGGTCCTGCTCGGCGTGGCCGTGTTCACACTCGTGCCAGAACACGGAACACGGAACACGGAACACGGAACACGGAACAGGGAACACGGAACACGGGACCCGAGACGGGACACGGCACGCGCCGAAACGGACAGGGCCGCCGCGATCCACTCGGATCGCAGCGGCCCTGAAGACGGGGTGCGGGGCGCCTCGCGGCCGGCCACGGCGCCGCCGCAGCCGGGCGCGAGGCCCCTCACCGCCGCCGCAGCCGGGCGCGAGGCCCCTCACCGCCGCCGCAGCCGGGCGCGAGGCCCCTCACCGCCGCCGCAGCCGGGCGCGAGGCCCCTCACCGCCGCCGCGGCGGAGCGCTCAGTGCACGTCGCCCATGAGCTCCTGGACCTTCTTGCGGTACATCCAGATCGCCCCGCCCGCGGCTGCGGCCAGCGCCGCCTGGAGGGCGATGACGCCCGTGCCGTTCAGGTCCACGCCCGCCAGCGAGAGCAGACCCGTGGTGCAGTCGCCCGCGGTGACGGCGAGGAAGAACACACCCAGCATCTGGGAGGCGTACTTCTGCGGCGCCATCTTGGTGGTCAGCGACAGACCCACCGGGGACAGGCACAGCTCGGCGATGGTCTGGATCATGTAGATGCCGACCAGCCACATCGGACTGACCGTGGCGTCGCCGGTCGCCATGCCGATCGGGACCAGGAAGACGAAGAACGAGGCACCGATGCCGACCAGGGCCATCGCGAACTTCACGATGGTGTTGGGCTCCTGGTTCTTGCGCGCCAGCCACAGCCACAGCCAGGCGAAGACCGGGGCCAGCGCCATGACGAACAGCGGGTTCAGCGACTGGAACCAGGTGGCAGGGAAGCTCAGCGGACCGATGTGGTCGGCGGTCTTGGCGTCCGCGAACAGCGCCAGCGTCGAGCCGCCCTGGTCGTAGATCATCCAGAAGATGGCGGCGGCCACGAAGAACCAGATGTAGCCGGAGACCTTCGACTGCTCGCTCGCCGTCAGGTCCTTGTCGCGCTTGATGCGCGCCAGCACCGCGACCGGGATGATCAGGCCGGCGAGGGTGATCGGGACCAGCGCCCAGTTCAGCGTGTAGGCGCCCACGCCGACGACGACACCGTAGAAGACCGCGACGACCGCGACGGCCCCGAGGGCCTTCAGCAGGACCGCCTTGCGCTCCTCGGGGGTGAGCGGGTTCGGGACGATGCTGCTCTTCGGGCTCAGGTGGCGCGTGCCGATCAGGAACTGGGCCAGGCCCGCCGCCATGCCGATCGCGGCGATCAGGAAGCCGAAGTGCCAGTTGACCTTCTCGCCGACGGTGCCGATGACCAGCGGAGCGACGAAGGCGCCGAGGTTGATGCCGACGTAGAAGAGCGTGAAGCCGCCGTCGCGGCGGGGGTCGTCCGGGCCGTCGTAGAGGTGGCCGACCATCGTGGAGATGTTGGCCTTCAGCAGACCGGAGCCGACGGCGACGAGGGCGAGGCCCACGAAGAACATCGCCGCGCCCGGAACGGCCAGCGAGACATGGCCCAGCATGATCACGAAACCGGCGATGGCGACGGTCTTGCGCGCGCCCCAGACGCGGTCGCCGAACCAGCCGCCGGGCATGGCCATCAGGTAGACCATCGAGACGTAGACGGAGTAGATGGCCGTGGCCGTGGCCGCGGACATCGCGAGGCCGCCGCCCTGGCTGCCGGTCGCGGCGTCGGCGCCGCCGGAGACCAGGTACAGGACAAGAAGAGCCCGCATGCCGTAGTAGGAGAAACGCTCCCACATCTCGGTCATGAAGAGAGTGGCCAGGCCACGGGGGTGGCCGAAGAAGGACCGGTCGAGGCCGGAGGTGCGCGGCGGGAAAGGGTCCGTCGTCAGGCTGGACGCCATGGGTCGTTCCTTGCTGGTCGGGACGCGCGTGTGCGGAGCGTTGCGCGCCCGGTGGGGACGGCCGGCACCGGCGAGTCGGTCCGTCCACCCCACGCCCAGGGGAGTCCGCTCCGGGTCACGGAGCGGTGGACGCCGACCACCGGGATCCACGCCTCTGCGCGCGTCGATGCGCTACGAGGCCCGGCCACAGGTCATTCCTTTCGAGGCTGGCGGAGACCAGCCCGCACACAAAAGAGACCTTCAGCGTGAAAAGCGTTGCCAAAGGTCCCCGTGGTGCTGCAGGCGTTCAGTCACCATACGGCAGGACACTGCCGGAAATGAAAGGACTTGAGATATGGATCACAGGTTCCGGGGGAACCGCAGGCGCTCATTCGAAGGTCACCCACAGGATCTCATCCCAGGCACATAGGCTTGTACAAAGGTAAGAACTGGGTGACCGCGAGGTAAGAACCGCCGTCGCCGATCACACCCCGGCTCTTGTCACGGGCGGACTACCATCAGGTCATGACCCGTGTACTGCTCGCCGAGGACGACGCGTCCATCTCTGAGCCGCTGGCCCGTGCACTGCGCCGGGAAGGGTACGAGGTCGAGGTGCGTGAGGACGGACCGGCCGCGCTCGACGCAGGAATGCAGGGCGGCGTCGACCTGGTCGTGCTGGACCTCGGTCTGCCCGGCATGGACGGCCTGGAGGTGGCACGCCGGCTGCGCGCCGAGGGCCACAGCGTCCCGATCCTCATCCTGACCGCGCGCGCCGACGAGGTGGACACCGTCGTCGGGCTCGACGCGGGCGCCGACGACTACGTCACCAAGCCGTTCCGCCTCGCCGAGCTGCTCGCCCGGGTACGGGCACTGCTGCGGCGCGGCGCCGTCGAGCCCCAGCAGCCGCCGGCCACCCACGGGGTGCGGATCGACGTCGAGTCGCACCGCGCGTGGATGGGGGACGAGGAGCTCCAGCTCACGGCGAAGGAGTTCGACCTGCTGCGGGTGCTGGTACGGGACGCCGGACGCGTGGTCACCCGGGACCAGCTGATGCGCGAGGTCTGGGACACCACCTGGTGGTCGTCGACCAAGACGCTCGACATGCACATTTCGTGGCTGCGGAAGAAGCTGGGTGACGATGCGGCGAACCCGCGGTACATCGCGACCGTGCGGGGCGTCGGCTTCCGCTTCGAGAAGAGTTGAGTAAACCGCGTCCATGCGCCGCCGACTGATCCAGTCCACCCTCGCCGTCGTGCTCGTCGTGATCGCCGTCTTCGGTGTGTCCCTCGTCATCGTCGAGACGCGCACGATCAGCTCCACCGCGCAGGAACGGGTGGACTCCGAGGCGGTACGTCTCGTCGGCATCGTGGACAGCCGGCTGATCGCGACCGGTGCCGTCACCGCCGACATGCTCCGCGACCAGGTACCCGAGGGTCGGTACGCCGTGATCCGCGTCCCCGGTCAGCGGCCCATCGAGATCGGCACCAAGCCGACCGGTGACACCATCAGCTCCAGCCGCAAGGGCAGCGAGGGCGAGACCGTCACCGTCGAGGAACCCCGCTCCGCGGTCACCCGTGAGGTCGGGCGCACGCTGCTGATCATCGGGGCGGTGGCACTGCTGGCGGTGATCGCCGCGGTGCTGCTCGCCGTGCGCCAGGCCAACCGGCTCGCCTCCCCGCTCACCGACCTCGCCGAGACCGCCGAACGCCTTGGCTCGGGCGACCCGCGCCCCCGCCACAAACGCTACGGCGTCCAGGAGCTGGACCGGGTGGCGGACGTACTGGACGCGAGCGCGGAGCGGATCGGCCGCATGCTCACGGCCGAGCGGCGGCTGGCCGCGGACGCCTCGCACCAGCTGCGCACCCCGCTGACCGCGCTGTCCATGCGGCTGGAGGAGATCACCCTCACCGACGACCCGGACACGGTGAAGGAGGAGGCGACGATCGCGCTCACGCAGGTGGAGCGGCTGACGGACGTCGTCGAGCGGCTGCTGACGAACTCGCGCGATCCGCGCACCGGCTCCGCCGTCACCTTCGACCTCGACGAGGTCATCCAGCAGCAGCTCGCCGAGTGGCGGCCGGCGTACCGCAGCGCCGGGCGGGCCATCGTCAGCTCCGGCAAGCGGCATCTGCAGGCCGTCGGGACGCCGGGCGCGGTCGCGCAGGTGCTGGCCGCGCTGATCGAGAACTCGCTGATGCACGGCGGGGGCACGGTCGCGCTGCGGACCCGGGTCACCGGTAACCAGGCGGTCATCGAGGTCACCGACGAGGGGCCCGGAGTGCCGGCCGACCTCGGGGCGCGGATCTTCGAACGGGCGATCAGCGGGCACAACTCGACGGGCATCGGGCTGGCGGTGGCGCGGGACCTCGCGGAGGCCGACGGAGGACGCCTGGAGATGCTCCAGGCCGCGCCACCGGTCTTCGGCCTGTTCCTGTCCCGCACGACGGTGAAGCGGACGGAGGAGCGGGAGCCGACGGTTCGCTAGGCGGCCTGCCGGTGCCTGCCGGCGCTTGCTCGTGCTGCCGGTGCCTACCGGTGCCTGTCGGTGCTTCCTCGTGTCCGCCCGTGCCTGCCAGCGCTTGCCCGTGCCCGTGCCTGACGGCGCCTGCTCGCGCCTGCCGGTGTCCGCGGGCGCCTGCTCGTGCCTGCCGGTGCCCGTCGGCGCCCGCCCGTGCCTACCGGTGCGCCGGCTGGGCCCGCTTCCGTTCCTCCTTCAGGAACGACTCCGCGCCGGCCAGGGTCTCCCGGGCGGGCAGTGCCCTGAAGACCCACGTCCGGTAAGACCAGAAGCGGAACAGGGTCGCGATGCCGATGCCGAGGAACTTGAAGACGTTGCTCTGCAGCGGGCTGTCCCAGCCGAACCCGTACGTCGCCGTGTAGAGCACACCGTTCTCGATCACCAGGCCGACCACGCTGAACAGCAGGAACAGCGTGAGTTCCTTGGTACGCCCGCTCTTGTCGCGGTCACGGTAGGTGAAGTACCGGAAACCGACGTAGTTGAAGGCGATGGCCACCACCGTGGCGATGACGCTCGCCCGCACCACCGGGAGGTCGGTCGCCTGCCGGACCAGGTTGAAGACACCGAGGTTGACCAGCAGCCCGGCACCGCCGACGGCGCCGAACTTGGCCGCCTCGTGCGCGAGCCGCCGCAGGCCGGAGGAGCCACGTCCCATGGAGTGAAAGCTCCCGTCCGTCGGTTTCGTCAACCCAGCCATGCTAACCACCCCCGCGGTGGATTGCCTGTGCGTGCGCTCACAGGCCGCGGAAACCGGCCGCGCCGACGCGACCGATACCCTGGGGTCGTGACGTTCCCGGTAGTCGGCATGGTCGGCGGGGGCCAGCTCGCTCGTATGACACACGAGGCAGGCATCCCGCTGGGCATCAGGTTCAAGCTCCTCAGTGACACCCCGCAGGATTCCGCGGCCCAGGTGGTGAGCGAAGTCGTCGTCGGCGACTACCGCGACCTGGACACGCTGCGTGACTTCGCGCGCGGATGCGATGTGATCACCTTCGATCACGAACATGTACCCACCGAGCACCTCCGGGCCCTGGAGGCGGACGGCATCCCCGTGCGCCCCGGGCCCGACGCGCTTCAGCACGCCCAGGACAAGGGCGTGATGCGGGCCAAGCTCGACGCGATCGGAGTGCCCTGCCCACGGCACCGCATCGTCAGCGACCCGGCCGACGTGGCCGCCTTCGCGGGGGAGGGCGACGGCTTCCCCGTCGTCCTCAAGACCGTGCGCGGCGGCTACGACGGCAAGGGCGTGTGGGTCGTGGACTCCGCCGAGGAGGCGGAGGCCCCCTTCAAGGCCGGCGTGCCCGTGCTCGCCGAGGAGAAGGTCGACTTCGTGCGGGAGCTCGCCGCCAACGTCGTACGCTCCCCGCACGGCCAGGCCGTCGCCTACCCGGTCGTGGAGTCCCGGCAGGTCGACGGCGTGTGCGACACCGTGATCGCCCCGGCCCCCGACCTCGACGAGGCCCTCGCGCTGCGGGCCGAGGAGATGGCCCTGCGCATCGCCAAGGAACTGGACGTCGTCGGCCACCTCGCCGTCGAACTGTTCCAGACCCGCGACGGCCGCATCCTCGTCAACGAACTCGCCATGCGCCCCCACAACTCGGGCCACTGGAGCCAGGACGGCGCGATCACCAGCCAGTTCGCCAACCACGTCCGGGCCGTCCTCGACCTCCCCCTCGGCGACCCGCGCCCGCGCGCGAAGTGGACGGTCATGGTCAACGTCCTCGGCGGCGACTACCCGGACATGTACTCCGCGTACCTGCACTGCATGGCCCGCGACCCCCAGCTGAAGATCCACATGTACGGCAAGGACGTGAAGCCCGGCCGCAAGGTCGGCCACGTCAACACGTACGGCGACGACCTGGACGACGTACTGGAACGCGCCCACCACGCCGCCGGCTACCTGAGAGGCACGATCACCGATTGACCTCGGCCCCTCCCCGCTGGGGAGGGGGCTGTCATGGCTCGCGCCATGACGCTTCCTGCCCGGCGCCGGTCGGCGATTCGCGGGCGCCGGGGGAGCCGCACACCTCCCCGGCATGCTCGCCTCCGAAGCGGTACTTGAATGCCCGCTTCCCACACTTGGCCCCATTGGTCCCCACGCCTCACGCGCTAGCGTCTCCGATGTAAGCCGGTCCGGCGCACTGAGAATCCCGTATGCAAGGAGAATGAGATGAGCCCAGTCGTAGGCATCGTCATGGGGTCGGACTCCGACTGGCCGGTCATGGAGGCCGCCGCCCAGGCGCTGGACGAGTTCGAGATCGCGTACGAGGTCGACGTCGTCTCGGCGCACCGCATGCCGCGCGAGATGATCTCCTACGGCGAACAGGCCGCGGAGCGGGGCATCAAGGTGATCATCGCGGGCGCCGGGGGAGCCGCGCACCTTCCCGGCATGCTCGCCTCCGTCACCCCCCTTCCCGTGATCGGCGTTCCGGTGCCGCTGAAGTACCTCGACGGCATGGACTCCCTGCTGTCCATCGTGCAGATGCCGGCCGGGGTCCCCGTCGCGACCGTCTCCGTCGCCGGGGCCCGCAACGCCGGTCTGCTGGCCGCCCGGATCCTCGCCGCGCACGACGAGGAACTCCTCGGCCGGATGCGGGAGTTCCAGCAGGAGCTGAACGACCAGGCCACCGAGAAGGGCAAGCGCCTGCGCGCCAAGGTCGACGGCGGCGGCAACGGCTTCGGCTTCGGCTCCGGGAAGTGACGCCGGTGAGCGCGCTGGAGGAGGCCCGCGAGCTGCTGCGGGAGTTCCCCGTCGTCGACGGGCACAACGACCTGCCCTGGGCCCTGCGCGAGCAGGTCCGCTACGACCTCGACGCCCGCGACATCGGCACGGACCAGGCTGCTCACCTGCACACCGACATCCCGCGGCTGCGTGCGGGCGGCGTCGGGGCGCAGTACTGGTCGGTGTACGTCCGCGCCGACCTGCCCGACCCGGTGCCGGCCACGCTGGAACAGATCGACTGCGTACGGCAGCTGATCGACCGTCACCCGGCCGACCTGCGGGCCGCGTTGACCGCCGCGGACCTCGAAGCGGCGCGCGCGGAAGGCCGTATCGCCTCGCTCATGGGGGCGGAGGGCGGGCACTCGATCGCCAACTCCCTCGGTACGCTGCGCGCGTTGTACGCCCTCGGCGTGCGGTACATGACCCTCACCCACAACGACAACGTGGACTGGGCCGACTCCGCGACCGACGAGCCGGGGGTCGGGGGACTGTCGGCCTTCGGCCGGGCGGTCGTGCGGGAGATGAACCGCGAGGGCATGCTGGTCGACCTCTCGCACGTCGCCGCCACGACCATGCGGGACGCGCTGGACACCACGTCAGCGCCGGTGGTCTTCTCCCACTCCTCCTCCCGGGCCGTGTGCGACCACCCCCGCAACATCCCCGACGATGTCCTGGAGCGGCTGCCCGCCAACGGCGGCGTCGCGATGGTGACGTTCGTGCCGAAGTTCGTGCTCCAGGCGGCGGTCGACTGGACTGCCGCGGCCGACGAGAACATGCGCGAGCACGGCTTCCACCACCTCGACACGACCGCCGAGGCGATGAAGGTGCACCGCGCCTTCGAGGAGCGCTACCCGCGCCCGGTCGCCACGGTGTCGACGGTCGCCGACCACCTCGACCACATGCGCGAGGTCGCGGGCGTCGACCATCTCGGCATCGGCGGCGACTACGACGGCACGGCCTTCACCCCGGACGGCCTCGACGACGTCTCCGGCTATCCGAACCTGATCGCGGAGCTGCTGGACCGCGGCTGGTCCAAGGCGGACCTGGCCAAGCTGACCTGGCAGAACTCCGTACGGGTGCTGGGCGCCGCGGAGGACGTGGCCCGCGATCTGCAGGCCACGCGCTCGCCGTCCAACGCCACGATCGAGGAGCTGGACGGCTCGACGTGACGTGCGGTGGTACCGGAAACTGCTTTCCGGTACCACCGACCGCGCCGGCGGGGGTGCCAGGCGGTTACGGTTCGTCACGGCCGTACCGTAGAACCTGACACTGATGTCAGAATCAAGCCTCGGTGGGGGACGGCATGCGGATCGGTGAACTGGCCCGGCGCACCGGCGTGAGCGAGCGGTCGCTGCGCTACTACGAGGCCCAGGGGCTGTTGCGCGCGGAGCGCACCCCGGGTGGCCACCGCGACTATCCCGAGGCGGCCGTGGACCGGGTCGTCCGGATCCAGGAACTGTTCGCGGCGGGCCTGCACAGCAGCCGTATCGCCCAGCTCCTGCCCTGCATGCGGGACACCGACGGCGGCCCCTCGGCCGTCGCCACGCCCCGGCTGGTCCGGGACCTGACCGAGGAGCGCGACCGCATCGACCGGATGATCGCCGACCTGGTGCGCTCCCGGGAGACCCTCGACGAGGTGATCGAGGCGGCGCAGGGCGGCTGAGCCCGGGGTGGGGTCGCTGAACCGGCGGACGCCCGAACGCCCCGTCCACCAGGAAGCCTTCCCGGACCCCGTGCGACGGTGACCGTACAGCGACCCCCGCGCACGTACGGAGCCCGCCATGGCAGACCTCCAGGACGACCTGCACCCCACGACCGAGGTCGGCGCGCTCGACGACCTGCCCCTGGACGGCCCTTTCCCGGTCGAGCCGCCCGCCACGGTCGACCCGCCCGCTCTGATGGAGCCGCCTGCCCTGATGGAGCCGCCCGCTCCGGCCGTAGCCGCTGCGGCCGTCGTCGACCCGGATGCCGTCGACCCGGACGCCGGGCCGCTGGAGCGCGCGCACGCCCTCCTGGCAGCCCACCCCGTCGCCGACGGCTACAGCGGACTGCCCTGGGCGCTGCGCCACCTGCCCTGGTACGACCTCGAACTGGGCGAGAGCGCCGTCGACACCGACGTACCGCGGCTGCGCCAGGGCCACGTCGGCGCGTTGTTCTGCTCGCTGCACCTGCCCGAGGGGCTGGCCGCCGACCGTGCCGTGGCCGCCACCCTCGAGCAGCTGGACCTGGTCCGCACGGTGATCGCCGCCCACCCCGAGGGGCTGCGGCTGGCCCGCACCGCCGGGCAGGTCATCGACGCCCGCAACTGCGGCCGGGCGGCGGTGCTGCTGGGCCCGGCGACGGCCGCCGCGCTCGACGACTCGCTCGGCATCCTGCGCGTCCTGCACAGCCTCGGGCTGCGCGTGCTGACCCTGTCCGGCACCTCCTGGGCCAGCGAGGCGGGGCTGACCCGGTTCGGCGAGGAGGTCGTCCGCGAGATGAACCGGCTCGGCGTCCTCGCCGACCTGTCCGGCGCCTCCGAGCAGACGATCCGACGGGTGCTGGCGGCCTCCAAGACGCCGGTGCTGTTCACCCGCTCCGCCGCCCGCGCCCTGCGCCCGCACCCGGCCAACCTGCCCGACGAGCTGCTCGCCGAGCTGGGAGCGGCGAAGGGGCTGTGCATGGTGCCGCTGACCGCCGAGCAGACCGGGCCGTCCGTCCGGGACGTCGCCGACCACCTCGACCACGTCCGTGCGGTCGCGGGACCCGGCTGCGTGGGCCTGTCCGGCACCTACGACGCCGGCACCGCCCACCCCCAGGACCTCGCCGACGCCTCCTGCTACCCGCACCTCGTCGCCGAACTGCTCCACCGCGGCTGGACGGAGACCGACCTGTCCCTGCTGACCTGGGGCAACGCCCAGCGCGTCCTGCGCACCGCCGATTTCACGGCCCGGGCGGCCCAGCAGCGCCGGGAACCCTCGACCGCGCGGATCGCCGAGCTGGACGCGTAGCCCTGCCGGTAAGCCGAACGCCGCCCAGGGACGTGCGGCAGAATGCCGAAAGACGCCGTTTCGGCCGACTGAGCCTCGGCCGAAGCGGTGTCGCTGCGCCGGCTGGGCAGGGCCGTCTGCGTCTGCGGGATTGTGGGGGCTGGTTGCGCAGTTCCCCGCGCCCCTGGCGGGGCGCTGACAGCCCGGCGTTACGCGTTCGGGCGGCCCATCGCCCGGTACGTCCAGCCCGCCTTGCGCCACAGTTCCGGGTCGAGGGCGTTGCGGCCGTCGAGGATGAGGCGGGTGGCCGTGAGTTCACCGAGGGCCGCGGGGTCCAGCTCGCGGAACTCCCGCCACTCCGTCAGGTGGAGTACGGCGTCGGCGCCGCGTACGGCCGCCTCGGCGGAGTCGGCGTAGCCGAGGGTCGGGAAGAGGCGGCGGGCGTTGTCCATGCCCTTCGGGTCGTAGACGGTCACCTGGCCGCCCTGGAGGTGGATCTGCCCGGCGACGTTCAGCGCAGGCGAGTCCCGGACGTCGTCCGAGTCGGGCTTGAAGGTCGCGCCGAGGACCGCCACCCGCTTGCCGAGGAACGGCCCCCCGCCCAGCGCCTCCCGCGCCAGCTCCACCATCTGGCCGCGCTGGCGCATGTTGATCGAGTCGATCTCGCGCAGGAAGGTCAGCGCCTGGTCGGCGCCCAGCTCACCGGCGCGGGCCATGAAGGCGCGGATGTCCTTCGGCAGGCAGCCGCCGCCGAAGCCGATGCCGGCGCGCAGGAACTTCCGGCCGATCCGGTCGTCGTAGCCGATCGCCTCCGCCAGCCGGGCGACGTCGCCGCCCGCGGCCTCGCACATCTCCGCCATCGCGTTGATGAAGGAGATCTTGGTGGCGAGGAAGGAGTTCGCGGAGGTCTTCACCAGCTCGGCGGTGGGGAAGTCGGTGACGACGAAGGGCGTCCCCTCCGCGAGCGGCGTGGCGTACACCTCGCGCAGCAGCTTCTCCGCCCGCTCGCTGCGCACGCCCGCCACGATCCGGTCGGGGTGCAGGGTGTCGCCGACGGCGAAGCCCTCGCGCAGGAACTCCGGGTTCCAGGCCAGCTCGGCGTCCTGCCCGGCCGGCGCGTGCGCGGCGAGGTAGGCGGCGAGGCGGTCGGCGGAGCCGACGGGGACGGTGGACTTGCCGACGACCAGGGCGGGGCGGGTCAGGTGCGGGGCGAGGAGTTCGAAGGCGCTCTCGACGTACGACATGTCGCAGGCGTACTCGCCGTGCCGCTGCGGAGTGTTCACGCACACGAAGTGCACGTCGCCGAAGGCCCCGACCTCGGCCCAGTCCATCGTGAAGCGCAGCCGCCCGGTGGAGCCCTCGATGCCCGCCACGTGCTTGTGGAGCAGTTCCTCGAGACCGGGCTCGTACATCGGGACCCGGCCCTGCTGGAGCATCTCGATCTTCTCGGGCACGACGTCCAGGCCCAGGACCTCGAAACCGAGCTCGGCCATGGCCGCGGCGTGCGTGGCGCCGAGGTAGCCGGTGCCGATCACGGTGATCTTCAGGGCCATGGGGGACTCCATTGGGGTGGGGCGGCGGCGGTGCGCTGCCCGAGCATAGTCGGGGCATGGGAACGCGCCCCACCGGGCACTTTTCCCCCTGTCGCCAAGCTCACGTATCACTTGCGTGAGCAGGCCCCTAAAATTTGAGTTACTTAACGGTAATTAGCACAGGCATCGCAGCGTCTTTGGAGCGTGAGAGACCTTGGCCGGATCGGCTGACTTCGACCTGTACCGCCCGTCCGAGGAGCACGACATGCTCCGTGACGCCGTCCGCTCGCTGGCCGAGGCGAAGATCGCGCCGTACGCCGCCGCGGTGGACGAGGAGGCCCGCTTCCCGCAGGAGGCGCTGGACGCCCTGGTCGCCAACGACCTGCACGCCGTGCACGTGCCCGAGGAGTTCGGCGGCGCCGGTGCCGACGCGCTGGCCACCGTGATCGTGATCGAGGAGGTCTCGCGCGTCTGCGCGTCCTCCTCCCTCATCCCGGCCGTGAACAAGCTGGGCTCGCTGCCCGTCATCCTCTCCGGCTCCGAGGAGCTGAAGAAGAAGTACATGACCCCGCTCGCCAAGGGCGACGCGATGTTCTCGTACTGCCTCTCCGAGCCGGACGCGGGCTCCGACGCGGCCGGCATGAAGACCAAGGCGGTCCGCGACGGCGACCACTACGTCCTCAACGGCGTGAAGCGCTGGATCACCAACGCGGGCGTCTCCGAGTACTACACGGTGATGGCGGTCACGGACCCGTCCAAGCGCTCGAAGGGCATCTCGGCCTTCGTCGTCGAGAAGTCGGACGAGGGCGTCTCCTTCGGCGCCCCGGAGAAGAAGCTCGGCATCAAGGGCTCCCCGACCCGCGAGGTCTACCTCGACAACGTCCGCATCCCCGCCGACCGCATGATCGGCGAGGAGGGCACCGGCTTCGCCACCGCGATGAAGACCCTGGACCACACCCGCATCACCATTGCGGCCCAGGCCCTCGGCATCGCCCAGGGCGCCCTCGACTACGCCAAGGGCTACGTCCAGGAGCGCAAGCAGTTCGGCAAGCCGATCGGCGACTTCCAGGGCATCCAGTTCATGCTCGCCGACATGGCCATGAAGATCTCGGCCGCCCGCGCCCTGACCTACCAGGCCGCCGCCGCCTCCGAGCGCGGTGACGCCGACCTCACCTACCTCGGCGCGGCCGCCAAGTGCTTCGCCTCCGACGTCGCCATGGAAGCCACCACCGACGCCGTCCAGCTCCTCGGCGGCTACGGCTACACCCGCGACTACCCGCTGGAGCGCATGATGCGCGACGCGAAGATTACGCAGATTTATGAGGGCACGAACCAGGTCCAGCGCATCGTGATGGCAAGGAACCTTCCCTAGCAGGGTTTTTGCAGGTCAGGGGCTGTTTCGAGGGTCCGAGAGGGCCGCTTTGGCTTCCTGTCCGTTGCGGCCCGATCAGGGCCGTTCCTGGGCGTCATGCTGGGGGAATCCTGGGCGGATGCCGGGCCGGAAACGGCCGCTGACCTGCACAAACAACGCAGCCCCCGGCGTGATGCCGGGGGCTGTTGTCGTATGCGGATCAGGCGACCACTGACGCCTCCGTAGGGTCGTCGGCGCCGGGCGTCAGCATCGTTGCGATAGCGGCCCGGCCGCGCTGCTCGGCCCCTTCGAAGATGTAGTGGTAGTGCTCCCGCAGTACGTCCGTCCTGCTGTGGCCCATCCAGTCGGCCACGTCGTTCTCGGGGACTCCGGCGTACAGCAGCCGCGACCCGTAGTAGTGCCGGAGTGAGTGGGCCTTGCAGTACTTCACCTGTCCCTTGCCCAGGGCCTCCATCCAGATCTTCGGGTAGAAGTACGACGCGTAGAGGTAGCCGGTCCGCGTCACGTTGGGGAAGAGAAGCCGCTCCGGCCCCCATACGCCTTGGTTCTTGATGTGCCGTCGAAGCTCGAAGGCGACGTTCGGCGGGAGGGGGACCGTGCGCCCTGGCTCGCCTTCGTCACGAGCCTTGATGTGCCGACGCTGGATCGCGCTGTTCTTCCCGGACTCGGTGTCTCCGTCCTCCGCAATCTGGAAGTCGACGCGAAGCGTCTCGGCCTTGAAGTCGATCTGATCGCGGGATACCGCCATGGCCTCACCCAGCCGCAGGCCGCACCCGGCCATGAGCCACAGCATCGCGCGGTATCGCGGAGGAGCGGCATCGAGCATCGCCAGGACTTCCCGCGTCGTGAGTCGCCGGGCGGTGCTCTTGTGCTCCCGGATCTCCTTGGCGCGGCTGCCCGCGCCCTTGACCTTCTTGCACGGGTTCCGACCGATGATCTCGTTGACGACAGCCCAGTCCATCATCCCGGAGAAGAACGAGAACCGCTGGCGTCGTGTGCGGGCCGAAAGCTTCCGGTCCCGCTCCATCCACAAGAGCCACTGCTCAACGTCGGCAACCTTCAGGGACACGATCGAACGGGCTTTGAAGAATGGCTCAATGGTCGTGTTGAGGATGGATCGGTACTGCTTCTTGGTGCTGTTCTCCAGCTTCCTTTGATTGGTCCACTGTTCCCAGACGGCCGTCACCGGCTGCTTGCCCAACCGATCGTCGAGGTACGTTCCGGCGTCGAGTTCCTGTTCCTTGAGCTTGCGCTGGTCGTCTGCCCGCGTCTTGGTGGCGAACGTCTTCTGCCGTTGCTTCCCGTCAGGGTCGTACCAGAACGTCGTCCACTTCTTCGGGTCGTCCTTGGATCGCGCGACCCATGCCCTTGCCACTGAGGCGGCCCCCCTCTGTCGATGACGCACGGACGGCCCGGCGTCGTGCCGGTTGCCCGGCGTGATCCAGTCTGCGCATGGTCCACCCTGGGTTGTCAACACAGGGTGGTTCACCCTGTGTGGTACGTTCGAAAGCGTGGAAGCGAATGAGGGCGGGTTCGAGATCACCCAGGAGCAAGGGGCTTGGGTGATCCGCATGTGGTGGCCGACGGGACCGATCACCGGAGGGCCGCAGCGGATCACTGTCGAGGCGGCGGAGGGCTCCGCCACGCGTGACGTGGCGCGTGGGATCTCCACGACTGTTCTGCGGAGGCTCGACCTTGCGGCGGCCATGAAGCTGGCAGAGAAGGCGCCTGAGCTTCGGCAAGGCATGGAGGAGGTGACGGCGAAGGTCGAGGAAGCGGGGGCTGCAGCGGGCCTGTTGCTGACCAACGAAGGTGTGTCAGAGCCGTACTTGGCCATGCTGGCTTCGACCTACAAGACCATGGCCGACTTGGGCGCTCCAGCTCCTGTTCCGTGGCTGGCCCGACTTATCGGCCGCCGTCCCGAGACTGTTAAGGACCATCTCAAGCGCGCGCGAAGAGAGGGCTACCTGACCACAGTTGCGGGCAAGGCTGGCGGTGAACTTACTGAGAAGACCACGGAGGTCCTCGCGGCCTTCGTTAATTCTGATGACGAGCAGAACTGACGTCCGCTACTACTGAAGCAGTGCTTAATGAGCCCCCAGGCAACTGGGGGCTTTGCTTTTAGGGGGACCTATGCGCACGAAGCTGATGACCGTGGATGAGGTTGCCGAATACCTGAACAAGCCCCGTTCGTGGGTCTACGGAAATTGGCAGCGGGAAGGGATTCCGTTCCGCAAGGTGGGCCAGGCATTGCCTTGCCGACCGAGCGACCTCGACAAGTGGTTGGACGAAGGGACGGCGGCCTGAGCCCCCGGACACTCACCCCATCCACCGTCTGCGAAGCCTCCGAGGCGACTCGGGGGCCTTTTTGTTTCCGGAGAAGTGATTGACGAACGCAGCCGTGAAGCTGGTTGAGTTGATTTGCTCGACATGCCGTGAGCCGTGGACCTATCACCGTCCGCTTGGCAGGAGTGGGCGCAACCCGGCAACGAACCCGGATCACTCGCAGTGCAGGCTGAAGCGTGACAACCAGAATCGCTCAATTTCGCGCGCCAGGAAGCGGCAAGGGTTGCCATCGAGGAAGCAGCCGGAAAGGGCCGATGCGCTTGATATCGCGTGGCGGGGAGGGGCATTCGTGGAGGAGGTGCGGAAGTTCGCAGAACTTCCCAAGCAGTACGACACCAAGCAGGAAACGGAGAAAGACGTTCACCGGGACATCGTCTATTCGACGGAAGATGACCGGCGAACAGTGGCACTGTGGTTCTCTGACTCACAAGAGAAGCACACCCCCGGACCGAAGTCCGGAAGCAAGGTCAGCAGGGTCGACTACGGCCCCGGTTCCTGGGTGTCCTGGACGTCTCCCAACGGCAAGCAGCGCACCGGGATCGTCTCCGAAGACCTGTTCACTCTTCGGGCCGCAATCCGTGCGGCGGACGTGGGCAGCAGCGTGACGGCCCGTGCGCGGGTCGTGGTGATCCCTTCCGATGGCGGTGAGGCACTCCCGCTGTGTCTGCCGACTTCAAATGATCCAGATGCCCGGGTGAAGGACGACGGCCGTTACCGGCACGCCACCCCGGCCCATCATCACCCTTCCCTCTTGGAGGCAGCAGCGTGAGCACGCCCGACGTATCCACCATGGCCACGGGACGGCTCCGGGCCGTGGTCGCCTCCCTGGCTCCGCATGTCGAGTGGTCCCCGGTCGGCTTGCTCGGGGGTCTGCTGTGTGCCTTCTCCGCCATGCTCCCTGAGACTCGTGTGCAGCGCGGTTCCGGCTCCATGCCGCTCATGCTCCACGTGCTTCTGTGCGGGGGCACCGGTGAGGGCAAGGGCCAGTCGTGGGGCATCGCAGAGGCCATTGCCAGGGACGCCAACCGCACCTTCATGTCGGGAAACGTCATCCATGGAGTGGTGGGCGGCGCCGGACTCATCCAAGCCGTGGCCGACTGTGATGAACACGCGCTGATCATCGATACGGAGTACGCCCGTGTGCTGCGGGCCGGACGCCGACAGGCCAACCTCTCTCAGGTACTCCGAGACCTCTGGGATGGCGCCCCCGTGGCCACGTCCAGGGCGAAAGACCCCGTCCAGGTCGACGCTCCCCGAGTCTCGATCATGGGCCACATCACCCCGGAGGAGTTCCGGGCCAACCTCACCGGAACCGACAGAGATGGCGGCTCGTACAACAGGCTGCTGATCCTGCCCGTGTCTCAGGTTGGATGGCTCAGCGAGCGGGAGCGGATGCCCGCGCATCTGATCCCGGAGGCAGGCGAACTCTTCGCGCGGGCCGTCCGGTTCGGACAACGGGCCAGCATGGTCACTCTGTCTGAGGACGCTTACGACGTGGCCGACACCATCCGACACGACCTGTTGAGCAAAGCCCGTGAGTCCGAGGAACTGAAGCCGTTCGCTGCCCGCTGCAACGAACAAGTACGCCGTATCGCCGCCCTGTTCGCGCTCTTCGATCTGCGCTCCCAGATCACCCCCGATGATCTGCACGCGGCGGCCTCTCTGGTCACCCACGCCATGAACACCGTGGAGGTCATCGCAACCGGAAGCGGGAGCAAGCCCGGCAAGCGTCAGCCGCTCAGCCTCGCGGAGAAGGTACGGGCCCGACTGGAACGGTTCGGCGGCTCCGCCTGGTCATCCCAAGTTCTGCCCTACGTCGGAGCGTCCGCCGCTGAGGTCAGGGCACTGCCCGGAATCGTCGTGACCGAAGAACGGCAGAGCGTCGGCCGTCCGGCCGTTGTGTTCTCGCTCGCGGTCGACAGTGCCCGTGACACAGAGCGCATGAAACCGGAGGTGGTTGCGGCCGGCCAGCGGGCAGAAACGCATGGGAATGGAGCCAAGGTCGTTTCGATGGACGCCTACCGCCCGGAACCGAAGCAGGCCCCCGAGCCCGCGCCTCAACCGAAGCGGCCGGAACCGCTCGCCGACTCCAACCCCTTCCGCGCACTGCTCTAACAAACCCAACCAAAGCCCCGGCCACGCAGGTCGGGGCTTCTTTGTTGCTTCGGCTACCGGATGGGGCAGGGCAGTTCAGGGCTCGAACGATTCGGCGAGCACGTCACGACCGCCATGGACAGATACGAGGGGCGTTCGAGATAGAAGCCGTACGACACATCAGCGCCCGTGTGCAGCCGTTCGGCCGCTGTGCTCACCACCTGGGCGAGACGCGTGGTGTCACGATCCCGCTCCGCCGCGAACCGGGGCGCGAACTCGGTCAGACGCTCGCCGAGCCAGGCCGCCGCCTCCTTCGCGTCACCCCATGTGCCCTGAACCAAGGAACCCGGCTTCATGAGCCAGTACGCCGATTCCAGCGGCGGCAGATCCGACGTGGGGAACTCGGCCGCTACCTCCCGATAGCGCTGGTATACCTTCACCGCCTTGTGGTCCCCGGGCTCAGGCAGCAGCGGAGGGACGGGGTAGGGAGGCCGCCTCAGCGCCTCATTGTCGAAACGCTCCTTCAAGCCGCTCCACAGATAGCCGTGGTGGTGCACGAGTCGTTCCCGTTTCGAGAAGTGCCAGCCGGGCAGGGCCCAGGGACGGGGGATGGACCCGGCCCGGCTGACGGAGAGGGAAGATCAGACGTTGAGGCCGAACCGCGCCGGGTCGATCCCGGCCGCGTTCAGTTCCTCCGTGGTGAACCGCAGCGGCTGCGCGTCCGGCCGCTTGCTGTCGCCGAGGGCCCAGGCGTCGTCGCCGATCCGGGCCAGGGTCACGCACCCCTCGGTACAGGGGCCGCCGCACGCCTTCACGAACGAGGCCCCGTCGATGTCGAGCCCGTACAGGTCGGTTCCGTTCAGCATTACTGCACCTTCCTGCTCAACTAATCGCGGCCATGGCTGACCGCCGCCGCCCATTCCGGGCGGGAGTTCAAGGGAGGAGAGGGAGAGACTTCAGCGTCCGGAACCTTGGCCGCGTTCCGTGCAGCGCCAGCACTCGCATGGCGGCCAAGCACTCGTGAGCAGGGGCGGAAGATCGTCCGTCGTGGCCACGGCTTGCTCCGGCCCCCAGGTCTGCCCTGAGTCGCGAGAGACCCGCATGGTCATCAGGGGGCGGTCGGCGAAGAGCCTTGAGCCCGTTCCCTTGCTCATGACGCGTGCGCTTCTGCGTGGTGCTGGCGCATCCGTACGTTGGCGTCGGATACGGCGCTGTAGTCGAACGTGGAGCGGGCGTTCTCGCGGGCTACCGATATGGACAGGCAGTCAGCGCAACCGGGTTTGGGTGACGGCTCGCGAGGTGACTCCGACAGGCACGTCCGTGCTGTCGTGTGGGGTCCAGGATCGGAAGTTCTCTCTTCGCTCTCCATGACGCCATCTTCGGCGGGCTACAGATGCGGCTCTAGCCTGTTTCCTGTTCCCGCAAAAAGTCGTCGCGGATACCTTCGACCAGGCCCCGCATGCCGTCACCGGACAGCGCCACCCGTTCGAACCCGTGGAATTTCTCTACGTAGATTTCTACGTCCCTGGGATCGGTGACGAGCACCTCGGCATGGACCGTCTCGACAGTGACCATACGGTTGTCCCGGATCGCGAACGAGTGGTTCGCGACGTCATGCTGCTGAACGCTCAACGGGATTACTCGGATGTCGATGTGAGACAGACGCGACATCGAAACAATCCGGTCCAGCTGCGCAGCCATCATCGACGGCGGGACGAGCCGCCACCGCAGAACGGGTTCCGTGATGATGAACCGCAATGACTTCGTGCTGTCGTAGAGGATTGCTTGGCGTTCCAAGCGGCCGCTGACGGTGCGGTTGAGAGTGTCTTCACTCAGGCTGTGACGTTGCAGAACGGCCCGAATGTACTCGGGAGTCTGGAGCAGACCCGGAACCAGAGCCGGTTGGAACATCCGCAGCACTGACATCTGGGCTTCAAGAGCCTTGACCTCCTGCTGGCCCTTATGGACTCCCACCCGTTTCAACAGCCGCCACTCGGTCGTCTCGGTGCCGGCCGTCCGAGCCGCATCGGTGTACTCGGCCTTGATCTCCTCGGACACGCCGATGGCAATCAGGATGCGCTCGACGTCCGTCGCGCTGGGCGCCAGCTTCGCATTCTCGATCTTGGAGAGCTTGGACGGAGACATGAGAGCGCCGCGGGCGACCGCTTTGGCTTCCTTCCCGGATGCCTGACGCAGTGCCCGCAGCGCGGCCCCCAACTGTGCCCTGTTCACGCTCCGTACTTGGCCCACCATTCCGTGAACGGTTCCGCGTGGGTGAGTGCCGCGTCACGGTGCGCGGCGAACTCCGCCGTTCGTTCCGATGACAGCACTTCCGAGCCCAGGTACTTTCCGGCGCCGTCATAGTTCATCACGGCCACGGACTCGGAGTCGAAGAGCCAGAAGTCAGGTACGTTCTGTAGGGGGTTCGGCCTGTTGGTGACGTCCAGAATGAAGAACTCCTCACCCCCAGACATGTTCTTCTGGTACCCCCACCCGAGTTCGAACCTGAGATAGTCCGTGAGCGGGCGGCGCAGAATGTGAACCCGGTAGACCCGTTTCCCTTTTCCGGTGTGTGAGCGGAGTTGTTCGACCCAGCCCGCGTTGTAGTCGTCCGGCTGCGGCTCCCCGGCCAGGAACGCGTGATAGGCATCGACGTTCCCCGACTTGCTGTAGTCGTCGAGGGTTTCGAGCCGGAACGCCTCACGCTGGAACATGTCGAAGAGGTCGCCGAGGGTCCTAGATGAGGTTGTCACGGATGGCCTTCTGGATCAGTTCCATCGGGATCTCGACCAGGGTTTCATGAGCGGGAATCTGAAGCCCGTGGTCGGTCGGAGTCTCCCCCTGGACCAAGAGCGTGCCGCGATCCGTCGCGTAGATCGTCGGGCAGTCCGTGATGTCGCATGTGCTGACCAGCTTGGTGACCTTCATGGTCCGGGTTCCCCTCCCGTGCTGCTGCCAGTACCCCGCATCTGGGTTGATGCTCCCGAGGCCAGGGCGCGCGGGTCAAGCGATCACGGTTGACGGAACGGGAAACCGCGTAACCTCCCCGGAGCCCGCCGCTCCTCCGGCCGGTCGGGGAGGCTGCCGCCAGCATCCCGCCGACCTGGGCAGACTCCTGAGGATCATGGGGAAATGCTGGGGAGGGCTATGCCGAGAGGGGTGTCCGTGCAGGTCAGAGCCGTATGACCTGTAAAGCACGCAGATCTACGAGGGCACGACCCAGGTCCAGCGCATCGTGATGGCGCGGAACCTGCCGTAGCAGGGATCGTACGGAGAGCGGCCCCCGACGTCATGTCGGGGGCTGTTCTGTGTGGGGTCCTAGTCCTCGATCCCCTCCGCCGCCCGCCTCTCCCGCAGTTCCATGATCGCCCGGCGTCGCGCCAGGCGGTGGGTGCGGCGGATCTGGGCCTCCTGGTAGCGGCGCTTGTCGCGTTCCGTCTCCGGGAGGACCGGGGGGACGCGGCGGGGCTTGCCGTCGGCGTCGACCGCGGCGAAGACCAGGTAGGCGGAGCCGACCTGGGTGGGCGGCGTGGACTCGTTCCAGCGCTCGGCGAGGACGCGGACGCCGACCTCCATCGAGGTGCGGCCGGTCCAGTTGACCTGGGCCTTGACGTGGACGAGGTCACCGACGCGGACGGGCTCCAGGAACACCATCTCGTCCATGGAGGCGGTGACCGCCGGTCCGCCGCTGTGCCGTCCCGCCACCGCGCCCGCCGCGTCGTCGACGAGCTTCATGATCACGCCGCCGTGCACGGTGCCCAGCAGGTTGGTGTCGCTGTGCGTCATGATGTGGCTGAGGGTGGTGCGCGAGGCGGAGGTGGGCTTGCCCGGGATCTCCGGGATGTCCGATTCCGCGGCCGAGGCCTGTTCTGTCATGGCCTCCACTTTATGCCGAGGTCACAGAGGCGGATTTTTGTGTCGGCTTGGCAACAGCCCTGCCCCTATTTCCCGCCGAACCTTGTATGACACACCGCCGTGCCCTGCACACTGGGGCCCATGAACAACTGGCCCGAAGGATGGTCCGACGACAACCGCGGCAGCGGCTACGGACACGGCAGCGCGAGCGCACAGCCCGAGAGCGCCCGTGTCATGCGGCAGGTCCGCCGCGGTCCGGCGGCACCGCCCGGCGCGGGTCAGGCGGCACCCCCGTACGGAGTCCCCTCGCAGCCGTCGTACGACGGCGCGGGCCGGGACGGGCACGGCGGCTACGACAGCGGATACAACACAGGCCAGGTCTACGGCTCGCCCCCGGGCGGCGGTGGCTCGGGAGGGACGGGCATGCGGGAGCCGCGTCCCGCGCCGGACTGGCGGCGCCGTATCAAGTGGACCGCGATCACGGTCGTGACCGTGCTCGTGGTGACCACCGTCGGCACGTACTTCTGGGCCGACTCCAAGCTCAACCGTGACGTCGACCTGTCGAAGGTGATCGACCGGCCGGAGGCGGGCAAGGGCACGAACTACCTGATCGTCGGTTCCGACAGCCGCGAGGGCATGACCGACGAGGAGAAGAAGAACCTCCACACCGGGTCCGCCGAGGGCAAGCGCACGGACTCGATGATGATCCTGCACACCGGCGACAACGGCTCGACGCTGATCTCGCTGCCGCGCGACTCCAACGTCACGATCCCGAACTTCCAGGGCTCGGAGTCCGGCAAGCTCCGCGAGGGCCTGGGCGCGAACAAGCTGAACGCCGCCTACTCGATCGACGGCCCGACTCTGCTGGTGCGCACGGTCGAGTACAACACCGGACTGCACATCGACCACTACGTCGAGATCGGCTTCGCCGGTTTCGCGAACATCGTGGACGCGGTCGGCGGCGTCGAGATGGAGATCCCGAAGGGCGGCATCAAGGACTCCAAGTCCGGTGCCGACCTGAAGGAGGGCAAGCAGACCCTGAACGGCGAGGAGGCCCTCGCCTTCGTCCGTACCCGGTACGCGCTGGCCGGCTCCGACCTGGACCGCACGAAGAACCAGCAGAAGTTCCTCTCCGCGCTGGCCAACCAGGTCGCCACCCCGGGCACGGTGCTCAACCCCTTCAAGCTGTACCCGACCATGGGCGCGGGCCTGGACTCGCTCGTCGTCGACAAGGACATGAGCCTGTTCGACCTGGCCGACATGTTCTGGGCGATGAAGGGCGTCAGCGGCGGCGACGGCAAGTCGATGAACATTCCGCTCGCGGGCAGCACAGCGAACGGCAACCTCCAGTGGGACATGACGAAGGTCAAGACCCTGGTCGGCCAGCTGAAGAACGACGAGAAGGTCACCGTCTCGGGCAACTGAGCGCGGGGGCCGGTCCGCGGGGCGCGAGGCGAGCCCAGCGGACCGGCCGTCGGTCACGGTCCGCGGGCCAAGGTCCGTCGGTCAAGGTCCGTCGGTCAAGGCCCACCGGTCACATGGTGGCGCCGGCCATCGTGCGACAGGTCTGCGCGCAGCGGCGGCACGCCTCGGCGCAGCGCATCATCTGGGCGTCGTCCGGCATGGACATACACGCCTCGGCACACATCTCACAGGCCTTGGCGCACAGCGCGCACATCTCGGCCGACATGGGCGAGCGGCGCATCATCATGTCCGCGCAACAGCGGGTCGTCTCGGCGCAGTCCAGCAGCGCGCGCATGATCTGCATCTGGGCCTGGCCGCCCATCTGCATGCAGGAGCTCATGGTCTCCTCGCACACACTGTGGCAGTTCATGCACGCCTCGACGCAGTCCTGCATCTCCTTGCTCATCGCGGTCATGGTTCCGGTCTGCTCCTGCATGGCTCCTCCCGGAGGCCGTGCGGGGCCCGGGGGAGACCCCGCGTCCTTCCGTCCTACGCCCGTCCGAGCCCCGGCGCCACCGGCAGAACCTACGGTTCCCGCCGCACGCCCCCACTCAGCCCACCAAGAGTCAGCCCACCAGGAATCAGCCCACCAAGAGTCAGCCCACCAAGAACCAGTCCACCAGCAGCAGCCCCGCCGCCCCGAGCGACCACACCACCGTCGGCGGTCCGGCCGCGCCGACCCGGGCGGGACGCAGTTCGGGGTGGCGGGCCATCAGGGTCAGGTGGTCGGCCGTCCGTTGCCCCGCCGTCGGGATGCGCAGACGGCGGTGGAGCACCGGGGGCAGGAACCCGCCGGCGATCACCGGTTCGTCGGTGCCGGCGGAGAACTCCAGCGTTCCGTCGCGGCGCAGCCAGACGTCCCGGATGTCGTCCCAGGGCAGCCGGCGGACCCGCAGGACGCGCCGCAGCAGTACGCCGTCCGCGTCGGCGACGATGTGCCACGCGGCCAGTCGGCCGACCGTGAGGGCCCAGACGAACGCGCCGAACGCCAGGAAGAACCGGTCCCCGGCCGTCACGTCCCCGTCCGGCGGCTCGCCCCCAGCAGATAGACGGCGACGAGCGCCACGGCGAGGCCCCGGGCGGACCAGCCCGCGCCCGCGGTGAGCGGTTCCGGCGCGGGCGGCAGGGAGGGCCGTAGCTCCGCGAGGCGCTGTTCCCGTGCCAGCCGGGCCGTCCGGCGCGCCTCTCTGCGGTCCTGCTGCTTCGTGCCCATCGTGTGCTTCCCCCCAGGTACGACGGCTGCCCCCCAGCAGCACGCCGAGGGGCAGTGTAGATCCCGCAGGTTGACGCGCTGCCCTACCGGCAGCCCACCTCGTCCCCCCGCACCACCCCGAACTCCCCCTGCGCCGGATCGACGGCACGCACCTTCCGTACCTGCGTGAAGTCCTGCCCGGCGATCACCTTCAGCGTCGCCCCCTGCCCCTTCACCGCCCGCAGCTCACTGCCCGGCAGGGCCGTGGCGAGCGACTTCGCCGACCGGTCCCAGCGCGGGTCGTACGCGACCACCGTGCGCCGCACGGTGCGGGACTCCGAGTTCACCGGCATCCGCGTGGTCCGGAACCCCGTCGACGCCAGTGCCGCGTCCACCCGCTTGCCCAGCCCGGCCGTGGCCGTGCCGTTCTCCACCTGGACCCGGATCTGCTGCGGGGCCACGTCCACCGTCACAGCCTCGCCGCCGCGCGGCCGCCGCACCGACAGCGGCTTGTCCTCGCGCAGGGCCGCGAAGAGCCGTTCCGCCTTCGCCGCGTCCCATTTCAGGGTGGAGCCGACGCCCTTGACGGCGTACCCCATCCGCCCGATCGGCACGGTGGTGAACTCCGACGAGGAGGGGGAGAAGTTCCGCATCGCCCGGCCCAGGTCCAGCAGCTCGTCGGTGCCGAAGCCCTTGTCCGCCCGCACCGACCCCAGCACGGCCCGCGTGATGTCCCGGAACTTCATCGGGTTCAGCAGGATCCCGGAGGACGTGGCCCGGTCCACCAGCGCCGCCAGGAAGCGCTGCTGGCGCTGCATGCGGCCCAGGTCGGAGGCGCCGTCCACGTGCCGTGCGCGGACGTACTGGAGGGCTTCCCCGCCCTTGAGCTCGTGCGTCCCGGGCGGCAGGTCGAGGCCGGTGTAGGAGTCCTTCAGCGGCTCGGTGGTGCAGATCTTCACCCCGCCGAGGACGTCGACCGTCTTCATGAAGCTGGTGAAGTCGACCTCCAGGTAGTGGTCGATCTTCACCTTGGTCATGGCCTCCACCGTCCGCACGGTCAGCTGGGGCCCGCCCTCCGCGTACGCCGCGTTCAGCTTGACGGGGTGCCCGCGGTGCCGCTCGCCGCTGGTCTCGTCGAGATGCGCCGGGGTCATCGCGTACGAGTCGCGCGGCAGGCTCACCACGCTCGCCCGCTCCCGGTCCTCCGAGATGTGCACGATCATGATCGTGTCCGTGCAGTGACAGGGCGCCCCGCCCAGCCGGTACCGCCGCCGCTCCTCCTCGCTGATCCGGTCCCGCCCGTCGGTGCCGACCAGCAGCACGTTCATGCCGTGGCCCGCCCGCGGCCGGTTCTTCATGTCCTTGAACGGATCCACCCGGGCGATGTCCGCGTCCAGGCCGGTCAGGACCGAGTGCCCGATCCCGGCGGAGGCCAGCACCACGACCGACAGCGTGGTCACCGCCCGCATGGCCCAGCGCGGCTTCTTCCGCCGTACGGGGGGACGCCGCGGTCGGCGCTGTGGCGGCCGGGAGGGGGAGCGGGGCGGCGTGGTCATGGGGGACACCTCCGCGAGGGCCGTACGTGGGATCCTGAGCACCGTAGGCCCATACGATCTGCGGTCCGGTGCACCGCCCCGGGCGGGGCGCACCGGTGTCCCCCGTTCGCGGTAACGTGAGCCCCCTATGAACGCCAAGCCCGACGTGCAGCTCCCCGCCGTTTCTGTGATCATGCCCGTCCTCAACGAGGAGCGGCATCTGCGCGGAGCCGTCCAAGCGATCCTCGCGCAGGAGTACGCCGGCGAGATGGAGGTCGTGATCGCCCTCGGTCCGTCCACGGACCGCACGGACGAGATCGCCGCCGAGCTCGTACGGGAAACTGCGCCCAATGAAACCAAGCGCGTCCACACCGTCCCGAACCCCTCGGGCCGCACGCCCGCCGCGCTGAACGCCGCGATCAAGGCCTCCCGCCATCCGGTCGTCGTCCGCGTCGACGGCCACGGCATGCTCTCGCCGAACTACATCTCGACCGCCGTACGGCTCCTTGAGGAGACCGGCGCGCAGAACGTCGGCGGGATCATGCATGCCGAGGGCGAGAACGACTGGGAGCACGCCGTCGCCGCCGCGATGACGTCGAAGATCGGCGTGGGCAACGCGGCCTTCCACACGGGCGGTCAGGCGGGGGAGGCCGAGACGGTCTACCTCGGTGTCTTCCGCCGTGAGGCGCTGGAGCAGCAGGGCGGCTACAACGAGGAGTTCATCCGCGCCCAGGACTGGGAGCTGAACTTCCGGATCCGGGAAGCGGGCGGCCTCATCTGGTTCTCGCCCGAGCTGAAGGTCTCGTACCGCCCGCGGCCGAGCGTGCGGGCCCTGGCCAAGCAGTACAAGGACTACGGCCGCTGGCGGCACGTCGTCGCCCGCTACCACGCCGGCTCCATCAACCTGCGCTACCTCGCCCCGCCGACCGCGGTGTGCGCCATCGCGGCGGGCCTGGTGGTGGGCGCGGCCGTGCATCCGCTGGGCTTCGTCGTCCCCGGCGGCTACCTCGCGGCGATCGTCCTCGGCTCCCTGCCCGCGGGCAAGGGCCTGCCGCTGAAGGCGCGGCTGCAGATCCCCGTCGCCCTCGCCACCATGCACATGTCCTGGGGCTGGGGCTTCCTGACCAGCCCCCGCTCGCTGGCCCGCAAGGTGATCGCCTCCCGGCGGCCCGCGGTGCTCAGCACCAGCAACTGAGCACCCGGCGGGGCCCGGCCTTCACTGCTACCAGGTGAAGTCCGGGTCCACGTGCATGCACGCGGTCTCGTCGGCGCCGTTGAGCGCCTTGTCGGCCTCGGGCATCTTGTCGTCCTTCTTGGGCGCCTTGTACGCCGTACCCTCGCGCCAGTCCGCGCCGACGACGAGCGTCACCCCGCTGACCTCCGTGGACCGCTTCACCGAACTCAGTGGAATGCCGAGGGACTTGGCGACCCGCTGGGCGTCGCCCTCCAGGTCGACGCTCGGGTAGCGGACGACGGTGCGGTCCTCGCTGAGGAGCGCGGCCCGGTCGGCGACCGCCTTCGCGAAGCCCTCCTGCTGGAGCAGCCCGGTCACCGTGGTCGCCCGCCCCTGGGCCGCGCCCAGCGTGTCGGTACGGGTGCCGTTCTGCACCTGTACGGCGATCTCGGCGTCCGGCGGGGCCGGGTCGTCCGAGAGCTTCTCCCCGGCCGGCTTCTTCCTGTCCTTGCCGTCCAGGGCGATGTCCTCGCGCACCAGCCGGAAGAGCTGCTCGGCCTCCTCGGTGGGCTCCACCTGCACGCCCACGTACCGGTTCGGCATCGTGGCCATGGTGATCCGCTTCGGGCTCACCTTGCGCAGCTCGTTGCTGAGGGCGAAGAGCTTCTTGACGTTGTCCAGACCGGGGTCGACCGTGAGGGCGTCGGTGGCCTCCTCGGCCAGCCTGCGCAGCTTCAGCGGGTTGCTGAGGGTGGCGTTCTCACGCAGCTGCCGCACCATCGAGCTCATGTACATGTGCTGGGCCTTGGCCCGGGCGAGGTCACTGCCGTCCTCGAAGCCGTAGCGGGTGCGCAGCCACTGCAGGGCCTGCTCGCCCTTGACCGGGTGCGTGCCCTTCTTCATCTTCAGCCCCGAGCCGTGGCCCTCGCTGTCACGGGACTCGATGTTGGCGTCCACGCACACCGGGACGCCGCCGACGGCGTCCGCCATCGACACCACGCCCGCGAAGTCGACCATGATGAAGTGGTCGATGTGGATGCCGGTGAGCTCCTGCCAGGTGGCCACCGTGCAGCCCGGACCGCCGCGGCGCAGGCTCTGGTTGGTCGCCACCCGCCCGTTGGACGCCGGGTACACCTCGTTGTCGTCAGGGTCCGTGCACTTGGGGATCTGGACGAGGGTGTCGCGCGGCATGCTGATGACCGACATGTTGGAGCGGTCGGCCGACAGGTGCAGCAGCATCTGCACGTCGGCGCGGGCCGGCGTGCCGAACGTCTCCCGCGCGCCGCCGAGCTTCTGGTTCTCCTCGGTGTCCCGCGCGTCCGAGCCGATGAGCAGGATGTTCATCGGGGTCTGTCCGGCCGCGTTCGGCGTCGGCTTGGCGATCTTGGCGTCGCCGAGGTTCAGGGCGTCGTGCTTGATGTTGCCGTTGAGATGCCGGTAGTAGAGGTACCCGGCACCGGCCGTGCCCAATATCAGCACCGCGAGGACCGAGGCGGTCCATCTCAGCGCCCGGCGCCCGCGCCGCGCCGGGCCTCTGCGGCGCCTACCGCGGCCCTCCCTGCCGTCGGCCGCCGCCGTACTGCCCCCCTCGGCGGCCGGCTCGGCCTCGCGCACACTGCTCTGCGTCACTTTCCTGCCCTTCCCACCCTTGCCCCCAGGAACAGGGCCACCCGCGCGCCATACGGCGGGCCCGTCGTACGCCCTGTCAGACGCACGAGGGGCCCGGAAAGTGGCGCTGTTTTTCTCAACTCACCCGGCGTGTTCCTCAGTTCACCCGGTGCGTTTCTCAACTCACCCGCTGCGTTCCTCAACCCGCCCGGCGCGTCCTCAATGCACCCGGCGCGTTCCCGGACTCACCCGCCGCGTTCCTCGACTCACCCGCCGCGTTCCTCGACTCACCCGCCGCGTTCCCGGACTCACCCGCCGGGTTCCCCGACTCACCCGGCGCACTGGACCTTGTCCGCCGTGGACTTCTGCACGCTGTCCGGCGTCTTGGCCGACGTGGCGTTGAGCTTCACGCCCGCGCCCCGGAAGTCCTTGCCCAGGACGAGGGTCATCGTGGGCAGCCCCTGGGCGTTCTCCACGCTCTCGCCCGGCTTCAGCGCGGAGCCCGACAGACCCATGATGGCGGCCAGCCGGCGGGCCTGGTCGGCCTGGTCGGGGGCGTACTCCAGGGTCGTCTTCGCCTGGGCGGCGTCGGCGTTGCCGGCGTTCTCCGACTTCAGGACGCCCGCGTCGTTCTGCAGGTACAGCAGCTGGTTCTGGGCGCTGCCCGACTCGGCGCCGCCGTTGAGGATGCGCACGCGCACCTCGGAGGCGTCGGCCTTGGGGCCCTTCAGGCGGGCGGCGACGGCGGCCTTCTCCTTCTTCTTCTGCGCCTTGACCTCGGTGAACGACACATCGTTCCTGATCATGTCGAAGACCTGGGGTGCCGTCGTCTCCTCGACCACGACGGTCGCCTTGATCACCTCGGCCGGGTTGTCCTTGACCGGGACGGTGGTGAAGGTGATGTTCTTCGGTGGCACCTTCTTCAGCTCCAGGGCGATGTCCTTGAGCGTGCCGACCTTCCCTATCGCCTTGTCCACGGTCAGCGCCTCGGTGGCGGCCTCGGCCAGCTTGATCAGCTTCTTGGGGCTGGTCAGGGTGTCGCTGGAGGACATCTTGCGCATCAGCGAGCCCAGGAACTGCTGCTGCACCTTGATCCGGTCCAGGTCGCTGCTGTTGCCGAAGGCCTTGCGGGTGCGGACGAAGGCGAGTGCCTGCTCGCCCTCGATCGTCGACTCGCCCGCGGGCAGGTCGAGCTTGGACTTGTCGTCGTAGATGGCACGGTTCAGGCACACCGGGACCCCGTCCACGGCCGTCGTCAGGGTCTTCACGGCGTTGAAGTCGACCATCATGAAGTGGTCGGGGACGATGCCGCTGAACTCCTTCACCGTGCGCATGGCACAGCCCGGGTCACGCCCGCTCTCGCCGAGGCTGCGGTTGAAGCGCACGCCCTGGAGCCCCGGGACGACCTCCGTGGTGCCGTCCTCCTGCTTCGTCTCGCAGTCCGGGATGTCGACGATGAGGTCGCGGGGGATGCTCAGCGCGGTGGCGTTCGACCGGTCCTTGGCGACGTGCAGCAGGATCGTGGTGTCGGCGTGCCCGACGCTGTTCTTGTCGCCGTAGCCCTCGTTGCCCGCGCCGGTTCGCTTGTCCGTGCCGATGATCAGGATGTTGAAGGCCTCGTCCTTGCGGAAGCTGCTGGCGGCCGCGTCACCGACGTCCGTCGTCGTGACGTTGCCCTCCAGGTGCTTGAGGTAGAAGTAGCCGCCGACGGCCGTGGCGACGAGGACGAACGCCATCGTGCCGCCGGTCCACATCAGCGCCTTCTTGGCCTTCTTCGCCTTGGGCTTGCCGGGCCGTCGCCCGCGCCGCCCCGGCGGCGGCTCCTCGGGCACGGCCCGGCGTCTGCGCGGCGGCGGGACCTCACGTCCGGGTGCGGCTTCACGTCCGGGAGCGGCTTCACGTCCGGGTGCGCCCATGCGACGCGGACTCGGCACCGGGGGCGACTGCGGTACGGAATCGGGCAGTCGCAGTTCGTATTCGCCGGTGTTCGGATTGAGCACCCACTGGTCTGCGGGGTCGATGTCCTCAGCCCGCCCACGCTCTTGCGCGTCCACCGTTGTCCGAATCCTCCGTGGGGAAGCGCCGCGTGGATTAGCCGCGCGGCCCGATACACCGGATCGCTCACACTATCCGTACAGTTCGCCGTCGAGCGATGCCGGTGAGAAATTCCACGTTGGGGCAACCGAATCGGGCATGCTTACAACCGGTCAATTCGTGGCAATTCCATGAACTGACCGGTCAAGCCGGGTCACTTGACGCGCTCTCCCTGACTCGGTCGGCGCGCTCTACTTGCCTCACTCGGTGAGCTCTGCGTGCCTCACCCGGTGCGCTGTCCGTGCCTCACTCGGCGCACTCGACCTTGTCCGCGGTGGA
Organism: Streptomyces sp. TRM68416; assembly: GCF_014596915.1. Classification (GTDB taxonomy): domain Bacteria; phylum Actinomycetota; class Actinomycetes; order Streptomycetales; family Streptomycetaceae; genus Streptomyces. Next base: position 245,639 of record NZ_JACVWU010000011.1, read on the forward strand.
CTTCCGAACCCCTTCCGGAGTCTTGCCCGAGGAACCGGTCAGTGACACCCCGGCCCCCTTGAAGTCCTTGCCGAGCGTCAGCGTCATCGTGGGCAGGCCCTGGGAGTTGGTCACGCTCTTGCCGGGCTTCAGCGCGGCGCCGGAAAGCCCCATGATGGCGGCCAGCCGACGCGCCTGGTCCGCCTGTTCCGGGGCGTACTCCAGGGTCGTCTTCGCCTGGGCGGCGTCGGCGTTGCCGGCGTTCTCCGACTTCAGGACGCCCGCGTCGTTCTGCAGGTACAGCAGCTGGTTCTGGGCGCTGCCCGACTCGGCGCCGCCGTTGAGGATGCGCACGCGCACCTCGGAGGCGTCGGCCTTGGGGCCCTTCAGGCGGGCGGCGACGGCGGCCTTCTCCTTCTTCTTCTGCGCCTTGACCTCGGTGAACGACACATCGTTCCTGATCATGTCGAAGACCTGGGGTGCCGCGGCCTCGTCGAGGACGACCGTCGACTTCACCGTCTCGGCCGGGTTGTCGATCACCGGCACCGTGGTGAACGTCAGGTTCTTGACGTTGAGCTTGCCCAGCTCCAGGCCCAGGTCCTTCAGCTTGCCGATGCTGTCGAGCTGGGAGTCGACGGTGAGCGCCTCGGTGCCCGCCTCGGCCAGCTTTATCATCTTCGACGGGCTGGTCAGGGTGTCGTTCGACTTCAGCTTGCGCATCAGCGAGCTGAGGAACTGCTGCTGCAACTCGATCCGGCTCAGGTCACCGCCGAAGCCCACCGAATGCCGGGTCCGCACGAACGCCAGCGCCTGCTCGCCCTCGATGGTGTGCGTGCCCTTGGGCAGCTTCAGATGCGAGTCCGGATCGTCGATGTCCTTGGCCAGACACACCTCGACCCCGCCGACCGCGCTGGTCAGCGTCTTGACCGCGTTGAAGTCGGCGACCATGAAGTTGTCCGGGGTGATCCCGGTCAGCTCGGTCACGGTCCGCATGGTGCAGCTGGGCGTACGCCCGTCCTGGCCGAGGCTGGTGTTGAACCGTACGCCGCTGGACCCCGGGATCGTCTCCTTCGAACCGTCCTCCTGCGTCGTGGGGCAGTCCGGAATGTTCACGACCAGGTCGCGGGGGATGCTCAGCGCGGTGGCGTTCGACCGGTCCTTGGCGACGTGCAGCAGGATCGTGGTGTCCGCGTGCCCGACGCTGCCGGCGTCGCCGTAGCCCTCGTTGCCCGAGCCCGTGCGCTTGTCCGTGCCGATCAGCAGGATGTTGATCGCCTCGTCCTTGCGGAAGCCGCCGGTGCTGGCGCCGTCCTCGGGCACGGAGTCGATGTTGTTGTTGAGGTGCTCCAGGTAGAGGTACCCGGCCCCGGCGGTGGCGATCAGCAGGAACGCCATGCTCCCGCCGGTCCACAGCACGAACTTCTTGACCTTCGACTTCTTCTTCACGGGCCGCCGCCCGCGCCGCCCCGGCAGCGGCTCCTCGGGCACACCGCGCCGCCTGCGCGGCGGCGGAACGTCGCGGCCGGGAACATCGCGACCGGGGGCCGTGCGGGTGCGCGACGCGGGCGAGGCGGTCCGAGAGGTGGCGCGGGGGGAGGCGGCCCGGGCGCCGGCCCCGGCGGCTCTACGAGGGCTCGGAACGGCCGACTGCGCTGCGGACGGAGTCAGTCGCAGCTCGTATTCGCCGGTGTTCGGATTGAGTACCCACTGGTCGGCGGGGTCGATGTGCTCCGCCCGCCCACGGCTTTGCGAGTCCACGGTTGTCCGATCCTCCGTCGGGGCCACGCGGCGCCTTCCCCCTCCAAGGCGCTCGGGTCTCGGTCAAACAGTGCGCGACCCACGACGTCCCGAGACGGAACCTCATGGTCCGGGTGCACCGGGTCGCTCACACTATCCGGCCGGTTCGGCGCCGAGCGACGACGGTGACAAACTCCACGCCCCTACAACAGGTCAATACGCCCCATTTCCTTGAAACGGCGCGTGCGCGCTTGGTGGGGGCTTGGTACGGGTTTTACCCGCAGGTGTCCTCGGCGGCGGTGTTTCCGCGGAATGTGGGCGCGGGGGAGGAGCCGGAGTCGCGCTTGCCGTCGTACGCGGAGTAATCACGCGACTCCGTGTCGCTTTCCCTCTCCGAACGCCCGTCTGAATCCAGGTTCCCCTTTGCGGTGGAATCCCGCGGAACCTCCTCGGCGACTTCCACCGGCGCGTCGGTCCGCAGCCGTTCGAACAGTTTCTCCGCCTCGGGCTCCACGAGTTGGTCGCGATTGGCGTTGTAGGCGTACGACTCCCGGGGCACGGTAAGAAATTGCACACGTTCGGTGGGGATGTCGCGCACTCCTCGGACGAGTTCATACAAACCACGCAAGCTGGCCAGGCCGGGATCGGTGGTGAGCGACGAGGTCGCGGCATCCAGCACGGGGTACAGCTTCACCGGATTCAGCAGTACGTCATTGCTGCGCACCTTGTTGACGAGTGCGCCGAGGAACCGCTGCTGGCGGTCCATCCGGTCGGTGTCACTGCCGTTGCCGATCGACTTGCGGGCCCGCACGTACCCGAGTGCCTGCTCCCCGTTGAGCTTCACGCGGCCAGCGGGAAGCCTGAGCTTGGCGGCCCGGTCGTCGATCGGCTTGCTCAGGCACACCTCAACGCCGTCCACGGCGTCGACCATCGCCTTGAACCCCTGGAAGTCGACGACCATGTGGTGGTCGATGCGAACGTCGGTCAGTTTCTCGACGGTTCGGATGGTGCAGGCCGAACCGCCCGTCTGGAAGGCGTAGTTGAACATCGCGAACACCGGCTCGGTCCGGCTGCCGTCCGGCCGCAGACACCCCGGCACGTCCACCATCAGATCCCGCGGCAACGACACGGCGGTGGCGCTGCGCCGCCCCGCGGCCAGATGCAACAGGATCGTGGTGTCGGACCGCTCGGTCCCGGAATCCCGCCCGTACCGCGCGTTCCCGTCCCCGGCCCGGGAATCGGACCCGATCAGCAGAATGTTCCGCGCCCCTTTGACCAGCGAGGTGGGCCGCTCCCCCTCGTACCGGGCGAGCTCGGCCGCGGCGGCGTCATCCGGCGTGATGTTCCCGTCCAGCTTGGCGTACACGCCCCACCCGACCCCGGCCGCCCCCACGACCAGCACGCCCACCCCGATCCCGACCCCCCACCGCCACCGCCGCCGACGCCGCCGCCCCAACCCCACCCCACTGGCCACCGCCCCACCCACGGCATCGCACACGGCCCGACACCTCCCTCGTCGCCCTTACGACTACGACGATGACGCGGATGACCGACGAGAGGCGGACGCTGATGGGCCGAACGGAGGAGGCCCCCAGCACGAGCTCCGCTCGGGGGCGGGGACGTAGTCCTCGCTGGGCCCATGGGGCGAGGCCTCGCGTGGGGGTGGGGACGCAGTCCCCGCCGAGGGCCCAAGGGGGAACATCAGGATGGGCGCGGGGCGCGCAAGCCCCGCCGAGGGTCTATGGGGGCCGGGCCCCGAGAGGGGTGCGGGGGACGCAGTCCCCACCGGGGGTTCAGGGGGCGGAGCCCCCTGGGCGGGGTCGAAGGGGCGGCAGCCCCTGGGGATGGGACGGGTAGGGGCGGCGGGGGCGAAAAACCACCCGGCCCCCGAAGGGTCACCGCGCTGTCGCCGTAACCCGCTCACTCTCAACCCGCTTGGCCAACGCCTCCTCGCCCAGCATCTCCAGATGCCGGCACAGCACCACGGACCCCCCGGTGGCGAGCGCCGCATACAACCCCGCGCTCAACCCCTCCCACGTATCGAACCCCAACCCCGACAGAATCCGCGCCCCCGGCCCGTTCAGCCCCAGCCCCGGCGCCTCCGCCCGTGCCCGCTCGACCACCTCCGCGGCACTGAACTCCCGCCCGGCCACGACCAGCGCGACCCCCTCGGGATCCACCGGCGCGTACGGCACGAACCGGTCCCCCTGACTCGGCACCTCGACGGCATAGTCCACGAACCCGTCCGGCACCTGTGCGAACCGCCCGCCCAACGGCCGCAGTGCAAGAGCGACCCGCTCCCCACCGCACCCCCGCGCCGCATCCAACGTGTCCGGCCCGCTCACCACCACATCGGCCGCCCCCACGTCCCCCGACATGTCCGCGACGACCCCCACCGACGAACACGCCAGCAGCCACACCGCCGTCTGCCAGTGCGCGGGCAGCAGCAGCGCCGCCCGGTCCCCGGGCCCGGCCCCGAGATCGTCCTGAAGCAGATTCGCGGTCTTGGCCACCCAATTGGCGAAGGTGGCCACGGACAATTCGACACGTTCCCCGGTGGCATCGTCGTAGAAGGTCACCAGGGGACGTCCAGGATCCGCGGCAAGCGCGGAACGCAGCAGGTCGGCAGGGGTGCGATCGGTGGCGTTCACCCGCGCTAGCGTACGCGCGCCCATCCCCGTCCGCCGCCCCCGCCCACCACCGGTTCGGAGCAACTCCGCCCGCCGCCGCACCAGTTCCCCGATAGACAGATATGTATGACTATGTCCAGTATCAGCGGCATGCGTGGATTCCTTGCTTCCTCGATCGGCGCCACGTGCGCGGCCGCCCTCGCCCTCCCCCTCACCCCGCCCGCCGCCGCGGCGACCACGAGAGCGGTGCCGACGGCGGAGGCGGCCACGACCGCCGCACCGCACACCGGACCGGACCTCGCGGGCAGCACCCAGTCCCTCCCCCTCGCCCCCCTCCCCGGCACGCGCTCACGCGGCTCCACCGCCCCCGCCGAACCGGCCGAACCCCCCGACCAGGGCCTGCCCCGCAGGGACGTGCACCGTTTCTCCCTCGTCGGCGTCGTCTGGGACGACCCGGACACCGAACTGCACGGCACCGTCCAGGTCCGCACCCGTTCGGTCGAGACGGGCGCTTGGTCCGGCTGGCAGGACATCGAGACGCACAACGGCGAGCACGCCGCCGACCCGGACACCACCGAACGCGCATCCGGACGCGTACGCGGCTCCACGGCACCCCTGTGGGTGGGCGACTCGGACGGAGTGGAGGTACGCGTCCGCGCGGAGCCGCCCACCCACCACGCCGGCCACCAGCCTCCCCACGACGCCACCCACCACCCCGGCCACCAGGTCGACCACGACGCCGACCACCGCGTGGACGAGACCGGCCGAGGCACTCGTACGCTGCCCGCGACCCCCGTACTCCCGACCGGCCTCCGCCTCGAACTGGTCGACCCCGGCGGGCCGGAACCCGCCGTGCGCCCCGCCCCGCTGACCCGCGGAACCCGCGCCGACGCCCCCGCCGGCACCGCGCTGACCGCCGAGGTGACGGCCGCCTCCGCCGCCAACGCCGAACTCGCCCCGCTCGGCGCCCTGGAGATCCCCGAACTGGGCGCGGCGGAGACCCGCAAGGAACTGCTCGCCCTGCGCGCCGACGAACTCACCGCCGAGCAGCAGACGAAGCCGTACATCGGCCCGCGCCCGCGCATCGTCACGCGGCGCGGCTGGGGCGCCGACGAGAAGTGGCGCGAGAAGAAGTTCGTCTACACGAGCAAGGTGAAGGCGGCCTTCGTCCACCACACGGCGTCCGGCAACGGGTACAAGTGTGCGCAGGCCCCCTCCGTCATCCGCGGTATCTACCGCTACCACGTCATGAGCATGGGCTGGCGCGACGTCGGCTACAACTTCCTCGTCGACAAGTGCGGAAACATCTACGAGGGCAGGGCCGGGGGAGTGGCGAAACCGGTCCTCGGCGCCCACACCCTCGGTTTCAACACCAACAGCATGGGGATCGCCCTCCTCGGCAGCTACGGCAAGACCAAGCCGTCCGCCGCCGCCGTGGAGGCCGTCTCCCGGCTCACGGCCTGGAAGCTCGGTCTCTTCGGCGCCAATCCGCGCGGAAAGACATACCTGAAGTCGGGAGGTGGCAATCTCTACCAAAAAGGTAAGAACGTACGACTGAATGTGATCTCCGGCCACCGGGACGGCTACGCCACGGAGTGCCCGGGCAAACAGCTCTACGGCAAGCTCGACGACACCCGCTCCACGGCGGCCGACTTCCAGGGCCGCTGACCCGGGAGCCGCCCTGAGCCGCGCCCCCGGAGAGCACATTCACCGCCACCGGGGGCAAGGGCGGAACACCAGAAAAACGGAATCGGAAGCACCGCACTGCCGCCGAAGGCACCGCACGACGGTCTGCAAGAACGGTCTGCATACACTGGCCCGCCGAAAGACAGTTCGGCCGGTCCCGGCAGGAAGCGGAGACGACAGGTGACAGAAGCGATCCTCCTGGTCGGCGGCAAGGGCACGCGGCTGCGACCGCTCACGGTGCACACGCCCAAGCCCATGGTCCGGGCGGCCGGGGTCCCCTTCCTCACCCACCAGCTCGCGAGAGCGAGAGCGGCGGGCGTCGACCACATCGTCCTGGCCACGTCCTATCTGGCCGAGGTATTCGAGCCGTACTTCGGCGACGGCTCGGCGCTCGGACTGCATCTGGAGTACGTGACGGAGGAGGAGCCGCTCGGCACCGGCGGCGCGCTCCGCAACGTCGCCTCCCGCCTGCACGCCGGACCCGACGACCCGGTCCTGGTCTTCAACGGCGACATCCTGACCGGCCTGGACATCAGGGCCCTGGTCGACACCCACGAGCGCACCGCGGCGGACGTCTCCCTGCATCTGACGAAGGTGACGGACCCGAGGGCGTACGGCCTGGTCCCCACCGACGAGACGGGCCGGGTCACCGCGTTCCTGGAGAAGCCGCAGACCCCGGAAGAGATCGTCACCGACCAGATCAACGCGGGCGCGTACGTCTTCCGCCGCTCCGTCCTCGACACGATCCCCGCGGGCCGCCCGGTCTCCGTCGAACGCGAGACCTTCCCCGGCCTCCTCTCGGCTGGCGCCCACCTCCAGGGCATGGTCGACTCCACGTACTGGCTGGACCTGGGCACCCCGGCGGCCTTCGTCCGCGGCTCGGCCGACCTGGTCCTGGGCCGCGCCCCGTCCCCCGCGGTCCCCGGCCGCTGCGGCGACCGCCTGATCCTCCCGACGGCCACGGTCGCCCCCGACGCGAAGCTCACGGGCGGCACAGTCGTGGGCGAAGGCGCCTTCATCGCCGAAGGCGCCCGGGTCTTCGGCTCCACCATCCTCCCCGGCGCCGTCATCGAACCCGGCGCCGTCATCACCGACTCCCTCATCGGCACCCGGGCCCGCGTCGGCGAACGCTCCGTCCTCACCGGCACCGTCATCGGCGACGGCGCAGTCGTCGGCCCCGACAACGAACTCCGGGACGGCGCCCGAATCTGGTGCGACGCCCGCATCCCAGCCGGAGCAGTTCGCTTCTCCCCAGATCAATAACCCCCGGCCCCCAAGTCCAAGGCCCGGCACTCCCAGCCCGTCCGGCGTTTGAGGACGAGGCCGTTCAGGCCGAAGGGGGGTCTGGGGGCGCAGCCCCCAGCGGGGTCGAAGGGGCGGAGCCCCTGGGGGATGGGACGGGTAGGGGCGGCGGGGGCGAAAACAACCCGGCACCCACACCCACACCAACCCCACCCGTCACAACCGCCCGATATCCCCCCGCGGCATCCGAGGCGCCCGCCGCCCCGGCCCCCGCCCACTCAACAGAATCAACCGAGCCGCCCGATGCCGCTGCCCGGCATAAGGCTCCAACAACGACAACATCACGGAGTCATCCGCGTCCCGGTCCCCCGCAAGCGCCCACCCCACGATCCCGGGCAGATGCAGATCCCCCACGGTCACCGCATCCGCCGCCCCATGACTCCGCTGCACAACCTCCGCCGACGTCCACGGCCCCACCCCCGGCACCACCTCCAACCGAGCCCGAGCCTCCCCCGCCGGCATCCCCACCGCCTGCTCCATCCGCGCAGCAACCCGCACAGCCCGCAGAATCGTCGACGCCCGCTTGTTGTCCACCCCGGCCCGATGCCACTCCCACGACGGAATCAGCGCCCAGGCCCGCGCATCCGGCATCACACACATCCCCCCGGGCGCAGGCCCAGGCGCCGGTTCCCCGAACTTCCGTACCAGCAACCGCCACGCCCGATACGCCTCATCGGTCGTGACCTTCTGCTCCAGGATCGACGGAATCAACGACTCCAGCACCAGCCCGGTCCGCGTCAGCCGCAGCCCCGGCCGCCGATGCCGCGCCTCCGCCACCACCCGGTGCCGCGGCGTGAAGACGGACGGATCGTCGGCGGCCCCCAGCAACTCGGGCAACTGCTCCAGCAACCACTCGGCCCCCGGCCCCCACGCCTCACCCCGCACCGCCCCGCCCTGCGCGACGACCCGCAGCGTCCCGGGCCCGACGGGCGTCCGGCTGACCCGCCACACGGACCCGTCCGGCATCGCCCGGAAGGTCGGATCCCCGGGCCCCCGCCGCAGCGGCCCGAGCACCAGCCCGAGATCCAACGGCCCGTCCGGCACGAACGTCCGCACCCGCCCCGCCCCGGAAGCCGCACCCGGCCGCGGCACCCCACGGGCCACCCCGCCGACCGCCCCGGCGGGCACCCCGACATGCCCCCCGCGCACAGTCGCACGCGTGGGCCGAGGAGCGAAGCGTCCAGCCACGAATGGAGTCCTAGAGAGACGGCCGAAGACAGAACCAACGACAGGAAAGGGGCCCTACGAGAGTAGGCGCAACCTGCCGAACGTCACCCACCGAGCCTCACCGCACCTCAACGAAGCCCTCAACCTTCCGCTCCCCCCGTGCCCGAGGCTCCTCCGCCGGATGCCCCACCGCCACGGCCCCCATCGGATCCCAGTCCGCAGGCAGCTCCAGCACCTCCCGCACGACATCCCGGCAGAACATCGTCGACGACACCCATGCCGACCCCAGCCGCTCCCCGGCCAGCGCCACCAGCAGGTTCTGCACCCCGGCCCCGGCGGCCACCACGAACATCTCCCGCTCGGCCCCGTCCCGCCGCGGATCGCCGTAGGTGTGCGAACCGTCCATGACGAGGCACGGCACCACCAGATACGGCGCGTTGCGCAGCACATCACCGCGCCGCACGCGCTTGGCGATGGACTCCTCGGACTTCCCGTCCCGCCGCAGATCCGCGATCCAGGCCTCCCGCATCGCGTCGAGCAGCCGGATCCTCGCCTCCTCCGACTCCAGCAGCACGAACCGCCACGGCGTCGTGTGGTGCGGCGCCGGTGCCGTCACGGCCGCGGCCACCGCGCGCCGTACCGCCCCGGGATCGACGGGCTCGTCGGTGAAGGCCCGTACGGTACGGCGCTGGGTGACCGCGAGCCGCACCGCCTCCGAGGTGCCCAGCCGGAACATGTCGTCGCGCCCGCCGCGCACCATGGCCCGCGCCCCGTCGCCGTCGTCCTCGGCCACCACGTGCGCCAGCCCGCGCACGACGGCGACGGGCAGCCCGGCGGCCTTGCCCTTCACCAGATCACCGGCCGCGGCCAGTTCGTCCGCCGTCGCGACGACGGTCGCGGCGAGCGGATTGCCGTACGCGTCCGTGCCCCCGCGCAGATCGTCGAGCACGCGCACCCCGGCGGCGCCGATCGCCACGTCCGTAAGCCCCGAGCGCCACGGTCGCCCGAACGTGTCGGTCACCACGACGCCCACCGTGACGCCGAGGGCGTCCCGCAGCCCGGCGCGGATCGCGCGCGCGGAGGCGTCCGGATCCTCGGGCAGCAACAGCACCGTCCCCGAGGGGGTGTTGGAGGCGTCGACGCCGGCGGCGGCCATGACGAGCCCCTGCCGGTTCTCCACGATCCGCAGCGTCCCGCGCCGCGCCACCACCCGTACGGTCTCGGCGTCGATCGCGGCCTCCCGGTCGGCCGCCTCGACGATCCGGCCCTCCGCCTTGGAGACGATCTTGGACGTGACCAGCAGGACGTCCCCGTCGACGAGCCCCGGTTCGGCGGCGGCGATCAGCTTGGCGAGGTCGTCGCCCCGCCGCACCTCGGGAATGCCGGGCACGGCCCAGACGCGGTAGCCGTCGGCAGACGTGTCGCTCAAGTCCCCCGCACCTCCTCCGCCAGTGCGAGTGCCTCCCGCGCCATGCGCGCGGAGGCGTCCACGTCGGTCATCATCAGCGGCACCGCCCGGCACCGGATGCCGGCCGCCTCGATGCGCTCCACGGACGGGGCGTCCACGGTGTCGACGAGCCAGCCGTCCAGCAGGCCCGAGCCGTAGTGCTCGGCGACGGCGGCGGCCGTCGACTCCACGCCGACCGCCGCGAGCACCTTGTCGGCCATCCCCCGCACGGGCGCGTCCCCGACGATGGGGGACAGGCCCACCACGGGCACCCCGGCCTCGGCGATGGCCTCGCGGATGCCGGGCACGGCGAGGATCGTGCCGACGGAGACCACGGGGTTGGAGGGCGGGAAGAGGATGACGTCCGCCTCGGCGATCGCCTCCAGGACGCCCGGAGCCGGCGTGGCCTGCTCCGCCCCGACCGGCACGACGGCCTCGGCCGTTACCGAGGCCCGCAGCCGCACCCAGTACTCCTGGAAGTGAATGGCCTTGCGCTCCCCGTCGACCTCGACGGCGACATGCGTCTCGACCCGGTCGTCGGTCATCGGGATCAGCCGTACGCCCGGCTTCCACCGGTCGCACAGCGCCTCCGTGACCGCGCTCAGCGGATATCCGGCGCTGATCATCTGCGTCCGCACGATGTGCGTGGCGAAGTCCCGGTCGCCCAGCCCGAACCACCCGGGCCCGACGCCGTACGCCGCGAGCTCCTCCTTGAGGTGGAAGGTCTCCTCGGCCCGCCCCCAGCCCTGCTCCTCGTTGATGCCGCCGCCGAGCGTGTACATCACCGTGTCGAGGTCCGGGCAGACCTTCAGCCCGAAGAGGTGAATGTCGTCGCCGGTGTTGCCGATGACCGTGATGTCCGCGTCCGGCGCGGCCTGCTTCAGACCGCGCAGGAACCGGGCACCGCCGATGCCGCCTGCCAGAACCACAATGCGCATGCGCCAAGTCTTGCAGGCGGGTACGACAACGCGTCAGGCGGTCACGGGCCGCGCCTCGCACCGGGCCGCGGCGGGGGCGTCCTCGGCCGCACGAAGGTGGGACTGAAGGCGGGACTGGGGGAGCATCGGCATCTCGGTGAGGCCCGGGTAGTAGACGTGCAGGCTGACCGCCGGCTCCAGGCTGTCGTTCACGACCTCGTGGACGTAGCCCGGCGCGAACACCCGCTGCGCGCCCGCCGCCAGCGCGCGCGTGCCGCGCCGGGTGCGCTCGGTGAGGGTGCCGTCCAGGACGGTCAGCACCCCGGAGGAGGCGCCGTGGTCGTGCAGTCCGCTGCCCTGCCCGGGCACCCAGGACAGCAGCCACACCTCGTAGCCGGGGCCGGTGCGCAGCCGGTGGTACCAGCGGGTGGTGGCGTCGTACCGGACGAGGTGCTCCCACTGGGAGCGGTCGGCGGCGAGGGAGCGGGCCAGGCCGACGAACTCGGAGACGGTGGCCGGGTGCTCGCGCGCGGGCTGGAGGAGGTGGAGGACTTCGAGGATGTCGCCGGCGATCTGAAGGTCGCTGTCGCTGTTCATGGGGTGCGGTGGTTCCTCAGTGAGAATCGGTCGACGAAGGTCAGAGGGAACAGAAAAACCGAGCCGCAGGGGACGGGACTCGGTCTACAGCCGGAGCAGGGGTGGCTCAACAGCTGGGACAGCAACAACAGCTACGGCGAGCGTGGGCAGCACCGAGGGACCCGGCGGTGCGGGTCGAGGTGAGTGCCAAGTTCGCGAGCATGCCCACAAGGACAGCGGTTCACACCTCCACTGTCAACTCGCCTCCCGGTATGTGGGACATGTTTCACCTCATCCGGTTCACCTGGCTGGCGAAAGGTTTGTTCATGCGCCTGCCGGGACACATGGCGCACAACCGGGCGCACAAGCCCCGTTGCGATCCCGTGATCCGACTGTGATCCGGTTCGCTCCGGCGTGCGTGTCGGAACGAGATCGAACTCCTGGGCGTCCTTCCCCGTACAGGCCCTGTGCGGGGCCGGAGGCCCTCTCGGGTCTCGTCTGCATGTCAAGGTTTATGCCGATTTGAACACTTTCCGCTAGGCCTTGGTTCCGCAGAGTGAATAAGGGGCCCAATAGCAGATCTCGGCTTGACTCGCCCGGAGCAGCACACTTGTAATTTCACTCGTGTCGTTCAGCCGGAATCGGTAACGGCTACATCACGGGGACGCGAAGACAGACGAGGGGCGCACATGACCGAGCTGGTGCAGCAACTGCTGGTCGACGACGCGGACGAGGAACTCGGCTGGCAGGAGCGCGCGCTGTGCGCCCAGACCGATCCCGAGTCCTTCTTCCCCGAGAAGGGCGGCTCCACCCGCGAGGCCAAGAAGGTCTGCCTCGCCTGCGAGGTCCGCTCCGAGTGCCTCGAGTACGCCCTCGCCAACGACGAACGCTTCGGCATCTGGGGCGGCCTGTCCGAGCGCGAACGCCGCCGCCTGAAGAAGGCCGCCGTCTGAGACGAACGCCACGGCCCCCACGTACGGCACGGGCCCCACGTATCGAACACGCACGTATCGAACACACGCAGAGAACGGCCCGTCGCAGGTGGGTTATCCACAGGCGGCGGGCCGCCGTCATGCCCAGCCGATAGTGTGGTCGCTCGTCCGAGACACCTCGCCGCCCTCACGCGACGCAGGCGTCCACCACAGTCCACCGAACCGGGGCCCGTACCTCGATGTCCGTGCACAGCCACACGGCGGCGCACCAAGATGCCTCCGCCACACCAGAGTTCCCGCGTCATGTGGTGACCGCGGTCCTCGTCTCCCACGACGGAGCCCGCTGGCTGCCCGACGCGCTCGCCGGGCTGCTCGGCCAGGAGCGGCCCGTCCAGTCCGTCATGGCCGCCGACACCGGCAGCGCCGACGACTCCGCCCAGCTCGTCACCGACGCCCTCGGCCCCGACCGCGTCCTGCACCTCGCCCGGCGCACCGGCTTCGGCCAGGCCGTCGAGGAGGCGTGCCGCACGGCCCCGGTCCTCACCCCGGACGACCTGCCCTACCTGAAGCGGCCCAGCGGCTGGGACCCCGTCACGCGCTCCTGGCGCGACGACGCCTACGACCTGCCCGAACTGCCCCACGGCGAGCCGGTGCAGTGGCTGTGGCTGCTCCACGACGACTGCGCCCCCGAACCCGACGCCCTGGCGCAGCTGCTGCGCGTCGTGGACAACGAACTCGAACTCGGCCGCGACGACGTGGCCGTCGTCGGACCCAAGCTGCGCGGCTGGTACGACCGCCGCCAGCTGCTGGAGGTCGGCGTCTCCATCGCGAACTCCGGCCGCCGCTGGACCGGCCTGGACCGCCGCGAACAGGACCAGGGCCAGCACGACCACGTCCGGTCCGTGCTGTCCGTGTCCACCGCCGGCATGCTGATCCGCCGCGACGTCTTCGAACAGCTCGGCGGCTTCGACCGCCGGCTGCCCCTCATGCGCGACGACGTCGACCTGTGCTGGCGCGCCCAGGCGGCCGGCCACCGCGTCCTCGTCGCCCCCGAAGCGGTCGTACGCCACGCCGAGGCGGCCTCCCGCGAGCGCCGCACCGTCGACTGCGCCGGCCGCACCACCGCCTCCCCGCACAAGGTCGACAAGGCCGGCGCGGTCTACACCCTGCTCGTCAACACGCGCACCGCCACCCTGCCCTGGGTGCTGGTGCGCCTGCTGCTCGGCACCGTGCTGAGGACCCTCGCCTATCTCGTCGGCAAGGTGCCCGGACAGGCGGTGGACGAGATCCGCGGCCTGCTGAGCGTCCTGCTGCGACCCGAGCGGATCGTCGCGGGACGCCGCCACCGAGGCCGCCCGGCCGTCGACAAGAGCGAGCTGCGACCGCTGTTCCCGCCACCCGGCGCGACCGTACGGGCCACCGTGGAGCAGGCCGCCGGCGACCTGTTCGGCAGCTCCGACCCCGAGGCGACCTCCGGCGCCGGACGGCACGGCGGCGGCATCGAGTCCGGACCCGGCGGCGACGACGCGGACTTCCTGGAGGTCGAGCAGTTCGCCCGCCTCAAGCGCATCGCCCGCAAGCCCGGCCCGGTGCTCTTCGTGGTCCTGCTGCTCGTCTCGCTCGCCGCCTGCCGTGCCCTCCTCGGCGGCGGCGCCCTCGCGGGCGGCGCCCTGCTGCCCGCCCCCGCCGACTCCGCCGAGCTGTGGTCGCGCTACCTGGACGCCTGGCACCCGGTCGGGGCCGGCGGCACCCCCTCCGCGCCCCCGTACCTCGCGATCGTGGCGATGCTCGCCTCCGTGCTGTTCGGCTCGGCCGGACTCGCCGTCACGCTCCTGCTCGTCTGCTCGGTGCCGCTGGCCGGCCTCGCCGCCTACTTCGCCTCCCGCCCGCTCGTCGAGTCGCGGCTGCTGCGCGCGTGGGCGGCCGTCGCCTACGCCTTCCTGCCTGCGGCCACCGGCGCCCTCGCCGGCGGCCGTATCGGCACCGCCGTCCTGGCGATCCTGCTGCCGCTCCTCGCGCGCGCGGGCGTCGCCGCGGCCGGCCTGGCGAACACCGCGGGCACCCGCGGCACCTGGCGCGCCACCTGGGCCTACGCCCTGCTGCTGACGATCACCACGGCGTTCACGCCGATCGTCTGGCCGATCGCGCTGCTCCTCGGCATCGGCCTGCTGGCCGTGCGCCGCACCGACATCACCGCCTACGGCCTGCGCTTCCTGGCCCAACTCGGCACGCCCCTGCTGGTCCTCGCCCCCTGGTCGCTGACGCTGCTGCCGTTCGGGTTCTTCGAGGAAGCGGGCCTGGAGTACGGCTCCTCGGCCGCGTCCGCCCTGGACCTGCTCGGCGCCAGCCCCGGCGGCCCCGGCACGGCCGGCGGGCTCCTGCTCATCGGCGTCGTCCTGGCCGCGCTCGCCGCCCTGCTGCGCTCGGAGCGCCGGGCCGCCATCCTGACGGCCTGGACGGTCGCCCTCCTGGGCCTCGTCTTCGCGGTCCTGTCCAACGGCTCCACCTGGGCGGGTCCCGCCACCCTCGTCTACGGCATCGCCCTGCTGGCCGCCGGTGTCCTCGGCGCCGACGGGGCACGCGCACGCGTGGCCGAGCAGAGCTTCGGCTGGCGCCAGCCGGTGGCCGCCCTGATCGCCCTCGCCGCCGCGGCGGGCCCGCTGCTCGCCGCCGCCGGCTGGATGATCCGCGGCGCCGACGGACCGCTTCGGCTGCGCGACGACGCGGCGCAGGTGCCCGCCTTCGTCGCCGAGGAGAGCGGCAACCGCGACCAGACCCGCACGCTGGTCCTCGACAGCGACTCCACCGCCCGCGTCGGCTACGTGCTGGTCCGCGGCTCCGGCGCCCACCTGGGCGACGCCGAACTCGCCGCGGCGGGCGGCGGGAACAGCCGGCTCGACAAGGTCGTCGCCAACCTCGTCGCCGGCTCCGGCGCCGACCAGGCCGACCAGCTCGGCAGGTTCGCCGTGGGCTACGTCCTCGTCCACCAGGGGGCGCCCCGCGAGGTGACCCGCGTCCTGGACGCCACGCCCGGCCTGAAGCGGCTCAGCGAACAGCAGGGCAGCGCGCTGTGGCGCGTCAACCAGGACGTCGCCCGCGCCACCGTCGTGGGCCGGTCCGGCGAGCCGCAGCCCGTCGCGGCCGGCCCCGTGGAGATCCACACCACGATCCCCGAGGGCGCCGAAGGCCGCGTCCTGCGCCTGGCCGACACCGCCGACGAGGGCTGGACGGCCACCCTGGACGGCCGGCCGCTCACCCGCACCACGGTCGACGGCTGGGCCCAGGGCTTCGAACTCCCCGCCTCCGGCGGCAGACTCGACGTCACCTACGACGAACCGATCGGCCACACCGCCTGGCTGTGGGCCCAGGGGTTCCTCGCCCTCGTCCTCGTCGTCCTCGCGCTGCCCGGCCGCCGCCGCGACATCGACGACGACCTGCCCGAGGAGCAGCCCGTCCCGGCCCAGGCCGTGGCCGGCGAGGGCCGCCGCGCCCGCCGCCTGCGCGCCCAGGCCGAGGCCGAGGAGGCGGGCAGCCCCGACGAGTTCCCGGCACCCCCGCAGGAGGCCCCCGCGGCCGTCCCGCAGCAGCAGCCCTACGGCGACTGGGACACCCCGAGCTACGCGGGCGCCCCCGAGTACGGCGAGCACTACCAGCAGGGCCAGGCCTCCCCGGCGGGCGGATACGACCAGAACTACCAGGCCGACCCGTACCAGGCCGGCCCGTATCAGGCCGACCAGTACGACCCGTACGCGTACGGCGGACAGGCCCCGCAGGGGACGTACGACCAGACCGCCTACGACCCGACGTACCAGCAGGGCTACGGCGCCGGCTACGACCCGGCGCAGCAGCACGGCAGTGAGCGTCCCGACGGGAGCCAGCAGTGAACCGCCCCACCCTCTCCCTGATCGCCGGCGTGGCCGCACTCGCCGCCGTCACCGGGTTCGCCGTGCTGAACGCCCCGCAGACGCCGGGTACGGACACCGCCAAGGCGGCCGCCGAACTGCCCGTGGAGCGCACCAGCCTGCTGTGCCCGGCGCCCAGCACCTCCGACCTCGCCGAGACGACGTACACCTCCTTCACGCCCGTCACCAAGGGCACGCGCAGCGACGGCAAGGCCGAACTACGGGCCGCCACCGGAGGGACGGGCAAGCAGGACAAGGCCGGCAAGCCCGTCCTGGAGCCCAAGGAGCCGGGCACCCCGGTCACCGGGGACGCCTCCGGCGGCGACTCGCCCGCGCTCGTCGGCACCGCCGAGGGCAGGTTCGCGCCCGGCTGGACCGTCCAGGCGACCACGAAGGTCACCGCGGGCACCGGCCGCGGCCTCCAGGGCGTCAACTGCACCGCGCCCGACACGGAGTTCTGGTTCCCCGGCGCGAGCACCGCGGCCGACCGCACGGACTACGTGCACCTGACCAACCCGGACGACTCCGCCGCCGTGGTGGACATCGAGCTCTACGGCGAGGACGGCGCCCTGGAGACGAACATCCCGGACGGCATCACCGTCCGGCCGCACTCCACCGAGCCGGTCCTGCTGTCCACGCTCGTCGACGAGAAGCAGACCGACGTCACCGTGCACGTCACGGTCCGCAGCGGACGCGTCGGCGCGGCGGTGCAGGCCCTGGACGACAAGCTCGGCGGCGACTGGATCGCGGCCGCCGCGGACCCGGCGAGCGGCCTCGTCCTGCCGGGCATCCCCGAGGACGCCACGGCCGTACGCCTGATCGCCTTCACCCCCGGCGGCGCGGACGCCGACCTCAAGCTCCAACTGGCCTCCCCGACCGGCCTGATCAGCCCCGCGGGCAACGAGACACTGCACGTGAAGTCGGGCATGACGTCCGCCGTCGACCTCGGCGACATCACGCGCGGGGAGGCGGGTTCGGTAGTCCTGACCCCCACGGACCGGTCGGTCCCGGTGGTCGCCGCGCTCCGCGTCGTACGCGGCAAGGGCGCCGACCAGGAGACGGCGTTCATCCCCGCCACCCGGCCGGTCGGCACGCGCGCGTCCGTCGCCGAGAACACCGCCAAGGGCTCGGCCCTCTCCCTCACCGCCCCCACCGCCACGGCCCAGGTCAAGGTGACCGCGTCGGCGGGCAGCGGCGGTGGCACGGCGGCCTCGAAGACGTACACGATCAAGAAGGGCACGACCCAGCGGATCGAGCTGCCGGCCCCGGCCGGCCTGAAGGGCACCTACGCGCTCACGGTCGAGACGGTCTCGGGCGGCCCGGTCCACGGCTCCCGCACCCTGACCGCCGCCCAGGGCGACGTCCCCGCCTTCACCGTCCAGGCCCTGCCGGACGACCGCGGGACGGTGGAGGTACCGGCGGCGGAGGAGGACCTGTCGGTGCTGCAGAAGTAGCGTGGCGCCGCTCGGCCGGGGCTCCCGGCTCAGTCCTCCCCGTAGCGCGGATCCACCGTCTCCGGGGTGAGCCCCAGCAGTTCGGCCACCTGCTCGACGACCACCTCGTGCACCAGCGCCGCCCGCTCGTCCCGCCCCTTCGTGCGGATCTCGACGGGCCGCCGGTAGATGACCACGCGCGCGGGGCGTCCCTCGCGCGCGGAGATCGTTCCGCCGAGGGGCACGGCCTCGTCGTTCCAGGCCTGCCCGGGTCCGTTCAGCGGGGGGACCTCCAGGACCAGGAAGTCGATGTCGGCGAGCTGCGGCCACCGCCGCTCCAGCCGCTCCACGGAGTCCTGGACCAGGTCCGCGAACGCGTCGGCACGGCTCGCGGCGAGCGGCACCTGCGGCGGCGCGATCGGCCCGCGCATGCCCCGCCCGTGGCGATCACGACGTCGGGGCCCGGGGCCTGCGGCACGGGGCGGTACGGAGTTGTCCATCACTGGGGAAGCGTAGTCCTCACCGGAACCTGACGCCGGGCCCCACACGGCGACGGGACCACCGCGCGACCGCCCCGCGGGTCATGTCGCCGGATGACCATTCCAGCCAAGATTGGGCTCGTTTCCGTATCCCCGTAAGACCGTCGATCTCAAGGCACTTGACCAGGTTTGTACCGAGTGGTGACCGGATCCAGTATCGTCCGGCCGTCCGAAAACAGCCGTTCGTGCAGGTCAGGAAGGTGTGTCAGAAGAGGGGTGCGGGACGCTCCGCAATACGACACGGTGGAGTGACCTGGAGGAGAGTCGTCGCGGCCCGCTCAAGAGTGCGGTACCGTCCAACGTCGTGAGCCCTGTACGTCGCTGTTCGCGCACCGCTTGCGGCCGTCCCGCCGTCGCGACGCTGACGTACGTCTACGCCGACTCGACCGCGGTCCTCGGCCCGCTCGCCACCTACGCCGAACCCCACTGCTACGACCTGTGCGCCGAGCACTCCGAGCGCCTCACCGCCCCCCGCGGCTGGGAGGTCGTCCGCCTCCTCGACGGCTCGGCTCCCGCCCGCCCCAGCGGCGACGACCTGGAGGCCCTGGCCAACGCCGTGCGCGAGGCGGCCCGCCCGCAGGAGCGCGCGGCGGAGGCCGGCGGCGGAGCCCGGGCGGCGGACCCCATGGAGGTCGCGCGCCGCGGCCACCTGCGCGTACTGCGCTCGCCGGACAACTGAGTCCGGGCCGCCTTTTCCTGCCGTCCTCCGACGGACCGCGCCTCTCCCGGGCCCGATGCGGCCCTGACCTGTGAGGTTACGTCTGTGATTCCAGTCGGGGTCCGCGCACCGCGGTGTCAGTCCGTGCGGGTAGTTTGTGAAGACCGACAGGACTTTTCAGGAAGGTTGGCCGTGGCTGCTGATCTGTCACAGCTCGTGAAGGCTTACGACGTACGCGGCGTCGTCCCCGACCAGTGGGACGAGACGCTCGCCGAGCTGTTCGGGGCGGCCTTCGCCCGCGTGACCGGCGCGACGGCGATCGTGACCGGACACGACATGCGCCCCTCGTCCCCGGGCCTGGCCGGCGCCTTCGCGCGCGGAGCGGCCGCGCAGGGCGTCGACGTGACCGAGATCGGCCTGTGCTCGACCGACCAGCTGTACTACGCCTCCGGTGCGCTGGACCTGCCGGGCGCGATGTTCACGGCCTCCCACAACCCGGCCCAGTACAACGGCATCAAGATGTGCCGCGCGGGCGCGGCGCCGGTGGGCCAGGACACGGGCCTGTCCGAGATCCGCGAGCTGGTCGAGCGCTGGACGGACGAGGGCGCCCCCGCGCCGGCGGCCACGACGGGCACGATCACGCAGCGCGAGACGTTGGAGGACTACGCGGCCCACCTCCGCTCGCTCGTGGACCTGACCTCCATCCGCCCTCTGAAGGTCGTCGTCGACGCGGGCAACGGCATGGGCGGGCACACCGTCCCCACGGTCTTCGCCGGCCTGCCCCTGGACCTGGTCCCGATGTACTTCGAGCTGGACGGCACCTTCCCCAACCACGAGGCCAACCCGCTCGACCCGGCGAACCTCGTCGACCTCCAGAAGCGCGTCCGCGAGGAGTCTGCCGACCTCGGTATCGCCTTCGACGGCGACGCCGACCGCTGCTTCGTCGTCGACCGCAACGGCGACCCGGTCTCCCCGTCCGCCATCACCGCCCTGGTCGCCGCGCGCGAACTCGCCCGGCACGGCGGCAAGGGCACGATCATCCACAACCTGATCACCTCCTGGTCGGTCCCGGAGGTCGTCAGGGAGAACGGCGGCACCCCGGTCCGCACCCGCGTCGGCCACTCCTTCATCAAGGCCGAGATGGCCCGCACCGGCGCGATCTTCGGCGGCGAGCACTCCGCCCACTACTACTTCGCCGACTTCTGGAACGCCGACACGGGCATGCTGGCCGCCCTCCACGTCCTTGCGGCCCTCGGCGGCCAGGACGGCCCGCTCTCCGACCTCGTCGCCCAGTACGACCGCTACGTCGGCTCCGGCGAGATCAACTCCACCGTCGCCGACCAGTCGGACCGCCTCGCCGCGATCCGCTCCGCGTACGAGTCCCGCCCCGACGTCACCTTCGACGACCTCGACGGCCTCACCGTCTCCTCCACCGACTGGTGGTTCAACGTCCGCCCCTCCAACACAGAACCCCTCCTCCGCCTCAACGCCGAGGCCCGCGACGAGCCCACGATGACCAAACTCCGCGACGAGGTCCTGGCCATCATCAGAGCCTGACCCCCACCCGTGGAGGCGCCCCCTGCGACTCACCAGCCCGCCACCCCCGGTCAGTGCCACTCAGCCCGTCCGGCGTTTGAGGACGAGGCCCGTTCAGGACCGATGGGGGGCCGGGGGCGAAGCCCCCGTGCGGGGCCCAGCCCCGAAGCCCTGGGCGAGTCTCAGGGGGCGGAGCCCTGCGGCGGTTCCAGGGGACGGAACCCTCCGGCGGGGTGCAGAACGGAGCCCTGGGTGAGTTTCAGGGGGACGGGACCCTCTGGTGGGGTGCAGGGGTGCAGGGGTGCAGGGGTGCAGGGGTGCAGGGGTGCAGGGGTGCAGGGGCGGAGCCTCGCGGGGGTCTGGGGGCGGATCTCTCGGGTGGGGTGCAGGGACGAAGCCCTGGGTGAGTTTCAGGGGACGGGACCCTGCGGCGGGGTGCAGGGCGGAGTCTCACGGGGGTTGTGCGGTGCGGATCCCTCGGGTGGGGTGCAGGGACGAAGCCCCACGGGGTTTTGGAGACGAAGCCCCACGGGGTTTTGCGGGGGCGGAGCCCTCCGGTGGGGGCGCAGGGGCGGAGCCTCGCGGAGGTTTTGAGGGGCGGATCCCCTGGGGAGGGGTGCGGGGGACGTAGTCCCCGCCCGGGGTTCAGGGGGCGGAGCCCCCTGGGCGGGGTCGAAGGGGCGGCAGCCCCTGGGGATGGGACGGGTAGGGGCGGCGGGGGCGAAAAACCAACCCCACCGCCCACCCCGGCACCCCACCCCCACCGGCGGTAACCTGACCAGGCACATCCACACACGCAGACGTCCGCACACGCACACGCACACGCACGTGCACGCGCACCGCCCGAAGGGACCCCCCATGCCGCTCGAATCCGGCCTCCTGGAGATCCTCGCCTGCCCGGCCTGCCACGCCCCCCTCAAGGAGCAGGACACCGAGCTGATCTGCACCGGCCAGGACTGCGGCCTGGCGTACCCGATCCGCGACGGCATCCCCGTCCTGCTCGTCGACGAGGCCCGCCGCCCGGCGTAACAACGCCGGAAGCCCACACAGACCCGCCCCGCAGAGCGCCCAAACGCAGACGCCCAGACGCCCAGACGCAGACGCCCCGGCGAATCGGAGGCTGCCGCCCATGCTCGACGAATCGCTGCTCGACGCCCCCGAGGCACTCTCGGAGGCCGACCGCCGCGCCCTCCTCCGCGGCGCCGCCGAAGCCGGCGCCCGAGTCCGCACAGCCACCCGCCACGCCGCCGAGGCCGGCGTCACGGACCTCAAACCCGACGGCCGCCCCCGCGCCGTACTCATTGCAGGCCCCGGCGCCGCCGCCATCTGCGTGGCCGACCTCCTCGGTACCCTCGCCGGCCCGGGCAGCCCCGTCACCCGCCTCGCCCCCTCCGGCGTCGCCCCCGCCGCAGGCGCCCTGCGCTGGGAACTCCCCGGCTGGGCCGGCTCGGTCGACCTACTCCTGATCACCACCCCGGACGGCACCGAACCAGGCCTGTCCCTCCTCGCCGAACAGGCCTACCGCCGCGGCTGCACGGTCGTGGCCGTCGCCCCGCCCCGCACCCCGCTCGCGGAAGCCCTCGACGGCGCCCACGGCCTGTTCGTCCCCATGGCGACCGCCCCGTACGAACAGGACGAACCCCTCGCCGCGTCCGCCCCCGGCGTCCTGTGGGCCCTGCTGACCCCCCTCCTGGCCCTCCTCGACCGCGTCGGCCTGCTCACCGCCCCGCCCGACGCACTCGACAAGGTCGCCGACCGCCTCGACCACGTCGCCGAACGCTGCGGCCCCGCCATCGCGACCTACAGCAACCCGGCGAAGACCCTGGCCGCCGAACTCGCCGACGCCCTCCCGGTGATCTGGACCGAGGGCACCTCGGCCGGCCCGGCGGGCCGCCGCTTCGCCGCCGCCCTCGCCGAACTCGCAGGCCGCCCCGCCCTCGTCGCCGAACTGCCCGAGGCGCTCGCCACACACAGCGCCCTGCTCGCCGGTCCGCTGGCCGCCAGCGCCGACCCCGACGACTTCTTCCGCGACCGCGTGGAGGAGGCCCCCGCCCTGCACGCGCGCGTGGTGCTCCTGCGCGACCGCCCCAGCGGGGGGCTCAGCGCCGCGCCCGCCGCCCGTGACCTGGCCCTCAGCCACGACACGCCGATCAGCGAACTGGAACCCGAAGCCGGCGGCGAGCTGGAGACCCTCGCCGAACTGATCGCCATGACGGATTTCGCCGCCGTTTACCTGGCGCTCGCTTCGGGAGCCTGACCTTGCCCACGACGCCCTGACCGCCGTAGGACGCCCGGCCGCCGCAGCGCCGCACAGCCGCAGCGAAGCGGGGCGCCCCGACCGCCGTACAGAAAGAGCTCGATGGACCGCCTCGACAACACCGTCCGCCCCTACGCCTGGGGTTCCACCACCGCGATCCCGCAGCTGCTCGGGGTCGAGCCCACCGGAGAACCGCAGGCGGAGATGTGGATGGGCGCCCACCCGGGCGCACCCTCGCGCACCGGCCGGGGCACGCTCGTCGACATCATCGACGCGGACCCGGAGAAGGAGCTCGGCTCGGCGTCCGTCGCCAAGTTCGGCCCGCGGCTGCCCTTCCTGCTCAAGATCCTCGCCGCCGGCGCCCCGCTCTCCCTCCAGGTCCACCCCGACCTGGAGCAGGCGAAGCAGGGGTACGCGGACGAGGAGCGCCGCGGCATCCCCGTGGACGCCGGCCACCGCAACTACAAGGACGCCAACCACAAGCCCGAACTCATCTGCGCGCTCACCGAGTTCGACGGCCTGTGCGGTTTCCGCGACCCGGCGCGCGCCGCCGACCTGCTGGACGGCCTCGGCGTCGACTCCCTCAAGCCGTACGTCGACCTGCTGCACGCCCACCCCGAGGACGCCGCCCTGCGCGAGGTGCTGACGGCGATCCTCACCGCCGACCGGGACGACATGGCCCACACGGTCACCGAGGCCGCGGCCGCCTGCGCCCGCCTCGGCGGCGACCACGCTCCCTACGCCGACATCGCCCACCACTACCCGGGCGACCCCGGCGTCATCGCCGCCATGCTGCTCAACCACGTCCGACTGCAGCCCGGCGAGGCCCTGTTCCTCGGCGCCGGCATCCCGCACGCGTACCTGAACGGCCTCGGCGTCGAGATCATGGCCAACTCCGACAACGTCCTGCGCTGCGGCCTGACCCCCAAGCACGTCGACGTCCCCGAACTCCTGCGCATCGTCCGCTTCGAGGCCGCCGACCCCGGCGTACTGCGCCCGGAGGCCTCCCCGGACGGCGAGGAGGTCTACGAGACCCCCATCGACGAGTTCCGGCTCTCCCGGTACGTCCTCCCGGAGGGCACCGCCGCCCACGACCTGACCCGTCCGACCCCGCAGATCCTGCTGTGCACGGCCGGCTCCGTGCGCGCGGGCGAGCACACGCTGGCCCCCGGCGAGTCCGTCTTCGTACCCGCGGGTGAAAAGGCCGAAGTGTCCGGGAACGGCACTGTGTTCCGGGCGACCGTCGTCGTCTGAGGCCACCAAGCGAGGGCCCTGCCGGGCCGCACGGCGGTCCGGCGCTTCACCGTCGTTCCGGGCTGCAACAATGACCCACCGCGAAGGCGGGGCAGACCCCCGCCAGGGGCCAAGCCCTGGACGGCGTACGTACGAAGGGACAACGCGACCACATGAGCGCGTCAGGCGGTACCAAGGCGATCGTGGCGGCACTCGTCGCCAACCTCGCGATCGCGCTAGCGAAATTCGTGGCGTTCCTCTTCAGCGGCTCGTCCTCGATGCTCGCCGAGTCGGTCCACTCCCTGGCCGACTCCGGCAACCAGGGCCTGCTCCTGCTCGGCGGCAAGAAGGCCCAGCGCGAGGCGACCCCGCAACACCCCTTCGGCTACGGCCGGGAGCGCTACATCTACGCCTTCCTCGTCTCGATCGTCCTGTTCTCCGTCGGTGGCATGTTCGCCATCTACGAGGGCTACGAGAAGATCAAGGACCCGCACGAGATCGAGCACTGGTACTGGCCCGTGGGCGTGCTCGTCTTCGCGATCATCGCGGAGACCTTCTCCTTCCGGACGGCCATCAAGGAGTCCAACGCCCTGCGGGGCAAGAAGTCCTGGAAGGAGTTCGTCCGCCACGCCAAGGCGCCCGAGCTGCCCGTCGTCCTCCTGGAGGACCTCGGCGCGCTCGTCGGTCTGATCCTGGCGCTCGGCGGCGTCGGCGTGGCCCTCGCCACCGGTGACGGCGTCTGGGACGGCATCGGCACGCTCTGCATCGGCGTCCTGCTCATCCTGATCGCGCTCGTCCTGGCCGTCGAGACCAAGTCCCTGCTGCTCGGCGAGGCCGCGGGCCTCGACGAGGTCCGGAAGATCGAGGCCGCGATCGTCGACGGTGACACCGTCACCCGCATCATCCACATGCGCACGCTGCACCTCGGCCCCGAGGAACTGCTGGTCGCGGCCAAGATCGGCGTCCAGCACGACGACACGGCCGCCGACATCGCCCACGCCATCGACGCAGCCGAGGTCCGCGTCCGCAACGCCGTCCCGATCGCCCGCGTCATCTACCTGGAACCGGACATCTACAGCGAGACCGAGGCGGCCAAGGGCCCGGACCCCGACGCCACCCCCGGCGGCACGGCACCGGAGAACACCGCCCACTGACAGCCGTTACGGAAGAGGGGCCCACCGGCTCGGCGGGCCCCTCCGCCGCACACACGCACGTTCACGAGGCCGACCTCATACGAACACTCCCGTCCCTCCCGTCGACGGAGAGCGTCTCCCGGGGCCCCGGGCCACGAGCCCACGACGGCTGCAGAGGCGGACTGGGGCCGCGGGGGCGACCGGTGTAGCTTGGGAGGGAGCCAGACGTCGCTGCTGATGGCGGTCGGGCGGTCCCGACGCGGGACCACCGAGGGAGAGAGGGCCTCCGACGGACTGCGCTGCGCGCACGCGGGCATGCCTGTGTCCTCTTCGGGCACCCCTGTGTCCGCCGCCGCGCAGAACAGCCCTACCCACCTCGTCCCAAACCCCGAGGAGCAGCTCGCAATGACGACTGTCGACAACCGACAGGACTTCAAGGTCGCCGACCTCTCCCTGGCCGAGTTCGGCCGCAAGGAGATCACCCTCGCCGAGCACGAGATGCCCGGCCTCATGGCGATCCGCAAGGAGTACGCCGAGGCCCAGCCCCTCGCCGGCGCCCGCGTCACCGGCTCCCTGCACATGACCGTGCAGACCGCCGTCCTCATCGAGACCCTGGTCGCCCTCGGCGCCCAGGTCCGCTGGGCCTCCTGCAACATCTTCTCCACCCAGGACCACGCGGCCGCCGCCATCGCCGTCGGCCCCAACGGCACGCCCGAGAACCCGCAGGGCGTCCCGGTCTTCGCCTGGAAGGGCGAGACCCTGGAGGAGTACTGGTGGTGCACCGAGCAGGCGCTGACCTGGCCGGACAGCCCCACCGGCGGCCCCAACATGATCCTGGACGACGGCGGCGACGCCACCCTCCTCGTCCACAAGGGCGTCGAGTACGAGAAGGACGGCAAGGTCCCCCCGGTCGACACCGCCGAGTCCGACGAGCACCGCGTCATCCTCGAACTCCTGCACCGCACCATCACGGACGGCTCGCAGAAGTGGACCCAGCTGGCCTCTGAGATCCGCGGCGTGACCGAGGAGACCACGACCGGCGTCCACCGCCTGTACGAGATGCAGCGCGACGGCACCCTCCTGTTCCCGGCGATCAACGTCAACGACGCCGTCACCAAGTCGAAGTTCGACAACAAGTACGGCTGCCGCCACTCCCTGGTCGACGGCATCAACCGCGCCACCGACGTCCTGATCGGCGGCAAGACCGCGGTCGTCTGCGGCTACGGCGACGTGGGCAAGGGCTGCGCGGAGTCCCTGCGCGGTCAGGGCGCCCGCGTGATCGTCACCGAGATCGACCCGATCTGTGCGCTCCAGGCGGCGATGGACGGTTACCAGGTCACGACCCTCGACGAGGTCATCGACAAGGCCGACATCTTCATCACCACCACCGGCAACAAGGACATCATCATGGCCTCGGACATGGCCAAGATGAAGCACCAGGCGATCGTCGGCAACATCGGCCACTTCGACAACGAGATCGACATGGCCGGCCTCGCCCAGGTCCCGGGCATCGTCAAGGACGAGGTCAAGCCGCAGGTCCACACCTGGACGTTCCCCGACGGCAAGGTGATCATCATCCTGTCCGAGGGCCGCCTGCTGAACCTGGGCAACGCCACCGGCCACCCGTCCTTCGTGATGTCCAACTCGTTCGCGGACCAGACGCTGGCCCAGATCGAGCTGTTCACCAAGCAGTCCGAGTACCCGATCGGCGTCTACACGCTGCCCAAGCACCTCGACGAGAAGGTCGCCCGCCTCCACCTGGACGCGCTCGGCGTGAAGCTCACCAAGCTCCGCCCCGAGCAGGCCGCGTACATCGGCGTCGAGGTCGACGGCCCGTTCAAGCCGGACCACTACCGCTACTGAGCCGGACCCTGTGAGGAGCGCACCCGTGCACTGACGCGCTCCTCAGCCAGGCCCCCAGGGCAGGCCCCCGCACCCCCGTGTCGGGGGCCTGCCCGTCTGGCCCTCCGCGGCCGGAGCAGCCCGTCAAGACCCAGGACCCCCATGCCCCGCGGCCGATATTCGCTCCACGATCCGCACGATCACACCCCCCTCGCAGAAGAGCACTTCCACTGCGCCCCCGGCCCTTCCGGCTGGCGCTACGTCTCCCAGCGGACCACCCCCTCGGGCGACCACAGCGGCTCCGTCGACCTCGCCCTCGACGAGCTCGGCCGCCCCATCCGTCTCGAACTGCACGCCGCCGGTTGGCAGGTGCGCGGCGCCGCCCTCGACGGCGTCACCTGGGTCCGCACGGACCCCACCGGGGTTCACGCCACGGAAGGCAATGTGCGCGCCCACGCCTTCACCGGCACCTCCCCGGCCTTCTTCATCGCCACCGCTCGTCTCCTGCGCCTCACCCCTTCCGGCTCCGCCACTCGCGTACGCCTCGTCGCCTTCACGGACCCAGTGCTCGCCCCGCGCACCCTCGACCAGTCCTGGGCCCTGATGAAGAGCGAAGCACACGCCACTGACAACGGCCCCCTGACCGTGGACGAATACCAGGTCACAGCCCTGGACACGGGTGAGCAGCACGCCGTGCACATCGCGGGCGACGTCGTCCTCGCGGCCCCCGGCATCGAGCTGGAGGACCTCGAATCGCCCCCGTCCTCGTTCGCCTGAGCCACCGCGGGAACACGGCCAACAGCTCCGTGCCCCGCCGGTGTCAGGCCGGCGGCACGAACCCACTGGCGCGCCCCTCCCCGGGCGGCTCCTCCCGCGGAGCCGAGGACGGGGTCGAGGACGGAGCCGAGGACCACGTGACCGGGGAGGCGGGCTGAGAAGTGGGCGGACCGTATGGACCGGGCGGGGCCGCGGCCGGCCCGTATGCGCCGGGCGTCGTGCCCGGCGCTGCGCCGACATCCGGGCCGTTCACGAAGGCCCGTCGGGCCTCCCGAGCCTGCCGCTCCTGCAGCACTGCGGCCAGATACGCCCCTGGCGGCACACCCTGCGGCGCAGGCGAGCCCGTACGAGCAGCCAGATCGGCGGCGAGCCGCTCCGCCATCGCCATGCCGACCTGCGGATCCAACTGCCGCATCCGCGTCAGGTACTGGCGCACGGCAAGCCACAACCCGTCGGGCACCGCCGACAGATCGAGCTCCGAGAACCGCCCGGCCAGCCAGGGCGGAGGCGGCGGCACGGAACCGCTCCGCGCGTACGGCACCCGCTCCCTCACAACAAGCGTTCCCGCGAACACATCCCCGAGCCGCCTGCCGCGCGCCGACACCAGCGAGGCGATGCAGGCCACGACCCCGAACGTCAGCAGAATCTCGATCACACCGATCGCACCCCGCACCAGCGCATGCCGGAACCGGATCGGCCCGCCGTCGTCCCGCACCACACGCAGCCCGCAGGCAAGCTTCCCCAGCGAGCGCCCATGGCTGAGCGTCTCGACGGCAATCGGCCCACCCACCAGCACCAGAACGAACGAGGCGATCGACAGCGCGATCTGCGCCGCCTCGTCCAAGGACGCGGTGGCCGCCACCAGACCGATGGTCACGGCGATGTAGACGGCCACGGCCACGACCAGATCGAGCAGCACGGCCAGGGCCCTGCTGGGCAGCCTCGCGGGGCGCAGCTCAAGCGCCACCGCCTCGCCCGTCACCAGCTCACTCACGCACGTAGTCCTTCCCGGCCTGCCTGTGGAACGGCCAGTCTGCCAAGCTGAGGGCACATTGCGCCGCAGTGCGACAAGCTGACCTGTACGACGAGCCACCGACGAACAGCCGAGGAGCAGGCACACAGATGGACCTCGACGTCTTCGTCACCGCCCACCGCGCCGAGTGGGACCGTCTGGAGGCTCTCCTCCGCCGCCAGCGCCGTCTGACCGGAGCGGAGGCCGACGAACTCGTCGCCCTCTACCAGCGCACCGCGACCCACCTCTCCCTGATCCAGTCCAGTGCCCCGGACCCCCAGCTGACCGGACGGCTCAGCCAACTGGTCGCACGCGCGCGTAGTGCCGTGACAGGCACCCGGCGCGCGTCCTGGCGCGATGTCACCCGTTTCCTCACGCACGACTTCCCGGCCGCCGTCTACAAGTCGCGGCACTGGTGGGTCCCCACGGCACTGCTGTCCATCCTCGTCTCAGCCCTCCTGGGCTGGTGGATCGGCACGACTCCCGAGGTCCAGGCGTCCATCGCCGCCCCGGACGAACTGCGCGAGCTCACCCGCCCGGGTGGTCAGTACGAGTCGTACTACTCGTCCCACCCCGCGGCTTCGTTCGCGGCACAGGTCTGGACGAACAATGCCCAGGCCGCCGCGCTCTGCCTGGTCCTGGGCATCTTCCTGGGCCTTCCGGTCATCTGGATCCTCTTCCAGAACATGCTCAACCTCGGCGTCGGATTCGGCCTGATGTCCTCCGCCGGCCGCCTCGACACCTTCCTGGGCCTCGTCCTGCCTCACGGCCTCCTCGAACTGACCGCCGTCTTCGTCGCCGCAGGCACAGGCCTCCGCCTCGGCTGGACCGTCATCGACCCGGGCCCGCGCACCCGCCGCACAGCCCTCGCCGAAGAGGGCCGAGCCGCCGTGGGCATGGCCATCGGCCTGGCCCTGGTCCTCTTCATCTCCGGAGCCATCGAAGGCTTCGTCACCCCGTCAGGCCTTCCCACCTGGGCCCGCATCACCATCGGGGTCGCCGCCGAGCTGGCCTTCCTGGCCTACGTCTACGTCCTCGGCGGGCGTTCCGCCCGCGCCGGCGCCACGGGTGACGTCGAGGAGAGCGAGCGCAGCGCCACTCTCCCGACAGCCGCCTGACCGTGCGACACGCTCGATGTGCGGACACACCTGATGAGCTGCTAGTCTCCTCTTCGCCCCAAGAAAACCGTTGACACGGTTCGACCGGGGAGGTAGATTCGAACAGTTGCCTGGACTGGACCTGATCCGGTCGGCGACAGTGAGTGTCTGTCTGCTTCTTGAAACGTCGATGCATTCGACATCTGAGAAGCCCTCCCGATGAATCGGAAATGAACGGCCGGTCAGACCGGCCCGAAAGTTCTGATAAAGTCGGAGCCGCCGGAAAGGGAAACGCGAAAGCGAGAACCTGGAAAGCACCGAGGAAATCGGATCGGAAAACGATCTGATAGAGTCGGAAACGCAAGATCGAAGGGAAGCCCGGAGGAAAGCCCGAGAGGGTGAGTACAAAGGAAGCGACCGTTCCTTGAGAACTCAACAGCGTGCCAAAAGTCAACGCCAGATATGTTGATACCCCGTCTCCAGCATT